>CAVZVH010000001.1:0-149498 GCA_963778645.1 uncultured Chloroflexia bacterium
GGGATGGGGCAGCCGCAGGAGGAGATCGCAGCTGCCCCGGAGGCCGCATCGGCCGTCCCCTCGACGGTACCCGTTGAAACACTGATGCGTCAAGTAAAACATCAGCTCGCTACACTGATGTCAGGACGTCGACGTTGCTGGCCTTCAAGGCGGCATCTCGTTGACGGGCCGCGTACCCGGACTGATAGTGTCGAGCAGCGTGGATGCGAGGGCGGATGGCTGAAGACGACGCGCGCGACAGCCGCAAGCGCGTGACCCTCGCCGACGTCGCACGCGAAGCGGGCGTGTCGCCGGCGGCGGTCTCGCTCGCCGATCCGCGGCGAGCCCGGCGTCAGTCGCGAGACCCGCGATCGCGTCGTCGAGACGGCTCGGCGCCTGGGGTATCGCGGCGTCACGCGCTCATCGGGCCGCCGGGCCCGCCAGGTGACGGTCGGGCTGATCATCAAGGCGCCGCACGGGGACGCCCCGGAGATCAACCGCTTCTACGCGCCCGGTCATGACCGGCATCGAGGAGATCTGCCGGATCCGCGAGGTCGATCTGCTGTTCGCCGCGATGCCGGTCGACGACCAGTACTACCCGCTCGAGGTCCCACGGCTCGTCACCGAGCGATCGACCGACGGCCTCATCGTCGTCGGCGCGCACCTGAGCCACGGCACGACGGCGATCCTCGAGGACGGGCCGCCGGCGATCCTGGTCGACGCGTACGCGGAGGACGTGGCCTTCGACTCGGTCGTCAGCGACAACGTCGGCGGGGCCCGCGCGGCGATGGAGCACCTCATCGGCCGCGGCCATCGCGAGATCGTGCTGGTCGGCAGCCAGCCGGACTCCTTCCCGAGCATCCTGCAGCGTCGCCGCGGCTACGAGCAGGCGATGGCCGAGGCGGAGCTCACGCCGCGCTACGTCGACGTGCCCGCACGTGCCGCCCGAGGCCGCCGCGGCCGCGGCGCTCCAGTTCCTGCGGGCCCATCCCGAGGTGACGGCGGCGTTCTGCTCGCAACGACGCGATCGCCGTGGCCCTCATCCAGGGGGCGCAACGGGCCGGCATCGACGTGCCGGGCGCCCTCTCGGTCGTCGGCTACGACGACATCGACCTCGCCCGCTTCGTCTCGCCGCAGCTCACGACGATGGCCGTCGACAAGCTCGGCATGGGCCGGCTGGCGGTGACGATGCTGCTCCATCGCCTCGAGTTCGCGCAGGCCGCGGTCGTCCAGGCGCTCATCCGGCCGCGGCTCGTCGAGCGCGGCTCGGTCCGCACGATCGAGACGCTCGCCGCGACGACGGGCGAGGCCGTCCGCTCCTGACGGTCCCGCGGCTCGGACCTCAGGCGCGGATGGACGCGAGGATCTCCGAGAGGTAACCGTGGGCCAGGCACGTGACCGTGTCGGCCGCCCCGTAGTAGATCGTGATCCGGTCCGTCGCCTCGTCGACGAGCGCGGCGCACGGGAAGACGACGTTCGGGACGTCGCCGACCTGCTCGTACGACACCTGCGGCGAGAGCAGGTAGTCCCGGCCGCGGGCGATGACCTTCCACGGCTCGTCGAGATCGAGCAGCGCGGCGCCCATCGAGTAGACGAAGCCGTTGCAGGACGTCAGGACGCCGTGGTAGATCAGCAGCCAGCCCTCGGGCGGTCTCGATCGGCGTCGGACCGGCGCCGATCTTCGTCGACTGCCAGCGTCCAGGGCTCCGGCGCCATCACGTGACGGTGCCGGCCCCAGTGGACGAGGTCCGGGCTCTCCGAGTAGAAGATGTCGCCGAACGGCGTGTGCCCGTTGTCGCTCGGCCGGCTCAGCATCGCGTAGCGGTCGCCGATCCGGCGCGGGAAGAGCACGCCGTTGCGGTTGAACGGCAGGAACGCGTTGTCGAGCTGGTGGAAGGTCTGGAAGTCGAACGTGTAGCCGATGCCGATCGTCGGTCCGTGATAGCCGTTGCACCAGCTGATGTACCAGCGGTCCTCGAGCCAGGTGACCCGCGGGTCGTAGGCGTGCTGGAAGTCGTCCTGGATCTCGGCCACGCGGCCGTCGGTCGGCCGGAAGACGATCGGCTCGGGATCGATGTCCCAGTGGATGCCGTCGGCGCTGCGGCCGGCGTGCAGGTTCATCTCGCGCGAGCGGTCGTCGACCCGGAAGACGCCGGCGAAGGCGTCGCCGACGCGCACGACCGCCGAGTTGAAGATGCTGTTCGATCGCGGCAGGAGGTCGCGCGGGATGACGGGGTTCAGGCTGGACCGCCAGACGACGTCGAGCGAGCCCTGGCGCCGGTCCTCCCACGGGAGCGCGGCACCATCGGCCGACCGCTCGACCCCGGTCGCCGGCCCGAGCACCGTCGTCATCGATCACTCCGTATCGGTCGGTCGTTCATGCAGTCGGCTCCCGATGCACGGCCGCGTCCATCGTGCGATGTGTCGACGGCAACGGCGCGCCGCATTCTACCAGTTCCACCTGTGATGTCAACTGATGATTTAGTTAGAACCTAACTGAAATCCACTTGACACCGGATGGGAACCCGGCGTAGCGTGCAATCCGCTTCCCGGAGGAGGAGTCCGGCGGTCGGTGCCTGCGCAGCCACCTCGATCCACCGGCGACGTAAGGACGAGGACGAGGAGGAGGAGTCCCTGGCTCGATCAGCCAAGCGTTGATGCGGCGTGCCCGGGCCGTCTTGCTCGGGTCGTCGCCGGCCGCGGTCCGTCGAGGCATGACCTCGGCGCCCAACACTCGGAGAGAAGCATGCGAAAGCGACTCACGGCGATCCTGGCCGTCTTCTTGCTCAGCCTCTCGTTGGTCGCCTGCGGCAGCGGCGGCGCCGCGACGGCGTCGGCTGCGGCCGTCCCAGGCCCCCGCGGCGTCCGCCAGCGCGGCCGCTCCGTCCGTCGGCACCGAGCGAGGCGGCCGTCACGTGCGACAAGTTCACCATCCTCAACCACCGGACCGACCTTGCCGAGAGCGGCGACTGGGACAAGCTCTACGTCGCCCCATTCAAGGCCAAGTACCCAGGCATCAAGGAGGTCTCGGTCGAGTCGATCCGTGACTACCACACGGACGTCCGCACCCGGATGAACACGACCGAGTACGGCGACGTGCTGGTCATCCCGAACGGCGTCACCGCGAGCGAGTACCCGAACTTCTTCGAGCCGCTCGGCACCGTCGCCGACCTCAAGACCAAGTACCGGTTCATCGAGGAGAGCGGCAACTTCGAGGGCACCGTCTACGGCATCGCCATCAATGGCAACGGCAACGGGTTCCTCTACAACAAGGCGGTCTTCGAGCAGGCCGGCATCACCGAGCTGGCCGAAGACGACCGACGAGTTCCTGGCCGACCTCCAGGCCATCAAGGACAAGGTCCCGGGCGTCGATCCGCTGTACACGAACTACGCGGCGGGCTGGCCGATGTCGCAGTGGCAGCCCTACACGGCTCATCGCCGTCGGCGACCCGGACTTCTCCTCCAAGATGGCCCACGACGCTGCCCCGTGGGATGCGGGCAAGGGCCAGTACGTCGTCGACAAGCTTCTGTACGACGTCGTCAAGGCGGGCCTCAACGAGAAGGACCCGACGACGACGGACTGGGAGCCGTCCAAGCAGCTGGTCGCCACGGGCAAGATCGGCGTCATGCCGCTGGGCTCGTGGGCCATCAGCCAGATGCAGGGCGTGGCCAAGACGGCCGGCGCCGACCCGGCGAACATCGGCTACATGCCGTTCCCGAACCAGGTCGACGGCAAGTTCCAGTCGACGACCGGCGGCGACCTCCGGCTCGCCATCAACAAGAACACGCAGTGCAAGGAAGCCGCCCACGCCTGGGTGAACTTCTTCATCGACGAGTCCGGCTACGCCGCCAACGAGAACGGGATCCCGACGTCGCTGACCGGCGCGGCCCCCGACTGGTTCAAGGCATTCGAGGCGGCCGGCGTCAACCTCTTCGCGGAGAATCCTCCGCCCGCCGGCGAGGAGGGCCTGCGCGACAACATCGCCAAGGAGGCCGAGATCGACCTCTGGGGCAACGTCTACCGCCAGGCGCTGGTCGACGACGCGCGCGGCCAGACCGACAAGGGCATGGACAAGGTCTTCTCGGACCTCAACGCGACGTGGGCCAAGGCCAAGACCGAGCTCGGAGGCTAGGCTCGTCCAGGGCGATCCCCTCGATCGTCCCCATCGTGTGATCTCGATCCGCCGGATCGTCGGCGGGGCTCTGACGGCCCCGTCGGTGGTCCGGCGATCGTCCACCATGGACGTGCCGCGATGACGCTTGGCAGTTGGAAGGACGTGCCGGTGAAGGACGTGTCCACGACGCCGGGCATCGCCGGCGCGACGCGCGTCGGAGACCGCCGCGACGGCCCGGATCGGTGGCAAGGACCGGCGAGCCAGCCGGCTCACGCCCTACCTGTTCCTGCTCATCCCGCTCGCTGTTGCTGATCGTGTTCACGTACGTCCCGATCGCGAACATGATCTCGTACAGCTTCGTCAAGTGGGACGGGCTGAGCCCGACGAAGGAGTTCATCGGGCTCGACAACTACGTCGAGGTCTTCACCCGGCCGGAGCTCTTCGGCGTCTTCTTCGTCAGCCTCTACTACTTCGTCGGCGCCTTCGTGCAGATGGCGATCGCGCTCTACCTCGCGACGATGCTCAGCTTCAAGATCCGGTTCCGGAACCTCTTCAAGGGCATCATCTTCTTCCCGTATCTCATCAACGGGGTGGCGATCTCGTTCATCTTCCTGTACGTCTTCCGGCCGGACGGCGTGCTCGACAGCCTCCTGGCCGTCGGCCGGTCTCGGCGACACGCCGCTCTGGCTCGGTGATCGCGACTACGTCAACTACTCGCTCGCCAGCGTGTCGGTCTGGCGCTACATGGGCCTCAACTTCGTCCTGTTCCTCGGGGCGATCCAGTCGATCCCGTCGGAGACCATCGAGTCCGCGGAGATCGACGGCGCCAGCCGCTGGCAGCTCGTTCCGGTACCTCATCGTGCCCGGGATCCGGCCGGTCATCAGCCTCAGCTTCATCCTCGCCGATCGCCGGCTCGCTGTCGCGTCTTCGAGATCCCGTACGTGATGCTGCGCGGCGCGAACGGCAGCGCGACGTTCGTCATCCAGACCGTCCAGACGGCCTTCCAGCACCAGAAGTTCGGGCTCGCCTCGGCGATGGCCGTGGTCCTGCTCGTGTTGATCCTGGTCGTCACCTGGATCCAGCGACGGATCGTGCCCGACGAGAAGGCGGAGCTGATCTGATGCCGCGCGACCAGCGTCTCGGCGACCGGGTCAAGACCGCGCTGACCTACGGGTCGCTGTTCCTCGCGCTGCCTCATCGCGCTCGTCCCGCTCGTCGTCATCTTCATGGCCTCGCTCAAGACCGGCCCGGAGCTCAACGGCGGCGAGGTCGCTCGACCTGCCGGCGAACTGGCTCAACCTCGACAACTACGTGACGGCGTTCGTCCGCGGCGGCATGCTCCAGGCGTTCGTCAACACGACGTTCATCCTGTTCATCTCGGTCGTCGGGACGATCCTCATCGGCTCGATGGCGGCCTACGCGATCGACCGGTTCGAGTTCCGCGGCCGGCGGATCGTCGTCTTCCTGTTCCTGTTCGCCGCGATCGTCCCGGCGGTGACGGCCCAGGTGGCGACGTTCCAGGTGGTCAACGCCCTTGACCTGTTCAACACGCGGTGGGTCGGCGATCGCCCTGTTCGTCGGGACCGACATCGTCTCGATCTACATCTTCATCCAGTTCATGCGCGGCATCCCGAAGGCGCTCGACGAGGCGGCGCCCTCGAGGGAGCCGGACACTTGACGGATCTACCGCTCGATCATCCTGCCGCTGCTCGTGCCGGCGATCGTCACGGTCGTGATCATCAAGGGCGTCGCGATCTACAACGAGTTCTACATCCCGTTCCTGTACATGCCCTCGCCCGACCTCGGCGTCGGTCGCGACCTCGCTGTTCCGGTTCCTCGGGCCCTTCCAGGAGAAGTGGGAGGTCATCTCGGCCGGGGTCATCATCACGATCATCCCGACGCTCGATCGTCTTCCTCGCGCTCCAGCGCTACATCTACAACGGCTTCACGAGGGGCGCGACGAAGTAGCGGCGTCGGCGCGAGTCGGCCGTCAGCGTCCGAACGGCGCTCGGCCAGCCAGCGCATCTTGGCGACGTCGTGGAAGCCCTGGCCGCCTTCGTGGTCGTTGAACGGGTACTCGACGATCTCCTTCGGACCGCCGTAGTGGTTGTAGGCCGCGAAGACCGTCGACGGCGGCGTGATCTCGTCCATCAGGCCGACCGAGAACAGCGCCGGCGCCGTCGCCCGGCGACCGAGGATCGCCCCGTCGAAGTAGGCGAGCGTCCGGTGGACCGCCTCGACGTGGTCGCGGTGCGCCTTCAGGTAGCGAGCGATCTCCGCGTACGGATCCGTGTCGATCAGCGTGATCGCGCGCGGGAAGTCGCTCAGGAACGGGACGTCGGGCATCGCCGCCGCGACGTCCGGCACGAGCGCCGCGACGGCCAGGCTGATGCCGCCGCCCTGGCTGCCGCCGGTGACGGCCACGCGGTCCCGGTCGACGGCCGGGTGGCCGCGGACGGCCTCGACCGCCCGAACGCCATCGACGAAGACCCGCCGGTAGTAGTAGTCCGTCCGGGTCCAGGATGCCGCGGGTCATGAAGCCCGGGATGGAACGGGGCGCCCGGTCGGGTCCGGATCGGGCGTCGCGCCGACGGACCAGGTCGAGCCCTGGCCGCGCGTGTCCATCACGAAGTGGGCGTAGCCGGCCGTGGCCCACAGCGACCCGCTCGTGCGGCAGGCCCCGCCCGCCGCCGTAGCCGACGAACTCGACGACCGCGGGCAGCGGGCCGGTCGCCCCGGCCGGCAGGTGCAGCCAGCCCTTGACGGTGGTCCCGCCGAACCCGCTGAAGCCGACGTCGAACGTCTAGACGAGCGTCAGCCCGGTGTCGACGCGGCGTCGCGGTCGCGACGAGGTCGGTCGCCTCTCACCTCGGCCAGGGTCCGGTCCCAGAACGGCCACAGGTCGTCCGGCACCGCGAGGTCCGGCGTGTACGCGCCGCATCTCGTCGAGCGGCAGGTCGAACTGCGGCATGATCCCTCTCAGTCGACTCGTGATGAGCAGCATCAGCTCGAGCAGGTCGACGTCGACGTCGTAGCCGTCTCGTCGCTCGATCCGCGCGCCGGTGCCGGCCGTGACCGATGATCCCGAACGGGCCCTCGAACTGCCACAGGGCGTAGCCCCAGCCATACTCGCGGAACAGCCCGAACAGGTCGGTGAACCAGCGGAGCGCGTCGTCGTTGGGCGTGTGGCGGTAGCAGCCGAACTCCCCGATGTGGATCGGGGCGCCCATCCGCTCGACGGCACGCCACGGCTCGTACACGGCGCGAAGCGCGTCGCGGTCCCAGCGCCGGCCCTCGTAGAGGACGCCCGGATAGCGCGGCTCGTCGCCGGCCTTCCAGCCATCCCACCACTCTGCGCCCCAGTGCGAGACCGGATATGGCTGGTAGCCGCGACCGGAGTGGGTGACCCCGATGTCGGCCAGCTCGGGCATCGCCAGGTTCCCGCCGTCGAGCCCGTCGATGACGATCGGGCGGCCGGGATCGATGGCCCGGATGGCCTCGACCGTCCGCCGGATGACCGCGCGTGGTTCTCGCGGGTGAAGCCGTACATCCCGAGCGGCGGCGGCTCGTTGACGAGATCGAAGCTCAGCACCGTCAGCGGGGACACCGCAGGTAGCGACGGGCGAATCCCTCCCACAGGAAGACGAACGCGTCCTGCGCCTCGGCATCGAGCCACAGGTTGTGCTTCTCGAGGTCGTTCCGGTTGATGCAGTACCCGGGCGCACGGTGCAGGTTCAGCGACAGGTGGATGCCGACGCGACCGGCACGCCTCGAGGTAGCCATCGAGCGACTCGAAGACGGACACGTCCGGATGGAGGTAGTCGAAGTCGCGCGTCCAGGTCCGGTAGTTCGCGGGGATCCGGACGAAGTCGAAGCCCTGCGAGGCGAGGAAGTCGAGGGCCCGCTCGTCGGCCGGGCGTCGGCCCGGCCGCATCGTCGCCGTAGATCCACTGGAAGTTGAAGCCGTAGCCTGGCACCGGCGGATTCTGGCATGACTGAATGCGCCCCGACCGGTCGCGCCGTCGGCGCGAACGCGCGGTTTCCAACGATTCCCTGTAATGGGGCGCGTCAGGTTGGTGGGGCAGACTCCAGGCGATGGACGACCTCGCCGCGCGCGATTCGCCGCTGGAATACTGGTTCTGGAAGGTCAGGACGCCCGAGGGCGGAGCGATCGTCGATTTCGTCGTGCGTCGGGAGACGGGCGTCGCCGAAGTCCGTGTGAGCACCTGGCGCCCGGGCGTTTGCCCGGTCATCCGTGAATCCTCGACCGAATGGTCCGGCGACGCCGAGGGCATCCGGATCGGCGACTCGCACCTGGACGCGAGCGGTTCGGCCGGTTCGGCCGGCGACGTTCGCTGGCAGGTCCGCTGGGACCTGGGCGCCGCGCGGTTGGCGCCGCGGCCGGACTGGTTCGGTCCGCTCCATCCGTTCGACATGGAGCTGGTCGCGAGCCCGGATGTCTACCTGCGCGGCCTGCTTCGCCTCGGGGCGCGGACCATCAAGCTCGATGGCGCCGGCATGGTCGCCCACTACTGGGGCCGTCGGCTGCCGGACCGCTGGACTTGGATCTCCGCGTCGGGCTTCGACGACGACCCCGACGCGCATCTCGAGGCGCTGCTGGTCTCGAGCCGCCTGTGGGGTGGCCCGCTGCACGTGCCGGCGGGTTACGTCTGGCTGTCGGAGAACGGCAAGGTGGACGAGACGGTCGAGCCGCTGACCGGTGCGATCAAGGTGACCCGGAACGACCATGCCGTGCGCATCAGCAGCCTCCGTGCCGACGGTCGACGCCACACGATCGAGTGCTCGGCGCCGCTCGCGTCGTTCAACGAGGTCGGGGACGGGATCGAACAGTCGCTGTCGGCCGACCTCTCGATTGACGGTCGGCTGCGGGCGACGGGGTCGGTCGGCCTGGAGTTCCGAGGCTAGCCGAGCGGCACGGGGCGTGGCGGATCCACGCCGGGCAAGGAATGGGCGGCGGTCGTCGCCGACCGCCGCCCTGAACCCCGGACTGACCCCCTATCGGATCTTGACGATCACGAACCGGTTCTCAAGTGGATGGCGGCCGTGGCGGCCGAGCCAGATCCGGCCGGTCGGGAGCTTCTTGCCGGCCATCGCCCCCATGATCGACAGGCGCTGGGCACAGGCCGTCTTGACATCGAAGCCGTCGATCTTGCCGTAGTTGCGGAAGCGGTATGTGAGCGTCAGCTTGTCGGCGCTCAGCGTGATCCCGTCGGCGTTCTCCAGGCGGACCGGTGTCACGGTCATGGGCGCGCTGGACACGATCCTGCCGGTGAACACGACCTTCCTCGCGCCGGCGTGGGTGACCCGCAGGTGCCAGCCCTTGGCGTCGTGCCAGATGTAGTCGCCGCCGCGAGCGCCCGCGTGGAGCCTGCTGGGCCGCCCCTGGACCGAGGCCGGCCAATGGGTGTCCGCACAGGCGGTCGCCGCCGCCGGTGCCGGTGGCGCGGCAAGCGTGGCGGCCGGGACGAGCAGGCCGGCCCCGAGCGCACTGATCGTGAGCAGACCGGTGATGAGACGTCGACGGTGGTTCCGCAAGACGTTCTCCTTTCTTCGGGTGTCCCGCGGTGAGCGCGGGGTTGACCTGGTCAGGATGCCGCTGACGCTGTGAAGAGCGCGTTAAGGTGGGAGGCGACCGCCGGTCGAGTGGCGCCCGTCGACGACGAGGCGAGAGACTGACCGACTCGAATGCCGCCATCACGCGCTGTTGGGAGGGGAAACCCATGGTCGCCGACGCGACACCGCCCGGCTCGCACGACCCCCAGGTCGAGGGCGAAGCCGCGACATGGCCGGTCCAGTTCACGCCCGGCGAACAGGCGGACCAGCCTCCCGTGGGCACATCGGGCCTGTGCCTGTCGGGCGGTGGCTCGCGGGCGATGCTGTTCCACGTCGGGGCGTTGCGGCGGATGAACGAGCTGGGCCTGTTGTCTCGCCTCGACCGCATCTCCAGCGTATCGGGTGGCTCGATCGTCTCCGGCCTCCTCGGCATCCGCTGGAAGAGCCTGGCGTTCGATGCCACGGGTGTCGCCACGAACTTCGAGGACCAGCTCGAACGACCGATCATGGACTTCGCGTCGGTGCCCGTGGATGTCCCGGCCGGCATCAGGGGCGCCCTGCTCCCAGGTGTCACCGCGGCCTCGGCGTTCACCAGGATCCTGCACGACAAGCTCTATGGGGACGCGACGCTGCAGGACCTGCCCCACGAAGGCCAGGGCCCGCGGTTCGTCATCAACGCGACGAACCTGCAATCGGGTGCGCTCTGGCGCTTCAGCCAGCCGTACACCTGGGACTGGAAGGTCGGCCAGATCAAGGAGCCGACGTTCCCGATCGCTGTGGCGGTGGCCGCGTCCGCCGCGTTCCCGCCGTTCTTCTCGCCGGTTCGGCTCGACCTTCCGGAGGGCGCGTTCACGCCCGGCTCGGGCAAGGACCTCGAGACGCCGGCCTTCCAGCGCCGCGTGCTGCTGGCCGATGGCGGTGTCTACGACAACCTCGGTCTCGAGACGGTCTTCAAGCGATGCCACACGATCTACGCGAGCGACGGCGGCGGACGGATGGCCGAGACGCCGGACATCGACACCGACTGGATCCGACAGCCTCTGCGGGTCATGAAGCTCATCGACAACCAGGTCCGCAGCCTGCGCAAGCGGCTCCTGATCGCGTCCTACGGCCGGGACCGCGACGGCGCGTATTGGGCGACGTGGTCCGATATGTCCCAGCTCAGGGTGCCGGATCGGCTGCCCTGTCCGATCGAGCAGACGCGACCGCTGGCCGAGATGCCCACCCGCCTGACGAAGGTCCCGACCGCCCGGCGGCGCGCGCTCGCCAACTGGGGCTACGCGATCGCCGACGCCTCGATCCGCGCGGCTGCGCCGGGGACGTACCCCGCCCCCGGTGGCTTCCCGTACAAGGGTGGGCTGGGCTGAAGGCCCGCGCCTAGCCCGAGGCGGTCGTGCTGTCGAGGTCCTTCCGCAGCCCGTCCGCCTGTTTCTGGAGGCCGTCGAAGAAGGCGCCCGGCGTCAGGCCGAAGACCCCGGCCACCAGGATCCCGCCGACGTTCGAGAGGTCGTAGATGGCCCCGAGCGAGATCGCCCCGACCGCCGTCGCGGGATCGGCCGACACCGCGGTCGCGAGGACTGGCGCGATGTTGACGAGCAGGACGCCGCCGACCGCGGCCAGGCCGGACAGCAGCGGGGTATGCAGCAGCCGGGCCTCGAAGAGCCCGTAGTCGTCGGCCGCGGCGCTCGACTTGGCCTCGCGGCGGAGCCGGTCCAGCAGCCCGACGACGGCACCGACCAGGAAGAACAGGATGCCCGCGAGCAGGTTCGCCTGGGTCGCCCCGGCGAAGAGCACGACCACCTCGATGCCATAGGCCAGCAGTGACGTCACGAAGATCGTCAGGAGCAGGCGATTCCGGGCCCGCACGATCTCCGAGCGACGGGAGTCGCGGAAGTCGTTGATCGCGTGGAGCACGACCCGCAGGATGGATCGCGCGGTCATCTCGCTCACTTGCCCGGCCCGCCAGTCATCGACTCGGTGAGCGCGGCGAAGTACGTCTCCGCGATGGCCGGGTCCAGTCCGCGAACCGCGGCCCCCTGCATCGCCAGGAGCGCCGGCGCCTGGGGAATGGTCGATCCGACCAGTCGTCGGCGGTCGACGAGCGCCTGGGCCATGACTTCGGTCATCGGCTCGACGAGGAGGAGCGCCTCCTCGCCCGCGTGGACCAGCTGCCAGAGGCCCACATATCCGAGCCCGCTCGACCATTGCTCCGAATCGGGTGGCGGTTGCGTCACGTCACCGTCGGATCCGTCAGCCGTCCCGTCGTCGAGCGAGCGCCTGAGGCGGGCGACGATCCGCTCGACGTCGCTGATCGCGAGCTGCGCCGTCGCGCCCTCGTCCGGCGTCGGGTACCGCTTGTCGGTGCGCTTCGCCAACTCGAGGCGAGTCTCCAGCCGCTGGTAGCGCTCCCAGAGCTCGAGGTACGTTCGACTCCGGTCGCGGCCGCGCATGAACGGGATGGCGATCGCCCCTCCGACCACGGCGACGACCGCCGCCGCGATGAGGCCGATCAGCACCGCCGCGGCCGCGTCCCGACCGAGCGGCCTCGGCAGCAGGTACGCGATGAACATCGCGACCGATGCCGTGGCCGGCATGACCGGGGCGACGAACCTGACGCCCGCCACGTACCGTTCGAGGCGACCCGCCCCGCGCCGCGTCACCGTCCCTGCGTCGATCGACTGGGTCATCGTCGTCCCTCCTGCGGCCACTCTACCGAAACGACCATCCCCGCTGTGTCGGTTTGCAGCCAGAATGGGCGCCTGCCGCAAGGGGGATGACGGAGGACACGTGTCCAAGGGCGATTGCACGGTCGTCGTGCTGGTCCCGCATCCGACTCGCCGGGCGATGCTCACGTCGGTCCTGCCGGAGTGGTCGAGCGATCCGGTCGGTCGGCTCCCGACCCTCGTCATCGAGCGAGACTTCACGACGTCCGCCTGCCTGACCGCGATCGAGGCCCTCCTCGGCGTCCCGCCACGGCCGCTCCGCATCGATCCCCGGCGGCGCGATGCCGATGGCGACCCGACGCTCGTCGTGGTGGATCTCGAAGCGATCGGACCGGACGCCCCCAGCCCGTACACCTGGACCGACTGGGCGACCGTGTCGCTCGACGCGCTCGAACCGCCCGAGCTGCGAGAGGTCCTGCCGCGCTGGATCGGACGCCGCGAGCTGGGTCCCACCATCGGGGACCCGCCGTGGTCGGTCGCCGGCTGGTTCGAGCGAGCATCGGGCTGGATGGTCGAACGCATGGCCGAGCTTCGCGCACCCGCCTTCGAGGCCCCACGGATCGTCTACCTGTGGGGGATCTCGGTCGTGTTGCGGGCGCCGTCGTCGCTCGGGCCCATGTTCCTCAAGTGCAGTGGGCCGGTCTTCGCCCGTGAGGCGGCCGTGACGGCCGTGCTGGCCGGCGGGACCCCGGACCTCGTGACCCGCGTCGCCGCGATCGAGCCCGACAAGGGATGGTTGCTCATGCACGATCACGGCGACCGGACGCTCGGCGACGCCCCGCCCGAGACGTGGGCGCCCGGGCTAGAGGTCCATGCCCGGGTCCAGCAGGCGTGGGTGGGGCGCGAGCGGGAGCTGATCGATGCCGGGGCCGCGGTCCGGTCGCTCGAGGCCCTGGCGGAGGCGTTGCCGACCATCGCCGACCTGGAGCCCCTGGAGACCGAGCTGACGGGCGACGACCGTCAAGCCTGGAACGATTCGATCGGTGCCTTCGTCGCGGCCTGCGGGCGCCTCGATTCGATCGGTCCGGCGCCGACGCTCGTCCATGGCGACCTCCATCCGTGGAACGTCGCCGACACGCCGGACGGCCCGCGCATCTTCGACTGGACCGATGCCGCGATCAGCCATCCGTTCCTGGACCTGGCCGTCTACGCCACTCGCCCGAAGGACCTCGACCGCCGCCGCGCCGTCCGGGACGCGTACCTTGCCCGGTGGACCGAGCGACTCACCGCCGCGGACCTGGTCGAGGCCGGCGACCTGGCCATCCTCGTCGGGACGCTCTACCAGGTCGATTCATACGTCCGGCTCCTGTCCAGCCTCGATCCGGACGATCGCGGCGACCTGGAGGGCGCTGCCGGTGGGTGGGCCCGGGCCGCGATCTCCACGCTCCGCGAGGGCATCGACGTGCAGCGTCCCGGCCACGCCGATGGATGACCCCGCACGCGCCCGCGGGCCGTGCGACACTCCGCACATCGGGAACGGGCGAGGCGGCGCGGACTGGACGAGTCGCGTCGGCGCCCGGAGGAGCCAGGCGATGTCGCTGGTCGACGACTACCTCGCCCGGACGCCGCGCTCGCGCGCGCTGTTCGAGCGGGCGACCGGCGTCGCTGCCCGGCGGATCGACGCGGACGACCGTCTACACCGCGCCGTATCCGCCGTACGTCGAGTCCGGCGAGGGCCTCCGCGCTCGCGCGACGTCGACGGCAACGTCTACCGCGACTTCCTCGGCAACTACACGTCGCTGATCCTCGGTCACGCTCACCCGGCCGTCGTCGCCGCCGTCGAGGCGCAGGTCCGCCGCGGATCGGCGTTCGCGGCACCGACCGAGACCGAGGTCGAGCTGGCCGAGGAGATCCGCCGGCGCGTCCCGTCGATCGAGCGCCTGCGGTTCACGAGCTCCGGCACCGAGGCGACGATGTTCGCGATCCGGGCGGCGCGGGCGTTCACCGGCCGGCCGCTCATCGCCAAGTTCGAGCGCTCGTACCACGGCACCCACGACGGCGGTGATGACCGGGACGCCCGGCGTGCCCGACGGCGATGTCCGACCTCGTCGTCGAGCTGCCGTGGGACGACCCCGACGGCATCGAGCGCGCGCTGCGCGGCCGCGAGCGACGAGCTCGCCGCGATCATCATCGAGCCGGTCCAGGGCGCCGGCGGCGTCCGCGCGCCCGATCCCGGCGTTCCTCGCCGTTCCTCCGCGCGCTCACCGAACGGCCACGGCGCGCTGCTGATCTTCGACGAGATCATCTCGTTCCGGGTCGCGCCCGGCGGCGCCCAGGAGCGTTTCGGGCGTCCGGCCGGACCTGACGACGCTCGGCAAGATCATCGGCGGCGGCTACCCGCTCGCGGCGTTCGGCGGTCGCGCCGACGTCATGGCGCTCTTCGACGCGCGCCGGCCCGGTGCCGATCAGCCACGGCGGCACGTTCAACGGCAACCCGGTCGCGGCGGCCGCCGGCCTCGCCACGCTCCGCGAGCTGACGCCCGACGTCTACGCGCGGCTCGACGACCTCGGCGAGCGGCTGCGGTCGCGCGTCGCCGACGCGATCGAGCGCGACGGCCTCGACGCCGGGTCGCGGCCGTCGGGTCGCTCTTCCAGGTCTTCTCGGGCGACGGGCGTCACGGCCTTCGCGACCGGCGTGCCGCGCAGGCCGACGCTCTTCCTCGGCCTGCTGCTCGACGGGCTTCTACCTCGCGCCGCGCGGGATGGGCGCGATCCCGGCGATCGCCGACCGAGGCCGACGTCGACGACCTCGCCGCCGCGATCGGGCGCGTCCTGCGCTCGATCCAGCGCATCCCTGAAGCCGCGGGCGTCCTGCCGCCCGCGCCGGCCGTGGAGGCGGCCAGTAGCTAACCCCGGGTACCCGGCGGCCCACCGCAAGTGCTAGATTGCCGGACGTGGAGGTCCTCGCCCAGAACTTCCCGCTCATCGTCATCGGCACGCTGTTGGTGTTGCTCGCCGCGCGAGTGCTCGTCGGCTTCGTCCCGGCGCGCCGCGAGGCCCGCCGCCGTGCTCGCCAGTCCACGTCCCGCCGGACCATCCGGGTGATCGGCGTCGGCGGCGGTGGCGGCAATGCCGTCAACGAGATGATCCGTGCCGGCAACGCGTGGCGTCGACTTCATCGTCTGCAACACCGATGCGCAGGCGCTGACGCGCTCGTTCGCGATCACCAGGCTCCAGATCGGCGAGGGAGTCACGAACGGCCTCGGCGCCGGCGGCGATCCCGATGTGGGCCATCGCGCCGCCAAGGAGGATGCGGAGCAGATCGCCGCGGCGCTCTGCGGGTCGGACATCGTGTTCGTCACGGCCGGTCTCGGCGGCGGCACGGGATCGGGCGCGGCGCCGGTCATCGCCGCTCTCGCGAAGGCGCAGGGCGCGCTGACGATCGGCGTCGTCACCAAGCCGTTCAGCTTCGAGGGCAATCGGCGCGCGATGGTCGCCGAGGCGGCCGTGGTCGAGCTCGGCGAAGGTTCGTCGACACGCTGATCACGATCAACGATCACCGCGTTCGCGACGTGGTCCGGAGACGGAATCGCTGTCGACGCATTCAAGGCCGTCGACGACGTCCTGCGCCAGGGCGTCCAGGGCATCCTCGAGATCATCACGGTCCCCGGGCTGATCAACCTCGACTTCGCGGATCTTCGGGCGGTCATGAAGGACGCCGGCCCCGCGCTGATGGGCGTGGGGCGGGGCAGGGGCGAGAACCGGGCGGTGGACGCCGCGCGGCAGGCGATCGCCAACGCGCTGCTCGAGGAAACGATCGATGGCGCCCGCGGGATCCTCTTCGTCGTGAGCGGGTCGAAGAACCTCCGTCTCGACGAAGTGAGCCGGGTGGCCGAGACGATCCGTGCATCGGCCGACCCCGACGCGAACGTCATCTTCGGCGCCACGCTCGACCCCAAGCTCAAGGACCAGGTGCGGATCACCGTCGTCGCCACGGGCTTCGATCCGAGCCGGACACCGCGACCGACATCGCGCGTCCGGATGGCGAGCCCGCTCGACGAGAGCGAACCCAGCTCCGAGTCAGGCGAGCGCGACGCACCGGGCCAGGCGTCGTCCGACGCGACCCGACGCCGCTCCGGACGACCTCGACGTCCCGAGCTACCTCCGCCGCAGCTAAGGAATCGAACGACCCGGGTCGACTGACGGCCCGGGTCGGGGATCACGCTTGGGAGGCGGGCCGTCCGGCCCGCAGCGAGAGGATGGGGTCAGCCGCCACGCTGGCTGCGGAAGCAGTCGCTGCAGTAGACGGGCTTGCCGCTGGTCGGGCGGAAGGGGACCTGGGCTTCCTTGCCGCAGGACGAGCACGTGGCCGAGAACATCTCTCGAGGACCGCGGTCGTAACCGCCGCCGCCACTGTAGCCGCCACCGCCGCCGCCACTGGAATAGCCGGCGCCGGAGCTGTATCCGCCACCGTAGGAACTGCCGCCACCTTCGCTGTTGCGGGCGGCCTTGCGGCTGGCGCGACAGGAGGGGCAGCGACGCGGCTCGGTGAAGCCACGCTGCGAATAGAAGTCCTGCTCGGACCCGGTGAACACGAATTCCTGTCCACAGTCCGCACAAGTCAGATTCTTGTCATTGAACACGAAATGGAAACTCCTCTCGATGCCCGACGCGATCCCTTCATCGGGTTCTCGCGTCAGTCGTGAGAGGAGTCCGAGTGCGTCGTGCTCGTATGCGGCCACGAACGCTTTCGTGGCACTACCCGGCCATCATACGCTCAAGTCGCCGCTGTGGACAAGAGGACGACCGTTTTCACGCGAACCGGCACGCTTGGCGTTGCAGGCCGGCACCGGGCACCGCCAGGCGTCGCTGATCCCTAACCAGGCGGGATGGGCAGCCGTCTCGCGGCCTCGAGGTTGCCGGCATCGAACCCTTCGAGGCGCAACACGCGGTCGGGCCCGATCATCGTGCGAGGCACGACGAACGCGCATCGATCGCCCGCGACGTCCTCGGATCCGATCGGTCGATCGTCGACGTACGCGTCGATCCGATCGAGATTGGACGACTGGACCTCGATCGTGACCGCATCGGCCGCCAGCTGGATCTGTGCCTGGATGAGCCGCGTGACGCCTCCCTGCATCTGGGCGACAGCCGTCTCGATGAGGTCGTGGTTGTCCTTGAGCAGGTCGTCGTAGGTGATCGGATGGACGACGTCGGACACGACCCCGAGGTCCTCGAGGAGCTCGCCCGCGTGTGACCCGACTCGCATCGTGCGGCGGATGGCCACCCGGAAGGTCGCCAACCGTGGAAGGGACTTCAGCGGCGAGGTCCGGCCGGTGAGCAGCTGGCGAAGGAGGTCGTGCGTCCAGACATTGGCCCCACCGGCGCCCGTCCGGTGGGCGACCCCCACGACCGGCCCGATGCCGTGGTCCTGGAAGCCCGCGGCGAAGATGTCCGTCGCGCTGTAGCAGCGCGCGTCGGTGACGAGGACGACGGGGCCGTGATAGCCCTGCCCGCGGTCGTTGGCGTCATCGACCGACCCGATGGGGAATCCGGTCGAGAAGGTGGCGCCCGTCTCGATCGCCTCGACGACGGAGTCCCTCCAGGGACCCAGGTTGATCTGCCCGTCCTGGTTCGCGAGACAGAGCCGGCGGACCAATGGACTGACGATGAACTGCGTGGGCTCGGGTTCGATGCGCCGAGGGGTCAGGACCTGCAACAGTCGCTCGGCGGCGCGGATGTCCCCGCCGCCATTCCCTCGAACGTCGACGATGAGGCCCACCGTGGGTCGGCCCTCGACGAGGCGCACGAACTCGTTGACGAACTCGCCTGGATCCGGGACGAGGAACGTGAAGATCCGGACGTGCATGACGTCCCCGATGCTGGTGCTCCGGATCCGGGCGCGCAGGACGCCAGGCAGGCTTGTGGCCAGCTCGCTGGAGCCGGCGGCCGGGGCCGACTGCCAGCCACGGGCGAAGAGATCGCGCCTGACCAGGTTCACGGTCGTGGTCTGGGCGTCGAGCCCGAGCGCTCCGAGCCGGCCCAGGTTGCCCGCCCCGACCGGGACAGCCGTCGCCGAGGCGAGCTCCGTGTCCCCGAAGGGCGACGCCTCGGCCGGCTGGTAGGTGTTCCACCGCACGCGGATCTCTCGCTCGACCCCGGTCTCGGTGCGATAGGAGATGTCGACCCAGTCCTCGTCGGGTGGCGCCGTCCGCCCGAGTGTCCGGATCGTCATGGCGTCGAGTCCGCGCGCCATCCGGGCGTCGCGGTTGCCGCCGCCCTGGTTGTCGGCGTTGCGCTCGATGGCGCGCCCGATCGCGGTGCCGTTCCAGTGGGTGACCTCGACGCCCGGGGCGAACGAGGGATCGAGGTCGGTGCCGGTCGCGACCTTGGACACGACGTATTGAAGCCGGCCGTCGCGCGTGCACTCCTCGACGAGGAACGGCAGGTAGACCGTGTGCGAACGGTACGGCTCGGGCGGGACGTAGTGGGTGTGGAGGTCCCGGAGCGAGGTGAAGATGTCGATGAGCTCCTCGTGGAACGCGCTTTCGGGACCCAGCTCGACGGTCCTGTCGATGTCCTGCAGCTGGTGTTCCAGCAGGCGCAGTCGCTGGAGGGGATCGACCGCGTACCTCGCGCGCTTCATCGGGAGATGGACGTAGAACTGGTCGAGCAGCACGATCGCCTGCTCGACGATGAGGCGCCGGTCGGCAAGCGTCAGGTCGCCGCGCCGGTCGAGCAGTTCACCGAGTGGCAGCGGCGAGATCGACTGGTCGTCGTCGGCGAGGCCGAGGCCGATGGTCGGATCCCGTGGGACCTCGCCGTAGCGGCCGGGCAGCTTGGTGCGGATGACCTCGGGCACGTTCGTGAGGTTCGCGAGCATCTCGAAGAACGTGTCGTCGCCCTCGGTCGCCAACGGATCCAGGGTGAGCGGGACCGCGATCGAGGCGAAGCTCTCCGCGCCGATAACCACGTCGAGGAGCGCCGGTGCCAAGCCTTCGAAGATCGTCGCGTCGAGCCCGGCGATGGGCGGCTGGTCGAGTTCCAGGAACCAGCGGTCGTCTGCCGCGGCGCCGGCCACGCCCTCGTTGGCCAGCAGGCCGAGTTCCGCGGACCCGATCGCGGCCGCGCGTTCGGGCATGTGTTCGAGCGCATCGGCGAGCGTCGCGGTCGCATCGGCGAGTTTGATCGGACCGAGCACTGGATCGGGATCGTTCGTGTCGAGGTGGAACCCGCGCATCTTGCCCGCGATCTCGAGCTGCTCGTCGAGCGGGCTCAACCTGTCCAGGAGCGCCGGCGTCCCGTAGCGGGCCACGCCGCCGATGACGACCAGTCGGATGTCGCCTTCGGTCGCGTCGATCAGGTGACGGTACGGATCGCCGGTCTTGCCCGACACGACGGCGATATCGGCGAGCTTGGTCGGCTCGAGCGACCCCAACAGGCCCTGCCAACCGAGGATCGTGGCCGGGTTCACGGTCACCATCTCCACGAGCTGGACGTCGGTCAGCCCGAGTTGCTGGTCGTCGCTCAGGATCCGGGCGACCTTGAGCTCGTTGAGGAGGTTCTTGCTCGCGGTGGGCGCCCAGTCGGATCCGAGGGCGACCTTGATCCCGAGCTCGACGGCGGTGCGCACGTCCGTCGTCCCCCCGTACAGGATCAGGTTGCTGAAGGGGGACCAGACGATCGACCCACCGTGCTCCTGCACGATGGCGAGGTCCTCGGGCCGCAGCGCCGTCGAATGGATGCCGACGAACTTCGGCCCGATGGCCCAGGTGCCGTTCGAGAACTGGAGATCGAGGAAGTGATCGTGCGCCTTCGAGGTCGAGAGCCCTTCGGCGAGGTGGACGACCCGGGCGCCCTTGCCGGTGAGGGACTTGCGGAACGACTCCCGGCCATCGGGGGTCACGTCGCCGATCTTGGGTCGGGCGGGATCGAGTCCGACGGCGTCCGGTTGCTCGGCGTTGCGGACGATGCCCTTGTACAGGTGCTTGATCGGCGCCGCCCGAAGGGTGAGGCCCTGCGTCGTCGTCGTCCCCGAGATCAGGCTCTTGCACTCGACGTAACGGATCGTGGCCTTGATGAGCTCCGGCACGGATGCGATCACGCCCGCGGGACCGCTGACGTAGCGGCGATAGCCACGGGTCCCCTGCCATTCCTCGCGCTTGGTGTAGAGCCTTGGGATCGGGAAGAGCGGGATCGAGTTGTACGCGAGGTGGTTGTGAAGCTCGATCATGCCGGGATAGATCGTCCCGGTCGTCGCGAAGACCGGGGTCCCGGCGTGGGCCGCGGGCGTCTGGCTCGCCGGGGTCACATCGGTGATCGTTCCATCGGCGACCCACACGATGCCGTCCGCGAAGACCTCCCGGGCCGCGTTCATCGTGACGACGCGCCCGCGCAACCCGTAGCGAGGGACCGGGGTGGCCGCCATGATCAGTCGAGCTGGTCGGCGGCCGCCTGCTCAGCTGGCGAGAGCGGCGCCGGGGCGAGGCTCGCCACCCACGATGGCAGGAACAACTTGAGATAGTCGCGCGAGGGCTTCCCCGTGTCACCGTCCTTCGGACGAACGGCGCGATCGCCCGACGTGCCCAGCCAGCGCGGCGTGCCATACGGCAGGTCCGCCCGCGGCAACTGGCTCCGAGTCGTGGGTGCGGTGAAGCTCGGGTTGGTCAGGTCCTTGGTGTACGTGCGGCCGGAGAGCTGCGTGAGCGCGGCCTGCCAGGAGGCCTGGAAGCCGGGTTCGCCGTGGCCGGCGAGCTCGATCACGTCGAGGCCTGCCGGAGCGACGTTTGCGGCGAGTCGGCGAGCGCCGGGGCCCATCGCGAGCAGCGCGGTGACGCCCGCGTTGCTCGAGCGGAGCCGGCGCAGGAGCTCGCCTTGGAGGGCGCGCACCTTCGGGTGATCGACGAGGGTCAGCCGCTTGGCGGCCGTCAGGTCCGACGTGTCGACGGGCAGGGTGCGGATGATCAGGTAGCGCTTCGTCAACCCCGCGGCGCGCAGGACGCCCTGGAAGCGCTGACCGGCTTCGCCGGAGAGCGCACGCGCGGTGAACGTGTCGTCGTTCGATCCCTGGTCCGCGAGGACGATGAGGCTGAGCTGGGTGAAGCGGCCGCGATAGATCGGCCCGATCCCGAACGAGGCGTGCGAGGTCACCCCGAGGGCCGCGAAGTCCGGCCAGTCGAAGCCCGTCTCGCCGCCGAGCAGGAGCCGCGCCAGGCTCGCCGGCGGGCCTGCATCGAACGTTCGCGGACTCGCGCGCGGCGGCTCGTAGGGCAGGTCGCCCGGATCGTCGTCGTACCCCTGGTTGGTGCCACCGGCCGACGACGGATCACTGAGGTGCGCGCCGCTGGCGTTGTACTTGCCGGCGGCCGAGAACAAGCGGATCGCCCGCTGGTCGTCGCTCCGGTTGCTCGAGGTACCGCCGCGGCCGAGCCGCGGGCACGTGCCGAACGGGAAGTCGCGGAACGGGATGGCGATCGATGCGTACGGGAACGTCGCCGAGAGATTCCGCGATATGCCGGCGTCGACCGGGAGCCAGTCGGGATCGGCCTGGAGCCAGTCGCGGACGCGGCCGATCGCGCGCGCGAAGTCGGCCTTGATCGCGGATGTCGATCCGCCTGACGCACCGCCGGGGTGAAGGACGCCGACCACCTTGACCCGGTTCGGGAGCGAACCGAGCGACGCGTTGTGAAGCGCATCGGGCTGGGCCGTGCCGCCGTGCGACTTGATCCACGTGGCGACGGACTCCTTCGCCGCTCGGCCGACGGCGATCACGAGGCGGACGTCGCCGTCGACGACGGCCTTGTCGTAGATCCGATTCCGGTGCTGCACGACCGGCGACCGGGGGTCCTGGGCGAGCTTGCGCAGATCGTCGGTGTATTGGCCGAAGATCGGGTAGACGAACGAGTTCAGGAACAGGTACGAGCGATCGAGACCGAGGAAGCGCAGCAGGTGCTGCATCCGCGCTCCCGTCCCACCGGTGAACGAGCGGTGCGAGAGCGACTCGTCCTGCGCACCCTCCTGGCCGACCACGAGGACCTTGGCCGACCCGTCGAGCCGGCCCCGGAAGAACATCGGTCCGTGATGCCAGCGGAACGCCTCACGACCGACAACCGCGCGGCCCAGCCCGCGGTAGTTCGGTGTCTCGGCGAAGAGCTCGGCCCAGCCACTCGTCGCGGCGGGGCCTGGATCGTGTTCCCATGGGTTGCCTCGGACGTCGGCCACGTGCCCTCCCTTCCTCGGCCCGCGCCGAGGCTATCCGGCTTTCGATGGTACGGGGCGCGTGCAACTGCGCCAGGGCTCAGATGGTGGACGGCGTGCGTCTCGTGATCGTCTCAGCCACGATCGTCGCCAGCGGGTTGTTCGCGTCCTTCGAGATGGACAGAGAGCGGCCGCCCGGCGGGGGGATGCCGGACGGCCACGATTCCCCTCAGCCGCGGACGGTCATCGATGCTGCGAGCAGCACGACGAGCACCACGCCGAGGTTCAGGGACGCGCGCACGACATTTCGCACGCGCTGGGAGACTTGGACCTCCACGGCCCACCTCCGATCGACAGCCCGGCTACCTGCGTGAGGCCCGTGGCTTTGCGTCCCCGCCTCGCGACGGGTTTGCCAGTTCGTCGGTCGTCGCCGGGGACGGCGTGTTGACCGACCGCGACAGCGTACGGCCGCGACGCCGAAATCCGCGAGAGGCCTACTCGGGCCATTCCGAGGTGGTACGGATGCCTCCGGAGGGGTGGGACCGGCCGCCTCGTGGTCGCGCTGTTAGCCGATCTCGACTCCGGCAGCTCGGGCGTCCTCGACGAGCGATTCGAGGGCCTCGTCGGTCCGGGCGCAATCGCGGACGAGGCCCATCACGCGGCTGACGCCCGAGCTCGCGATACGCGGCGAGGCGGTCGACCCGGGCGGCGCCGCCCGTCGCTGATCGTCTCGGCCCAGATGTGCACGGAGACCTGCGAGCGTCGCCGGGTCGCGGCCGATCTCCTCGCACCGGCCCGGATCACGGGGAGTGCCTCGGCGACCTCGGCCGGCGACATGCCGTCGAGGTTGAGCTCGTCGGCGTGCCGGGCGGCCAGCCGCCAGGTGACGTTCGGCCCGTTGCCGCCGACCATGATCGGCACGCGCGGCTGCTGGATCGGCTTGGGGACGTTGATCGCGTCGCGGACCGTGCGCGTAGCGGCCCTCGTAGGTCGCGTGCTGGTGCTTGTCGCCGGCGCAGCATCGCGGTGATGACCTCGAGGTCGTCGCCCAGGCGCGCCAGCCGCTCCTTCGTCTCGGGGAAGCCGTAGCCGTAGGCGAGCCACTCGTCGCGCTTCCAGCCGGCGCCGATGCCGAGCTCCATCCGGCCGCCGCTGATCGAGTCCATCGTCGAGATCATCTTGGCGGTGAGCGCCGGGTTGCGGAACGCGGTGCAGATGACGATGTGACCGAGCCGGACCCGCGTCGTCAGCGCGGCCAGCGCCGAGAGCGACGTGAACGACTCGAACGTGATCTCGTCGGTCGGCCGCGGGACGGTGTGGAAGTGGTCGAACAGCCAGATCGACTCGAAGCCGAGGCGATCGGCCTGCCGGGCGACCTCGGTCGTCCGCCGCCACGCATCGAGCGGCTCCCAGCCGTCGTACTCACCGACCCAGCCCTGGGGAACGATCGCCCCGATCTTCATGCTCTGCCTCCCTCGTCACAGCGAGTCACGCCCGCGCTCGGGGGAAATGGTCGCAGCCATGGCGATACGATGCTTGACCCGATGGAGCAGCGCAGACCGGATCCGATCATCGAGCTCGACGACCTGGAGCACACCGAGCATTCGCACGAGTTCGTCGGCGCCGAGCACGGCGACGTCCCGTTCTCGATCATCCTCGTCCACTCCGAGCCCGGCGTCGGCCCGAAGCTGCATCGGCACCCATACGCCGAGGTGTTCATCGTCGAGTCCGGCCAGGCCACGTTCCAGATCGGCGACGGGATGGTCGTCGTCGACGGGGGCCACGTCGTCGTCAGCCCACCGGGCGAGGCGCACGGCTTCACGAACACCGGCACGGGCGAGCTGCGCCTGACCGCGATCCACGGCGCCGGCGCGGTTCGACACCGAATGGCTGGCGGGTCCCGATCCGGACTGGACGTCGAAAGCGGGGGAGTCGACGAGGGCTCAGGCCTCGCCGAGTTGGACGATCGTCTCGCCGCCGAAGGCGAGCGGCCCGCCGACCTGGTACGTGTCGGCGATCTCGTTCCAGGCCTTGAAGCCCGGGTGGTCGTCGTGGGCATGATGGCCCTCGCCGGTCGGAAGATGGCCACGACGAGGTACTGGACCGCGCCCGCGACGGGCTGGGACGAGATGTCCAGCCGGTTCAGCGTGGCCGGACGAGCAGGCCGCGGCCCTCGAGGTCCTGCCACACCGGCAGCTCGTGCTCGCGGAACCCGGCCTCGAATTCCTCGACACGATCCTCCCCGACGCTGAGGACGACGGCCACCGTCTCCATCCCGGATACCTCCCGACTCGTGGGCCGCGTCGGCCCGGCCTTAACGGACTTGTCGCCCGTCGTCGCCGAGGGGCTTGATGCCACCGACGCCCCGTCGCTGCCATCCTATTTCGCCTGTACAAGGAGGCAGATCATGGCAACCAGCAGCACCACCGTCCAGACCCGCCCGATCCTCAAGGGCACGTCTTGGTTCTCGAGCTTTGCCGTCAAGGACCTCGACGCGGCCCGACGCTTCTACGGCGACACGCTCGGCGTCGACGTGCGGGACAACCGCGAGATGGGGATCTTCGAGCTCCATGGCACGGGCGGCAACCCGGTCATGGTCTATCCGAAGCCCGATCACCGACCGGCCGTCTTCACGGTCCTGAACTTCGAGGTGAAGGACATCGAGTCGAAGGTCAAGGAGCTGGCGGCCGCCGGCGTCACGATGCAGCACTACGACGGCCAGGACGGCCCGAAGACGGATGCAAAGGGCATCGCCCGTGACGACAACGGTCCAGCGATCGCCTGGTTCACGGACCCGTCGGGCAACATCCTGTCGGTGCTCGAAACCAACCGGTAAGCCTTCGGGATCGGGAGGCGACCTCTGGGCACGGCCCTGGAGGTCGCCTTTCTTGCTGTTCAGGCGTGACCTCGGTCATGCAACACGGACGCACCGCTTTCTCGCTCGCGACGCCGTGGAACGCCATCGCGCCACATATGCTTACTGGATGCCCTCAACTCGCACGTTTCTCGCGCTGGCCATCGCCCTGCTCGTGGTGAGCGCGTTCGGATTCCGGCAGACCTGGGTGATCGCGACCTTCCTGCTCGCGTTCGTCGCCATCGTCGCGGCGATCCTGGTCCGCCCATGGGAGCGACGGGCTCGACTGGTGGCGTCGCTGGCCGACTACGGTATCCGACTGGGCAACCGGGATCGGCCCGGCACCCGGGGACGATGGTGCGACCATCACCGCCGATCAGGTCCCGCCCAAGCTCATGCGTGCCTACGCGGGCGCCAACGACTTCGAGATCCGGACCCGGCGAGCCGCCGACACGGCAGCCCTCGCGCAGCGCGGCTTCGTACCGGTCGGCGAGAGCTTCGTGGAAGCGCGATGGCGGACGGTCGATTGGCTCGGCGCCCTCGTGTTCCTCGTCCTGATCTTCGTCGTCGGGATCTTCATCCTCATCTACATGGCGAGCAACCGCCCGGGTGGGACGCTCACCGTCACGTACGAACGGCAGAGCGCAGGCGGGACCGGGGTCGCCGCCGCGCCGACCGCCGCCGAGGAGCTCGTCCGTCGCCCCGCCGAACGGCTCCGGTCGCTACGATCACCTGCGAGACCAGGGCCTCATCACCGTCGACGAATGGACGTCGCGTCGGCGGATGATCCTCCTGGAGATATAGCCTCGCGCGACGACCGTCGAAGGCGTCGCCCGGCGCGCTATCGTTGGCGGGTGTTCGGGTTCCTCCAGCGCGATCAGCCGGGACAGGCCGCGGTCTATTTCGAGGGCACGGCGCCCCCACCGGCTGATGCGTTCCTGCGCCTCCGCGACCTTGGCTATACCCTGACCGAACGCCCGGCCGATGGCGTCCTGTGGGCGCTCCACCTCGACCACCCGATCGTCGGCTCGGCCGAGCTCTGGTGCGATCGCGACGCCCCGCCGATCGACGAGTTCATCCGGTTCGCCAACAACCTCTCGGATGCCGAGCGGTCGGCCGCCATGGGCTCGGTGGCCAGCGTCGGCCTCCGCGTCCCGGCGAAGCGCCGCAATGTTCTCCGCGACCGCAAGACGCTGTTGCGCATCGCCCACGACGTCCTGGGCGACGACGGCGTGATGGTGCTCGACATCGCCTCGGAGCTGCCGTGGTCGCGTGCGTCACTGGCCGACGAGCTCGCCCACGATGCCGATCTCGACATCGAGGCGCTGTACTGCCTGCACAGCGTCGGCGAGGACCCGGCCGAGTCGGTCCGCTGGCTGCACAGCCACGGCCTCGCCGAGCTCGGGCGGTTCGACCTCGACATCCTGGGGCCGCACCCGGAGTTCGTGGCGGCCTGCGCGGACCCGATCCGGGCGATCGCCACGATGATCCTCGAGGGCGAGGTCGGCGCGGATCAGCCTCGGTTCACGTTCGGCCATCCCGGTGGCGACGCTCGTCTCGTGCCCGCCGCCGACTTCATGCGCCAGGCGGAGCCGGCGATGACCGAGCTTCGCGATGCCGAACACCACGATGCGCGTCGATCGGTCCTGTGTGAGCCGGCGGGGCGCAAGATGCTCGGGTTCGGTCGGGGCGACACGCCCGAGCCGCTGCACCTGACCCGGCGCCCTCCGCCCGAGCAGTTCGTCATCTACTTCCCGACCTCGACGACGACCCTGATGGCCGAACGTGCCCTGGCGACGATCGACGTCCTGCGCTCCATGACGCAGGAGTTCGCCGAATTCGAGCCGGTCGCCCTCGTCAAGCTTGGGTACCCGACGGAGGACAGCAAGGAACACCTGTGGTTCACGGCGCACTCGATCGGTCACGACACGATCGATGCGACACTGGAAAACCGACCGTTCGCCGTGGATCTCCAACCCGGCGAGCGGGCCGAGCGTCCGCTCGAGCTCATCTCCGACTGGGTGCTCATGACGCCGGCCGGACCGGTCACCCCGCGCTCGTTCATCGCCGCTCGTCGCATGCGGGAGCACGCGGACGAGATCCGCGCGGCGATGGCCGAGGCGCGCGACACCTGACGGGCTTCGAGCCGCCTAGCCCATCCTCGAGCCCCGCTCCTGCTCGCTTCGCCTCGCGCTGCCGACGCGCGAGCCTCGCGCCGCGGCCAATTCGTACGATTTCGTACTACGAAATGAGTAGGATCTGCCCGGGAGCGGGACGGCGCCGCCGGTTCCTGCACGGCGACGGGGACCGGGGGACGTCAGGAGGTCAGTAACTGCGCGACGAGCTCGCGCAGTTCGGGCTCCATCGGGGGGAGCGATGCCGCCTGCACGTTCGCGACCGCGTGCTCGGCCCGGGCGGTCGCCGGGATCGCGGCCGTCACGCGCTCGTCCGCGAGGCACCATCGCAGCAGCGCCTCGGGCCAGCCGGCCAGCCCGCTGCCCGCCAGCGCCGCCGGGAACGGCCGCTTGAGCAGGCCGCCTCCCGCGAGCGGCCGCATGGCGACGACACCCAGCCCGAGCTCGGCCGCCAGCGGCAGGATGCGCGCCTCGGCGTCGCGTTCGAGCGGGTTCAGGGGCACCTGGATCGCCTGGATCCGGCCGGTCCGCATGACGCGTTCGAGCTCGTCGAACGCGGACGGCTCGTAGGTCGTCGCGCCGAGCCAGCCGACGTTGCCGACGGCTCGTTCGCGCTCCATCCAGTCGAGATGGGCCTGCCAGGCGAGCAGGTTGTGGACCTGGAGCAGGTCCACCCGCCCGCCGAACCAGCCGAGCTGGCGCGAGAAATGGCGGCGGCCTTCCTCGCCCGAACTGGTCCAGACCTTCGTCGCGACGAACGCCTCACGTCGGCGATCGGCCAGGGCGTGCGAGAGGACCGCCTCGGCACGGCCGTACATCGGCGAGGTGTCCACGACCCGCGCCCCGGCGTCGAGGACCGCGGCGACGACCTCGTCGGCATCGGCCTGCTGCGTCGGCGGCAGATCGAACACGCGCCACGTCCCGAGCCCGACGACGGGAAGCTCGATGCCGGTGCGACCGAACGCTCGCAGGTCCATGGGCACACCGTAGTGCGGGCGGGCAAGGCCTGCGACCCTCATGACGCGAGGTCGATGTCGACCTCTCGCCAGAACGTCACCTTGCTGCGCAGGGTCTGGGTGGTCGTCAGGTCCGACTTGGCCTCGAGCTCGTCCATCAGCTTGCCCCGCGGCACCTCGGTGCCGCGACTGGCCTTGCCGTGCTTGCCGCCGAGCGTCGAGATGACCGTTTGTAGGCGACCGGGCGTCTCGGGAGCGAGCAGGCCGCGGAAGCCGTACCACAGGGTCTTGGGCGTGCCGTCCAGGCTGCCGTGGTGGCCCACCTTGTAGAGCCTCGTGTCCGCTAGCTCCTCGCGGATGGCCGCGCTGTTCGGCGCCTGGAACAGCGCATACCGCCAGTTCTCGATCTGTGCGTCGCCGGGGAACAGCAGCTTCTTGCCACCGACATCGAACAGCAGGATGAGGCTGGTGTTGTTGAGGGCGTCATCGACGCTCCGGGCGATCGCGAGGAGCTCCTCGGCACTCATCCTGTCGATCTGCGGCACGACCCACTTGGCGGCCTGCGGATCCCGCCGGACTGTTCGGCGTCGGGGAACAGCGGGTCCGTGTCGTCGGCGCCGGAGCGTCGGGACATGGTGGCGGCCAGGTGCCAGTATTCGGTCGCGTCCCGGCTGGCCAGGCTGGCGATGCCGGGGGCCTGTTCGAGCGACGGTGGACCCAGGACCTTGACCTTCACGCCGGGCAGGATCGTGGCGATCGGCAGGCGGGTCCCGAAACTGGCATAGACACGCCGCTTGCCCAGCGTCATCAGGCTCCGCACGGCTCGCGGGTTCCTGATGTTGGTCTCGCCCAGGAAGTGGATCTCGTCGGCCAGCGTCCTCGGGGCGTGGCCGGCCGCGCGCAGGTTCGCCGCGCGCGTTCGCACCCGACTGGCGACGGTGTGCATGTCACGAAGCGAGATCGCGGCTGCCCTTTGTCCCGCGGCCAGCGCGTGGGCGCCCGGGCTCGCGCCGGCCGGCGCCGTGGCATCGGGATCGATGTCGGGGTCCTCGGTCCACGGTTGGACGACGAGGTCCGGGTCCAGGCCCGCGATCCTCCGTCCGCTGACGCCGCCAAAGCCGGACATGTGGTCCGCGTGGCGGTGGGTCACCACGACCATGTCGAGCTTCCCGCCGGAATGCTCAGCGATCTTGTCGGCGACGTCGCTCAGCCTCGCGGGGCCGAGCGTCGGCAGCTTGGTCGACCCGAAGTCGATCAGCACGTGTCGATCCGATCCGTCGGCGTACGCGAACCTGAGGAGGAAACAATCGCCGAACCCGACGTTGTATGCGAAGAGCTTGAGGCTGGTCGGACCGGTCATGTCCAGGCCTCCTCTCGGTCCGTCGGGATGGCCTGGTGACGACGGTTCTTGGCCAGCGCGGCGTCGATGAGACGAGCGCGATGAAGTGCCGGCAGGCTCTTGGTCAGCGATGCTCCGACGTCGAGGAAGCCGTTCTCCCAGAGGTAATCGAGGCGTCGCTGGGCGCGCCGTCGACGGCGGACGCTCTGACGCCCCGAGCGAGCCGGGACGTGGTTGTAGATCGTGTATTTCAGCTCGCCGTACTCGTCGAGGATCAGGGTGGACCCGCCGCGCAGGACGACCTTCTGGTCATCGGCCATGCCATCGGGCTTCCGGAGGTGATAGTCGCCCAGCGAGGAAGCGGGGATCTTGAGGTATTGGGTGACCTCCACCACGGTCTCGCGGACGTGGAACCCGTCCTCGGGGGAGACGCGGAAGGCCGGGCGGACGCTGACGACCCTCGTGAAGGCCTCCGGATCGAGGTCGAGCGGCTTCCGGTTGGCCCACACGAGCCGGAACGCCTCGGTGACGTCGTCCTGCAGGCTCGCGAGGTGGGCCCCGAAGCGTCCGAGCCTGGTCCGGGGCGGTTCCCACGTCCCGTCTGGCGTCTCCGACGCGGGCTCGATCCCGAACTTCGCGAACGAGGCGACCAGCCGGTCTCGAAGGCGGTACCGGGTGTCGTCGCTCCGGACCTCGCGGTCGGCGGTGAGCAGCGCGCTCAGGTAGTCACCGAACTCGATGTGGACCGGCGGCGTGTAGTCGATCGCCCGGATCGCCATCGTGAGGAGGATCTCGGCGATCGTCGCGCCCTCCTCCGCGACCCGCTCACGGCTCACGTAGCGGGTCTCGGGGCTGAGCCCGGCGACGACGCGCTCGACCCAGGCGTCCAGGAATGCGTTCAGCACGGCCGCCACCAGGACCTCGCCGCGACGGTGCGGTTCCTCGAACTCGAACTGATCGAGCAGGTCCTTTGCCGGCTTGATGAGCACGGAGCGTCGCAGCGCGTTGACCCGGGCCTCGGGCGCATCGCCCCGGAGCTCGTCGGCCAGGCCGAACAGGACGGTCTGCGTGAGCCGTTCGCGGGTGATCGCGCCGCGCTCCAGCATCCCGTTGGGAGGTCGGTTCCGGCGGCTGCCCTCGGGTCGACCGGGGATCTCGTCCACGAACGGGATCAGGATCTCGCGGAGGGAGAAGACCGAGAGCAACGCGACGATGTCGGCGAGGCCCTCGTGCAGGGCCGCCTGGTCCGGCGACGACGGCTCGGTGAACCCGTCGCGCAGGCCGTCGAGGAGGGCGTGAGTCGTCTCGTGGACGATGATGTCGTGCGAGAGGCCGAAGAACGTCGGGGCGTGTTCGAGCGTACGTACCCGAAGACGAGCGACTCGGAGTCCTCGGAGTAGTAGGCATTCGCCTGTTCGAAGGCGTGCGGGACGACCTTGAGTTGCGGACCGCCCGTGCCCCACGCCACGCGCCGTCCCAGCGCGAATTCGAATTGGTGCAGCGTGCGCATGACGAGGGCATAGGCGTTCCTCGCATGGAACGCGGGGTCGCTCAGGATCTGGTCCGTCGGCGGGGCCGGGAGCGCCTCGGCGGGCCCGACCTCCACCGGGGCGTACATCGTCTGGCTCGATGCGTCGTAGTCGACGACATGGACCGCGTAGCCCATCGGCCCGAGCTCGAGGTCCTCGTAGGGGATCGTGATCCAGGCGGTCACGATCTTGCCGTTCCGCCGGACGCTTGGATCCTGTGCGACGATCTCGACTCGTCGCATCGCTAGCGTGCCCATCGACATCCGCTCCGCTGCTGACAGGACTGGGACACGGAGAGGGTAGACTCCCGCCGTCCCATGAATCTCGCAGACCCGATAGGAGTGAGGCCGTGGCCACGAAGAACCTCGTCTACGTGCACGGGGCAGGGAAGCAGATCCCGGCCGCGGCCCTCAAGAAGCAGCTGGACGAGATCCTGTTCGGCGGTCCGCTGGCGACGTCCCGCGTGGCGCACTACTCGGATGTCCGCTGGCCGCCGACCGGCAGCGGGATGGGAGTCGCCGGCGGCGGAGCCGGTCGAGCGCGACGCGAGGCGGCGGTGAAGCACGCCGCGGCCCGCACCGTCAGCCCGGACGAGGCGGCCGAGATGGTCGTGAAGGCGACCCTGAGTGCCCGGGAGCGACCGCTCGGCGCCATGTCAGCGCGCGACCGGACCGCGGCGAAGGCCCTCGCCAAGGCGTTCTACCAGGAGGCCGATCGGGTCGCGCGGCGGTCGTCGGCGCGGACACTCGGGATCGGGTTCTTCGACCCCATCTTTCGGCTCGTGGTCGGCCGGTTCGCGAGCGACGTGATCGACTACCTCTTCGGGTCGCCCAAGCCGACGATGCAGGCGCCGGTCCGCATGGCCCTCCTCGAGGGGCCCAGGGCGGACATCGTGGTGGCGCACAGCCTCGGCACGATCATCACGTACGACGTCCTGTCCGAGCCTGCCCTGAAGGATCGTCGGCCGAAGATCCTCGTGACCCTGGGTTGTCCGCTGGGCATCGACAACGTCCAGAACCGACTGCGCGATGGCGCCGGGCGGCCCAACCCCATCCCCGCCGGCATCACGGCGTGGACCAACTTCGCGGACCGCTTCGACCCCGTGGCGATCGAGGCGACCCTTCGGGACGAGTTCAAGCCGAGCAACCTCATCGAGGACGAGGCCGTGAACAACGCGGCCCCGAACAACCACGACCTGAACGGGTACGTGTCGATCGGCTTGGTCCGGTCGCTGATCCGTGACGCCGTGGGGGTGGCGTAGACGACATTCTGGACGACCCGGCAGACTTGGGTCCATGCCGGGATCCATCCGGACGGGGCCGCAACGGACGGCGCTCTCGCGCGCATTCGCCCTGACGATCAGCGCGCTCGTCATCGCCGCGTGCGGCACGACGAGTCCTTCGCCCGTGTCGACGGCATCCGCCGGAACGCCGGTCGCCTCGCCCACGGCGACGACATCGACGGGGGCCGGACCGACCTCTGCGCCGACCACCTCCCCGGCCGGAACGATCTCGCTCGCCGCTCGTGAGTTCGACGTCCCGGCCGGCTCGCACCCGCACGACGTCGCGCCCGCCGCCGACGGCGGCATCTGGTACACCGGCCAGCACAACGGCGTCCTCGGCCAGCTCGACCCGGCGACCGGCGCCGTCCGCGAGATCCCGCTCGGGTCAGGGTCCGCGCCGCACGGCGTCATCGTCGGTCCGGACGGCGCGGCCTGGATCACCGACGGCGGCCTGAACGCCATCGTCCGCGTCGACCCGGCCACCGACGAGGTCCGCGCCTTCCCGCTGCCCGTCGGACCGCGCGGACGCCAACCTCAACACGGCGGTCTTCGACCGCGACGGGCATCCTCTGGTTCACCGGCCAGTCCGGCGTCTACGGCCGCCTCGACCCGGCGACCGGCGAGATGCGCGTCTTCGACGCCCCGCGAGGGCCGCGGCCCCTACGGCATCACCGCCACGCCCGACGGCGACGTCTGGTACGCCTCGCTCGCCGGCAGCCACATCGCCCGGATCGACCCCGCGACCGGCGAGGCCACGATCGATCGAGCCACCGACCGCCAGGCCAGGGCGCGCGCCGCGTCTGGTCGGACTCGCACGGGCCGGATCTGGGTCAGCGAGTGGAACGCCGGCCAGGTCGGCGTCTACGACCCGGCGACCGGCACCTGGCAGGAGTGGCAAGCTGCCCGGCGACGGCCCGCAGGCCTACGCCGTCTACGTCGACGACCGCGACATCGTCTGGCTGACCGACTTCGGCGCCAACGCGATCGTCCGCTTCGACCCGACGACCGAGACGTTCGACGTCGATCGCGCTGCCGAGCCGCCGACGCCACCGTCCGCCAGCTCCTCGGCCGGCCCGGCGAGGTCTGGGGCGCCGAGTCGGCGACCGACAAGCTGGTCGTCATCACCGAGGGCTGAGCCTCCCCGGTGCTGGTTACCTTCTTGACAGGCGAGTACTGTGTGGCACACACTGTGCGCCGAACATGAGTGCTGCCACGACGTCATCGCAACCAGGCGACGACACCTTCGAGAACCTGCGGCTCGAGCTGCGGCGGGGTGCCGTGGTGATCGCCGTCCTGGCGCGATTGCGGACCGAGCACTACGGCTACGAACTGCGCAAGTCGCTCCTGGAGCGGGGATGGACATCGAAGAGAACACGCTCTATCCGCTCCTCCGGCGCCTCGAGGCCCAGGGTCTCCTGGACAGCGAATGGCGTGAGGAAGACAAGCGCAACAAACGCTTTTACCGGCTGGCGGCCGAGGGCCAGGTCATCCTGGCGCGGCTGCTCGAAGAGCGCGGCGACATCGAAGCTTCGCTGCGCCGGATCATCGAGGAGAACGCCCAATGACCACCCTGATCGACCGATATCTCAACGCGGTGAAGGAGCAGCTCCCGCGCGCCCAGCAGGACGACGTCATCAACGAGTTGTCCGAGAACCTCCGCTCGCAGATCGAGGACGAAGAGGCCGAACGCGGCCGACCTCTGCTCGAGACAGAGGAGGCGGCCATCACTGAAGCGCTTCGGCAACCCGATGGTGGTCGCCGCCCGCTACCGGGGCGACACGCGCTCGGTCAGCTTCGGGCGGCAGCTCATCGGGCCGGAGCTGTTCCCCACGTATCTCAAGGTCCTGACGGTCAACGTCGTCATCACGCTCATCGTCATCGCGGCCGTCCTACTCGTCGGCGGCGGCACGGCCTGGTCCTCGATGTATGGCGGGCTCGTGCCGATCGCCATCCAGTTCGCGATCGTGACCGGCATCTTCATCTACGCGGACCGGCGGTTCGCCAGGGATCCGGATGCCTGGGACCCGCACACCGTCGAGCCTGGCGATCCCATCACCGGCTACGGCGATCTCGACAGCGTCTCCAACCATCTCATCGGTCTCGGCCAAGACGCAGACCGTGCCCTACACGACGTCGCTCCTGGACCTTGGCATGACCGCGTTCGGCCTGGCGTTCCTGCGAGCGATCGGCGTGCCGGAAACGACCGGCCCGTTCGCGCTCGGCCCGGCCTGGGCTGAGCTCTACGTTCCCGTAACCGTCCTGTTCGTCCTCGGCTTGATCGGACCCACCGTGACCCTGATCCGTCCGACGCTGGTCGAGTTCCGTGTCGCGACCCGGGCGCTGTTCGACGCGGGGTTCATGGTGCTGGCGACGATCTCCCTCGCGCTCGGCCAGTGGATCGTCCTGACCCCGTCGACGACACCGACCGACGAACTGGTCGGCCTCATCGATGCCATCAATCTCGGCGTGCGCATCGGGGTCGCGGTCACGATCGTCTTCACGGCCGTGTCGTTCGTCCTGGAGGTGCGGCGCCTCCGCCAGCTGCGAGCGAATGCCCGACCTGCGGAGTGACACCAGGCGCCTCGCCCTGCGGCTCGCCTTGACACGACCCGGCGGCGGGGTCAGGGTAGCCGCAGGGCCGTGACGCCGATCCCCCGGAGTCCGCCCCGACCCAGTTCCCCGTGCGGCGAACTCGATCCCCGATCAGCGAGAGCGGCCCAGCCCTTAGGGAGGCACGCCATGATTTGGTTGGGTCGACGTTGGCTCGTCCTGCTCACGCTCCTGATGTTGATGACGGTGACCGCGGGCGTCGGGGTCAGCCCGGGTCTGGCGGCCGGACCGCCGACGACACGGCTGCACGGCATCAACCTCGACGCGACCACGACTCCCCAGCTGCAGCGGCTCATGGACGATGGCCGACTCTCCTCGGTCGACCTGGTGCGCTTCTACCTCCGGCGCATCGAGCGACTTGACGGACGGCTCGATCTTGCTCATCGCCGTGAGCAAGACCGCCATCAAGGATGCCCGCGCGGCGGATCGCGCCCGGCGGAACGGCCTCGAGCTGCCGATGCTCGGGCATCCCGGTGATCGTCAAGGACAACATCGGGACGAACGGCATGCCCACGACCGCCGGATCGCTGGCGCTCGAAGAACAGCCGACCGCCCGATGCGTTCATCGTGGGGCGCCTGCGCGCGGCCGGGGCGATCATCCTCGGCAAGGCGAACCTGTCCGAGTGGGCCAACTTCCGTGGTTTCCAGTCGTCGAGCGGCTGGAGCGGGGTCGGCGGGCAGGGGAGCAACCCGTACGCGCTCGATCGGAACCCGTGCGGCTCGAGCTCCGGCTCCGGCGGCGGCGGCCGCGGCGAACCTGGCGACCGTCACGGTCGGCACCGAGACCGATGGCTCCATCGTCTGTCCGGCCGGCGCCAATGGCCTGGTCGGCATCAAGCCCAGCCTCGGGTTGGCCAGCCGATCCGGCATCGTGCCGCTCTCGGCGCAGCAGGACACCGCCGGTCCGATGGCCCGCAACGTCACGGATGCGGCCGTCCTCCTCGGTGTCATGACCGGCGTGGATCCCGACGGACCCGGTGACCGGGACCAGCACCGGCCATGTCTTCGCGGACTACACCCAGTTCCTCGACAAGAACGCCCTCCAGGGTGCCCGCATCGGCGTCTGGCGCCAGGGCAACTTCGGGCTCAGCCCGGAGACCGACGCGATCATGGAGGCCACGATCGACCGCCTGGCGGCACTCGGGGCGACGATCGTCGACCCGGCCGACATCCCGATCGAGGCCGCCTACGAGCCCGAGTTCACCGCGCTCCTGTACGAGTTCAAGCACGATCTCGACGCGTATCTCGGCGACGCTGCCGGCGAACCAGCCGAACTCGCTCCAGGACGTGATCGACTTCAACAACGCACACGCGAACAAGGAGCTCAAGTGGTTCGGCCAGGAGATCCTGGAGATCTCGCAGTCGATGGGTCCGTTGACCGATCCGGCCTACATCGAGGCCCGCGAGACGGCGACGTCCATCGCCCAGGCCGCCATCGACGACACCATGGCCGCCAACGATCTCGACGCGATCATCGCGCCGACCAACGAACCCATGTGGACCACCGACCTGATCAACGGTGACCACTTCACCATCGGATCGTCGTCTCCGGCGGCGATCGCGGGCTACGCGAACATCACGGTCACCGCCGGTGCCGCGTTCGGGATGCCGGTCGGTGTCTCGTTCATCGGCGGCAAGTGGGACGAGCCCAAGCTCATCGCCCTGGCCTACGCCTGGGAGCGAGCCACGAAGCTGCGCAAGCCCCCGACGTTCCGCTCGACCGTCCCGGAGTCGGCCAAGCAAGGCTTCCCGCAGGTGATGTCGACCGCCGACGCCCTCCGACGGCTGGAACAGTTCCAGGGACTCGACGAAGACGCCCGCCAGCCCGCCGCGAACCCATTGACCGTCGTCGGGCAGTGACACGAAAGCCGGCCTTCGGGCCGGCTTTCGTCGGATCCTCGTCGTAGGGAGACGCAAGCGGCGTGCGATGCTTGGTCGGGGCACTGAACCGCCGCCCCGGTTGGAACCGTCGATCGAGAGGGAGGGCTGCGATGCACCTGGGTCAGTCTTCGAAGGCCGTCGCGCTAGCGGTCTTGCTCGTTTGCGTCTTCGGGCTCAGCGGATGTGCCCTCGCCGACGATGGGGCGCGCCTCGCCGACGATGGGGCGCGCCTTGCCGACGATGCGGCGCGCCTTACCTCGAAGATCGAGCAGCTCGCCGCTCGGACAGGCTCAAGCACCGATGACATCTCGACAGCCCTTCAGAGGCGGTTCCCGACCCTGAGTTCGGGCGGACTCGCGGACGAAGCGGACGAGATCCTCGTGAACACAGCGTGGATGGACGACGCGATCGCCCGACTGAAGAGCGCTCAAACCAACAGAGCGGTCTATCGCTCCACGTGCGATTGGATCGGACGATGGGACTTCGTCAAGGACCTGAGCGAAGTGCAACGAGCCGAGGAATTTCGCTTGGTCATCGTGGCCAGGCTGCAGGAGGAGCAGCTATCCGAGGATGCGCAGAGCATCCAGGCGGTTTGGGAGGCCGTTTCGACGCAACTCGAATCGCTTGCGTCAACGGGCGCGCTCGATCCGTCAGGGTTGTCGACGGACCTGTTCTGTGCTCTCAACACCTGACGAATGCGCAACAACTGATGCACGCATCGCCGCCCGATCGGTACAGGCGCGGGGTCACATCGGGACCTGTATCCGTGGGCCAGGCGCCCACCTGCGACATCGGACGTTCGGGCGCACACTTGGCGCTGGATCGGTCGATCTGACGGTGGAAGGAGCCAGGCGATGAACCTCTTCGGTCGCAAGCGGGATGAGCCGGCAGCCGCCACCCTGACGGCGGACGATCAAGCGCTGGAGCGCTACCGATACATGCTGGCGACGGCCCCGCCCGACGACATCGAACGGGCGCACGAGGAGGCGTTCGCCCGGCTGACACCGGACCAGCGACGCCAAGCCCTGCAAGCCCTGGCGCGCGAGGTCCCGGCGAGCGAGATCCAGGGAGACGATCCAGCGTCCCTCGCACGGACCGCGACGCGTGCCGAGGTTCGCCAACCGGGCACGATCGAACGAGCCTGGGGTTCCGGTGCCGGGCCCGGGCTCGGCAGCTGGTTCCTGACGACCATCGCTGCGAGCTTCATCGGCACCGCGATCGCGCAGTCGTTCTTCGACTCGGATCAGGCCGGTGATACGGCCGCCGGAGCGGAGGAGGGCGGCGAAGGGACCGAATTGGGCAGCGAAGGGACCGACGCCGGATGGGCCGATCAAGGAGACGTCGCCGACATCGGCGGCGACTTCGGGGACTTCGGCGGGTTCTAGCCTCCGTCGTCCCTCGGACGTCAGACCCGAGACCAGCACGATCGTCGCCAGCAGGACGGCGGCCAGGCTCAGGCTGACGACCCGACGACGCCGCGGGCTTCGGATGAACTGCCGCAGCATCTCGCCGGCGCCTGCCCAGAGCATCGTGCACGGCACGATCACAACCATCATCGCCAGCGCTACGACAATGCTGCCGACGGCGGGCGGCAACTCCGTGAGTCGAAACGTCGTGACGGCCCCGAGCGTGAACACCCAGGCCTTCGGATTGAGCGCCTGGAAGCCGGCCGCCGCGACGATCCCGAGCGGTTTGGCGACGACCGATCGCTCCGGCATCCCGCTCTGCGCGACCTGGTAGGCGAGGTAGACCAGGTAGGCGGAGCCGCCGACTTTCATCGCGATGGCAACGCCGGGGACGGCCGAGATCACGGCCGCCGCCCCGGCCGAGGCCGTCAGCGCCATCGCGCCGACACCGAGCGCCGTGCCAAGGATGTGCGGCATCGTCCGCCGCAGGCCGAACGACGCGCCGGACGCCCAGACCAGGACGTTGTTCGGACCCGGCGTGACCGCGTTGACGAACGAGAACGTGACGAGGGCGAGCATCTGCTCCACCGTTCGACGCTAGGCCGGGCCGACGTCGACGTCTTGTAGGATCGTGCGGTGGGACGGCCCGAGGATGAGGAGTCAGTCGTGGTGTGGAAGCCCCCGGTTCCCGGGGTGCGCGAGGTCCTCCACGCCCACTTCGCCAGTCACGCATATCCGCCACACACGCACGACACGTGGACGCTGTTCATCGTCGATGACGGGCTGGTCCGCTTCGACCTCGGTCGCCACGAACGAGGCGCCGAGACGACCTCGGTCTCACTCCTGCCGCCGGACGTCGTGCACACCGGCCGGCCCGGCCGCTCGAGCGGCTACCGGAAGCGCGTCATCTACCTCGAGCCCGACGTCGTCGGCCTGGACCTGATCGGCAAGACCGTCGATCAGCCCAAGGTCGCGGATCCGGACCTGAGGGACCGGGTGTCGAGGCTCAACGACGCGCTCGGCTGCATCGACGATGCGTTCGAGGCCGAGACCCGTCTCGCGTTCGTGGCCGAGCGCATCCGGGCGTCGTACGGCACGCTCGACGATGGGCCGCCCGCTCGACCGGACGACCTCGCCGAGGCGTTTCGCGCCTACCTCGACGAGCGACTGTTCGAAGCCGTCACCGTGTCCGCCGCCGCCGCGTCATTGGAGGCGAGTCCCACCCGGCTCACGCGAGCGTTCATCGCCGCGTTCGGCATCACTCCGCACGCCTACGTCGTCGCCCGCCGGCTGGACTCGGCACGCCATCGGATCCTTGAGGGCCAGCCGTTAGCCGCCGTGGCGTCCGACGTCGGCTTCTCTGACCAGGCGCACCTGACCCATCGATTTAAGCGCTTCCTCGGGGTCACCCCGGGACAGTTCGCGGCCGGCGGTCGCCACTGAGCGGGTGACGACGCGGGGAGCCGCGCCTTACCCCCGCGGCGCGTCCAGGAACGCGAGAGCGGCCGCCACCGTGAGCGGCGAGTCGAAGACGTTGTAGTGGGTCGTGCCCGGGATGATCGCGAGCGCGTGACCGCCGTCGGGCCGGCCCTCGCCCTGCCAGCCGCCGTCGCGCTGGCCGCCATCGAGCAGCGCGAACACCTCGACCGCGTGGCTCGGCGGGAACATGTCGGCATCGGCGGCAGGCGAACAGCGTCGGCACCTTCAGTCCGCGGACCTCGTCGCTGAAGTCGAAGTCCTTGGCCATCGACTCGCCCATCTTGTCGAGCAGCCGCCCGAAGTCCTCGGGCCGCGGCGCGACGCGCTGGTACAGCTGGTACATCGGCGTGTCCTTCAGGGACTCGCACCGCGGCCGCGCTGACCTGGCCCTGCTGGCCGAGCATCTCCGGGTAGATCGCGCTGCGCCTGATGTTGGTCGAGACCATGACCAGCCGGCCGACGAGCTCCGGGTGGTTGACGGCCGTCCAGAACGCGACGCCGCCACCGAGCGAGTAGCCCACGACGTCCGGCTTGCTCGAGCCCGAGGTGCGTCGATGAGCGCGGCGATGTCGTCGCCCATGAGCCGACGCTCGATCGGCCGGTCGATGTCGGCCGTCCGGCCGTGGCCCTGGAGGTCGGACCGCGATCACCTGGTGGCCCGTCGGCGAGCGCCGGCAGGGCCGGTCCGAACATCTCGCCCGACCCGAGCCCGCCGTGGAGCAGGACCAGCGGCCGGCCCGCGCCGTGCGTCTCGTAGTAGAGGTTGATCCCGTTGACGTCGGCGTACGGCGCCGGTGCCGGTGGCCTCGGTGGTCATTCGGTGGTCATGGTTACCTCCCTCACGAGCGCCTGACGACGACTCTACCCATCAGACCGAGCTGGTGCCCAGGATTCATCGGTCACAACAGGCGCTGAGAGGCTGCGTTGATCGCGGCGGCCGCAAGCGGACCGCTCGAGACGCGGAAGGTCGGTGGGTCCTGACGGTTGCTCAGGTGGATCTGGATGGCGTCGGTATAGACGCCGAGATCGAGCAACTTCGCGTATGGCATCTCCATCGACTTGCGCGGGCCGATGAAGACCGCTCGGTGCGAGGTGATGGTGAGCTTGCCCTCATCGACATCCTCGAGAGAGCGCCCGACCTCGACCACCCGACCCTTGGACGAGCCGATCCGGTACGACACGCCCTTCATGATCCGGAAGGAGTAGCCGCGCGACCCGGACTGGTACTCGCGCTGGATGACCTCCTTGAGCAGCGTGGCAGGTTCGACGAGATGGACCACCTCGCCGCGCTTGAGGACCGGGTCGGACTCGGTCGTCACCGGTAGTCGCCCGTCGTTGACCATCGCGACGAAGAGCAGGTCCCGATAGGGCGCCATGACCGCCTGGAACGCGGCGCCATCCGGGTAGACGGCGTGGCCAACGGCCATGATCCGGGTCTCTTCGTCCTGGCTGAGGACCTCATCGACGAGGGCATGATCCAGATAGGAGCCGAATAGTTCGGCGCGCTTGTCATCGACGTCGGCGCCGCCACTCGCGATGGCGGCCTCGAGGTGACGCAGCCGATCGACCTGCGGCCCGTCGCCGACGCCAGCGGCGATCACGGCACCGAGGGCGCTCGGGTACTCCGCCAGCGCCAGAACTGAGCGGACTCTGCCGCTGCGGCGCACGAATCGCACAGCTTCTGGCCTCGCACCCGTTGCATGGTGGAGAGCCCCTGCCCACAGATCGTGCACGCTGCCATCGGTCACCTCCGGCCGGCACGATGCGCCCTGAAACGCATCGAGTCCATGGGTCGGAGGTCCGGCGTCCTGCGGCTTCAGCCGAGATCGAGATCCATCACCCGGAGTTCGGCGATGTCGGCCACCAGGGCCTCCGCGATCGGCACGTGCTTGGGATGCTCGAGGTAGAGCGGAAGCGAGGCCCGTCTGGCAGCGTGACGATGATGCAATGCGTCAGCCCGCCGGCCCGATCCGTGTAGCTCGGTCCGCATTCGATGGCATCGACGGCCGGCACGAGATCGGCGAGCGTGCGTACAGCCGAGGTGTTCGTCGATCCGTGCGGCGGGGACGTCGTCCTTGAACCTGAACCAGGCGATGTGTTTCGCGGTCACGCTCGGGCCCTCATTGCGTGTGGCCGACCGCGTGAGCCTACTCGGGTCGCGTCACAGATATCGCGCGACACGCCGACCGATGAGTTCGCTCCGCCCTCGCGGTCTACCAAGCAGGCGCCCTCCATGGCGTCCTGAGTCGAGGTGCAGGAACATGGGTTCGTGGCCGAGCGGTATCAGTGCCATCACGTTGTTCGTCGAGGACTTGGCGGCGACGAAGGCGTTCTATCAGGAGGTCTTCAGCCTCCCGATCCACTACGAGGACGACGCGTCCGCCGTGTTCGACTTCCGGAACACGCTCATCAACCTGCTCAAGATCGAGGAGGCGCACGGGCTCATCGAACCGGCCGCGGTGGCACCGCGCGACGCCGGCGCCCGGCATGCAGTTCACCATCACCGTCGACGACGTCGATGCCACGTGCGCGGAGCTGACGGCCCGCGGCGTGGAGCTGATCAACGGCCCGATGAACCGGCCCTGGGGCATCCGGACAGCCTGCTTCGCCGACCCCGCCGGCAACATCTGGGAGATCGCCAAGTAGGGCAGGGTTCTGCCCCATTGCACGCGCGGTGCCGAGCTGGTACATAGACCGTCCGGTCAGGCCGCTCGGGAGAACGCAGATGGCACGATCAAGCTCAGCGCGGGCCTTTGAGCCCACGGCACCACCAGCCATCGAACTCGATGATGCGTCGCCCGGTGAGAGCAAAGCGCTCAAATCGGCGACGGGTTGCTACCTGCTCCACCTGGCTCCGATCGGTCCACCCGGTTCCATCCCCGACGTCCACTACGACGGGACGCTCCGGATCTCGACGGCCGATGCGAGGCTGTCGGTCAGCGGGGACCTCTACATCCATCGGACGGTGAACGGCCAAGCGAAGCCAGCCAAGGAGCCGGACCCGGCGGCGGGCATCCCGATCTTCGCCCGAGACGACTACCGGCACTACATCCGGGGGATCAGTCTTCGGCGCAGCAGCGGCGCGGCAGCGACGTTGACGCTCGCGTTCGAGCTGTACTCGTTCGACCGCGCGTCCGGGTCGTGGACTGACGGGGGAGCCATGCGGACCATCCTGCGGCGGGTCACCGACGCCAATGGAAAGCCCGTCGCCAATTCGTTCGAAGGCCCCGTGCGCACGGCCTCGGGCGAACTCGTGGGTCGGATGCGGGTCACCCGGGTGTCCCGCAGCCTTCGGCGGGCGGTGGTCGAGATCGATCGCGTCCCAAAGATGGAACGACCCTTCGACAATGGCGTCGGCACCAAGTGGCAGACCGTGTTCGATCTGGTCGGCTGGGACCTGACCATCGAGCGGGGCAACAGCAACGTCGTCGAACCCTCGGGCGAGATCTGGACCGACGCCGAGCTGCACGAGACCATGCTCAAGCGGCGGCGACGCGCCGACCTCGACGCCGAGTGGCGGTACCACGTGCTCTGCGTCCGACGCCTCAAGAGCACCGATCGTGGATTGATGTATGACGCCGCGGCGACCGACTCGAACGACGTCCCGCGCGAGGGCGTTGGGATCGGGACGGGCTGGATTCCCGAGGAGCCGATCTGGGGCCCGCTCCGGGGCAAGCGCTTCGGGACCGCGACTGCGCCGTATTTCCGCACGGCGCTGCACGAGGTCGGCCATGCGATGGGTCTCTACCACAACATCGTGGACTTCGGCGTGATGAACACCACCGACGTCCTGGCGATGCGCGCCACGCAGCCGGCCTTTCCGGACAACGCCCTGTGGTCATTTGCAGCTGATGATCGGCACCGACTCCGTCACCTGCCGGACATCTGGGTCCGCCCCGGGGGCATCCCGTTCGGCTATTCGTTCGCGTCGTCGCCCATCGCCGACGAGGCGGCGCGACCACCGACTCGCCTTCGACTGGAGGTCCGCCCGTTGCTGGAGGTGGTCCCGCTAGGAGCCCCGGTCCGCGTCGAATACCGGCTGTCCAATCGTGGGAAACGGGCGGTTGATGGTCCCGCATCACTGAATGTGCGGGACGGCGCCATCCGTGGCCGTGTGATCGACCCCGCCGGCGTTGTCCGAACCTTCACGCCCCTGATCCGATGCAACGATGCTGACGGCAGCCGTGCGATCGAGCCGGCGGCCTCGATGAGCCATGCGATCACGCTGCTTCGGGGTGGCGAGGGCGCGCTCTTCCCGATCCCGGGCGTCCATCGCATCGTCCTCGACGTGACCTGGCGGCTTGATGGGCGCCCAGTGACCGCATCTGCGGAGACGTCGGTCATCGTCACCGGTCCCGAGACCAGCAAGCACGCCGTGGCCGCGCTCCGGATGCTCAGCGTGCCCAATGCCATGCTCACGATGGTCCTCGGTGGTGATCACCTCCGCGATGGCGTCGACACGATCCATCGTGCCCTTGACTGCCCGCAGTTGAATGACCACGTCGCATGGATCGAGGCCAAGCGCTTGGCGGTTCCGTTCTTCGAGCGGCCGGCGCGTCTGGAGAAGGCGGTCAGCCTGCTTGACGAGGCGACGGTGATGAGCCAGGCGGAGATCGGTCGGGCGGCCGAGATCGTCAAGGAGGCTCGTCCCGCCGCGACGGCACGGACCCGGGCCGCGGCTCCTGCCGGCCGGCGGCGTCGGGTCGCCCCCGGCCTCGCCGCGGCGGGTGCAGCCGGTCTCGCCGACGTGGCCGACGCGGCCGCCTCCGCCGAGGAGATCGCGTGCGATCGATTGACCAAGCTTCTGCAGTCCAAGGTCGCTCGACCATCCGTCGCCGACGATGTTCGAACCGAGGTGCAAGCGCTATGACTGGCGACCGGAAGGCGCCCGAGCGGGAGCCGAACAAGCCGGAAGCGACCGAGCCGGAGCCCATCAAGACGGAATCCGACATCGTCGGCACCTGGATCCGCGACCAGCCCGACGACGAGCCCTACCCGGACGAGATCACGTTCGAATCGGACGGCATCTACAGCGGCAAGAAGGCGCCGGGTAGTCGCTTGGCAAGCAAGCTCGATGTCGGGGTCTTCGATCGTATCGATGAGACGTCGATCCGCATGTCGACGTCCACCGATCGGCTCGAGACGTTTGCCGTGGATGTGTCGGACGACGCCCTCAAGCTCGTGGATGAGGACGGCAAGGAACTGTCCTACACGCGCCAGTCCGAGGACGCTCCGGCCGCGGAGGCCGCGACGCCCGAGGATGACGTCGCCGGCGGGTCGCCATCAGGGGATTGGAAACCCTGACGATCCGGCCGATCCTCGCACTCGACGACATTCGCCTCCGACGGCGTCAGTCCTCTGCGCTGATCCGCCCGCGCTACATCTCCATCGGGCTCATGAGCTGGAAGTAGTTGTCGTCGGGGTCGGCGAAGGTCGCGATCGACGCCCCGGGTTCGGGTCGCCTTCGAAGCCGTACGGCTCGGCGATGACGATCGCCGCCGGCGGCCTTGAACCGCTCGAAGTCGCCCTTGACGTCCTTGCGTCTCGATGTTCCAGATGATCCGGCCCGGATGCGCGCTCTTGCCCTTGACCTCGGAGTGCGGCCCGACCGTCACGAAGCCCGACCCGAGCTGCCAGCCCGGTGTACCCGCCGTCCGAGAAGGTCGGCTCGCCGAGCAGCTTCGTGTAGTACTCGACCAGTCGCTCCGGGTCCTCGGACCCGATGAGGATGCTGTTGAAGTCCATGGCTCCTCCTGTGTCGTTCGTGCGCTCGATGTCGCTTCGCAGCATGACTCGTCGCGTCGAGACTCGCCCATCGATGTGTCGGGATCGGCTTGCCGCCAGTCCTAAAGCGGACCTCGGATCGGCGCAGAATAACGCCAGGCGACCTGCCTGGGCGTTGGTTCACCCTCGTTCTCAGCTGCAGCCGGACGTGCTCCCGCAGTTCAGGCACTTGTAGCACGAGCCGTTGCGGACCATGATCGAGCCGCAGTCGGCGCAGCTGGGGGCGTCGGCCTGGGTCTGGAAGCTGACCTTGGTCGGGCCGAGGTTCAGCGTGATGACGCCTGGCGCCGTGTTGCCGGCGGCCTTCGCGGCCCCGTTCCCCTGGCCGTTGGCGCCGTGGCCGTTCGTGTGGCCGTTGGTCGCGATGACCGCGAGCTCGCTCGGTGCGGCCTCGACCGGGGATGCGGCCACGGCCGTGGCGGTCGGCGGGTCTCCGGCGTCCGCGGAGCTGTCTCGTCTCGGCCGGTTCGACCGACGAGGGCTGGACGGCCGGGGTAGTCGACTCAGGGAGAGCGACCGCCTCGGCCGGCGAGTCCGGTATCGCGACTTCTCCGACGACCGTAGCGGAGCCCAGGGAGGAGGCCGGGGCATCCGCCACGATCGCGGAGCGGTCGATGAGACCCAACGTTGCCCTGTCGTCCGGAGACAGGAAGCGCGAACCGAGCCACCGGAAGATGTAGTCCACGGTCGACTTGGCGATCGGGATCTCCTGGTTGCCCGTGAAGCCGCTCGGCTCGAACCGGACATGCGCGAACTTGTTGACCAGGTCGCGCAGCGGCACGCCGTACTGGAGTGCCACGGAAACGGTGGTGGCGAAGGAGTCCATCAACCCCGAGACCGTGGAACCCTCCTTCGCCATCTTGAGGAAGATCTCGCCGGGCTGGCCGTCGGGATAGAGGCCCACGGTGATGTAGCCCTCGTGGCCGGCGATCTCGAACTTGTGGGTGACGGCCGTCCGCTCCGAGGGGAGCCGGCGTCGATGGGGGAGTCCGGCTTCGGCCTGCGCCTTCGCCAGCTGCTTGCGCAGCTTCTCGACGACTTCGGTATCGGCGGCGTCGGCGGTCGAGTCGCCAGTTCTCTTCGAGGTCGACAGCGGCTGGCTGCGCTTCGAGTTGTCGCGGTAGACGGCGATCGCCTTGAGGCCGAGCTTCCAGCCCTCGAGGTAGACCCGCTCGATCTCCTCGGCCGTGGCGGCCTCGGGCATGTTGACGGTCTTGCTGATGGCGCCGCAGATGAAGGGCTGGATGGCGCCCATCATCCGGACGTGGCCCATGTAGTGGATGGACCGCTCGCCGTTGGCCGGCTTGAACGCGCAGTCGAAGACCGGCAGGTGCTGTGGCTTGAGGTGCGGCGCGCCCTCGATGGTCTCGTGTTCCATCGAGGAAGGCGAGGATCTCGTCGACCTCCTCCGCGCCGTAGCCGAGCTTGCGCAGGGCGGCCGGCACGGTCTGGTTGACGATCTTGAGGAAGCCCTCGCCGACGAGCTTCTTGTACTTGATGAGCGCGATGTCCGGCTCAACGCCGGTGGTATCGCAATCCATCATGAAGGCGATGGTCCCGGTGGGCGCCAGCACGGTCACCTGGGCGTTCCGGTAGCCGAACTGCTCGCCCAGCTGGAGCGCCTCGTCGTAGACCTCGGTCGCGTGGCGCAGGAGGTCCTTGGGCACGCCGGCGGTCGGGATCGCGTAGGCCGCGTTGCGGTGCTTCTTGATGACCCGCAGGAACGGCGCCTCGTTGACCTTGTACTCGGCGAACGGGCCGCCGTGGTCGCGGGCGACGATGCTCGACTGCTTGTACGCCTCGCCGTGCATGATCGCGGTCAGGGTGGCGGCGAAGTTGCGGCCCTCGTCGGAGTCGTAGGCGAGGCCGCGGCTCATGAGCAGGGCGCCGAGGTTGGCATAGCCGAGCCCGAGCGGGCGGAACTTGTGCGAGTTCTCCTCGATCTGCGGCGTCGGGTAGCTGACGCGTTGTCGACCAGGATCTCCTGGGCGGTGATGGTCAGCTTGGCCGCGTAGCGATACGCCTCGGCATCGAACTCGCCGTCGTCGCGGACGAACTTCATGAGGTTGAGGCTGGCGAGGTTGCAGGCGGTGTCGTTGAGGAACATGTACTCGGAGCACGGGTTGCTCGCGTGGATGCGATCCGTGTTCGACGAGGTGTGCCAGTCGTTGATGGTCGTGTCGTACTGGATGCCCGGGTCGCCGCAGACGTGGGCCGCCTCGGCCATCTTGCGGAAGATGTCGCGGGCCTTGAACGTGTCCATCGGCTCGTGCGGCGACACGACGGCGTGGGTCGTCCAGTCCCCGTCGTCGACGACGGCCTGCATGAACGCGTCGGTCACGCGGACGCTGTGGTTCGCGTTCTGGAAGTAGACGCTGCCGTAGGCCTCGCCGGTGAAGCTCGGGTCGTAGCCGGCCTCGATGAGCGCCCAGGCCTTCTTCTCCTCGTTGAGCCTTCGAATCGATGAAGTCCATGACGTCCGGGTGGCCGGCATCGAGGATCACCATCTTGGCCGCGCGCCGGGTCTTGCCGCCCGACTTCACGACGCCCGCGAACGCGTCGTAGCCCTTCATGAAGGAGACCGGGCCGCTGGCGGTGCCGCCGCCGGTCATCTTCTCCGTGGAGCTGCGGATCGTGCACAGGTTGCTGCCGGCGCCCGAGCCGAACTTGAACAGCATGGCCTCGGTCTTGGCGAGGTCCATGATGCTGCTCATGGTGTCCTGGACGCAGTTGATGAAGCAGGCCGAGCACTGCGGCTTCTGCTCGATGCCGACGTTGAACCAGACCGGCGAGTTGAACGCCATCTTCTGGTGGACGAGCAGGTGGGTCAGCTCGGCCTGGAAGGCCTGCAGGTCGGCGTCGGTCGCGAAGTAGTGCTGGGTCTCCGCCCAGGCCGCGATCGTGTTGACGACGCGATCGATGAGCTGCTTGACGCTGGTCTCGCGCTCGGGCGTCCCGACGTGGCCGCGGAAGTACTTGCTGACGACGACGTTGGTGGCGAGCTGGCTCCAGAAGTCGGGGACCTCGACGTCCTTCTGCTCGAAGACGCTCTTGCCCGACTCGTTGGCGATGCCCGCGGTCCGCATCTCCCAGGTGATCTCGTCGTAGGGATGGATGTCCGGGCGGGTCCAGCGACGCTCGAAGGTCAGGCCCTTGGCCTGGGTCTTGCCATCCGGTTCCGTGCCATCGAACGAGGCGCCGTATGGGCCGGCGTGGCGGTGGGTTTGCGCGGCTGCCTTGGTTCCCCGTTCCGTGGCGTGGGCGGTAGTGGCGGTCCCTCGAGCCATGCCTCTTGTTCCTCCGTCCGTTCCCTGGCGGCTGTGCTTGGCCAGTGCCTGTGGCCGTAGCTGCCGCTTTGTCCTGTCGTCTGCGTTCCCGAGTGGTCCTGGGGGCTGCTTCGGGGCCGGCGGATCGGGCCGGCTGCGGAGCGTATCGGGCGTCTCGGTTGGTCTTGGGCGACCCATGAACGATACGCCTGTGGACAGGCACAGTCAAGCCCAAAACCACAAGATGTAGTGGTTCGTTTGGGTAGGGCTCCGCTAGATGTGGTGGTTTGCGCGTTTCCACGGTCCGTGCACGTTCCGTGGCCGCTCGTCCACGTTCAGTGGCTGGTCGTCCACGACGAGCGTGGTGGTTATCCACGGCGTCGCCGGGCTTGTGCACCGGTCGTGCACATTGTGTCATATCGAACGGGTGTGCGGTATGGCGGTTGCCTGGCGGGCGCCCGGCCCCTCGGCGCCGCCTGTGTCAGAAATGCGTGGCTGGACTGGTAGGTCGAGAACTCGGGCCCGTCGCGCCTCGACGCGGCGAAATCCAGCCCGCTCCGCGCACGATCGGCAGCGGATTGGCCGAGATCGGCCCGGTCCGGGAGTCAGCAGGTGGCCTTGGAGTCCATCGGCGAATATCCGGCCACCCCGGCGCGGATAAGCGCTGAATACACGCCGATCGCCAGACTCGGCCGATCATGGACGACCTGCGGTTCGGCACGGTGATCCGCATGGTTCGACAGAGTCGCGGTTGGCGCCAGCGGGATCTCGCGAAGCGAGCTCGAGTGTCGCAACCGACCGTGTCCAGGATTGAACGTGGGCACATCGGCCCGCAATCGATCGATACCGTACGCGCGATCTGTGCCGCCCTCGAGCTCCGAGTCGAACTCGTGGCGAAGTGGCGCGCCGGCGACCTCGATCGGCTGCTCAATGCTCGACATTCCGCGCTGCGTGAATCGGTCTCGCCAGCGCTTCCGAGACCAGCTGCCCGCTGGGTCCTCGCGCCCGAGGTCACCTTCGCGATCTACAGCGATCGCGGCATCATCGACATCCTGGCTTGGCATCCCGGGCGACGCGCGATCCTCGTCATCGAGCTGAAGACCGACATCACCGACGTCAACGAGATGCTCGGCACCCTCGACAAGAAGCGCCGAGTGGCCGCCCAGGTCGCCAAGGAGCGGGGCTGGGATCCTTCGACGGTATCGGTATGGCTCATCATCGCAACGAGTCGGACGAGCCGCCGGCGAGTCGACGCGCACGAGGCGATGCTTCGTGCAGCGCTTCCGAACGACGGACGGACGATGCGCCTCTGGCTTCGCGATCCGGTTTCGGCCGGGAGCGTCTCGGCGCTCTCGAGGTCGGAGCCAGTCCAGGAGGGGAGTGCGCCGAACACGAGCAGGAACGCTGGCAGGAAGATCGCCACGAGCGCGATCGTCGCGCCGGCGATGCCATTCGGCGAGACGCTCGACACCGTCCCGAGGTAAGCCGCGAACGTGAACAGCGGACCGGGCACGGCCTGGGCGGCCCCGTATCCGGCGAGGAACTGGTCGTCGCTGACCCAGCCAGGATCGACGACGCGTCGTGTGCAGCAGCGGCAGCACGACGTGGCCGCCCCCAAAGACCAGCGAGCCGGCACGATAGAAGCTCTCGAACAAGGCGACGGGTTGACCGTCGACCGTGCGGAGCAACGGGATCCGAGGAGCAGCGCGGTGAACAGGACGAGGGCGCCCAAGCCGACCCGGCGCGCGATCGCTGGCTGATCCGGGCGTGTCGGTCGTTACCGTCCGGAGCACGAGCCAGCCGACCACGGCTCCGCCCGCGATGATCGCCACCTGCGAGAAGGGCGTGGCCCAGGCGAACGCGACCGCGGCCGCGACCAGCGCCACGATCCGTCGTGGCCAGTCCGGGGCGAGGCTGCGCCCCATCGCCCAGACGGCCTGCGCGACGACCGCGAGCGCCGCCAGCTTGAGGCCGTGGACCCACCCGGCATCACTGAGGTCGGTCTGCGCCGCGAAGAGTCCGAACATGGTCATCAAAATCGCCGACGGCAACGTGAAGCCGATCCAGGCCGCGAGTCCGCCGGGTATGCCTGCGCGCCGGGTTCCGATCGCGATCCCGAGCTGGCTACTCGCGGGGCCGGGCAGGGACTGGCAGAGCGCGACGAGGTCCGCGAACGAGGCTTCGTCAAGCCACCGACGGCTCGTGACGTACTCGTGACGGAAGTAGCCGATGTGGGCGATCGGGCCGCCGAAAGACGTCAGTCCGAGCTTGAGCGACGCGCGAAACACCTCGGGGACGGAACCTCGGTGACGCTCTGGCCGGATCGGGCTGATCGACGTCTCCTCCAAGCACGTGCGCCGCCGCCCGACGATACCGGGCCGGTCAGTGGCCCGCAACGCGCGCCTTGGCCGCCTATGACTCCGCCAATGGTCACCAGGTGGCAACTAGGCAGGTTTCGCGACCGTTTCGAGGCCGGCAGAGCCAGCGCGGGGGCCCGTCACGGGTACAAATGAGCGTGGCCGGAGCGTGGGGCGTGCCGCTTTTGGGGACCGCATGGGTCCTGGAGTTCGCCTAACGGTCACCTGGTGGTGCTCTGGCGGAGTAGGCACCCGCCGGGGCCGAGATTCTTTGTCCGGGGTATGGACAAAGTGGCGGGAGGGCGCTAGCATCCGGCCGAACGCCCGCTTTGCCAAGTCACTGGACAAAGTCGGCGGGGGCAGTGCTCGGGGCACAGAGGAGGACTCGCAGCCGGATGGCACGCACGGAATTCCCGGCCAAGGCGACCCACGCGCAGACTCGCGCCCACAACGCCAGCCTGGTCCTCCGCGCCCTCTACGACCTCGGCCCGATCTCCCGCGCCGCCATCGCCCGCCTCACCGGCCTCACCCGCACCTCCGTCGGTGAGCTCGTCGCCGAACTCGAGCAGGAGGGCCTCGCCCGCGACGCCGGCAAGGCCCCCTCGACCGGTGGCAAGGCCCCGACCCTCGTCGAGCTGGTCGACGACGCCCGCCACGTCGTCACCCTCGACCTCGGCGAGCGCGCATTCACCGCCGCCCTCCTCGACCTGCGCGGCAAGGTCCAGCGCCGCGCCACGCGCGACCTCGATGGCGCCGACGGCGACACGGCCCTCGCGCTCGTCCACGACCTGATCGACGAGGTCCTCGCCGGTCCGCACAAGCCGATCCTCGGCATCGGCGTCGGCACCCCGGGAATCGTCGACAGCGACGGCACGATCCGTTGGGCCGTCAACCTCGACTGGACGGACCTGCCCCTCGGCCCGACGCTCCAGGCGCGGTTCGGCCTCCCGACCGTCGTGGTCAACGACTCGCGCGCGGCCGCCATCGCCACCTATCTCTTCGAAGGCGAGGACCGCCCCGAGAATCTCGTCGCGATCAAGGTCGGGCGCGGCGTTGGCGCCGGGCTCGTCCTCGGCGGTCAGTTGTTCGGCGGCGACGGCGATGGTGCCGGCGAGATCGGGCACATCGTCGTCGAGCCCGATGGCGCGGAGTGCCACTGCGGCCGGTTCGGCTGCCTCGAGACTGTCGCGAGCGCGCCCTCGATCCTCCGCGCGGCCGAGGCCGCGGGACTCGAGACAGGCAACAGCCTCGCCAACCTGGCTGCCTTGGCACAGAGCGGTGACGAGCGAGCGCTGGCGATCTCCCGGGCCGCCGGTCGAGCCCTCGGCAGCGCGATCGCGAACCTCATCGGGACGCTCGACGTCCGCCGCATCGTCGTCCACGGGTCCGTGACCGTCCTCGGCGAACCGTGGATCGACGCGATCCGCGACGAGGCGACCCGCCGCTCGCTCGGCCCGCTCGCCCGCGAGACGCGGATCCTCGACGGCGGCACGGGCGACGACCTGACCCTCCTCGGGGCCTGCGCCCTCCTGCTCACCGACGAGCTCGGGCTGACGGTGCACGGATGAGCGAGACCGTGGTCGTCGGCGTCGATGTCGGGGGCACCAAGATCGCCGTGCTCGTCACCACGCCCGACGGCGCCGTCCTTGGTCGGGCCACGAATGCCTCCTCCGTGGCCCACCAGGACGGGGCCGCCGAGGCGATCGCCGCCGTCATCGACCTCGCGCTCGAAGGCGCCGGAGCGCGGCTCACCGACGTCGCGGTCATCGGCATCGGCGTGCCCGGTCGCGTGGACCCGACAACGGGCAACGTGACGCTTGCCGTCAACCTCGGCTGGAACGACCTCGCCCTGCGCGACGCGTTGGAACGACGCCTCGGCCGCCCGTGCGTCATCGAGAACGACGCCCGTGCCGCCGCCGTCGGCCTCCACCGCCGACGCGTCCTCGGCACCGCCGACGACATCGCCTATCTCGCGGTCGGGACCGGGATCGCCGCCGGCCTCATCCTCGATGGCCGGCTCCACCGGGGCGCCCGCGGCCTGGCCGGCGAGATCGGGCACGCCATCCTCGACCCGGACGGTCCGGTCTGTGCCTGCGGCCAGCGCGGCTGCCTCGAGGCCTTCGTCTCGGGTCCGGCCATCGCCCGCCGCGCCGCTGCGTCGATCGCGCAGGGCCGCCCGAGCTCGCTCGCCGACGCCCACGCCGACCGCGAGCCGACCGCCATCACGGCACAGGACGTCTACGAGGCAGCCGCGGCCGGCGATCCGCTCGCCTGCGAGCTCGTCGAGGACGTCGGCCGCAAGCTGGCCTGGGCCATCCACCTCCTGGTGATGGCCTACGACGTCGATCGGGTCGTGGTCGGGGGTGGGGTCTCGCACGCCGGCGAGCCCTTCATGGATCCGATCCGGCGCGAACTCGAACGCCTCCGGTCGGCTTCGCCGACCGCGGGCGAGCTGTTGCCGGCCGGCGTCGTGGAAGCGCTGCCGGTCGGTGCCGACGCCGGGGCCTGGGGCGCGATCGCGATCGCCCAGCAGGCCCTCCACCGCACCAACGCCACCACCTCCCAAGTCGCGAAAGGAGGTGCGTGACGCGCGAAACCCGTGACCACCCACTCAGCGGCCAACGAAACGGCCACCACCCATCGGTATCCATGGAGGAGCAAAGGAGGAGCATGAACACTCGACGAGCGATCACCCTGACCGCGCTGCTCGCGCTGGTCATCGGGGCCTGTGCACCCGCCGCAAGTACCGCGCCGAGCACCGGGGCCACGACCCCGCCGGCGTCTCCCACAGCCGCCGCATCCGGTTCGCCGGCCGCGTCCGCCGAGGCCTCGGCCTCCGCGAGCCCGGCACCGCTCGCGCCGGATCCCGCCGAGGCGGTCATCACCGGCATCGAGCCGGGCGCCACGATCACGTTCTGGACGTTCTTCCTCTCGCCGACGTTCGATGACTACATCAAGAACACGATCGAGCGTTTCAAGGCGACCTACCCGGGCATCACGGTCAATTGGGAAGACCACCAGGGCACGTTCAAGGACGACCTCAACAATGCGTTTGCGGCGAACATCGCCCCGGACGTCATCAACCTCTCGGTCAGCGAGGGTTGGGTCAGCGAATACGCGGACAAGGGCCTGCTGCTCGGTCTCGACAGCACGGTCCCGACGCCCGTGCAGGACATCTACTTCCCGAACCTCTGGAAGCAGCAGCTCATCGACGGCGTGAACTACCAGTTCCCGTGGTACCAGGGCCTCAACGTCGAGCTGATCAACAAGGCGATCATGGAGAAGGCCGGCGTCGCCGTCGACGCGTTCCCCAAGACGATCGACGGCCTGCCCGCCCTCTGCGCGACGATCCTCGAGAAGGCCGCCGCGCAGTGCGCCATCCGCCTGACCGTCAGCGACCTGCTGGCCCAGATGGTCTATGAGGGCAACGTCAAGGTCTTCAATGCCGACAACACGGCCTTCGCCTTCAACTCGCCCGAGGGCGTGGCGTGGCTGCAGATGTACGTCGACATGAACAAGGCCGGGACCCTCGACACGACGGTCCTGACCGGCGATGACCGCATCGGCCTCAACGCCTTCTCGGCCGGCGCTGCGCCGTTCTACGCCACGGGTCCGAACCTGGCCCGCCAGGTCAAGGACACCAACGCCACCCTGTACGCCAATCTGGCGATGGCTCCCACGCCGCTCGGCAAGTCCGGCGTGGCGGGCAAGGGCCTGATGTCGATCTCGGTCAAGAAGGACACCCAGTTCCCGAACGCGTCCATCGCGCTCGCGCAGTTCTTCACGAACCCGCGGGCCATGGTCGAGTTCGCCAAGCAGGTCCCGGTCTACCCGTCCTCGCCCTCGGCGTACGACGATCCGTTCTTCTCCTCGGCCCCGGCCGCCATCGAGGATGCCGCGCGACCCCTCGCCAAGGACACGGTGGCCACGTACCAGGACATCGTTCCGACCGTCCCCAACAAGGCCGACGTCAACGACATCGTCCGCAAGGCGGTCGAATCGGCCATCTTCAGCGACGTCGCGGCGCAAGAGGCCCTCGACAAGGCCGTCGCCGACGCGAACAAGCTCCTGGAATAGGTCTCACCGGCTCCGCGACCCGGTCCCCGGGTTCGCAACCGATCGCTGGCCCGTCCCGCCGCGGGGCGGGCCAGCCTTTGCACCGCACGTACGATCACGGGACCACGACATGACCAGGAAGTTCTCGATCACGCCGTACACGTTCCTGCTGCCGGCCCTCGTGCTGCTCGGCATCTTCGTCGTGTACCCGATCATCGCGGTCGTCTACTACAGCTTCACCGACTACGACATCGCGACGCCGCCTGTCTGGGTCGGGCTCGACAACTTCGCGAAGTTGCTCGAGGACGAGACGTTCCGGCTGGCCGTCGTCCACTCGTTCGTCTACCTGCTGGTGACGCCGATCCTGATCTTCCTCTCGATCGTGCTCGCCATCGTCGTCAACCGCCGCATGCGCGGCATCCACATCTTCCGGGCCTTGTATTTCGTGCCCGCAGTGAGCGGCAGCATCGCCATCGGCCTCGCCTGGCGCTGGCTGTTCGACCGGAACGGGTTCCTCAACGGGATCCTCCAGTCGTGGGGCGTCATCGACCAGCCCGTCCAGTGGCTCACGACGCCGGCGTTCGTGCTGCCGATCGCGATGATGCTCACGATCTGGGCAGGCGTCGGCTACTACTCGGTCATCTTCCTGGCCGGGCTCCAGAACATCCCCGAGGAGCTCTACGACGCCGCCCGGATCGACGGCTGCAACGACTTCCAGAAGCACCGCCACGTCAGCCTGCCTGGCTTGCGGCCGCAGATCGTCTTCGTGGCGGTCATCTCGAGCCTCGCCGCCCTCAAGGTCTTCGATGAGATCTTCGTGCTGACGAACCGGACCGGCGGCATCCTCGACAGCGGCGTGACGATGGTCTTCTACCTCTGGAAACAGGCCTTCGTGAACAGCCACGCGGGCTACGCGTCGGCGATCGCGATCGCGCTGCTGGCCATCACGCTGGTGTTTTCGATCTTCAACGTCCGCATCCTCGAACGACGCGAGGAGGGCGACGCATGAGCAGTCCTCCGATGGCCCAGATCGCGACACCCGTGGCCGATCTCCAGCGGGCGCGCCGGCGGATCCGACCGCGGGCCGCCGCGTCGAGTGGGCTCTGGTACATCGTCCTGGTCGTCCTCGCGGTCATCACGGTCTTCCCGTTCTTCTGGATGCTGATGACGTCGCTGAAGGGCCCACTCGACCCGGTCTACTCGATCCCGCCCCAGATCATCCCCAGCGATCCTTCGCTCGCGGCCTACCAGCGCGTCCTCGAGACGCTGCCGATCCCGACGTTCTTCATGAACAGCCTGATCGTGGCGGTGTCGGTCGGCGTCCTCAACGTCCTGGTCGCCGCGATGGCCGCCTACCCCCTGGCGAAGATGCGCTTCCGCGGACGGTCGACGATCTTCTACGCGCTGCTCGCGACGCTGATCGTGCCCGCGCAGTTGACCTACATCCCGAGCTTCGTCCTCGCGGTCAACGTCTTCCAGTACTACGACACGCTGCCGGCGCTGATCCTTCCGAACCTCGTCAGTGCCTTCAACATCTTCCTGTTGCGCCAGGCCTTCCGGGGCGTGCCGAACGATCTCACGGACGCCGCCCGCGTCGACGGCGCGGGCGAGTGGCGGATCTGGTGGTCGATCATGTTGCCGATCGTCCGCCCATCGCTGGTGGCGGTCGCGATCTTCACCTTCGTCACGTCCTGGAATGACTTCCTGTGGCCGTCACTGATGCTCCACACGAAGGAGGGCCTCACCCTCCCGGTCGGGCTGGCGGCCCTGCAGAGCTTCTTCCAGTCCGACTTCCGCTCGATCGCGGCCGGGGTGACGATCACCGTCATCCCGATCCTGCTGTTCTTCATCGTCGTCCAGCGCTACTTCGTGCGCGGACTGGCCGGCGCGGTCAAGGGGTGACGGATCGCGCGATCCTCGGACGGGTGATGCTCGCGTTCGTTGGCGAGACGTTGCCGCCGTGGGTGGCGGACCGGCTGGTCGAGGCGCCGGCGGCCGGCATGACGGTCTTCCGGCACCACAACGTCCGGTCGCCTGACCAACTGCGAGCGCTGACCGAGGCATTCCAGCACGCGGGCGCGGCCTCCCCCCGGGCCGCGCCCGCTCTTCCTTCGGCCCCGGCCCCGCCGGACCCCATGCTCGTCGCGGCCGACCAGGAGGGCGGCCAACTCCTGGCGCTCGGCGACGGCCCGACGGCCTTTGCCGGCAACATGGCCATCGGGGCGGTCGGCGACGTCGACCTCGCGGAACGGGTGGGGGAGGCGATCGGGCGCGAGGCACGGGCCATGGGCGTCAACGTCGTCTATGCCCCGGTCATGGACGTGGCGACCAACCCGGCCAACCCGGCACTCGGCATCCGGTCCTTCGGCGACGACGCGGCCGAGGTCGGGCGGCTGGGGGCGGCGATGGTCCGCGGCCTGCAACGGTCTGGCGTCGCGTCGGGGATCAAGCACTTCCCGGGCCTGGGCGAGGCGGCCGCCGACACGCACCACGGGGTCGCTGTGGTCGGCGGGTCGCGCGAGCGGATGGCGTCCGTGGAGCTGGCGCCGTTCCGTGCCGGGATCGAAGCGGGCGCCCGACTCGTGATGTCGGCCCACGTCGCGGCCCCGGCCCTCGCCGACGGCTCGATGCTGCCGGCGACGCTCTCGCGAGCGATCATGACCGACGTCCTCCGCTCGGAGCTTCGATTCGAGGGCGTGACGATCAGCGACGCGCTCGACATGGGTGCGCTCGCCCAGGGCGCGGCCCAGGCGGTCGACATCATCGCCGCGGCTCGCGCAGGCGTGGACCTGTTCCTGTGCGCCGCCGACCCCGAGGCTCAGCGGCGGATCGAGGCGACCCTCGTGGCGACCGCCGAGCGCGCGGTGCTGGAGCCTGCGGACGTGGCCGCGTCGCTCGCCCGCGTCGCGGCGCTTCGTCGATGGCTGGGTTCGGTCGGATCAGCAGACGCCTGATCCGTCCGTCGTCGGCGGGGCGGCGCATCTCGCCCTCGCGCGCGAGCTGGCAGAGCGCTCGATGACCCTGGTCCGCGACGACGCGCGGCGGCTTCCCCTGAGGCTGCCCGACGATGCGACCGTCCTCGCCGTGATGCCGACACCGACCGACCTGACCCCCGCCGACACGTCGTCGGTCGTGCCGCCGGGCCTCGCCCGCGCGCTTCGCGCGCGGCACGCGCGCGTGGACGAGCTCGTGGTCCCGTTCGCGCCGTCGGACGCCGACATCGCGGCGGCCCGCGAGCGTGCTGGGACCGCCGACATCGTGGTGGTCGGGACGCTCGATGCGGTCGGGCAGCCGGGTCAGGCCGCCCTGGTCGAGGCGCTCGCGGCGACCGGGACCCCGACCATCGCGGTGGCCATGCGCACGCCGTGGGATGTCGCGATCTACCCGGCCGGCGTCACCGCGGTCTGCACCTATTCGATCCTGCCCGATTCGCTCGATGCGCTCGCGTCGGCGCTGTTCGGGGCGATCCCATTCGCCGGCCGGTTGCCGGTCGCGGTCGCCGGCGTCGAGCGATCGGTCTCTGAGATCGCGCCATGACCTTGCGCGACGAGATCCTCGAGCAGCCGGCGGCCGCCCGCCGCTTCCTCGCGAGCCAGTCCGCCTCGGTCGAGGCCATCGCCGACGCGATCCGTGGCCGGGAGATCGACCACGTCGTCATCGCCGCCCGTGGCACCTCGGACCACGCGGCCATCTACGCCCAGTACGTGCTGGGCGTCCGGCATGGGATGACGGCAGGCCTTGCGACGCCGTCGGTCGTGTCGGTCTACGGCGCGGACCCGCGACTCACCCGCAGCCTCGTGCTCGCGATCAGCCAGTCGGGCGCGTCGCCGGATATCGTCGCGGTCGTCGATGCGGCGCGTCGCCAGGGGGCGCCGACCGTGGCGCTCACCAACGACCCGTCTTCAGCTTTGGCGGAACGAGCCGACTGGACCCTCGACCTGTCGGCCGGCCCGGAACTGGCGATCGCCGCGACCAAGACGTACACGGCATCGCTCCTGGCGGTTGCGGCAATGTCGGCGGCGCTGATCGCGGACCCGGCCGCGCGAGCTGCGGACCGGGCGGCCGTCGCGACGATCCCCGACGCGCTCGAGGCGATGCTCGAGCTCGAACCGCAGATGGAACGGATCGCCCGCGATCAGGCCGCTGCGGACCGCCTGCTGGCGATCGCCCGCGGCTACGAGTACGCGACCGCGCGCGAGTGGGCCATCAAGGTCAAGGAGCTCGCGCACGTCTTCGCCGACCCGTATTCCGCGGCCGATTTCCAGCACGGCCCGGTGGCGCTCGTGGAGCCGGGCGTCCCGGTCATCGCGATCGTGCGGGACGGGCCCACCGCGGCCGGGCTGACGGAGCAGCTCCTGCGCCTGCGTGAGGACCTCGACGCGCAGCTCACGATCGTCTCGGACGTGCCCGCGGCGCTGGCCTCGGCGACCTGGCCGGTCCCGGTCGCGCCGCCACCGGCCGAGTGGCTCGCCCCGATCGCGACGATCGTCGCCGGCCAGCTCCACGCGCTGCACCTGACGATCGCGCGTGGGCTCGACCCCGAGGCGCCCCGGAACATCCACAAGGTGACGCGCACGCGCTGACGGCGGGTCCTGGCACGGCCTCGCAGAAGCGGCGCCCGCACGCACCGGAACATCCGATATCGGGCTGGCGTCGAACACGAACGTAAGCGAGCCTCTTCATGAGGCGCGCCTCTCGTGACCCGCTCGTGCGAGCGGGTCTACACTTCGGTACAGGCACCTCCGCAAGAGGAAGCGCGGATGCGACGGCGTCGGAAGTGGTTGCGGCGGATCGGTCGGATCGGTGGCACGGTCGCGATCGGCGTGATGCTGGGCTTCCTCGTGCCGACCGTCATCGCCGAGTACAGCCCGAAGCCGGACATCCAGGCGAAGATCGCCGAGTCGCCCCTCGCGCGCGAGTTCATCACCGCGTACGTCACCGACGACCAGGGCGCGCTCACGCGTCTCGGTGCCTCGGCCGATATCCGGCTCCGTGCGTCGCGCCTGACCACCGACTTCGCCCGGGTGGACCCGCCCGTCCATCTCGGGTCGTTCGTGAGCAGCGGTCTCGCGCTTCACGCATACACGACCCATGTGCTCATGCCGGACGGGACGCAGGATCTGGTCGGCTGGCGCGTCGTGACGGCCGGCGGACAGGTCGGCCTCATCCTCCCGCCCAATCCGATCGAGGCAACCCCATGACCGCGGATCGCGAAGCCGAGCCCGTGGCGCCAGAGCCGACGACCCCTGGTCCGGCCGCGCCCGAGGCCCCGCTGCCGCCCGCGACCGGCGAACCCACGGCGCCCGATCAGGCCGTCGAGGCGACCCTCGAGGCCGCGACCCCGGATCTCCCGATCACCGAGCCGCTCATCCCATCTGCGGCGCCCCCGTTGCCGGATGTGGTCCCGGTCATGTCCGCCACCCAGGCCCCCACGACCGAAGCACCGGCGACCAGCCGCGGGAAGCGCCTGGCCCTCGGCACCTGGCGGATCGCTCGCCCCATGATCTCGCTCGGGCTGCTGGTGATCGGGATCGTCCTGGGGGCCACCGCCTTCGGCGCCGTCCAACCAAAGGACCCGGACGTCCTGGCGGATGCCCCGAGCTCGGTCCAGCCGCCGGCGGCCGTTCGCGAGTTCATCTCGGCCCTCGGGGCCAACGACTCCGATGCCTTACGAGCCTCCGTCCCTGCCGACCCGTATCGGCTGCTGGCGGGCGAATTGGAAACGCGGGGATATCAGGAGGTCACGAGCGTGGACACCCTCGGCACCATCCTGGACGGCGACCGGTCCGCGACCGAGATCGTCATCCACGGGTCCGCGAGCAGCGGACAAGGGATCGTCATCAACCTCGTGGTCCACGCCAACAACGGCGTCATCGTGAACTTCCGATGATCAGGGCGCGCGGCTACCTGTCGCACTTCGGGTATTTCTGGGACAAGAACCGGGTCCGGTTCATCATCCTGCTCGGCATCCTCACGTTCCTGATCATCCTCAACGGCTCGCGCGGCCTGATGGACGCGGCGGTCGGGTTCCTCGCGGCGGCGCCGTTCCTCGCCGTCCAGCTCATCTTCGCGATCACGTTCATGATCATCCAGTTCGGGGCGCTGTTCTGGTTCCTGTCGCGACCACGGAAGTACACGGTCACCCCGGACGATGCCCAGATCGGTCTCTCGTTCGAGAACTACCGGGGCCAGCCCGACCTGCTCGAGCACGCCAGGAGCACGGTCAAGATCCTCCAGGGTCTGAGCAACTTCGAAAAGCTCGGCGGCGACATGCCCAAGGGCATGCTCCTGAGCGGCCGACCCGGCACCGGCAAGACGTTCCTCGCGGGCTGCATCGCGGCCGAGGCGAATCTGCCGTTCATCTACATCGATGCGAGCTCCTTGCGCGGCATGTTCATCGGCATGGACACGCTGATGATCATGAAGCTCTTCCGCGATGCCCGTGGGCTTGGTCGCAAGTACGCCCGCGAGGGCCAGCGCGGCGCCTGCATCATGTTCATGGACGAGCTCGATTCGATCGGCGGGGCCCGCTCCGGTCAGGCCGGCATGCCGGTCGGTGGCATGGGCATGGGCATGTTCGGCGGCGGCGGCGCCGGCCTGAACACGCTCCTCAACCAGATGGACTCGCTCGGCGACCACGTCGAGGATCGCTTGCGGGTGAAGATCCTGCGCTGGCTCGGCATCGTCCGCGGGCCCGTGCCCCAGAAGCCCCTGATCTTCGTGATCGGCGCGACCAACCGGCCCGAGATCCTCGATCCGGCCCTGACCCGCCCCGGGCGGCTCGACCGGATGCTGCATGTCTATGCGCCCGACGGCGAGGGGCGGCGCGACATCATCAGCCACTACCTGGGCATGAAGGCCCATGACCCGGCGATGGACATCGACTTCATGATCGCCGACAGCATCGGTTGGACCCCCGTGATGATCAAGACGATCATCAACGAGGCCCTCGTCATCGCCCACGATGACGGCCGGGACTACCTCAACTACCTTGACTGGCTGGCGGCCGCCGACTCGCGCGTGCTCGGCCTGAAGCAGCCGATCCGAGGCGAGTCCGAAGAAGACCGGCGAGCCACGGCCTACCACGAGGCGGGCCACGCGGTCGTCGCCCACTACCTCAAGCCCGAGGACCGGATCATCAAGGCCTCGATCATCCGGGCCGGCGATGCGCTGGGCGTCGTCCAATGGAGCGCCAAGGAAGAACGGCAGCACAAGCACGCCCGTCAGCTCGAGACCGACATCATGGTCGGGCTCGGGTCCCGCGCGGTCGAGGAGATCTTCCTTGATACGAAGATGACGGGCGCTTCGAGCGACCTCATGGGCGCGTCGTCGGCGGCCCTCGCGTACTGCGCCTACTTCGGCATGGGCAACGGCCTGCTGGTCATGCCCTCGAGCGGGAACCTCTCCTATCCGATGCCGATCGCCCGGATGGCTGAATCGCTCCTCCAGACGCTCATGACCGAGACCAAGCGCCTGGTCCAGGAGAAGGAGTACGCGGTCCACGCGGTGGCCGCCGCGCTGCTCGAGCGTGGCGAGCTCATCGGCGAGGAACTGGAGGCGGTGTTCACCGCCGCCGACGAGGCCGCCGATGCGACCAACCCCGGGGCGGCCGCGCCGTTCGAACGGAAGCTCTTCACGCTGCCGCGCCTCTTCGAGGAGCGGGGCCCGATCGTCGACGGCTCCCAGGCTTGGCCCGGTGAGGGCGCGGAGGCGGCCGCGGCGAGTGGTGGCGGTCCTGGCGGTGGAGTGCCGGTCCCCGGTGACGCGGCGCTGGATCCGAAGGCCATCGACCCGGACCGCGGTCCCGTGATCGACCAGCGAGGCGACTGGCCCGCGATCTGACCAAGGGGCTCGGGGACGACTCGGGGGCTACAGGCCGCTGTAGGCGTGCAGGCCGCTGAACCAGAGCGAACCGGAATAGGTCACGAGGACCATCCCGAACCCGACGACCAGCAGGAGCGCGGCCGGGCGGCCGGCCCATGAGCGTTGGTTGCGCGCGTGGAGGTAGACCGCGTAGGTCAGCCACGTGACGAGGGCGGCGGTCTCCTTCGGGTCCCAGCCCCAGTAGCGGGACCAGGCGATCGAGGCCCACCACGAGCCGAGGATGATCATCGTCGCGAAGATCGGGAAGCCGATGATGACCGCGCGGTAGGCGACCTCGTCGAGCACCTTGTGCGAGGGCAGCCAGGCGAAGCGATCACCCTGGCCCTGGATGAGATACGCGACACCGGCGGCGAAGCTCGTCGCGAAGATGCCGTACGAGACGACCGCCATGCCGACGTGGATCGTCAGCAGCGGCGCGTTCTGGAGCGCCGGCACGAGCGGTTTGATCTCCGACGGCAGGCTCGAGGCGTACAGGAGCATCGCCAGCGCGACGCCGGTCGGGATGAATCCGATCGAGCGGATCGGATAGCGGCGCTGCAGGAAGAGGTAGCCGCCGACCATGGAGAACGCGAAGGCGACGCTGAACTCGAACATGTTGCCCCACGGCCCGCGTCCGACCACGATGGCCCGTGTCAGCAGCGACAGGCCGAGGACCAGCCACGCGGCGAAGGTGATCCAGATCGCCGCTCGCGAGAGCGGTGTCGGGGAAGCGGCCGTCGCCGGGGCGGAGGCGGCGACCTGGGCCTGACCGCTGACGAAGGAGCCGGTCACGACCCCCGCATAGGCCGGCTGGTTCGCGGCGACCAGCACCGGGAGCGTCCGCCGGCCGTTGGCCAGCATCACCGCGTGCCCCACATGGGCCGCAAAGCCGATGGCGATCAGCATCACGCCGACCGAGAAGAGCGTCGAGGAGAGGACGTCGAGCGACATGGGTCGGTCTTCCTGCCTCGGTCAGGCGGCCGCGGCGCCGCCCGACCTGGGGCCGGACGTCCGGATGGCGATCGCCCGGGGCTTCACCTGGAGGACGAGACCACAATTCGTGCAGGTGTCGATCTCGGCGTCGCGGCCGAGGCCACACATCGGGCAGGTCACTGCGAGGAGTTCGCGGGCCTGCTCGCATCGGACGGTCCCCGACGGGTAGATGAGCCCATGGCGACGGCAATGGGGCAGGCCCGGCGGGAAGATCGGTTGTCCATCCGCGCCGAGTTCGGCGACGCGCGGGCCCTCTGCGAACTGGACCTTCACGCGCGGCTTGCGGACCAGGTAGATGACCGTGCCCAGCATCGTGAACGTGACGAACGGACCGACGACCCCGATGAACACGAGCACCGGCAGCATGCCGATGATCGAGTTCCAGTCGGGCGTGACGAACAGCGCCGTGACCTCGAGGATCTTGTTCCAGATGTCTTCCAGGGCGTCGACGATCGTCACGCGGGCATCCTATCAGCGAAGGCCGCTCAGCCGCGGTCGCTCCGTGGCGCCTTCCGCGGGTTTCCCTTCTTGACGGTCGCGCCCCGTCCGGGTTCCCAGCGTGGACCGTCGTCGGCGTCGTCGTCTCCCTGGCCCGGAGGCGCGGCCGGACGCGGCTTGGTGGACCGTGTCGTCGTCCGGTCCAGGCGACCGAGCAGCCACGATGTCCGGGCGGTTCGCGCGCCCTTGAGATGGAGGGCGTGGCGCAGGTCGCGATCGTCGGTCACGACCAACACGGCGGCCGTGCCCTCCGGCCCGTCGGTCGAACGAGTCTCGTCGACCAGCGACAGCAGGAGGTCATCGGCCGTGCGACGCCCGCTGTAGCGAACACGCAGCCCGGAGGCGATCCGCTCGCCGCGAAGGCCGGCTTCCGCTGGTCCGTCGAAGACGACGTCGATGGCGACCGGGGCCGGCACGACCCCACGCAGGCGCCCGATGAGCGCCGATCGGGGTGCTGCGACCGACGACTTCGAAAGCGCATGCAGGAGGTTGGTCCCGTCCACCAGGAGCCATTCCGTGCTCGCCAGGGGATCGGCGGTCTTGTAGGGCATGGGAGTCCATCGTAGCGGTCGTGCCGTTATGCACGAAATCTTGGAGGGAGGTTGGTGTGGTCCAGGTATGCCCATCGGATGCATAACGCCGCGACCGCTGTGGGCCGGAGTCGTGCATGACGCGATGGTCGCGGCCAGGACTGGATCATGCATCCGACATGCATACGGATCTAGCCCACTTCCTTGAGCCGGAATCGTGCATAACGCCGGCGTCGCGGCCCGGTACGATCGAGCGGTGAGTCTCCTGTTGCTGGTCGATCTCGACGGTGTCGTCTATCGCGGCTCCGAGCCCGTGCCCGGCGTCGCCGCCGTCCTCGCGGATCGCGCGTCGCGGGGCGACGACGTCGTGTACGTCACCAACAACTCGATGCACTATCGCGCCGACTACGTCAGGCGACTGACCGCGATGGGTGCCCCGGTCTCACCCGAGACCGTGGTGTCATCGGCCCGAGCGACCGCCCTCCACATCGAGCGCCACGAGCCGTCGATCCGCCGCGTCCTGGTGCTCGGCGCGAATGGCCTGGAACGCGAGTTGCGCGACGTCGGGCTCGACGTGGTCACGGCCGGCCACGCCGCCACGAGGATGCACCAGGAGGGCATCGATGGCCGCGCCGCGGCGGGCGACCCCGATGCGGTCGTGACCGGACTGGACCCGAACCTCACCTACCTTCGGCTGGCGGCCGCCTGCGACTGCGTCCGTGCCGGCGCGCGCTTCATCGCCACCAATCGCGATCCCGTCTACCCGACCGAACGCGGCCTGCGACCCGGTGCGGGCAGCCTGGCCGCCGCGATCGAGGCCTCGACGGGCGTCATCCCGCTCGTCATCGGCAAGCCCGGCGCACACCTGCTCGAGCTCGCCGCGGAGGCGGTGGGCCGGGACGTCGCGGACGCGGTCATGATCGGCGACGGGATCCACAGCGACCTGGCCGCGGCCCGGGTCGTCCGTGCGCGCTGCATCCTCATGCTCACCGGCGTCACGACGAGCGCCCAGGTCGAGGCGCTGCCCATCGAGGATCGGCCGGACGCGGTCGCCTCGGACGCGACCGCCCTCGCCTCCGCGCTGGAGGCGATGTCGACTTGATCCGGATGCTGCTCCTGGTCGCGATCACCGCGATCGGGTCCGCGAGCTGCGTCAGGTTGGAGCCGAAGCCGGGAACGTCGCTGGTCGAGGTGGCCGGCGACTGGCGGCTGGATCACGGCACGATCGATGGCGTGGCCATCCCGATCGTCGAGGGCGCCGACATCACCCTGACCATGGAGGCGCCGAGCATCGTCGGAACGTCGGCCTGCAACAGCTGGGGTGGGCGGCTGGCGCTGGTCGCCAGCGAGATCCGCGTGACCGACATCACCACGACCGACATGCGCTGCGCCGACGACGTCATGGCCTCTGAATCGGCGTTCATGCGCGCGATCACGCGGGTCGGCGCGGCCGAGCGCGAAGGTGACCGGCTGACCCTGCTCGGGCCAGGGGTGGAGCTCGTCCTCAGCGCCCGCTGACGTCGGGGATCGCCTCGGCCCACGCGTCGAAGGCGGCTCGGATCGGAGCGATCGCCGCCTCGTCGGCGAAGGCGACGTCGAGCGCGTGCCGGTCCATCGCCCAGAGTTCAGGAAGGGTCAGCCCGATCCTCTCGATCGCGTTGATGTACTCCTCGGACAGCGTGATGTCCGAGACGGTCGTGTCGTCCGTGTTGAGCGTCACCGAGACGCCCATCCGGTGGAGCCGCGCCAGCGGGTGCCAATCGATGCTCGGCACGATCCCGGCCTGCCAGTTCGAGGTCGGGCAGAGGTCGAGGGTCACGCCACGAGCCATCAGCTCTTCGCACAGCGCAGCGTCGTCGGTGGCGCTCGGACCGTGGGCGATCCGCTCAGGGCCCACCACGAGGGCTCGGCTGACCTGCGGGGCGCCGCCCCACTCGCCGGCGTGGACCGTGATCCGGAGCCCACCGGCACGGGCGGCCTCGAACGCCGCGGCATGGACCCCGGGGTCGGGAAACGCGGCTTCGTCACCGGCGAGGTCCCAACCGGTCAGCCCCTGGTCGCGGAAGCGGACGGCGGTCTCGGCGAGCTCGAGGTTCGCCGCCGGGTCGTGCGAGCGCAGGGCCGTGCAGATGAGCCGGACCGTGATCCCGGTCCGCGCCGCCGCGGCCGCGGCCCCGGCACACACCGCGGAGATCCCGTCCGCCAGCGAGAGGCCGCGCGCGACGTGCAGGAGCGGGCCCCAGCGGATCTCGACGTAGCGGACGTTGTCGGCGGCCTTCGTCTCGACCAGCTCGGCCGTGATCCGCTCGAGCGCCTCGGTGTCCTGCATGAGCGCGATCGGCAGCTCGAACGCCCGCAGCAGCTCGGCCTGGTCCCGACACGGCATCGGGGCGACGAGCACCCTCGACATCCCCGCCCACGTGGTCGGGGCATCGATCCGGCGTGTCCGCGCCAGATCGAGCGCGGTCGCGATTCGCAGCGAGCCATCGAGGTGCAGGTGCAGCTCAGCCTTGGGCATCGCCTCGACGAGACGGTGGAGCGATCGGCCGGTCGGCGCGGTGTCGTCGGGGTTCGAGGGGTTCGTCATCCCCCGATGCTACAATTCCTCGGTCGTGTCCACCATCCTCGTCACGGGCGCCTCCGGCTTCGTCGGCAGCTGGACCCTGCCGGTCCTCCTCGACGCCGGTCACCGCATCGTCGCCCTCGTTCGCACGGACCCGGCCGGTGAACTCGTCCTGGAACGCCTGCCGGCCGCCTGGCGCGACCAAGTCGAGATCCGCAAGGGCGACGTCACCATGCCCGCGACCCTGTCGGCCGCGCTGGCCGGCACCGACGAGGTCCTCCACCTCGTCGCGATCCCGCGGGACTACCGCGGCGGCGCGGACCTGCGCCTCATCAACACCGAGGGCACACGCACCTTGATCGAGGCGATGAAGGCGACCGGCGTCCGACGACTGGTCCACATGGGGGCGATGGGCGTCGAGGACGATCCGGACCTCCACTACGCGAGCTCGAAGGCCAAGGCCGAAGCCCTGGTCGCGGCGTCCGGGCTCGACTGGACGATCCTGAAGCCCTCGCTCCAGTTCGGCGCAGGCGATGGCTTCTTCAACATCATCGCGGACCTCGTGCGGCTGTCGCCAGGCCTGCTCCCGGTGCCGGGGAACGGCGACAGCCGGTTCCAGCCGATCCATGGCGGCGATGTCGGGAAGGCGATCGCGGCCACGTTCGCCGACCCGTCCACGATCGGCGGCACGTTCGAGCTGGGTGGGCCGCGCTACTGGACCTATCGCGAGATCACCCGCGAGGTGCTCTCGGCGATGGGCAAGCGCCGGGTGATCGTCCCGATGCCCGTGCCGCTGATCCGCCTCGTGGCCGGCAGCGCCGAGTTCCTGCGGATCCCGTTCCCGGTGGCCACCGACCAGCTCCGGCAGCTGCGCCTCGACAACATCGGCGCGCTGGACGTCATCCCGGCACGGTTCGGGTTCGAGCCGCGGCCGATGGAGGGCGCGCTGGGCTATCTGCGCGCGAAGCCGAGCGACCAGCGGACTCGCGGCGACGTCTTCGCGGACCAGGCGACGACCGACCGACCCACGGTCGATGGGGTCGCACCCGCGTGACCGTGCCCGATCCCCTCGAACCCGGGCAAGAGCCGAGCCTCGCCATCCCGGGCGACCTCGTGACGGCGGCCCGACCGGCTGCTGCGGCGGTCGTCTGGATCGTGGCCGCGATCGTCATCGCCCTCGGCGCGGCGGGCCTGGTGGCCGCGATGGCTCCCGGCCCGGATCGCCCGGTCGTGCCGGGTCTCACCTACGAGAACGATGCCGCCGTCGCCGGGCGTCTCGATGCGATCGAGACCGACCTTCGCGCGCTGGCCGACGACGTCGACGCCCTCGGATCGCAGGCGAGAGGCGCCCTGGCCGCGATGATCAACGGCGACGCGGACACCGTCGATGCGGCGATCGCCAAGGGCGACGAGCTGCTGGCCGCGATCGCCGAACAGACGAAGGCGATCCGGGCCGACCTCTCGACCGTCCCGCACGTGCGCGCCCCCGAGGCCGATCTCCGCGTCTCCCCAGAAGTGCGACGACGGTACGCCCGCCTGCTCCCGGTGCCGACGGCGACCGATGGCCTCGATGCGGCCTGGGTCCAGTTGACGGTCGGGGCGGCCGCGGCCGGTCGCCTGGCGGCCCAGCTGGCCGAGCACGACCGGCTGGTGGCCGCCGCGGCCGAACAGGGTCGGGCCGCGAAGTACAAGGCGGCGATCGCGACGCTGGACGAGGCCGCGGCGACGATCGCGGCGAGCCGGGCGTTCCGGGACCGGCTCGTCGCCACGGTCGACGTGACCGTCCTGGATCAGTGGTTGGAGCGCAACGAGACCTACGACAAGGCGCTCGCCGCGCTGTACCAGGCGCTCGCGTCCGTTGGCGGCAAGGTGACCGACAAGGTCCGCGAAGCCATCGCGGCGGAGAAGGCCGCCAGGGCGCGGCTACCACCCGATGCCCGCGGGCTCGTGGTGATCATGGCCGACATCGGTCGGGGCAGCCTCAACCGCGCCGTGATCGCCATCGAGGGGGCCAAGGCGGAGCTGTCCGAGGCGCTGGAGCCGGAGCCCGAGCCCTCGGCGACGCCCTGATCCGGCATCCTCCCCGCTGACCGGCCGCGGGTACACTGCGCGCAGCCCATCGCGACTGCGAGTCGAGCGGGGGAGCTCGGCCGTACGCGAACGTGTCGGAGGCCCGATCACCGTGCAACTTCGTGTCGTCAACGACCAGCCCTGGGATGTCGCCGCTGATGTCCTCGTCATCCCGATCGTCGACGAGCCGGCCTTCGAGGGACCGCTCGACGAGCTGGATCGTCGGACCGGGGGTGAACTGCGCTCCCTGGCCGCCTTCGGCGAACTGAAGGCCAAGCGCTACACGACGTCGCTGGCCGCGCCGGGCGAGCTGCCAGCCGGGCGCGTGCTGGTGGTCGGAGCCGGCGAATCGGCCAAGCTCGACCGGGAGACGGTCGTCCGGATCGGTGCGACGGCCGAGCGCCGCCTCGGCGGTCGGACGGTCGAGCGCCTGGCCGTCTGGCTGGCACCGCTCATCGACGCGCTGGGCGAGCCCGCCGAGGTCGTGGGCGAGCTCGTCGCGCGCGGGGTCGTCGAGGGCTCGTACGACCCGAAGTCGATCTACCTCGAGACGGTCGAGGCGGCACCGCCGGAGCTGGACGAGCTGATCCTCGTGGCGCCGGGAGACTCGGACGTCGGCACGATCGCCGCCGCCGGCGAGCGAGGCGTGATCATGGGCGAGGGCGCGAACCTGGCCCGCACGCTATCGAACCGGGCCGCCAACGACGTCAGTCCGGACGTCCTCGCGGACGAGGCCCGCGAGATCGCCCGCCAGCACGGCCTGTGGATCGACGTCATCGACGAGACGCGTGCGGCCGAGCTCGGCATGGGCCTGTTCCTCGCCGTCGGACGCGGCAGCGACAACCCTCCCCGGATGATCGTCCTTCGCTCCGGGGGCGTGGGTGAGCGCGACGCGATCGATCGGCACCTGGCCCTGGTCGGCAAGGGCGTCTGCTTCGATTCCGGTGGGATCAGCATCAAGCCATCCGACCGGATGGACGAGATGAAGATGGACAAGACCGGGGCGTGCACCGTGATCGCGGCCATCGCGACCGTGGCCCGCCTGGCACCCGGGACGCCTCTGCTCGCTCTCGCGCCGGCGGTCGAGAACATGCCCGGCCCGCACTCGACCCGGCCCGGCGACGTCGTCAGGGCGCTCAACGGGAAGATGGTGGACATCACGAACACCGACGCCGAAGGGCGACTGATCCTGGGCGATGCGATGACGTACGCGGAGCAGCTCGGCGCCACCCATGTCGTGGACGTGGCGACGCTGACCGGTGCCGTCGCACGCGCGCTCGGGCACCTCGTGACGGGGGCATTCGGGCAGCCGCAGGACTTCTACGACGACGTGATCGCGGCCGCGGACCGGGCCGGCGAGCGCTACTGGCAGCTCCCGCTCATCGACGATTACGTGCCGGACATGGAAAGCTGGTATGGCGACCTGCAGAACTCCGGGTCAGCCGAGGGCTCGCTCGTCAAGAGCGGCCTCTTCCTGCGCGAGTTCGTGACGAAGCCGTGGGTCCACCTGGACATCGCCGGGACCGGCTACTACCGCAAGGCCGTGCCGTTCGCGCCACGCGGCGCGACCGGCGTGTCGCACGCGACGCTCGTCGAGCTGGCGCTGGCGGGCGCCAGCGGCGACTGACGGTCCCCGGCCGGCGTCGCGAGCACGCTCGTTAGCCCGGAGGTCTGGGCGCATGGAGTTCGCCGATGTGCCGATCCGGGCCTTCGCGGTCGTCGCCACCCTGCTGGGTGCCGGGGCCGGGTTCGCCGTGGGCGTCGTGGCCGACCGCCTGGCGACGCTCTGGCCGGAGCACGACGAGGAGCACCCGCCCGGGCGGAGCCTGGACTGGCGAACGGCCGTCACCGCGCTGGTCGGTGCGGCCGCACTCGGGCTGCTGCCGCTCAGGTTCTGGGCCGATCCCCTGGCGATCGGCCCTGTTCGGCGCATGGTTCGTCACGCTCATCGTCGGCCTGGCGACCGACCTCGACCAGCGGATGCTGCCCGACGAACTGACCCTGCCGGTCATCCCGATCGCGCTGCTCTACGCCGTGAGCGGGCTCAACCCGCTGGTCGGCCCCGATCTGGTCTGGGCGATCGCGGCCGCGGTCATCATCCCGCTCGTGCTGTACCTGCCCTCGATCCCGTTCGGCGCGGGCGCCTTCGGCATCGGCGATGTCAAGCTGCTGGTCGGTGTCGGGCTGATGGCCGGTGGCGAGCGTGCGCTCGGTGGCGTCGTGTTCGGATTGATCCTGGCCGGGGTCGTGCTGCTGGCCCTGCTGGCCACGCGGCAGATCAGCCGGCGCTCGTATGTGCCGTTCGGGCCGTTCCTGATCCTCGGGGCGTTGTGGGCCGTGCTCATCCGAGCGTGAGCGTGCAGCGGGCGCCCGACGCGAACCGCCGTGTGGCCCCTCGGTCCCACGAAGCACCCCGGACCAACGTCTGGTTGGGTTGCGTGGCCGGGATGGCTAGACTCCCTCGGGTAAGATGCCCGTAAGCCGGTGTCGTCCAGCGGTCGTGTGCCCCGGTTTGGACGGCGATGAACCGGCGGGCGTAGCCGTCAGACGCTGTGCGGGTCCCCAAGCCCGCCAACGACCCACGGAGTTTGCTCGCACGATGACATCGCCAACGTGATAGGCCGCCAGACCGACCGATCGGTCCCCTCGCTCGCGATCGGCTGGGCGTCGGCGCCCGCCCGCCGGCAGCCCGCCCGCCGCCGGATCCTCGCGTCGCTCCTGCTCGTGCCCCTCGTCCTGGGGTTGCTTGGCGCGCCCGCCAGCACCCCGATCGTGCGCGGCGACGAACTGACCGACGCGAAGGACAAGCAGGCTGAGCTCGCGAAGGAAGTCAAGAAGCAGAAGGAGCAGGTCAAGGAGCTCAACGCCCTGCAGCGTGGCCTCGCGACCGAGATCTCCAACACCCGCAAGCAGCTGGCCGGCATCAACGCCGACCTGAGCGCGGTCAAGAAGAAGATCACCAAGATGGGCGCGGCCATCGACAAGGTGAAGGCCAAGTACGCGGACCTGGTCGCGCAACTCGCGGCGATGGACGCGCAGCTCGTCGCGATCGAGGGCCAGGAGGTCGTCAAGCGGGAAGAGTTGCGCCAACGGAAGCTCCTGCTGGCCGAGCGGATCCGGAGCGCCTACGACACGGATCGCACGTCGCTGCTGGAGTCGTTCCTGTCCGGCGGGACGTTCACCGACCTGCTTACCGAGATGAGCGCCTACATCGATATCGGGGAGCAGGACAAGGAACTCGCCCAGCAGATCGCACGCGACCAGGAGGCGCTGGCCGTCCTGCACCAGAACGTGGCCGCCACCCGCGAGCGCACGAACGTCCTGCGGCAGGAGACGGCGGCCCAGAAGCGGACCCTCGACGCCAGCATGAAGGCCCTCAAGGCGGCCAAGGCCGAGCTCCGCAAGCTCGAGAAGGAGACCCAGCGGAACCTCTCGATCCAGCGGGCGACGTTCGCCAAGATCGCGAGGAGCAAGGCGAATGCGGCAAAGGCCCTGAGGATCGCCGCGACGGCGCAGCGGCAGCTCGCCGCGAAGATCTCCGAGATCGTCCGCAAGCAGACCCAGGCCGGCCGCATCCCATCCGAGTACAACGGGACGCTGTCCTGGCCGATGTCGGGCAACGTGACCCAGAACTTCGGATGCACCGGGTTCTCATGGGAGCCGCCGCGCGGCGATTGTCCGCACTTCCACTCGGGCATCGACATCGTCGCCCCGGAGGGCACCAAGGTCCGCGCGTCGGGCGCGGGCGTGGTCGCCTACATCGGGTGGAACTACGCTGACGGCGCCGATCCGGCCTGGATCGTCATCGTCGCGCACAGCGAGAGCCTGCAGACGTGGTACGCCCACATGCGGCCCGCCTACCCGGGCGGGATCAGGGCCGGCAGCAACATCAAGGCCGGCCAGGTGATCGGCTACGAGGGAAACACGGGTCATTCGACCGGCGCCCACCTCCATTGGGCCGTCCGCTACAAGGGCGACTTCGTCAACCCGCGCCTGTTCCTGTAACTCGCCTCACGGGCGCGGCGCCTGTCACGAGACGTTCACGAGACCGATACCTGCCGTTGACCGACGCCTGATGGATGCCGTGCTAGCATCCAACGGCGGGGGCGACCGAACGGCGTCCTGGCGACAGGTCAGGGAGGCGCGACCGTGAAGCGCACGATGGCGGTCATCCTCGCGGGCGGCGAAGGTGAGCGGCTGTCCATCTTGTCGCAGGAACGCGCCAAGCCGGCGGTCCCGTTCGGTGGCAAGTACCGGATCATCGACTTCACGCTGTCGAACTGCGTCAACTCCGAGATCGACAACGTCGTCGTCCTGACGCAGTACAACCCGCGCTCCCTCAACGATCACATCGGCCTGGGCCGGCCATGGGACCTGGACCGCAATCGCGGTGGCGTGAAGCTCCTCCAGCCCTACATCGCGCGCGGCCGCGTGGCGGAGTGGTACCGGGGGACCGCCGACGCGGTCCTGCGCAACATCAATGTCCTCGAGCACGATCCGGGCGACACCGTCGTCGTCCTCGCCGGCGACCACATCTACAAGATGGACTACCAGCCGTTCCTGGCCGCCCATCGTCGTCACCGCGCCGACGTCACGATCGCCGTCCGGCGCGTGCCGCTCGCCGAGGCGTCGCGGATGGGGATCCTCGCGATGGACGACCAGAACCGCGTCGTCGAGTGGCAGGAGAAGCCCAAGCAGCCCAAGAGCGACCTCGCCTCGATGGGCGTCTACGTGTTCTCGAAGAAGGCCCTCCGCACGTGGCTCACCGAGGACAACGTCGACTTCGGTCGCAACGTCATCCCGGCGATGATCGAGGCTGGCGCCCGGGTCTTCGGCTACCACTACAGCGGCTACTGGCAGGACGTCGGGACCATCCAGTCCTACTGGGAGGCCAACATGGCGCTCCTGGCCGACGACCCCGAGCTCGACCTCTACGACAAGGACTGGGTCATCCACACCCGATCCGAGGAACGCGCCCCGGCGAAGGTGGGGCCAACGGCGCAGGTCCATCGGAGCCTCATCAGCCACGGCTGCGTCATCGACGGCACGGTCGTCAACTCGGTGCTGTCGCCGGGCGTGCGGGTCGGCGTGGGGGCGGTGGTGCGCGACTCGATCGTCATGTTCGACTCGGTGATCCGCTCGGGGGCGGTGGTCGACCGCTCGATCCTCGACAAGGAGGTCGTGGTCGGCCAGGGAGCCCTGGTCGGCGACGGCCCATTCCCGGATCGACCGAACAAGCAGGAGCCGAGCCGGCTGAACACCGGCATCACGGTCGTGGGCAAGCGCGCGGTCATCCCTCGCGGCGTCCGCATCGGTCGCAACGTGCGGGTCGCGGCCGACATCCGCAGCTCCGACTTCGTGGGCCGCGTGGTGAAGAGTGGCGAGTCGGTCGAGCCGCGGCCGACGGCACGACGTCGTCCCGCGGCCGGCCCCAAGCCGGTCGCCGTCGCCGCCGAGGGCACGCGTCCGGCCGCGGCGGCCTCGGCCGGCGCAAGGCGAGGCAAGTAGCCGCTCGCCGACGCCGATGGGGCCCGCCGGTCTCCGGGCAGGCTCCTGTGGAACGCCCCTCGGTTCTCGGCTAGACTCCGCGGGCCATGCCATCCGCCGACCACGGCGCGCCCCTCGTGCGCCCGGCCGACGTCGAGCGATGGCTCGCCGAGCTGGGCCTGGAGGCGCTCGAGCGGGCCGATCGCGACGGGATCGTCTCCTGGGACCTCGTGCTCGACGGCCGCCGGCGCTTCGATCTCCGCGTGACCGTCATCCTGGATCCCGCGCTCGCGATCATCGCGTGGGGCCACTACGCGCCACCGATCAGCGACATGTTCCGCAAGTCGTACCGGAAGCTGCTGCGCTGGAATGACGAGTTCCCGTTCGCGAAGTTCAGCATCGGCGAGGATGAGCGACCGCTCCTGGCCGTGGAGGTGCCGATCGCCGATGCCGACGCCGATCGGCTGGGCCTTGCGTTGGCCCGCATCCTGGGCATGGCCGACCAGCTCCTCGACGAGTCCAGGGACTGGCTCTTTCTGGGCGGACGGATCCCCGACCCGGGCGAGCGATCCTCGCGGAACGCCGACCTCCTGGCACGGTACGAGGCGCGCATGCCAGAGCTCCTGATCGGGTGAGGAGCGTCCGCCGGACCGTCCCGGTCCTCCTCGCGCTCGTGGCCGCGATCGGCCTCCTGGCCGCGCCAGTCGTCGGTCCCGTTGCCGAGGTTCGGGCCGCCGCCCCCGACCTGACCATCGTCAGCGAGGCCAGGTACGACGTCCAGCCCTCGAAGCACCGGGTCCGGGTGACGCTCGCCCTGACGCTCACGAACCGCCTCAAGGACACAGTGACCAGGCGCTACTACTTCGACAAGGCGTTCCTGGCCGTCCTGCCGGGCACGACGGGTCACGCGCTGAGCTGGGACGGCGCCGGGACACCGACCGTTGGAGCGACGAAGAGGACCGCCGAGTACACGATCCTCCAGCTCAACCTCCCGAGACGCCTGTACAGCCAGAGCACCGCCCGCTACACGCTCCGCTTCGACATCGCCGACAACGGCGGCAAGGCGACCCGCGACGTCCGAATCGGCGATTCGCTCGTGTCCTTCCCGGTCTGGGCATACGCGACCGACGACACGCCGGGCAGCTCGGCCACGGTGGTCTTCCCCGCCGGCTTCCAGGTCGAGGTCGAGGCCGGCTCCATCCCCGCCCCGACGACCGACTCGACCGGCCGGACGATCTTCCGGTCCGGCCGCCTGGACAAGCCGCTGACCTTCTTCGCGTTCCTCGTCGGCGACCGGCCGGGGGCGTATGCCACCCGCACGATCAGCCCGATCGTGCTCGGACGGCCGGTACCGTTGACGATCCGCTCGTGGCCCGACGACCCGGCCTGGGACAAGCGGGTCGGCGGCCTGGTCGAACGCGCCTTGCCGGTCCTCGGCGACCAGATCGGCTTGCCATGGCCGCGCGAGGACACGCTCGTCGTGCAGGAGGCCGTGAGCCGCTCGACCGGGGGATATGCCGGGCTCTTCGACCCGGCGGCCGGACGGGTCGAGGTCGCCTACTACGCGAGCGATTTCGTCGTCCTGCACGAGGCGGCCCACGGCTGGTTCAACGGCGCGCTGCTCGCGGATCGCTGGGCGAACGAGGCGTTCGCGTCGTACTACGGCCTCGAGGCCGCCGCCGTTCTCAAGGTCAAGGCCGTCGGCGACGAGCTGACCGACGCGTTGACGAAGGCCCGGATCCCGCTCAACGCCTGGGGTTCGGTCGGCCGTGAGACCACGGCCGCCGAGGACTACGCGTATGCCGCCAGCCTGTCGCTGGCACGCGCGGTCGCAGAGCGGGCCGGCGGGGACGGTCTCCGGGCGGTGTGGTCCGATGCAAGCGAGCGTGTCGGGGCCTACCAGCCGGCTGGTGGCGGTTCCACCGAGCGGGTGGACGGGCCGCCGGATTGGCGCGGCCTGCTGGACCTGCTGGAGACCAGGAGCGGCAGATCGTTCGACGACTTGTGGCGGACCTGGGTCGCCCGGACCGAGGACCTGCCGCTGCTCGATGCCCGCCTGGCGGCGCGAACGCGCTACGACGAGGTCGTCGCCCAGGCGACCGACTGGCGGTTGCCGATGCCGATCCGCGACGCCCTCCGCGCCTGGCAGTTCGAGGACGCCACGGCCATGCTCGACCTGGCGAGCGGCGTGCTCGACCAGCGGGCCGCCGTCGAGGCGGCGGCATCGGTTGCCGGTCTCGAGCTACCGGGGGCGCTCCAGACCGCCTTCGAAGGCGACGACGGGTTCGACGACGCGATCGCCGAGGCCGATGCCGAACTCCAGACGATCGAGCGCTATCAGGCGGCCGTCGCGGCTCGACCGAACGGCGGCGACCTGTTCCTGAGCCTGGGTCTGTGGGACGAGGCCCCGGAAGCCGACCTGGTCGCCTCACGGGAGGCGTTCTCGCGGGGCGACCTGTCCGCGGCCGCGGCCGCCGCCGGTGAGGCCGAGGCCGCCTGGTCCGGGGCCACTGGCCTCGGGCGCAGTCGCGTCATCAGCCTGTTGGTACTCGCCGTCGCGGCGCTGATGGCCCTCGTCCTGATCGTTCTTTGGAATCGCGGCCGGCGCCGCCGTCGGATCCACCGGATGCACGCCCATCGGATCAAGGAGTCGGCCAAGCCATGAGGCCGTTCGTGGGGAGACAGCCCGCCTGGCAGGGCGCCGCTCGAGAGCCATACGCTACACTCGCCGCCACCTCGGAGCCGGAGTCGCCGGCCCATGGCCACGACCCGCGCGAGAGAGGAGCCGATCCCGACTGATGGGCCTGCAGCGTGCACGACCGTCGCACGAGATCCTCTCCGGTGACTCAGCCGACGTCTACTTCGCCCGCGCCGAAACCATCCTGGAACGCGAAGGCCTCGACCCGGTCGTGACCATGGAGGTGTTCGCCCGCCAGCATGCCGTGCTCTGCGGCATCGGCGAAGCCCGGAACCTCCTGGGCCACGTCCTCGCGGGGGCGGATGCGGAGCAGACGAGACTCGAAGCCCTCAAGGACGGCGACGTCATCGAGCCCAAGGAGGTCGTTCTCCGGATCCGAGCGCGCTATCGCACGTTCGGGCTCTACGAAACCGCGATGCTCGGGATGCTCGCGCAATCGACTGGCTGGGCGACCGCGTCGCGCGAGTGCGTCGACGCCGCGGCCCCGGACCCGGTCATCAGCTTCGGGGCACGGCACATCCACCCGGACATCACCGACGTGCTGGACTACGCCGCGATCGTCGGCGGGTGCGTCGGCGCGTCCACGCCCGCCGGTGCTCGTCTGGCCGGCCTGGCGCCGACCGGCACCATGCCCCATTCGCTCGTCTTGATCTTCGGCGATACCGTCGAGGCGGCCCTCGCGTTCGACCGGCACATCGGACCGGACGTGCCGCGGATCGTGCTCGTTGACACCTTCAAGGACGAGGCGGAGGAAGCGTTGCGCGTCGCCCACGCCCTGGGCGAGCGGCTGTACGGCGTCCGCCTGGACACCCCGTCCGAGCGCGGTCGGGTCACGGCCGAGCTGGTCCACGAGGTCCGCGCGCGTCTTGACCAGGCCGGCTTCGACCACGTGAAGATCGTCATCTCGGGCGGGCTCAACCCGGATCGGATCACCTACTTCAAGGAAGCCGGCGCGCCGGTCGATTCGTATGCGGTGGGCTCGTACATCAGCGGCGCGACCCCGATCGATTTCACCGGCGACATCAAGGAGATCGACGGCCGTCCGATCGCGAAGCGCGGACGGATCCCGGGCCCGACGAAATCCCCGCGACTGCAGCAGGTCGATCTCGCGGCCTGGCGCGAGGACTGATCGCCCGACGACATCGGACGCGTTCCATGCCACCATCGCCGCGTGCACGAACGAGATCCACTCGAGCGAGATCCGAGCGAACCGGGCCCCGACGACGAGCATGAGGGTGCGTACGCGCTGTTCCAGCGCGGCCATGAGCTGCTCGAGGGCCGACATCACGCCCAGGCCGCCATCGTCCTGGAGCGGGCGGCCCGCCTGGAACCGGGCAAGGCATCGATCCTCGAGGCTCTCGGTCAGGCCTACTACAACTCGGGCCGCCACGAGCGGGCGAGGGCGACGTTCGAGGCGCTCCTGGAGATCGACCCGTCGGCCCATTACGCGCATTTCGCACTCGGCCAGAGCCTGAAGCGGCTGGGCCGACGCAACGAGGCGGGCACGCATCTGCGACTCGCGGTCGCGCTGAGCCCGGAGACGACGCTGTACCGCGAGGCCCTGGCGCGACTCGGTCCGTAGGCGCGGCCCGTCGCGACGTCACCGGGGCGCGCCGGCCGGAAGAAGTCCGCGACGCTCCAGTAGCCGGTAGAACGTCCCGCGTTGCGACGGTGTGAAGGCTCGGGTCGGCAGGATGTGGATGATGCCCTTGCCGGCATCGAGCACCAGGAACGCCCCGACCTCATCCGCCCGCTGGATGCTCGACCAGGGCCGCCGGTCGTCCGAGATCGCGGAGTGGAACCGGATGCCTTCGTCGTCCGCGGTCATCGTCTCGTCGAGTCCCTCAGGCCCGATCCTCGTGCGGGCCATCCGCCAGACGAATGGCGCCATGATCCAGCCGGTGATGAGCCCGATCCCGAGCACGACGCCGATGATCGAGATCAGGTCGCCGAGCAGGATGACAGCGGCACCACAGACCACGACGACCGCGATGCCGAGGACCTGTGTGAACCACGAGCGTCTGGCGGCCGCGGTGGACCCTCGGAGCATGTCCGACATCGTGACGTGATACGTCACCTCGACGACGTCGTCAGTGGTCATCACGCTCGCCTCGATCGCTCGACCCAGAACAGGCCGACGATCGACTTCGCATCCACGATCTCGCCAAGCTCGACCGCCGCGAGCGCCGCCTCGAACGGGATCCGCTCGAGCAGCAGGCGCTCGTCTTCGTCGGGTCCGAGTCGGTCGCCGTGAGCCGGCGCCAGATCCGTCGCGAGGTACAAGTACATGACCTCGGAGGTGAACCCCGGCGTCGTGTAGAAGCGGGTCAGGAATTGCCATGACCCGGCCCGCATGCCGGTCTCCTCTTCCAGCTCGCGACGCGCCGCGATCGCCGGGTCCTCGGTCGTCCCGTCGTCGGCGACCTCGAGCGTTCCGGCGGGCAGCTCGAGGAGCGTCTCGCCGACCGCGACCCGGTACTGGCGCACGAGCAGGACGCGATCCTCCGAGTCGATGGCGACGACCGTCACCGCGCCCGGGTGGCCGGCGATCTCACGCGTTGCTCGCGATCCATCGGACCGCTCGATGGTGTCGACCCGGAACGTCAGGTAGCGGCCCTGGTGAAGGACCTGGGACTCGACGACGCGCTCGACGAGACCGGCCCCGGAGGGATCCTCCGGGGCCGGTCGGTCGCTGGTGGACGGATCGGTGCTCAGGCGACGAGCGCCACGTCCGGGGCGAGGGTCAGGCCGCTCTCCCCATCGAACAGGTGCAGCTTGTCGAGGGGCAGGACCAGGTTGACGATGTCACCAGGGCGGACGCGATGCTCGGATCCGACGATGGCCACCACGTCCTGGTTGGCGGCGTTGATGTGGAGGAGCTCCTCGTTGCCGAGATACTCGACCACGTCGGCCCGCGCCCGGAACGCGCCGACGCCCGGACCGGCTTCACCGATATCGAGGTGCTCGGGGCGGAAGCCCGCGATCAGCGTGTGGCCCGCACGCGGGGTCGCTGCCTCGCGATAGCGGGACGGCAGCGGGATCGACCAGTCGGCCGGGCCGACGAGGCGGGCCCCGTCGCCGGCGCCCTCGGTGTGGACCTCGACGAAGTTCATCGACGGGCTGCCGATGAATCCGGCGACGAAGCGATTGATCGGGGTGTCGTACAGCACCTGGGGTGTGCCGACCTGCTGGAGCAGGCCCTCGTTCATGACGGCGATCCGCTGACCCATCGTCATCGCCTCGACCTGGTCGTGCGTGACGTAGACGACCGTCGTCTTGAGCCGCTGGTGCAGGCGGGCGATCTCGGCCCGGGTCTGAACGCGCAGCTTCGCATCGAGGTTGGAGAGCGGCTCGTCCATCAGGAAGACCGCTGGCTCACGGACGATGGCGCGACCGAGCGCGACGCGCTGGCGCTGGCCACCGGACAGTTCCTTCGGCTTGCGATCGAGGAGCTTGTCGAGCTGGATGGTCTCGGCCGCTTCCTTGACCCGCCGCTCGATCTCGGGCTTGGGGACCTTGCGCAGCTTCAGCCCGAAGGCGAGGTTCTCGCGGACCGACATGTGCGGGTAGAGCGCGTAGCTCTGGAAGACCATCGCGATGTCGCGATCCTTGGGCGGGACGTCGTTGACGACGCGATCGCCGATGCGGAGGGTGCCGGTGCTGATCTCCTCGAGTCCGGCGATCATCCGCAGGCTGGTCGTCTTCCCGCATCCGGACGGTCCGACCAGGACCATGAACTCGCCGTCACCGATCTCGAGGTCGAGGTCCTTCACGGCGGGGAAGTCGCCGTACATCTTGTTGACGTGCTCGAACGTCACCGTCGCCATGCCAGAACCTCCGCTCCCGACCGACCATCGCGGGCTCATGCATCCAGCCACCGAAGTGGAACGTGGACGAGCCCCGTACGTGGGCGGCTCAGGGTCTGCGCATCGTACGGTCGCCGACACCCACACGCAATACTCGCGTCGCGGGCGATCACAGGCACACGAAGCAGCGGCCTATCCCGGCGTTGTCGGCTGGGCGCTCGTGACCCGGTGGGCGGACGGCGCGACTCCGGTGTGGTAGATAGTGCCCATGGGTGATCGACTCGCCGGCCGCGTCATCGTCGTCACGGGTGCCAGTGGCATCGCGGCCGCCGGGGCTCGGCGCTTTGCGGCCGAGGGCGCGACGGTCGGCATCGTGTCGCGCGATCCGGCCAAGACCGAGGCACTCGCGGCGTCCATCGCCAAGGCCGGCGGGCGGGCCGAGTGGTCAGCAGCCGATCTCCGGGACGAGGCAGCCACGGTCGCGGCGTTCGCCACGTTGCGCTCTGCATTCGGTCGGTTCGACGGCCTGTTCGCCGTCGCGGGCGGGTCGGGGCGGAAGTTCGGCGATGGGCCGATCCACGAGATCCAGCTCGAAGGCTGGCAGGAGACGCTCGACCTGAACGGGACGCCGGCGTTCATGGCCGCCCGCGAGGTGGTTCGCGTCATGCTCGACACGCCTGAGCGCGATGGGGGAGGGCGCGGATCGATCGTGCTCGTCAGCAGCGTGCTGGCCAGCCACCAGTCGCCCCGCCTCTTTGCGACCCACGCCTACGCCGCGATCAAGGGTGCGGAGGTCGCGCTGGCCCGGACGATGGCGGCCTACTACGCGCCGCATGGGATCCGGGTCAATGCCGTCGAGCCGGGGCTGGTCGCGACTCCGATGTCCGCGCGCGCCGCGGCTGACCCGTTGACGTCCGCCTACGCCGCGGCCAAGCAGCCCCTCGCCGGCGGGCTCCTCGCCCCGGAGGCCGTCGCCGACGCCGCCCTCTTCCTGCTGTCCGACGAGGCCGGCCAGATCACCGGCCAGTCCATCGCCGTCGACGGCGGCTGGAGCGTCACCGAAGCCACGGGTTGATCATGTTCCGCGGCTTGCGTATGCCGTCGCTCCTGGTCGGGGTGGCAGTCGTCCTCGGAGCGTGTGTCCCGGAGGCCGGTGCGACCTTCGAGCAAGGGGTCGAGCAGCAGCCCGGCCCGGGCTACATCCATCTCGTGACCCAGCCCGCGACCGCCGAGATCGAGCTCACCTTCCGGTTGATCGTCGGAGGGGAGGATTCGAGCCGAACGACGACGATCGCGGCCGGTGAGGTCGTGGACGTCGACTTGACCACCCTGCCCGGTGCATACGGCATGCGGATGAACGGGACCGCGTGCGACGGACGGTTCCCCGTCGAGGCCGAGCGCGTCACCGACGTCGTCGTGCGGATCACCGCGAACGGCTGCGCGATGTCCGTCGGCGCGATCCGCGACGCCGAGGAGATGCGTCCGCCATGAGGCCCAACCCGAGGTTGTCTAGACATTTGCGGTCGCGCCTGCCATCATCGGGCCATGGACGCCCTGACGATCGAAGACCTGACGTACGAGCGGGTCGCCAAGACCATCGACCACTCGCTGCTGCGACCGGAGCTGACGCTCGACGACGTCATGGAAGGCTGCGCGATCGCGGCTCGCTACGAGGTCGCGTCGGTGTGTGCGCGTCCGACCGATGTCCGGACGTGCCGAGACCTCCTGGCCGGGTCGGGCGTCGTCGTGGGGACCGTCATCGGCTTCCCGCACGGGGCGCACGCGACCGAGACCAAGGTCTTCGAGGCGGAACGGGCGACTGCCGACGGCGCCGTCGAACTCGACATGGTCATCAACATCGGCTGGCTTCGCTCGGGTGAGGACGACCGCGTGGAAGCCGACATCCGATCCGTGACCGAGGCGGCTCACGCCGGCGGGGCCATCGTCAAGGTCATCCTCGAGAACGCCTACCTGACGAAGGACGAGATCGTGCGTGGCTGCCAGGCGGTCGAACGCGCCGGCGCCGAGTACGTCAAGACCTCCACCGGGTTCGCGCCATCGGGGGCCACGCTCGATGACCTGCGCCTGATGCGAGCCAGCGTCTCGCCGAGCGTCAAGGTCAAGGCTGCCGGCGGCGTCCGGACGCTCGATGCGCTCATCGAGGTCATGAACGCGGGCGCTGACCGCTGTGGGGCGACCCGCACGGCCGAGATGCTCGACGAGTTCCGCGCCCGCAAGACCGCCGCGGCCGGCTGAGCGGCCGGTCGTTCCAGGCCTAGACGCCCTCTGCGCCGGCCAGCGCCGCCCCGATCCCTCCGGCCAGCGGGCCGAGCTGCGCCAGCACGATCTCGATCCGCTCCGGCGGGAGCATCCGCGCATGCTCCATGACGTTGGCTCGCAGCGGCTCCAGGATGATGTTGCCAGCCGCGGCCATGCCGCCCCCGACGACCACCCGATCGGGGGCAAGGACGTTGACGATGTTGGCGATCGCGATCCCCAGGGCGCGGGTCGCCTGGTCCACGGCCGCGATGCAGCGCTCGTCGCCGGCCACAGCGCCCGCAAAGACTTCCTCCACCGTGGCCTTACCGGCCGCCGTCGTGATGGCCTTGGCCTGGGCCAGGGCTTCGGTGCAGCCACGATTGCCGCAGCCGCACATCGGCCCATCCTCGAGCACCGTCTGATGGCCGATCTCCCCAGCGGTGCCGGTGCCCAGGTGGAGCATGCCGTCGATGATCAGCCCACCGCCGATGCCCGTACCGAGCGTCACGAGCGCCATCGTCCGGGCGCCGCGGCCGGCGCCCATCCGCGACTCCGCGAGCGTGTGGGCTCGCGCGTCGTTGATGAACACGACCGGTCGGCCGAGGCCGTCCTCGAGGCGTGCCTTGAAGGGATAGCCGGTCCATGGTCCCGGGAAGTTGGGAAAGAGGCGGATCACGCCAGACTCCCGATCGAACAGGCCGGGTACGCCGATGCCGATCGTGGCGATGGGGCCGTGGGCCGCCACCGCCGCCAGCCCGGCCTCGACCATGACCGCGACGACCCCATCGGGCCCGCGCTCGGCGTAGGTCGGCACGGTGTCGCGGGCCAGCAACACGGGCTCCTCGCCGCGGTCCGACCGCTCCAGGACGGCCACCTTCAGGTTCGTCCCGCCGAGGTCCAGGCCCAGGTGCCGGCTCGCAGTCACGACATCTCCGCGTGGTCGCCGCGCTGGAGCACGGCCTCGAACTCGTAGCGTTCGGCGGCATAGAGGGTCTCGGTGTGTTCGATGGGGATGCCGTCCTGGTCGTCGATGGTCCGTCGCTCGCTGAGGACGACCCCGTCGGGATCGAGGCCCAGCAGGCGTCGTTCGATGTCGGTCGCGAGCCGCGCGGAGACCCGTGCCTGGGCTCGGGTCGGGATGCGCCCGAGTCGCTCGAAGGCGTCGTGGAGCGAACCGCCGGCCAGGTCGTCATCGAGGATGCCGGCGCACGTCGGCGGGGCGACGACGCGCTCGATGGCCATGGGCAGGTCGTCGGCGAGGCGGAGTCGTTCGACGACGATGGCCCGACTGCCCACCGGCAGGTGGAGCGCGGCGCGGTCCTCGGGGCTCGGTTCGATCCAGCCCGTGTGGAGCATCCGCGACGAGGCCCGTCGACCCCGCCGACGCATGCTCTCGGTGAACGAGAGCGGCGATCCGAGGAGTCGCGCCACCACGCGCGGAGCCGTGAACGTGCCCTCGCCTCGACGCCGCACGAGCAACCGCTCGTTGGCCAACAGCTGGACCGCCTGTCGGACCGTCATCCGGCTCACACCGAAGCGCTCGCAGAGCTCGGCTTCGGACGGCAGCCGATCGCCCGGTCGCGACGCCGCGACGAGGCGACGAAGGTAGTCGGCGATCTCCAGGTATCGCGGGGTCGTGGCGGCGGTCATCGTGTCCATGTTGACGGAGTCTTCGGGGCGTGCTTAGGATGGCACACCTGTCTAGACATCTTGGGCGACCGCCCGAGGATCCCCTGGGCACCTCTGGAGGACGGTCTTGCCCATCGCCGGCGCGTGGCTCTCCGAGGCCCGAGCAGTCCTCGATCGGATCGAAGCCACCCAGATGCCCGCCATCGCGGAGACCGTGAGCCTCTGCGCACGAGCCATCGGCGACGGTGGCCTCGTCCACCTCTTCGGGACAGGCCACTCGCGGATCCCGCTCGAGGAGATGTTCCCGCGGTACGGGTCCTACCCCGGATTCCATCCGATCGCCGAGCTCTCGATGACGTTCCACACCCAGGTCGTCGGTGCGAACGGCCAGCGTCAGGCGATGTTCATCGAGCGAACCGAGGGCCTCGCCGAAGTGATCCTGGCCAACTTCCAGTTCGGGCCGAGCGACGTGATGATGGTCTTCTCGGCGTCCGGGCTGACCGCCGTCCCGATCGAGATGGCGATGGGCGCGCGAGCCCGCGGCCTGGTGGTCGTGGCCGTCACCTCGGTCGCCCAGTCGATGGCCGGTGTGCCGGAGCACCCGACCGGCAGCCGCCTGCTGGACCAAGCGGACATCGTCATCGACCTGTGCACGCCGGCCGGCGACGCGCTTGTGCGCCTGGACGGCCTGGACACGCCGATCGGCCCGGGCTCCACGGTCGCCAACGCCGCGATCGTCAACGAGATCAAGGTGGGGACCGCGGCGATCCTCCTGCAGCGGGGAGCGCTGCCGCCGGTCCTCACGAGCGCCGCCGTGGTCGGACCGGAGCGCTCGATCGAACTGTTCGAGGCGGCGTACCGGGAACACGCTCGCCGGGTCGCTCTGGCGCTCGCCGGGGCCGTGGCGCCAGCTGACGAGGCCTAGGCTCGTATCATCATCGATCATCGATGACAGGCACGATCCGCAAGCGGACGTTCGGGACGCGATGGAGGACTCGCCGTGGCCGTGACAGAGGAGATCCTCGGCCAGTTCCTTGGAGACGACACGTTTCCGGTCGACTGGGACTCGGAGGTCGAGAAGGACTTCTTCTGGGTGTACGACGACCTGCACATCCCGCACCCGGTCAGCCCGATGTTCTTCGACATCGGTGGTTGGTGGCTCAGCTGCGACCACATGTTCCGCCGCTTCGGGACACCGTTCGCCGTCGACTGGCTGGCCAAGAACGTCAATGGCTACGTGTACACGACCGCCATCCCGGCCGATCCGGACCTCCGGATCGAGGGAACCGAGTACAGCTCGCGCTACAGCGCGCGGGTGCCGCGCGACGCCACCTTCGCCGCCACGATGGGGGCGTATCTCGACGTGGTCCTGCCCGTCTACGGCCGGGACTTCGCCGACTGGTGGCGGGACCGCCTGCGGCCGGAGATGGAGCGCAATTTCGCCTTCCTGGAGGCGCGCCTCGACGCCGCCGACGGCATGAGCCTGGCCGACGTGGCCTGCCTGCTCGAGGACGCTATCGACATCCACGATCGTCACTGGAAGATCCACTGGATGCTGAACTTCGCCCAGCTGTCCGCGACGCTCCACCTGCGCGCCGTCATGGAGAAGATCCGCGGCACGGTCGACGAGGCGCTGCTGGGCCGCCTCCAGAACTCGGCATCGGACCGCAACTGGGACTCGATCGAGGCGCTGTGGCGGATGAAGAACGAGGTTCGCGATGATCACGAGCTGCGGGCGGCGTTCGCATCCGATGCCGCCGCCGAGATCGCCGCGTCGCTCCATGCGAGCGAGCGGGGCCGGCGGTTCATCGCCGAGGCGATCGGGCCGTATCAGCGCGAATTCGGATGGCATGCGGTCTGGAGCCACGAGTTCATCTTCCCGACGGTCCGCGAGCAGATGGAGCCGGTCCTCGAGCTCATCCGCGGGTACCTGGCCAGCGACTACGACTTTCCGAGCGCGATCGAGGCGATGCGGATCGACATCGCGGCCGCGTCCGAGGAGATCCTCGACGGGCTGACCGGCGATGCGCTCGAGGAGATGCGCGCGGCCAACGCCGTCAATCGCAGGATGGCGCCGCTGACGCCCGACCACCACTTCTACATCGACCAGGGCGCCAACGCCCACGTCCGCCTCGTCCTGCTCGAGGTCGGCCGCAAGCTCGTGGATGCCGGGCGCCTCGATGCGCCCGACGACGTGATGTTCCTTCGCTACAACGAGCTTCGGGGCCTGATCGGCAGCGCCGAATCGATCGACGCGCGGGCATTCGTCGCCAGCCGCCGCCTCGAGCGCCAGGCCGCCGCTCGCCGACATCCGCGCGACTGGGTCGGCACGGTCACCCCATCGCAGCTCGCCTTCCCATACCTCGTCAATTGGGGGTACCCGGATCGCTTCCATCAGACGCAATCGGAGGATGTGCGCCTCATCACGGGGATCGGTGCGTCCCCGGGCATCGTCGAAGGCATCGCCCGGGTCGTGCGGACCGTCGACGAGTTCGACGAGGTCCGCGACGGCGACATCCTCGTGTGCCAGATGACCAACCCGGCCTGGGTGGTCCTGTTCACCAAGATCGCCGGCCTGGTGACCGACACCGGGGGGACGACCTCGCATCCCGCCGTCCTCGCCCGTGAGTTCGGGATCCCGGCGGTCATCGGCACATCCGTGGCGACCCAGCGGATCGCCACCGGCGACCGGTTGAGGATCGATGGCGCGGCAGGGCGGGTGGAGGTCATCGGCGAGGCGCCGGCCGGATCGACGGTCGTGTCGGCGACGGCGATCGGTCGCTGATATGCGCAGCCGCATCGTCCTGGTCGGCGTCGTCGATCAAGGGCCCTAGACCCGGCCGATGCGAGCCTTCGCCTACGAGCGTCCGACCCGCCTTGAGGACGCGCTCGAACTGCTCGCCGAGCACGGCCCGGAGGCGAGCCTGCTTGCCGGTGGGACCGACCTGATCATCCGGCTTCGCGACGGGACGATCCGGCCGAGCGTGGTGGTCGATCTCAAGCGCGTCGCGGAGCTCGACGCGGAGATCGGCGACGCCGACGGCCATCTGCGGATCGGGGCTCGGACCGTGATGACCGACATCGCCGCGGACGAGCGCATCCGGCGGGACTACCCGGCCCTGGCCGAGGCGGCGTCGGTCGTGGGATCTGCCCAGATCCGGAACCGCGCGACGCTCGCCGGCAACATCTGCAATGCCTCCCCCGCGGCCGACACGGTTCCCGCGCTCCTGGTCTACGGCGCCCGGGTCGTCGCGACCGGCCCGGCGGGGACGCGGACGATCCCGATCGACGACGTCTTCGTCCGATCCGGTGTGACCACGCTCGGCCGCCGTGAGCTCCTTGTGGCCATCGAGCTGCCCGCCCCGACCGACCCACGGGGATCCGTCCATGTCCGACGTACCCGGCGTCGCGGTCACGACCTCGCCTCGGTCACGTTGACCTGCGCCGTCCTGGCCGATGGGGTGACCACCTTGGCCTATGGCAGCCTCGGGCCCCGGCCGTTGCTGGTGGTCGACGAGACGGGTCTGCTCGCCGATCCAGCGGCTCCGGATCTCGCCAAGATGGCGCGGCTCGAAACGCTTTTCGTCGACGCCAGCCCGTCCGCGCGATCGATGCGGGCGAGCCCCGACTACCGCCTCGCGATGCTCCACGTCCTCGGGCTCCGGGCGGTCGGCATCGCCATCGAGCGACTCGCCCAGGCGACGGCCCCGCGATGACGACCACTCGCAGGATCGAAACGACCGTGAACGGACAACGTCGCGCGATCGACGTCATCGCGCATCACACGCTTCTCGAGGTCCTCCGTGACGACCTCGGCCTGACCGGGACGAAGGAGTGCTGCCTGGTCGGCGAGTGCGGCGCCTGTACCGTGCTCGTCGATGGGGTCAGCGTGGACTCGTGCCTCATGCTCGCGGTCGAGGCCGACGGCGCGTCGGTCACCACGGTCGAGGGTCTCGCCGGCGAGGACGGCCTGCACCCGCTTCAGCAGGCATTCCTCCGGACGGGTGCCGTCCAGTGCGGATTCTGCATCCCCGGTCAGCTCGTCTCGGCCCACGCCATGCTCGCGCTGATCCCACACCCGACCCGATCCGAGGTCGAGGAGGGCCTCGCCGGCAACCTGTGCCGATGCGCCGGGTACGAGCAGATCATCGAAGCCGTCATGTCGGCGGCGGGAGACGAGGAGTCGTGAGCGACCGAGTGGTCGGCTCGTCCCCGGCTCGCGTGGGCGGGCTCGATCGGGTCACGGGCCGGCAGGCGTATGTCGCCGATCTGCGACTCGAGGGGGCGCTCCAGGCCAAGCTGGTGAGCCTCGATGTCGCGCGGGCCACGGTCACGCGGATCGACACGCGTGCCGCGCTCGAGGTCCCGGGCGTCCGCCTGATCCTCACGGCGGCCGACCTGCCCCAGCCGGTCCCGCGCTTCGGTCCGCAGTGGCAGGACCGGCCGGTCCTCGCGGCCGGCGAGACCCACTACCACGGTGAGCCGATCGCGGCGATCGCAGCGGACACGGTCGACGCGGCGGAGGAGGCGGCTCGTCGGGTCCGGATCGAGTACGAGGAACTACCGGCGGTCGTCACGATCGCGGCGGCCCTCGCCCCGGACGCGCCGCTCGTCCAGGACCCCGCACTGCGACCGGGCGATCCGCTGGCGACCACGAACGTCCTTCGCGAGCACCACTACGGCTGGGGCGATGTGGAGGCCGCATCGGCCGACGTCGTGGTCGAGGGGACCTACCGATTCCCGATGGTGACCCAGTTCGCGATCGAGCCACACGCCTTCATGGCCGCTCCCGACGGCGACGGGATCGCCATCTGGAGCTCGATCCAGCACCCCAACTGGCTGCAGCGGGTCATCGCCGGCGTGCTCCATCTGCCCCTCGCCAAGGTCCGGGTCTTCGCACCCGACCCGGGTGGCGGGTTCGGCGGCAAGCAGCACGCCAAGTACGAGCCGCTCGTCGCGTTCCTGGCCCTGCGGACGGGACGCCCGGTCCGCCTTGTCCTGACGCTCGAGGAGACCTTCCAGGCCGTCCGCCGGGGCGCATCGGAGATCCGCGTTCGCTCCGGTTTCCGGACGGACGGCAGCCTCGCGTTCCGCGACGTCGTCGCCGACTACCTCATCGGCGCGTACGCCGACATCGCCGACCGCACCGTCGGCAAGGGCAGCTATACCTCGAATGGGCCGTATCGCACGCCCGCCGTGCGGATCGTGGCGCGCAGCGTCCTCTCCCACACGACGCCTTCCACCGCCTTCCGTGGCTTCGGGAATCCCCAACAGATCTGGGCGGTCGAATTGAACATGGACGAGGCGGCGCTGGCGCTCGGCATCGATCCGCTCGATCTGCGCCTGCGCAACCTGGCCCGCCGCGGGGAAGACTTCATCCCCGGCGATACCCCGGTGGACGGCGATTGGGCGGCGACCGTCGTTCGGGCGGCCGAGCTGATCGGGTGGGGGAGCCCGTCGGCTCCTGGTCGCGGTCGTGGCCTGGCGGTCGGCCTGAAGTCCGGGCCGACGACGGGGCTGTCGTATTCGACCGTCCGCCTGCTCGCGGACGGAAGCGTGATCGTGCACGCTGGCACGTCGGACATGGGCCAGGGCGCGCGGACGATCTTCGCCCAGATCGCCGCCGACGAGCTCGGTGCCCCGATCGACTGGGTGACGATCGTGATGGGCGACACGGCCGTGGTCCCGTATGACCAGCAGACGTCGGCGAGTCGGTCGTCCGTCCTCATGGGCAATTCGGTCCTTGATGCCTGCCGCCAGGTCCAGGGGAAGATCCAGGCGATGGCCGCCCGGCTGGAGTCGGTCGATGCGTCCGAGATCGTCGTGGATCGCGGCGAGGTCCGGATCGGGGAGCGGGTGATGCCGATCCGGGACGTCCTGATCCGCGGCCTCGGTCGGCTGGGCGGGGAGGTCATCGGGATCGGGGAGATGCGCAAGGAGGCCGACCCGGACCATCCGCTCGGCGGGACCGCCGCCTTCTTCGAGTTCAATTGCACCGCCGTCGAGGTGGAGGTCGATCGGGCGACGGGCGACATCGTCATCGTCCGGCACGTCACCGTCTCGGACGTCGGCAAGGCCCTCAACCCGACCCAGGTCCGCGGCCAGGACGAGGGCGCCGCCGTCATGGGGCTCGGGCACACGCTGATGGAGCACTACATCTACGACGACGACGGCCGGATCCGCAACCTCGGCGCGATCGACTACCGGATCCCGACGAGCATGGACCTGCCGTTGCGCATGGAGAGCGACATCATCGAGAACGAGGACGGCCCCGGCCCGTACGGCTCGAAAGGGATGAGCGAGGGCGCGCTCCTGTGCGTCGCTCCGGCCGTGGCCGCGGCCGTCCGCGATGCCACGGGGGTGACGATCCGCGAGTTGCCCCTGACCCCCGAGCGCGTCTGGCGAGCGCTCCGCGAGTCGGGCGCGGGTGACGACGCATGACGCTGACCCTCGCGCTCGGCGCGCCCTGGTCCGGCACGCTCGACGAGGCCAGGGCGTTGGTCGGCGGCAAGGCGGCGAATCTCGGGGTCATGGCGCGCGACCTCGGCCTGCCGGTTCCGCCCGGGTTCGTCATCACGACCGACGCCTGCCGGGCTGTGCTGGCCGGCGGCTGGCCGGCCCACCTCGACGAAGAGATCCGGGACCGGATGGCCGGCCTCGAGGCGGCCGTCGGTCGCCGGTTCGGGGATGCGCGGGATCCGTTGCTGGTCAGCGTCCGATCCGGAGCCCCAGTGTCGATGCCCGGGATGATGGACACGATCCTCGACCTGGGCCTCAACGACGCGACGACCCGTGGCCTCGCGCAGGCCTCCGGCAGCGAGGTCTTCGCTCGCAGCTGTCGCCAGCGATTCGAGGCGAGTTTCCGTTCGATCGTCGGGGTGGCCGAGGTGCCGGCCGATCCCTGGGCTCAGCTCCGCCTGGCGATCGAGGCGGTCTTCCGGTCCTGGAACAGCGATCGCGCCCGAGCGTACCGCCGAGGAGGAGGGCATCCCGGACGACCTAGGGACGGCGGTCACGGTCCAGGCGATGGTCTTCGGCAACCGTGGCCGGAGGTCGGGCACCGGCGTCGTCTTCACGAGGAATCCCGCGACCGGTGAGCCGACCCTCTACGGCGACGTCATGTTCGACGCCCAGGGCGAGGACGTGGTCGCCGGGACGCATCCGACCGATCCGATCACGGTCCTCGACGAGCGGCTGCCGGAGGTCGCCGCCGACCTGCGGCGATACGCGGACCAGCTCGAGCGCCACTTCACCGATCTCTGCGACATCGAGTTCACGATCGAACAGGGCCGACTGTGGCTGCTCCAGGTCCGGGTCGGCAAACGGAGCCCGCAGGCGGCCCTGCGGATCGCGGTCGACATGGCCAGCGACGACACGTTCCCGCTGACCCGGGCGCACGCGGTCGAGCGTGTGGCGTCGCTGCTCGCCGATCCGCCGTCGGTCGCGACGACCCGCGCCAGCTCCGTCCTGCCGCTCACGACCGGATTGCCGGCCTCGCCCGGGACCGCGAGCGGGCCGATCGTCACGAGCCCCGAGGCGGCGCAGGAAGCGGCCGAGGGTGGACAGGCGGCGATCCTCGTGCGAGCCGAGACCTCGCCCGACGACGTTCACGGGATGGCTCGCGCGGCTGGGATCCTGACCTCGCGGGGCGGCCTCGCCAGCCACGCGGCGGTCGTCGCCCGCGGGTGGGGGATCCCGGCCGTCGTCGGGGCGGCCGCGATGACCGTGGGTGACGGCCGGGTCGTCTTTGGCGGACGGAGCCTCGAGGCCGGAACGGTCATCACGATCGACGGGAGCTCCGGCGAGGTCTTCGAGGGCACGATCCCCGGCACGACCGAGGTCGTGCCCGAGGCGCGGACGCTGCTCGGCTGGGCGCACGAGCTCGGGATCCTCGTCGCCGACGAAGGGAGCGTCGCCGACCCGTCGAGCCTGTCCGGTCCGGTGAGCAAGATCACGCCCGATGGCTGCCTCCAGGCCCTGGACATCAAGGGCTTGGCGCCGATCGAGGGCGTCGCGGATGCGGTGCGTTCGACCCCGGAAACCGTTGGCCCGATCCTCGACCAGCTGGTCGTCGACGGCCTGGTGGAGACCGTCACGGGCGCCTATCGACTCACCGAGCTCGGCACGGACCGGGCGAGGGGCCTGCGCCGCACCGAACAGGACGCGTGGGGGATCGCCGAGGCCATCGTGGCACTCGACGCGTTCCTGGGGCTCGACCATGCGATGAAGGAGATCGTGACCGCCTGGCAGCTCCGTGACGATGCGGACGGCCAAGTCATCAACGATCACTCGGACTCGGTCTATGACCAGAGGGTGCTGGACCACCTCGCCGCGATGCACGCCGATGCGGCGGCCTGGTTCACACGACCGGAGCAGGGCTGTCCGCGACTGGCGGCCTATCGGATCCGCCTCGGCCGGGCGCTCGAGATGGCCCGCGCCGGCGACCAGCGGTTCGTGGCTTCACCGCGCGTCGACAGCTACCACGGGATCTGGTTCGAGCTCCACGAGGACCTGATCCGTCTCGCCGGGCGGAGCCGAGAGGAAGAGGTGGCCGCCGGCCGGGCATAGCAGGTCGCCGGGCGGTCCCACGGGCCCTAGTGGCGGGCTCAGTCCTCAGCTCACCGCTTTCTTCACGAGCGTCACGATCCTTGCCTCGTCGGCGGCGGTCAACTTCGTGAGAGCGAAGGACGTCGGCCACATGGTGCCTTCGTCGAGGTTTGCGTCGTCGTTGAAGCCGAACGTCGCATACCGCGACTTGAACTTGTCCGCGCTTGTGAAGAAGCAGACGATCTTGCCGTCCTTGGCATATCCGGGCATCCCGTACCAGGTCTTCGGCGAGAGGGCTGGCGCGTTGGCTTTGATGAGGGCATGGAGCCGCTCGGCCATGACCCGATCCGATTCTCGGCATCTCGGCGATCTTCTCGAGCACGTCGCGTTCTCCGTCCGCCGCGCCCGCCCGCGGGCCCCGGCGCGCGGCCGCCTTCTGCTCCTTGGCGCGCTCCTTGATCGCGGCTCGTTCCTCGTCGGTGAAGATCGCGGTGGTGGTCTTGGCGGACTTCTTCGTGTCGTTCATTGGAGGTTTCCTCCTCGGCGAGTCTTGATCTGTCGCTCCTGATGGTAGGGAGCCGCCGCCGCGGCGGCTTCTTCAAAACTGCTCGATCGTGACCGGCGCGAGATGCCCGGATGCTCGGGGTCGAAGGCATACCGACGATCTACGATCGACGCACCACCGGATCTCGACGAGGAGGTGCACGCGCGATGTTCACGGCCACCAAGGACCTGATGCTCCCGGCGACCGTTACTGGTTCGTGGCCGCGGCCACGCTGGTACGACGGCGGCCTCTGGGGCCGCCCGCTCGACACGGCGCTGCTCGACGTCCGCTTCCGTGAGCAGTTCCTCGACGCGCACGCCACCGTGATCGCCGAGCAGGAGCGCGCGGGGCTCGACATCCTCACGAATGGCGACTACCACCTCGACGAGGACTTCGCCGGCCGCTCGTGGCACCACTATCCGTTGCAGCGCTGGAAGGGGTTCGAGCACGAGGAACTCCAGTACGAAGGCTCGCGCGACCGCCTGCTCGAGTTCCCGCCAGGCACCCTGATGAACGAGATCGAGACGACGTGGCGGTGGCCGCGCGTCGTCGGCAAGGTCGAACACGACCCTCGCAATCCGCTCGAGTACGCCAAGCTCTGGCGGATCGCCCAGGCACGCGCGGGCTCGGGCAAGCCGGTCAAGTTCGGAACCTGCTCGTCGCAAGTGCTGTCGATCTTCCTCGATAGCCATACGGCCGAATACGACCTGGAGGACAAGAAGCAGCTGATCTGGGACATGGCCGGCGCGATGAACATCGAGCTTCGTCAGCTCGCGGCCGCCGGGGCCAAGGTCATCCAGATCGAGGAGCCGACGATCCATTTCGTGGCGTGCTTCTATCCCGACCAGACGGAGTTGCTCGACTTCCTCGTCGACGCGTTCAACCACGAGGTGGACGGCCTCGACGATGTCGAGCTGTGGATCCACACCTGCTGGGGCAACCCGAACATGCAGAAGGTCTACACCGGCGAGTCGTACGAGAAGTCGATCGACATCTACCTGGAGCGCCTCAAGGGCGACGTCTGGACCATCGAGGCGACCGAGAACGAGCTGGCCGAGATCGACCTGTTCAAACCGTATGCCGGCCGGCTGCAGAAGAAGGTCGCCGTCGGCGTTGTCAACCACCGCACGCTTCAGGCCGACATGGCGCCGGTCGTCGCCGGGCGGGTGCGGCGCGCATTGGAGGTGATCCCGGCGGACAAGCTGATCCTCTCCACCGATTGCGGGTTCGGCCGGCAGGGGTTCAACCGGACGGTCGCGTTCTACAAGACGACGGCGATCGCGCAGGCGCGAAATATCGTCCTGAAGGAGCTCGGGCTGGAGGAGCGCTACGTGCCGGCGGCCGACCCGTCCCTGCAGACCGACGTGCTCCCGGACCGCGAGCCTCTGACGCACCTGCCGTCACCCTGGAAGTAGCGGCACCCACTCACGCGGACGCAACCGAGCCCATCACGCGAGGAGTCGGGCCCGCGTCAACTCGTGCAAGTCGCGTCTAGAGGGAGAGATGGGTAGGACGACACTCGGAGCAGTTTCGGCCGCGATCCTTCTCCTCGTCGCGGCCTGCGTGGCGCCCGTCCCTCCGTCGGGGAGCCCATCGACGCGTCTTAGCCCGACACCGTCCGGGCCGGCCGTGACGCCGACGGCGATCTCCTGCGCTCGCTCCGTCGCCGTCGCCGTCGCCGACTGTGGCCCCCATCAGTGAGATCGAGCCCGTCGACGGGAACGTCCTCCCGATCGCGGCGCGGGATGGCGCACCAGGACTGGTCTCATGCAGCGGACTCGGACCGTTCCGTGTCGAGCTCCTCAGGGGGCCATTCGGTGCCGAAGGCCTCGTGGGACCTGAGTACGACGCCATGCGCCAAGTCATCGCTCAGTACAGCTGGCCGGGTGATCCGGAGACCGAGGCCCTCTCTCGCGCCACCTACAAGGTCGTGTCCCGGGACGACACGACGGTGGAGTTTCTTGGTAGCGTCGGCAGGCCGGAGGGCAAGTTCACCTGGGTGACGGTGGCATTCCGAGATGGCGTGTGGCAGTACGGCGGCTTCGATGGCGCGTGCCTCCTCACCGGGGCTCCTGGCGATGGCTGGGGCAGCGCCATCCTGGGACCTCGACCCGGCCTTCAAGAACCCGACCGCCGAGACGCGGAAGCTCCACCTTCTCGTGCGCGAGGCCGAGTGCGTGACTGAGGTGCCGGTCGCGGGCCGCCTGTCGCCTGCCTGGGTCTTCTACGACCAGGACAAGGTCCGGATCCAGGTGTTCCTCCGTTCGGCCAGGGCCAGCGGATCGTGCGACGACGTCCCTCTGACGCCGGTGACCGTCATCCTCCCCGAACCGCTCGGTGGACGCGTCCTGAAGGACGTCACGAGCCACGATCTGTGCAACAACCAGTGCGCCGGTGGCTAGGCGGACCGTCATTTAGCGGCCCTTCGCGTACCCCGTCGCGGTCAGCTTGTCCCAGAGGGTCCCGGCATTGTTGTTCTGGATGTGATCCATCATGTAGCCCTGCCCGACGTCGACCGGCCCGAAGGCGTCGTCGAACCGGACGCGCGCGATCGTCTCCTCGCGCGTCCAGCCCTTCGCGACCGCGTCTGCGACGGCGGCCTTCCACTGATGCAGGACGGACCGCTGCGTATCGACGTAGGCGATCGTCTGGACGGGACCGTGGCCCGGGATCAGGTGGTCGACGTCGAGCTGGCGGATCCGCTCGAGCGCATCCAGCCATTGGTCGACGTTCGAGGTCATCAGCCACGTCTGGCACTCGGCGAAGATCGTGTCGCCGGTAAAGACGGCCCGCTCCTCGGGCACGTGCACCGCGAGCTGGCCGGGTGTGTGCCCCGGCGTGTGGAGCAGGTGAAAGGTGTGATCGCCGACGCGCAGCGTCAGGTCGCCCGTGAAGACCACCGTCCCCTTGTTCGGGTCCTGGTAGTAGACCTCGCGATCGGGAATCAGCGGCGCCGCCTCGGGGTCGTCGGTCGGGATCGCCTCGAGGGCATACGCGAACGGATCGAGGGCCGCATTCGGGTCCATGAAGTTGTCGTACAGCCCCTGGTGATTGACGACCGGCACGCCCTTGTACCAGTAGTTCCCGAAGATGTGATCGACGTGGTGCTCGGTGTTGATGAGGTAGCGGATCGGGCCGTGCGACTCCGCCTCCGCCCGCATCGCGACCGCCCGTGTCGGCAGCTGGGGCGTGTCGATGGCCACGACCCCATCGGCGGTCACGACGAAGCTCGGGTTGCACCCGCGGAGCTTGGTCGTCGTGTAGATGTTCGGCGTGACGCGTTCGAGGTCCAGGGTGGCAACCGCCATGCGACGAGACTCCTCGGGCTACTGGGTCGCGGTGAGACCGCCGTCGATCCCGAGGACCTGGCCGGTCACGAATGAGGCGGCGTCCGAGCACAGGAAGATGGCCGGTCCGACGAGGTCGCTGGTCTCGCCGACGCGGCCGAGCGGGATGCGGTTCACGATGCCGGCCTTGAAGGCCGGGTCCTCGAGCAGCATCGCGACCTGCGGCGTGTCGACGAACGTCGGCATGATGGCGTTGACCCGGATCCCATGCTTCGCCCATTCGGTCGCCCATTGCCGGGTGAGCGAACTGATCGCTCCCTTCGCGGCCACATACGCGGAATAGCCGGCGTTGATCCCCAGGTTCGCGCGCACCGACGAGATGTTGAGGATCCGCCCGCCGTGACCCTGCGCGATGAGCTGACGGACGACGGCCTGGGTCGGCACGACCGTGCTTCGTACGTTGAGCTCCATGATCCAGTCCCAGTCGGATCGGGGGTAGCCCTCGGCGGGATGGAGCGCCTTGCCGGCACCGCCGCCGACCGCATTGACGAGGATGTCGATGCGACCGAACCGATCCACGGTCTCCCGGACCATCCGATCGCCGTCGGGCTCGCTGGTCACGTCCGCGACCACCGTGACGCCCTCGGATCCGGTCGCCTCCACGCGCTGGGTCGTCGCATCCAGGGTGTCGCGGGTCCGCCCGGCCACCGCGACGCGAGCACCCGCGCCAGCGAGGGCCACGGCCATGTCGGACCCGATGCCCCCGCCGCCACCGGCGACGATGGCGACCAGCCCGTCGAGGCTGAAGATGTCGAGTTGGCCCAATCCGTGCTCCTCTGCGCCTTCATCGATTATCGAACGTTGGGCTGGCCGATGCACGAGCACGCGGCAGGATCGGCCCGTTCGGTCGTACCATAGAAAACGGTTGCTGTCGCGACGAACACACGAGTCCGGAGTGAGTGAGATGGCGCTGAACCTGGACGGTCTGATCCCGGCCACCGTGCTCCCGATGGCGGCCGACGGCAGCATCGACGAACCGGCCCTGCGCTCGTACATCGCGTGGATCGTCGAGCAGGGGCCGGTGGCGCTGGCGATCAATGTCGACACCGGCGAAGGGCCTCATCTCACCCACGACGAGAGGGTCCGGATCCTGCAGATCGTCGACGACGTCACTGACGTTCCGATCGTCGCCGGGCTCGCCGGACCGTCGACCGATGCGGCAGTCCGCCAGGCCGCGGAGTTCAAGGCAGCCGGCGCCGACGCGCTCCTCGTCTTCCCGATCCCGGCGTACCTGAGCGAGCCGCTCGACGTGCGGGTCCCGGTGCGCTACCACGAGGCCATCGCCGAGGTTGGCCTGCCGCTCATCCTGTTCCAACTGCAACCCGCACTCGCCGGTCTGAACTTCGAGCCCGAGACGTTGCGGGCGATGGCCGAGGTCGACGGCGTCATCGCCATCAAGGAAGCGTCGTTCGATGCTCGGCGGTTCGTCGATACCGCGAACCTCCTCGCCGAGCTGCCCCGGCCGATCACGCTGCTGACCGGCAACGACAACTTCATCCTCGAGTCGTTCATGCTCGGGGCGACCGGCGCGCTCATCGGTTTCGGCGCGGTGATGACCCGCGAGCAGGTCCAGATGATCGAAGCGTGGCAGGCCGGCCGGATCGACGAGGCCCGGGCGCTCGGCAAGCGGGTCCAGCGGCTCGCCGACGTCGTGTTCGCGAAGCCCGTCGGCGACTACCGCGTGCGCCTCAAGGAGTGCCTGCGACTGCTGGGCGTCCTCGACGCGGCCCATGTCCGGCGCCCGTTGATGCCGATCAGCGAAGACGAGCGGGCGTACCTCGTCTGGGTCCTCTCGGAAGTCGGGCTGCTGTCCGGTGCGCCCGCCGCATCCCCCGCGTTCGCGCGACCCTAACCACCGAGTCGGAGGGAGGAGCCATGGCCACCGAGCCCGCAGATGTCCTGGTCATCGGTGCGGGCGCGTCCGGCGGCGTCGTGGCCCTTCGGCTCGCCCAGGCCGGGTTCGGCGTCGTCTGCCTCGAGCAGGGTGGGTGGCTCGACCGCGCGGACTATCCGGGCAACAAGCTCGACTGGGAGCTGAAGGCACGCAAAGACTGGGCGACCAGCCCGAACATCCGCAGGCTCACGCAGGACTACCCGATCGTCGAGGACGACACCCCGGTCTCGCCGCTCATGTACAACGCGGTCGGCGGCTCCACGATCATCTTCGCCGGCGCCTGGCCTCGGGCACTCCCCTCGGACTTCCGTGTCCGCTCGCTCGACGGCGTCGCCGACGACTGGCCGATCGACTACTTCGAGCTGCTGCCGTACTTCTACCGGACCGACCGAGACTTCGGCGTGTCCGGCCTGCCGGGCGATCCGGCCTATCCGCCGGACACCGAGGACGCGCCGATGCCGCCGCTCCCGATCGGGTCGGCCGGGCTGAAGGTGGCCCGAGCGCAAACGAAGCTGGGCTGGCACTGGTGGCCGGAGTTCAACTCGATCAACTCGACGCCGTATGACGGCCGTCGACCGTGCGTCCAGCGGAGCACCTGCCAGTCGGGCTGCAACGAGGGTGCCAAGGCGTCGACCGACCTGACCCACTGGCCGAAGGCGCTCGCCCTGGGCGCGCGACTCGTGACGGGCGCACGCGTTCGCCGGATCGAGACCGACGCACGAGGCCTCGCGACCGGCGCGACCTGGATCGACCAGGACGGCGGCGAACACTACGAACCGGCCAAGGTGGTCGTCGTCGCGGCCAACGCCATCGGCACTCCCCGGCTGCTGCTGCTCTCGGCGAGCCCGAAGCACCCCGACGGGTTGGCGAACTCGTCCGGCCTCGTCGGGAAGCGGCTGATGATGCATCCCTTCGCCAACGTCGCCGGCCTGTTCGAGGAGCCGCTGATGAGCTGGCAGGGCCAGTTCGGCGACCTCATCGAGTCGCTCGAGTTCTACGAGACCGACGAGAAGCGTGGCTTCGTCCGTGGCGCCCGATGGGGCCTGGCCCCGACCGGCGGGCCGATCAACACCGCACTCCCGAGCCGGGCCGGCGAGCAGGCCTGGGGCCGCGAGCACCACACGCATGTCAAGACCCATCTCGGCCACGGCGCGAACTGGGGTCTCTTCGCCGAGGACCTGCCCGACGAGGCGAACCAGGTCACGATCGCACCGACGGTCACCGACTCGTCCGGCATCCCGGCGCCCGAGGTCCACTACCGGATGTCCGACAATTCGCGCCGGATGCTCGATTTCCACATCGAACGGGCGAAGGAGTCGATGGACGCCGCAGGCGCCTACAAGGTCGAGGTCGACCGCCTGATGCGCTACTCGGGCTGGCATCTGCTGGGTACCGCCCGGATGGGCGACGACCCGGAGACGTCGGTGCTCGACCGCTGGAACCGCGCCCACGACGTCCCGAACCTGTACGTCGTCGACGGCTCGTGCTTCGTTACGTCGACGGGCGTGAACCCGACGTCGACGATCGTCGCGATCGCCCTGCGAGCGGCCGATCACATGATCGAGACGCGTTTCGAGCAGCAGGTCCCGGCATGACCGCCGGATCGAGGCCCTCCACGACACCGGTCGACCCGCTCGCGAGCCTCGACGCCGCGGAGCGGGCGACGCTCAGCGCGATCGCCGACCGGCTCATCCCCGCCGCGCACGGGATGCCGTCGGCGGCCGATGTCCTCGGCGACGATCGGCTGCGGTTCGTCCTGAACGCCCGGCCTGACCTCATCGAGCCGCTTCGAGGGGCGCTCCGGCGCGAGCTCGGCGACGACGTCGGGGCGCGCCTCGATGCCCTCGGCCGGGACGAGCCGTCGACGCTCGGAGCGTTGCAGCTGGTGATCGTCGCCGGTTACTACACCGACCGTCGGATCCGGGAGCTGATCGGGTACCCCGGGCAGATGGCAGTCGAGCTGCGGTCGTGGGAGTACCCGGCATATCTCGAGGAAGGACTGATCGACGCTGTGCTCGCTCGCGGGCCGGTATGGCGGGATCCGGCGACCGGGCAGCGGGCTGTCGCCACGGGCGCGCCGCGGACCTACGCGGAGCGCTGGGCGACGGACGCTGGGTCGCCCGAAGGAGGACGAGATGGCCCCGATCGCACCTGAGACGGAGTCTGCGGCACCGAGCTGGCTCGGGTCCTTCGTCGAGACGTGGGAACCGGGCACGGGCGCGCCGATCGAGGACCGCGAGCCGGCGACCGGCCGACTCATCACGACCGTCGCCGGCAGCACCCCGGACGACGTCGCCCGCGCCGCCGCCCGCGCCGCCGAGGCGCAGCCTGCCTGGGCCGCGACGAACTACCAGGAGCGGGCGCGCGTCCTGCGCCGGGCGGCCGAGATCTACGACGCCAACCGCGACGAGTTCGGCAGGTGGACGCAGCGCGAGACCGGAGCCTCCCACAGCAAGATGCACCATGAGTCGAACTTCGCCTACCACGAGATCCTCAACGCGGCGACCCTCCCGTCACAGGCCTACGGCTCGCTCATGCCATCGGCGGTCAGGGGCCGGCTCTCGATGGTCCGACGGGTGCCCGCCGGGCTCATCGGTGCCATCACGCCGTGGAACTCGCCATCGGTGTTGGGCATGCGCGTGGTCGCGCCGGCGTTGGCGCTCGGCAATGCGGTCGTGCTCAAGCCGGACCCGCAGACACCCGTCGTCGGCGGCGCGATGTTCGCCGCGGTCTTCCGGGAGGCGGGCTTGCCGGAAGGCCTGCTCCAGGTCGTGATCGGCGGCGCCGACGTCGGCGAGGCCCTGGTGACCGACCCCAACGTCTCGGTCGTCTCGTTCACCGGGTCGACCACCGTCGGCCGGCGGGTCGGCCAGTTGGCCGGGGGCCTGCTCAAGAAGGTCTCGCTGGAGCTCGGTGGCAACAACGCGTTCATCGTCCTCGACGACGCCGACCTCGACGCGGCTACGGCGGCTGGTGCCTTCTCCGCGTTCCAGTTCCAGGGCCAGGTCTGCTTCGCGGCCGGCCGGCACCTCGTCCACCACAGCCTCGCCGACTCGTACATCTCGGCTCTCACCGAGAAGGCGAGGGGCCTGCGGACGGGCGATCCGTATCGCGAGGATGTCCAGATGGGCCCGATCGTCAACGAGAAGCAGATCGCCCGCGTCGATGGGATCGTCCAGCGCTCGATCTCGGCTGGGGCCGTCGTGAACGAGGGCGCCACCTTCGAGGGTCTGTTCTACCGACCGACGGTCCTCACCTCGGTCACCCCGGACATGCCGGCGTTCACCGACGAGATCTTCGGCCCGGTCGCGCCGATCACGGTCTTCGAGACCGACGAGGACGCGATCGCCCTGGCCAACGCGAGCAGCTACGGGCTCGTGGCGTCGATCTACACGCGCTCGATCTCGCGCGGGCTCGCGTTCGCCGACCGGATGCGCACCGGCATGGTCCACATCAACGACGGCACGCTCAACGACGAGGCGATCATCCCGTTCGGCGGGATGGGCGACTCCGGCAATGGCAGCCGGTACGGCGGCGAGGCCAGTCTCGACACGTTCACCGAGTGGCAGTGGGTCACGGTGCGCGACGAACAGCCGACCTTCCCGTTCTGATCGACGGGATCGCACGCGTGACGTCCATCACCGACGTGGCTAGGCTGGCCGGGGTCTCGACGGCCACGGTCTCGCGGGTCGTGTCGGCGGCGCCATACGCGGTCAGCGCCGCGACCCGCGCGCGCGTGCTCGACGCGGCGCGCACCCTCGATTACGTCCCCAACGCCCTCGCGCGCGGGATGCTCAAGAGCCACATCCCGGTCGTCGGCGTGGTCGTCCACGACATCACGGACCCGTACTTCTCGGAGGTCGTGCGTGGCGTCGAAGACGCGGCCGCCGTCGGCGGATCGCTCGTCATCACGTGCAGCTCCGATCGGATCGCGGAGCGAGAGAACTCGTACGTCCGCCTGCTCCGCTCGATGCGCGTGGCGACCCTCATCTTCGCGGGCAGCGGGCTCGACGATCCGGCGGCCAACGCCGAGATGCGCAGGCATGTCGCCGCGATGCGCGGCTACGGGGCGGCCGTCGTCCACTTGTCGCCGCACGCCTTCGGGCAGGCAGAGGTCGGCGTCGATAACGTCGGCGGCATCGCCAGCGTCGTGGCCGAGCTCGTCCGGCTGGGGCACCGGCAGATCGCGTTCCTGGCTGGCCCGACCTCGCTGTACGTCGCGCGCCAGCGACTGGAGGGGTACCGGCGCGGCCTGGCCGAGGCCGACATCCCCTTCGATGAGGCCCTGGTCGTGAGCACCGGGTTCAACCGCGACGGCGGCGCGCTCGGCATCGACACCTTGCTGGCCGGTGTAGCGCCGTTCACGGCGGTCTGCTCGGCCAATGACCTGCTCGCGCTGGGCGCGCTGCAGCGCCTGGCGGAGCTCGGCATCAAGGTGCCGCGAGAGGTCTCGGTCGCGGGCTTCGACGACATCCAGACCGCGGCGATGGCGACGCCCGGGCTGTCGACCGTCCGGCTGCCGCTCCACGAGATCGGCCGCCGCGGCTTCGCGTTCGCCGAACGACAGCTGGCCGGTGCCCGACCGCGTCGGGAGGTGCTCCCGACCGAGTTGGTCATGCGCGAGTCGACCGCCCAGGCGCCGGCCTCGGCGCTGCCCCGAGCCGCAGCCCATCGGCGCGCGGCGGCAGGGGCCGCCTGATGGGTGGGGCACTAGCCGACCGGGTGGTGCTGGTGACCGGCAGCAGCCGGGGGATCGGGGCCGAGGTCGCGGTCAAGGCGGCGACCGAAGGCGCGGTGGTGGCGGTCCACTACCACGGGTCTGGCGACGCCGCCGAGGAGACCCTCGCGCGCGTGCGCCTCGCTGGCGCGGACGGTGCGACCTTCGCCGCCGACGTCGCCGACGGCCGCCAGGCGGAGGACCTCGTCGAGGCGGTCATCGGTCGGTTCGGACGGGTGGACGGGCTCGTGAACAATGCGGGCCGGACACTGGTCGGTCCGTTCCTCGAGGTCGCGCCGGCCGAGTGGGACGAGGTCATCCGCACCGACCTGACGGCCGCTTTTCACACGTGCCGCGCCGTGCTGCCCTCGATGGTCGAGCGCGGCAGCGGGGGCATCGTCAACATCGCGTCGCGCCTCGGCCAGGTCGGTGTCGCGGAGACCGCTGCCTACAGTGCGGCCAAGGCGGGGCTCATCGGCCTGACACGAGCCCTGGCTCGCGAGTTCGGGCCCCTCGGGATCCGCGTGAACGCGGTCGCGCCGGGCATGACGATCACGGGGATGACGACCGAGCTCGCCGACAGCGAGGAGGGCCGACGGCGGCTGCGCGACATGCCGCTCGGGCGGTTCGGTCGCGCGGATGAGGTCGCGGACGCCGTGATCTTCCTGCTGTCCGATGCCTCGTCGCTGTTCCTTGGTCAGACCCTCAACCCGAATGCCGGAGGCTACATGCCGTGACCACGATCGTCGACGTTCGGGAGGCGGTCGGTCTGGTCCGCGACGGTAGCACCGTGGTCATCGGCGGTTCCGGGGCGGGCCACGCGCTGCCGCAGCGCTTCATCGACGAGCTGGCGACGGCCTTTGCCGAGGAGGGCCGGCCGCGCGACCTGACCACGGTCCGGGTCGTGGGCATCGGCGACTTCGCGGACCGTGGCTTCTCGCAGCTCGGCCTGTCCGGGCTCATGAGGCGGACGATCGGCAGCAACATCGGGAACGAGCCCCGTCTTGGCGCGCTCGTCGAGGCCAACGAGATCGAGTCCTATTCGTTCCCCCAGGGCGTGCTGTCCCAGCTCATGCGCGAGATCGCCGCCGGGCGGCCCGGCGTCCTCACCCAGGTCGGGCTCGGCACGTACGTGGATCCGCGTCAGACCGGCGGCAAGCAAAACGCGAGGACGACCGAGGATCTCGTCGAGGTCGTCACGATCCGGGGCCGGGAATGGTTGCTCTTCCACGCCTTCCCCATCGATGTCGCCGTCATCCGGGGCACGAGTGCCGACGAGGACGGCAATCTGACGATGGAGGGCGAGGCGATCCAGGGCGAGATGCTGGCCATGGCGATGGCCGCCCGGAACAGTGGCGGCATCGTCATCGCCCAGGTCCGACAACTCGCCACGCGAGGGAGCGTTCGGATGCGGGACGTGAAGGTGCCGGGTGCCCTGATCGACCACGTGTACATCGACCCGGACCAGTGGCAGACGTACATCACGCAGGACTCGCCCTACTACGCCGGGGCGCTGCGCCGACCGGTCCGGCCGGAACCGCCCTTGCCGCTCGACGTCCGCAAGATCATCGCGCGCCGCTCATTGCTGGAGTTCCCGCCCGGCGCCATCTGCAATCTCGGCTTCGGGATCAGTCAGCTCATCGGCCGGGTCGCCTGGGAGGAGGGGATCACCGACCAACTGGTGCTGACCGTCGAGCAGGGCATCTTCGGTGGCGTCCCGGTGGCCGGCAACGAGGGGGGAGCCGGGTTCAACTACCAGGCCATGATCGACCAGCCCTACATGTTCGACTTCTACGACGGCGGCGGGCTGGACATCGCGAGCCTGTCGTTCGCCGAGGTGGACGCGGAGGGCAACGTGAACGTCCACGCCTTCGAGGGGCGGGTCCGCGGCCCGGGCGGGTTCCCCAACATCAGCGCCCGGACCGCCAAGATCAACTTCGTCGGCACCCTGACCGCGCGCGGTCTCGAGATCGATATCGACGGCGGGGTTCGGATCGCCAGCGAAGGCCGCCTCGGCAAGTTCGTGCCGGAGGTGCGCGAGATCTCGTTCAACGGTCGGCTGGCCCGCGAGCGCGGGCAACAGGTGCGCTACATCACCGAGCGTGCCGTCTTCGCGCTGGAGGACGACGGCCTCGTCCTGATCGAGGTCGCGCCCGGCATCGATGTCGAGCGCGACGTCCTGGGCCAGATGGGCTTCCGGCCGCGTGTCGCCGATGACCTGCGGACTATGGACCCGCGGCTGTATTCGACGGGACCGATGGGGCTCGCGGCGGACTTCGCGGGCGCCCGGTGAGCGGCCTGATCGCACTCGAGCTCGGACGGGTCGCGCACCTCGAGCTGGTCAACCCGCCGCTGAACCTGGTCACGCGCGACCTGCTCGACGAGCTGGAAGCGGCGCTCGATGTGCTCGCGGCAGCCTCCCCGGGCGACGTCCGCGCGGTGGTCCTGAGCGGGCGCGGGCAGCGCGCGTTCTCCGCGGGATCGCACGTCGGCGAGTTCGAGGCCCAGCGCGGCCCCGGCGGCCGGCAGCGGCACGAGCTCGAGGCAGGCGTCGCGCGGCGCCTGGCCGAACTGCCGATGCCGACCATCGCCGCGATCGAGGGCAACGCGCTCGGTGGCGGGCTGGAGCTCGCGCTGTGCTGCGACATCCGGATCGCGTCGGACCGTGCCCGGCTCGGCCTGCCGGAGGTGCGCCTGGCTGTCATCCCTGGCGCCGGAGGCACGCAGCGGCTCCCGCGGGTCGTGGGATCGGCCTGGGCGCGGGAGATGATCCTGACCGGGCGTGTGCTGACCGCGGCCGAGGCCGAGCGGATCGGCCTCGTCGCACGAGGTCGTGCCGGCTGGCGACGCCGTCGCGCGCGCCCAGGCCATCGGCGAGGAGATCGCCGCCCGTGGCCCGCTCGCCGTCCGCGAGGCAAAACGACTGATCGACCTCGCGACCGAGGTCGACCTGGACGCCGGCCTGGCGGCCGAGTTGGACGCGTCGGAACGGATCTTCGCCAGCGAGGACATGCTCGAGGGCGCTCAGGCGTTTCTCGGCAAGCGACGACCCGGAGTATCGCGGCCGTTGAGGCCGACCTGGAGGTGGTTTGTCCATGAGCGACGTCGGACGGTTCGGGGTCTTCCTGCCGTCGTACATCTGGGAGGGCGACGGTCCGGAGCGCGCGCGCGGGATCAAGGCGTTCGCGCGGACGGTGGAGGAGCTCGGGTTCGACTCGCTGTTCATCACCGACCACCTGCTGGCGGCCAGGCGGTTCTATTCGGTCTCGTTCCTGGAGCCCCTCGCGGCGCTCGCCGTCGCGGCCGGCGTGACGGAGCGGGTCCGCCTGGGCACCTCGATCCTGATCATGCCGCTGCGCAACCCCGTGCTGCTGGCCAAGGAGCTGGCGACGCTCCAGTTCCTGTCCGAGAACCGGATGATCCTCGGTGCCGGCGTGGGCTGGAACGAGGCCGAGTACGAGGCGGTCGGGGTCCACAAGTCGGAGCGCGGCAAGCGCACCGACGAGATGCTGGACATCCTGCTGCCGCTGCTGGAAGGGGAAAGGGTCACCTACCACGGCCGGTACTACTCGGTCGACGACCTGTTCATCGAGCCGATCGCGTCGCAGCGCCCCGAGGTGTGGATCGGCGGTGGCTCGCAGCTGGCCGACGAGAAGTCCCCGGACCTGCCCCGGTTCGTGGAGGCGGTCAAGGCCCGCGTCCTGCGAACCGATGGCTGGATCCCGCGCCCGACCTGCCCGCCCGACGACATCGCCCGCGACTGGGTCGAGCTCCAGGCCTACTACCGCGAGCACGGTCGCGACCCGCGCGAGTGCGTCGTCGCCCACGAGAACTTCCTGCACCTCGTCCTGACCAACGACCCGGTGAAGGCGCGGGAGGAACAGCACCGCGCGTTCCTCAAGGTGATGAGCGCCGAGCGCGGCGAGCACTACCTCGAATCGGTCTATCTGTTCGGGACGCCTGACGAGGTGATCGCGTCGCTCCAGGCCCGGGTGGATGCCGGGGTGGAGTACTTCGTCCTGCACACGATGACGCCGGATCCCGCCCAGCTCCAGCACTGGGTCGACGAGATCATCCCCAACATCACGTTCCCCGCGACGGCTGGGCCGGTCCGGCGGGTGTCCCCGGCGTTGCGGTGACCCAGCGGGTCGGCCTCATCGGGAAGCCGCTGAAGCGACGCCACTCGCAGGTGATGCACGACGCCGCGTTCGACGCGGCCGGGATCGACGCGCGCTACGTCCTGCTCGAGCTCGAGCCGGATGCCGTCGAGGAGGCGGTGCGCGAGGCGCGCGGGCCCGACTGGCTCGGTCTCGGCGTGACCGCCCCGTACAAGCGGCTGGTCGCGGGCCTCGTCGACGAGGTCGAGGCCGACGCCGGCGACGATCGGTGCGGTCAACAACGTCGTCGCGGACCGAGACCGGCGGCCTCGTCGGGTTCAACACGGACGCGCCCGGCTTCCAGGTCGGCGTGGAGCTTGCGATGGGCCGGCCGCTCGCTGGAGCCGAGGTCGTCGTCGCCGGGGCCGGCGGCGCCGCCCACGCCGTCGTGTTCGCCTGTCTTCGTGCCGGTGCTCGGCTGGTGACCGTCGGGAATCGGACGCCCGCGTCCGCGACCACGCTCGTGGAACGCTTCGTCGACGTCGGGACGGGGTCTCGGTCGGCCGTCGCGCTCGCGGACCCCGCCTTCGAGACCGCGCTGCGGTCCGCGGACCTGGCGGTCAATGCCACGACGGTCGGGATGCTCGATCCGGGCGCGACCATCCCGGTCGACGCTGCTGCCGGCGACGGCGACCGTCTTCGACCTCGTCTACGTGCCGCCGGAGACGCCGTTGCTCCAGGCGGCGCGGGCGCGTGGCCTGCGCGCGGCGAACGGGTCGGAGATGCTGATCGCCCAGGCCGCCATCGCGTTCGAGCGCTGGACCGGCGTCGCCGGCATGGCGGACGTCATGCGCGTGGCCGTCGCGCCGCTGCTCGCCGACGCTGCGGCGCGCGCCTGACCCGATGCGGCTCGCCACGATCGTCGGTCCGCATGGCCCCGGGGTGGGGATCGTCCGCGACGACCGTGTCCTCGAGCTCGAGCCGTTCGTCGACATGCGCAGGTTCGCCATGACCCCCGACGGCATCGACTGGGCGCGCGACTGGGCCAGGTCCCGACCGAACAACGCCTGGTTGCCGCTCGCCGACGTGGCCCTCGGCCCGGCCGTGCCAGACCCGGGCGCGATCTACACCGTCGGCCTCAACTACGACGGCCCGGGTGCGGCCGGGCGCCCGGATGCGCCGCTCATCTACGGCAAGGCGGCGAGCGCCGTCGCCGAGCATGGGGCGACGCTGTCGTGGGACCGGACACTGACCGCCAACGTGGACCCGGAGGTCGAGCTGGGCGTGGTCATCGGCGCGACCGCCGCGAACGTCGGTGTCGAGGCCGCGATGGACCACGTCTTCGGCTTCACGTGCATGAACGACGTCTCGTCGCGCGACCCGTGGCTCGACGGCGACCAGTGGCTTCTGGGCAAGTCGATGCCCGGCTTCTGCCCTGTCGGGCCGTGGATCGTCACCGCCGACGAGCTCGACCCGGCGGACCTGCGTCTCGGCTGCTCGATCGGTGGCGTCGCCATCCAGGACGGCACGACCGCGGACATGCGGTTCGCGAGTCGCCGAGATCGTGTCCTTCCTGAGTCATCACGCCACGCTGCGCCCCGGAGACCTGATCGCGACGGGGACCCCGACCCGCCTGGCCGCGCCCCTGGGACCGGACCGGCATCTCGAATCGGGCGACGTCGTGACGGTCTGGATCGAACGCATCGGGGAGCTCACCACCACCATCGCCTGACCGCAGCCAGGAGGAGGCACCATGAAACCGCCCACCGTGTTCCTCGGCGAGATGACCAGTCCGGAGGTGGAGGCCTTCCTGCGCGAGCACCAGACCGTCATCGTGCCGACCGGCTCGACCGAGCAGCACGGCCCGCACGGCCCGCTCCTGACCGATGCCCTGATCCCGCAGGAGGTGGCCCGTCGCGTCGCGCCCCGGGTAGGCGCCGTGGTCGCGCCGACGATCAACTACGCGCTGTCCTATCCGCACGTCGGCTTCACGGGCGTGGTGCACATCCGGATCCCGACGTTCATGACGCTCATCGAGGACCTGTGCGCCTCGCTCGCGTCGATCGGCTTCCGGCGGATCGTCTTCCTGAACGGGCACTACGACAACACGTACGCGATCGCCTACGCCTGCGCGACGGCCGCTGAGCGGATGCCGGCCGGCACGCGCGCCTTCCCGATCAACTACTGGGACGGCATGACGGCCACCGAGGCGGCCGAGTACTTCGGCCCCGCGACCGGGCTGCACGCGAACCGTGCGGAGACGTCGGCGGTGCTCGCGATCGACCCGGCCCTGGTGGACCTGGATCGCGCGAACGCCGAGATGCCGCCGTTCCCCGAGGTCACGAGTCCGGCCCCGGTCCATACCGCCTTCTTCTTCTCGGCGCCCGGATCGGTCCATCGTGCGACGCGCTCCGGGACCTGGGGCGACGCGCGCGAGGCGACGGTCGAATTCGGCGAGCGTTACCTCGAAGTCGTGACCGAGGCGACGATCCGCATGGTCGACGACATCGAGCGGACGTTCGAGGCGATGCCACCGCGCTGACGTCTCGCCGCCGTCGTCATGGCTCGGCCGCGAACCAGGCCCCGCCGCGCATGACCCGCTGGACCGAGAGATCGGCGTCGAGCTCCACGAGGTCGGCACGCTGGCCGACCGCGATCCGGCCACGATCGGTGACCCCGAGCAGGGCGAGCGGGTTGCGGCTCGCGGCCGCGACGGCCGCCGGCAGCGGGACGCCGGACGCCACGAGGTTCCTGACCGCGGTGTCGAGGGCGATGACGGATCCCGCCAGCGTGGACGTCCCGGCGAGGGTGACCCGCGCGCCCACGACCTCCACGTCCAGGTCGCCGATCCGCCCACGTCCCTCGCCGTTCCCGGCGAGCGCCAGCGCGTCGCTGACGAGCACGAGTCGGTCGACCGGCTTCAGCCGCGTGATGAGCGGCCACAGCGCGCGATCGACGTGGATCCCATCGGCGATGAGCTCGACGTAGACCGCGTCATCGAGCAGTGCGGCCACGGCGACGCCTGGGGCCCGATGGTCGACGCCGCTCATCGCGTTGAAGAGGTGCGTCGTGGAGGTCGCGCCGGCCTCGTACCCGGCCCGCGCTTCCGCATCCGTGGCCGCCGAGTGGCCGATCGAGACCGCCGCCCCACGGTCGCGCAGCCAGCGGATGAGCTCGAGCGCGCCGGGAAGCTCGGGCGCGATGGTGACCAGCCGGAGTCCGTCGATGAGCGGCTCGAGGTCGGCGACCGGCACGTCACCCGGGACCAGGAGGTGGGCCGGATCATGTGCCCCGTGTCGTGCGGCGGCGAGGAACGGCCCCTCCAGGTTGAAGCCTAGCGGCTCGGCCCCGTTGGCCGGAGCGGCCGGCAGCCACTCCCGAACCATCTCTGCAAAGGCGACGAGCGACGGAAGGGGCGCGGTCACGGCGGTCGGCAGGAACGCGGTCACTCCCCGTCGCAGGAGGCTCCTGGCCATGCCGTCGAGCGCGGCCGGGTCGCCCATCGCGTCGTGGCCGCCCCAGCCGTGGACGTGCACGTCGACAAACCCGGGGCTGAGATATGGAGCGTCGGCGCCCGACTCCTCGTCGAGCTCGATCGCGGCGATCCACCCGCGTTCGATGGTGATGTGCCCGTCCACGACCCGATCGTCGAGGACCAGGCGACCGCGGACTGCCTTCCGCTCGGTCATCGGGCGACCGTGACGGTCACGCGTCGCGTGCGCCGCTGCCGTCGAGGGCGAGACCGAGGTGGCGGCTGGTCGGCTCGCGGTCGATCGCGTCCATCAGGCTTCGCCGGTCACCCGAGCGTACAGCGCGGCGACGGCGACGATGATCGAGCCGAACAGCACCTGGCGCACGGCTTCGGGATACCCGAGTGCGGTGAGCAGCGCGCTGATGATCGTCAGGATCAGCGCCCCGACGATCGTCCCGCCAAGGCCGCCTCGTCCACCGAAGATCGACGTCCCGCCGATGACCGCCGCGGCGACCGACGGCAGGACTAGCGAATTGGCGAGCGTCACGCTGGCGACGTTCGTGAGTCCGGAGAGAAGGAACCCGGCCACGGCTGCCATCAAGGCCGACACCACGTAGAGGACGACCAGGACCTGCCAGCTGCGCGCGCCCGACAGGCGCGCCGCGACCGGGTTGTCGCCGATCGCGTACAGCATCCGGCCGTACCCGCTCCGACGTAGGGCGACAAGGATCAGCACGATGAGCGGCACGAACACGATGAAGCTGAACGGGAGCAGCAGGCCCAGTCGCTCCGAGCCGAGGGTACGAAGCTCGGGCGGGACACCAGTCGAGCTCTGGACCATAAGGATCTGCCAGGCGTTGGCCAACCCGAGCACGACGAAGCTCACGCCCAGCGACATGATCAACGGATGGACCCGGAAGATGCCGACGCCGATCCCGGTCAGGAGGCCCGCCAGCGTGGCCGCCGCCAGGGCCACGAGCAGCCCGACCTCCAGTCCTGGGCCGCTCACCAGGGAGGCGACCACGAATCCAGACATGGAGGCGACGGCGCCGACCGAGAGATCGATCCCGCCCGTCAGCATCGTCAGCGTCTGGCAGCCTGCGAGGATCGCGAGCGGGACCGCTGCACGCAGCATGACGCCCGCCCAGTCCGCGCTGACGACACCCGGTCGGACGATCGCGTAGGCGCCGACCAGGAGTAGGAGGAGGACGGACAACGGGATGATCGGCCGCTCGCGCAAGAGGCGGCGCCAGGTCGTCGCGGTTCGCCAGTCAGGGGCACTGGTCACCGGAGTCATCGCCGACTCCGGCGCCATTGCAGAAGGCTGCCGAACATCACGACGCCGATCAGGATCAGGCCTTGGCTGACGAGGGAGAGGTTCGGGTCGAGGCTCATGAAGGCCATGTCGATCTGGACCAGCTGGAGGAGGAGCACGGCCACGATCGGGCCGAACACGCCGCCCCGACCACCTGCAAGGCTGACTCCACCGAGGACGACGGCGGCAACACTCATGAGGGTGTAGGGACCCGGGACCGGGTTCCCGATCCCGGTGCTCGCGGTGAGCGCGAGACCTGCGAAGGCCGAGAACAGGCCCGTCAAGGCGTAGGCGATGATCTTCGTCCGACCGACCGAGACGCCACTTCGGAAGGCCGCAAGCTGGTAGCTCCCGATGGCGTAGATCGAGAGTCCAAGCCGCGACCGTCGGAGCGGGATCCAGATGACGGCCACGATCACGAGCAGGACGACCGTGGCCTTGGGGATCCAATCGACGCCGACCGACCCCAGGACCAGCTCCTTGAGCCACAGCGCGGAGCCGCCCGCTGGCGTCTTGAGGACCAGGAGCGCACTGCCGCCCCAGACGAACGCCATCGCCAGCGTGACCACGATGTCCGGGACCCGCGTGGCGACGATCAAGCTGCCGTTGATCGCGCCGAGCAGGAGTCCGAAGACCAGCGTGGCGAGCACGATGGCGACGGCGAACTCCTCGCTCTGGCCCTCCATGTTTGCCGCTGCGAACACGCTCGTCAGGGCCATCATCGATCCGATCGAGAGATCGATGCCCCCAGCGATGACGCAGATCGCCTGGGCCACCGCCGCCAAGGCGAGCGGCAGCACCGAGATGGCCAGGGCCTGGATCCCGGCGGCGCCGTAGTTCGAGTTGATCAGCCGGGTATAGATGAGCAAGAGCGCGAGGAGACCCAGGAGCGCCAGCGTCCAGCCGTTCCGGCGGACCCACGCGAGCAGCGCGACGGTCGGGCTGCTCCGGGTGTCGTCGAATGCGGGAGCCATCGCGCTCATCGGCCGTCCGCCGGCCGGCTGGGCGGTTGATGGGTGTCACCCGATGCCCCGGCAGCGTCGCTGGCGACCCCCGCCGCGACGACCTCCGCCGCCACTTCCTCGGGCATCGCCGCGTCGGATCGGAGGTTGTAGGCGGCGCGCAGCAATGTCGATTCGTCTGCGTCTGCGGCATCGACCTCGGCGACCACGCGACCTCCGAAGATCACGATCGTGCGGTCGCACACGAGCTGCACCTCCTTGAGCTCTGAGGTGTACAGGAGGATCGCGGCTCCGGCACCGGCGAGGTCCCGGAGCAGGACGTAGATCTGCTGTTTCGTCCGGATGTCGATGCCGCGCGTCGGGTCGAAACACAGCATCGTATGCACGCCGCCGGCGACCCAGCGCGCGATGGTCACCTTTTGCTGGTTGCCACCGGACAGCCGCCGTACTTCGCCCCCGGCCCGGGCGTCGATCTGCAGCTTCTCGACGGCGCCCTTCACCCGCTTGCGCTCCGCGCCAAGATCGATCAGGCCCCACTGGCGGATACGCGCGGTGACCGGGAGGGTGATGTTCTCGGTCACGGAGCGTTGCGGGAGCAGCGCTTCCGCCCGGTCGGCCGCGACGTAGACGATGCCGGCCCGGATGGCATCCGCGGGATGGCGGAATGAGACGGGGGATCCGTCAGCGAACAGCTCGCCCCCGCTCGGTCGCTCGGACCCCGCCAGGATGTCGAACAGCTCGTCCTGCCCCTGCCCCTCGAGGGCGACGACACCGAGCACCTCGCCCGGGTACAGCTCGAACGACACGTCCTGCAGCTTCGTGTCGGAGCTGAGCGCCCGGGCCGACAGGCGCGGTGTGAGCCCGCTCGCTCGCTCGATCGGCGCTGCCCCGTCGCTCATGCGGGAGTGGAGCTCCTGGACGATCCGGCCGAGCATGAGCTCGACGATCCGCTCTTCGGAGCCTTCATTCACGTCGACGACGCCGACGGTCTCGCCTTCTCGCAGGACAGTCGCGCGATCGCAGACCGCCGCGATCTCGATCATGCGGTGCGAGATGAAGATCACGGATCGGTCCCCGCCGCGCTGCCGGCCGACCACCTCGAGGACCCGCTCGGTCAGGTTCGCTGGAAGCGCGGCCGTCATCTCGTCGAGCATCAATACATCGGGCTCGATGGCGAGGGCGCGGGCGAGGTCGATGATTCGCAGCGAGGCGAGCGGCAGCTGCCTGGCCACAGACGATAGGTCGACATTCCCGAGGCCGAGCTCGTTGAGCCAGTGACGGAAGGGCTCGATCGGCGTGTCCGTGAGCCGCAGGTTCGAGCGGATGTCGAGGTCCGAGACGAGCGCCGGCTCCTGGTAGACGGAGACCAGGCCGCCCCGTCGGGCGTCGGCCGGCGAATGGACGGTGCGCTCTCGGCCGCGAACGAGGATACGGCCGCTGTCCGGCCGGACGTTGCCTGTGAGGATCTTGACCAGCGTGCTCTTGCCCGCGCCGTTGGCGCCCATGAGCGCGTGGACCTCGCCCGGGCGGACCGCCAGCGACGCGGAACGGAGCGCGACCACCGCGCCGTACGACTTCGCGATGCCGGTCGCCTCGAGCAGGAGATCAGTGGCGGTCAGGGTCATCGGTCCCCGCGTCAATGCACCGGTGTGAGTCGAGGGATGCCGGCGGTGCCGGCATCCCTCGAAACGGACGACCGATTTTCGGGTCGGTGGTTACTCGCCTGGGCCCTTGCAGGCGATGGCCTGCTCAGGCGTGTAGGTGGTCCATCCGTCGATCGTCACGCTCAGTGGCCAGAGCGGGTTGAGCCCCTCGACCTGCTGCCATGACGCCAATAGCGCCTTGCCCTCGTCGGTGATGTTGTCGGCCAGGACGGGCTTGAGCAGGACCGTATTGGGGTAGGGAGCCGAGGCATCGGCCTGGACGGTCTCGCCGCTCAGGACCTTCAGCGCCAGGTTGACGCCCGCACCGCCGACGGCGGCCGTGTTTGTCACCGCTGCGCCCTGCAGGCCAGCATAGTTGGTGGCGTCACCCAGATAGTTGGCGAACGCACCGAGATCCGCACCGACGATCGGCTTGTACTCCTTGCCGGCTGCCTTCACGGCATCGACGACCTGTGAGTCCATGCCGGACGTCCAGATGCCGTTCACCGTGTCGTACTGGCCGCTCGAGATGAACTCGTTGGCCAGGTTCGTTGCGGTCGTTGGGTTCCAATCGGTATGGACGCCCTCGTTGTTCGGGACGACTTCGATGCCCGGGGTCTCGGAAAGTGCCCGTTCGAAGCCGGTATGACGGTCGGTGTCGGCCGGATGGCCGGCGATACCACGCGTGTACCACACCTTGCCCGTGCCACCGATCTGGTCGAACAGCCACTTGGCTCCGAGGTACGCGTACTCCACCTGGTTGTTGTAGAACTTCCAGGTCTCCGGGTCCTCGACGTACGCGTCGACGGCGACCATCAGGATGCCGGCCGCCTGGGCCTCGTCGATGGCCGCTTGAAGCGCGGTCGCGTGGCTTGGGTTGAAGACGATCGCGTCGGGGTCGTTGGCGATGAGCGTCCGCAGGTCCGCGAGCTGCTGCGCCGTGTCGGCGTCGCGCGCGATCATGTCGACCTTCGACACCTGGCCGGACGCCAGCGCCTCGGCCTTGGCCGTGCAGTTCTGCTCTTCTCGGAACCCGTTGCCGGTGCCACCGGTGTTCGAGAAGCCGATCGTGTACTGCGTGGCCGCGCTCGGGGCGGCAGACGATGCTGCCGCGCTTGGTGCCGCCGCGCTCGCGCTTGGTGCCGCGACGCTCGGCGCGGCGGATGATCCGCCACTGCTGCAGGCCACCGCGACCATCGCGACGGCTGTGAAGACCACGAGCCATTTGGCCCGGGTCGTGCCCTTTCCTGTCATGTGCACTCCTCCTCGAAAATGGCGCGCTCGTCGGCATCGCCGACGGGCTGTGCGCTCGCATGAACACTGCCCCGCTCACCGGGGTGTGTGCGTCGCATTATGTCGGGGTCACCTCCTCGCGTCCCTCGACCGTTCCATGATCCGTCGTGCGGATGCGGAAACGAGCCTTCGCCTCGGTCACTTGATGTATGGCCGCAGGACGTCGCGCGCGATCAGGAAGCCCTGCTTCACACGCTCGTCGGTGCCCTCGAACACGCGGTCTTCGTGCTCGATGATGATGTCGCCGTCGTAGCCGGTCCGATAGAGCGCCGAGAACAGGGCGCCCCATTCGACCTCGCCGAGACCCGGGATGCGGGGGATCTGCCAGCCGATCCCGGCCGACAGGATGCCGCGCTCGTACAACCCGTCACGGTCGATCATCAGGTCCTTGGCCTGCACGTGCAGGATGTGCGGCCCGAACTCGCCGATGAAGCGGGGGATCTCGATCATCTGGAGGATGAGGTGGGACGGGTCGAAGTTGAGCCCGATCGTGCCGCCCCAGGTTTCGAGGATCCGGCGCCAGATGCGCGGGGTGGTGGCGAGGTTGTGGCCGCCCGGCCACTCGTCGTACGAGAACAGCATCGGGCAGTTCTCGAGGGTGATCTGGCGACCGTGATCCTGCGCGAAGGTGACGATGTCCGGCCAGACTCGGAGCGCCTCCGCCCAGTTGTCGTCCTGGTTCTTCGACCCGTCCGCGCCCATGAACGTGTTGACGTATGAGACGCCCATCGCCTCGGCGGCTTGGATGACGCGCTTGAGGTGCCCGATGACCTCGGCCCGATGTTCCGGATCGGGGTGGAGCGGGTTCGGGTAGTAGCCCAGGCCGGAGATCGAGAGGCCCTTGGCCGTGATCGCATCGACGATCTCGGTGGCCTGACTCGCGGAGAGGTTCGCGACGTCGATGTGGGACGTGCCGGCATACCGTCGCGTCGTGCCGGTCGTGCGCGGCCAGCAGGCGATCTCGACGCTGTCGAATCCATTGGCCGCCGTCCAGTCGACGACGTCGCTGAGCGGGGTCTCGGGGAATGGGGCGGTCAGCAGGCCTAGCTTCATCGGGTTGGCGCCCCCAGCCCGGTCGCACCGACCGGAACGGGCTCGCGAACGACGTCCACCCAGCGGCCGAGGCGGGCGCTCTCGGCCACGGCATCGTTGACGAGCATCTCGTCGTGGCCGTCCGCGAAGGTGGGATAGGCCGGTCGCGCGGCGGGTCGGCCGGCCGCGATATCGGCGTAGACCGCACGGAAGTGGGCGGCGAACGTGTCCCCGAACCCTTCGACGTGACCGCCCGGCAGCGCGGCGGCGGCTCGGCCGGCCGGACCCATGAGCGCCGGGTTCTTGATGAGGATCTCATTGGGCCGCTCGCGATGACCGATCCACAGTTGATCGGGTTGCTCCGAATCCCAGGCGACCGACGCCAGCGATCCGTCGACCTCGTACTGGAGCGAGTTCTTCCGCCCGGCGCTGATCTGGCTGATGCTCACCGCGCCACGGGCGCCGTTCTCGAAGCGGAGCAGGATCGTGGCGGTGTCCTCGGTCGCGATGTCGCGGGTGACCGTCTCGGTCGCGACCTCGGTGGAGTACGTCTCGACCGGGCCGGTCGGCTCGCGACGAGCCGCCACGAACGTGGCGAGCTCGGCCATGACCGCGGCGATGCGCTGCCCGGTGATGAAGCTGGTGAGGTCCAGCCAGTGCGACCCGATGTCGCCGACCGCGCGGAGCGCGCCGCCACGCTCGGGCTGCAGCCGCCAGTTCCAGTCCGACTCGAGCAGGAGCCAGTCCTGGAAGTAGCGTCCGGTCACCAGGCGGACGTCGCCGATCTCGCCGGACGTCACGACCTCGTGCGCGTGCTGGTTCAGCGGGTAGTAGCGGATATTGAAGTTCGCGGCGTTCACGAGGCCGGTCGCGGCGGCGGCGGCCACGAGTTCCGCGGACTCCGTCGCCGACATCGCCAGCGGCTTCTCGCAGATGACGTGACGGCCGGCGGCCAGCACGGCCTTCGCCTGGGGCAGGTGGAGGTCGTTCGGGGAGGTCACGTGCACCGCGTCGACCGACGGATCGTCGAGGAGCTGGTCGAGGGACGGATAGGCGCGCGGCACGCCCAGCACCTCCGCCCGCGTCTCGCCACGCTCCGGCGTGCTGCCGAGGACACCGCGCACCTGGACGCCGATCCGGCGCAACGCCTCGACGTGGACGGTGCCGATGAAGCCGGTACCGATCACGGCAGCTCCGATGTCGGCGATGCTTCGCGTCATACCCGGTCCACCACCTTGTCAGCGGCCTCCGCGTGCGATCGAGCCTGTCTAGACATCTTAGACGGTTGCCGAGACGGGGGAACGTCCAGGATGTCACCGAGCGATGGGACGACCATGGGTCGGTTGCTCCTCCCCCACCGGTGTCGCCAATGGACGTACTTTGACATGTCGAGTGCAAAAGTCAACCGATGAACGGACGAAGAGTCGGTATCATGGCGCTGTCATGAACCTGCCGATGCACGCGCCACTCGCGGACGAGGCGCTCGACGCGCTCGTCATGGTGCTCGATGAGGTTCGGCTCGGCCGGTCGAGGTCGCGTCCCGAGCTCGTCGCACGGACCGGCCTGGGGCGAGCGATCGTGGCCCAGCGCGTCGGTGAGCTCCTCGATCGCGGCCTGGTCACCGAGGGCGAGGTCGGCCCGAGCACGGGCGGACGACCGCCACGCCAGCTGACGTTCCGTGCCGATGCGGGCCATGTGCTCGTCGCCGACCTCGGAGCGACGAGCATCGACGTGGCCGTCACGAGCCTGGACGGACGGATCCTCGGACATCATGACGAGCCGGCCGAGATCGAGGCCGGACCGGATCGCTGCCTGGACCGGGTCGACGCGCTCTTCGAGTCGCTGCTGACGACCGCGCAGGCGATCCCGGGCCGCCTGTGGGGCGTGGGCATCGGCGTCCCGGGCCCGGTCGAATTCGGATCCGGCCGGCCGATCTCGCCGCCCATCATGCCCGGCTGGGACGGCTACCCGATCCGAGAACGGTTCGCCGATCGCTATGACGCGCCGGTCTGGGTCGACAACGACGTCAACCTGCTGGCCCTCGGCGAGTGGCGGTCGGGGGTCGCGGCCGGCCACGACAACGTCGTCGTCGTGAAGGTCGGCACGGGCATCGGCGCCGGGATCATCTCCGACGGCCACCTGCATCGGGGCGCGCAGGGCAGCGCCGGCGACGTCGGCCACATCCAGGTCGTCGACGACCCTGCGGTCGTTTGCCGGTGCGGCAACCTGGGCTGCCTGGAGGCCCTGGCAGGCGGGGCGGCGCTCGGGCGGGCGGGCGAGGCGGCCGCGGCCGACGGACGCTCGCCGCGACTCCGCGTGGCGCTCGACCAGCACGGCAAGGTCACGGCCCAGGACGTGGCGAGGGCAGCGTCGTTCGGTGATCCGGTCGCAGTCGCCCTGCTCCAGGGGGCGGGCCGACGGATCGGCTCGATGCTCGCGAGCGTCGTCAACTTCTTCAACCCCTCGCTCGTCGTGATCGGCGGCGGCGTGGCCAACAGCCCGGACCAGTTCCTTGCCTCGATCCGCGAGACGGTCTATCGCCGCTCCCTGCCGCTCGCCACGCGCGACCTGCTCATCCAGCGATCGTCGCTCGGTGGTCTCGCCGGGGTGATCGGCGCGTCGTCGATGGTCGTGGACCAGCTGTTCGCGCGCGATTCGATCGGCCACTGGATCGAGGCCGGCGACCCGGCCGGCTCGCCGGACGTGGCCATCGGGCGGGCGAGTTGATGGAGCGGAGTTGACGGCGACCGGGAACGCATGACCATCGTCCGGACGGTCCTCGGAGATATCGATCCGGCCGAGCTCGGGGTCACATATGCCCACGAGCACCTGGTCATCGACGGCGGCGCGCCCGTTCGGATGAACCCGGACTTCGATCTCGGCGACATCGAGCGCATGGCCGCCGAGGTGGCCGAGGCGGTCGGGTTCGGGCTGCGGGGCGTCGTGGACGCGATGCCGTGCGACTGCGGGCGGAACGTGATCAAGCTCGCCGAGCTGAGCCAACGGTCGGGCATCCACATCATCGGTCCGACGGGGCTCCATCACGGGCGGTATTACGGTCCGGACCACTGGAGCGCCCGACTTCCGGTCGACGAGATCGCCGAACGTTTCACGCTCGACGTGACGGTCGGCATCGACGCCGACGACTACGCCGGGCCCGACGTCCACCGAACCGAGCATCGCGCCGGCGTCATCAAGATCGCTGGGAGCGAAGGCGGTCCGTCACCGCGCGACCGCCGGGTCTTCGAGGCCGCCGCGACGACCCACCTGGCCACCGGTGCCCCGATCCTCACCCATTGCGAGGGTGGCACGGGCGCGCTGATCCAGATCCGCGCCCTGGCGGACATGGGCGTGCCGCCGTCGCACGTGTCGCTCAGCCACGTCGACAAGGTCGTCGACCGTGGCTACCACCGGGAGCTGCTCGGGACGGGCGCCTTCGCCGAGTACGACGGCTCGTTCCGCTGGGGCGACGCCGAGAACGGCACGCTCCAGTTGCTCGAATGGGCGCTCGAGGACGACCACATCGGTGGCATCCTGCTGGGCATGGATGCCGCGCGACAGGGCTACTACCACGCCTACGGCGGATCACCCGGTCTGGCCTGGCTGCTGGACGGGTTCGCCGAGCTGATGCGCGAGCGAGGACTCGACGAGGCGACCCAACGGCGACTGTTCGTCGACAACCCGGCCCGCGCCTTCACATTCGCGCGGCCTCCCTCCGACACGCCGGCATGAACGGACCGATCCGCCCGGCCGACCGACCGGGCGGCCTGCTCACGAGCGTCGTCGGTTCGCACGCCCGTCCGTCCTGGTTCGTGGCGGGCATCGAGGCCGCCGAACGCGGCGCGTTCGGCCCGGTCGACCTCGCCGAGATGCTCGACGACGGCGTGGACCTCGCCATCCGGGATCAGGAGACCGCTGGCATCGACGTCGTCAGCGACGGCGAGATGCGCCGGGCCGGCTTCTTCACCGCCGAGTTCTATCGCCACTTGACCGGCGTCCGGGCGCGCCCGTCCGACCGGCGGCTCGGTGCCGGGGGCCACGACCAGCAACACCGATTCGACGTCCTCGAACCGATCGCCGCGCCCGACGGCCTCGGGGTCGTCGAGGAGTTCCGGTTCGCCGTGACCCGTGCCTCGAGACCCCTGAAGGTCACGATCCCCGGTCCCTACACGCTGTCGGGCCGGCTGTCGTACGGGCCGGACCAGGTGTACCGCCAGCGCAATGACGCCGCCGAGGCGTTCGTGCCGATCCTCCGGGCGGAGCTGGAAGGACTCGTCGACGCGGGCGCGACGTTCATCCAGATCGACGACCCGTCGCCGGCCATCCATCCCGAGGCCCCGTCCGACTTCGCCGCCCTGTTCAACGCCTCGGTCGAGCCGGTCGTCGGGCGGGTCAGGCTCGGCGCCCACCTGTGCTTCGGGAACTACCTCGGGCGGCCGTTGTCGCGCCGGACCTACCGACCCGTGCTCGACGCGATGCTCGGCTTCCGGGTGGACGAACTGGTCCTGGAGTTCGCCAACCGCGAGATGGCCGAGGTCGCGATCCTGGGCGAGATCGCGGCCGCTGGTCGCGACGTCGCAGCGGGCGTCGTCGACGTCAAGAACTACCATCTCGAGTCGGCCGACGAGGTCGCCGAGCGGATCGACCAGGTGCTGGCCGCGGGCGTGCCGGCGGAACGCCTGGCCCTCGTGCCGGACTGCGGGTTCAGCCAGACCGCACGCTGGGCGACGACGGCCAAGCTGCGCGCGCTGGTGGCCGGGCGCGACCTGGTGCTTGGCCGGACGGGCAGAACCGCACGGGCGATGACGGCCACGCCCACCGACGCGGGCGTGCTGGAGGCCGCTGGTCGCGTCCAGCTCGGCGAGTGGACCTCGGTCGCGCTCACGGAAGCGTGCCTCGAGCGGATCGAGGCGCTCGAGCCCGCGGTTCGAGCCTGGGCACATCTGGACGCGGCGGCGGCCCTGGCAGAGGCGGCCGATCGCGACGCGGACGTCCGTGCCGGTCGGCCGCTCGGGCCGCTCCACGGCGTGCCGATCGGGATCAAGGACCTCATCGACGTCGCCGGGATGCCGACGACGGCCGGCGCCGCCACATTCGCGCACACCGCGACCGACGCGAGACGCGACGCTCGTCGCGCGGCTGCGGGCGGCCGGCGCGGTGATCGTCGGCAAGACCCATGCCACCCAGTTCGCCTATCGCGACCCGGCGCCCACCCGCAATCCCTGGTCCCTCGGACACACGCCGGGCGGGTCGTCGTCGGGATCGGCAGCCGCGGTCGCTGCCCGGATGATCCCAGCCGCGATCGGCACCCAGACCGTCGGCTCGATCCTGCGCCCCGCCGGCGTACTGCGGAGTCGTCGGGCTGAAGGGCTCCTACGGCGCCGTGCCACTCGACGGCGTGGTGCCGCTCGCCCGCTCGCTCGACCATGCCGGACCGATCGCCCGGTCGGTGGCGGACGTGGCGCTGCTCGAGCGCGTGCTGACCGGCGGAGCCGCTCGAGGTCGAGCCGGTCGTGGCGCCCCGGCTCGGCGTGATCCGCGCAATCGCTCGATCGGGCGGAGCCCGGGCTCCGCCGCCACCTGGACGAGGTCATCGAACGGTTGACCGATGCCGGGGCGAGCGTCGTCGACGTCGAGCTGCCGGAACCGTTCGCGGGAGCTGCCCGAGGCGGGCGCGGTGCTCCTCGAGGCCGGCGCGGCCGCCGTCCACGCCGAGATGTTCGCCGCCCACGCCGCCGAGTACGGTCCGACGATCCGGGACCTCGTCCTCGCCGGGCTGGCACGATCGGCCAAGGAGTCGGACGCCGCACAGCGGGTCCGCGTGGCGCGCCCGCACAGGCCTTCGAGCCGATCGTCGCGGCGCACGATGCGCTGGTGCTCGCCGGTCGCACCGTCATCGGCCCCCGTCCTGACCGAGGGGACCGGCGACGGCTCCCTGTGCGCCCCGTGGAGCACGATCGGCGTGCCGGCGATCGCCCTACCGACCGGGGTCGATGCGGCATGGGCTGCCGTTCGCCGTCCAGCTCGTCGGGCAGCATCGACGAGCGGGCCACGGCTGCTCGGTGTCGGCCGCCTGGTGCGAGCGAGTCATCGGGTTCGACGCCCGACCCGGGATGTAGTGCGCGCCCGCCGATGTCAGCTGCGCGGCGGCGCCGTGCTCTCCCGGATCACGAGCTCGGTGGCGAGCTCCACGCGGGTCTGCCCGGGCTGCTCGCCACGGGCCATCGCGAGGACGAGCTCCGCGGCGGCGACGGCCATCTCCACGAGCGGCTGTCGAACGGTCGTCAATGGCGGGCCGACCCATTGCGCGACCGGTAGATCGTCGAAGCCGACGACGCTCAGGTCCTCGGGGATGTGCAACCTCGCTTCCCGCGCGGCCTGGTACACGCCGAGCGCCTGCAAGTCGTTGCCCGCGATGATGGCCGTGGGCGGGTCCGGCCGACGCAGGAGGGCACGACCCTTCTTGACGCCTTCCTCCACCTGGAACGGTCCGTGGCTGATGAGCTCGGGTTCGATCGGGACCGCAGCCGCGTCCATCGCCGCCCGATAGCCGTCCATCCGGGCGCGGCTGCACAGGATCCCAGCGGGACCGCCGATGACCGCGATCCGGCGATGGCCCAGGCCGAGCAGGTGCCGCGTGGCGGCGAGACCGCCGTTCCAGTTCGTCGCACCGATCGATGACGTGTCATGCAGCGGCTCGCCGGTGGGATCGACCACGACGAAGGGGATGCCGCGGGTCTTCAGCTGGGTCCGGACCGATTCGCTCAGGTCGGAGAAGACCGCGATGACGCCGGTCGGCCGGCGAGCGAGCGCGCCCTCGATCCAGCCACGCCCCGGCGTCCGCCGCCCGTGCAGCTCCGAGAGGACCACGGCCATGTGCTGCTGGCCGGCCACCCGCTCGACGCCCCGGACGATCTCGAGCGCCCACTCGCTCTCGAGCTCGTGGAAGATCAACTCCAGGATCGGGGCGGCGCGGGATGCCCGGTCGGATCGCCGATATCCTTGCTCGCGGATGGCCGCCTCGACGCGGAGTCGCGTTTCGGGCGCCACGTCCGATCGGCCGTTGATCACCTTGGAAACGGTCGGCACGGACACCCCGGCCTGCGCCGCGATGTGCGCGATCGTCGGTCGGCCGGAAGCTCGCCGCTTGGTCCCGATGGTCGGGCTGGTCATGGACGGAGTGTACCGAAAGTTTCGGCCGCGTTGCCGGCCGAAATCTTGCGCCCGGGTCTTGACGCGGTGGTTGCCGTTCCGTACCGTTCGACACCGAAAGCAATCGTCAGATTGCGCGAAACTTTCGATGCACAGGAGGACACGCGACGCGGGCCACGGCCGAGGCCGACGGGTCCGCCAGGAGGAGATCGCTGACCGAACCGCGCCGCAGCGTGCGGGAGGAGTGACGTATGACAGGAGGGCGAGTCGTGTCAATGCATCGGCGTCTGTTCGGGCTCCTGGCCGTGATGGCCCTGGTGCTCGCGGCATGTAGTGGGGGCGGTTCCGCGAGTCCAAGCGCAGCGGCCACGACCGCCCCATCGGTGGCGGCACCCAGTGCGGCCGCGTCCCCATCGGAGGCGGCCGCCGAGCCGGTCACCATCGAGTGGTGGAACCTCCAGGTGAACGACCCGGGGAAGGGCTTCCTCAAGACCCTGGCCGATGAGTACATGGCCGCGCATCCCAACGTCACGATCAACGAGACGGTCCTCGAGAACGAGGCCCTCAAGACGAAGATCGCGACCGCGATGCAGGCGGGCACGCCGCCGGACATCTTCCAGTCGTGGGGCGGGGGCGGTCTCGGCGAACAGGTCGCCGCCGGCCTGGTCAAGGACATCACCACGGACGTCTCGTCCTGGGCGGACACGATGAACCCCGCCGCGATGGGCATCTACCAGGTCGATGGCAAGCAGTACGGCATTCCGTACAACTTCGGGATGGTCGGCTTCTGGTACAACAAGGCGCTCTTCACCCAGGCCGGGATCACCGCCCCGCCGACCACGTGGGACGAGCTGCTGGCCGATGTCGGCAAGCTCAAGGACGCGAAGATCACTCCGATCGCCCTCGGTGGCAAGGACAAGTGGCCCGGGATGTTCTGGTGGGCCTACCTGTCGATCCGGCAGGGTGGCCAGGCCGCCCTCGATCCCGCGATCAAGGACGGCGCCTGGGACGCGCCGGCGTTCGTCGACGCCGGGACCCAGCTCAAGGCGCTCATCGACATGGAGCCCTACCAGGACGGGTTCCTCGCCGCGACCTACCCGAACGAGTCGGCGGCCATGGGTAACGGCAAGGCCGCCATGGAGCTGATGGGCCAGTGGGCCCCTGGCGCGCAGGCCGGCGAGAGCGCGAGCAAGAAGGGGATCGGTGAGGACCTCGCGTGGTTCCCGTTCCCGACGCTCACCGGCGGAGCCGGACAGCCGACCGATGCGTTCGGTGGGACCGACGGCTGGGCGATCGGCAAGGATGCCCCGGCCGAGGCCGTCGACTTCGTGAAGTTCCTCGCCAGCATCGACGTCGCCAAGCGTTGGGCGGCACTCAACGACGGCACGCTCCCCGCAACCAACGGTGCCGAGACGGCCGTCACCGACCCGTACCTCAAGACGGTGCTGGAGAACCGGTCCAAGGCCACGTTCGCACAACTCTATCTCGACCAGGCGACCACGCCGGCCCTGGGCGCAGCCATCAACGACGCGATCGCCGAGCTCTATGCCGGCACGGCCGCCCCCGCGGACGTCGCCACGACCATCGCCGAGGCCGCCAAGACCCAGTGAGCGGACCCCTCGGCACAGGTTTCGAATGGGCCGGCATCACGCCGGCCCATTCGCCATCCTTGCCCCACCGATGACCGCGTCCGCGATCGCCCGCTCCGGACCCTCGCGTCGCCGATCCTCGAGGCTCACGACGGCCGCGTTCTTCGTGCTGCCGGCGTTGTTCGTCTACGCCGTCTTCGTCGTCATCCCCGTGGTCCAGGCCGTCTACTACAGCGGGTTCAAATGGAACGGGCTCAAGCCGCTCACCGACTTCGTCGGGCTGGCCAACTACGAGCGCGCCCTGTCGGACCCGGTGTTCCACTCCGCGATCGCGCACAACGCCTTCTTCGTCACGCTGTCGCTGGCCATCCAGATCCCGTTCGCATTGGGTCTGGCGCTGATGCTCAACGGCCGGTTCCGCGGCCGCGCGATCTTCCGACTGATCTTCTTCGCGCCGTACGTCCTCTCCGAAGTCATCACCGCGGCGATCTGGCAACTCCTCCTCCTGCCAGACTCGCTCGTGGACCAGGCCCTCGCGGGCATGGGGCTCGGCGCGCTCACGCAGCTGTGGCTGGCCGATCGCTCGGTCGTCCTGTTCACGCTCTTCGTGGTGATCTCGTGGAAGTACTTCGGCTTCCACATGATCCTGCTCCTGGCCGGGCTCCAGGGGATCCCCCGCGAGCTCGAGGAGGCCGCAGCCATCGATGGCGCCTCGCGTCGCCAGGCGATCCGCTACGTGACGCTGCCCCTGCTCGGTCCGACGCTGCGGGTGTCGGTGTTCCTCGCGATCATCGGGGCGCTACAGCTGTTCGACCTGATCTGGGTCATGACCGGCGGGGGACCGGCGAATGCCTCGAACACGATGGCGACCTACCTGTTCGATTGGGGCTTCCGCCGGTTCCAGCTGGGCTACGGCAGCGCGGTCGCGGTCATCCTCTTCGGCCTCTCGTTCCTCATCGCCCTCGCGTACCAGCGCTTCGTGCTGCGCCGCGACACCGAGGGCGCCATCACGACCGCCGGTGGGTAGCGTCGTGGCCACGGCGTCCGCGGACGCCGTCGGCCGTCCGATGACCCGTCGCGTCAGGGCCCTCGCCGTGCGATCGGCTCGCTACGTCGTGTTCGTCGTCGTGGCCGGGGTCATCGTGATCCCGTTGGCCTACGCGATCCTCGGTGGCTTCCGTGACAACGGCCAGATCGGGAACGCGCCGCTCGGCTGGCCCGATCCGTGGGTGCCGACGAACTACACCGAGGTGCTGGCGTCTGGCGATTTCTGGCGGCAGCTCTTCAACAGCGCGCTGATCGCCGCGGTCTCCACGTTCTCGGTCGTGGCCCTTTCGGCCCTGGCCGCATTCGCGTTCGCTCGGTTGACGTTCCCCGGTCGGGAGGCCCTGTTCACGTTCTTCGCCCTTGGGTTACTGTTCCCGACCGCGGTCGCGATCCTGCCGTTGTACATCCTCGTCCGAGGCATCGGCCTGCTGGACAATCCCCTCGGGGTGGCGATCCCGCAAGCGGCATTCCAGCTCCCGCTGACGATCCTCATCCTCCGCCCGTTCTTCCGGAGCATCCCGGCCGAACTCGAGGACGCCGCGCTCATCGATGGCTGTGGGCCGGTCGGGTTCTTCTGGCGGGTCCTGCTGCCGCTGTCGCGGCCGGCCCTCGCGACCGTGGCCGTCCTCGCCGTGGTGACGAGTTGGAATGCGTTCCTGCTCCCACTCGTGGTCCTCTCGAGCGCCGACCAGTGGACGCTGTCGCTCGGTGTGACGAACTTCACCACCCAGTACACGAGCGATACGGCGCGGATCCTCGCGTTCACGGTGCTCGCGATGGTCCCGGCGCTGATCTTCTACGCCATCGCCGAGCGCCAGCTCGTCGGCGGACTCACCTCCGGAGCGGTGAAGGGCTGAGCATGTCGACCGAAGCCCTCCGCGAGGCACCCTATCGCGATCCATCGCGCTCGCTCGATGAGCGCGTCACCGATCTCCTGGTGCGGATGACCCGGCGCGAGAAACTCGCGCAGATCGGATCGTTGTGGGCGTTCGAGGTGGTGGCGGACGATGGACTCGACGTCGAGCGTCTCGCGGCGCTCGCCGGTGACGGGCTTGGCGAGCTCACGCGCCTCGCCGGTTCGACCAACCTGCTTCCGGCCAAGGTCGCGGCAACGGCGAACGCGATCCAGCGCTACCTCGTCGAGGAAACGCGTCTCGGGATCCCGGCGATCGTCCACGAGGAATGTCTGCACGGCTTGCTCGCCCGGGCCGCACCGACCTTCCAGCAGTCGATCGGGGCCGCAGCGACCTTCGACCCGGACGTCGTGACGGCGGTCGTATCGACCATCCGACGCCGGATGCTCCTGACCGGGGCTCGCCACGCCCTTGGCCCGGTCTTCGACATCGCGCGCGACCCGCGCTGGGGCCGGATCGAGGAGACCTATGGGGAGGACCCGTACATCGCGGCGGCCTTCGGTTGTGCGTATGTCGCGGCCCTCCAGGGTGACGACCTCGCGACCGGGGTCCTGGCGACGGGCAAGCACATGGTCGGACACGGGCTCGCCGAGGGGGGCCTCAACCAGGCCCCAGCCCACGTCGGCGGGCGCGAGCTCCGCGACGAACAGCTCCTCCCATTCGAGGCCGCCGTCCGACAGGCCGGTCTCGCCTCGATCATGCCCGCCTACTGCGACGTCGACGGTGTGCCCTGCCATGCATCGCGAGAGCTCCTCGAGGACACGCTCCGCACCGAGTGGGGTTTCGACGGGATCGTCGCCTCCGACTACATCGCTGTCGAGATGCTCGCCACGGCCCACCGGCTCACCGAGGACCTGGGCGAAGCCGCCCGACTCGCCCTCGTCGCGGGCGTCGACTCCGAGTTGCCGCGCACGGCTGCGTACGGCGAGCCACTCCTCGCCGCGCTCGAGGACGGCTCGGTGGACGAGGCCGTCGTGGACGCTGCGGTCGCCCGGATGCTGCGGATGAAATTCCGTCTCGGGTTGTTCGACCGGCCGTATGTGTCGATCCCGTCCGACGCCGAGCTCGACGCGCTCGCGGCCGACGAGGCGCTGGCTGCGAGGGAACTGGCGCGACGCTCGATCGTTCTTGTCACCAACGACGGCGTGCTCCCCCTGGCGTCAGCGTTGACTCGGATCGCCGTCGTCGGTCCGCTCGCGGACAGCGCGCGCGACCTGCTCGGCGACTACAGCTATCTCGTGCACATCGAGACAATGCGGGAGATGCGCGAGCAGGGGAACGCCCTCGGCGTCGAGGGCGGGCGTGAGATCGCCCCGGCCGATGTGCTCGCCGACCAGCGGACGATCCTGCGAGCGATCGCGGATCGGTGGCCCTCCGCGAGCGTCGCCCATGCCCGCGGTTGCGGACTGACGGACGGCTCGGACGCGGACATCGCGGAGGCCGTCGAGATTGCTCGCGATGCCGAGGTCGCGATCGTCGTTGTGGGCGAGCGGTCGGGACTCACCGACGATTCCACGACCGGGGAGTTCCGGGACCGGCGTGACCTCGGGTTGATCGGTCGCCAACAGGAGCTGCTCGATCGAGTCGTCGCAACGGGTAAGCCCGTGATCCTCGTCGTCGTCAGCGGTCGACCACTGGCGATCGAGCGGGCTGCCGCGCAGTGCGCCGCGATCGTGCTCGCCTGGGTGCCGGGCGACGCCGGGCCGGACGCGATCGCCGACGTCCTCGCCGGAGCGGTGAACCCGGGCGGCAAGCTACCCGTCACCGTGCCGCGGAACGTCGGCCAGGTCCCGCTGACCTACCGTCACCATCCCACCGGCGGCCACTCGCAACCCAAGGGCGATTACGTGGACGGGCCGACCTCGCCGCTCTGGCCGTTCGGGTTCGGGCTCTCGTACACGAGCTTCGAGGTCTCGGCCCTGCGGGTCGCGTCGCCGACGCTGCCGACCCACGGTGGCGAGCTCGTGGTCCGGGTCGATGTCGCCAACACCGGGGCCTGCACGGGCGATGAGGTCGTCCAGCTCTACACCCGGGACGAGGCGGCTTCGGTCGCACGGCCCGTCCGCGAACTCCTCGGGTTCCGCCGCGTCACCCTCTCACCCGGTGAACGTCGGACGATCGCGTTCACGGTCGCCGCCGAGCAGTTCGCCTTCACCGGGGCCGACCATCGTCGCGTCGTGGAGCCCGGTCGGGTCACCCTGGCCGCCGGCACGTCGTCGACGGACCTGCCGGTGCGCACCACGATCGAGCTGGTCGGCCAGGAGGCCGATCTGACGGTCCGGCGGCGGTTTCTGACCACGTCCACGCTCACCTGACGAGAGGTCGATCGCCGCCCGTGGCGCCGCGGTCGGCCGGGTTGAGCGGTCCTAACCGCCCGCCACGACCCGGTCGCTGAAATCGCCCGAGGCGGGATCCTTGAGGATGAGCTTGTGGCGACCGTCAGGCAGGATCTCGCGCTTGATGACGACCTGGCCCTCGTACGTCTCGGGCGTCGAAGTCATGCGCGGGGTCGGGCCGGCGCGCCAATCGGCGGTCACCGGGGTCCAGGCGTTGTCCTTCGCCGATCGGTACGCCGCGTCCATGACGGCGTTGACGATATAGCCGTCGTAGAAGGTCTCCTGCGGCTCGCGACCGGCCTCCATCGCGTCGAACATGTCGCGGAACATGTCGACATAGCCGAGTTCCGAGACCTCGTCGCCGACCGGAAACAGCCAGCCAGCCGACGTCTCGGCCTTCTCGGCCACGTAACCGCCCCCGCCACCAGCGGAGAACATCTCGAAGCCGGTGCGCAGGAAATGGTTCAGCCAGATCGTCCCGTCCGTCCCGGCCACCTCGTCGCGTAGGTCCATCCCGCCCCGGAACGTCCAGCTCACCTCGAACTGCCCGACAGCGCCCGATTCGAAGCGGATCAAGGCGATGGCGTTGTCCTCATCGGCGATCGGGTGGACCAGCGTGTCCGTGTGGCAGAGGACATCCAGGGGCCGGTTCCCCTTGCCGACGAAATTGCGGATGATCTCGATGCAGTGGCAGCCGAGGTCGATGATCGCGCCGCCTCCTGTCAGACGGCCGTCCCAGAACCACGCGCTGTGCGGCCCGGGATGCGTCTCGCGCGAGCGGACCCAGGTCACGTCGCCGATGGCGCCAGCCTTGACCGAGGCGATCGCCTTCAGCGTCTTGGGCGTGTAGCACAGGTCCTCGAGATAGCCCGCGAACACGCCCGCCTGCTCGACGGCCTCGAGCATCCGCTTGGCCTCCTCGGCTGTGCGCCCGAGTGGCTTGGTGCAGAGGACGGCCTTGCCGGCTTTCGCGGCGAGACCGACCGCCTCCTCGTGCAGGAAGTTCGGTACGCCAACCACGACGACGTCCGTCTCGGGATGGTTGATCGCGACCGCCAGGTCGGTCGTGCTCTCCTGGATGCCATGGCGCTCGCTGAAGGCCTTGCCGCGCTCGGCGTTGCGCGAGTAGACGACGCGGACGCGGTCGCGACTCCGTTGCCCATGTAGGGTCGCGGTGTAGAAGTCGCCGATGAGTCCCGTGCCGAGCATGCTGATCGAGTGCTGCTGCATCGCGCGAACCTCCTCCATCCCGGACCGGGCTCGATCGTACAGACATCTGACTCGCCTGGACGCGGGCGTCCCGCCTCCAGCCCGGCGGACGGCGTCCGTGCTGCTGCGTTGTCGCCGGGCACCGGTTGGTTGCCATTCCATTGCAATCGCCCCACGGCACCAGTACCTTTGCCGCCAGTCGATAGGCCCAATGGCTGACGTTTCCGCCAGCTATCGACCTCGCTAGCGCGCGCGTCCGGTCGCGGACGATAGGAGTGAGGGGGGTCTGTTGCTCGCTACCCGCCGACGCCGAGTCACCGGTCGGTCCTTGGCCGCGTTGCAGATCGCCCTACTGGTCGCTGCCGCCATCGGACCGATCCCGGTCGCCAAGACGTTTGCCGCGGGCAACAACGCCGTCCAACTCAACGGGACGAACCAGTACGTGACGTTCGGCGAGGCTGCCGGGACAGGCGAGCTTGGCGCGTCCGTGTTCACCCTCGAGCTGTGGTTCAAACGGACCGGCGCGGGCGTCGGGACGGGCACCGGCACCGGTGGGATCACCAGCGCCATCCCGTTGATCTCGAAGGGTCGGGCCCAGGCCGAGACGCCGCTCAACTTGAACATGAACTACTTCTTCGGGATCGATTCCGGTACCGGCACGCTGGTCGCCGACTTCGAGGACACGATCAACGGCGGCAACCACCCGGCGGCCGGCACGGCGGTGATCACCAGCAACGTCTGGCATCACGCGGCCGTGACCTACACCGGCTCGACCTACACGTTCTACCTCGACGGGGCCCTCGACCGGACGGTCGATCTGGGGACCGCGTTCGTGCCCGAGGCGACCAGCCTCCAGCACGCCGGCGTCGGGACCGCGATGACCTCGGCCGGCGTCGCCGCCGGCTTCTTCCAGGGCGTGGTCGACGAGCCGCGCATCTGGAACGTCGCCCGCAGCCTGGGCCAGATCCAGGCCGCCAAGAACCTCGAGCTCGGACCCCAGGCCGGCCTGATCGGGCTGTGGCACTTCAACGACGGCAGCGGCACGGTCGCCGTCGATGCCTCCGGCCGGGGCAACAACGGGACCCTCACGCCGACCGCCACCCCGCCCGGCTGGGTGACGGGCTTCGATGTCACCAATGCCGGCGTCCAGCTCAACGGGACGACCCAGTACGTGACGTTCGGCGAGGCTGCCGGGACAGGCGAGCTTGGCGCGTCCGTGTTCACCCTCGAGCTGTGGTTCAAACGGACCGGCGCGGGCGTCGGGACGGGCACCGGCACCGGTGGGATCACCAGCGCCATCCCGTTGATCTCGAAGGGTCGGGCCCAGGCCGAGACGCCGCTCAACTTGAACATGAACTACTTCTTCGGGATCGATTCCGGTACCGGCACGCTGGTCGCCGACTTCGAGGACACGATCAACGGCGGCAACCACCCGGCGGCCGGCACGGCGGTGATCACCAGCAACGTCTGGCATCACGCGGCCGTGACCTACACCGGCTCGACCTACACGTTCTACCTCGACGGGGCCCTCGACCGGACGGTCGATCTGGGGACCGCGTTCGTGCCCGAGGCGACCAGCCTCCAGCACGCCGGCGTCGGGACCGCGATGACCTCGGCCGGCGTCGCCGCCGGCTTCTTCCAGGGCGTCGTCGACGAGCCGCGCATCTGGAACGTCGCCCGCAGCCTGGGCCAGATCCAGACCGCCAAGAACCTCGAGCTCGGACCGCAGGCCGGGCTGATCGGGCTGTGGCATTTCAACGACGGCAGCGGCACGGCCGCCGTCGATGCCTCCGGCCGGGGCAACAACGGGACCCTCACGCCGACCGCCACGCCGCCGCTGTGGGTCGATGGGTTCGTGCCGCCGAGCGCGCCCCCAAGCGCGCCGGTCCTGACCGCTCCAGGCAACGGATCGACCGGGATCGTCACGCCACCGACGCTCGACGTGGTTGTCTCCGATCCGGACAACGCCACAGTGAACGTCTCATTCTTCGGGCGACCCCTAGCCAGCGGCGTGTTCGGGCTCGTCGGCAGCGCGACGGGGATCGCGTCGGGCGCCCATGCGACGACCTCGTGGACCGGCCTCGGGGGTGGCCAGACGTACGAGTGGTTCGCGACGGTCAGCGACGGCACGACGACGACGACCGGCCCGACCTGGACGTTCCACACGGCCGGGGAGACGGATCCGGTCCTCGTCGGGGTTGGCGACATCGGGTCCTGCCTGGTCACCGGCGATGAGGCGACCGCCGCCGTGATGGCGGGCGTCGATGGGCCGATCTTCACAACCGGCGACAACGTCTATCCCGACGGGCGGTTGTCGGAATTCATGGCCTGCTACGACCCCGCCTGGGGTCCGTTCAAGACACGCACCCGCCCGGTCCCGGGCAACCATGACTGGAACACCGGCAACCTCGACGGGTACAACGCCTACTTCGGCGCGAACGCCACCGACGCCAACGGCCAGAGCTACTACAGCTACGACATCGGCAGCCTATGGCACGTCGTGAACCTGGACTCCGAGTGCGCGCGGGTACCCGGTGGCTGCGGCGACGGATCCGCCCAGGAGGTCTGGCTGGCGGGCGACCTCGCTGCCAACTCGACGAAGAACGTCATCGCCGTCTGGCACAAGCCGCGTTTCAGCTCGGGTTCGACCAACCTCACCGAGCTCCAGCCGCTGATCGACGACCTGTACGCCGCGGGTGTCGACATCGCGCTGGTCGGGCACGACCACATCTACGAGCGTTTCCAGCCGCTCGACGCAAATGGCGCGCACGACCCGGTCTTCGGGATCAAGCACTTCACCGTCGGCACGGGCGGCGAAGCACACCACACCGCGGGCACGCCGGAGCCGACGAGCGAGGCGCTCGACGACAACACCTTCGGCATCTTCAAGCTGACCCTGCATCCGACGAGCTTCGACTGGAAATTCCTGCCGATCGCCGGGGAGACGTTCACCGATAGCGGCACCGCGTCCGTGCACGACGCGCCGAACGGCTCACCGGTCGCCGTCGACGACGGCTACACGACGCCGCAGGACACGACCCTCGTTGTCGACGCCCCCGGGGTCCTGGCCAATGACATCGATACGGACCCGCTGACCGTCGCCGTCGTAGCCGATCCGACCCATGGCGTGCTGGCGCTTGCCGCGGATGGCGGCTTCACCTACACGCCCGATGCGGGCTACTCCGGATCCGATAGCTTCACCTACGAGGCGAGCGACGCGACGGTTGATTCGAACCCCGCCACCGTCAGGATCACGGTCGGCGCCGGCGCCGGGACGGGCGTCGCCCTCGATGGTGCGAACGGCCATGTGACGTTCGGTCCCGCGATAGGGCCGACCACCGGACTGGGCGCCAGCCAGTTCACGCTCGAGCTCTGGTTCAGGCGGACCGGTGCCGGCTTGGGCACGAGCACGGGGACGGGCGGGGTCGCCAACGCCATCCCGCTGATCACGAAGGGTCGAGCGGAGATGGACGCGCCCGCCAACCTGAACATGAACTACTTCCTCGGCATCGATGCCACGACCGGCACCCTGGTCGCCGACTTCGAGGATGCAGCGACCGGCGGCAACCATCCGGTCATCGGGACGGCCGTTGTCACGAGCAACGTCTGGCATCACGTCGCAGTCACCTACAGCGGCTCGACGTGGAACCTCTACCTCGACGGTGCCCTCGACAAGACGCTGACGCTGGGCAGCGCGTTCGTGCCCGAGGCGTCCAGCATCCAGCATGCCGGCCTGGGCACGGCGATGACATCGGATGGCACCGCCGCCGGCTTCTTCCAGGGCGTGATCGACGAAGCGCGCATCTGGAACGTGGCCCGTAGCCTGGCCCAGATCCAGGGGTCGAAGAACGTCGAGGTCGGGAGCCCGACCGCCGGCCTCCGCGGCCGGTGGGGGTTGAACGAAGGCTCCGGCACTAACGCCCCCGACTCGTCGGGACGTGGCATGACCGGCACCCTCGTCGGCGGTCCCGCCTGGGTCCCCGGCTTCGTCCCGCCCGTCGGCCCACCGACGGTCAGCCTCGACAGCCCGAGCGATGGCGCCATCGGCACAACCACATCGCCGACCCTCGCCGTCACGGGCACGGATCCCGACGATCTCCCCGTGGATGTGCAGTTCTTCGGTCGTACCGCGGCCAGCGGGAACTTCGCATTGATCGCGACCAACTCGAACGTGCCATCCGGTACCTCGACGAGCACCGTGTGGACCGGCCGCAACGACGGCCAGCGATATGAATGGTTCGTCACGGTCGACGACGGCACGTCGACGACGACCAGCCCGACCTGGACCTTCAACACGGCTCCGGGTACGGATCCCGTGCTCGTCGGTGCCGGCGACATCGCCGACTGCGGACGGACGCAAGACGAGGCGACCGCGGCCGTGATCGACGGCATCGCGGGCACGATCTTCACGACCGGCGACAACGTCTACCCGAACGGGACGCCCACCGAGTTCGCGACCTGCTATGACGCCTCGTGGGGCGGCTCGATCAAGGCGCGCACCCGCCCGGCGCCGGGCAACCACGACTGGAACGCGGGCAACCTCAACGGCTACAACGGCTACTTCGGCCCGAGCGCCACCGACGCCGACGGCAAGAGCTACTACAGCTTCGATATCGGCAGCGCCTGGCATGTCACGGTGCTCGACAGCGAGTGCGCGATGGTCACCGGCGGCTGCGTCTCGACCTCGCCCCAGGTCGACTGGCTTCGCGCGGACCTGGCGGCGAACTCGTCCCGGAACGTGATCATCGTGTTCCACAAGCCGCGGTTCAGTTCGGCCGTCACGAACCTCGCCGCGATGCAGCCCTTCTGGGACGTCTCGTACCAGTACGGTGTCGACATCATCCTGGTCGGCCACGACCACGTCTACGAGCGCTTCGCGCCGATGGCGCCGAACGGGACCGCCGACCCGACCTTCGGGATCCGGCAGTTCACGGTCGGGACCGGAGGCGCCGCGGCCCAGAGCTTCGGGACCATCCTCCCCACGAGTCAGGTGCGGAGCCCGTCCCAGACGTACGGCGTGATGAAACTCACCCTGCACGCGACCACCTACGATTGGCTCTTCCTGCCGATCTCCGGTTCGACCTTCACCGACAGCGGGACCGGCTCGGTCCATGCCGCCCCGAATGGCGAGCCGACCTTCGACCAGAACCTCCCGAACCGGACCGACGCCGAGGGGGTCCTCATCGACCTCGACGCCGGCGCGACCGATCCCAACAGCGACCCCCTGACCTACGAGGCATCGAACCTGCCCACCGGTCTCTCGATCGACGCGTCGACCGGGCGCATCACCGGCACGATCGCGTTCACCGCCGCGGCCGGCAGCCCGTATGCCGTCTCCATCACGGTCCGGGACGGCCCGGGCGTCGACGACACCGACACGTTCACCTGGACGGTCACGGACCTGAACCAGCCACCGACGGCGAGTGCGACCAGCGCCACGACCAACGAAGAGGTCCCGGTCGCGATCGCGCTCTCCGGCAGCGATCCCGACACCTGCGAGCTCACCTTCTCGATCGTCACGTCGCCGACCAAGGGGTCGCTGGGGTCGATCAGTGGAGCAACGTGCGTGGCGGGTGCTCCGAACACCGACTCGGCGAGTGTGACCTACACCCCGAGTCTCAACGCGACCGGCGCGGATTCGTTCACCTACCGGGTCTTCGACGGCACGACGAACTCGGCCCCGGTGACCGCGTCGCTGACGATCAGCGCCGTCGAGGATCTGCCCACGGCGACCGGCGCGACCGGCTCGACGACGACCAACGAGGACACCGCGCTCGGGCTGACCGTGCGCGGGACCGACGCGGAGACGTGCAACCTGACCTTCAACCTGCCGGCCACGACGGCCCAGGGAGGAACGCTCGGGGCGTCCAGCCCGGTGGCCTGCGTGGCGGGCAACCCGAACGCCGACACGGCGACCCTGACCTACACCCCGCCGCTGAACTACAACGGCCCCGACAGCTTCAGCTACACGGTCACCGATGCAGCCGCCGGGACCTCCCTCGCGGCCACCGTCAACCTGACCGTGACGGCCGTCAACGATCTCCCCAGCGCGACCGGCGCCAGCGGCCCGACCACGACCGCCGAGGACACCGCCCTCGGGCTGACCCTGGGCGGGACCGATCCCGAGACCTGCAACCTGACCTTCAACGTGCCGGCCAGCACGACCCACGGCACGCTCAGCGTGCCGTCGCTCGTCGCCTGCACGGCGGGCACGCCCAACAGCGACACGACCGGCGTGACCTACACCCCGGCCGCCCACTACTTCGGGCCCGACAGCTTCAGCTACACGGTCACCGACGGGGCCACCGGGACGTCCGTCGCGGCGACCGTCAACCTGACCGTCACGGCGGTCAACGATGGGCCCACCGCCAACGCCGGCTCGGCCAGCACGACGACCGGCAGCCCGGTCGTCATCAGCCTGGCCGGCAGCGACCGCGAGACGTGCGAGCTGACCTTCAGCACGCCGGCCACGACGGCCCAGGGCGGGACCCTCGGCTCGACCAGCCCGCTGGCCTGCAGCGCGGGCAGCCTCAACACCGACACGGCGACCCTGACGTACACCCCGCCGGCCGCCTACAGCGGGCCCGACAGCTTCACCTTCACGGTCAGCGACGGGACCGTCCCGTCGGCCCCGGCGACCATCTCGATCACGGTCGGGCCGGGTGGCGGGAGCACGACCACGACCTTCCCGGCGACGGCCGATGGGCAGGTCTACTCGAGCCAGCCGACGACCAACTACGGGACCCTCAGCTCGATGCGCACCCGGGAGGGCACGGGCGCCGCGAGCAGCCCCATCTACCGGAGCTACGTGCGCTTCACCATCAGCGGCCTGAGCGGGCCGGTCAGCGACGTCAAGCTGCGCCTGTGGGTGACCGACGCCAGCGCCGACCAGCAGCAGGTCCTGGCGGTCAGCCCCGACACCTGGATCGAATCGGGCCCGGGCAGCCTGACCTACAACACCGTGCCCACGACCGACCCGCCGGGCACGCCGCTGGGCAGCGCGCCGGCGCCGGCCACCGGGGCGTGGGTCGAGATCGACCTGGCCAACAGCGCCGTCGGCGGCGACGGCCCGGTCAGCTTCCTCATCCGCAGCGCCGGCACCAACAGCTTCATCTTCAACACCAAGGAGGCCGCCACCAACCGGCCCGAGCTGGTGGTCACCGCGGGCTCGGGCGGACCGCCCAACACGTTGCCCAGCGCGACCGGCGCCAGCGGCCCGACCACGACGGCCGAGGACACGGCCCTCGGACTGACCCTGGGCGGGACCGACCCCGAGACCTGCAACCTGACCTTCAACGTGCCGGCCAGCACGACCCACGGCACGCTCAGCGCGCCGTCGGCCATCGCCTGCACGGCGGGCACGCCCAACAGCGACACGACCGGCGTGACCTACACCCCGGCCGCCCACTACTTCGGGCCCGACAGCTTCAGCTACACGGTCACCGACGGGGCCACCGGGACGTCCGTCGCGGCGACCGTCAACCTGACCGTCACGGCGGTCAACGATGGGCCCACCGCCAACGCCGGCTCGGCCAGCACGACGACCGGCAGCCCGGTCGTCATCAGCCTGGCCGGCAGCGACCGCGAGACGTGCGAGCTGACCTTCAGCACGCCGGCCACGACGGCCCAGGGCGGGACCCTCGGGTCGACCAGCCCGCTGGCCTGCAGCGCGGGCAGCCTCAACACCGACACGGCGACCCTGACGTACACCCCGCCGGCCGCCTACAGCGGGCCCGACAGCTTCACCTTCACGGTCAGCGACGGGACCGTCCCGTCGGCCCCGGCGACCATCTCGATCACGGTCGGGCCGGGTGGCGGGAGCACGACCACGACCTTCCCGGCGACGGCCGATGGGCAGGTCTACTCGAGCCAGCCGACGACCAACTACGGGACCCTCAGCTCGATGCGCACCCGGGAGGGCACGGGCGCCGCGAGCAGCCCCATCTACCGGAGCTACGTGCGCTTCACCATCAGCGGCCTGAGCGGGCCGGTCAGCGACGTCAAGCTGCGCCTGTGGGTGACCGACGCCAGCGCCGACCAGCAGCAGGTCCTGGCGGTCAGCCCCGACACCTGGATCGAATCGGGCCCGGGCAGCCTGACCTACAACACCGTGCCCACGACCGACCCGCCGGGCACGCCGCTGGGCAGCGCGCCGGCGCCGGCCACCGGGGCGTGGGTCGAGATCGACCTGGCCAACAGCGCCGTCGGCGGCGACGGCCCGGTCAGCTTCCTCATCCGCAGCGCCGGCACCAACAGCTTCATCTTCAACACCAAGGAGGCCGCCACCAACCGGCCCGAGCTGGTGGTCACCGCGGGCTCGGGCGGACCGCCCAACACGTTGCCCAGCGCGACCGGCGCCAGCGGCCCGACCACGACGGCCGAGGACACGGCCCTCGGACTGACCCTGGGCGGGACCGACCCCGAGACCTGCAACCTGACCTTCAACGTGCCGGCCAGCACGACCCACGGCACGCTCAGCGCGCCGTCGGCCATCGCCTGCACGGCGGGCACGCCCAACAGCGACACGACCGGCGTGACCTACACCCCGGCCGCCCACTACTTCGGGCCCGACAGCTTCAGCTACACGGTCACCGACGGGGCCACCGGGACGTCCGTCGCGGCGACCGTCAACCTGACCGTCACGGCGGTCAACGATGGGCCCACCGCCAACGCCGGCTCGGCCAGCACGACGACCGGCAGCCCGGTCGTCATCAGCCTGGCCGGCAGCGACCGCGAGACGTGCGAGCTGACCTTCAGCACGCCGGCCACGACGGCCCAGGGCGGGACCCTCGGGGCGACCAGCCCGCTGGCCTGCAGCGCGGGCAGCCTCAACACCGACACGGCGACCCTGACGTACACCCCGCCGGCCGCCTACAGCGGGCCCGACAGCTTCACCTTCACGGTCAGCGACGGGACCGTCCCGTCGGCCCCCGCGACCATCTCGATCACGGTCGGGCCGGGTGGCGGGAGCACGACCACGACCTTCCCGGCGACCGCCGATGGGCAGGTCTACTCGAGCCAGCCGACGACCAACTACGGGACCCTCAGCTCGATGCGCACCCGGGAGGGCACGGGCGCCGCGAGCAGCCCCATCTACCGGAGCTACGTGCGCTTCACCATCAGCGGCCTGAGCGGGCCGGTCAGCGACGTCAAGCTGCGCCTGTGGGTGACCGACGCCAGCGCCGACCAGCAGCAGGTCCTGGCGGTCAGCCCCGACACCTGGATCGAATCGGGCCCGGGCAGCCTGACCTACAACACCGTGCCCACGACCGACCCGCCGGGCACGCCGCTGGGCAGCGCGCCGGCGCCGGCCACCGGGGCGTGGGTCGAGATCGACCTGGCCAACAGCGCCGTCGGCGGCGACGGCCCGGTCAGCTTCCTCATCCGCAGCGCCGGCACCAACAGCTTCATCTTCAACACCAAGGAGGCCGCCACCAACCGGCCCGAGCTGGTGGTCACCGCGGGCTCGGGCACGACGGGCATCGCCGTTGCCTACGCAAGCCCAGGAACGTTCAGCTGTGACATCGTCCAGCCGGTCGTGTCAAGCCAAGTCGCCAAGCTCATGGGCGAGGACCCCGAGGTTCGACTGGTTGCGAACGCCCGTGGCGATGCCGGCGTCGCTACCGCGTCGGGCGGTCAGGAGGCTGGCGCCCCGAGCGCCTCGGCCACCGCGTTGATCGCCGATGACGCCGTGGCCGCGGCAGTCGTCCGTGTCGATGCGGACGGCCGTGCCAGCGTGGCGGCGGGGTCGGCCTCAGGGGTCGCACTCGCCGTGTATCGATTCGGTTCTCTGACCGACGTCGCGATCCCGTCGCCTCGTCGGTCGATCGGGTCGAGTTGCCCGACGAAGGCGTCGGTCGCTCTGGCCCCAGCGGCACGTGGCCGAGTGCGACGGTCGATCGCACGATGCCGCCCTCGCGATCCACGCGGACCGCCCTGACACAGGTTCAGCCCTCGTCGCGGGACCACGCCACGATCAGTCGCTGGGCCAGCGCTCCTGGTAGACGGCCTCGTCGCGCGGTCGGCGGGCCTCGCCGGGCTTCGACTTGGGCCGCCGCGCGGCCTCGGTCGGGTGCCCCAGCGAGAGGACCGTACGGACGATGCGATCCTCCGGTAGCCCGAGGATCCCGCGCACCGGCTCGAGCACGTCGTAGCGGATCCAGGCGATGCCGCCGCCGAGCCCGAGCATGTTGGCGGCGATGAGCATCCGCTCCGCCGCTCGACCGTCGTCGTAGGCGTCGGACACCAGCCGTTCCCGCTGGGCGGGGAGGACGATGGCCACGGCCGCCGTCGCGGTCTTGAGCGAGCGCGTCTGCGGCAGGCCGATCTCGTGGATGGCCCGGAGCGCCGCCTCATCGCGGATGACGATGAACCGCCACGGCTGTTCGTTCTTGCTGCTGCCCGACCAGCGCCCGGCATCGGCGATGGCCTGGAGTTCCGCGTCGGTCAGCGGCTCCTCGGTGAACTCGCGGACCTGTCGGGTGCGGAGCAATGGCCGGATCGTCGCGCGCGGCGATGTGGTGTCGGGATCGGACACGGAGCCCCCTGTGGCGTCTGGGCTGACCGTCGTGAGGATGCCACGGCGCCCGCACGATGGTACGTGACCTACTCGACGGGCCCCTCGACGTCGTCGTAGATCCGCGCTTCGTGGAGCTTGCGAGTGTTCCTGCGGCGGGTGGTCGTTCATCGCGCCTGAACGTCGAAGCTGTGCGGCTCGATCAGCGGTCCCGAAGCCGAACCCGATCCGGCGTCAGGTCGGATACACGACGCACCCCCAGGAGCTGCATCGTGCGGACGATCTCCTTGCGGAGCAGCTCACCGGCGCGCTCAACGCCTCGCTCCCCTCCGGCCATGAGGCCATACAGATAGGCCCGCCCGACGAGGCACGCCCGGGCGCCCATCGCGACCGCCGCCACGACATCGCCGCCAGCGAGGATGCCGCCATCGATATACACCTCCGTCCGATCCCCGACCGCTGCGACGATCCCAGGCAGCTGTTCCAATGGTGTCGGCGCTCGGTCGAGCTGCCTGCCGCCATGGTTCGAGATCACGATCGCATCGGCCCCGGCGTCGACGACGGCCCGGGCATCATCGATCGTCTGGACACCCTTGATGACGATCGGCCCGCTCCAAGCCTCGCGCAGCCAGCCGAGGTCTGCGACGGTGATCGTCGGATCGAAGACGCGGTTGATGAGGTCGGCGACCGTCCCCTGCGTCTCTGCGAAGGCGGCGAACCGAAGCGGCTCGGTCGTCAGCAGGTTGAACCACCAGCCGGGATGGAGCGCGATGTCGGCGAGGGTCCGGACGGACAGGGTCGGCGGGATCGTGAAGCCGTTGTGGACGTCTCTCAGCCGCGCGCCGGCCACCGGGGTATCCACGGTGAGGACCAGCGCGGTGAAGCCGGCGGCCCGAGCGCGGTGGACGAGATCGACCCCCGCGTCACGATCATTCCACAGGTAGAGCTGGAACCACTTGTCGGTCTCGGGTGCGGCTTGTGCCACGTCCTCGGGCGACGTCGTGCCAAGCGTCGACAGTGCGTACGGGATGCCCAGTTGCCCGGCCACCCGCGCGACCGCCGGCTCGCCCTCGTGGTTCATCAGCCGGGTGAAGCCCGTCGGTGCGAAGACGAGGGGCAACGCGGACGGTCGTCCGAGGATGGTCGTCGAGGTGTCGACCTGCGACACATCCTGGAGCACGCTGGGCACGAACTCGATGCGAGCGTAGGCCTCACGTGATCGCCGAAGGCTCGTTTCGCTCTCAGCAGCCCCGTCGACGTAGTCGAAGACCGCTCGCGGTGTGTGCCGGCGCGCGACCGACCGAAGATCCCAGATCGTGGCCGCGGACGCCAGCCGGCGTTCCGTCGGGTTGAGATGGATCGGACCCGCACGGAGGTATGGCTGCAGCTCCCTCCAGCGCGGAAGACGGCGTCGGGGCTTCATCGATCGGAGAGGTTTTGGGAGACCCGCGGCGCGGGAGCGGTCGCGCCGGATGGCTCATCCGAAGTGGTGGTGGGGATCGGCCGGGCGACAGGATGCCGAGGCTCGAAACGTCGGAGGGGGAACGTCGCGCGGACGAGCGCCCGCAGGGTGGCCAGGTCGCCGCGCACGAGACCCTGCGCGCGGGCCTGGACCAGCACGTTGCCGATGGCGGTCGCCTCGACGGGCCCAGCGACGACCGGGAGCTCGCACGAATCCGCGGTCAATTGGCAGAGCAACGCATTCTGGCTTCCACCGCCGACCAGATGGACGAGATCGAGCGAGCGCCCAGAGAGACGAACCACGTCGCGCACCGTCTGCGCGAATGCGATCGCGAGGCTGTCGAGGATGCACCGAACGATCGCCGCGCGCGAAGCAGGCACCGGCATGTCCGACGCGCGGCAGGCTTCAGCGATGCGGCGTGGCATGTCGCCCGGCGGTAGCAACGTGGGATCGTTCGGGTCGATCGTCGGGCCACCCGATGGGAGGGCCGCAGCGACGTCGAGCAACGACACCAGATCGGCCGGGTCGCCCTCCCGTTCCCACGTTCGGAGCGACTCCTGGAGCAGCCAGAGACCCATGACGTTGTGCAGGTATCGGATGCGCCCGTCGACGCCGAGTTCGTTCGTGAATCGTGCCAGCCGGCTCGCCTCGGTCAGGATCGGCGACTCGAGCTCGACGCCGACCAGCCCCCACGTCCCGCAGACGATGTAGGCGAACCGGTCCTCGTCGGCCGGGACCCCGACCAGGGCCGACGCCGTGTCATGCGATCCGACATGGGTCAGGGGCGTCCCGAGCGGCAAGCCCGTCTCGATGGTCACGGCGTCCAGCACCGGTCCGACGGCATCGCCCGGGTGTCGGAGCGGCGCCAGGATCGAAGCGGGAAGACCCAGCTCGTCGATGAGGCCCGTCGCCCAGGTCCGCGTGCGCGGGTCCAGGAGCCCCGTCGTCGAGGCGTTCGTCTCCTCGCCCTCGATGACACCCGTGAGCCAGGAGCCGATGAGGTCCGGGATCATCGCCATCGTCCATGCCGGGTCGAGCCGGGCGCTCGTCCGATCGGCGACGAGCTGGTAGATCGTATTGAAGGGCAGGAACTGCATGCCGGTCTGGGCGTAGAGACGGTCGGCCGGGACGATCGCGTCGACCGCCGCGACCGCGGCTTTGGTCCGCGGTTCCCGGTAGTGGAACGGCGCGCCGATCAGGCCGCCGGCTTCGTCCAACAGTCCGTAGTCGCAACCCCAGGCATCCACCCCGACGCCGAGCAGATCCGTCGCCTGCCGCCCGGCCAGCCGGAGGCCGTCCAGGATCTCCCGATACAGCCGGTCGATGTCCCAATGGAGCCCGTCGGACAACGTGACCGGCTCGTTCGGGAAGCGATGGATCTCGTGCAAATCGAGCGTCCGGGGTCCCACCCGCCCGACCATGACGCGCCCGCTGGACGCGCCGAGATCGATGGCCGCGAACGACCCCTCGGTCACCGCAGGAACGCGGCGGCGACGCCCGCGTCGACGGGGATGTGCAGCCCGGTGGTCTGGGCCAGATCGCCCCCGGTGAGCGCGAACACGGCCGCGGCCACGTGCTCCGGCAGGACCTCGCGCTTGAGCAGCGTCCGCTGCGCATAGAACTCGCCGAGCTTGTCCTCGGGGATGCCGTAGGTCCGCGCCCGATCCGCGCCCCAGCCCTTGGCGAAGATGCCCGAACCGCGCACGACCCCGTCCGGGTTGACGCCGTTGACCCGGATGCCGAACGCGCCCAGCTCGGCCGCGAGCAGGCGGACCTGATGGGCCTGGTCTGCCTTCGACGCCCCGTAGGCGACGTTGTTCGGCCCGGCGAAGAAGGCGTTCTTGCTCACGATGTAGACGATATCGCCTCCCATCTCCTGCTCGATCATGATCCGGGCCGCTTCGCGTGAGACCAGGAACGAGCCGCGGGCCATGACGTCGTGCTGCAGGTCCCAGTCGGCCAGCGTGGTCTCGAGGAGCGGCTTCGAGATCGACAGGCCGGCGTTGTTGACGACGAGATCGACGCCTCCGAAGGCGAGCACGGCCGATCGGAACGCGTCGACGACCTGGGCCTCATCGGTGACGTCGACGGTCACCGCCACCGCGACATCGGGACCGCCGAGCTCATCGGCAACGGTTGACGCGCTGCTGCCGTCGATGTCGGCGACGACGACGCACGCCCCTTCCGCCGCGAGCCGATGCGCGATGGCCTTGCCGATCCCCGAGCCGGCACCGGTCACGAGCGCGACACGCGTCGCCAGCGGCCTGGGCGCCGGAAGCCGAGCGAGCTTCGCTTCCTCGAGGGCCCAGTACTCGATGCGGAACTTCTCCGATTCGGGGATCGGGGCGTAGGTCGAGAGCGCCTCGGCGCCGCGCATGACGTTGATGGCGTTGACGTAGAACTCACCGGCGACACGGGCCGCCTGCTTGGTCGCGCCGAACGAGAACATGCCGACGCCGGGCACGAGCACGATCGCCGGGTCCGCGCCGCGGATCGCGGGGCTCTCCGGGACGGCATGGCGCTCGTAGTAGGCGCGGTACTCGGATCGATACGCCTCGTGCAGCGCCTTGAGTCGATCGGCGACCGCCTCGAGCGTCGCCGTCGGCGGTAGGTCGAGGACCATCGGCCGGACCTTGGTGCGCAGGAAGTGATCGGGGCACGACGTCCCGAGCGCGGCGAGTCGCGGGTGCTCCTTGCGCGCGAGGAAGTCGAGGACGACGTCGGCATCGCTGACGTGGCCGACCTGCGGTCGGTCGGTGGAGACGAGGCCGCGCAACAGCGGCAGGAGCGCGGCCGCGCGCTCGCGACGCGCGTCGGCGGGGAGCGGCTCATGTCCCGGGATGATCGCCCCAAAGGGATCCGGCCGGCCTTCCTCGGTAATGAACCGTTCCGCCGTCCGGATGATCTCGAGGGAGTGTTCTTCGCACGCATCCGAGGTGTCGCCCCAGGCCGTGATGCCATGGCCACCGAGGATCGCGCCGATGGCATTCGGACGGTCGCGGGCGATGGCCGCGATGTCGAGGCCGAGCTGGAACCCGGGTCGTCGCCACGGCACCCACGCCACGCGGTCGCCGAAACAGCGACGGGTCAGGGCCTCGCCGTCGGCGGCGGTCGCGAACGCGATGCCCGAATCGGGGTGCAGGTGATCGACATGCGCGGGTTCGACCAGGGCGTGCATCGCGGTGTCGATCGACGGGGCGGCCCCGCCCTTGCCGTGGAGGCAGTAGTCGAACGCGGCGACCATGTCGTCCTCGCGCTCCACGCCAGGGTAGACATCGACGAGCGCACGGAGCCGATCGAGACGCAGCACAGCGAGACCCCCCTCGGTCAGCGTGCCCAGGTCGCCACCCGATCCCTTGACCCACAGCAGCTCCACGGGCGTGCCGGTCACCGGGTCGATCGCCGAGCCCTTGGCCGAGGTGTTGCCGCCGGCGTAGTTCGTGTTGCGCGGATCCGCGCCCAGCCGGCGCGATCGCCCCAGGAGTTCCTCGACCGGCCCGTGCGGTGCCGGGGTCGCGTTCGACCGGATCGGGACCCTCGCGGTCATGCCCCCCAGCCCGCCTGTTGCCCGCCGACGCGTTCGTCGGCGATCCGCGCTCCATACCCGGAGCGGGCGTACGCCGCCATGGGGTCGGGGTCGAGGCCACGGCCCTCCCGGACCTCGCGGAGCAGGGGCCGGACATCCGTGGCGTAAGCATCCATCAGGACCCCATGCGCACCGAGCACGTCACCGCCCGCCTGGGCCGCCTCGAGCGCCACTTGGTCGACGAGCAACGCCTTGGCCGTCGCCTCCTGGACGTTCATCACCGAGCGGATCTGACCCGGGATCTTCGGTTCGATGTTGTGGCATTGGTCGAGCATGAACGCCACCGCGACCTCCGGCGCCAGGGCGCCGGCCTTCACGACCTCGTGCATGATCCGGAACAGCTGGAATGGGTCGGCGGCGCCGACCATCAGGTCGTCGTCGGCGTAGAACCGCGAATTGAAGTCGAAGGCGCCGAGCTTGTCGGCGCGCAAGAGCGACGCGACGATGAACTCGATGTTCGTGCCGGGTGCGTGGTGGCCGGTGTCGACGACGACCTTGGCCTTCGGACCGAGGGCCACGCAATGGGCGAAGGCGGTCCCCCAGTCCGGCACGTCCATCGTGTAGAACGAGGGCTCGAAGAGCTTGTACTCCAGCACGATCCGCTGGTCGGCGCCGAGCCGGTCATAGACGGTCCGGAGCGACTCGGCGAGGCGATCCTGGCGCGCCCGGATGTCGTCCTGGCCGGGGTAGTTGGTCCCGTCCGCGAACCACAGCTTCAGGTCGCGTGAACCGGTGGCGTCCATGATGTCGACGCAATCGAGCAGATGGTCGATGGCCTTGCGGCGAACGCGCGCCTCGGGATGGCAGACGCTGCCCAACATGTAGTCGTCGTCCTGGAACGTGTTCGAGTTGATGGTGCCCAGCGCGACGCCACAGTCGCCGGCGTGCCGCGCGAGGTCGGCGTAGTCATCGACCTTGTCCCACGGGATGTGGAGCGCGACCGTCGGCGCGACGCCGGTGTATCG
>CAVZVH010000002.1:0-44574 GCA_963778645.1 uncultured Chloroflexia bacterium
GGGATGTGACGACGCCGATCACCTCCGGCAGGAACGGCAACAGCTGCTTGCGCGCCGGATCGAACAGGCCTTCGGCGGCGAGCTTGCGCTTGCGCTCTTCCAGCAGCGCCATCAGCGCGCCGCGCCCGGCGGGCTCCAGCGTCTCGACCACGATCTGGTAGCTTGAGCGATTGGGGTAGGTGGTGAGCCGGCCGGTGACGATCACCTCGAGACCGTCCTCGGGCCGCACCTTCATGCGGGCGAACGTCATCTTCCAGACCACCGCGTCGATCTTGGCGCTCTCGTCCTTGAGCGCGAAATAGCAATGGCCGGAGGAGTGCGGGCCCTTGTAGCCCGATACTTCTCCACGCACGCGCACATAGCCGTAGGTGTCCTCGACGGTGCGCTTGAGCGCCGGCGAGAGTTCGGAGACGGTGAATTCGGCGACGTTCGCTTGCGACTTGTTCATGGCGTCGACACTTAGCTTCATTGGCAGTGGGCTTCACCGGGCCTTCCAGTGCATCGGCGGCGGTCGCCGCGATCGCGGCCGCCATCCCGGCGAGGAGGCCGGAGAGCCCGTAGCGGCGGCGAGAAGGCCGGCGCTGAACGGCAGCACGAACTGGCCGAGCCGGTTGCCCATGATGCGTGGCGAAGTGGCCTGCGGTGCCGCGCGCGCCGACGGTGGTCATGTCGACGACAATGGTGATGCTCAGCGTGGTGGCGAGACCGAACGACAAGCCCGTCACCACCATGACGGCGTCCATCCACCAGCGGCAGCGGTACGGCGAGCGCCGCGAAAGCGAGCGCGCAGGCGATGGTGCTTGAGATCATCAGTGGCCAGCGGCCGTCGCGGCCACCATCCGCGCGTAGGTGAGCCGCGCCACCATCGAGGCGGCCGCACGGACGGTCAGCAGGAGGCCGATGTGGCTGACGTCGATGGGGCGCTCGGCGCCGAGCAGCGGCACATAGATGAGAATGATGTCCGACGCCGAGATCATGACGACGCCGGCGACGATGACGGCAGCAGGCCGGGCGTGCGCAGCAGTCGGCGACCGGCACCGCCTTGTAGGGCGGCCTCCTCGTGTCGCGTCGCGCCGCGCCTCATGGTGAGGCATCACAACGAAGCGAGAGACCGCCGCGAACGCGATGATGAACAACAGCCGCGTTGGCGGCACGGTCGACGCGCCGCCGGCCCAGCCGACGACGTAAGGTCCGACGCCCTGACCGATCGCGCCGGCGACCATGTAGTTGCCGAACACGGTTTCGATGCCGCGCGGCTCGGCCGCGCGCACGCAGAGCATCTGCTGGCTCGCCATCAGGCATGTGTGGCCGATGCCCATGATGGTGGTGACGACGAACAGCCCGACGGCCGTCGACCAGAGCGCGAGCCGGCGATGCAGCCACCAGAGTCCGGCGCCCATCCAGACGGTGCGCGCGTCGTGGCCGCGGTCGATGAAGCCGACCGGCACGGCGATGACGATCGGGAGGATCGCGAACGCGGCGATGACGCCGAGCCAGGCGATCGACAGATTGAGTTCGAGGGCGCGGTACGACGTGGTGATGCGGATGATCGCGGTGACGATCTGCGTCAGCACGGTGACGAGGAGCAGCGGGACGACCAGCTTGAGGTCGAATTCGCTTGTGCGGGCGCGCGCGGCCAGTTTATGGAGCATTGGAGGGAGGATAGCGCAGGCATTCGCCACCGTCAGGCCGCCCGCGTGCGTAAGCGCGCGAACGAGGAGTGGCCGCTGGTAAATCGCCAGTTCACGATCGGGCCGCCACTGGTCCGGCAGGAGCGCAGGCAGACGCGGTTGTCGGCGTCGAGCCGGAACCGGCAGGCGTTGAGGTCGAGGTCCGCCGAGGTCCGTGCAGGAGTTGAACCGCGAGCCAGTCTGGCGGGTGCAGTCGCTCCAGCACGCGTCGGAGTCCCACACCTCGGCGGCGCGGCGCGACATCGGGTAGGGGCTGACGTGGACGCTGTCGGTTGGGCGGCGTCGGGAATACGACGGTGGGCCGGTTCTCCAGCTTGTAGGAGCGGAAGTTGATGATGCCGAGGGTGGCATCGCCGGCCGCGGCCGGGCAGCACCAGCCCCGCGGCAAAGAAGGCTGACAGCGGCGCGATGACGCCGGAGCAAACCATGGCGATGGCGGGCCGTCGAGCCAAGCTGTGGACGCGGTGGAAGCGGCGTTCCGGACTGGGCCGTGCTAGGTTCTTCCGCCGCATGAACATCCTTCTCATCGGATCGGGCGGCCGTGAGCACGCGCTGGCCTGGAAAATTGCGGCAAGCCCACTGACCGATCGGCTCTATTGCGCGCCGGGGAATGCCGGGATCGCCCAGGAAGCCGAAGCTGGCCCCGCTCGACATCACCGACCACCAGGCGGTGATCGCGTTCTGCAAGAGAGAAGGCGATCGATTTCGTGGTGGTCGGGCCCGAGGCGCCGCTGGTGGCGGGGATCGTGGACGATCTCGAAGGCGCGGGCTTCAAGACCTTCGGCCCGACGAGGACGGCGGCGCAGCTCGAAGGCTCCAAGGGCTTCACCAAGGATCTCTGCCGCGCGAACAAGATTCCGACCGCCGCCTATGAGCGCTTCACGGCGGCCGCGCCCGCGAAGGACTACGTGCGCCAGCAGGGCGCGCCGATCGTCATCAAGGCGGATGGGCTCGCGGCCGGCAAGGGCGTGGTGGTGGCGATGACGCTCGCCGAGGCGCGAGGCCGCGGTCGACATGATGTTCGAAGGCGGCCTGGGCGCTGCCGGCGCCGAGGTGGTGGTCGAGGAATTCATGCAGGGCGAGGAGGCGTCGTTCTTCGCGCTGTGCGACGGCGAGACCGCCATCGCGCTCGCCTCGGCGCAGGACCACAAGCGGGTCGGCGACGGCGATACCGGTCCCAACACCGGCGGCATGGGCGCGTATTCGCCGGCCGCGGTGATGACGCCGCGAGATGACCAAGCGCACGATGGACGAGATCATCTGCCGACCGTGCGCGCGATGAAGGCGATGGGCGCGCCCTACAAGGGCGTGCTGTTCGCGGGGCTGATGATCACCAAGGATCGGGCCGAAGCTGATCGAATACAACGCGCGGTTCGGCGATCCGGAGACGCAGGTGCTGATGCTGCGCATGATGTCGGACATCGTGCCGGCGCTGATCGCCAGCCGCGACGGGCAACTGAAGAACTTCGACCTGCGCTGGTATCCGGACGCGGCGCTCGACCGTGGTGATGGCGGCGAAGGGCTATCCCGGCGACTACGAGCGACGGCACGACGATCGAAGGTCTGGACAAGCCGCGGCGGAAGTCGAAGGCGTCGAGATTTTCCACGCCGGGACGAAGCCGGACGGCGCAGGATCACCGCGAACGGCGGCCGCGTTCTCAACGTCTCCGCGCTCGGCAAGACCGTGCGCGGAGGCGCAGGCGCGCGCCTATCAGGCGGTCGACCGGATCCAATGGCCGGGGGGCTTCTGCCGCCGCGACATCGGCTGGCAGGCGGTGAAACGCGAGACGGGCGGTGACAATGCATCCCGTGCTGCGCCTGTTCGAGGACACCATCGCCGGCGGCTCGCCGACGTGTCGCTGCCGGCGCTGCCGCGCATGATCTTCGTCGTGCATGGCGTCGTGACGATCGACGGCAAGACGGCTGCACGACGGCGAGGCCTGGCACGGCGACGGCGACGGCGACGCTGAAGGCCGGCAAGGACGGCGTCACCGTCTGGCGCTACGAGCTGGCGCCCCCCGGCGCGAGCGGCGGCGCGCGAGCGGGCCAGGCGTGCGCTCGCTCGAGAAGCTCACCGCGCGTGCTTGCGACCATGCCGAAGGGCGATCTTCTGCTGCGCGGCGACAGCGTGGCGTTTCCGCCCGACGGCTGCGCTTCCTGCACACGCCACTCAGGGCCCGGCATCCGCTGCCTGATCGACGGCGGCATCCGCATCGACACGCCACGGCCATTCGACCCGCTACGGGCCGGGCAGCGCGTGGTACGAGACCGGCCGCCGATCCGGTGTTCGCGCAGGCCGCGACCGACCGGCCAGCCGCTTCATCCGGGTCATGGTCCTGCCGCGCGACCTGCTCGGCAAAAGCTCGTTCCAGTTCGTCAACGAGGAGGACAAGGCGAAGCCGCGCGTGCAGCAGTACAAGGTGTTCGTCGACGCGCCGATCGAGCTGCCGAAAGGATAACTGGCTTTGCGCGGGCTCGCGGCGCTAGACTTGGTTTGGCGACGACGACCACAGGCTGGAGGGAGCGATCGCTCGTAAAGCGAAGGCTCGAGTTCCAAGAAGAAAACAGCGAAGAAAACCAGGCGAGGCAAGCCGGCTCGCAGCAAGACGCTACGCCGGCCGCGCCAAGCGCAAGGCAAAGACGGTGAAGCGCAAGACCGCGCGCAAGGCAAAGCGAGCAGGCTTTGTCGCCTCGATGATGGACACCGCGAAGGAAACCGACGATCTGCGCGAGAAGCTCGCGGGGCGCAACACCTTCGAGGATAGCTGACGGCGGAGTGCAGGAGAGAGCGGAGCTGTTTGTACCCCCGCTCCATCTCCACGTCGATCAGCAGCGGCTGTTGTCCTTCAATCCCTTCGCGATCAGGTCGGTCGTCTCCTTCACGGTCTTCGCCGCGCGGCCTCGATGCCGAGCGATCGCGCGAGGCCGACGAAATCGATCGCCGGATCGTTCAGCTCCATGCCGACGAAGGTGTCGGCCTGCTCGGCGAGCCCGCGCATCGCGACCAGCCGCTGCTTGAGGATGCGGTAGCTGGTGTTGTTGAAGATCACCCAGATCACCGGCAGCTGGTAGTGCGCCGCGGTCCACAGCGCCTGCACCGTGTACATGGCGCTGCCGTCGCCGATCGAGCGCGACCACCGGCCGGTCGGGCAGCGCGAGCTTGGCGCCGATCGCCGCCGGCAGGCCCCAGCCGATGCCGCCGCCGCGCAGCGCGAAGAAGCTCTGCGGTCGTCGCTGTTGATCAGCGAGCGCGCGCCGGGCGCCGACGACAGCACCTCCTCGATCACCACGGCGTCCTTCGGCAGCATCGCGCCGATGGCTTCGAGCAGCGCGAGCGGCTGCACCGGCGTCTTGCCGGCGAGCGCGCGCGCCTTGGCGCGGAACGCCTCGCGCTCGGCCTTGATCGCGGCGTCGGTCGCGCGATTGAGCCGCGCGCTGCCGCGGCCTTGGCGGCCGCGGTCATGCGCGCCCGCACCGCCGCGGTGATGTCGGGCAGCGTCGCCTTGGGATCGCCGAGGATGCCGACCTCCGCCGGATAGTTCTTGCCGATCTGCCACGGGTCGGTGTCGAGATGGATGAGCGGCATGCCCGGCGGCATCGGCTCGATCTTCGACGGCAGCGACCAGGTGAACAGGTCGCCGCCGACCGAGAACAGCAGGTCGTGCTGGTCGAGCACCTCGCGCACGCCCGGCTGCGAGCGCGTCATCGAGCCGCGATAGAGCGGATGCGAGGACGGGAACGACGCGGTGTTCGGCACGAACTCGGTGTAGACCGGCGCGCCGATCAGCTTCGGCGAGCGCGGCGAGCTCGCGTGTGCGCGGCTCTGCGCCACCGCGTCGCCGGCGATGATGACCGGACGCTCCGCCTTGGCGAGCAGGTCGGCGGCGGCGTCGACCGCGTCGATGTCGCCGCGCATGCGCGGCGCGACGCGCGTCGGCTTCAGCAGGTCGATGTCGGCGTCGTTCTTGAGAATGTCGCCGGGCAGCGACAGGAACACCGGGCCGGTCGGCGGCGCGAGCGCGGTCTTCGCCGCGCGATGCACGAGGCGCGGCAGGTCCTTCAGGCGGTCGACCTGCGCGGCCAATTTCACGAACGGCCGCGCCAGCGTCGGCAGGTCGGCGAACAGGATCGGCTCCTCGATGAGATATTCGGTGTCCTGCTGGCCGGCGGTCACCAGGATCGGCGAGCCCGCCATCTGCGCGTCGTAGAGCATGCCCATGGCGTTGCCGAGGCCGGGCGCGACGTGCAGGTTGAGCACGGTGAGCTTGCCGGAGGCCTGCGCGTAGCCGTCGGCCATCGCCATCAGCGCCGCCTCCTGCAGGCCGAGGATGTAGCGGATGTCGTTCTCGACCGCGAAGGCGTCCATCAGCGGCAGTTCGGTGGTGCCGGGATTGCCGAACACGATCTCGACGCCCTCCTGCTTGAGCAGATCGAGGAAGGCGCGCTTCCGGACATCACGGGCACGGGTAATCTCCAGCTTGTCGGGGATGGACGCGGTGCGGGCCGTCAGCGACGCTTCGCGCGCCGATTGACCGTGCGACGGCGTCGGCGTGCCGGGCTTGAGCGAGACGTGGCGAATGGGTGCAGATCCACGGCGCGCCGACCGCGCTCGCGCATCAGCGTGACGGTGGCGCGGCCGGGGCGGTCGAACCGCGTCGCCGTCGGGGTGCAGGCCGGTGGAGCGGAAGATCACCGCGCCCATCGCCATCAGCCGGTCGGGCGAGATGACGATCTCGAGCGTCGAGAGGTCGTAGCGGTAGTCCTCGATCGTCGGCCAGACCGCGCGCCATTGCTCGCTGCTCCAGCGCCTCGCGCGAGGTCATCATCTCGACCTTGGAGCCGAACGCGATGGCGTCCTCGGCGAACATCTCGCGCACCGGCTTGAAATCGACCGCGGCGACCAGGCTCGCCCAGCGTGACGAACCATTCGGCGATCGAACGCCGGTCTTCCTCCGCCACGGGCAGCCGTTTCATTCCCATCCCTCGGCGATTTTCGGCAAGCTTAACGCGCGGCCGGCGGCGATGCTACGCTTCGGCAGCCATGCAGAAGATCGACCGCCAGATTGCATTCACCGGCACCAAGGACGTGGCCGAGCCGCTGCGCTTCGATCCGGCGCGGCTGGAGGCGTATCTGGCGCGCGAGGTGCCGGGCTTTGCCGGGCCGCTGACGGTGCAGCCAGTTCAAGGGCGGCCAGTCGAACCCGACCTATCTGCTGGAGACGCCGTCGCGGCACTACGTGCTGCGGCGGAAGCCGCCGGGCAAGCTGCTGCCGTCGGCGCATGCGGTCGACCGCGAGTTCCGCGTGATCCGCGCGCTGCACGCGCAGGGCTTTCCGGTCGCCGAGCCGGTGATCTATTGCGCCGACGAGAGCGTCGCCGGCACGGCGTTCTACGTGATGGGCTTCGTCGCAGGGCCGGGTGTTCTGGAATCCGGAGATGCCGGGCTCCAACCCGGCGGAGCGCGCCGCGGTCTATGACGCGATGAACGCGACGCATCGCGCGGCTGCATTCGTTCGATCCGGCGGCGATCGGCCTTGCCGACTTCGGCCGCGGCGAGAACTACGTCGCGCGCCAGGTCGAGCGCTGGTCGAAGCAGTACCGCGCCTCGCGAGACGCAGACAGATCGACGAGATGGAGCGGCTGATCGAATGGCTGCCGGCGCATCTGCCGCCGGCCGGCCCGGTGCGGCTGGTGCACGGCGACTACCGGCTCGACAACATGATCCTCGACGCGACCGCGCCGAAGGTGCTCGCGGTGCTCGACTGGGAGCTGTCGACGCTCGGCGATCCGCTCGCCGATTTCACCTATCACCTGATGCAGTGGCACATGCCGCCGGAGGACACCGGCGCCGGCACCGGCTCGCTGGTCGGCTTCGATCTCGCGGCGCTCGGCATTCCGTCGCTGGCCGCCTATGTCGAGCTGTACGTCGCGCGCACCGGGCTCGATCCGCGGCCGCATCTGCCGGTCTATCTCGCCTACAATTTCTTCCGCATCGCCGCGATCCTGCAGGGCATCGCCGGCCGGGTGCGCGACGGCACCGCGACCAGCGAGCACGCCGCGGCGAAGGCGCAGATGGTGCGGCCGCTGGCGCGAGACCGCGTGGCGCTTCGCCCGCGAGGCCGGGGCGTGACGAAAACCGTCGCGCTGGCGCTCGGCGGCGGCGGCGCGCGGGCGCTGGCGCAGATCCCGGTGCTCGAGGCGCTCGACGAGATGGGCGTGAAGCCGGTCGCCATCGCCGGCGACGTCGTTCGGCGCGGTGATCGCCGCGGCCTATTGCGCGGGCATGAGCGGCAAGGCGATCCGCCGCGCGGCGATCCTCTGGCGCACGACCGCGGCGGCAGTGTTCGCGCGGCTGCTGGCGGCGCGCGCCGCCGGCCTGTCGGATTGGCTCGCGTCGCCGTTCGGCAATCCGCTGCTGCTCGACGCCGAGAAGTTCTGCGAGCAGTTCCTGCCGGCCGAGGTGCCGGAGGATTTCGCGGCGCTGAAGATTCCGCTCACCGTCATCGCGACCGATCTGCACGGCCGCAGCGAGGCGGTGCTCTCGCCGGGCCCGCTGCGTCCGGCGGTCGCGGCCTCGATCGCGATCCCCGGCCTGATGCGGCCGGTCGAGCTCGACGGCCGCGTGCTGGTCGACGGCGCCGCGGTCAATCCGCTGCCGTTCGATCATCTGCGCGGCAAGGCCGACGTCGTGATCGCGGTCGATGCCGCGGTCGGTCCGGGCAACGCCGGCGCGGTGCCCGATCCGTGGGAGGCGCTCGCCGCCACCATGGCGGTGATCGGCCACGGCATCGTGGCGCAGCAAGCTCGCGGCGGCGCGCCCGGACCTGTTGCTGCGGCCGAATGTCAGCGTGTTCCGGCTGTTCGATTTCTTCCGCGCCAGCGCGATCATGCGCGCCGCCGATCCGATCAAGGCCGAGGTGAAGGAGCGCCTCGCCGCTCGCTGATCTGGGCGGTAAGGACGCGCTCAACACCGTCCTGGAAGAACTCGCGGAATGTGCGTGCGACATGCTGCCGTCGGGCGCCACTAGCGGTCCGGCAAATCTGCCGCCTTGCGCCGCGGACCGCATCGAACTCGACGATGTTGTGGAAACCTTGCCGTCTGGCCGTGCGCGGTAACGGTCGCGACTGTCGCCGACGATCACGCGGTTGCTAGTCTCCGATCATGACGCCGCCGCCGCCGGCGAAGGGAAGCTGCTCTCGAAGCCGGCCAGCTCTCGATCTGCACCTGCAGCAATATGCGCCGCGTGTGCGGCGTCAGGACACGGCAGGATCGCAAGTCCACGCTATTCTCGAAACGGCCTGACTTCTCCCGCCGAAAGACCGCGCGGCGCGGATCGGATGCAGTCTCCGATACGGGGCGCGGGACGGATGCAGGGCGCCGCGGCCGCGCCGCTGATCATTGCGCCTGGATGCCGGCGTCCTTGACGACCTTGCCCCACTTCTCGATCTCTTTCTCGATGTGGGCCTGGAATTCGGCCGGGCTCATCTTCAGGACCTCGGCGCCGCGGTCGATCATCTGCTTCTGAACCTCGGGCTTGTCCTGGATCGCCGCGACCTCCTTGTGCAGCAGATCGACGATCGCCTTCGGCGTGCCGGTCGGAACGCCGATGCCGATCCAGTTGCCGCCCTCGTATTCGGGCACGCCGGCCTCGATGAAGGTCGGCATGTCCGGATGCGCCTCGGCGCGCTTCGGCGTGGCGACGGCGAGCCCGCGCAGCTTCTCGTTCTTCAGATGCGTGTCGACGCTCGACAGCGTGGACATGATCGCCTTGGTGTTGCCGGCGACCACGTCGATCCCGCCGGGACCGGCGCCCTTGAACGGCACATGCAGCAGGTCGATTTTGGTGACGGCCTTGAAATTCTCCATGCCGAGATGCAGCGAGCCGCCGATGCCGCCCGAGGCGTACTGGATGTCGCCGGGCTTCGCCTTGGCCAGCGCGATGAACTCCTTCACGGTCTTGGCCGGAAAGTCGGGATGCACCGCCAGCGTGTTCGGGCTGGTGACGACCATCGCGACCGGCTCGATGCCTTTGAGCAGGTCGTACTTGAGCGTGTACAGCGCGGGATGCACCGCGTTGGCGATCGACAGGATCAGGATCGTGTAGCCGTCGGGCGCCGCGTGGATCACCCGCTCGGTGGCGCTGATGCCGCCGCCGCCGGGCACGTTCTCGGCGAGGAACTGCTTGCCCAGCTTCTCGCTCAGGTGCTGCGCCAGCAGGCGGGCCGCGACGTCGTTGATGCCGCCCGGCGCGAACGGCACCAGGATCCGCACCGGCTTGTGTCGGATAGTCCTGCGCGGCGGCCGGTGCCGCGAACGCCAGCGCCAGTCCGGCGGCGAGCAGCAGCGAGCGAATTCCCTTCATCGTCGCAGTCCTCCCATGAGCTTTGGCCGGCAAGGATGCGGGGTCGGCGCGGCCAATTCAAGCGGTCGTCGCCGTCAGCGGCGTGCGGCGAAAAAGCCGCGCAGCAGGTGGGCCGCCTCGCTTTCGTTGATCCCGCCATAGACCTCGGGCCGGTGGTGGCAGGTGGGCGAGGCGAAGAAGCGCACGCCGCTGTCGACCGCGCCGCCCTTGGGGTCGGCGGCGCCGTAGTAGAGCCGCCGGATGCGGGCGAACGACATCGCCGCGGCGCACATGGCGCAGGGCTCCAGCGTGACGTAGAGATCGCAGTCGGTGAGCCGCTCCGAGCCGAGCGCGGCGGCGGCCTGGCGGATCGCGATCAGCTCGGCGTGGGCGGTCGGATCGCGGTCGGCCAGGGTGCGGTTGCCGGCCCGCGCGATCACCGCGCCGTCGCGCACGATGACGCAGCCGACCGGCACCTCGCCGGCGGCTTGCGCGGCGCGGGCTTCCTCCAGGGCCAGGTCCATGAACGAGGGCGGGCCACATCGCTCCGACGTCATGGCCGGGCTTGTCCCGGCCGTCCACGCCCTTATACACCGTGAGCACATGACCGACGACAAACCCGCGCACCGCGGCCGCAAGTTCCGCGGCAAGCGGCTCAAGACGTCGCTGCCGCGGCCCGAGGCCGAGCCTGAGGCGCCGGCCGCGAAATCCGCCGAGCGCATCGCCAAGGTGATGGCGCGGGCGGGGCTCGCCTCGCGCCGCGAGGCGGAGGCCTGGATCGCGGCCGGGCGCGTTTCGGTCAACGGCGCGACGATCACGTCGCCGGCGCTCAACGTGACGCCGACGGACCGCATCGCGGTCGACGGCAAGCCGCTGCCGCAGCGCGAGCGCACGCGGCTGTTCCTGTTCCACAAGCCGCGCGGCCTGGTCACCACCTCGGCCGACACCCACGGCCGCCCGACCATCTTCGGCGCGCTGCCCAAGGGCCTGCCGCGGCTGATCAGCGTCGGCCGGCTCGACCTCAACACCGAGGGCCTGCTGCTGCTGACCAACGACGGCGGGCTCGCCCGCGCGCTGGAACTGCCGGCGACCGGCTGGCTGCGGCGCTATCGCGTGCGCGCGTTCGGCAAGGTGACGCAGGCGCAGCTCGACGGGCTCAAGAACGGCATCGAGGTCGACGGCATCCAGTACGGCGCGATCGAGGCGACGCTCGACCGCGAGCAGGGCTCCAACGTCTGGATCACCTTCGCGATGCGCGAGGGCAAGAACCGCGAGATCAGGAACGTGCTGCGCGCGCTCGGCCTGCAGGTCAACCGGCTGATCCGGGTGTCGTTCGGGCCGTTCCAGCTCGGCGAGCTGCCGGACGGCGCGGTCGAGGAGGTCAAGACGCGCACGCTGCGCGACCAGCTCGGCCCGCGGCTCGCGGCGCAGGCCGGCGCGGATTTTTCTTCGGAGATCGTGGAGCGGGAGGAGCCGCGCGCTGCAATCTCTCCCCGTCACCCTGAGGTGCGAGACCGCGAGGCGGGCGAGCCTCGAAGGGCGCGCTCGCAACGAGCGACGGCCCGAAGCGGCGCCGCCGCACCGCAGGCTCGCCACAGGCGGCTGGGATGGCCGTCCGATCCTTCGAGGGCCGGCCGCGCCGGCCGCCTCAGGATGACGGATCGAAGGTGCGCCGCGCCGCGACGATCGCAAACCCAAAAGGCCGCCGCCCGTATCACGGCAAGCGGGACCGCTGATGCGCATCGTCGGCGGGCGGTTGCGCGGGCGCACGCTCGGCGCGCCGAAATCGCAGGCGATCCGGCCGACCGCCGACCGGCTGCGCGAGTCGCTGTTCAACATTCTCGTCCATGCCTACGGCGATCCGGTCGACGGACGCGCGCGTGCTCGACCTGTTCGCCGGCACCGGCGCGCTCGGCTTCGAGGCGCTGTCGCGCGGCGCGGCGTTCGTGCTGTTCGTCGACGACGGCGCCGAGGCGCGCGCGCTGCTGCGCGGCAATGTCGAGGCGCTGGGCGTCGGCGGCACGACCAAGGTCTATCGCCGCGACGCGACCAAGCTCGGGCCGGTCAGCCCGCTGGAGCCGTTCTCGCTGGCGTTCCTCGATCCGCCCTACGGCAAGGGCCTGGCCGAGAAGGCGCTCGCCTCGGCGCGCGACGGCGGCTGGCTGACGCCCGGCGCGATCGCCGTGGTCGAGGAGGCGGCGGACGCGGGCTTCAAGGCGCCGGAGGGCTTCGAGGAGCTGGAGCGGCGCAAGTACGACGACACGGAGTTCGTGTTCTTGCGGCTGCGCTGATCAATCCATGCTGATGCCGGCCGCCTTGATGACCTTGCCCCAGCGCTCGATGTCCTCCGCCATGAACTTGGCGTGATAGGCCGGCGTGCGCTGCTCCGGCGGCAGGATTTCGAGGCCGAGCTCCTCCAGCTTCTGGCGCACGTCGGGCCGCGCGATCATCGTCTCGAGCGCCTTGTTCATCTTGTCGACGATCGGCTTGGGCGTGCCCTTCGGGAAGAAGAAGCCGTTCCACACCGTCGCCTCGACGCCGGCGGCGCCCTGCTCGCCGGTGGTGGCGATGTCGGGCACGATCGCGGCGCGGCGCGGCGCCATCACCGCGATGCCCTTCACGGTGCCCTGCTTGGCCTGCACGGCGCCGCTCTGGATGGTGGTGCACATGTAGTCGATGCGGTCGCGCGATCACGTCCTGCAGCGCCGGGCCTTCGCCGCGGTAGGGCACCATGGTGACGTTGACGCCGAGCGTGAAGTTGAGCAGCGCGCAGGGCAGATGCGTGCCGGAGCCGACGCCGGCCGACGAGTACTGCATCTTGTCCTGGTTCGCCTTCATGTAGGCGACCAGCTCCTGCAGGTTGTTCACCGGCAGGCCCTTGCGCGCGACCAGCAGGCGCGGCGAGTCCGTCACCATGCCGACCGGCTCGAAGTCCTGCAGCGAGTTGTACGGCTTCTTCTTGTAGAGCGACTGGCTGTAGACGTGCGTGCCGGAGTTGCCGACCAGGAACGTGTAGCCGTCGGGCGCGGCCTTGGCGACGCGGCCGCTGCCGATGGTGCCGGCCGCGGCGCCGACGTTCTCGACCACGATGGTCTGGCCGAGGATTTCGCCCAGCACCAGCGCCTGCAGCCGCGCGCTGGCGTCGATGCCGCCGCCCGGCGCGAACGGCACGATCAGCGTGATGGTGCGGTTCGGCCATTCCTGCGCGCCCGCGGGCGCGATCCGAGGCAGCGAGCGCGGCGGCGAGCAGCAGTGTTGTTGATGCTTCATTCTGGACTCCATGCCTTGTCATTCGATCTTCACGCCGCTCGCCTTGATCGGCACGCCCCAGCGCTCGATCTCGCTCTGCACGAACTTGGTGAAATATTCCGGGCTGCGGCGGTCCTTCGCCGGCACCACGACGCCGATGCCCTTGTAGCGCTCGACCACGGCCGGCGTGTCGATCGCGTCGCTGGTCGCCTTGGCGAGCCGCTCCACGATCGCCTTCGGCGTTCCCTTCGGAAACGAGAAGCCGCCCCAGGCGCCGCAGTCGAGGCCTTTCAGGCCGAGCTCGGGCGCGGCCGGAATATTCTCCAGGCCGGGCGCGCGCTCGGGCCGAACGTGACGATGGCCTTCACGGTGCCGCCCTTGATCTGCGGCGTCGCGGTGGAGATCTGTTCGGGCATGAAGTCGAGGCGGCCCGCGATCAGGTCCTGCATCGCCGGACCGGCGCCGCGGTAGGGCACGTGCGTGACCGTGACGCCGAGCGCCATGTCGATCAGGATGGCGCAGGTGTGCGAGCCGGAGCCCATGCCGGCCGAGCCGTATTGCATCTTTGTGGTTCGCCTTGGTGTAGGCGACGAACTCCGCGTAGTTGTTCGCCGGGAAATCCTTGCGCACGATCAGCACGCGCGCCGAATCGTTGAACAGCGCGACGTGCTCGAAGTCGGTGACCGGATTGTAGAGCGGCCGCGCGTAGAGCTGCGGCACTGCGCCAGCACGGCGCTGCCCGACAGCAGCACGGTGTAGCCGTCCGGCGCGGCCTTGGCGACGCGCGCCGAGCCGGTCATGCCGCCGGCGCCGCCGACGTTCTCGATCACCATCTGCTGGCCGAGCAGTTCGCTCATCCGCGCCGCCGCGATGCGCGCCACGGTGTCGACCGGGCCGCCGGCGGCGTAGGGCACCACCACGGTGATCGGGCCGGTTCGGGTAGTCCTGCGGCGCCGGCGGCGGCTTGCCGCAGCCGATCGCAGTGCGGCCGCAGCGCGGCCACGAGAAGACTTTGAGCATCGAGGGCCTCCCTGTTGGCGGCGAGCCTCGCCGCCGTCGCGGCGCAGGTCAAGCGCGCTGGAGCTCGGCGTCAGCGTCTTCGATATGCGCAGGCTGAGTGCGCCGGCTCAGCCGCCGCCCGAACAGCCGCTCGATGTCGGTGAGCTTCAGTTCCACGTAGGTCGGCCGGCCGTGGTTGCACTGGCCGGAGTTGGGCGTCGCCTCCATCTCGCGCAGCAGCGCGTTCATCTCCTCGGGCTTGAGGCGGCGGCCGGCGCGCACCGAGCCGTAGCAGGCCATGGTGGCGGCGACGTGCATCAGCCGGCGCTCCAGCGGCAGCGCCTCGTCCCATTCCGCCATGTGCTCGGCGAGGTCGCGCAGCAGCGCCGCGGCGTCGATCTCGCCCAGCATCGACGGCGTCTCGCGCACCGCCACCGCGCCCGGGCCGAACGGCTCGATGGCGAGGCCGTAGCGCGGCCAGTTCGCGCGGCGCGCTCGGTCAGCCGCGCGACGTCGTCGTCGTCGAGCTCGACGATCTCGGGGATCAGCAGGATCTGCCGCGCGACGCCGCTCTGGTCGAGCGCCGCCTTCATGCGCTCGTAGACCAGCCGCTCGTGCGCGGCGTGCTGGTCGACGATGACCAGGCCGTCGCGGGTCTGCGCCACGATGTAGGTGTCGTGCACCTGCGCGCGCGCGGCGCCGAGCGGCCGGTCGAGCAGGTCGGGCGCGGGCTCGGCGATCTCGACGCGCGCCGTCGCGGCGGCGGCGCCGACGTCGAACGCCGGTCTGCGCGGCTTCGGCGAAGCCGGCGGCGTCGCGCTGGCCCATGCGGCCAGCGCGCCGCGCGGCGGCGCGCCGGGCCGCGCGAACGAGCGCCGCCAGTCGAAATTGCCGCGGCGCGGCAGCGCGGCCGGGCGGAACGCGGCGATGGTCGCGCTGCCGCCGGTCGTCGCGGCGCGGCTGCCTTCGCGCGCCAGCCCTTCCTTCAGCGCGTGCATCAGCAGCGAGCGCACCAGGCCGGCGTCGCGGAAGCGCACCTCGGTCTTGGCCGGATGCACGTTCACGTCGACCTCGCGCGGCGGCAGCGTCACGAACAGCGCGACGATCGGATGGCGGTCGCGCGGCAGATAGTCGGCATAGGCGCCGCGCACCACGCCGAGCAGCAGCTTGTCGCGCACCGGCCGGCCGTTGACGAACAGATATTGCCCGAGCGAGTTGGCGCGGCGACAGCGTCGGCAGCGCGATGAAGCCTTCGACCGTGACGCCCTCGCGCTCGGCCTGCACCTCGACGGCGTTGGCGCGAAACTCCGGCCCGAGAATGTCGGCGAGCCGCGCCAGCCGTCCGGGCGCGCCCGGCAGCGCCGCCGCCCAGGTCACCGGCGCGCGCTCCTCGCCCGCGAGCGTGAAGGCGACGTCGGGCCGGCTCATCGCCAGGCGGCGCACCACGTCGCGCACCGCTTCCGCCTCGGTGCGGTCGCTGCTTGAGGAACTTCAGCCGCGCCGGCGTGGCGTAGAACAGGTCCTTGCACCTCGACGCGGGTGCCTTCGCTCAGCGCCGCGGGCTTGACCTCGGACTTCTCGCCGCCGTCGACCTCGATCGACCAGGCGTGCGGCTCGCCGGCGTGGCGCGTGGCGATGGTCGAGCCGCGCCACCGAGCCGATCGAGGGCAGCGCCTCGCCGCGAAAGCCGAGCGTGTCGATCTGCAGCAGGTCGTCGCCGTCGAGCTTGGAGGTGGCGTGGCGCTCGACCGCGAGCTCGAGGTCGGCGCGGGTCATGCCGGCGCCGTCGTCGGTGACGCGGATCAGCCGCCGGCCGCCGCCGTCGGTCGCGATCTCGATGCGGCGTCGCGCCGGCGTCGAGCGCGTTCTCGACCAGCTCCTTGACCACGCTCGCCGGGCGCTCGACCACCTCGCCGGCGGCGATGCGGTTGACGGTGGTTTCGGACAGGTGGCGGACGGGCATCGCGATCCCTTGGCCGGCAATTCGGTGCCCGAACTTTAGAGGCGCAATGCGGCGGCAGCGAGGGCGGGCCGGGAAACTGCCCCCGCTATTCCCGCTTGACCATTGCATTCGACACGTCCTGGGCGCGCTCGATCACGTCCTTGGGCGTGGCGTAGACCCGCTCCAGCAGCCGGTGGATGCGCTCGCCGCCGCGGTGCTGGACCTCGATGCCCATGCGCTCGGCCTCGGCCAGATAGGCCGGGTCCTTCAGCGTCTTCTCGAACGCCTCGCGCAGCGCCTTGACGCGGTCGGCGGGCACGTCGGGCGGCGCGAAGAACGGCCGGCCCATCTCCTGCGGCGCGAACAGGAACTCGAACACCTTGCGGTCGTCGGGCGTCTGGCGTGGTCGATGATCAGCGGCACGTCCGGCAGCTCCGGGTGCTTCTGCAGCGAAATCTGGAACAGGATGTTGATCTTCTTGTCGCGCAGCCAGTCGCCCTTGCGCAGCTTCACGAAGGTCCAGCCGATCCCGCAGAAGCCCTGGGTCTCGCCGCGCTCCATCGACAGCAGCATCTCGGTCGAGCCGGGATAGCCGAGCACCACCTTGAACTTGGTGCCGGCGAGCATGTTGGCGGCGCGCGGAAACACCACCTCGGTCGCGCCGGCGCCGGTGCCGGCGACGATCAGCTCCTTCTCCTTGGCGTCCTGCAGCGTCTTCACCGGCGCGGTGTGCCAGGCGATGCAGGTCGTGTATTCGACGTTGGCGGTGCCGATCCAGTTGAACTTCAGCGCGTCGAACCGGGCGTTCTTGTTGCCGAGCAGCGGCTCGATGCCGACGGTGCGGCTCGCGGTGCCGAACACCGTGCCGTCGCGCGGCGGCGGTGTTGTAGATGTGGTTGGCGGCGACCAGGCTGCCGGCGCCCGGCATGTGCTGGACGATGATGTTGGGCGAGCCGGGCAGGTGCCGGCCCATGTGGCGGGCCAGCGCCTGGGCGTACAGGCTCGAGCTGCCGCCGGGCGAGAAGCCCACCACGATGGATGACCTGCTTGCCGCGGTAGAAGTCGGCGACGGCGTCCTGCGCGGCGCATTCGATCGCGGAGCGCGCACAGCGCCGCGGCGAGCATCAAGCGCAGCAGTCGGATCGGCATCGTGGTCCTCCCCGGAACCGTTTGCCATCCTAATCCAAGGACGGCTTGCTCCGCCGCAGGCTCTTGATGCCGGAGCGGCGCTTCTTGCCCTCGAGCCGCTGCTTCTTCGACGCCCTGGTCGGCTTGGTGGCGCGGCGCGGCACCGGCGGCACCGCGGCCTCGCGGATCAGTTCGACCAGCCGCTCCAGCGCGTCGGCGCGGTTGCGCTCCTGGGTGCGGTGGTTCTGCGCGATCAGCACCAGCACGCCGTCCTTGGTCAGGCGCCTGCCGGCGAGCCGCATCAGCCGCACCGCCACGTCGTTCGGCAGCGACGGCGAGCCGCGCACGTCGAAGCGCAGCTGCACCGCGGTCGAGAGCTTGTTGACGTTCTGCCCGCCCGGGCCCGGACGAGCGGACGAAGCTTTCCTCGATCTCGGTCTCGTCGATGCTGATGCGGTCGGTGATGCGGATCATGGCGCAGCCCGTCAGCCGAGACCGTTCTAGCCGGCCAGATACTTCTTCGCCAGCACCTTGCCTTCTTCCACCGCCGGCTGGTCGAACGGATCGACGCCGAGCAGGTGCGCGGCGATGATCGTCTCCAGCATGAAATGCATCAGCAGTTCGCCGAGCGCGGCCTCGTCGAGCGTGTCGAGATGGATGGTGCGCACCGGGCAGCCGTTCTTCGCCAGCGTCTCGGCGGTGGCGCGGCCCTGCGCCGCGACGAGATCGCCGATGGTCTTGCCGCCGAGGTCGGGCTCGCCGCGCGAGCTTGGCCAGCTCGGCGTCGATGCGCGGCCCGCGGCCGGCGGCGCCGACGGTGACGATGGTGAACAGCTTGTCGCGCGGGCCGGCGATGAAGAGCTGAAGCTGGCTGTGCTGGTCGACCGGGCCGAGCGCGGCGATCGGCGTCGTGCCCTTGCCGTCCTTGCCGAGGCTCTCGGCCCAGAGCTGCACGTACCAGCGCGTGAAGCGCTCGAGCCGGTCGGCATAGGCCATCATCACCGTGATCGGCTTGCCGGCGGCGACCGACGAGCGCCGCGCCGACCGCGGCCGGCACCTCGGCGGGCGGCTTGCCGGCGAGCACCGGCGCGAGCGCCGCCGCGGCGCCGGCGCGGATCGCGCCGATGTCGAGGCCGCAGACCGCGGCCGGCAGCAGCCCGACATTGGTGAGCACCGAGAAGCGGCCGCCGACGCCCGGATCGTGGTCGAGCATCGGGACGTCGTGCGGGCCGAGCAGGTCGCGCAGGCCGTTGGCCTTGCCGGCCTTGGCGGGCTCGCTGATGCCGAGGAAATGATCGTGCGGATCGCGCTTGGCGCCTTCAGCGCGGCGAGCGCCGCCACGGTCTGCATCAGCGTCTCGCCGGTGCCGCCGGATTTCGAGATCGCGACGAAGCGCGTGGTCTCCAGCGGCAGCTGCTCCAGCAGCGCGCCGAAGCGTGTCGGGATCGAGATTGTCCATGAAATGCAGCCGCGGCTCGCGCAGCGCGCCGAGCGCCCGGCACCGCATGGCCGGCAAGCTGCGCCAGCGTCTGGCCGCCGAGGCTCGAGCCGCCGGTGCCGAGGAAGACCACGTCGGTCGTGCCCTCGCGCAGCAGCCGCGCGTAGCCGAGGATCGGCGCGATGTCGTCGCGCTTCTCCGGCAGGCGCAGCAGCGGCAGCGCGCCGTCGGCGTGGCGCGCGCGCAGCGAGTCGAGCGCGTCGCCGGTGCGCGCCAGCGTCGTCGGCGAAGCCGGCGGCCGCGCGTGGTCGATCGATTGCTTGAGCGCCATCGAGCGCTGCTCCGCGCGATCCTCGCACGGCTCTCGGATAAGCCGACGAGCTCTCCGCAAGCGGGAAGCTGGGGACTATTTGCCCGGCTCGTTCGAGGTCAGGTCCTTCGGCCGGCCGACCACCGTGACCAGCACGCCGCCGTCGGCCAGCCGCTTGGCGACGCGCCGCGCGTCCTCGATCGTGACCGCGTCGATCAGGCCGTTGCGCTTGTTGATGTAGTCGATGCCGAGATCGTCGAGCTGGATCTGCACCAGCTGGCCGGCGATCTTGGTCGAGGTGTCGAAGTGCAGCGCGTAGGAGCCCTTGAGGTAGGCCTTGGCCTTGGCGAGCTCGTCCTCGGTCGGGCCTTCGCTCGCCATGCGGCGGATTTCCGCCTCGATGATCTCGAGCGCCTCGCCGGCGCTGTCGGCGCTGGTCTGGGTGCCGCCGATGAACAGCGCCGCGCGGTCGAGCGGCAGCAGGTACGGACGAGACGCCATAGGCGAGGCCGCGCTTCTCGCGCACCTCGTTGTAGAGCCGCGACGAGAACGAGCCGCCGCCGAGGATGTGGTTGACGACGAAGGCCGGGATGAAGTCCGGGTCCTTGCGCGCGAAGCCCGGCGCCGCCGAACGTCAGCACCGCCTGCGGCACGTCGAGCTCGACGACGATGCGCCGGCCGACGTCCTGCGATGCGCGCCGGCGGCAGCGCGTTGAGCTCGCCCTTGGCCGGCAGCGCGCCGAACACGCGGTCGAGCACCGGGCCGAGCGTCGCCGCGTCGATGTCGCCGACCACGGCGACCTTGAGCGTGTCGCGCGCCAGCACCCGGCGCGTGATAGTCGCGCAGGTCGTCGCGCGGTGATGGTCGGCACCGATTCCAGCGTGCCGTTGGTCGGCCGCCCATAGGGATGGTCGGGGAACGCGGTCTTCCACCACACCCGGTTGGCGATGCTGTTCGGGTTCGTGGTCTCGCGCCGCAGCGCGGACACCGCCTGGGCGCGCACGCGCTCGACCGCGTCGGCGTCGAAGCGCGGCTGCGTCAGCGCCAGCCGCAGCAGGTCGAAGCCCTGGTCCATGCGGTCGCGCAGCACGCGGATCGAGCCGCTGGAAATGGTCGCGGCCGGACGAGAAGCGCAGCTCGACCGCGTTCTCCTCGAGGCGCTGCTGGAACGCCTTGGCGTCGAGCTCGCCGGCGCCTTCGTCGAGCAGCGCGGCGGTCAGATAGGCCGACGCCGGGCTTGTCCTCGGGATCCTGGTTGGCGCCGCCGAGGAAGGCGAAGTCCATCGCGATCAGCGGCACCGTGGGGTCGCGCACCAGCCAGGCCTCGATGCCGCCGGGCGAGACCACCCGCTCGATCTTGGTCGCCTGCGCGGGCGCGAGCGGCGCCGCGACGGCGCAGCAGCAGCGCGGCGCCGGACAGCGAAGCTTCGGCAGATGCATGGTCACGAGCGCTTCTCCTCGCGGCGGGTTTCGTCCTTGATCAGATAGCCGGTGACCGAGCGGCGCTTGTCGAGCCAGGCGCGCGCCGCGGCGCGCACCGCCTCGGCGGTCACGGCGCGGATGCGGTCGGGCCAGGTCTTCACGCTCGTCCACCGTCGAGCCGGTGGTCAGCGCCGACGCCGTACCAGCGCGCCAGCGTCGCCTGGTTGTCCTGCGCATAGACCGCGTCGGCGATCAGCCGGTTCTTGGCGCGCTCGGGCTCGTCGGCGGTGACGCCCTTCGCGACGACCTCGTCGATCACGGCGTCGATCGCCTGCTTCGAGCTGCTGCAGCGTCACGCCCGGCTTCGGCGAGCCGTAGACGCCGAACCGCGTCGCGTCGAGCGCCGAGCCGGATACCAGCCGCCGGCGCTGACCGCGAGCTCGCGCTCGACCACCAGCGTGCGGTAGAGCCGGCTGGTCGTGCCGTTGCCGAGGATGTGGGCGAGCACTTCGAGCGCCTCGGCCTCGCCGGGCTTGGCGGTCGCCGACGGACGGCACCAGATAGGTGCGCTGCAGGCTCGGCTGCGCGACGCGCGGATCGGCGAGCGTGACCTGCCGCGGCGCGACCTGCGCCGGCTCCTGCGGCCGCATGCGCGGGCCGATCTCGGCGGTCGGCGCGACCTTGCCGTAGGTCTCCTCGGCGAGCGCCTTGACCTCGTCGGCGCGTGACGTCGCCGGCGACCACCAGGATCGCGTTGTTGGGCGTGTAGAAGCGCTTGTAGAAGGCGAGCGCGTCCTCGCGGTTGAGCTTCTCGATCTCGTGCCGCCAGCCGATCACCGGCCGGCCGTAGGGATGATTGAGATAGAGCGCGGCCTCGATCTGCTCGCCGAGCCGCGCGCCGGGATTGTTGGCGACGCGCTGGTTCTGCTCCTCGAGCACGACCTTGAGCTCGGGCACCACCACCTCGTCGGTGAGCACCAGGCCGGTCATGCGGTCGGCCTCGAACTCCATCAGCGTCTTGAGATGCTCGCGCGAGATGCGCTGGAAGTAGCCGGTGTAGTCGCTGGAGGTGAAGGCGTTCTCCTGGCCGCCGATCGCGGCCACGGTCTTGCGAGAACTTGCCGGCCGGATTCTTCGCGGTGCCCTTGAACATCAGATGCTCGAGGAAATGCGCGATGCCGGACTTGCCGGGCGGCTCGTCGGCGGCGCCGACCTTGTACCAGAGCATGTGGGTGACGACCGGCGTGCGCCGGTCCGGGATCACCACGACCTCGAGGCCGTTGGCGAGCGTGAAGTGGCGACGTTCGGCGGCGCGGCGGCGGCGGCTGCGGGCCGGCGCGGCGAGCAGCGCGGCAAGCGCGGCGGCGGCAATGGCATGCGTCAGTCTGATCGGCACGAAGCGGATCTCGCGCGGTTTCATGATCTGCGACGATCGGATCGCTTCACGCGGCGCCACGCTTGGACCGACGCGAGAGCGAGCACGGCTGCGAACATGGGATGGACGGCGCCGTTCGGCAAGCCGGCCTTATCTGCGTGCCCCGCATCTGACGGGCGTGTCCATCGGCTTGATGGCTTCCGCCTTCGCCCTTGCCGACGCCGTAGGGCTGGGTCGGCGACGGCGTGCGGTAGCCGGGCGGCGGCTCGGTCAGGCTGGCGCGCGGCGGCTCGCCGGTGAAGGTGGCGTATTCTTCCTTCGAGCCGATCAGGCCGCCGAGCGCTGAAGATGCTCTTGGCGTCCGAGCTCGGCCAGCGTGCTCGGCGCGGTCGGATCCTTGACGGGCTCGCCGGTCGGCCGCTGGCCGGCCGGCGCCGTCGCGGCGCGCGGGCCGAGCTGGCTCGGCAGCGTCGGGCGTCGATTCCTCGTCGACGGTCTTGCGCGGCTTCTTGCGCTGCGGCCTTGCGCTTCCTTGGCGCGCTTGACGTCGGGATCGTTCGGCCAGGCCGCGGTCTTCTCGGCGATCGAGCCGGTTTCCGGCGCGCGGCAGATCGCGGCGCCGGCGGCACCACCAGCGGCGAGCGCTCGCGGTAGTCGATGCCGCCGCCGTCGCGGCGCAGCCCGAGCCCGCTGCAGGATGCTGCGGAAGATCTTGGTGTCGAACGCGACGTCTTCGTCGTCGTCGTCGGCGGCGCGCGCGCCGGTGCCGGCGCTCGCCGCCATGGCGACGCCCAGCAGCCCGGCGGCCGCGATCCGGCTCCAGCGATGTTTCCAACCTGGCTTCGTCATGCCGTCATCCCGTCGCGCACTGCGCCCCTGGAAAACCGCGGCATTTTGCGGCTTTCGGCCCGGAACTAAGGCCGGGATCAGGGCGCTTTTGCGGCGCGGTCCCCGAGCAGGGATTCATACAGCAGACCGGCCACCCCGGCAACGATGGCTACATCGGCGAGGTTAAAGACGTACCAATTGAAGCTCCAGGTGGCGGTTTCGATGTGGAGCAGCACGAAATCGACCACCGCCCCATAGGCCAGCCGGTCGATGCCGTTGCCGAGCGCGCCGCCGATGATCAGCCCGAGCGACAGCGCGGCCAGCCGGGTGCCGGCCCGCGCCAGCCAGATCCAGAGCAGCGCCACCGCCACCACCTTGAGCGCCGAGCAGCGCCCACTGGCCGAACGGCCCCTCCTGCTGGAACCAGCCGTAGCTGATGCCGGTGTTCCAGGTCAGCACCAGGTCGACGAACGGCGTGAGCGCGACCGCGCCCTTGGCGCCGAGGTCGAAGACGAAGAGCAGCCAGAGCTTGAGCGCCTGGTCGAGCGCGCAGGCGACCGCGGCCGCGGCGAGGCCGAGCGGTGAGCGGTCCCCAGAGGTAGGTCGGCGTCGTCGGCTCACTCCGTTCGCCTTGCGCATGGCTTCCCATTCGCGCAGCGCCTGCGCGTCGCGCGGCGTCACGTCGGGATATTGCGGGTCGCTGCCGACCGCGGGCGAGATCTTCCACGAGCGCGCGCACTTGCGCCCTTCGGCGAGCTTGGTCGACGACCGCGACGCCCGGCACCTCCGGCAGGCGGAAGGCGTCGGCCGGGCCTTCGCCCTCGACCAGCGTCGCCGCCGAGGTGATGCAGACTTCGGCGAGGTCGACGCCGAGCATCGCCTCGAACAGCTCCGGGTTCGACACATGGACGATCGGGTCGGCTTCGAGCGAGGAGCCGATGCGCTTGCCGGCGCGCTCGATCTCCAGCGCGCCGGTGACGACGCGGCGCACCAGGCGCACCTTGCGCCATTTCTCGGCGAGCTTGTCGTCGCGCCAGGACGCCGGCACCTCGGGGAACAGTTCGAGATGCACCGAGGCGTCGTCCGCGCGGTAGCGCTCGCACCAGGCCTCCTCGGCGGTGAAGCACAGCATCGGCGCGAGCCAGGTCACGGTGCAGCGGAACAGATGGTCGATCACGGTGAGCGCGGCCTTGCGCGTCGGCGACGAGATCGGATCGCAGTAGAGCGCGTCCTTGCGGACGTCGAAATAGAACGCCGACAGGTCGGTGGTCATGAAATGCGATGAGCGCCGCGAAGATGCGCTTGTAGTCGAAGTCGGCATAGGCCTTGCGCACCAGCTCGTCGAGCTCGGCGAGCCGGTGCAGCATCAGCCGCTCCAGCTCCGGCATCTTCTCCGGCGCGACGCGGTCGTCCTCGGGGAAATGCGCGAGGCTGCCGAGCATCCAGCGGATGGTGTTGCGCAGCTTGCGGTAGGTCTCGATCGTGGTCTTGAGGATTTCCGGGCCGATGCGCAGGTCGTCGGCAGTAGTCGGACGCGCACACCCACATGCGCAGGATGTCGGCGCCGGACTGCTTGATCACGTCCTGCGGCGCGGTGACGTTGCCGAGCGACTTCGACATCTTGCGGCCCTGCTCGTCGAGCACGAAGCCGTGGGTCAGCACCACGTCGAACGGCGCGACGGCCGCGCGTGCCGCAGCTTTCCAGCAGCGAGGAGTGGAACCAGCCGCGGTGCTGGTCGGAGCCTTCGAGATACATCACCGTGTCCTGGCCGCCGTCCTTCTTGCGCTTGATGCCGGCGAGCGACGGGAAATGCTTCGGGTCCTCCAGCACGAAGGCGTGCGTCGAGCCGGAATCGAACCAGACGTCGCAGATGTCGTCGACCTTCTTCCAGTCCTCGTTGGCGCGCGAGCCGAGGAAGCGCTCGCGCGCGCCGGCCTTGTACCAGGCGTCGGCGCCCTCCTGCTCGAAGGCGTCGGCGATGCGCTTGTTGACCGCCTCGTCGTTGAGGATGTCGGCCGAGCCGTCGGCGTTCTCGCGCACGAACACCGCGATCGGCACGCCCCAGGCGCGCTGGCGCGAGATCACCCAGTCGGGCCGGCTCTCGATCATGCCGTTGATGCGGTTCTCGCCCGCGGCCGGCACCCAGCGCGTGTGCCTGATCTCGCGCAGCGCGATCTCGCGCAGCGTGTCGCGCGCAGCCCGCGATCGGCTTGTCCATCGCGATGAACCACTGCGGCGTGTTGCGGAAGATCACCGGCTTCTTCGAGCGCCAGGAGTGCGGATACTGATGCTTGAGCCGGCCGCGCGCGATGATGATGCCGGCCTCGGCCAGCGCCTTGATCACGGCCTCGTTGGCGTCGCCCTTCTCGCCCTTGTCGTTGATGACGCGCTTGCCGGTGAAGCCCGGCGCCTGCTCGGTGAACGCGCCGTTCTCGTCGACGGTGTAGGGGATCGCCGGGTTGATGCCGCGCGCTTCGAGCGCGCGCGCGTTCGCGGTCCAGATGTCGAAGTCCTCGCGGCCGTGGCCCGGCGCGGTGTGCACGAAGCCGGTGCCGGCGTCGTCGGTGACGTGATCGCCGGCGAGCAGCGGAACGTCGAAGTCGTAGCCGCCATTGCGCTGCGAGCGGATGCGCGCAGATCAAGCGTCCGCAGATCGTCGGCTCGACACGTCGTCGAACTCGTCATAAGCCGTCAACGCGCGCCTGCTTGAAGACGTCGGCCGCAAGCTTGTCGGCAAGGACGAACGTGTCGCCGACCTTGGCCCAATTGTCCGGCGGGCGCATCGGTCACTTCGATAGAGGCCGTAGGCGATCTTCGGCGAAAAGCTGATCGCGCGATTGCCGGCAGCGTCCACGGCGTGGTCGTCCAGATGACGATCGCATGGCCTTGTCAGATCAGATCGTCAAGCTTCGGCGTCTGCTGGCTCGTAGTCCGCTGGCCTCGATTCGCACCGGAAACTTCACCCACACCTGATCGCTGGTGTAATCCTCGTACTCCACCTCGGCTTCGGCCAGCGCGGTCTTCTCCACCACGCTCCACATCACCGGCTTGCTGCCGCGATAGAGCGTGCCGTTCGCCGCGAACTTCATCAGCTCGCGCGCGATCTGCGCCTCGGCGGCGAAAGCTCATCGTGGTGTAGGGATGATCCCAGTCGCCCTCGACGCCGAGCCGCTTGAACTCCTCGCGCTGCACGTCGAGCCAGTGCTCGGCATAGGCGCGGCACTCCTTGCGGAACGCGATCATCGCCTCGGGATCGGACAGGTTCGGCTTCGGCTTGTTCTTGGAGCGGTAGTTCTCTTCCTCGATCTTCCATTCGATCGGCAGGCCGTGGCAGTCCCAGCCCGGCACGTAGTTGCGAATCGTAGCCGAGCATCTGCTGGCTGCGCGTCACCACGTCCTTCAGGATCTTGTTGAGCGCGTGGCCGATGTGGATGTTGCCGTTGGCGTAGGGCGGGCCGTCGTGCAGCACGAACTTGGTGCGGCCCTTGGCCGGCCTCGCGCAGCCGCTCGTAGAGGCCGAGCTTCTTCCAGCGCGCCAGGATTTCCGGCTCGCGCTGCGGCAGGCCGGCGCGCATCGGGAATTCGGTCTGCGGCAGGAACAGCGTCTGGCTGTAGTCGCGCTCGCCGGATTTGGCTTCGCCGGGCTTGTCGTTCATGGCGCGCTGTGTAGCAGGCGGCCCGCTGCAAAGGACTAGCCGGGAACGCCCAGCGGCGGAAACGCGTCCGGCGCCCGCGCCAGCGCGGTGCGCGCCTGGCTGGCAGTCCTCGTCCATGCGGCGGATCAGCTCGTCGACGCTGTCGAACTTCATCTCCGGCCTGATCCAGCCGATGAAGGCGACGTCGAGCGCCGCGCCGTAGAGGTCGCCGGAGAAGTCGAACAGGAACACTTCGAGCAGCACCGCGCCGTTGTCGAACGTCGGCCGGCGGCCGAAGCTCGCCACGCCGTCGTAGCGCGTGCCGCCGACGCCGACCCGCACCGCGTAGATGCCGTGCTTGAGGCCGCAGTCGGGGCCGAGCCGCAGGTTGGCGGTCGGATAGCCGAGCTCGCGGCCGCGCTTGTCGCCGTGCACCACCTGGGCGGTGACGAACCAGGGATAGCCGAGCAGCTCGGTCGCCTCGGTCACGTGACCGGCGGCGAGCGCGTCGCGCACCGCGCCGGAGGACACCCGCCGGCCCTGCGTGCTGGAACGGCGGCACCACGTCGACCGCGAAGCCGTGATCGGCGCCCTGCGCCACGAGGAAGTCCGGCGAGCCGCGGCGCTCCTTGCCGAAATGGAAGTTGAAGCCGATCACCGCGCCGCTGATCGCGAGCCGATCGACCAGGATGTCGGCGACGAACTCCTCGGCGGTGAGCCCGGCCAGCGCCGCGTCGAAGGTGAGCACGATCGCGCCGTCGAGCCCGGTCGCGGCCAGCAGCCGCAGCTTGGCGGCCTCCGAGGTCAGCCGGAACGACGGCTCGTCGGGCCGGAAGAAGCTGCGCGGATGCGGCTCGAAGGTCAGCGCCGCCGCCGGCCGGTGCGGCGGCCCGCGCGCGCTCGATCGCCGCGCCGATCACCGCGCGGTGGCCGCGATGCACGCCGTCGAAATTGCCGATGGCGACCACCGCGCCGGCGCAGCCGGTCGAGGCCCGGCCCGCCGTCGCGCACGACGACGAAGGGCTGCATCGGATGGGGGTTCGGCCATGGCGGGGCAGTATGGCGTGCGCGGCAGCGCCGGTCAAGGTCGGTTAACGGCCGTTAACCACGTTGACCGCGCGGATCGGGCGAAGCCGCATGCTCACAATCGTTTAACCGGATGTTCAACCGGCAATTTGTACGGTTCCGCGCAGCGGAGGAGGCCCGGCCGATCGCCGGGGCCCTTGCATTCGACCTTGGCGCGCAGCCGCGGCAACGCAGCCGCCGACGCGGCGCCGACGGAGGGAGTGATGGCTGTCGATCTGTCCATGCCGATCCTCGTGGTGGACGACTACAACACGATGATCCGCATCATCCGCAATCTGCTGCGGCAGCTCGGCTTCGAGGACGTCGACGACGCCTCCGACGGCTCCGCCGCGCTCGCCAAGATGCGCGACAAGCGCTACGGCCTGGTGATCTCCGACTGGAACATGGAGCCGATGACCGGCTACGAGCTGCTCAAGCAGGTGCGCGCCGATCCGCAGCCTCGCGCCGACGCCGTTCATCATGGTCACCGCCGAATCGAAGACCGAGAACGTGATCGCGGCGAAGCAGGCCGGCGTCAACAACTACATCGTCAAGCCGTTCAACGCCGAGACGCTGAAGAGCAAGATCGAAGCGGTGTTCGCCGACGCCTGACGCGGCGCGCTACCACACCAGCCTTCGCGTCACCGCCTTCGGCGCGACGCCGGCGGCGGCGAACATCTCGTTGAGCGCCGCCATGTCGGGATCGTGCGCGGCCCAGCTCCTCGGCGTGGATGCCGGCGGTGACGAACAGGCAGTCGATGCCCGATGCCGGCGGCGCCCGTGAGATCGGTGCGCACCGAATCGCCGATCGCCAGCACGCGCGAGCGCGGCGGCGCGCCGCCGCGCAGCGCCGCGATCCGGTCCAGCGCCTCATCGTAGATCGGCGCGATGCGGCTTGCCGGCGTAGAGCACCTCGCCGCCGAGCTCGCCGTAGAGATCGGCGAGCGCGCCGGCGCAATAGACCAGCTTGTCGCCGCGCTCGACCACCAGGTCCGGATTGCCGCACACCATGAACAGGCCGCGCTGGCGCAGCTTGCGTCAGCAGCTCGCGGTAGCTCTCCGGCGTCTCGGTCTCGTCGTCGGTCAGGCCGGTGCAGACCACGTAGTCGGCCTGCTCCAGCGGCACGAAGTTCAGGCCGAGCCCGTCGAAGATCGGCAGGTCGCGCTCCGGCCCGATGTGGAACACGTTCTTGCCCGGCCGCGCCGCCATCACCGCGCGGGTGACGTCGCCGGAGCTGACGATGGCGTCATAGGCGTCGCGCGGCACGCCGAGCTTGTCGAGAAACTTGCGTCACCACCGCGCCCGGCCGCGGCGCGTTGGTGATCAGCACCACGGTGCCGCCCTTGGCGCGAAAGCGCATCAGCGCGTCGCAGGCCGTCCGGCGTCGCGGCGACGCCGTTGTGGATCACGCCCCAGACGTCGCTGAGCACGGCGTCGTAGCCGGCCGCGAGCGTGGCGAAGCGTTCGATGAACGGACGGCGGGGCGGACATAGCGCGAGGCTCGATCGGCCGGCATGCGCATCAGACCGCGGCGGCCCGCGGCTCGTCGGCGGCGCCGTCGCCGCGCTTGGCGGCCTCGTGCGCTCCGGCAGCGCCTGCAGGGCCTCGGCCCGCACCGGGCGCGGCGGCGAGAACAGGAAGCCCTGGCCGAACCGCAGGTCGTAGTCGAGCAGATCGACCACCTGGTTCTCGGCCTCGATCTTGTCGGCGATCAGGCTGATGCCGTGGCGGTGCAGCAGGTCGGACAGATCGGCGGCGTGGATGTCGGAGCCGTGCTCGGCGCGGCCGAGCAGCAGCGCGGCCGGCACCTTGACGAAGCGGACGCCGCGCTCGGCGAGGTCGCGCGGCTCGATGCGCAGGTCGGTGACCTGGTCCATGCAGAAGCGGAAGCCGAGCTCGCGCAGCGCGGCGAGGCTTTCCAGTTCGAGCGGGCCCATGTCGCGCCAGGCGCTCTGCTTGAATTCGAGCACCAGCGAGGGCGCCAGCGCCCGGTTCGCCTCCATGAATTGCACCATCTGCGGGAAGTATTGCGGATCGTTCAGCGTGGTCGCCGAGATGTTGCAGAACAGGCCGATCTCGCGGTTCTTGAGCATAATGCTTCCGCCTCAACTACAATACCACTATCAGAGTCTTCTCATGATATGTTATCGTTACACCTACCAATCGTAATTTTTCCAGATGGTTCATACGTGGCTGAACCAACCAACTCACAGCTTGCAGAAAAAATTGGCCTCAAGACTAGAGCACAGATGGCCTTTTATGATTTAATAATTATAGGTGGAGGTCCGTCAGGATTGTCCGGCAGCAGTATATGGCTCATCAGAGGGATTGCACACATTGTTAGTTGAGAGACATGCACCAGGAGGTCAGGCGGGGATTAGTTCTAACATAGAAAACTATCTTGGATTTCCGTCAGGTTTGACGGGTAGCTAGCCTTGCCAGACGTGCAGTCGTTCAAGCCATCAAGTTTGGTACCGAGATTCTAGAGCCACAGGAAGTTGTGGAGCTACGTATTGATGGTCAGTATAGAATCGCAAAATTAGGAGATGGAACAGAGATTAGATGTCATGCAATGATTATTGCTTGTGGTGTAACATATCGTATGCTTGATGATGTAAAGGGGATAGACAAGTTGACGGGAGCTGGGATATATTATGGAGCATCTATGGTAGAGGCGCTAAACTACAAGGGACAAGACGTCTATATAGTCGGGGGAGCCAATTCTGCAGGACAGGCAGCAGTACATTTTGCAAGATATGCAAAACAGGTAACACTCATTGTTCGTAGTGATTCCTTAAAGAAGAAGATGTCGCAGTATCTAATACATCAGATAAATGAAACGAAGAATATTAGAGTATGGTTGGATTCTGTTGTCACTGAGGTTAAGGGTGAAAACAAACTAGAGAGACTCATAGTAACTAATACTAGTACAGGAGAGCGAGCGAGATGTTCCAGCATCAGGGCTGTTCATATATATAGGCGCACAACCCCATACAGACTGGCTTAATGGTCTGATCAAACGTGATGTGCATGGCTTCATTTTGACAGGCTCAGACTTACGGCAAGACGAACTTAAAAACCAAGGCTGGATGCTTAATCGGCAACCTTCTCTACTTGAAACTACTATTCCTGGGTATATTTGCTGCTGGAGATGTACGTCATGGTTCGATCAAAAGGATAGCAGCAGGAGTAGGAGAAGGATCGACAGCTATTCAGTTGATACATCAATATTTGATGAATACTTAATACGATCATGTATTTTTTTCAGAGTCTGCTCTTCCTCATAACGGAGCGACAGAACTTTTTAACTCTATCAATTAAATTTGGCTCTGTTAACTTGCCTGGACCATTTCAAGAAGACTGTTATGGTGGACCATTGGTTTAGTCCGTAGGAAACATAATTTTACCAATTCTTTAACTCTTTCCTCATCAGTCAACCTTTTGCCCACTTCGGTCGATGCTTCACGGGTCTTGAGTGAGGGTGTCAACTATCGGGTCACCGGTCTAATTCGATACGCTTGTCGGTAAGCCTGAACAAAATCAGTGTTATTTATGCTGGCTCTTCTGAGTATTGTCGCAATAAATGGTGGAGACATCTTATTGGACTTATTAAATGAAATAATTCTGCCGTCATTGTGCTCAAATATGAGTGTTTCAGAATATGGATTTGGGATTTGGTGAAATCCTTTGTCGAGTATCACAGTCATTAGTTGATGCCAATTGTGTGAATCGTGTGACAAACTAATGCACCACTATTCATTGAGCGATTTATCTGGCCGGTATTGCAATTTTCATAAATGTCTTCTGAGTCATTTTCTCTTCTAGGGCTTTGATTGGAATAACCATTTCAGTTTTTTTCAGTGCCATCTCACTTTTATCTGGGAATGTTTTGCGATATGCATCAATCGCAGTCTGCATTTTATCTTGAATTTCTGGAATTGTATCCGCTTCGATGATAATTGGTAATTCCATACATTCAGTCATACATATGTCTTGTAATCTTCGTAATAAACAACATCAACTGATATCAACTTCATTTTTTCAGTTTCAGATGGCATCTTAATCACTCATTTTTAGTCATATCATACATATTAACATAGACACGCATTCATGTAGATTTTCTCGATGTATTCCAATACGGACTTTTGCACTTCGGACACACTTTTGGGGTTGCGTCTTCACGTGGAACCCATTTATGATTACAGCGCTCACAAATGAAACCTCTAAGCGTCACTTCTCCCATAGTTTACAATACCTACTACTGGTATATAATCACTGCTAATACACTAAAGCGTAAGTTTAATGGTAATACCCATTAGTATATTACCATTAGGTATATATGATAAACCGTCAGCAGTTCGGTCATGTGATATCAAAAACTTTTCGAGGCGTTAGACGAATTAATCAATCACGTTATTTTGTCAAGTCACAATCAGGTAACGGCAGATACGAAGTTAGCCTGACAAAAATTGGCTGGTTATGCTCATGTGCCGATCACAAGTTTCGTGGTATTCGCTGCAAACATGTTTACGCAGTCGAATTTAGTTTTGCTATTCGTGAGACTGTACAACAGGAAGTTGTCATACAACCTATATCCCAACTAGCGTGCCGCTACTGCAATTCAGAACACATCATCAAAAAAGCTATAAGACGGAACAAACAATATAACATACAAAGATATTTGTGTAAAGATTGCGGTAAACGATTCTCGTTTAATATTGGGTTCGAAAAAATGCGGGCTCCGACTGATGCGATTACGTCTGCAATGCAACTCTATTTCACTGGAGAATCATTTAGAAACGTCATGCGATTTTTGGAGTTACAGGGGGTTCATGTAAGTCATGTCGCGGTTTACAAATGGATTCGTAAATACGTTACTCTAATGCAGAGCTTATGTCGAAAAGATAAAGCCACCGGCTCTAGGTAACGCGTGGCGAACTGATGAGTTGTATGTTAAGTTTAGTGGAAACCTGAAATATATGTATGAAATCATGGATGATGAAACTAGATTTTGGATTGCTCAACAGGTATCAGGTACTAAATTCATAGAAGATGTAAGACCGTTATTCAAAAAAGCCAATGAGATTGCCGGCAAACGACCTAATGTGTTGATAAGTGATGGTGCTTCTAATTATAATCAGGCATTCAAAGATGAATTTTTCCACCGCAGAAAGCCACGAAGTCGACACATACGACACATCAGATTACAGGGCGATCATAATAACAACAAAATGGAGCGTCTAAACGGTGAAGTTCGTGACCGTGAAAAGGTTATGCGAGGCTTGAAAAAAGTTGATACCTCAACACTAATTGGATATCAGATATATCATAATTACATCCGACCGCATGGGGGAATAGCGAATATGCCACCGGCTGAGAAATGCGGTGTGAAGATTGAGGGTGAAAATAAATGGGTAACTCTAATCGAAAACGCATCTAAACTTCACAAAAATGCTAACCAGTAATGAATATACCACTGACGCAATATCTTACTCATCCATATAAATGACATTTGTTCTCGGTTCACGCTGTAAAGACGGAGTTGTTTTAGTAGCAGATATGAAAATCACATCCACTAACGAGTATGATTCCATAAGTTTCGATTACAGGAATAAGTTATTTGGTATTTTAGATGGCGTAATCTTTGGTTCATCCGGTTCGACAGACTCTTTCGAACTATTCCGAGAGAATGTAGCTGAACAGGTCAGAAAAAGCATCCGAGAAATGATTGTCAATGACAATGGAAATCATCATGAAACAACTTACGACAACATTATTCTCATGCTAAGCGATATCGTCCTAGACATAAATAAAAAGCGCGATTTTATGAAAAAATACTATTTGGAGTTACTCGTGGCTATTAGACATCCAGATAAGCCGTCTACACTTACATGGATTATGGGCGCCGGGGTAAAGCGCCTGATAGATGGATTTCATACTCTTGGTATCGGTGGAATTTTTGCCAGAGAATTCCTAGACAAACTCTGGTACCCTGAAATCACCATGAAAGAGGTTGCAGTATTAGGCTATTTTATCATCAAACACATCGAAGATAATAAACTCCATTCTGCTGTCGGAATAGAAAAAATCCACCGCATATATGGTTCATACCAGATGATGAGAGAAAAGATGGAAAAAAGTGGACTACGAAGTCAGACCTGATAACAAGCCAGAATTATTCATAGCGATAAAAAAAGATGCATTAAAGATGTTCAGAAGACATGAAAGACAAACTCGTAAATTGTCTTTATGACCCGTCAGTTAACACCCGAAACTAGGGCCCATTTAGGTAACAGAGCCCGGTAAACTAATCTCTGCAGAGGGAGTAACGGCAATTTTTTTAAGGTAACCTCAGACATTGGTCGGAGAGGCAACTACAGTGATGACAAACGAAGGCAGTATGATGCATATTTTTATAGTCGCACTATCTTGGCTTATTCAGAATATGAACAATAATGATGAAAAGCCCACAAAGATACTCATTGTATTTTATAGCAGATATGGTAATACTGCGAGGATGGCTGAGGAGATAGCGTATGGTGCAAAGGAGCTATCGAAAATTCAGGTAACTATAAGAAGAATTGCTGACAATGTTCCTATGGAAGTAATTTCCAAGGATCCTGCATGGACAAAAATAGCTGAAGATATGAATGACAGATATCCAACCTTACCGATAGAAGATGTAATAAAAGAATTACCCAATAATGATGCAATAATTTTTGGATCTCCTACTCGTTTTGGAAATATGGCTGCACCCATGAAAAGTATGTGGGATGGAACGACAGAACTGTGGACAAATGGTTCGCTAGTAGGGAAAATTGGCGCTGTGTTTACTAGCGCTGCATCAGTACATGGAGGACAAGAGACTACAGCTGTCTCTATGATGTTTCCTATGTTTCATCATGGGATGATATTAATCGGTGTACCTTATTCTGTTGGAGAGCTGATGGAGAGTGGTAGTCCTTACGGTCCTTGTAGGATCGTTGGAAGATTAGCAAATCAGGAGATTGAACAAGCTGATATTAAAGTGGCCAGAGCGTTAGGTAGAAGAGTTGCTGAAGTAACAAAGAAGTTTGTTCTTGTGACAACTTCTTAGGTTGTAACTAATCATTAGACAGCTACGAGCGAGATATTGATTTGTATCAAGAAGTGTTATCCCTACACTTTTTACTGAGGGGATCTCATCATCATAGATCTCACAAGCTACGGAAGTACTTTAGAACCCAAATGCTTCAACCTGCATTCTTGTAAGTGCTAAAGCAGAAATGAAGATGAGAGAACTAATCCTCCCTACCATTATTTTTTCAGAAACAGAAGCCCTACGATCATTATTATTTTCCATAATGTTCTATCTCATCTGCTGCTGGTTTTCTTTTACTCTCTCTGTTTATCACTTCACGAATTTTTTTCCATATTTTTCTCTCATATTGATAAGCCATAAGCAATCCTACTGTGGTACCACCGACAGCTCCGAGTGGCCCTCCAACAATAAAACCAGTTATGCCAGGAATCAACAGACTCTCAAACCATGAACTTGATGCTACTTCGACGGCAAAGTCATTCGGATGACCGATGACAGAGATAGATATATCTCTCAAAGCCCCGGCAAGTACTACTAGAGACTTGTTTACTGCTGTAATGCTTCGAAGAGGCAGTCCATTCATCTCACCTTTGATCTCTGAAATAATCTTCAGATTTTTTTCCTTCTGAAGCTCTTCCTTGATACTATTGTATAAATCATCAATATTAGTATCAAGTTTTGTAAAATGTTCAATTCTTACCATATTTACCACTGTTGTATTAAATATTGTACCCTTTACTATAGTATAAAAGGGCTCTGTTGCTTTAGTAATATGGATGTTATTTAATACCCCTTGTCTTCGTTTGACCCTAGCCAGCAATACCAAGGAGAGTAACTGAAGTGTCACCAGATCCAAATTATAAGATGGAGCAGTAAGTTTAGTGATATACAATCATTCTGATTGGTAGACAAACTTTGATAAATCTATTGATTATTTACTACACGCATTACAGCAATATTTAAGTGTCATAAAAAAGAGAATAAATTGGTGACAGGATATTTCTACAAATAATAGTAGTAATAATACGGACCATCCTCCCGGTGAGAGTAATGCCTCTCAGGATAACACGAATTTTGGAGAAAGTACCAAAAAAGACAATAGGGCTACCAGCCTAAAAGTTGCCGAAGCAGAACAACGCGATGTCGGACGAAAGATTGCACGCGTGGATCCCAAAGTAGCAGAGCGTCTAAATATTACAAGTGGAGACGCATTAGAATTATCATCACTTGGAAAGAAAACAACTGTTCTAAGCTGGCCTGCACGAAGTACAGATACAGGCAGTGGCTTGATTCGTATCGATGGTTACACACGAAATAGGCTTGACGTTGGTATCAACGATCAAATTGAAGTTAAAAAGGTTCAATCTAAGGAAGCAAAGACCATCACCTTTGCCCCTACTGAACCACTGAGAATTGTTGGAGCAGAGGAGTATCTTGCAGAGTATCTTAATGGACAGTTGATGACGAAGGGAGATACGATACCTTTGAGCGTTATGGGTCAAAGAATTGATCTGGTAGTGATTGCTACAAATCCATCTGGCCCCGTAATAATTACTCCATCTACAAAGATTACCGTCTCTGAGGAGAGCGCGAAGGCAGTGCAAGTGTCAAAAGAGGGAGGAGCTCCTTCTATAACGTATGAGGATATAGGAGGGCTGGGAAACGCAGTTGGCCGAGTGAGAGAGATGATTGAGCTTCCTTTAAGACATCCAGAATTATTCAAGAGACTGGGGGTAGAAGCACCAAAGGGTGTTCTCCTTCATGGTCCTCCTGGAACTGGAAAGACCTTGTTGGCCAAGGCAGTCGCAAATGAAACAAATGCTAATTTCTACACTATAGGCGGTCCAGAGATAATGAGTAAATATTATGGAGAGTCAGAAGAGAAATTACGGAATGTATTTCAACAGGCTGAAAAGAATGCACCTTCAATTATTTTCATTGATGAAATCGATTCGATTGCTCCAAAACGAGCAGAAGTGACAGGAGAAGTCGAGAGGAGAATCGTAGCCCAACTGCTTTCCCTGATGGACGGTATGTCTACAAGGGGAAAAGTAGTGGTCATAGGTGCTACGAATAGAGTTAATGCTATCGACGAGGCTCTACGACGTCCAGGCAGATTTGATCGAGAAATAGAGATCGGTGTACCAGATCGGCAGGGCAGATTAGAAATATTGCAGATACACACAAGGGGAATGCCACTTGCAAAAGATGTAAACTTGGAAAAGCTGGCAGATATTTCCCATGGATATGTGGGAGCGGACCTTCATGCCCTGACAAGGGAAGCAGGACTTGGAGCGCTAAGGCGAGTCCTACCTGAAGTTGACTTAACTTCAGAAAACATACCAGCTGAAACATTGAGGAAAATCATAGTTACTATGCAGGATTTCATGGATGTTGTGAGGGAAATGGAACCATCGGCGATGAGGGAAGTATTCGTAGAGGTCCCTGATGTGAAATGGGATGATATTGGCGGACTATCATCGATAAAGCAGGAATTGCAAGAAGCCGTAGAGTGGCCCCTGAAGTATCAGGGCATATTTACCTATGCTGACGCCACACCTCCAAAAGGAATCTTGCTTTACGGTCCTCCTGGAACAGGTAAAACATTGATGGCCAAGGCAACAGCAAATGAGAGCGAAGCCAATTTCATAAGCATTAAAGGTCCAGAGCTTATTTCAAAATGGGTAGGCGAGTCAGAGAAAGGAGTTCGTGAAGTGTTTCGGAAGGCCAGGCAGGCTGCTCCGTGTATTATTTTCTTTGATGAAATAGATGCTATCGCCCCAAGACGAGGCGGCGAGATTGGAGACTCTCATGTAACTGAGAGATTAATAAGCCAACTCTTGACAGAATTAGATGGACTTGAGGTGTTGACCAACGTCATTGTCATTGGTGCTACTAATCGTCCTGACATTATAGATGCTGCTCTGCTAAGACCAGGTAGGTTCGATAGATTACTTTATGTCCCCTCCCCAGATAGAGATTCAAGAGTTCAGATAATAAAGATTCATACAAAAAAGAAACCTCTAGCAGAAGATGTAGATATTCAAAAGTTGTCAGATCTCACGGATAGGTATACAGGTGCTGACATTTCATCTCTGTCCTCTGCGGCAGTTATGCTAGCACTACGGGAACATGTCACAAAATACAAGGACCCTAAAGAAGCAGATGCACATGTGAAGGAACTTAAAATACATATGAGGCATTTTGAAGAGGCTGTCAAGAAGATTAGACCGTTGTCAACGCAGGAATTGAACATGTATAAAGGAATATCTGAACAATTTGGACAGCCTAATGTCGGAGCAGCAGCGCCGCCAGAGAATATTGGAACTGGTTAAGCTCGTAAGAGTTACGCCTGGACTAACCATGATCCTTTATGGACAAAGTAAGGCCATGGTTCAATCTCAAACCAGTACTAACTAGGAATAGAATTACCTCTGATAAGGATCTACCTTTAGGAATTAAATGACGAGGTGACGAAGTTCTCGATGTCTGTAGATACTTTAACTTACTGATCGAAATGAATTTACGGTTAAAATGCCTGGTTAAAAACTATGAAGAAAGTTTGAATTAAGAACTCCTCACCATAACGCCTATAATAAAAATATCTACACTTTAGCTCATTATTCGAATAAATATTGTCCAGCAATTTTGATCGTAGTGAAACTCAGATTAAATGTGTCACGATCTTGTTACTCGCAAAAAATGTATACCCTATGTGTTATAATACCCGTAGTATGAGTGAAAATAGCTATCAAAAATCGTTTCACGTAGAGGTTGACAGTATCGGCCAGGTTAATGTTCCATCAGATAAGTATTTGGGGAGCTCAGACTCAACGCGCGTTACACCATTTTCCTACTGGCAAGGACGTCATGCCGTATGAGGTTATATATGGTTTGGCAATTATCAAAAAATGTGCCGCCATTGTTAATTCGTTTTACGGGAAAATATCCAAAGAAAAAGCAGATCTTATCATTAACGCAGGCTGATGAAGTAATCTCAGGAAAACTTGAGAATCACTTCCCACTTACTGTATGGCAATCTGGTTCAGGCACTCAATCGAATATGAACATTAATGAGGTGATTGCTAATCGTGCAATTGAGACTGCTGGAGGCATTCTTGGATCTAAGTTTCCAATTCACCCAAATGACGATGTAAACATGTCGCAGTCTTCTAATGATGTGTTTACGTCAGCGATGCATATTGCTTCTGCATTAAAGATTACTAAAAAGTTACTCCCAGCAGTTCGTAATTTACGAAATGGGTTGAACGAGAAGTCCAAAAAATACGAAAAACTTGTAAAGGTTGGCCGCACACATTTGCAAGATGCTGTTCCCATAACACTTGGACAAGAGATATCTGGATGGGTTGCACAGATCGATTTTGGATATAGGAAAATTGATGAATCATTGAAGGACCTATACGAGCTTGCCATAGGCGGCACCGCCGTTGGAACCGGTTTAAATTCTCCTGTAGGTTTTGCAGAAACGATGGCAAAACAAATTAGTGATGAAACAAAACTTCCATTTGTGTCAGCACAGAATAAGTTTGCACAATTAGCTCCCATGATCCAGTGGTCGAAGCAAGCAGTGCATTGAGATTATTTGCATGTTCTATGATGAAGATAGCCAACGATATACGCTGGTTATCCTCTGGGCCTCGCTGTGGCCTTGGTGAGTTACTTATCCCTAGTAACGAGCCAGGTTCATCGATGATGCCAGGCAAAGTCAATCCAACCCAGTGTGAGGCAATGACAATGGTATGCTGTCAACTAATTGGAAATGACACAGTGATAGCAGTGGCCAACTCACAAGGCAACTTTGAACTTAACACATTCAAGCCGGTCATAGTTTATAATCTGTTAAATTCAATAGATGCACTAATGGGTGTATGCGATACATTCTACAAATTCTGTGTGGTTGGCATTAGGCCCAATGTTAAACGCATTAAAGAGATGGTCTCGAAATCCCTCATTCCAGTTACTTCTTTGGCTCCAAAGATTGGTTATGATAAGGCCGCAGAGATCGCCCAAAAGGCATATTCTGAAGGAACCTCACTAAAAGAAGCTGCATTAAAACTCGGTTATCTTACTGCCGAGGAATATGATACCATAGTTAAGCCAGAAATGATGGTTCATCCCAGCGATTTCTATCCTCTCTCTTAGACCATTAAATAATAGTCGTCAATTAATTATTAGTAATAATATGACCGAACTTAAAAGGAAAACCTGGAAAATGTACGTTATGTGGGCAAGACGTTCAAGACCTGGCTGGGCATGTGAATGCTGACCATTTAATAACAGGTGATACGACATACGTAATTCAGGACTTAATGATAATAAACCGGTTGGAGAGCCAAATCACATAATTACAATAATTGAGGAGAAGGGGCATGTTGGTACTACCATTTGCGGCTATTTGTCAGTGTCTCATCCTGACATGTAATTACTAATTGCTGCTCCGGCTGATCCTCTTGTGTGCTGCTTCTAATAATTTATTAAATCATCTAATTCTGTGACAGTCACACTTTCACATGTGCTGCCAGGTTCGAAAGATTAACCGTCTGCAAAACCAGCATTACGCAATTTTTTGTCTTCCATTTCGGCTTTTCGATGTTCATCAAGAGCTTCAATTGTGCTGAAAGTAGCGCCGCATTCTTCGCATGTCGGAACTTCACTTGAGGACATTTAGATCTTACTTCTCAACATTATATTTAAGCGCTATTAACTCAGGTTAGCCTACTTGTAGACTTGTCTTCTAAAAGTGTCGTTGGACTTAGAACATTTACAAAGCTCCTTTTATAATAGTGACTTAAAGCCAAAGTTACACTGCCATGCGTAAATACGTTTACTAAGGTTTGGCGGGAGGGCTAACCTCCCATAGTACTCAAATAAAGTTAATAATTGTGCTGCATTGGTAACGCTTCCTTGCTCTTATATACTAGTGAAAAATCGGGAATATTCCTGCTTTTGAAAGTGCTCAATGATGGGACCATTCCTGAACGCTTTGCCCGCCAATAAGTATTAAGAGATTCTAAGTAGTGGACAGTACAGCAGATTGAAAGTAGGTGACCTTCAAGTTCTACTCTACTATGACTGTACCCGTCAGGAATGGATGGCAGCGTACAGAAGTATGTATACTCTCCTGGTTCAGTAGGCATTGGAATTGGATCGCTCTGTTGATTTGCCATAACATAACCTGTATCGAATAAACCGTCTAGAACCGCTGTTTGCGGGTCTCCTGAGATTGCGGTATGAAGAGCATTGTCTTGATTATCCCATATGATATTGCTCCCTGGTGATCGGTCTCGCCTTCGCGGTCTCGAAGTCAATCTCATATGGAATATCTAGAGTCCGAGTACAACTCATTCCATCACAATTAAGATGAGAAATTGTAGTCGAGTTATCATAATTGGCAACAACCTTGATATTTCCTTTCTTATTGTTATTGGGAAGTTGTAACACTAACTTGATATTCTTACCAGACACGATTACATCCTCGGGGGTGTATTGTCCTACTATTTCAATTCCGGATTCAATGGTCTTATCAGATACTGGCACAGTTTCGACCTTTCTTTTGATTTTTCTTGCCTTTGCATGATTGTTCGACTACGACAGGATAAGAAGAACTGTCCAGAACAATATCTACCTCTTGTCTCACGACCTCACTTCCGATACCGACGTAAATATCTGAAGACTTTGCCCATTCATCCAAATCATCATCAAAAACACTGTAGAGGTTCTTTGCCAAATTATCAAATTCCCTAACTAATTCTAGTCCCATAAGATCAGGTTCGCCATCCGTAAATATATCCATCCATCTCTCTATCTGCCTATTCCAGTGTTCGGGAGTCAACAGTACTTACGTTCGTAGAGGACAAAATAAAGGTTGTCGGGCATACACGTGAGTTCAACTAGTCAAATATCACTGACCTTGTTCGCGCAGAAAAATATCTCCATATTCAGACCGACCCACGTGATGCTTGTATGCATAAATATGATACACATGCATACTAGTGACAGTAAAAATGGAAAAAGACCAATTTCTCGAAGTCGGGAAGATAGATGAAATCCCTCTTGGGAAGATGAAACATGTAGAAATGCAAGGAAAAGAGATTGTAATTTCTAACGTTGGTGGTAAATTCTATGCAATGGAGGATAGATGTGGACATATGAATGCACGACTTTCGATGGGCAATATTTCCAATGACGGTATTGTAACATGTCCCTTCCATGGCGCAAGATTCGATGCTACTACTGGTAAGAAAATAAAGGAACCTGTTTTAACACCTTCGCAACAGATGGAACCTCTACCAAAATCATGGCAAAGTTATCTGGAACACGCAGGGGAACTAATGTCTTACATTAAGACATATGATCAACAGACATACGAAGTCCAAGTTGAGGATAATAAAATAAAAATCAGAATATAACAGTCATGACTCTGTCATTATTAAGTAGCACCAGTGACTATCTTATTGGGCCAACATATTCATTTACCGTTTACTGTAATCCCAAGTTGAGTAGTACTTTGGACTGATTTCCAGAACAACTGACTGACCTTCCTTAATTGCATCCATAAGTTCGCGAGAGGTTGGATGCTCTAGATTTCCTAAATATCGAAGATGTATCTTCTGGGCGATAAGAACGTTAAAGTTTACATCTCTATGTACCTCTACACTTCCCTTACCGCGTACTCCTTTATATGGTGGACTCGGGTCGTCGATGCAAAAGTAAATCGTTTCATTCCTTGAAAGATTTTCCATTTTTTTAGAATGTCTTCCTGTTTCAACATAGATCTTCTCTTTCGAATCATCGTAATAGTACCATGCGGGGTGAATGTTTGCGTGACCATTCTCATCTACTGTCCCAAGGTGGACATTCAGAACCTTGGTTGTCAAGAAATCCTTTATGTCTTGTTCACTAAGAGGTGTTCCGGATCCTGGACTGCCATGTAAAATCTTTAACATATAGAAGAGAATGTTTTCACATATTTAAGTTGTTTCAGGATAGAAAATTTGCGCGCACCATATCAGATTCAAACAAATGGTAATAATTTTTCAGAAACATCAGGGATATCATGTAGTATTTGTGCGCGCAACGAATTGTGATATAGGTGTATATTTTCCTTATTTTCGATTTCATTTCCGAAGTCATTTCTTCTGGATTTATCGCAAGATATTCAAACATGTGTATGACGGTCTCGTCCATAACTTTTTTCTCATTCGTTCCGAAGATAATACAATTACAATCTACATCGGAATGGAGGTCACATAACCGTGATTAGTAGATATTGGTAAGAATCAAGAACTATTTGTTCTTGTTCTTTGTCATGTATTCGCCCATCTGTTTTAGTTCATTAACAAAAGTGTTGTAATCGTAATTTTGTGTATGTAAGACGTTACTCCAAAAGCCAGTCAATACAACTATGGCCGCCAATTCATTTAATTCTTCATTAGACGCACCCCACATCTTTGAAACCTCTTTATGATATGTTTGACAGTAGGGACATTTCACAGCCGCCGTCTGCAGCCAACATCATTTCTCGATATTTTTGAGGTATAACAGATTCCCCTAACTGATATTTCTTGAACAAAGGCCACATCTGTGGGAGTATATCTTCTGGGGTCTCTTTCATAAAGCCAGGAACTGTACCGAATGTTTTTTCAATATCTTTGATTGTTTCGTCGTAACTCATAGGGGAAGTGATCTAGTGGTCTTCTAAAAAGAATTTTTTGAGGTATAACAGATTCCCCTAACTGATATTTCTTGAACAAAGGCCACATCTGTGGGAGTATATCTTCTGGGGTCTCTTTCATAAAGCCAGGAACTGTACCGAATGTTTTTTCAATATCTTTGATTGTTTCGTCGTAACTCATAGGGGAAGTGATCTAGTGGTCTTCTAAAAAGAATTGCTGAACTATGATTATTCTTGCGCGCGCAAAAAAAAGAAATGTATCTTTCAAGAGTGCATGTGCGAGAAGGCAATGAAATTTACCAGGTCATAGGGCTATGTCCATCTTTTACTCTCATCCCTTAGGCAACAACAAATATCTCTTGTGACAGTTATGACACCCGTCTTTAGAATCCTAAAGGATATAACGTTATTATAGAACAGAACTATTCATGTGGTTTTTGACAGTTGGCCAATTAGGTGATGGTTGCTCTAATATTAGCAGCCGTCAACCAATTGAATTATTCGGTATTCTTTGATCCCTGCATCACTTCATAAAGGAACCATTTGCGGCGCTCTGTCTTGTCCAGAATGTCTTGGAGCAGGTTGCTAGTGGGAGTGTCCCGGTTGTCTTCACATACAGTAATCGCATTGCGTATCATCTTTGCGATGTGACCGTTGTCTTCCATCAAGATCCGAATCATCTCTCCGGGTCGGCACCTCGACTCTATTGTCGTCTTCTATGGTTTGCACCTGACCTATGTGACTTATACTTCGTATGGTCGTACCGCCCACCCTTCGCACGCGTTCGGCCATTATATCGATTGACTCGAATATTGCATCTGCCTGTTCATCTAACAGCACGTGATAGTCTCTGAAATGGGAACCATAGAGATGCCAGTGAAAGTTTTTTGTCTTGACGTAAAGAGCGAAAGCATCCGCAATAAGTGGATTAACTACCTCGGTCACAGCCCTGGCTTCCTGTGGAGATAGATCAGTCTTTGTGGAAAGATGGGTCGGTGCAGGATACGATGGTTCTATTTTGGTTTTCGTTGATTGCATATCTCCCTATCACTCCTTCATAGCCTGTCCCAAGTTTGGTGTCTCTTGGTTGATAACTTTACGGTCCATTTTTTCGCGATTTCTTGTTTGGCCATACTCTACTGATGAGATATGGTCTGTATTTTCGGTTGTCATTAACTATGGTTGATTTAGAAGTATATACGCATGATCTCTTTAATTATAATTCCTATATAATTTTGCAACAGTAATCGAAAATCTTACAAAAATCTCATGTAACCGGGTGCACATGTATTACTATATGATCTAATAACGAAATGGCCATAAATTTGAATTTCGTATAATTATACAACACCTTAATCAAAACAAATACCA
>CAVZVH010000003.1:0-3657 GCA_963778645.1 uncultured Chloroflexia bacterium
CATCACGATCGACGGCCGGACCGGCGAGGTCTTCGAGGGCGATCCGAGCACGACCGAGGTCGTGCCCGAGGCACGGACCTTGCTCGCGTGGGCGCGCGAGGCCGGCGTCGAGATCGGCGCGTCCGGGACGTGCCCCGGAGGGCGCTCAGCGCGGGTTCCTCGGCCAGTCCCGGCCTGCGCCGGAGGTGACGCCGGACCAGTGCCTCCGCGGCGATCGCGATCAAGGGCTTCGCCGCCGACCCAGGGCCGTGGCCGACGCCGTCCTCTCGATGCCGGCCGACGTCGAGCCGATCCTCGACCAGCTGGCGATCGACGGGTTGACGACCACGGTCGCGGGCGCCCACCGCCTGACCAAATCGGGGACGGCGCGGGCCGACGCGCTCCTCGATGCCGACCGCTCCGCGTGGGGCGAGGACGCGGCCGCCGCAGCGCTCAATTCCTTCCTGGAGGTGGACCACCGCGTCAAGGACGTCGTCACTGCCTGGCAGCTCCGCGACGCCGATGCCGGCGTTGTCAACGACCACACGGATCCCGCCTACGATACCGCCGTTCTCGAGCGCCTGGCCGCCCTGCACGCCGACGCCGCCGCCTGGTTCATCGGCGCCGAGACAGGCCTGCGGCGCCTGGCGATTACCGGACGCGCCTCGACCTGGCACTCGAGGGAGCCAGGCCGGCGACGGCCGCTACGTCGCCTCACCCCGCGTCGACAGCTACCACGGCATCTGGTTCGAGCTCCACGAGGACCTGATCGGCCTCGCCGGCCGGACCGGCGCCGACGAGGTTGCCGCCGGCCGCGCCTAGAGGTGGTCTGCCGGCGACTCGCTGGGCGGATGCTCCCGATCGAAGGGCAGACCGAAGATCTAGGATCGACGGACCACCGGATCTCGAGGAGGAGGCGCTCTCGATGCTCACGGCGACGAAGGACCTGATGCTCCCGGCGACGGTGACCGGCTCGTGGCCGCGGCCGCGCTGGTACACGGAGAACATGTGGGGGCGGCCGCTCGACACGGCGCATGATGGACCCTGGTACCGCGAGCAGTTCACCGACGCGCACGCGATCGTCGTCGTCCGACCAGGAGCGCGCCGGGCTCGACATCCTCACGACGGGCGACTACCACCTCGACGAGGACGTCGCCGGCCGCTCGTGGCACCACTACCCGCTGCAGCGCTGGAAGGGCCTCGAGCACGAGGAGCTCCAGACGAGCAAGACGCGCTCGCCGCTGCTCTCCTACCCGGTCGGCACGATGCTCGACTCGATCTACAAGACGTGGCGCTGGCCGCGCGTCGTCGACAAGGTCGAGCACGACCCGAAGAACCCGCTCGAGTACGCGAAGATCTGGCGCATCGCGCAGCAGCGCGCGGCTCCGGCAAGCCGGTCAAGTTCGGGACGTGCTCGGCGCAGGTGCTCGCGTTCTTCCTCGACAGCCACACGCCCGAGTACGACCTCGACGACAAGAAGCAGCTGACCTGGGACATGGCCGAGGCGATGAACCTCGAGCTCCGCCAGCTCGCCGCGGCCGGCTGCAAGGTGATCCAGATCGAGGAGCCGACGCTCCACTTCATCGCCTGCTACTACCCGGACGAGACGGAGCTGCTCGACTTCCTCGTCGACTGCTTCAACCGCGAGATCGAGGGCCTCGACGACGTCGAGGTCTGGATCCACACCTGCTGGGGCAACCCGAACATGCAGAAGGTCTTCACCGACGAGTCGTACGCGAACTCGATCGAGATCTACCTCGACCGGCTCAAGGGCGACGTCTGGACGATCGAGGCGACCGAGAACGACCTCAAGGAGATCGACGCTCTTCGCGCCGTACACGCGACTCGCTGAAGAAGAAGATCGCGGTCGGCGTGATCAGCCACCGCACGCTCCAGGCCGACTTCCCGGAGGTCGTCGCCGACCGCATCCGGCGCGCGCTCGAGTACATCCCGGCCGACAAGCTCGTCCTCTCGACCGACTGCGGCTTCGGCCGCCAGGGCTTCAACCGGCACCTCGCGTTCTACAAGGCCGCGGCGATCCCGCAGGCGCGCAACATCGTGCTCAAGGAGCTCGGGCTCGAGGAGCGCTACATCCCGGCGGCCGACCCGGTCGCTCCAGATCGACGTGCTCCCGGACCACGAGCCGCTCACGCACCTGCCATCGCCCTGGAAGTAGCGGACCGGATCGGGGAAGCGTGCAATCACGAGCAGAGGTCGAAAGCGCGATCCGCGATGCCTTTCGCGGTGTCCGACTCGGCGATGCGTCAGTCTCCAGCAGGCCGAACTGATCGACGACTTCGTCATAACTCTCACCGAAGCGGAGTTCGCGCGGATCCCGTATCTCGAGGTCACCGACGACTGGACGGCGCTGTCGGCGAAAGACATCGAATTGGACAACATCGCTCATCGGGACGCCGAGGGTCTCCGCTATTACCTGCCGGCGTTCATGCTTTACATGCTGGATCACTACGACGGCGGCGAGATGTGGACGATCGGGACCATCAGCGCGCTGGAGCAGCAACGTGGCCACCCAGAGGGATTCCTTGAGCTGCTGACCGTGGCGCAACGACGCGCGATCGCGGAGTACGTCCCCGCCCTCCCGGGGCTCGTCCAGCTCGATGAGATGGACCAGCTGATCCTCGACGGTGCGTACCGCGACGTCTGGTTGCCGTATCTCGCCGACGCATGAACGGCCCTTGCCGGCGGGGGCATCACACGAGGGGTTGAACCAGCGTCATCGGGTGAACCAGACGGCCAGGGGGCGAGATGGACCGTACGACAGTCGGCGCGGTCTCAGCGGCGGTTCTCCTCCTTGTCACGGCATGCGTGGCGCCCGTTCCTCCGTCGGCGAGTCGACCGACGAGTCCGGTCGCGACACCGTTTGGCCCGACCGCGGTGCCGACCGATCTCCCCACACGGTCGCCTTCGCCATCGCCCTCGTCCTGCCCCCCGCGGAGATCCTCCCAGTGGACGGCAAGGCGCTCCCGATCGCAGCCCGGGACGGGGCACCTGGGCTGGTCTCCTGCAGCGGGCTCTTGGGCCATTCCGCTTCGAGGCACTTCGAGGGCCATTCGGAGCGGGGAGGCTGGTCGGGCCGGAGTTCGACGTCCTGCGTCAGACGATCGCCCTGTACGGCGGGGATATGGAGTTCGGCTTTGCGCGCGCGACGTTCATGGTCGCCTACCGGGACGACAAGCAGGTCGTGTTCATCGGCGATATCGGGAAGTCCGAGGGGTACTACGCCAATGTGATCGTCGCGTTCGACGACAACCGCGGGTGGCACTGGGCCGGAATGGGCGGGGGCTGTGTCCTGGCCGGGGCGCCGGGCGTGGGCTGGGACGGTGCCTTGGGACCTCGACCCGGCGTTCGATGACCCGACTGCCGAGACGCGCAAGTCTCCACCTGCTCGTGCGTGAGGTGCTCGAATGCGCGGCCGGCGCGGCGCTCACGGGCCGCCTTTCGCCCGCGTGGGTGTTCCTGGAGCAGGACCGCGTTCGGGTCCAGGCGTTCGTCCGATCTGTCAGGCCACGGGGGTCATGCGACGACATTCGACCCACGCCGATCACGGTCACGCTCCCCGAAGCTCACGGTCGGCGCGACCTGGAGGACGTGATGAACGACGATCTCTGCCTGGGTGCGGGGGCTAGCGGCCCTTCGCGTAGCCCGTCGCCGTGAGCT
>CAVZVH010000004.1:0-3433 GCA_963778645.1 uncultured Chloroflexia bacterium
ACCTCGCCTTCCCGGGCGACGAAGACCGGACCGGCGAAGGCATCTGCGGGCACACCGGCGGACCCACAGCTCGTCGAGCTCGTCCGACACGTGGGTCAGGAGCACCTGCTTCACGTTCGCGCGGGAGGCGTGCTCGCCGGCCTCCGCCGGGGTCAGGTGGCCGCGGATGCCCGTGCGCTCGGGCCGCGGAAGGGTGGCCTCGACGATCAGCAGGTCGGTGTCGCGTGCGAACTCGACGAGCTGCTCGTTCGGCGAGCAGTCGGCTCCGTAGGTGATGCGCCCACCGCCGTTCATCGATGCGATGTCGATGGCGAAGGTCTCGGTGAAGTGGGGGACGTCCTGGAACGTGAGCTGCAGCGGGCCGATCTGGAGCTCGTCGTCGGGCGCGAACTCATGCAGGTCGAAAGCGTTCTCGATCAGGTCGTCGTTGCCCCACGCACCGACCACTCGGCGGAAGCACTCCGTCGCGCCGCGGGGCGCGTGGAGCTGCGGCCGCGCGGGCGCGTCCGTCCCCGGCCAACGGTCGACAGGCGTGGGCTGCTGGCGCGGCGCGTATGTCAGCGCGTAGGAGAAGGGAACGAGGTCGAGGAAGTGATCCGCGTGGAGATGGGAGATCACGACGGCGTCGACCTTCGTGTAGTCGCGGAAGCGGCGCAACTTCGAGAACACGCCGTTGCCACAATCGAGCAGCACCGTCGTCCCGCCCTCTTCGAGCAGGTAGCCGCTGCAAGCACCGTCAGCGTCCTGCCAGGACGGTGACTTCCCGAGCACGGTCAGCCGCAAAGGTCCCTCACCTCAAGTGCATTCTGACACCAAACGCCGGTCACCCGCACAGGCGTGTGACCGTCGTCACACATATGGAACGAAGGTATGCACTCTCAAAACCAGCATGGAAGCCCCGGCGAAGCACCTAGCTGCGCTATTCGTCAGGAGTCGGCGTGAGCGTCTGGCCCCGACAGCCCCACGGCTTCGAGGCCTTCAAGGCGGTTCGTGAATGTTTCAAGCCTGAAGACTCTTCCCGCTCTCAGCCACGTCGTGATGGCAAGCGGCATCGACCCTTCTGCGCCGCTCCCCTGCCGCGCCATTCAGCCCGAGCGAGGATCGCGACTGCCGCCCCGGCATCGAGGTACTCATCGGGCATGACGACGAAGCGCTCATAGGCATCATCGATCGCCTCGAAATAGGCGCTCAAGCCCTCATAGCCGCGAAAGTCGGACTCCATCGCGAGGAAGATCGACCGAAACTCGAAGTCCGGGTCGGTGAGCCTGATGAGGGTGTCCATGTCCCGCTCGTTGTAGGCGACATTCCACCGGCGCACGATCTCCACGTTCTCCTGCGACATCGCCCGCGCAGTATCCCGCAGGAGCCAGGCCTGCATCAGGGCACGAAAACACCCTGGCGCATGAACTGTGCGTTCGGCTCCGTCGAGGCCAGCCCGTCCGCGCCGCCGTCTTTCACATTCACCCGCGAGAGGTCCAGGATGGTCCGCTGCCCCTCGCTGACGGCGCCGGGCACAAGCGCATCGAGCGTGGTCGCGAGCGCGCACGTCGCGCCGATTGCCGGGTCGGGTGTGGCGAAGCAAGGGGATGCTCATTCCCACCACCGTGTCCTGAATGGTCGTCGGTGTCCCCCCGTTGCGGTCGGTCATGCGTATTGTCGTCTCACCGTCGACCTGACCGGTGTAATCGGTGAGCCCGGATGCGAGGCGCACGTCGCTGATGCTCACATGAGCCCGACATCGGCGTCGTCGGCCGGAGTCGGGGGGTAAGTCGCTGGGTTTTCGAACCGAGCCTCCCAGCTCACGAACCCGGACGAGGTCGCGGCGGGCCCCATTCGCGTCCGGCGTCCCGACTGTCGAGGTGCGGTGACTCTGGCACCGCGGCGCGCACGAGCCGAATGCCAGCGATTGACCGTGGGTCCGGTTCGTCGCAGTGCACTGCCGGTAGGCAGGTACGAGCGCAAACCGGGCCGGAGATGCGCCCTTCGGCCGCGGATACCCGGTCGGTTTCGGGATGGCCTCGATCTGCAGGGGATTGAACGCCTGCGCCTTGCGGGCGGGCCCGTTGGCCTGTCCCGGCGCCTCGTAGTAGAGAAAACGCATCGTGGTGAGGCGGTTGTAGGGCTGACCGATGGTCGGATCCGTATTCGGGATGCTGTGGTTGATCCACGGGCCGCTGATGCCGTATGCGGTCGAGTCGCCCGTGCACTGCCGCTCGGCACCGCCACCCGGGCCCTCCTTGTCCAGGTAGTAGGAGGAGTACGGGAACGGCACGACGTCGGTCTCGATCCGGTAGGACATCGAGAGCCCTCCCTGCGGCCCGTCCGCCGTCTCCCACGTCAGCTGCCCCGGGGCGACTGACTCTGGCACGCCGTCGATCGTGACGGCGGCCGGGGGCGAACTCGTGGCGGTAGGTCATGCCTGACGCTGCCGGCGAGTAGTCGAACAGATCCAACGTTCCACCGATGGCGTGGACACGCATGAACGTTGCGAGGTCCTGGCGGCGCTCGTAGAAGATGTGCTCGCGCTGCGTGAACCCACCGCTGTTTGCGCCCATGTAGGAGCGGATCGCGCGTACCGGGCCGACCTTGTTCGTGACAAAGCTGCCCTTTCCCAGCGAGAACGTGTTCTCAGAGCGCCCACATTCCCCTGGTGCGAGCATGAACTTGTGGCGATCGAGCACGTCCACACCGGTCGCCGCGCCGTTCGTGATCCTCAGCTGGTCGTCGATCCAGCGGTCCGAAAAGTGGTGGGAGTAGAACGGCGTCGTGACGAAGGTGTCCTCGGGGTTCGGCCCGAGCACGAGGTCGTAGTCGTCCGGGTATGTACCGGCGATCAGGTGGAAGTCGTAGTCCACGTACTGCTGTCCGGCGCCCGGATCCAGCGAGCCGCTGCGAACGAACAGGTAGACGTAACCGACTCCGGCCGAAAGCGGATCCGCAACCTCGACCTGGACACCGGTACCGGCCAACACGCCGGAGGGCGAGCTGAACGGCGCCTGCGAGCCGGCATCCTGGCCCATCACGACCACCTCGTCATCGGCGTCGAGCTGTGGATCCGGATCGGCGCCGGTGTAGGTGCCCGCGTCTGCGTAGGCCTCGATGTCGACGCCCTGGACAACATCTTCGCCATACGACTTGCGGATGTCGATGATGGTCCGCTCGTCGACCTGAACGGGGACCTGCTGCCATCCGCCGCTGTACCGGAACGCGACGATCGAGCCCGGTGGTTGTCCTTGCAGTGCCCCGAGCTGCGCCCCCCTCATCACGACCGGGTCCTCCGGCCGGGTAAGGGTGCTCGCCGCCGCGGGGGCCGCGATCGCGAGCGCCCCCAGGGCCGCCATCGAGGCGATCACGCCTCGCGCCACGATCTTCCCTCGCTCCCCCCTCACGGGAGGAGTCTAGTGGTGGGTTACTGGCCGGCCGGGCGGGGCGT
>CAVZVH010000005.1:0-12445 GCA_963778645.1 uncultured Chloroflexia bacterium
ACTCCGTCGCGCCCAGGCTGGCCCCGCAGGTGGAGCGCCGCAGGCGGGGAGGCCCAGCTGCGCAATGACACGGACTGGCGCTCGCGCTGCTGCAGGCTGTTATGGCGCGCCCGACAGGATTCGAGCGCGCGGATGCCATAGATATCCCGGATCCCCATCGAAGGGGTAGAGAAGGCCGCGGAGGCCACCGCCAAAATGGGGCCCACGAAGACCTGCTGTTTACGAACAAGATCGGCCTGAGCGTTGTGGCTCACACGTGAAATCGCGAGCGTAGCCGCTCAGTTAGCAGCTCTTCGTCTGCGCTCGCCGACCTCGATCGGCACGCCGAGTCACGGGTATCGTGCTCAGCCGGCGACCGGTATGTCGGCGCCGGCACGCACGAAGACTGGGATTCGTTCCAGGGGTGCCTCGACGCTGAGCTGGCGCGCGCCCTCACAGGAGGCACCCGTCCACGCGTCCGACCACGAGCCGGGCGGAAGGTACACCTCGCGGGAGCGGGCACCTGCCCAGAGGACGGGCGCGACCAAGATGTCCGGACCGAGCAGGAACTCGTCTTCGATGGCCCAGGAGCGCGCGTCGTCCGGAAAGTCGACGAAGAGAGGTCGCATCGGCGGAATTCCCTGTTCGTGTGCGCACGTCATCTGGACGTCGAGGTACGGGCGGATGCGCTCGCGCATGGTGAGCACCGCCCGGATCTGGGCATAGGCTTCCTCGCCGAACGACCAGACCTCGTTCGGGCCGCCGGTGATCTCGGTGCCCAGGCGCGTCCGCGGAGCGCGGTCGCCGTGGAGCCGGAACAGCGGGCAGAAGGCACCGAACTGGAACCAGCGGACGATCAGCTCGCGGAAATCCGGGTCGTCCGGATCGCCGCCGTGGAAGCCGCCGATGTCGGTCGTCCACCAGGGGATCCCGGAGAGGCCGATGTTCAGGCCTGCTCGGACCTGTTGACGCAGCGAGTCCCAGGTCGCCGGGATGTCGCCCGACCAGACGGCGGCACCATACCGCTGGCTGCCCGCCCAGGCGCTGCGGGAGAGCAGCACGACGTCGTGCTCGCCGGCAGCGTGCATCCCCTCGTGGAAAGCCCTTGCGTGCAGGAGCGGATAGAGGTTGACGACCTCATCGCCCGGACCCGCGTGGAACCGGAGGTTCGCAGGGTCGGCCGGACGAAGCTCAGGTTCCGATGCGTCGAGCCACCAGATGCCGATGCCGTTCTCGAGGTAGTGATCGCGGACCTTCGACCAGATGAACGCGCGCGCCTCCGGATTGGTCGCGTCGTAGAGGGCGACGGCGGCCCGGCCCGGGACCCCCTTCTCCGGGAACTCCGTGAGGTAGTCGGTGCCGCGGTCGGAGGCAACCAGGAGGCCCCGCCGCGACATCTCGTCGAAGTTCTCGCTGAACGGACTGACCAGCGGCCAGATGGACACCATCACCCGCGTCCCCATGGCCGCGAGCTCGTCGACCATGGCGCGAGGGTCAGGCCACTCGGCGGGGTCGAACCGCCAATCGCCCAGCGCGGTCCAGTGGAAGAAGTCGACGACGATCACGGACACCGGGATCGCTCGACGGTGGTACTCGCGAGCGACGTCGAGCAGTTCCTCCTGCGTCCGGTACCGGAGCTTGCTCTGCCAGAAGCCGGTTGCCCAGGCGGGAAGCTTGGGCGCGTGTCCGGTGACGTCCGCGTAGCGGGATAGGATCTGCCTGGGATCGCCCGCTGTGACCCAGTAGTCGATCTGACGGGCGGCGTCGGCCACCCATCGAGTCCGGTTGGCGGCCAGCTCGACATGGCCCACGCCCGGGTTGTTCCACAGCAAGCCGTAGCCCCGGCTCGAGATCAGGAACGGAATCGAGACCTCGCCGTTGCGATGGACCAGGTCGAGCGCCATGCCCTTCTGGTCGAGTCGTCCGTGCGTCCGCTGGCCGAGGCCGAACAGTCGCTCGTCGTCGAAGGCCCGGAAGTGCTGCTCGACGCGATATCGACCCCCACCGCGTGCCGTGAACACCCGAGCGCCGGGCCACCAGAAATGTGCCGGATGCTCGCTCAGCAGTTCCGCTCCGGTTTGCGAGTGCCGGAACTGCAGGGTGATGGAGCCGCGATCATCATCGCGGGCGTTGGACGTCAGGACGGCGGTAGTGAGCCCATTGGCACACTCCACTCGGTCCGGCTCGATGACGACGGTCGGCTCCACGGGATCTTGGGGAACGACGAGCGCGCCCGGCAGGTCGTCGTGGATCCGTTCGAGTCCGCTGCGGACGCGCAGCGCGTCGCGGCCCCACGGCTCGATCCGGATCACCTCGTGTGCGTTCCGGACCTCGATTGCATGTGCTTCTTGTCGGATGTCCAAACGAGACCTCATTTCATGGATGAGTACAGGACGGGCCGTCGACCAGCACGAGCGCGGCGAGCTATTCCTTGACCGCCCCTGCCGTGACACCGGTGGCGACGAACCGCTGCGCGGCGACCAAGAGGATCGCCGCGGGAACGGACGCGATCACCGCAAGCGCCATGAGGGACGGCCACGCGACCGAGTAGGAGCCAACGAACCGGTAGATCCCGACCGTCAGCGGCACCTTGTGGGCGTCGGCGTTGAGCGTCACCGCGAAGAGGAAATCACCCCACCCGAACAGGAATGCGAACAGCGCCGCTGCGACGACGGCGTTTCGGCTCAAGGGCACCACGATCGAACGGAATACGCGCCACGGCCCCGCGCCGTCGATCACCGCGGCCTCGATCAGCTCACGCGGGATGGAGAGCATGAACGCGCGCATCACGATGATCGCGAACGGCACGGCGATCGTCGTGTCGGCCAGGATCACCGCCTGGTAGGAGCTGAGCCAGCGCAGCTGGGCGAACAGCGCATAGAGCGAGTTCGCCATGACGATGCCCGGGATCGTCTGCGCCAGGAGGAGCACGAAGAGGAACGCGACCGTGACCCGGGTGGTCAACCGAGACAGGGCGTACGCGGCGGGCGTCGCGATCGTCATCGTCGCGATCACGGTGCCGACGCCGTAGACCAGGCTCGACGTGACCGTGGTGCCCGCTTCGGCGAACGCCGCACGGTAGCCGTCCAGGGAGAGCTGCGGCGGGATGAACGGCGGCGGGTAGCGCAGGATGTCGATCTGGTTCATCAACGACACGTTGACGATCCAGTACAGCGGGAACAGCAGGACGAGCACGATCACGGCGGCGATGACGGTGGTCCCGCGGCCCGCGCCGAGGAGCCGGGTCACCTCCATGCCTCCGCCGCCCGTCGCTGGCTCCGGAGATAGACCAAACCGAACGCCATCGAGACGACGATCAGGATGTCGCCGACGGCGGCGCCCAGTCCGAAGTCCAGGCGTGCGAACGACAGCTGGTAACCCCACGTGTTGAGCGTCTGGCTTGCGTTGCCAGGGCCGCCACGAGTAATCGTCATGATCACGTCAAACACCCGCAAGGTGTAGATGGCGCCGAGGACGAGGACGACCGTCGAGACCGGGCGCAACAACGGCCACGACACGTATCGGAATCGCTGCCAGGCGTTCGCGCCGTCGATCGACGCCGCCTCGTAGAGCTCGGCCGGGATGGCCGCAAGGCCACCATGCAAGATCACCAGGTTGAACGGGATACCGATCCAGATGTTCGCGATCAGCACCGATACGAGCGCCCACTGCGCACTGGCCAGCCAGGGGATGGGCTCCGTGACCAGCCCGATGGAGCGGAGCGCGAAGTTGACCACCCCGTAATCGAGATCGAACAGCCGAACCCAGATCGCGCCTGACACGATCACCGGCATGAGCCACGGCAGCAGGAGCAGTGATCGGAGGACGGCGTTGAGCGGGAAGCGCTTCTGGAAGAACACCGCGAGGGCCAGCCCGATGACGAATTGGAACACCAGGCTGCCCACGCTGAAGATGACCGTGTTGATCGCGGACGAACGGAAGTCTGAGAAGGTGAGCAGCCGGCTGAAGTTGCCCAGACCGACGAACGGCGCCTCTCCGGTCACGAACGACGTCGCCGTATAGGCCTGGAGGCTCATCACCACGTTCTTGGCGATCGGATACAGGTAGAAGACCGCGACAAACGCCGCCGCTGGCGCGAGAAACGCAAGCAGAGCGAGCTGCTCACGGCGGGCCAGCCGATCTGCTCGGCGCGCGACTGGAGAGGCGGCATCGGCCGCCTCTCCACTACGTCGTCGGCGTACGATCGCGCTCATTTCTCCCGTAGAGGCATCGGCGCGGTTACTGACCCGCCTGGGCCTGGGCCTCTGACAGTGCGTCCTGCGGCGACTTGGCGCCGCTCAATGCGGCCTGGATCGCCGTCCACAGGGCCTGCGAGACCTTTCCATATCGTGGGCCAAGGTTCGCGGGCGGTCCGGGACGGGACCGTTCGGCGGCCGCCGCATCCACGAACGCCTTCATGTTCGCGTTCTCGGTGGCGATCTCGTCGGCCAGCGACTGGCGCGACGGGATGTAGTTCTGGAGCTGCGACCACTGCTTCATCGAGGCGTCCTCGAGCAGGCAGTTCACGATCTGGCCGGCCGCCTTCTGAGTCGCCTCGTCGGTTGCCGGGATCGTCAGGACCTCACCACCCATCGGACCGGGCGCGGCACCACCATCGGGCTTCGGCAACGGCACGATCCCGTAGTTGATCCCGCTCTTGTCGAGCGCGCTGAGGTTCCAGACGCCGTTCTGCTGCATGGCCGCCTTGCCGGCCATGAATTGGTCGTTCACGTCGCCCTGGTTCCACTGGACGACCGACTGCGACGCCGATCCATCCTTCACGAGGTCAGTCCAGAACTGAAGCGCCTGCTGCGCCTCGGGCGAGTCGACCTTGCTCAGGTCGGCGCCGGCTCCCCAGAACCACGGCAGGAACTGCCACGTTCCCTCCTCGGTCGCGGGCGCAGAAAAGGCGATGCCGTAGACGTCACCCTTGGTGAGCTTGGCCGACGCGTCTTTCACTTCGGCCCACGTGGTCGGCGGCTTGACGCCCGCCGCATCGAGCAGGTCCTTGTTGTAGAAGAGCGCCATGCCATTGATGCCCGGCGCGACGCCGTACACCTTGCCCTGGTACGAGCCCGCATCGAGGATGTTGCTGAACAGCCCGTCGGTGTTGACACCGAAGTCGCCCAACGGAACGAGGGCGCCGGTCGCGGCGATCTGCTGCAGGTCGGGATTGTCGACCTCGAGGATCGCCGGCAGCTGCTTCTGCTGAGCCCCCAACAAGACCTTCTGGATCAGCTCGTCGCGTGGGAAGGCCTGGCGGTCGATCGCGACCCCGGTCTTGTCGGCGCACGAGGTCAGTAGCTGGCCCCAGGCGCCCTGGAACGGATCCGCGTTGTAGTAGTCCCATTCGGTGACCTTGATCGTGCCCCCGCCGATCACCGAGGCGACCGGTGTCTGGCCTCCTGCGGGTGCCGACTGGCTCGGGCCGCCCTGCGACGGTGAGGTGACGGCGCCCCCGCAACCTGCCAGAAGCACGCAGAACGACGCCTGTCACCCCGAGTGGCCGAAGCACATGCCGGAGTCCGCGCGGCTCGGCGCGCCTCCCATCGTGGATGCTCACTCTGTCCTGCCTCCTACCTCCGGTTGACGCACCGGCAATCGTGTGGATGCGGACGCCGCGGCTCGCGCTCACGGAGGAGTGGTGGACACGAGCCGCCGCGCCTCGGACCGGTCGTCCGCGGTTGCCACGGCCGGCCGTGCGTGGTGATTGTCGAAACGTTTCGATGCGAAAGGTAGAGCCGGCCAAACCTGTTGTCAAGGGGTCACTTACGATGCGTGCGAGGAATGGCACTTCCAGTAGGTGCGGTCGGAGGTGAGATGACCGACAACGGGCGACAGCGGGCCGCCGACCATGGTCGACATCGCCAAGCGATCTGGCGTCGCGCTGAGCACGGTGTCCTATGCCCTGAGCGGGAAGCGCCCGGTCTCGCCGGAGGTTCGGGCGCGTGTCAGAAAGGCCGTGGAGGAGCTCGGATTTCAGGCCCATGCGCCGGCGCGCGCACTGAAGAGTCGCTCGGCGCGAGCGATCTCGGTCTTCTGCCCGACGGCGCGCGACTCGCTCGAGATCGAGAGCCACCTCTTCCTCACCGGCATTGCGGAGGCTGCCAGCGAATTCGACTATTCGATGCTCATGTCGACCGCGAGCCAGGACCCGGACGGGATCCTGTCCACCATCGAGACCGGCCGCGCCGACGGAGTCGTCCTGATGGAGGTCCGGATGGCGGACGAGCGGGTGGATCGGCTTCGCGCCGCAGGCCACCCGTTCAGCGTCATCGGCCGCACCGAGATGAACGACGGGGTGAGTTACGTCGACTTCGACTTCGCCGGCGCCGTCGGACGGGCGGTCGATCACCTGTACGAGCTCGGCCACCGCCGGATGGCGCTGCTCAATCGCGCGCCGACGCTCTCGATGCCGGACTACGGCCCGACGGTTCGATCGAGGACCGGCTTCGAGCACGCGACGGCCGAGCTTGTCGGTCGAGGGAGACCACCTCCTCACTGGGACCTCGGGGCGGCACTACATCGAGGTCCTCCGATACCTGGAGCGGAATCCCGATTGCACCGCCGCGATCACGGTGTCGGTCACCTATCCGCCGCTCCTGGCGGCGCTGCACGATCTCGGGCGACGCGTCCCGGAGGACTTCAGCGTCGTCGCGATCATCGCGTCGCAGATCGTGGACCTCGTGATCCCCCCGCTCACGACGATCGAGCTGCCAGCCTTCGAGATGGGGCGTCTCGGAGGCGAGATCCTCATCAGGCAGCTGGCCGAACCCGAACGGCCGCCGGCGCAGGTGCTTGCTGGAGGGGCCGCTCCAGGTTCGGTCGAGCGCGCCCCCACCTAGGCGACATCGATAGTCGATCAGGGTCAACGCCGAGTTCAGCGCAGTGAGGAGATGGTCCGAGTAACATCGCGGACGACCGCCGTCGTGCCGGTGCCTCGACGGCACTCATGGATGCACCTGCAGGCCGATCCCCGCGGTTGAGTCGCATCGACTCCATCAGCCAGAACGCGACCTCCGGCGTGAACACGTCCGCGCCCGCGAGCACTCCCGTGTACTTCTCGATGACCGGCGCGGCCGTCGCCTCGCCCACCGCGTTGAGGTAGGCCTTCACGGCGCCCCACATGTTCCCGACCGCGCCGTATTTCTGGAAGGGACGTCGTGTTGTCACAAGCAACGGTGCGAGCGCGCGTGACGAAGGACGCTCGCATCCAAATAGAACATCTGTACTGGCGCGCCCGACAGGAGTTGAGCGCGCCATATCGATCGTGAGACCGCCGCCCCGATCGCTGTGAGTAACGGTCACCGACACTCGCCCGCTCGCGCCTGATACGTTGGCGCCCTTGCCCAGGACCTTGAGCGTGCCGCCGGGCCGCAGATCGCCAGGTGCCCATCGCTGCGGGGTCGCCGAATCAGGTGCCCAAAGATCAGGGGAGTCAGGTGCCCAAACCATGTTCGTCGCCTCCTGCGACGAACCGCGGGTCGGCGTTCAAGCACGATATGCAGGCCCCTCGTTGGTGCCGACCACAACATCTTGTGGTTCGGCGAGGAGCTGGCTGGCGAGGAAGGATTCGAACCTTCGATCTCCTGATCCAGAGTCAGACGACGTGAATCGGGTTTGCCAGCCGGTCTCCGAACTCAGCTCGGCGCCTCGCGCCGTCTGAATCCGGGAGTGTCAGGCGAACACTCCCAGAAGAGTCATGCGCACTACCGAATTTGCTTGTGAATCAAGCGAACTCACGGTGCTGGGGAGATTGTACGACCGTGGACGACGCGGGCTCTCTACGAGCCCGGTGCCTCCAAACCGACCGGGGCGACGCTGTCAGCCGGGGCTCCCGGTTTCGTCGTGCTCGCCCGGTGTGGTGGCGAGGCGGATCATCAATTCTTGCCCACCGCTGCCTTCGCCGCCGTAGATGTTAGGCGGCCCTTGCTCGGCTCAATGATCGGGGCCTGGTCGTCGAAGAGCGGCTGAGGCATCCCCGAAGCTCGGGCGAAGACGTACCTGAAGATGTCCCGGCCGGCCGCGGCCACCGGCATCGCGAGGACGGCCCCAAGCGGACCGATGAGCGCGAAGCCCGCAAGCACAAGGACGATGACGAAGGCCGGGTGCAGCGCGAATTTGCCGCCCTGGATCCTTGGCACCAGCACGTTCCCCTCAAGGAACATGATCAAGATGTAGAGGAGCAGGACGGCGAGGACTGGGCCAACCCCGAGCGTGGCCGTGAATATCAGAGCCGGGATCAGGGCGATGTACGGGCCGAAAGTCGGGATCAGCTCGGAGAAGGCAGCGATCAGCGCGAGAAACAGCGCATAGTCGGCAATTCTTGGGTCGACCAGAACGCCCAGGAGGATGAGCCCGAGGAAGGTGATCGTGCCGAGTGCGACCATGAGAAGCGCCTCGGCTTGGACATAGGTAACGAAGCTGCCGACCGAGATCCGAACGACGTGGATGACGTCAGGTCGCCACGGAGGTGCGACCGATCCGTAGAAGGCTTCGACCAGATGGGGCCGATCGGACAGAACGTAGAACATGAAGAAGGGCAGGACAAGGACCATCCCAACGACGGGGCCCAGGAGCCCGGAGATCGGCGCGATGACGCCCTGGACGATCGCACCGATGTCGATTGAGGCAGCCGCCTGGTCGCGCCGGACGAGGATGGTGGCGATGCCATCCTTGATTGGGTCGGGCAGGCTCGACGTCGTGGCCCAGTCTTGCATGGATGCGAGCGAGGATCCGATGGCTTGGAGGAACGCCGGACCCTGTCTCAGCATCGCCGCGACCACGATGTACCCGAATGAGAACACCACCAGGGCAAGGACCCCGATGCCGGCGATCGTGGCGAGGGGGCGTGTGAGTCCCCTGGCCGTCAACCACGTCACGAACGGGTCCAGGACGAGGATCAGGATCAGCCCGATGACGAATGTGGCGAGGGTCTCGCCGACGAGGTACATCAGGACGGCGATGATCGCTGCGCCGATCCCCGCTACCACGGCGGCTCGACTCGGCGCTGTCAGCAACGGGAATCGCTTCACGAGCTCCGTCGAGGGTGGGGTCGCCATGGCCGCTATCTCGCGGAGCCCGCCATCGGTGTGGCGGGCTCGGTCAACGTTGTTGTCATGGTCAGCACGTTGGCGAGGTCGCCAGCCTGCCGCGCCTCATGACGAGGCCGCTTCACGCCCCGACGGCGAACCGGTCGTCTCGGACGAGGATTTGCGATCATCCTGACGGAGACGGAGTCCCTGGGCCACGTACAGCACTCCAGCGAAGATCGCGTAGAAGCCGATGAGCCACAGGACTGCGAGCACCCCGGTACTCGGCGCCACGACGAGGTAGACGCCGAAGATGATAGAGATAACACCACCGATTACGAGCAGCAGCTCGCCCTCGATCTCGCGCCGAAGCTGCCAGCCGGCGAGGATCTCGGCCACGCCGGTGGCGATCGACCAGACGCCGATCAACAGCACGAGCGCGATGGCCGTGGTTCCGGGGGAATAGATGGTGAACAGGCCGATGGCGATGCCGGCGATCCCGCCGAGGATGAACCACCAGCGTGGCCCGCGGTCGGTCCGGGCACCGGCGATGATCGCCAGGACGCCGTCGACGATGGCGTAGGCGGCGAAGACCGCGATGAGCGCCACGAGCGTCGGCCCCGGCACGACGAACGCCAGCACCCCCAGGACGATGGCGATCGCACCGCGCAGGACGAACGTCCACCAGTTGCGCGTCAGAAAATCATTCATGGTTCGTTACCTCTCCGGTCGATTCGAGCGTCGCACGGGTCGCCGCACAATTCGCCGCATCGCGATCTTCTAGCTCCTTGGTTCTTGCGGATAGGTCTCTGAGTCGCTCTGAAAGGGGTGGCATGACTGCTTGTCTCCTACATGTCCCGCGGCCCGACCCAATGGCCGACTGCGGATGGCCTTGCGGGTGCATTCGCCCGAGTGCATCGACCGTAGTCGTCCGGGAGCGGCTTCGCATCGTGGGTGCCCCCAAGACCAAGCCGTAGTGTTTGGGGGTGCCGACGCGCGGCGTCCGTTGGCTCCGTGCCCAGCTATGCGTCGTGCTTCATGTCGGCCATCCCATCGCCGCCCGCGTGCATGTCCATGAACGGCATGAGCTCGGCGGGCATCACCACGAAGGGCCGCGTCATGTCGCGGTCTTCGTGCTCGAGGATGTGGCAGTGGTACATGTAGCGGCCGGAGAAGACCTTGAACGTCACGACGATGTCGACCACCTCGTTCGGGTTGACCCGGACCGTGTCCTTGAGCCCGCGTTCGTTGTCGTCGAGCGCATGCGGGATGCCGTCGTCGATGGACTGGTCGATGTGCACGGTCGCACTCGTGGCAGTCGTGGTGATCCCATCGTCGGGAACGTCGACCGCGGCGGGAAATCGGTCGAGCACCTGGAACGCATCGAGGTGGACATGGATGGGATGCGTGTCGCCGGTCAGGTTGATGAGCCGCCAAATATCGGGTCGATGGAGGGTCGGGAAGAAGGTCGTCGTGTCCGCGAAGCGCGTGGCGACGGTGCGCCAGTTCGTGACGCGGTCCTCACCGTTGGGTTGCGGTTCCACGAGCGTGATGCTGGGCTCGGCGGCGCCCGGACCGTCGGCAGGTTCGAGCTCGCGCATGGTCAGCAGGGGCGGTGCACCATGAACCACGGCCTCCTGTTCGACCAGCGCGATCGCCCGGACGGTGGGGTCCGTGAGCTCCTCGCGGCTGGTCCGTCGAAAGTCCGTCGCCAGGACCGGCGGGACGCGACCCGGGGAAGCGCGCCCCCCGTGACGACGATCCGGAGCACCTCCGGGTAGGGCAGGAGGCCGTCGACGTCGACATGACCAGCCGTCTCGGCGGCGACGACCGTTCCGTCGAAGGGCGCCGTGGCGGTATCCAAGGGTGAGCTCCGTCCCGGGCGCAAGGTCAGAATGACCAGGAGATCGGCCCGCTCGGCCGATGCCGGCGCGACAGCTCGGGCCGGGATCGAGACTGGCGCAAGGAGCAGCCCGCCCTCGGTGCCGATCTGGGTGATCCGCGCAAGGTCGGGTTCGCCGTCGCGCGTGAGCACGAGACGGTAGGTGCGGGCATTCGAGCCGTTTAACACGCGGAACCGGTACGTCGCGGGCTCGACCTCGATCCGTGGCCAGATCGCGCCGTTGACGACGGTGAAGGGGCCGAAGCACTCCATCACCTCGGGATCGGTCTTGTGGAGCGAACCATGACCCGCCCCGTGGCGCAGTTTCGAAATTGCGGTCGGCGAGAGCAGGAGCGGCAGCTCGTAGGGTGGGCCTTCCGGGAGCCCGAGCTCCCGCTCGCGTTCGTCGCGCACGATCCACATCCCGGCGAGGCCGCCGTAGACGCTGAAGCGTGTCACGCCCATGACGTGGTCGTGATACCAGAGCAGCGCCGCGCGCTGATCGTTCGGGTACGCGTCGAGCGCCGCGTGACCAGGCGCCGTTAGGTTTTCCGCCCCGCATCGCTGCTGGCCTGCGTCATCGCACCGTGGACGTGGACGACCGAGAACCCTGGCAGCGCAGCCGCCGCAGGGTCAAGCGTGCCGCCACTGCGTCCCCGGAACGGACTGGACCGGGATCCCATCGGCGACGTGGGTCGGCGCGACCGTCACGAGGACCGGCAACGTCCCGGTAGGCGGTTCTCCCACAGGACCTCTAGCGGGATCCCACGGCGGACCTCGATCGTCGGACCGGGGAGGTGCCCGTCATAGGTCCAGACGCGCGAGGGCTCAAGGTCCCTGTGGAAGCGGTGCGTCGTGGCCTCGAGCCCGATCGTCAGCCGAGTCGGCTCCTCGATGATCCGACGCGGCGGGATCGGCAGCGCGTCCACGAATGGCCTGAGCGGATAGGGCGGAAGCGACGACATGGCTCACACCCACCCATCAGCGCGAGCGCGATCTGGACGCCATTGCAGCTTCCAAGGATTGAGGCCGCGGGCAACCCGCCCCGGGTCGCCGGAGCGAGATTGCCGTCGGCCCCGCCGGGGTCGTCGACCTATTGCCGTACCCGCCCTACGACCAGACGTCAGTGCGGTAGACGCGGCCGCCGGGCGCCCTCGCGGCCGCATCGAGTGGTTCGGTCGAGCCCTCTTCCACCTCGAGGACGAGCGCCGCCTGACCCGGCTTCATCTGATGGGTCACGTCGCTCACCCAGTCCTCGGCCAATCCGAGTCGACCGAGGTCGTGGATCCAGCCGATAATTCCGCCGGTCACGGCCCCGATGGCTACGCCGGGCGGGCCGCCGAGAAGGCCGACGAGGCCACCGACGATCGGGCCGCCGACGAGCCCCCACGGTGCGCCGACACTCTCCGAGTCGGCCACGCTGGCGTTGCTCTTGGCATCCTTCGTGACGATGGCTCCCTGCTTCACATCGAACATTTCGTCGTTGATCCGCCCGATGGCGGTCGCTGTGTCATATGCCTTGTTCCGGTCGTCGAAGACGGCGACGACTGCG
>CAVZVH010000006.1:0-6768 GCA_963778645.1 uncultured Chloroflexia bacterium
ACCCCCAGGTGCTATTCGCTTCTTCTGCCTAGCCCCCGAGTAGGCTACCTCGGCACTTCCAGCGGAGCCCCCTCGGGAATAGACTGAGGCCGCCGCGTGGCGCTGGCGACAGAACGTCAGCGCGGCACGTTGGACGATCACGGAGGGAAGATGACGGTGCGTGTCGTCACGTGTGTGGTGTTGGCGGCGCTGTGCGGAACGGCGGCGCAGGCGCAATGGCCGACCTACAAGGCTCCTGGCGTGCCACGCACGCAGACGGGCGATGTGAACCTGGCCGCGCCGCCGCCGCGAGCCTCCGACGGCAAGCCCGATCTCTCCGGCGTGTGGGAGATCCCCACGGGGCGATCGACCGTGAACTCCAGCATCGCCGGCACCGGCGGCGCCCCGCCGATTCCGGGCACGAAGCCTACGCCTCCACCGGTCGGAGCCCCGGCGGCGAGCCCCGGAGCCCCAATGCGGCTCTTCTTCGACATCGGCGCGGGGCTCAAGGGCGGCCTGCCGCTCACGCCGTGGGCGGCTGCGCTCAAGAAGCAGCGCATGACCGACAACATGAAGGGCAACCCGGACGCCCATTGCCTCCCAATGGGCAACATGCAGTTCCACAACCACCCACAGCCTCGGAAGATCGTGCAGACGCCCAAGGTCGTCGTCATCCTCTACGAGGGGAACGCCGGTATCCGGCAGATCTTGCTCGACGGCCGGCCGCTGCCGAACAACGATCCGCAACCCTGGTGGTACGGCTACTCAGTGGGCAAGTGGGAGGGGAACACGCTCGTCGTGCAGACGACCGGTTTCAAGGACGGCGGATGGCTGGACGTCAACGGGAGCCCGCTCACCGATGCCGCCACGACAACGGAGCGCTTCCGCCGGACGAGCTACGGCACGCTCGAGATCGAGGTGACGGTGAACGACCCGAAGGTGTACACCCGACCATGGACCGTCGCGTTCACCCAGCGGCTGGTGCCCGACGAGGAGCTCATCGAGTTCATCTGCCTTGAGAACGAGACGTCCACGGCGCTGTTCGACAAGTGAGGGCGCGAAGGAGGGTAGAGGGATGTTCCGCCAGATGCGCGGAGGCCGGGCGTGGGCGGCTGGCTGCGCGGTGTTGGTCGGCTCCGTCGTGTTCGTCGGCACGGTGGCCGTGGAAGCGCACCATTCGTTCGACGCGGAGTTCGATCGCAACAAGCCCGTGACCCTGACCGGCGTCGTCACCCGTGTCGACTGGCTGAATCCCCACGCCCACGTCTTCGTGGACGTCAAGGATGAGACCGGGAAGACCGTGAACTGGGACTTCGAGCTCGCCGGGCCGAACGGGCTCATGCGCCGCGGCTGGCGCCGCGACTCGTTGAAGCCTGGCGAAACGGTGACGGTGGCCGGCTATCTCGCGAAGAACGCGCCACACGTCGGCAACGCGTCGAGCATCACCACGAGCACCGGGCGCAAGATGTTCGCGGGGTCGTCGGCCGAAGGTGGTAACTATCGAGGCGGGAGATGATCAAGAATCCGTAACCGGAATTGGAGATCCAGAAGACGGAGAGCTCGTCATGTCTGCTTTCAAGACACGGTGCGCGGTGGCGCTTCTCGCCAGCCTGACGGCGACGTCAGCGCTGGTCCAGACGCAAACCCAACAGGATCGGACCCAGGACAAGGTGGCGTTCCCGCCGCACACGATCATCGGGAACCTCCACTATGTCGGGACCGCGACCCTGAATTCGTATCTCTTCACGACGCCGCAGGGCCACATCCTGATCAACACGAACTACGAGGACACCGTGCCGCTGCTGCGCGCGTCGGTGGAGAAGCTTGGCTTCAGGCTCACCGACATCAAGATCGTGCTCGGCAGTCACGCGCACCCCGATCACCAGCAGGCCGATGCCCTGCTGAAGGAGCTCTCCGGCGGCGCAACCGTCATGGCCATGGAGCAGGACGTACCGGCGCTCAAGGCGATGAAGCCGCCGAGCGGCAAGCCGTACCCCGCCGACCGCGTCCTCAGGGACGGTGAGCGGGTGTCGCTTGGAGGCACCACGCTGACCGCGCATCTCACGCCCGGACACACACGCGGCTGCACGACCTGGACGACGAGGATTACCGATGGCGGCCGGATGTACAACGTGGTGATCGCCTGCGCCGGTCTCCAGGCCAATGCACAGCTCGTCAGCAACAAGAACTATCCCGAGATTGCTGAGGATTTCGCCCGGAGCATCAAGACGTGCAAGTCGCTCCCGGCTGATGTCTTTCTCGGAGCCCATAGCTGGTTCTTCGATCTGGCCGGCAAGCACAAGCGGCTCGGGAGCGCGACCAACCCGTACGTCGATCCCGCGGGCTACAAAGCGTGGGTCGAGAGCCAGGAGAACAACTACAACAGGATGCTCGCCGAGCAGAAGAAGTTTCAGCCGGGCTAATTGCGGTCCCGTGAATAGGGATTGGTTCGCATCCTATCCTCCTGAAAACCAAACAACGCGGTGCGTCGTCAGTAGAGTTGCGTGCTCCAACTGTCTGTCCTCCTGCTCCTCGCCGTTCAGCAGTTGCCTGCCTTCCGCTCGGAAGTGCGCGTGGTGCGCGTCGATGTGGAGGTCCGGCAGGGTGCGCGCACGATCGATGGGCTGACGCGGCAGGATTTCAGGATCAAGGACGAAGGGAAAGCGCACGAGATCATTCATTTCGGATACGCTGACGAAGCGCTCGATCTGATCATGCTGTTCGATACCAGCGGCAGCATGCGTCCATCCATCGAACAGGTCGTGGCCGTCATGCGAAACACGCTGAGCGAGCTGCGGCCAGACGATCGTGTGTCGGTCATGGCGTTCGACGCCGACACCGACCTGGTCGCCGACTTCACAACCGATCGCGCGGCGGTGGAGGCGACGATTCGCGACGTGGTGCTTCGCCGCCCGCCCGTCGGCTTCACGCGACTCCAGGGCGCCGTGGCCGACGCGGCGCGCCACTTTCGCGGCGCAGCCGCGCGGCAACCGCCGTCGCGCCGTCCTCGTCGTGACCGACAACATGGGTTCGTCCAGAGACGAGGGAGTCGCTCCGGAGCTGTGGAATGCTGACGGCGTCGTAAGCGCGGTCGTGGTGCCAGGCATGGCTGACATGCGCCGGCAGCGGAGGTTTTTTCCCCCGCCTGGTTCGGCTTCGGCACGGTTGACGGCATCGTGAACCGGACCGGCGGCGACCTGCTGAAAGGTGACGACGTGGGCGAGAGCTTCCAGCAGATGATGCGGCGCCTGCGACAGCGCTACGTGCTGCACTATGCGATGCCCGATGCACGGCCCGGGACAGAGCGATCGATCAAAGTGGAGCTCACCGCTGACGCCGAGCGGCGCTTTCCTGGAGTGAAGGTGCGGGCGCGCACCGGGTACATCGTGCCGAAGAGGTGACGGTCCCGTCGGGGACGCCACGCAGTGCTCGCGCGCTGCGGTGCCTCAGCGCCCGTCGACGCTGAACGCCAGCAGGACGTTACCGGGCATGAAGCCGATCGAGCCGTAGCCCGAGTTGACGAACAGCATCCCGCCCGCCACGGTGGCGCCCGGACCGTTCAGCCCGCCGCCCTTGGCCGGCACGCCGTTCACCGGTCCTGTACGCGTGCGTGGTGTCGACGTCCCAGATCACCTTGCCGCTGGCCGCGTCGTAGGCGCGCAGGTGCCCGTCGAGGGCGCCCGAGAAGATCACGCCGGGCATCGCGCTGACGGCCGCTGGTTGGCCCGTGTTGCAACCGACGCGCGTCGCCGCAGGTGTCCGCGCTCGGCGGCGCGGACCAGCGCGTCTTGCCATCGGCCAGGTTCACGCCAGCAGGCCGCCCGCCTCGCCCGGCTTCTTCTCGAGCGCGCTCGACAGCGACCACGTAGGCCGTGGTGCCGTCGGTCGCGAAGCCCCACTCGATGCCGCCGAGAATGCCGCCCTCGCCGGCGCGCATGCTCCAGACCGGCGCGCCGGTGTCGGCGTTGACCGCGTGCAGCATGCCGGACTTCTGGCCGGCCACCACCAGGCGGCGGCCATCGCGCAGCGTGACCAGCGCGGGCGCGCTGCCGAAGTCGTAGTCCGGTCCCGCCTTCTCCGGACAGTTCTCCTTGCCCGCCGTGTCGGCACCGAAACAGGCCGTCGTCCAGGCGTCGCCGGCGAGCGTCTGGTGCACCCACTCGATGCGTCCGGTGTCCATCGCCAGCGCCATGATGGCGTCGGTCGTTCGCGCCGCGGGCTGCGAATAGGCGTCGCCGGTGGCGATGTAGATACGGTTGCGCGCGGGATCCAGCGCCGGCGTGGACCACACGCCGCCGCCCGATGGGCCGTGCAGCTGCGTGCCGCGGCTGCTGCGGGTGGTCGGCTGGGGAGCCTCCGGAATCGTGTACGTCTTCCAGATCTGCTTGCCGGTGGCCGCGTCGATCGCCAGCGACGCTGCCGCGGAAGGTGCAGCACTGATACGTGGGGATCGTCGCCGAGCCTTCCTCCATCGACGACACCGGCACGAACAAGCGCCCGTTGGCGTACGACACACCGCCGGTGATGATCGCGTCCAGGTGATCCTCGATCTTGGTCTTCCAGGCCACCGCGCCGGTCGCCGGCGTCCACGCCGTACACCTGCGCATGCGCGTCGCCGAAGTAGACGATGCCGCCGGACCGTCCGCCGCGCACCACGACCGGCGTGGAGCGGACGGCCGCGCGTCGGCCTCGACCGCCCACACCAGGCATCCGGTCTTCGCGTCGAGCGCGTAGACGACGCCGTTGCGGCTGCCGACGAACACGCGCGATTGCCGACAACCGAGATTTGCGAGCCCGATGCCGACACACCCGGCAGGCCGAACGCCCACTTCAGCTTCAGCTTCGGAACGTCGGCCGCGGACATGCCGGCGGCGGCGCCGGCTGAAAGCGGCGTGTTCTGCGCGTTGATGCCCCAGCCGTTCCACGACGGCGCCGGCCAGCGGCGGCGCTGCGCGACTGGCCGCGCAGTAGGCGGTCTTCGGAATGACGTCGAGCGGCGCCCGATAGGAGCCCGACGGACGGCCGGTCACGAATGCGGCCACGGCGCGGCGCTCGGCCGACGCAGCGAGGCCCCCTGCCGCCGCATGGTGAACGAGCTGAGTGAGGTCTCGACGTGCTCGGGCGTCATGCCGCGCAGCGCCTCGCGAGTGGGCATGCGCGGGAGGGAGCCTTCGTGACACGCCGCGCAGTGTCTGCTTGTAGACGGCCTCACCCGACGGCGCCTGTGCACGCGCAGACGGGGCGACGAACAGCGCGCTCAGGGCCACGATCAGAATGTGCCGCTACGCATTTCGCACTCCTCCTGCCCTTTAGCCTTTAGGCCTTTCGCCTTTGGCGGGTAGAGAATGAATCCTGCTTCCGGAGGCATTGTATGCGCTTGGCCCGCTCGATTCGTCGTCATCGCCGTCATCATTGCCGGAGCTCTCGCGCCTGGCTGCACGCCCAGGCCACCGGCCGCGCGATTCCGCGGCCGCCCGCCGACAGGGCCCGGCGCGGCCGCCGAGGCCGGCAGCGCGGCGCCCGACGGCTACGCGCCGATTCCGCAGTGGGCCGGGCAGACCCGCGCGCCGCGCCCGGCACGCAGCGAGGCGTATGCGGTGGAGACGGTCGCGAGCGGGCTCGACCGGCGCCTTCTCGTTCCACTTCCTGCCCGACGGCCGAATCATCGTCAGCGAGCGCCCGGGCCGCATCCGCATCGTCGGCAAGGACGGCAAGCCGTCGGCGCCGCTCGGCGGGCTGCCCGCGATCTGCGAACCGCGGACCGCAAGGGCTGTTCGAGGTGCTGCCGGATCGCGACTTCGCGCGGAACCGCGTCGCTCTATTTCGACTACACCGCGCTGCCCGAGGGCACCGATCCGGCCAGCGCGCCGCGGCTCGCCGGCGTGCTGCATGGTGGCGCGGGCCCGGCTCTCGGACGATCGACACGCGCCTCGAGGACGTGAAGACCATCCTCAACGCCGAGGGCATCGGCGGCCGGATGATTCAGGCCGCGCGACGGCACGCTGCTCGTGTCGTCCAGCATTCCGGCCGGCGTCGGCATCGACTCGGTGGACTGGCCGCAGCCGCAGCAGCTCGACAGCCTGATGGGCAAGGTGCTGCGCATCAACACCGACGGCATCGATCCCGAAGGACAACCCGTTCGTCGGCCGCGCCGGCGCGCGCGCCCGAGATCTACGCGCTCGGCATCCGCGACGATCAGGGCCTGGCCTTTCATCCGCGCACCGGCGCGCTGTGGGTGAGCGAGCACGGCCCGCGCGGCGGCGACGAGATCAACGCGATCGAGAAGGGCAAGAACTACGGCTTTCCCGGCGATCGGCTACGGCCACGAGTACACCGGCAAGCCGATCAACGGCGACCGCACGTCGGCAGCCCGGCATGGAGCAGCCGGTCTACTTCTGGACGCCCGACATCGCGCCGGCGGGCATCGCGTTCTACTCCGGCACGCCTGATTCCCGGATGGCGCGACAACCTGTTCGTCGCGCGCTGGCCGGCAAGCACCTGGCGCGCCTGGTGCTCGACGGCAACCGCGTCGTGGCCGAAGAGCGGCTGCTCACCGAGCTCGACGCGCGCATGCGCGACGTGCACGAGGGACCCGACGGCGCGCTGTACGTGCTGACCGACGGCGACGAGGGCAGGATCCTGCCGGCTCGCTCCCAAGAGATAGGAGTAGACTCGCCGCCAGACTCGGGAGGAAGCGCAACATGAATGCCACACGCTGGACGGCGGCTGTGATAGCCGCGGCTGCGATATCGATGAGCACCTGGACCGCCGCCACGCTCAGCGCGCAAG
>CAVZVH010000007.1:0-24831 GCA_963778645.1 uncultured Chloroflexia bacterium
GACGGGGCCCAATGTCGCCACGTAGTCGACCTCGGACAGCGCGTTCAGGACGGCGACGCGTCCGGTGATCCTTCCGCATCCAAGCGCTCGAAGCAGCGCCTCGCCATCGACGGCGACACGCCGTAGCCGCGGCGACTCACCCTGAAACGAAGCGCGTGCTTCTCCGGGTTACGCGTCGGGTTACGGTGCGCCGAGCAGCGCAGCACGCGGGAGGTAGTCGCTCGAATCGACCTCGAGCTCGCGGAGAAGATCGCTCCAGTCCGGGGGAGGCGTGCGGAGACGCATCGTCCCATGAGTCTGCAAGAGCTCGCGTGGCCTCAGGCGTCGGCCGACCCGGAGGAGCAGCTGCCGGGATAGAAGCCGCCGCGACCCGAACGTCGACAAGCCTTCGAGACTCCCCCAGATCCGTCTGCGGTCGAGCCGCTGCGCGAGGTTCCTGACCGACTCGGGGCCGTGAGGTACCCGAGCGTCGCATGTGGAATCGCAGCTCTCTCCCGAACCGACCGGGGCCGAGCGGCGCGAGACCTCGGCGGCCGCGTCGGCGGAGGCTTCATCCTCGACCGTGAACGTGAGGCGAGCCTCCTCCCAGCCTTCCGGGAGGTTTTTCTCGATCACTCTCCACTGCTCGACGGCTTGCATCGGCGGATCAGCATAATTGCCGGCCTATGACCACCGTCGAGGAAAGGGCAGGGTCGGGAGGCAGACGCGTGTCGGAAGAGGTGCTGCGCCGCTTCTTCCGCGAGATGCTTCTGATCCGCCGGTTCGAGGAGAAAGTCGAGGAGGCTTCCGCGCTGGTGAGCTTCCCGGATTCCTCCACGTTGCGATCGGGCAGGAGGCGGTTGCGACGGAGTCTGCTCGGCCCTCGAGCGGGAGGACGTCATCGCTTCGACACATCGCGCCCACGGCCACGCGATCGCCAAGGGCACTCCGGTCGAGCGGATCATGGCCGAGCTCTACGGGAAGGTCGAAGGCTGCTCGCACGGCTTCGGCGGCTCGATGCACCTCTACGACCTCGAGGTCGGCAACCTGGGTGCGAACGCGGTCGTCGCGGGTGGAATTCCGGGAATCGTGGGCGCAGCATTCGCCTTCCAGTGGCGCGAGGAGCAGCGCGTCGCCGTGGCGTTCTTCGGCGACGGTGCCACGAACGCGGGGACGTTCCACGAGTCGCTCAATCTTGGGCAGCTGTGGAAGGTGCCGGCGATCTTCGTCCTCGAGAACAACGGCTGGGCCGAGTCGACTCCGGCGAGGCAGCATCTTCCGCTCCCCGTCGACGAGCTGGGAAAGCGGGCACTCGCATACGGGATGAAGCTGATCGAGGCGGACGGGCAGGATGTCGAGGCGGTGTATTTCGCGACGCTCGCAGCGCGCGAGTACGCCCTCTCCGGAAAAGGCCCGGTCTTCCTTCATCTCAGGACGTAACCGGCTCACCGGCCACTACGTCGGCGACCCACAGATCTACCGCGACAAGGAGGAGCTCAAGGAGGCCCGGGCGACGAAGGACCCCATCGAGCTGCTCCGTGCGCGCCTCGAGCTCTCCGACGACGAATTCGGCTCGATCGACGCAGAGGTGACCGCCGAGGTCGAGGCGTCGGTCGAGTTCGCGAAGGCCGGCACGGACCGAAGCCCGAAGACGCTCTCAAGTACGTCTATGCCTGAGCTGACGTACCGGGAAGCGGTACGCGACGCGCTTGCACGCGCCTTGCGCGAGGACGAGCGGGTGTTCCTGATGGGTGAGGACATCGCCGAGATGGGCGGCTCCATGGCCGTGACGCAGGGCCTCCTCGAGGAGTCGGACCGAAGCGCGTCCGCAACACGCCGATCTCGGAGATGGCGATCGTGGGCAGCGGGATCGGCGCGGCGATCCAGGGCCTGCGCCCGATCGTCGAGATCATGTACGAGGACTTCCTCACGCTCTCGATGGAGCAGCTGGTCAACCAGGCGGCGAAGCACCGCACGATGTCCGGTGGCCAGGTGAGCGTGCCGCTCACGATCCGGACGCAGGGCGGAGCGGGCTGGTCTCCGGGAGCGCAACACGCTGAGCAGCTCGAGTCCCTGGTTCGTCCACGTTCCCGGCCTCAAGGTCGTGTTCGCGTCGACGCCCGAAGACGTACGCGGGCTCCTCTGGTCGTCGATCTACGACGAGAACCCGGTCGTGTTCTTCGAGCACCGAACCCTGTATCCGGTCAAGGGGGAGGTCCCGGACGAGGCTCGAGCCGATCCCGCTCGGCAAGGCGCGCATCCATCGCGAAGGCACCGACGTCACGGTCGTCGCGACCGGGCGGCTCGTGCACGACGCGTTGCGAGCGGCCGAAGACGCGGAGAAGGACGGGATCTCGGTCGAGGTCGTCGATCCGCGTACGCTGCTCCCGCTCGACGAGGAGGCGATCATCGGATCGGTGCGCAAGACGACGCGCTGCGTCACGGCCCACGAAGCGGTCGTTCGCGGCGGCTTCGGCGCGGAGCTCGCGGCCGTGATTCAACACGGGGCCTTCGACTACCTCGATGCGCCGATCGAGCGTGTAGGGGCGAGGTTTGCGCCGCTGCCCTTCGCGCCCGTCATGGAGGAGTACGTCGTTCCGCACGCCGACGACGTCCTCGACGCGATTCGGCGGACAGTCCAGAGGTCGTAGGCGTGGCCGTCGAGGTCAAGCTTCCTCGTCTCGGCCAGGGGATGGAGGCCGGGACGATTGTGCGCTGGCTCAAGTCGGAAGGCGAACAGGTTGCGAAGGGCGAGCCGCTGTACGAGCTCGACACCGACAAGGTCACGCAGGAGGTGGAGGCCGAGGCTGCACGGCGTCCTGCTCAAGATTGTCGTCCCCGAGGGCGAGGCGGACGTCGGGACGACGGTGGCCGTCATCGGCGGCGAGGGCGAGGAGGTCTCGATCGAGGCTCCGCGTGAGCCGAGTGAGCCGAGCGAACCGACCGAGCCGACCGAAAAGGCGGCGCGCGCCGGCCGAGAGCCCGGGGCCGAAACGGACGCGCCAGGTGACGAGGTGCCTCGAGGCGATGGCGCGCCGAGGCCCCAGGAAACCTCGACGACCGAAGCTCGGTCAGAGCGGGTGAAGGCCAGCCCCCTCGCCCGCCGGATCGCGCGCGAGCGAGGCATCGACGTGGCGACGATTTCAGGCACCGGGCCTGACGGACGGGTCGTTGCCGAGGATGTCGAGAAAGCCGCGATCTCGCCGGTGAGGGCGGCCCCGGCCGCGGCGGCTCCCGCGGAGATCGAAGTCATCCAGCTGACATCGATTCGCAAGACGATCGCGCGTCGCCTCACCGAAGCCTGGGAGGCTCCGGTCTTCCAGCTCACCGTCACCACCGACGCGACCGAGCTCGCCGCGACTCGCGAGCGGATGGTCGAGTTGCTGCGCGACGGTGAGGTGAAGCCAACCGTCAACGACGTGCTCACCCGGCTCGTCGCGGCCGCGCTCCAGCGTCACCGCGCGGTCAATGCACAGTTCGTCGGCGGCGAGATCCACCGCTACCCGACGGCGAACGTCGGCATCGCCGTCGCGACTTCGAACGGGCTCATAGTGCCGGTCTATCCGCGACGCCGACCGCAAGTCGGTCCAGGAGATCGCTGCCGTGCGCGCAGATCTCGTCGCGCGGGCGCGCGAAGGCAAGCTTCAGCTTCGGGATTCGAGGACGGCACGTTCACGATCTCGAATTTCGGGATGTACGGGATCGAGCAGTTCATCGCCGTGCTCAATCCACCACAGGTTGCGATCCTCGCCGTTGGCTCGATCGAGAGGAGCGGCCGCTGGTCGTCGAGGGCGAGCTGCTCGTCGCTCCGTCCCTGACCCTGACCCTGACATGCGACCATCGCGCGATCGACGGGTCGGAGGGGGCGGAGTTCCTGCGGACGGTCAAGGCCTTCGTCGAGACGCCTTCGCTGGCGTTGTAGTACGGGAATCGGCGCGTGGGCATGGTCATCCGACGCGGCGGCCGTCAAGACGTTCGGTTTCTCCGCGACATGCTTCATCACGCCTACTACTGGCGAGAGCGCGAGCCGGGGGAGGGGCCGGGGCCCGTGGCGCTCTACGTCAAGGGCTGGGGCAGGCCGGGCGACACGGCCTTGATTGCCGTCGACGAGGGCTTCCCCGTTGGCGCTGCGTGGTACCGACTCTTCCGGCGGGATCATCGGGGCTACGGCTTCGTGGACGAGGAGACGCCCGAGCTTGCGATCGCGGTGGTCCCGAGCCGTCGCGGCCGAGGGCTTGGAGAGGCGCTTCTCCAGGCGCTCGTCGAGCGCGCTCGGGCCGAGGGCTACCGCGCGCTCAGCCTCAGCGTTCCGAGCGACGACGAGGCTCTTCTCTCCTTCTACGAGGCTTCACGGCTTCGCCCGCGTCCACGAGGATGGCGGCGACAGCGTCACCATGCGCCGTGACCTGGAAGCGTCCGACTAGGATCGGCGGACGATGGAATCTGATGTAGCGCGTCCTCGGCGGCGGCCCGGCAGGGTACACGGCGGCGATCCGAGCAGCCCAACTCGGCGCGCGCGTCGTCTGCGTCGAGCGGGAGCCCGCGCTCGGCGGGACCTGTGTCCGGGTCGGGTGCATCCCGACGAAGGCGTGGGTTCACAGACGGCGCATGCGCTCCATGCGGCGCGCGAGATCGATCCCAAGCTCGGCGTCGTGATCGAGGAGCCGGCGCTCGACTTCGCGCAGGCGAACGTGTGGAAGGATGCGGTCGTCAAGCAGATGACCGGCGGAGTCGCCTCGCTTTTCAAGGCGAACGGTGTGACGTGGGCACAGGGGACGGGACAGTTCACGGATGCTCGGACGATCGCCGTCGAAGGCGCGGACAGCGTGACCTTCACGAGCGCGATCGTGGCCTCGGGCTCGTACCCGATGCGCCCTCCGATTCCAGGTCTGGACTCGCCTCGGTGCGTCGACTCGACCGGCCTGCTCGCCCAGACCGAAGTGCCGCGTCGTTTCGTCGTGCTCGGCGGCGGGATCATCGGTTGCGAGTTCGCGTCCATCTTCGAGAGGTTCGAGACCGAGGTGACGATCGTCGAAAATGCTCGACCGCCTCATCCCACAGGAGGACGCCGACGCGTCGAACGAGCTACGGAAGGCGTTTGCCAAAGGGGGATCACCCTTCAGCTCGGCAAGCAGTGCTCGCAGGTCGACGACACAGGCGCCGGACTTGTCGTCCACTTCGGGGAAGGCGAGACGGTCGAGTGCGACCTCATGCTCGTCTCCGTGGGGAGGGCCCCCCTCGTCGACGGGATCGGGCTCGAGGCGGCCGGCGTGACGTTCGACAAGCGCGCGGGAGTGCAGACGGACGGGCACCGGCGGACGTCGGTGCCGCATATCTACGCGGCAGGTGACGTCGCGGGCTACTGGCAGCTCGCGCACACCGGCTTCCGTGGGGGTGAGATTGCGGCAGAGAACGCGACCGGGCACGACGTTGATCGGAGACCCGGCGGACTCGGCCGATCTACACGGATCCCGAGATCGCCGGCGTGGGGCTCACGGAGGAAGAGGCGCGCGCGCAGCATGGGGACAACGTCGCAGTCGGGCGGTTCCCGTGGGTCGCGAATGCGCGCGCGGTGATGTCCGGAGAGGCTGCCGGCTGGGTGAAGACGATTCACGAGACGACGTACGGCGAGCTGCTGGGAGTTGTGATCGTCGGACCGCACGCAACCGATCTCATCGAAGCCGCGGTCGTCGCGCTCGACGCCGAGTCGACGATCGAGACGGTCGCCGACGGCATGGCCGCGCACCCGACGTTCGGCGAAGGCCTCAAGATCGCCGGGCAGGTCGCGCTCGACCGGGCCGTGGACGTCCCACCTCGCCGGAAGTAGGGTTGGTGGGGAGCCGCGAGCGCCGCGGCCGCGAAGCGGGCGCGCTTCAGGGATTTTCGCGCGAGCGGAATCCACCGTTGGTGGATTTCCGCTCTTGCGCAAGAGATTCGTTACCCTGGGGCCGTGACCATATTCAGCAAGAGAAATGCACTCGTAGGCTTCCTCACCCTGAAGGCGCTCCAGCGGAGGCGTCAGCGCAAGCAACGGTACGCGTTGAGGCTTGCGATGTTCGTCGGGCTGGCGATCGTCTCGGCGGGCATCCTGGCAGCACTCGCCGCGGTGGTTCTCCGTCGGCAGCGCGAGACGTCCGGGGAAGAGGGACAGCGCCTCGAGGGCTTCGCCACCGCTGACGAAGCGGAGAGCGTCGACGAGTTCGACGCGGCGCTGCCCGAGCCCGGCTTTGCTGCGTGACGCGTAAGCGTCTCGCCGACGTTGACGCAAATCTGATCCGTCCGGCCCTGGCCGACGTCGTCGCCTACGAGCCGGGCAAGCCCGTCGAGGAGCTCCAGCGTGAGCTCGGGCTCGAGCGGGTTGTCAAGCTCGCCTCCAACGAGGGTCAGTACGGCCCGTTCCCGGCCGCGCTCGAGGCGATGGAGCGCGCGTCGACTCGAGCTGAACCGATATCCGGACGGCGGCGCCTATCGCCTCCGGCAGGCACTCGCAGAGCGCCACGGCGTGCGCTTCGAGGAGATCACGGTGTGCTCGGGAGCAGACGCCGTGATCGGCTACGTCTTGCCAAGCCGTGCTCGAGACCGGGAGACGGAGTCGTCACAGGCTGGCCGTCATTCCCGAGCTACGTCCTCGATCCCCTGAAGGTCGGTGCCGTGACAGTTCGTGTTCCGCTCGGCGAGCACCGCTTCGATCTCGAGGCGATTGCTCGAGGAAATCACACCGCGGACGAAGCTCGTGTTTATCGCCGCCCCGAACGACTCCGACCGGGACCACGAACACCCGCGCGGAGCTCGACGCGTACTTCTCGGCGGTTCCGCCACACGTCCTGACGGTCGTCGACCAGGCCTACTTCGAATACGTCGAGGACCCCGATTATCCCGACGCGATCGAAGAGCATGCGAAGCAGGGTCGGCGGGTGCTCGTGCTGCGCACGTTCTCCAAGATCTTCGGGCTGGCAGGGCTCAGAGTCGGCTACGGAGTCGGGCCGGAAGAGATCGTGACCGCGATCGGCAAGGTGCGCCGCGCGTTCGACGTGACCTCCGCCGGGCAGGAAGCCGCCCTCGCGAGCGTCGGAGATTCTGCAGAGATCGCCCGGCGACGCGCCGCGAACCGTCAGTCGATGACACTGCTCACCGAAGCCCTCCGCCGCGGGGGACTCGACCCAGTTGCTCCCGCGGTCGCCAACTTCCTCTTCGTCGAGGTCGAGGACGCGGCTCGGTTGAACGACGCACTGCTGCAGCGTGGGGTGATCGTCCGGCCGCTGGCCTCTTTCGGAGCACCGAACGCGCTGCGCATCACGGCAGGGAACCCGGAGGAGATCGCGTACCTGTCGGAGTCACTGGACGCAGTTCTATCGACCCTCCGGTAGAGGCCTGATATGAAAGAGCAAAGCGCCGCGGCCGCGACGCGGCCGCGCTTTTGGGGATTTCGCGCAGCTGAAATCCGCGCGAGCGGATTTCAGCCTTGTGCATCAGTTAGTCCCGGTATCCTCCGAGTGCGGGCGCCTGTGAGGCGCTCGTCGGCTTTATGCGAACGACTCTGAAGAGAGGTCTCGGGCGCGCCGCGGCGCCGAACGGAAACGGGATGCCCGTTTTGCCGCCCGGCTCGTCGTCGCCCGTCACCGTGTACCGCCAGCCACCGCCGGAGCGCCGTCGCGACTGGGGCGTCGTCGGTCGGTTGTTCGCTGTGGCTCGGAGTCGTGGTGCTCGTCTTCTTGGTCGGCTCGGCGGGCGGCGTCTATCTCTAGTTCCACGAGTCGGTGGCCGCTGTGGCGGCGCGAACGCCCGCTGTCAAACGCGCCGCCAAGCAGCTCGACGTCCCGTTGCCGGGACAACCTGCAGTCGCACTCGTCATCGGCTACGACCATCGGCTCGCGGACGGCAAGGGCGCGCCTTCCCGCTCGGACACGCTGATGCTCGTCCGCGCCGACCCGGAGACCGACTCGATCTCGCTGCTCTCGTTCCCGCGCGACATGACGGTGCGAGATCCGGTTGTCCCGGCCTCCGCCCTTCTTCGACAAGATCGCTCCGCGTATGCGAAGTGCGGGCCGCAGGGCTCGCTGCAGACCGTGAAGGCACTGACGGGGCTCGAGGTCAACTACCTGATCACGGTCAACTTCCGCGGCTTCGTCCAGATCGTCGACAAGCTCGGCGGCGCGTGGATCGACGTCGACCGCCGCTACTTCAACGACCGCGGCGGGCCGTCCGGGTACGCGACGATCAATCTGCGAGCCGGGCTATCAGCAGCTGACCGGCCGTCGGACGCTCGACTACGTCCGCTACCGGCACACCGACTCCGATCTCTACCGGGTGGCGCGCCAGCAGCAGTTCGTGAGGGCGTTCAAGAGCCAGATTCAGGAGAGCTTCGCGCCGACCGCGCTGCTCAAGGTCGTGAACACGATCACGAAGCAACGTCGAGGTCGCGCAGGGCGGCGGAGGGACGTTCCGGCGGGCACGGTGCTCTCGTACGCTCTGCTTCGCCTACGGACTGCCGCGTGGCCGGGTGTTCCAGACGACGCATCGAAGGATTCGAGGGCGTCTTCGAGCTGACGACCGACTCGTCGAACGTGACGCGGGCGATTCAGACCTTCACGCACCCGGACGTGCAGTCCTCCGAGAAGGCGACCGCAGTCGCGCTCGGGCGAGAAGCTCGAAGCGGACGCGCGCCCGCGCCGCGCGACACGACGATCACCGTGCTGAACGGCAACGGAGTAGCGGGCTCGGCTTCGACCGCCGGCTTCCTGCTCGGCGAGCGCGGCTACCAGATCCTCACGCCGCCCAACGGCCTACCGGCGAACGCACCCTCATTCGACTACTTCCGTACGACAGGTCTACTTCGACGTCCAGGTGCGGGGCGCGAGCAGCCGCCGAAGGGTCGCAGGACCTGTTCGCCTCGGCCGAGACGCAGCGCCTGCCGGCGGAGCTCTCCCAGCTCGCGAAGGAGGCGATGCTCACCGTCGTCGTCGGGCCAGACGTTCCACGAGTCGCTCGCCGCGGCCCCGATCGACCAGACCCCGAGGCGCGAGAGCCGAACGTGGTGTCGGGCGCCAGCGCCGCCCGCGACCTCCTGCGCGAGCGGCGAGGGCTCGCGTTCGCTTCCCGCTCATGGTTCCGACGGTGATCGAGCGCAGCTCCTGGACGGACCGACAGAACCCGTGCGCGCTGTACTGGATCGATCCGGGCGAGAAGCACAAGGCGGTGCGGCTCGTCTACCGCATGGGCTCGAACGAGTACTGGGGCGTGAGATGACCGACTGGGAGGACGCGCCCGTCCTCGCGATCAGCAGCCTACACGCGGCGGATCAAAGGACGCATCTACGACCTCTACTACAACGGCCCGAAGCTGCACATGGTCGTCCTGACCGCCGAAGGCACGGCTACTGGGTGGTCAACTCGCTTCTCGACCGGCTCTCCAACGAGACGATGCTCGCCATCGCCAAGGGCCTGAAGCCGCTCGGGAAGGCGCGCGGTAGCCGCATGCGGGTCGCGGTCTTCGGCGCCGGCTACGTCGGCCTCGTCACCGGCGCCTGCCTCGCCGATCTCGGCCACGAAGTCGTCGTTCGCGACATCGTCCTGAAGAAGATCGACGACGCTCCGGCGCGGCGAGGTGCCCATCCACGAGGAGGGGCTCGCCGAGCTGATCGAACGAACACGGAACGGCTGACGCTTCACCACCGAAGTCGAGGATGCACTCGAGGGCGCTGAGGTCGTCTACGTCGCCGTCGGCACCCCCCCGACCCTCTCGGGCGACGCCGACCTGGCGGCCGTGCTGGACGGTCGTCGACGAGCTACCGCGGCTCGAGCGGACGGATCGTTCTGGCAATGAAGAGCACCGTCCCCGTCGGAACGGGACGAAGCGTCCGTCACCGTCTCGACGAGCGCGGCCTCGAGAACGTCGGGTACGTCTCGAATCCCGAGTTCACGGCCGAAGGGACCGCGGTGCGCGACTTCATGCATCCGGACCGGATCGTGATCGGCTCGTTCGAGTCAGCCGACGGCGACATCGTGGAACGGCTGCACGAGGGCATCGACGCTCCGGTCGTGCGCTGCGACGTCGCGTCGGCCGAGATGATCAAGCTCGCCGCGAACGCCGCGCTCGTCACGCGGATCTCGTTCATCAACGAGATCGCGAACGTCTGCGAGGCGACGGGCGCCGACGTCCTGACGGTTGCCGAGGGGATCGGGCTGGATCACCGGATCGGCTCGGCTTTCCTTCGTGCCGGCATCGGCTACGGCGGGACGTGTTTCCCGAAGGACTCACTCGCGCTGAAGCAGCTCGCCGCGAACTCGCGGCTACAGCTTCCAGCTCTTGAACGCGGTGATCGAGGTCAACGAGCTCCAGAAGCGGCGCGTGGTCGGCAAGCTCGAACGGCGGCTCGGCCCGCTTCGAGGCAAGAAGGTCGCGCTCCTCGGGCTCGCGTTCAAGCCCGGGACGGACGACATGCGAGAGGCGCCGAGCCTTGTCCTCGCCGGCCGCCTACTGGCCGAGGGTGCCGAGGTGAGCGCCTGGGACCCGGTCGCCGATGGCACGGTCAGCTCGACGGAGTGGAGATCGCCGCTGACGGCGCTCGAGGCACTCGACGGCGGCGGACGCGGCGGTGATCGTAGACCGAGTGGCCGGAGCTGCGCGAGCTCGACTGGGCCGCAGGCCGCGGCTCGCATGCGGAACCACTGCTCGTCGACGGCCGCAACATGCTCGATCCGGACGAGCTGCGTGCGGCCGGCTTCGAGTACGAGGGCATCGGACGGCGCCGTCGGTTGAGCCTTCCCGCGGTCATCCTCGTCGGCGGTCAGGGCACGCGCCTTCGCCCGCTGACCGAGCGGATCCGGAAGGACATGCTCCCGCTCGTCGATCGGCCGCTGCTCGCGTACACGTTCGAGCATCTGGCGCCGCTTCGGCGTGCGAAGAGGGGATGGTCTCCGTGCGGGTACCTGCCGGACCCAGATCGGCGCCTTCGGCGGAGCCTACGCCGGGCTGGGCGCTCGAGTACGCGCGGATCGAGCCGGAGCCACTCGGGACGCGGCGGCACCATCGGGTTCGCGGCGCGCGGGCTGGACGAGCAGCTTCTTCGCGCTGAACGGCGACTCTCTCCGCGAAGCGGATCTCGGCGAGATCGTCCGCTTCCATCGGTCCACCGGCGCGAAGGCGACGATCCTGCTCACGCCCGTGGCCGATCCGAGCCGCTACGGGCTCGTGCGGCTCGCCGGGGACGGACGCGTCGAGAGCTTCCTCGAGAAGCCCCGTCCCGAGGACATCGACACCGACCTCATCAACGCCGGCCTCTACGTCCTCGAGCCGGAGGTGCTGGAGCTGGTTCCGGAGGACCGCGCGGTCTCGATCGAGCGCGAGGTCTTCCCGCGACTCGCCGAGGGGGGCGGTGTTCGGGGTCGCGCTCCACGGGTACTGGCTCGACGTCGGGACTCCCGAGTCGTACCTGCAGGCGCACCGCGACGTCCTCGAGCGGTCGTTCCAGACGGAGGTCGGGGACGCGCTCGGCCCCGACTTCACGCTCGTCGACCCGAGCGCGGAGGTGCACCCCGGAGCGCGGCTCGTGCCTCCCGTCTACGTCGGCCCGGGCGCGGTCGTCGAGGCCGGCGCGAGAGCCGGCAGCCTCGCCGTCGTGGGTGCGGCGCACACCTTGGGCGCGGCGCGATCGTCGAGAGCACCGTCGTCGGCGCACGCGTGAAGATCGGTGCGGCGACCGCGGTCGTCGGCTCCGTCGTCGGCGACGACGCCGAGCTCGGCGAGGGCTGCGAGGTGCGGAACCTCGGCGTGATCGGACCGGGTGCGAAGCTCGGACGCGGCAACGAGCTCGATCACGGGCTCCGCGTGGGCGCCGACCAGCGAATTCCCGACCGCGCGCTTCGCTTCTCGTGAGCGCGCCCCGCAGCCCGCACGAGACCCGCCCGCGGCGGGTCGACAAGCCGTGGGGATGGGAGCTCATCTGGGCCGAGACCGACGAGTACGTCGGCAAGCTGCTGTTCATCCGCGCCGGAGAGGCGCTGAGCCTCCAGTACCACGAGGTGAAGGACGAGTCGTGGCTCGTCCACGAAGGCGCGCGCAGGCTCGAGCTCGGCAGGTCGGAGGCGAGCTGGAGATGGTGGAGGTCGGCGCCCGGCGACAGCGCTTCCGCTCCCGCCTGGCACCGTCCATCGCGTGACCGCGCTCGAGGACACGCTCATCGTCGAGGTCTCGACGCCGCATCTGGACGACGTCGTCCGCCTCGAAGACCGCTACGGCCGAGCAGGGCACGATCGGCTCCCTGAGGAGCACAGTCTGCTGCGAGGTGTGGTGCTCACCGTTCGCGGGCCGGCGGCTCGCGGTGAACCGCCACGGCGTGACGACGAGCGCCACTCCGCCGACCTCGACCCACGACGGGAGCTGGCTCAGGACGAGGACGCCGATGACGTCGCCGTGGCGGGCAGCAGCGACACCAGGAGCGAGTACGTGGCGCGCGGCCAGGCGAGCCATCGCGAGCTGGTCGAAGACGTACGGGACGACCGACGACGCGATGCCCACGCCGATGCCGGCAGCGAGGGGCGACGGGGTCGACGCAGCGCCGGGGCGCGCGCTCGAGCCGGCCAGCGGCGTCACGCAGACCGCCGCGACGAGCATCGCGGCCGCCAGGCCGTCGATGCCGCCGATCCCGGCGCTCGCGAGAGGCGGTGGGCGAGCACGATGTAGAGCGGCGAACAGCGCGGCGTTGCGAAGGCGAACGCGAGCCCGACCGGCTCGCCCTCGAGCTCGACGTCGGTCAGCAGGTAGACGCCCGAGGACGGCGAGCGCGAGGGCCGCTGCGTTCCGACCCGTTCGCGCACCGAGCGCGGCCAGCAGGATGACGGGGAGGAACTCGATCGCCGCGACGGTGCCGAGCGGCAGCCGGTCGATCGCGACGTAGAAGCAGACGTTCATCAGCGCGAAGACGAGCGCCGAGCGCGAGCACGGTTCTCCGGGTCGCGCCTCCAGCCGGCGAGGACCGCGCGCCACGGCCGTCGCCAGAGCGCGAAGATCGCGGCCGCGCTCGCGATCCGGAGCCAGGCGACGCCGAGCGGCTCGACGCGTGCGAACAGGAGCACGGCGAACGCCGGCCCGAGGTAGTGGAAGACCGCGCTCCCGACGAAGAACGCCTGGGCGGGGACACGCGACCCGCGCGAGCGCTCCGCGAGGCGCGGACAGTGCGGACGCGCACCCCGACATGGTCGAAGCCCGCGTGCCATGCTGGAATGGCGGATCAACGGATTGTGAGGGAAGATTGCCACGTGAACCAAGGAATCGCGATGCTCTTGCCTACGAAGCGAGAGACTCCTCGACGATGTCAACCTGCGCGTGCTCAGAGAGCTCCAGTCCGACGGCCGCATCGGCATGGCAGAGCTCGGCCGCCGCATCGGCATGTCGGCGCCCGCGGTCGCCGAGCGCGTCCAGCGGCTCGAGCGCGCGGGCGTGATCGCGGGCTACCGCGCCGAGATCGATCCTTCGGCGCTCGGCTTCCCGGTGTCGGCGGTCGTTCGGATCCGGCCGTCGCCGGGCCAGCTCCAGCGGATTCCCGAGATCGCGCGCGAGACGCCGGAGGTGGGGGAGTGCCACCGGATCACCGGGGAGGACTGCTACCTGCTGCGACTCCATCTGCGCTCGATCGACGACCTCGAGGACGTGCTCGACCGCTTCACGCCGCACGGGCTGACGACGACGTCGATCATCCACTCGACGCCGGTGCCCGCGACGCGGGCCGCCGATCGGGGCGCGAACCACCTTGACACGAGTGTGGTAAGGTTCCGCGTGGAGCGATCACGATCGGCCAGGCAGCGACGCTCGGGTGGTCGGCGCGAATGCTCCGCTACCTCGAGCACGCGGGTCTCGTCGTGCCGACCGGACCGGCGACCGGCTATCGGCTCTACGGCATCCGCGAGCTGAACCAGCTCCGGAACCTGACTGACCTCAGGCACCGCTTCGGCGTCGAGCTCGACGAGCTCGCGTTCGCCCTGCGGCTCCGGCGCGAGCCCGACGCTCCGCGGCCGCGGTCGAGACCTGGCTCGCGGCACGAACGTCCCGACCGCCGAGCGCCTGCACGCCGGATGGGTCGAGTGGGAGCAGCGAAAGCACGAACGAAGCTCGCTGGCCTGAGGCGCCTGAAGACCGACGACGGACAACGAAGAGAGGAACGATGGCAGACGACGAAGCGATACGACGTGAAGGATCTCGCGCTCGCCGCCGAAGGCGTGCGCCGGATCGAGTGGGCGGACCGGCAGATGCCGGTGCTCGCGCGATCCGCGAGCGCTTCGAGCGCGAGCAGCCGCTCGCCGGGCTCCGCGTCTCGGCGCTGCCTGCACGTCACGACCGAGACGGCGAACCTCGCGCGCACGCTCAAGGCGGGCGGCGCGGACGTCGTCCTCTGCGCGTCGAACCCGCTCGTCGACGCAGGACGACGTGGCGGCGGCGCTCGTCGAGGAGTACGGCATCGCGGTCTTCGCGATCAAGGGCGAGGACAACGACACGTACTACCGCCACATCGAGGCGGCGGTCGATCACCGGCCGCACCTGACGATGGACGACGGCGCCGACGTCATCGGCGTGCTCCACTCCGCATCGCCGCGAGCAGCTCGGCGACGTCATCGCGGGCACGGAGGAGACGACGACGGGCGTCATCCGGCTGAAGGCGCTCGAGCGCGAGGGCAAGCTCGGCTTCCCGGTGATCGCGGTCAACGAGGCGCAGACGAAGCACCTGTTCGACAACCGCTACGGCACGGGCCAGTCGACGATCGACGGGATCATCCGGGCGACGAACGTGCTGCTCGCGGGTGGGCGCTTCGTCGTCGCCGGCTACGGCTGGGTCGGGCGAGGCGTCGCGCTGCGTGCGCGAGGCATGGGCGCACACGTGATCGTCACCGAGGTCGATCCGGTGCGCGCGCTCGAGGCGGCGATGGACGGCTTCGAGGTCATGCCGATGGACCAGGCCGCGGCCGTCGGCGACATCTTCTGCACGGCGACGGGGGACAAGAACGTGATCGCGCGGGCGCACTTCGAGCGGATGAAGGACGGTGCGATCCTCGCCAACACGGGCCACTTCAACGTCGAGATCGAGATCCCGGCCGCTCCGCGACCTCGCGGTCGAGACCCGCGAGGCGCGCGCGCTGGTCGACGAGTTCACGCTCGCGGACGGCCGGCGCCTGTATCTGATCGCCGACGGTCGGCTCGTCAATCTCGCCGCGGCCGAGGGCCATCCGGCGATCGTCATGGACATGTCGTTCGCGAACCAGGCGCTGTCCGCCGAGTGGGTGGTCGCGAACGGCGCCGACGCTCGAGCGCCGCGTCTACGACGTGCCGCGGGAGATCGACGAGGAGATCGCACGGCTCAAGCTCGCGACGATGGGGTCTCGAGATCGACGAGCTCACCGAGGAGCAGGCGAAGTACCTCGCATCTGGGACGAGGGCACGGAATAGCCGCGAACCTCGAGCCCGAGCGGGTCGTCAGGCTGGAGCCGGCGCCGTCGTGCTGCTCGACCAGCGGCGGCTTCCCGAGAAGGAGGTCGAGCTCCGGCTCGAGAACGCGGCAGACGTCGCCGCGGCGATCCGGGCGCTGGCGATCCGGGGAGCACCGGCGATCGGGGTGGCGGCTGCATACGGGTACGCGCTGGCGGCCGAGCGGGGCGAGGATCTCGACGAGGCATACGAGACGCTCGCCTCCGCTCGGCCGACGGCCGTGAACCTGCGCTGGGCGCTCGACCGGATGCGCGACGACCCGACACCGGAGCGAGCGCGCGCGATCCACGCGGATGAGGTCGATCGCTGTCGCCGCATGGGGGCGCACGCGGCCGGTCTCGTCGCCCAAGGCTCGCGTGTTCTGACGCACTGCAACACGGGCGGTCTGGCGACGGCGGGTACGGGAGCGCGCTAGGCGCGATCCGTGCCGCATGGGAGGAAGGCCTCGTCGCGCACGTCGGGTCGACGAGACGCGCCCGCTCCTGCAGGGATCGCGGCTCACCGCGTGGGAGCTCGAGTCGCTCGGGATCCCGTTCGCCGTGATCGCCGACTCCGCGGCGGGTTCGCTCGTGGCTGCAGGTGAGGTCGACTGCGTCTTCACGGGCGCCGACCGGATCGCCGCCAACGGCGACACTGCGAACAAGATCGGGACGTATCCGCTCGCGCTCGTCGCGAGTCATCACGACGTGCCGTTCTACGTCGTGGCTCCGACGACGACGGTCGACCCGGAGACGGCGACGGGCGCCGACATCCCGATCGAGTACCGGGACCCGACGGAGGTCAGCGCGCGCTTCCCCGCGCTGAACCCGGCCTTCGACGTCACGCCCGCAGCGCTCGTGTCCGCGATCCTCACGGAGGAGGGGATTCATCGAGCGCCGTACGAGGAAACCCTCCCGGCGGTGGTCCACGCATGAAAGCCCTCGTCCTCGCAGCCGGCTACGCGACGCGGCTGTATCCGCTCACACTGGACCGCCCGAAGGCGCTGCTCGAGGTCGGCGGCCGGCCGATGCTCGACCACGTCCTCGAGCGGCTCGACGTGATGGGCGTGGACGAGACGATCGTCGTCACGAACGCGAAGTTCACGCCGCACTTCGAGGAGTGGGCGACTGAAAGCGGGGTTCGCGTCGTGAACGACGGCACGACGTCGAACGACGATCGGCTCGGTGCGATCGGCGACATCGGGTTCGTGCTCGACGAGCACGGCGTCGACGACGATCTCGTCGTCGTCGCGGGCGACAACCTGTTCGGGGACGACGTGTCGGGCTTCTCCGCCTACGGGCGAGGAGGTCGACGCCCCCGTGCTCGCGGTACACGACGTCGGCGACCTCGCCGGATGCGCGAGTACAACCAGGTCGACGTCGACGACGAAGGGCCGCGTGACCTTCTTCGAGGAGAAGCCGGAGGATGCACGGTCGACGCTCGCCGGGGTCGCGCTCTACTACTACCCGGCAGGACGCTGCCGCTCATCCGGCAGTACCTCGCGAAGAACAATCCCGACCAGCCGGGTCGCCTGCCCGAGTGGCTCTACTCGCGCACGTCGGTGTACACCTGGCGTCCGCCGGCGAGTGGTACGACATCGGCTCGCCGAGACGCTTGCGGGAAGCCGATCGCATCTTTTCGCAGAGTCGTACCGAGTTGCCACAGACACTGCCCAGCATGCTGGGCTCCTCTTACCGGAACGCTGCGCCGTGTGCGCTCGATCCGGCGCCGCGCTCTGCGCCTGTGCCGCTACGCATTCGTCCGTCTTGAGCCCTCTGCGAGCGGTGCGGCTCGCCCGGGCCGTGGCCGGTCCGCCGCTGTGCGGAGTGCGCGGGCCGTCGGCTCGCGTTCGCGTGCGCCTGTGCGGCGGTCGTGTACGACGAGCGAGCCCGCAGCTCGTCCGCGAATGGAAGGAGCACGGGCGGCGCCGGCTCGCGGAGGCGGCGGCAGCGATGGTCGCGGAGGTCGTCGCGCCGCCGGACGTCGGCCTGTGGTGGCTACGTGCCGGGTGATCCGGAGCGCGCGTGGAAGCGCGGCGACGTCGGTCCTCGCGGCTCGCCGGGGCTCTCGCCGCGATCTGGGAGCTGCCGGCGACGATCTCCTCCGGCGTGCGAGGACCAGCCGCGCCAGCGCGGTCTCGCGCTCGCAGAGCGGCGACGCAACGTCCGCGGCAGGGTCGTCGCGAGCGGCGCGTCGCCGCGCGCAGTGTGCCTCGTCGACGACGTGTACACCTCGGGCGCGACCGCGGACGCCTGCGCGTCGGCACTCCGCGAGGCGGGCGCGGCGCGGTCGAGGTGGTGACGCTCGCGAGGGCGGTTCGTTAGGTGGGAGGAATCGTCTCGCTCGCGGCAAGGCCCTCGCGCGGTGGGGAGGAGGATTGCGCGCTCTCCCGAGCGGTGGGACACTTGAAAGTGCCGTCGATCCGGGAGGTCACTGTGGCAGCAATGCCCGAAGATCAGCTCTCCGGCGAGCTTCGTGAGCGCTTCGAGGAGGCGGAGGAGCTTGGCCGTAGTCCCGAGCTCCACGCAGCGTTCTCCGAAGCGATTGCCGATCCCCGCCTCTGGGACAAGCCACGCGCGACCCGCAGCGTCGCGGTGATGCTTCCCGTCGTGAGTACGGTCGTGTTTCGTCGGCGAGAACCGAGCAGGCCTAGGTCCCCGACTTCGAGTTCTTCACAATCCGGCTTACGCGTTGCCGAACGTTCTGGATGAAGAAGAAGACACGCAGGGAGAGTCAGTATCTGCTTCGGCTGGAATATTGACCCGATCCAGTTCGTGAGGACGACGGCTGCGAAGTGTTCGCAGCCGCGAAGCGAGGTGGGGACGCTCGCGGCGGGGAGCATATAGATTGAGCGTCTCCGCGCCGATTCGAAGGGAGCGCCCATGCGGCTCCAGATCAAGGCCTTGCACGACACCCTCGACGACTCGGTGAGGGCTTACGTCGAGAAGCGCATCGGGAAGCTCGGGAAGCGGCTGTACGACCAGACGCTCGTCGAGGTGACCCTGTGGAAGGAGAAGAACCCGTCCATCCGCGAGGACCACTCGGCGGAGGTGATCGTGTACACGAAGGGTACGAATCTCGTCGCGCGCGAGTCCGCGCTCACGTACGAAGCGGCGATCGACCTGCTGGTGGAGAAGCTGGAGCGACAGATCGAGCGCTACCGCGACAAGCGGGTGCACGAGCCGCGGCGTGGCGCTCAGAAGCGAGCCCCCGCCGCCCTCCGCCCGTCGAGGGGCTCGACCTCGACGGGCCCGGCCACCGGACGAAGCCGCCGCCTCGATGCCGCTCGATCCGGGCCGGGACTGGCTCGAGGCGGGCATCACGGGCATCCCGCGCCAACGCGAGTGGGACGCCGTCAAGGCGGTGAACGCTCCTGGCGCGGCCGGTGACGAGGCGCAGTTCGTCGTGCTGGCGGATCGCGTCCTCGTGGAAGAGGAGCCCGAGGGCTTCGACCCGGCGCCGCTCGTTGCTGCGCTCGAAGCCTCGATCGAGCCTCCGTATCGCGCGGTCGCGTGGCGTCGGCCCGACCTCTGGGCGGTCGGAGCCTGCTCGATCAGAGTCGTGGAGATGCCACGCGACCTCGAGGGCGACATGCTCGAGATCGTCCGGAACGCGGACGGCAGTCGATTCGGGTAGACGGCATGCCGTCGGGAGCTCGTATCCCCAACCTCGAAGAGCTGGGAGCGACACGCTTCGCGACGTTCGTCGTTCGCGCCCGGCGACTCGCCGACGCGTTGTTCGAGGTCGATATCGAGCCGCTCTAACGGTCTTCGAGACAACGCGCGATGGTCGCCCGAAGCGCCGCGCCGACGTCGGGGACATCGCGTTCGAGACGCCACACGTCGCGGTTCATCACGGTGATCAGGCGCATCGGCGATGTGGCGATGACGGTCGCCGTCCGCCTCCCCGCCGGAGAGGACGGCGATCTCGCCGAACACGTCGCCCGGGCCGAGCGTACGGACGACGGTCGCGTTGCGAACGACCTTCGCGGTGCCGTCCGCAATCGCGAACATCGCGTAGCCGAAGTCGCCTTCCGTGACGAGCGTATCGCCGGCGCCAACCTCGAGGTCGGTGCGCACCTCGGCGACCCGGTCTCGCTCGTCCGCGGGCATGTCCGCGAAGAGCGGGATCGTCGCAAGGCCAGCTGAGTCGACGGCGCGAAGCTACCACCGGAGAGGTACCGGTTCGGTGTCGAGCCGGTGGCGATTTGGTGAACGCCCGAGCGGGCGCTAGGCCGTGCGAGCACGCTACCGAGAGCCGGTACCCTTGGTCTGTGGCGACACAATCGTTCGGCAAGTTCGAGCGCGTCCTCCGCATGGGCGAAGGGCGCCGCCTCAAGCGCCTCCAGGAGCAGGCCGCGTACATCGGCACCCTCGAGCCCGAGTTCGAGAAGCTGTCCGATGCCGAGCTGGCAGCCAAGACCCCGGAGTTCAAGCAGCGGCTCGAGAACGGGGAGACGCTCGAGGAGATCATCTTCGAGGCGTACGCGGCGGTGCGAGAAGCGTTCAAGCGCACGATCGGGGTGCGTCTCTTCGACGTGCAGCTGATGGGCGGGATCGTGCTCCACGAGGGCGACATCGCGGAGATGAAGACGGGGGAGGGCAAGACCTTCGTCGCGGTGCAGGCGCTCTACCTGAACGGGCTGACGGGCCGCGGGTCCACCTCGTCACCGTCAACGACTACCTCGCCAAGCGCGACGCCGAATGGACTCGGCCGGTGTACGAACTGCTCGGCTCGTCCGTCGGCTTCATCCAGAACCTGATGGCGTTCTCCGAGCGCCGCGTGGCGTACGCGAACGACGTGACGTACGGGACGAACTCCGAGTTCGGGTTCGACTACCTCCGCGACAACATGGCGGTCTCGCTCGACGGAACGGTGCAGCGAAGCCACGCGTACGCGATCGTGGACGAGGTCGACTCGATCCTGATCGACGAGGCGCGCACGCCGCTGATCATCTCCGGCGAGCCCGAGACGGCCGCGGCCACGTATCACCAGTTCGCACGGGTCGCGAAGACCCTCGAGGGCAAGCCCGCCACCCGCAAGTCGGCAAAGGGAGAGGACGAGACCGAGGCCTCCGGCGCGGACTACCTCTACGACGAGAAGTTCAAGACCGTGTCGCCCGCGCAGACCGCGATCGCCGAGGTCGAGCGGGCCCTCGGCATCGACAACATGTACGACCCGAGCCACGTCCTGCTCGTGAACCACCTGACGCAGGCCCTCAAGGCGGAGTCCCTCTACAAGCGCGACGTGGACTACGTCATCCAGGACGGCGAGGTGAAGATCGTCGAGAGTTCACCGGCCGTATCTGGAAGGACGCCGCTGGAGCGAAGGGCCTGCACCAGGCGATCGAGGCAAAGGAGGGCAGTCGATCCGCGAGGAGATACGTCACGCTCGCGACGGTCACGCTCCAGAACTACTTCCGCCTCTACGAGAAGCTCGCCGGCATGACCGGCACGGCGAAGACGGAGGAGAAGGAGTTCGTCGAGATCTACGACCTCCATGTCGTCGAGATCCCGACCAACGTGACGTGTCCGCGAACGACAAGAACGATCTCGATCTTCAAGACGCGCGAAGCGAAGTACAACGCCGTGGTCGAGGACATCGTCGAGCGACACGAGGCCGGGCAGCCGGTGCTCGTCGGCACGATCGCCGTCGAGACTTCCGAGTTCCTCGTCGGATGTCTTCAGCGTCGAAGGGATCCCGCACTAACGTCCTGAACGCGAAGGAGCACGAGCGCGAGGGCGAGATCATCAAGGATGCGGGCCAGCCGGGCGCGGTCACGATCGCAACGAACATGGCCGGCCGCGGCGTCGACATCAAGCTCGGCGAGGGCGTCGAGCGAGCTCGGCGGACTGCTACGTGCTCGGCACCGAGCGTCATGAGGCACGCCGCATCGACAACCAGCTCCGCGGCCGCTCGGGTCGCCAGGGCGATTCCGGCGAGACGCGCTTCTACCTCTCCGGGCAGGACGACCTCGTGCGCCTCTTCGCCGGCGACCGGATTCACAACATCATGAACCGCTTCAAGATCCCGGACGACCAGCCCATGGAGGCCGGGATCCTCTCGAAGCAGATCGAGAACGCGCAGAAGAAGGTCGAGGAGCAGAACTTCGTCGCGCGCAAGAACGTCCTCAAGTACGACGACGTCATGAACATGCAGCGCATGGTCATCTACGAGCAGCGCCGCCGCGTGCTCGAGGGCGATGACCTGTCCGACGAGGTCAAGGGCTGGATCGAGGACGCGGTCGAGGCGGGCGTACGGCAGTTCACGGACGCGGACTTCACCGAGGAGTGGAATCTTCCCGGGCTCATCGCGCACATGCAGTCGCTGTACGGAACGGACATCACGATCGAGGAGCTGGCCGAGGAAGGCGTGAGCACGACCGACCGCGAAGCGCTCGTCGAGGAGTTCGTCGGCGACGCACTGGACGCGTATGCGCAGCGAGAGGAGGAGCTCGGATCCGAGCTTCTTCGCGACATCGAGCGCTACGTGATCCTCCAGGTCGTGGACACGCGGTGGCGAGACCACCTCGAGTCGATGGACTACCTGCGCGAGGGCGTCCACCTGCGTGCGTTCGCGCAGAAGGACCCGCTCGTCGAGTACCGCGGCGAGGGGCACATCATGTTCGAGGAGCTCGGTGCGACGATCCGCCACGACGTCGTCTTCAGCCTCTTCCACGTCGCGGTGCAGATCGAGCAGCCGGCGCTGGAGCCCATGGAGGAACGGGCGGAGAGCTCCACTACGAGCACGAGACGTCGCGCCGGGGCAGACGCGATCGCCGCCGCCGGCACCAGCGCCGCGACCGCCGTCGCGCCGCGCCCGACCACGCCACTCGACGTCCAGCCGACGGCGGTCAACGAGCACAGGGACATCGGCCGGAACGATCCGTGCTGGTGCGGCTCGGGCAAGAAGTACAAGCGCTGCCACGGCGCCTGACGCGCACTCTCTACCTCCTCCTCGTCGCGCTCGCGGGGTTCGTCGCCCTCTGGCTCGCGTATCCGCATGACCCGCTCGCCACGATCGACCGTGAGGTCTCGGAGTGGATCGCCGAGAACATGCCGGACTGGGTCGAGTCAGTGGCGCGCTCCGTCTCGTGGCTCGGGGGGACGACCGGGCTCCTCATCCTCGGCACCCTGCTGACGGCGCTCCTGGTGCGAGAGCGATCCTGGATCGATCTCGCGTTTCTTCTCACCGCGTTCGTGGGGTCGCAGCTCGTCGTCGCCCAGCTCAAGGAGGTCGTCGAGCGCCCGCGACCGACCGCGGGCCCCGCGATACCGCTTCCGGAGTCGTTCGCATTTCCGAGCGGCCATGCCGGCGGAGGCGTTGCCGCGTTCGGCGCCGCGGCGGTCCTCGGTCTCCGAGCGGCTCGCGTCCTCGCGCGCCAGAGCCGCGGTGTGGGGCACGGCGGGCGCTCTCGCAGTCGCGTCCGGTCTCTCCCGGATCGCGCTGAACGTGCACTACGTGACGGACGTGCTCGCGGGCTGGTGCTTCGGCCTCGCCTGGCTCGCCGCGTGTCTGCTCGGTCGCGACGTCGTTCGCCGCAGGCTGGCTAGCCGTTCTCGGTGACGGGCTCCCGCGCCGCGAGGCGCGGCGCGAGGATCGCAGCCAGGCCCGCGGCGAGGACGATCGCCTCGGGAAGACGTTGTGCCGGCTGAGCGGCGACGTGAAATCGAAGGAGACGAAGCCCCAGACGACGAGCCCGTAGCCGAGCGCGATGCTCACGGCTCCTGGCGCCGAGGGAGCGCTGATCAGCTGTGCAACGTGTCCGTGGTGGACGAGTCGCGCGACCCAGGCGGCGACGACGAACGTCAGCGTCCCGACGACGCAGTCGAGGAGATAGTGGTTCCCCGTCCCGACGACGACCGCGAAGACGAGGACCGGGTATGCGAGCGACGCCCACGCGAGGCGCGAGCGGGGAAAGAGCCAGATCGACGCGACGGCGAGGAACAGCGCGAACCCGAAGTGCTGGCTGGCGACCGCGGCGGTCTCGTTGTGGAAGAGCGTCGCGGTCGACCCGGCGAGATCGGACTGGGCGGGAGGGTGACCCAGTCCGAGCTCCGGCATCCAGCGCGGCGGCGCGAGCGGATAGACGCCGATCACGATCGCTGCGGGAATGAACGAGGCGACGAACGTCGTGCGCAGGAGCGGGTACCGATCGGGCGCGAGCAGGCGCATCCCCGCGACGAACGCGAATAGCACCGGCAGATGGATGTTCGCGTACAGCCAGTGCAGGGCGGCCTCCGCGTCCGAGTCGGACGCGACGCGGATGAGCGCCGCTTCGAGATCGAGCGAGAAGAAGCCCTCGAGGCGGAGCACGTCGCGCGCGTGCTCGACGGAAACGCCGACGCCTCCCTCGAGCGGTATCCGGATCGCATGCCACGCGAGCAGCGTGACCGCGACGATGGCGAGCTCGGCCTCGAGCGAGAAGCTCCTCGTCGTCCATGTCCGCCACGCGCGCACGAGACAGCCATATACCCGACTCGAGCGTTCTTTACCGGGGGAACCGTTCGGACGGGTGGAGCGGAATGCCAAGTCGCGCTACGGTGGACGCCGACAGACGATCCGACCGGGGAGGTGGATCGATGAGACTCAGAGTCTCGCTCGTCCTCGCCGCGCTCGCCGCCGCGCTGCTCGCCGTACCGGGCGCGCCCGCGGCCAGCAAGGCGACCTACTACGTCTCGCTCGGCGACTCGCTCGCGCAAGGGTTCCAGCCGATCGGCGGCCCAAGGAGCCCGGAGTCGCCGCCGGGATACAACCACGGCTACGCGGATCAGCTCTTCAAGCTGACGCGCAGCCGCTACACGCAGCTCCGAGAGGTCAAGCTCGGCTGCGGTGGAGAGACGACGGCGACGCTTCGCTTCGGCGGCATCTGCTCGTACGCGCACGGCACGCAGCTGGCGGAGGCAGTGGCGTTCCTCCAGGAGCATGCAGGGGAAGTCGCGTTCGTCACGATCGACATCGGGGCGAACGATGTGCTCAGCGGGGGCGGGGCCGTCGCGATTCTCGCAGAACCTGCCGCCGGCGCTCGCGGAGCTGACGGCCGCCGCAGGCCCGGAGTCCCGATCGTCGGGATGAACTACTACGACCCGATTCGTCGCTCCCGCTGGTTCCAGACCCAGAGCCTGGCCGCGCTCCAGGCCGAGGTCGCGGGCACCGTCGCTTTCAACGACCTCCTGGAGGGGATCTACGGAGGGTTCGGCATGGAGGTCGCGGACGTCGAGACTGCATTCGAGGTCACGAACGTCACGTTGTCCAGCGGCACGCCCGTGAACGTCGTGCGCACGTGTGCTTGGACATGGATGTGCTCGGTAGGAGACATCCACGCGAACACGGATGGCTACGGCGTCATGGCGGAGGCGTTCCTGGCCGAGCTCGACGACTGACGGAGACTGCCGGGGT
>CAVZVH010000008.1:0-3560 GCA_963778645.1 uncultured Chloroflexia bacterium
TGAGGGGATATGCAGCACACAGGACAGATGAGGATCGTGATCGCAGCGACGCTGCTGCTGACGGTAGCGGCGCACGCCACGGCCGGGCAAACAGAGGCAGCGGGCCAGCCTCCACCTCCTCCACCTCCGCCCGCCGAACAGACGCCGGCCGCGCCGAGCGATCGCGCGGTCGATCCGAGCGAACCTGACTTCACGCTCATCGGATTGCCGACCACCCTGCGCACGCCCAAGTACGCGAGCGCGTTTCGCGTGACCCATCGGTTCACGCGATCGCTCGCGCAGGGCAACTTCGGCGACCTGCTCGCGGATGCCTTCGGCACCGACGGCGGCGCGCAGATCGGCCTTGAGTATCGCTTCGGACTCCTGAGTGGAACGCAGGTGGCCGTCAATCGCACGAGCGATAAGACGATTGAAGTTTCTCGGGCAGCACAGCTCCTCCGGCAAGGCGACAAGGGACCGATCGGCCTCGACGCGGTCTTCACGATTGAGGGGCGCAACAACTTCCAGGAGGAATACTCTCCGTCGATAGGCGTGGTGATCTCGAGAAAACTCGGAGGTCACGGCGCTATCTACGCCGAGCCAATCTGGATCGGCAACAGCAACATCAACCCGTTCGACGTCGAGACGACAACGACACGTTCATCGTTGGTCTCGGCACCCGGCTACGAATTCGCCCGAAGCTGTACCTCGTGGCCGAAGCCGCGCCGCGGTTCGGCTACGACCCGGGCATCATCTACGCCAGTTTCGGTATCGAAATGCGCGCCGGCGGGCATTCGTTTCAGATCAACTTCTCGGACGGCTTCGGTACGACGATGGCGCAGATGGCGCGCGGCGGCTTCGATAGCGACGACTGGTATCTCGGATTCAATATCTCGCGGAAGTTTTTCTAGGAGGACCAAGACCCATTGGGGGGAGAGCGTTATGAACAACAGAACGTTGAAATGGCTGGCACTGGCATCAGGGTTTGTGCTGGCAGTCAATTGCGGCGGGCTCGAGTACGTCGCCATCACCGAATCCCAACCCCGGCGGCGGAAGCACCGGAACGATCGGCGCCACCATCACGATCGGCGCGAACGGCGCTGTCAGCCCGGCGACGGTCACGATTCACCCGGGCGAGAGCGTGATGTTCGTCAACAACCACTCCGCGATCATCAGATGTCGTCGGATCCGCATCCGAACCACACCGACTGCCCGGCGATCAACGCGCTGGAACATGCTTGGCGCGGCCAGACTCGGGTGACCGACGCGCTGACGACGTCGCGGACGTGTGGGGTCCACGATATTGGACGACACGAACGCCAATCTCAGGGGAAAAATCATCGTCAGTAGGGCCGCTGAAGAGGGCGCGTCGCGCGACGGGAGGCGCCGCAAACCTGCGATAATGACTGCCAGGATGAGGATCCTGGCAGTCACCGCGGGGTTGTGCCTGACCGTCGCTGCGTGCGGTGGAGGTGGGGGCTCGACGCCGGCGCCTTCACCGATTCCCTCGAACCCGAACGTCATCACGATCTCGGCTGGGGGATTGCCTCACCGAAAGAGCTCACCGTCGCGCCAGGGACGCGCGTCCTCTTTGTCAACAACGACGGTCGCCGTCACGACATGTCGTCCGACGATCATCCCGACCATCTCGACTGCCCGGCCATCAACCAGGTTGGCCTGATGAGCCTCGGGCCAGAGCCGCGAGACCGGCAACCTCATCGTCGTCCGCATCTGCGGCTTCCACGATCACGAGGACGCGGACAACAGCAATCTGAAAGGCCGGATCGTCGTCCGGTGACCTGCTCGCGTCGTGGCGCGTCGAGTTCCCGACGGTCGAGGACTGCACGTATCTCGTCAGTCATTCGCTCGGGGCGATGCCGCGCCGGACCGCGGTGAACCTGCAGGAATACGCCGAGGTCTGGACCAACCGCGGCGTCAGGGCCTGGTACTAAGGGTGGTGGGAGATCGGTCAGACGACCGGCGATCGCCTCGCGCCGTTCCTCGGCGTGACGCCAGGGTCGATCTCGATGCATCAGAACGTGTCGGTGGCGATGGGGATCATCGCGTCGTGTTTCCGCTACGACGGCCGGCGCCGCAAGATTGTCCTGACCGGCCGCGAGTTCCCGACCAACATGTACGTGTTCGAGGGATTCGCGCGCTATGGCGCCGAGATCGTCTACGTCGACTCTGCGGACACGATCAGAAACGATCTCGGCCAACTGCTCGACGCGATCGACGAGCGCACGGTCCTCGTGCCGCTGTCGCTGGTGCTGTTCAGGAGCTCCTGTATCCAGGACGCGCGCGCGGTGATCGAAAAGGCGCACGCAGTCGGGGCCCACGTTATCTTGACGTCTACCAGGCCGCCGGCACGGTGCCGCTCAAATCGAGGCGCTCGGCGCCGACTTCGCGGTCGGCGGCTCGGTCAAGTGGCTGTGCGGTGGGCCGGGCGCCGGCTATCTCTACGTGCGGCCCGACCTGGCACGGATCGCTCGCACCCGGGCCGCGATCGGGTGGGGCGGCGCACGCCGCGCCGTTCGCGTTCGCAGAGCGGGCGCGCTTGTCTACGCTGACGGCGGCAGGCGTCGAAACTGTTCCAGAGCGGCACGCCGAACGTGCCCGGCGCTCTACGCGGCACGCGCCGGCTACGAGATCGTGGGCGAGGTCGGCGTGGCGGCGATTCGCGCACGGTCGCTGCGTCTGACACGACGGATAATCGACCACGCCACGCGGGCGGGGTATGGCATCAACACGCCGCTCAACGACGCCGAGCGGGGCGGCGCCGTGATCCTCGACGTGCCGAACGGCGAAGCGGTGTCGAAGGACCTTCTTCGCCGCAACATCATCATCGACTATCGACCGGATGCCGGCATCCGAATCTCCCCGCATTTCTACAACAGCGACGACGACATCGACGACGCGATGAAGGTGCTCGACGATGTGATCGCAGTCGGGGCGCGCAAGGACACTGAACCTATCTCATGAATCGCCCGGGGGTTGAGCAGTGCGAGCGAGCGCGGCGAGCGAGTCACGCGACCGGAGCGCGACTTAGAGGACAACATCCGCCCTAGAAAGCCTCGCATCGCAGAGGACGCTGAGACCGCAGAGCATCCTTAGGGTTCTGCGGGCTCCGCGGGCTCAGCGGTGAAAGGCTTTTCGCGCGGCTCGAAGCGGTGATGCACAAATGTCGACCTCCTATTCCAACATCCACCTCGACATCAGCGAATCGATCGCCACGCTGACGATCGATCGGCCAGAGGTCAAGAACGCGCTGAATCGTGAGACGGTCAACGAGTGCGTGGCGGCCCTCTCGTCGTTGGCCGCAGGCGACGAGGCAGGCGTGCTGATCATTACCGGCGCAGGCGAATCGTCGTTCGTCTCGGGGTCCGACATCGGCGACATCCAGACGCGAACGCGCAACGATGGGCTGGCAGGCATCGCCTCGTCGCTCTGCGCCGCGGTCGAGCGATTTCCGCGGCCGACGATCGCGGCGATTAACGGCTACGCCCTCGGCGGCGGGTGCGAGCTGGCGCTGGCGTGCGATATCCGGATCGCCTCGGAGACTGCGAAATTCGGCCAGCCGG
>CAVZVH010000009.1:0-17054 GCA_963778645.1 uncultured Chloroflexia bacterium
TTGAGGCGGGGAGCCGCTCGCGGCGGCCTTTGGATGGCACCAACGTGCAATCGCGTCAGGCTGGTTCTTCGGCGTGGACACCAAATCCGATTGGACGGTCGGCAGCCAGCTCGTCCACTCGGGCGAGTACCAGGGCAAGCCTTACGTCGACAAGGGCGAGATCCTCGAGATCGAGCCGCCGCGGCGCCTCGTGCACACGCACTGGAGCGACGTCTCCGGCAAGCCCGACGACCCCGCGCACTACCAGGTCGTCACATGGCAGCTCGACGAGGCGGACGGCGGCACCGACCTGACGATCAGTGAGCGGAACCTCCCTTCGAAGGAGGCCGCCGCGACCTCGGAGCAGGCCTGGAAGGCGGCCCTCGGGAGCCTCAAGGCGATGCTCGAGCGATAGACTCTGGCGGCTAGGCCACCGTCCCCGCGACGAGGGTGGCGGTCGGCACCAAGCCAGCTTTCGCGGACCGGCGCATGGCGCCTTCGTCGAGGACGATGAGACCGTGACTCGTCGTTGCGATCCAGCCACGACGACGGAACCCGCCCAGAGTCCGGCCGACGGACTCGCGGATGCTGCCGACGCCGTCCGCGAGTTGTTGCTCGGTCACCGGGATCAGCCCCCGCGACGGGTAGACCTGCGATAGCAGCGCGATCTCGCGAGCGAGCCGCTGTGGCAGATCCGCGGAGGTCCGCGATGCGAGCTCCGACACGGTCGAACCGACGAGTGCCTGGGCATGGTCCACGACGGCTCGCGTGAACGGTCCCTCGGTCTGGATCAGTTCCAAGATCCGCTGCGCGGGAAGCTGTATGACGACGCTCGGGGTGAGTGCCTGCAAGTCGATCGGGACCGACTCGTCGCGCGGCACCAGGTGCGAGCCGAGCAGAGCGCCGTGGCTCGCGTATGCGAGCGTCGGTTCCACGCCGTCCGCACGGATGAGTAGCCGCACGATGCCGGCCAGGACGAGTACCGCCCAACGGCCGTAGCCTTGGGCGCCAAGGCCCTCGCCAGGACCCAGCTCGCGTCGCATCGCCTGGCCCAGCAACTTCTTCCGCTCCCCGCTCGAGGCTGCCCCGAGGCCCAGCGCGGTCGCAGCAAGGGTCAGCGCGGCATCGCGGTCCTCGACTGACCGCAGCTCGACGTCGTAGTGGCCAGTCGCCGCGCTCCGGCGTGCGTGGAACTCGACGGGCCGTCGCTGGCCCCAGGGCAGCCGGATCTCGATCGCGCCGGTGACCTCGCGGGTCCGGGCGACCGATCGAGCGAGCCGTTTGAATTCGTTGCAGAGGTCCGGTTCGACAGTGTCCGTCAAGACTTCCGAGCCACTCGCTGCCGCGGGTAGCCCGACGAGCGTTCGAAACTCGGGGTTGGCGCGGGTCAGTTGCCCGGAGACGCGAAGCGACGCACTCGCGACGGACCGACCATCCCACCATCGCGTGGGCGGCATCGTCGGACTGAGGCGTCCGTCGCGATATGCGAACCAGACCGTCGTGCGCGCGCCATCGATGAGGACCCCGGTCTGCCGATGGAGATCGGCGTCCGCGTAGCACTTGCGCAGGGCGCGGCGTGCCGCGGATATCGTTCGAGAGCCCGTATCCACCAACCTGGCCTGATGGGCGGTGACCTGCTCGAACAGGTCGTCATCGCGGGGATGCGATAGGAGCATCGGGACGTGATCGTCCGCTTCGAAGGCTGGTCAACGGGCCGTCGCGATCATCAGCGCCCGTGCTGACCCGCTTTTGACCATCGTGACCTCCTGGCGGCCCGATGTCGAGTGTCCGAGAAGCGTCCGAGGCGATACGTCATGCATCTGCAACGTCCGCCGCGTAGCAGTCGCTACTGCCCGGCGTCCCGACCCCTGCCACCGTTTGCCACCTGACAACCGGATCACGAATACCAGGAGCGATGCCGGCGCGCCCCATGTCGCGCGCCGGTCGCTCGCCAGGAGGTGCTTTGATGACCATGACCCGACGCCCCGACCGAACCGTCGTCCCGCTCCGGACCGCGATCCAGCAGCTGATGGGCGATTGGCCGTATGTCCAGGTCGACGGAGGCCTGACCGAGCTCGCGCCTCCGATCGATGTCCGTGAGACCGATGACGCGTACCTGGTCGAAGTCGACCTCCCCGGCATCGATCCGAAGAATCTGGAGCTGCTCATCGAGGGCCGCACCCTCACGATCCGCGGCCAGATGACCGAGGAGAAAGAAGAGAAGCAGGGCAACTACCTGCTCAAGGAGCGCCGTCAAGGACAGTTCATGCGCGCAGTCGCGCTGCCCGCGATGGTCGACGTCGACAAGATCACGTCCAAGTTCGAGAACGGACAGCTGACGATCACCCTGCCGAAGGCCGCCCAGAACCGGGCTCGACGGATCGAGATCCCGACCAAGTCCAACAAGTCGTAGTGGGCTGTCGGCGACCTTCGCGTCTCGTCGCAACGGGTGGGCGGTCGCTCAGCGCGGCGCGCCGTCCGAGGCTGCGCCCGTGTCCCTGATCGATCTCCTGTGGATCTTCCTGATCATCTCCTCGCTGCAACCGCTGGTCCGCCAGCGCCTGCTGGAGGCTCAGCGGTTGCGGACGTTCCGGAGGCTCGAAGAGGAGCGCACCAGCCGGGCGATCGGCCTGATCCACAGGCAGGAGACCATGAGCTTCCTGGGCTTTCCGATCGCGCGCTACATCGACATCGAGGATTCGGAACGCCTATTGCGGGCGATCCAACTGACCGACCCGAACCGGCCCATCGATGTGATCCTGCACACGCCGGGTGGGCTCGTCCTGGCCGCCGCGCAGATCGCCGCGGCCCTCCGTCGCCACAAGGCGACGGTGACCGTATTCGTGCCGCACTACGCGATGAGCGGCGGGACGCTCATCGCGCTGGCCGCGGACGCGATCGTGATGGCCGAGAACGCCGTCCTTGGGCCGGTCGATCCCCAGCTCGGGACGTCGCCCGCCGCATCGATCGTCAAGGTCATCGAGCGCAAGCCGATCGCGCGGATCGACGATCAGACGATCATCCAGGCAGACGTCGCCGAGAAGGCCCTCCGCCAGGTGGAGAGCACGGTGCGGGACCTGATCGGCGATCGGATGCCCGGCGACAAGGCCACGACGCTGGCCCACGACCTGAGCTCCGGCACGTGGACCCACGACTACCCGATCTCCGTCACCGAGGCTCGGGAGATGGGTCTGACGGTCAGCACCGAGGTGCCGACCGTCGTCTTCGAGCTGATGCAGCTCTATCCGCAGACGGCACAGCGACGACCAGCCGTCGAGTACATCGACCTGCCGTACGGCCCGCCCGAACGTCGCAAGGGCGGCTCGAGAGGGGTGAACTGACCATGGCACCGCTCGACGCAGCGCCCCCGCACACGTCAGCGAACGGCGACCGACCGAGTCCTGACGAGCTCGTCGACCTGCTGCGCCAGGAACGGGCCGACTTCCGAAACTATCGGCAGCGGGTCGCCGATGAGCGTGCCGCGGAGCTCGAACGTATCCGGGGCGGTCTCCTCGAGCCGCTCCTGCCGGTGATCGACGACCTCGACCGAGCGTTCGCGGCCGTTCCCGAGCACCTGACGGACGATCCGTGGGTGCGGGGTATCGGCTTCACGCGCTCCAAGCTCGCCGAGCTGCAGGCGCGACTCGGTCTCGAGCATGTGGGCGCCATCGGCGACCGGTTCGATCCGACCAGCCACGAGGCGCTCGTCTACGAGCCCGACCCCGAGGCCTCCGAAGCGACCGTCGGCGACGTCATCCGGCCGGGCTACTCGGCTGGCGGCCGCCTCCTGCGACCGGCCCAGGTCGTCGTTCGCGGCCCGCTCCTCAACGACCATCGAGCTGCCGATGGCGACCCACCTGACACATCCCCCGACGACGAACCAGCTGGAGACTGACCCATGCCGAAGGTGATCGGAATCGATCTTGGGACGACCAACTCGGCGATGGCCGTCCTCGAAGCTGGCCAGCCGACTGTGCTCGAGAACGCTGAAGGAAGCCGGATCACACCGTCGGTCGTGGCGATCGACCCGAAGACCGGCCAGCGGCTCGTCGGCACGATCGCCCGCCGACAGGCCGTCACGAACCCCGAGAACACGATCTTCTCGATCAAGCGCTTCATGGGCCGCAAGTTCGACGACCCGATCGTCCAGGAGGCGATCAAGCACGTTCCCTACAAGGTGACGCGCGCGTCCAACGGCGACGTCCAGGTGGTCATGGGGGGCAAGACGTACTCGCCACCCGAGATCTCGGCGATGATCCTCCAGAAGCTGCGCTCGGACGCCGAGGCAAAGCTCGGCGACAAGGTCACGCAGGCCGTCATCACGGTCCCGGCGTACTTCAACGACGCCCAGCGCCAGGCAACGAAAGACGCCGGCCAGATCGCCGGACTCGAGGTCCTCCGCATCGTCAACGAACCGACCGCGGCGTCCCTTGCCTATGGACTTGACAAGGCCGGGCGCGATGAGGACATCGCTGTCTACGACCTCGGTGGCGGGACCTTCGACATCTCGATCCTCCGCGTCGGCGAGGGTGTGATCGAAGTGCTCGCCACGAACGGCGACACGTTCCTTGGCGGCGACGATTTCGATCGCGCCGTCATGGACTGGGTCATCGCCGAGTTCAAGCGCGATCAAGGCATCGACCTGGGTGGCGATCGCGTCGCCCTCCAGCGTGTTCGCGAGGCCGCAGAGAAGGCCAAGATCGAGCTCTCGTCGACCCAATCGACCGAGATCAACCTGCCATTCATCAGCGCCAACGCCTCGGGTCCAATCCACCTCCAGATGACGCTCACCCGATCGAAGCTGGAGCAGCTGACCGAGGACCTCATCGAGCGGACCCGTGGCCCCGTCGAGAAAGCCCTGGCGGACGCCAAGCTCGCGGACACCGACATCGATGAGGTGGTCCTGGTCGGCGGCCAGACGCGCATGCCGGCGGTGCAGGATCTCGTCCGGAAGCTGTTCGGCGGCAAGGAGCCGAACAAGGGCGTCAATCCGGACGAGGTCGTGGCGGTCGGAGCGGCCATCCAGGCGGGCGTCCTCAAGGGCGATATCAAGGACGTCCTCCTGCTGGACGTGACACCGCTGTCGCTTGGCGTGGAGACGAAGGGCGGCGTGATGACCGTGCTCATCCCACGCAACACCACGATCCCGGCGCGGCGGAGCGAGATCTTCTCGACCGCGGAGGACGATCAGAACCAGGTCGAGATCCACGTCGTCCAGGGCGAGCGACCCCTGGCATCGGAGAACAAGAGCCTGGGTCGCTTCATCCTCGATGGCATCCAACCAGCACCTCGCGGCGCGCCCCAGATCGAGGTGACCTTCGACATCGACGCCAACGGGATCCTCAACGTGTCGGCGACCGACAAGGCCACGGGCAAGGCGCAGAAGGTCGTCATCGAACCGGTGAGCGGCCTCTCCGAGGCCGATATCCAGCGGATGGTCCGCGAGGCCGAAGAGCACGCCGCTGAGGACACCCGCCGACGCGAGGAAGCTGAGCTCAAGAACCGGGCCGACAACCAGGCCTACGCGGCCGAGCGGGTGCTCCGCGAGTCCGGCGATCGCCTGCCGAGCGAGCTGAAGCTCGAGATCGAGAACCAGACCCAGCTCGTGCGGCAGGCGCTCGAACGGAATGACGCCGCGAAGATCCGCGAGGGCCTCGAGGGCCTCGAGCGTGCTCTGTCAAGAGTCGAGTCCGGGGTCAAGGAGCCGGTCGGCGCCGCCGCGGGTGGCGACGGTCGAGGCGGCGGCGGTGGCGAGGAGACGCCGCCTGGCACCGTCGAAGGAGAGTACCGAGAGATGTGACAGCCAGCTGGCCGTGCGAGGCCGGCAGAAAGGACGTGCCCCCATGGCAGTCATGGTGCAGACCGACGAACAGATCCAGCAGGAAGTCCTGCGCGAGCTCAAGTTCGACGCCAGCGTGCAACCAAACGAGATCGGGGTCGCCGTGAAGGACGGCATCGTGACCTTGAGCGGCTACGTCGACAGCTATCTCAAGCGCTGGGCGGCTGAGGAAGCGGCCCATCGCGTGCGCGGCGTCAAGGCCGTCGCCAACGACATCGAGGTCCGCCTGCCCGCGACATCGGAACGGACCGACGCCGACATCGCGGCCGCCGTGACCCGCGCCCTCCAGTGGGATGCCTACCTCGACATCGACAAGATCGACGTGACCGTGTCGAAGGCCTGGGTCACGTTGAAAGGCGAGGTCGAGTGGGGGTTCCAGCGGTCGGATGCCGAACGCGTCGTTCGCCGCATCACTGGCGTCCGAGGCGTCAGCAACCTCATCACGGTCAAGCCGCGCCAGAAGCCGTCGCCGGACGAGGTGAAGCGCAAGATCGAGGAGGCGCTCGTTCGGAGCGCCGAGACCGACGCCAAGCACATCGACGTGGAGGTCCGCGGCGACAAGGTCATCCTGACCGGTTCCGTTCGCGCCTGGGCCGAGAAGAAGGAAGCCGAGCGCGTCGCCTGGTCCGCGCCGGGGGTCGCCTCGGTGGAGAACCGGATCGTAGTTGCGTTCTAGCTCGACTATCGCGCCCACAGGAGCCGCGAGGCCTCGCGCGTGCGGGGCCTCGCGGCATCCAGCAGGCCGATCAAGAACCGCTCGTGGAGACGACGACCGTGGTGAGAAGGCCGACCGCGACCGGATCCAGGCGTCGTGAACGCCACGTCCGCGTCCATGGCTGCCGGGCCGCTTGATGGAGTTCCAGGATTACTACGCGGTGCTGGGCGTGCCGAAGACCGCCACGGAGAAGCAGATACGGACGGCCTATCGGAAACTCGCCCGGGAGCACCATCCGGACGTCAATCCGGGGAACGCCGAAGCAGAGGAACGCTTCAAGCAGATCAACGAGGCGTACGAGGTCCTGTCCGACCCCGACAAGCGCAAGAAGTACGACGAGGTCGGCTCGCGCTGGCGTGAGTACGAGCAATGGCAGCGCGCATCGCAGGCCGCCGGCGGGCAACAGCAACAGCAGCCGTTCGATTGGGGCACATTCGCGGGCGAAGCGCCGGGCGGGGTCCGCTATGAATACCGCACCGCCAGCGACGACGACCTGCGGGATATGTTCGGCGACGACGCGCCCTTCTCGGACTTCTTCGAGACGTTCTTCACCGGGGCCGGGTCGTCAGGACCGGGTGCCCGGTCGGGCGCCAGCCGGCGGCGCGCCGGTGCACGTCCGCGGGCCGGGGGCGATCTCGAACAACCGCTGTCCGTCAGCCTCGCCGACGCCTACAGGGGCACGACGGTCCAGCTCTCGATCCGCTCGGCCGACGGGCAGACCCGGCGTCTCGAGGTCAAGATCCCACCCGGTGTCCGCAACGGCTCGCGCGTCCGCATCAGCGGTCAGGGCGGTCAGGGCGCTGGGGGCGGCCCGGCCGGCGACCTCTATCTCGTCGTGACGGTCGAGCCCGATCCGCGCTTCGAGCGCCGGGGGGACGACCTGCACACCGAGGTTCGGGCCCCGCTCCAGGCCCTCATCCTGGGCGGTGAGGCGCGGGTCCCGACGCTGGACGGACGAAATCTTGCCCTGTCGATCCCGCCGGGCACGCCCGACGGTCGCATCTTCCGGTTGCGCGGGCAGGGTATGCCGCGGCTCGGGACGAAGGACACACGCGGCGACCTCCACGCGGCTGTCCACGTCGAGCTCCCGGAACGGCTCTCGAAGCGCCAGCGAGAGCTGATCGACGAATTCGCCCGGTCGGGCGCCGAGACGACGGACGGAGCGGTACGACGATGACCCAACGAGCTCGGCGCGCCACCTACCTCGAGCTGGAGGCCGCCGCCCGGCTGGCCAACCTGCCGCCCGCCCGGGTCCGCCGCTACGTGCGTATCGGTCTCGTCAGGCCCGCCCAGGTCGAGGGCCAGCGGGCGCTCTTCGACGACGGCGAGATCGCTCGCCTAAGACGCATCCGACGGCTCGGCGAGGATCTTGGACTCAACCTCGCCGGGATCGAAGTGGTGCTCCGCCTCATCGACCAGATCGAGGGGCTTCAGAGAGAACGTGACGCGGGGCGTCCCGCGAAGGACTTGGAGGCTCCAAGATGACAGTCGCCGCGAACAGACTCACCGAGAAGGCCCAGGAAGCGATCGCCGCCGCCCAGCGCCTCGCCGAGGAACGGAGCCACACCCAGCTCGAGCCGGAGCATCTCCTGTACGCGCTCGCCGATCAGTCCGACGGCGTCGTGCCCTCGATCCTGGAGCGCCTCGGCGTCCAGCCAGCCGTTGTCCTCGAAGAGCTCGAACCGAGTCTCGGCGCTTTCGCGCGAGCGAGCGGAGCGCAGCAGCTCCAGGTCTCGAACCGCTTCGGGCGCGTCCTGGACGCCGCACGACGCGAGGCCGAGCGGCTCAAGGACGAGTACATCTCGACCGAGCACCTCCTGCTCGCCCTAGCCGACGAGGGGGACAGCGGGGCGGCCGGCCAGCTCCTCCGCCGGCTCGGCGTCACCCGCGATCAGATCTACCAGAGCCTCCAGCAGATCCGCGGAGGTCAGCGCGTGACAAGCCCGAACCCGGAGACGACCTACGAGGCGCTCGAGCAGTACGGGCGCGACCTGACCGAGCTCGCCCGCCAGGGCAAGCTGGATCCGGTGATCGGCCGCGACGAGGAGGTCCGGCGGGTCATCCAGGTCCTTAGCCGGCGCACCAAGAACAACCCGGTCCTGATCGGCGAGCCGGGGGTCGGCAAGACCGCCATCGCCGAGGGGCTCGCCCAACGGATCGTCCGCGGGGACGTCCCCGAAGGGCTCAAGGACAAGAAGATCGTGGCCCTCGACCTCGGCGCGCTGATCGCGGGCGCCAAGTACCGCGGTGAATTCGAGGAGCGCCTGAAGGCGGTCCTGCGCGAGGTCCAGGAATCGGCCGGCCAGGTCATCCTGTTCATCGACGAGCTCCACACGGTCGTCGGCGCCGGTGCGGCCGAAGGCTCCATGGACGCCTCGAACATGCTCAAGCCGATGCTGGCACGTGGCGAGCTCCACGTTATCGGCGCGACCACCCTTGATGAGTACCGCAAGCACGTGGAGAAGGACGCCGCTCTCGAGCGGCGCTTCCAGCCCGTAATGGTTGGCGAGCCCTCGATCGAGGACACCATCTCGATCCTGCGCGGCCTGCGGGAGCGCTATGAGCAACATCACCGCGTCCGGATCAAGGACTCGGCGCTCGTCGCCGCGGCCATCCTCTCGGAGCGCTACATCGCCGATCGGTTCCTGCCGGACAAGGCGATCGACCTCGTCGACGAGGCGGCCGCGAAGCTGCGGATGGAAGCGACCAGCATGCCGGTCGAGCTGGACGAGGTCCGCCGCCGGATCACCCAGCTCGAGATCGAGCGCGAGGGGCTGCGCAAGGAGAAGGACCCGGCGTCACGCGAGCGCCTCGAGCGCATCGAGCGAGAGCTCGCGAACGCGAAGGAGGAGGCCAACCAGCTCGAGGCGCGCTGGAAGGCCGAGGTCGAGGAGCTCAACAAGGTCGGCCGGCTCCAGGAGCAGCTCGAAGCCGCCCGGACCGAGCTCGACCTCGCCGCGCGCGAGGCCGACTGGGAACGCGCGGCCCGTCTCAAGTACGAGGTCGGCCAGCTCGAACAGCAGATCGCGGAGGCCGAGCGGCAGCTAGAGGAACGCGATGGCAAGGGCACGCTCGTCAAGGAAGAGGTCGACGAGAACGACATCGCCGACATCGTGAGCCGCTGGACCGGCATCCCCGTCAGCCGGCTGCTGGAGGGCGAGGTCGACAAGCTGATCCACATGGAGGAACGGCTGCGCGAGCGGGTCGTCGGCCAGGACGAGGCCATCGCCGCGGTCTCGAACGCCGTCCGCGCCGCGCGCGCCGGCCTGCAGGACCCGAACCGGCCCGTCGGTTCCTTCCTGTTCCTTGGCCCGACCGGGGTCGGCAAGACGGAGACCGCCCGTGCCCTCGCCGAGTTCCTGTTCGACAGCGAGCAGGCGATGATCCGGATCGACATGAGCGAGTACCAGGAGCGGCACACGGTGTCGCGTCTGATCGGCGCGCCGCCAGGCTACGTCGGCTACGAGGAAGCCGGTCAGCTCACCGAAGCGGTCCGGCGGCGGCCGTACTCGGTGCTCCTCCTGGACGAGATCGAGAAGGCCCATTCGGAGGTCCTGAACATCCTGCTCCAGGTCCTCGACGACGGACGGCTGACGGACGCACAAGGCCGGACCGTCGACTTCCGCAACACCATCATCATCATGACCAGCAACCTGGGCAGCGAACACGTCCTGCCCGAGTTCATAGCGACCAGCGGCGTCGTCGACCTCGCGGAGCGACAGAAGGCGCGCGAGAAGATGCGCGAGCGGGTCATGGATGCGGTCCGCGAGGCCTTCCGGCCCGAGCTTCTCAACCGGATCGACGAGATCGTCATCTTCAACCCGCTCGGCAAGGAGCAGATCAAGCGCATCGTGGAGATCCAGCTCCAGGACGTCCGCGAACGACTCGTGGAGCGCAAGATCGAGCTCTCGCTCACCGATGCCGCACGCGAGCTGCTGGCCGTCGAAGGCTTCGACCCGGTGTACGGCGCCCGGCCCCTCAAGCGGGCGATCCAGCAACACCTGATCCAGCCACTCGCGATGCAGCTCCTGCGTGGCGAGCTCGCCGATGGCGACACCATCGTCGCCGACGCGCGCGACGGGAAGCTCGAGTTCCGCCGCGAGAAGAAGAAGGCGTCGCGATCCCGGGAGGAGGCCGGTGCCGCAGAAGAGGCAGGCGCCGGGACGGGGGCCGGGGGCAGCTGATCCATGACCCTCGGAGAAGCGCTCGGCGTCGCCACGCCTGCGGGAGTCGACTGATGGCCACGGATCCCGACCCGACCGCACGACCGGCCGCGCCCGCGGGACCGCGCTCGATCCTCGTCTGCCCGAGCTGCGGCGCCAAGAACTCGATCCGCCCGAACCCCCGGGGGTCACCACATTGCGGCACCTGCGGCAAGCCCCTGGCGTGGGTGGTCGATGCGACGGACGCCACGTTCGAGGTCGAGGCACGCACGACCGCGACCGTCCTCATCGACCTGTGGGCGCCGTGGTGCGGCCCGTGCAGGTTCGTCTCGCCGATCCTCGAGGACCTGGCCCGCGAGCACCCGGGCCGGCTCAAAGTCATCAAGGTCAACGTCGATGACAACCGGGCGCTCAGCCAGCGGTTCGGGGCCATGAGCATCCCGACGATGGTGGTGATGAAGGACGGCCGCGAGCTCGACCGGATCGTCGGGGCGATGCCGAAGCCCGCCCTCGAGGCGCGTATCACGCCGTTCCTCGGCAAGCCGAGTCCGACCGGGAGCGCGTAGCTCGGCCGGCCAGTGATCAGAGCAGGAGATCGAAGATCTGGAAGGCACGCCGCCACTGCTCGGTCTGCGGGTTGCGCGCCCTGGGGTCGATGATCCGGAACGTCCGGCCGAGCGCGAGACTCAGCCCACCCGCCACCTCGGGGAGCGTCTCATCGATCTCGTCGGACACGGCGAGATCCAGCTGCGGCCAGACCGCCAGCTCAGCCAGCATCGCGCGGAGCTCACCGTCCCCATCGAGCCGGCGGTATTCGTGGATGGTCTGTTGCAGGCCCTTCGTGATCGGCAGGTCCCGGCGCTCGATAACGTCGCGCCCGTCGGCTTTGGCTTTTGCCTCGGCCATGAGGAGCAAGTCGGCGACCTTGCCGCGGATGAATTCCTCGTACCGCTTCAGGTCGTTCTTGTCGACGTCGAGATCGGCACCTTCCCGGAAGAAGCGCTCGAACGTCGCGACACCCATCACCACCATCAGATCTCCCTCCCCCTCGCCCGCGCCGCCACCGTGGCCTCGGCCCCAGCCGCTGGCTCCTGGCGTCGCGAGCCGGAGCTTGTGAACGTCTCACCCAGGTATCGATGGATCTCGTCGATCGCCATGGCCCCCTCGCCGGCCGCGACCGTCAGGCGCTTGACCGATCCCTTCCGGACGTCGCCCGCGACGAAGACGCCCGGTACCCGGGTCTCGAGAAGGTAGGGAAGGCGGTCGAGCGGCCAATCGGCTGGCGGTCCGAGGGTGAGGTAGTCGAGCCCGGAACGTACGAAGCCTTCGCTGTCGCGATCGACCGTGCCATCTAGCCACTCCGAGCGTGGAGCGGCGCCGACAAAGACGAACAACGCATCGGCCGAGACGCGTCGTGTCGAGTCGGTCGCCGTGTCGCGCAGGAGGAGCCACTCCACGTGTCCCGAACCGCCCGCATCGGCCACCGTGGTGTGCGGGTGGACGGCGATGTTGGGTGCTTGCTCGATCCGCTCGACGAGATAGCTCGACATCGATTCGTCGAGTCCATCACCCAGCGTCAGGATGTGGACCTGGCGGGCGAAGCGGGCGAGGAAGAGCGCCGCCTGCCCGGCCGAGTTGCCACCGCCGAGCACGTAGACCTCCTGGCCGCGGCAGGCTGCTGCCTCGACCGTTGCCGCGCCGTAGTACACGCCGGCCCCGACGAGGGACGCACAACCGGGAGCATCGAGCCACCGGAACGAAACGCCGATCGCGATCAGGGCCGCTCGCGCCGCCAGCTCGGTATCGTCGTCGAGCCTCACGTGTCGAACGAGGTCATCGCGGCGCAGACCGGTCGCGCGCCTGGTGACGACGAGGTCGACGCCGAACCGCTCGGCCTGCTCGACCGTGCGCCGGGTGAGGTCGCTCCCGTCGAGCCCGGCCGGGAAGCCCGGGTAGTTCTCGATCATCGCGCTGTAGCCGGCCTGGCCACCGGGCATGTCCTGCTCGACGACGACCGTGCGCAGTCCCTCGGACGCCCCGTTGATCGAGGCGGCCAGTCCAGCCGGGCCGCCGCCGATCACGACCAGGTCGTACAGCGTGGCATCGGGCTCGGTCGGCAGGCCCAGCCGCCCGGCGAGGGTCTGCACATCCGGGTCGAACAGCACGGAACCGTCCGGCAACAGCACGATCGGCAGCGACGTCGAGTCGGGGGCGGACTGGGCGAGGATCCTGCTCGTGTCCGCGTCGAGATCGCCCTCGACATCCGGATCGAACCAGCGGAACCGGACGCCACTGTGGCCCAGGAATTGCTTCAGCTCGTGGACGCGCGGCGACCACCGCGGTCCGACGAGGCGGATCTCCTGCTCGAAGAACGTGGGATGACGCATCACATCAGCCTGACTCCGTCGAGCAGGGATGCGCTGTAGCCGCCGGTACATGCCGGTGAACGGCGATGCGCCGGCCACCCGGCGTGCTGGGCCTCCGATTAGCCGCGGCCCTCAGCTCCGGTCATCCGCGCCGAGCGCGGCCAGCCGGTCGGCGGACGGGATGACGTAGTAGGCACCGGAGATGGCGTGCGTGACCGTCGTGAGCGCATCCGCCGGTCCGTCTCCGGCACCGATCATGCTTTCGAGCATCGCGCTGAGGATCCGCTGCTCGGCGCTGAAACCGACGAAGATCGTGCCGTGGCTGGCGACAGTCCCGTAGGCGATGTTTCGCCGGAAGATCTTCCCGAACGCGTCCTGGTCCGTGCGTGCGACGTGCGAGGTCGGTGGCGGCGGGTCGAACTCGGCGCTATCGGCTTTCCGGCGGCCGATGATCGCCTCCTGCGTGGGCACGGGCAGGCTTTCCCACGCTGTCGCGTCGTGCTCCCACTGCTGGAGCAGCAGGATCGATCCGTCCTCGCCCTGCGAACCGCGTGGGATGAGGGCCACAGACGTCGCTTCGACCAGCGTGGGGTTCTCGGTGCCGTCGATGAACCCGGTCAGGTCGAGGTCGTGGTGATACGGCCAGCCCACCATCTCCCGCACGAGTCTGGCGTGCTCCGCCAGGGCCGCGACGATGCCGTGTGACAGATCGAACACCACGTCGTAGGTGGCACCGGTCAGCCAGATCACGACGTCATGCTGTGTCGCTGGCAGCGCGTAGCCGCTCGGACCGATCAGCGGTTCGTTGAAACCGGTGACGCCTGGCGGGGCAGCGTCCGGCGCCACCGACGCCCACGACTCCGGTCGAAATCCGGCGACCAGGTTCACGCCACCGATCGTGGTGCGCGGTTCGCGCAGGGCGGCGACACGCGCGAAAGCCGTCGGGGCCGAAGCTGGGTCGATGAGGTCGAACTCGAGGTAGGCGTGCGACGCGGTCCCAAGCGCGAAGATGCCGGTCTGAGGTGACGCCATCGACGACAGCTTAGGCCCCGACCGTCTGGCCACGCCTCGATAGCCGGAAGCGCGAACCCCGGCCAGGAGATGGAACGAACCGCCCCCCGCCGCTCGCCTTGGTGTGCGAAAGCAGGAGGCACCATGCCATGAAAGCCGTCATCGTCGTCCTTGCGCTCGCCCTTGCCGGTTGCAGTGGCAGCCTCGGCAGTCCAGCCAGCGGCATCGCGTCGCCAGGCGCCGCGAGCTCGCCACGCGCCGCGAGCTCGCCGTCTGCAGCGCCCTCGGTCGATGCTTCGAAGGTCCCGCCCGGCCGGATCGCCTACATGCGCGTCGATCCGGACGAGGTCGAGCGGTATTTCAGCGTCGATTCGAATGGCCGGAACGAGCACCCGCTCTTCGAGACCAAGGGCTGCGCGTGCATCCGATGGTCAGCCGACGGCTCACAGATCTGGACGGTCACCGAGACCGACACGGCCCTTGCGTTCACGACGCAGGATCCGGACGGCGGCAATCGCGTCGTCCACGTGCCCGACATCCCGACGCTCAGCCTTGCGCCCGGCTTCGGCAGCGCCGATGGCCGTCTCGTGGCGTTCTTCGGGTGGGACGACACAGAACCGACGCGTGCGGGGGTTTGGACGGCGAACACGGACCTGACCGACCTCCACCACGTGACGCCGGTGCCCGCCGGCGTGCTGGGCATCGATCCGATCGGCATGTCCGCGAACGGGTCGCACATCTACTTCCACGGTGACCTCGGAGCGAACACGGACAACGACTTTCGGCACGCCGGCAACGTCTACGTGATCGCGGCCGACGGGACCGACATGCGCCAGCTCAACCCGGAAGGCACGAAGACGGAGATCACCGGAACCGGACTCTCGGCCGACGGTCGTCGGTTCGCGTTCACCGCATGGCGCGTCGGACACGGCGCGGACGGCAACGCGCTGTTCATGGTCGATGGCGTCGATGGCGAGCCTGTTCAAGTCACCGATTTCGGTGACAGGTGGGGTGCCTCCTGGTCGCCGAACGGGGAGTGGATCGGTTACTCGACCTCGGGCGACGACGCTGCGCTCATCTCGCTGATCAAGCCGGACGGAACAGGCGCAACATCGGTCACGCCGAAGGATCTGTCAGAAGACATCACGATGCCAGCCTGGTCGCCCGACGGCTCGCATCTGCTCGTCCGACGCGGCGAGCGCCACTCGAACGACCTCTGGATCATCGACCTCGAGGGCACGTTCGTCTGGCAGGTCACCCACAAACCGGCGGCATATGACATCTACGCCTGGGCGCCCGCCCCGACCGGCTGACAGAGCGACCCGGTCGCCAGTCACTCGAGGACCACCAGCGCTGCTGGGGTCTGATAGCCCAGGCCGACGCCGAGTACATCGATGGGCTCGGGAAGATCGCCTTCCCGACTGAGCTTCAGGCCGACGCCACGGTGCTCATCAAGGCTGACGTTCCATTCCAACAGCGCGCGCTTGCGGCGTCACGTGCCAGGAGCCTTGCGGAGGTCATCTCCTTGGCGGCAGCCGCCAACGACGCATCAGACGCCGCGGCAGACAAGGCAGCGATCCTGCGAGACGGTTTAGGGCTAACACCCAACTCTTAGTCCCAGAACGAGAACCTGGCGGCGTCCGCGTCGCGACGCCCAGTGCTCGCTACTCGGCGTAGGCCTGATACTTTCCTTGCGCGCTGTAGCCGATGCTCCAGACGTAGCCGTCCGGGTCCGCGAAGGTTCCGCCGTAGCCACCCCATTGCAGCGTTGCCGCGGGCTTAAGGATCTGTGCGCCGGCCTTCTCGGCCTCCTCCATGACGGCGTCGACGCGTGCCTCGCTGCGAACGACGTAATTCAGGACGATGCCACTGAAACCGCTCCCCTCGCGGCTGGCCCCGACCATGTCGGCCAGGCCCTCGCGGCCGTAGAAGCCGACGAGCGAGCCGCCGTGGGGCACGAAGAACACCGAGATCTTGTAATCGTCCTGGACCTTCCAGCCCAGCCCGTCCACGTAGAAGCGCTTGGATCGCTCCATGTCGTTGACGCCAAGCAGGATCGCGCTGACGTGCGAGTTCATGGGGTTTCTCCTTCTCGTGAAGCCGATGGACGAGTCCGATGGTAGGAACCGAACCTGGCGGCCGCTTCTCGAAAACTGCTCGATTCCACCCGCCCTCGGAGTCAAGGGCCGACTGGCAGGTCAGGGCATTGCTGCGACCCTGCCTGTCCAGCGGACGGCATCGCGCGCATGGCGTCGATCATGGCGAAGTACGCCTCGACTCCACCAGCCCCCTCGAAAGCCGCCTGCGGATCGACCGGGTTCGCCGTGACCGTGGCCGACGCCGCCTTCGCGGCGACCATCGCCTCGAACGCCACGAACACGCGGTCGAACTCGGCCATCGCCGGCGCCGCCGGAGGCCACGCGGCGGCGACCCTGGCCTGCCGCCGGCCTGACTCGAGTCCAGCGGTGATCTCGGCAGCCAGCCGCTCGGCCTCTCGGCCGTTCTCGGTGGCGACCGCTTCATCGAGCGCCTTGCTGAGCACGGACCCTTCGGCTGTGTCCGGATTGCCGACCGCACTGAACATGGCCGCCCAGGCCGCGCAGAAGGCCGTGGCGTACTCATCAAAGGAGAACGCGGGCCGTGGCGTGGCGCCCGAGTCGGGGCTTGGCGCACCCCCACCGCAGGCCGCCACACCGACCGCGAAGAGCGCGACGAACACCATCCGCGACCAATGTCTGCGCAGGTCGCTTTTGCCGCCTCCGTCCGCGCGGCCACGGATCCGTGGACGCTCACGCGCGGCCGGGATGTCATCCGTGGTCGTCGCCTCAGACATAAGGGTCATGCTGGTGAGACGCTCACCGCGAGCGCCTGTTACCGACGTCGAGGACGAATGGGCGGGTCGAGCCCGCCCACCAGGGTTGGCACCGACCGAGTTTCATGGTTGACTTATATAAGTCATGCCTTGTAATATCGCGCGGTGC
>CAVZVH010000010.1:0-3998 GCA_963778645.1 uncultured Chloroflexia bacterium
GTCGTGGGCGTTCCGGCCGGCCACGGCGAACACCACGACGGCGACGACATCGGCGGCGATCGCGCCGAGCCAGGTCGGTCGCACGATGATCACTCGGCGGCGAGAAGCCGCCGAGGGCGCCCTTGTAGAACACGAGTGGGTTTGTGCGGCTCGTCGTTGTGCCACAGGTCGACGACCTTGCCGACGACGAAGTAGTGGTCACCGAGCAGGATCGAGTGCTCGACGGTGCAGTCGATCCACGCCCCGATGCCTTCGATGATGGGGCAACCGGTCGGCGAGTGCCGCCACGTCACGTAGTCGAACCGGTCGTCGCCGACTCCTGTCTTGGCGAACCGCCAGCACAGCTCGGCCTGCTCGTCGCGGAGGACGTTGACGCAGAACCGGCGGTCCGCGCCGCCATCGCCTGCCAGGTTTCGCTGGCGACTTGGGGCAGGGACTCGACCAGCGGCGGGTCGAGCGACACCGACGTGAACGACCCGATCGTGAAGCCGGCTGGTTCGTCGTCCGCCCATCCGGTGAGGATCGTCACGCCGATCGGGAAGTGCCCGAGCACCTTGCGGAACTGCGCGCAGTCGAACGGAGGATGACGGCGCCTCATCGCCGTCGATGGTGGGCAGGGTCGGGCGGATCGACCTCGCGGCCCAAGCGACTCCTGCGCGCCGACATGCGGGAGATTCGTCGTCGCATCGCCGCCGATCCCGCCGACCGAGCCGCTCGCTCCGAGCGCATCTGGGCGCGGATCGTCGCATCCGAGACGGCGCCAGGTGATGTTGTACGACGCGCTCCCGGGGAACCCGACTCGCGGCCGTGGGCCGAGTGGTGCCGGGCGCGAGCGATCGACGTGTTCACACCCGAGGTGGACGGACCAGAGCTGCGGGTGATTCCCGGCGACGTCGACCCCGCCACGTTGGACGTCGTCGTCGTGCCCGGACTCGCGTTCACGACCGACGGTCACCGGCTCGGTCAGGGCGGAGGCCACTTCGACCGCTTCCTCATCCGGCTGGGTCCGCACTGTTCGACGATCGGCGTGTGCTTCCACGAGCAGCTCGTCGCCGACCTCCCGATGGCGGAGCACGACGTTCACGTCGCCCTCGTCGTCACCGATTAGCTACGAGCGTGCGCCAGTAGGTGCGACGGAAGCGCACCGGGTCGCCAATTGGCGGACGAGCAGGCGTAGTACTCCCGGCCGAGGTGGGTGATCTGGTCCTCGCCCATCATCCAGCGCAGCGTGTTCTTGAGCTTGGTGTGCTGGATGAACAGGTCGTGTTCCGGATACAGCCCGGGCGGGGTCTGCGGGCTCTTGTAGTAGAAGCTCAGCCACTCCTGGATCCCACCGAGCCCGGCCCGCTGGGCGAGGTCGGAGAACAGCACCAGATCGAGCGCGAGCGGGGCGGCCAGGATCGAGTCGCGGCACAGGAAGTCGACCTTGATCTGCATCGGGTAGTCGAGCCACCCGAAGATGTCGATGTTGTCCCACCCCTCCTTGTTGTCGCCCGCGGGGGGTAGTAGTTGATCCGCACCTTGTGGAAGATGTCGCCGTACAGCTCGGGGTGGCGCTCGGGCGACAGGATGTGCTCGAGCACACCGAGCTTCGACTCCTCCTTGGTCTTGAAGCTCTCCGGATCGTCGAGGACCTCGCCGTCGCGGTTGCCGAGGATGTTGGTCGAGTACCAGCCGGACAGCCCGAGCATCCGCGTGCGGAGCATCGGGGCGAGGACGGTCTTGATGAGCGTCTGGCCGGTCTTGAAGTCCTTCCCGGAGATGGGCAGGTTGCGGTCGACGGCGAACTGACGGAGCACCGGCGTGTCGACGCAGAGGTTCGGCGCGCCGTTGGCGAACGGCACGCCTTCGAGCAGGGCGGCGTAGGCGTACAGCATCGACGGGGCGACGCTCGGGTCGTTGGCGTCGATCGCGGCCTCGAAGGCGTCGAGGTCGAGGTGCGCCGGTCCGGTTCGAGGAACACCTCGGTGGACGCGCACCAGATCATCACGACGCGATCGACCCGCTTGTCCTCGCGGAACCGGTTGATGTCCTCGCGGATGGCGTCGAGCATCGAGCGCTTGTCGACCGACGGGAGCACGTTGTCGGCGTCGAGGTTCTTGACGTAGGCGCGGTCGAACGCAGCCGCCATCGGGCGGACGTCACGGAGGGCGTCGGAGATCTGCTCGATGTGCCGTCCCGCCTCGAGCACGCCCGCCCGCTGGGCGGCGACGTAGGCGTCGTCGGGGAACGGATCCCACGCCCCGAACACGAGGTCGTCGAGCGAGGCGAGCGGCACGAAGTCCCGGATCAACGGGCTGCGGTCGTCCGTGCGCTTGCCGAGGCGGATGGTGTCCATCAGGGCGAGCGAGCCGATCGGCGGGGCGAGCCCGCGTTTGACCAGCTCGACGCCGGCGATCAGCGTGGAGGACACTGCGCCCAGTCCGACGGTGAGCACGCCGAGGCGGCCGTCGGCCGGCTGCACGGTCGGGGGTGGTGGCGGGCTCATTGATCGGGGACACTAGGTCCGGGTGAGGAATCCGTGAAATTCGGCGCGGTCGCCGTATCTGACCCGTAGAGTTCGACTCCGGTTACCGATGGGTAACCACGGCTCAGGACGGGGCCGAATTCGGGTACGGGCGACCAATAGCGGGCGGCGGATGAACGGACAACCGAAGCGGGCGGCGGTGCGGGTTCTACCCGTACCTTGGTTGATGACGCGTTCCCCGTCGTGGCCGTGGACGACGGACCGGCGCCACCGGCGCCGGTCCCGTCGTCGCCCTCCGATGCCGACTCTCGTCGACTCGATGTCGTCCTGCGAGTGGGCGATGGCGTTACGATCGTCCTCGCCTTCCTCGCGATGGCGCTGAGCACCGGGTACCACCACCTCGGCGGCGATCGGCTGGCGTTCACCCTCGTCGGTGCGACCGTGCTCGGACTGTGGGCGATCCGGTTCCAGGACCTGTGGAACGAGCGGGTCACCGCCATGCGGACGATCGAGATCTCCCGGCTGAGCCGAGCCGCCGCGATCCTCGGCGTGGGCATGCTCGTGATCGACCGGCTCTCGCGCGCCTACGTCCACGTCGAGCAGGTCATCGTGGGAGTCGTCCTCTCGTGGCTGCTCCTGCTCGTTTGGCGGTCGTTTCGACCGCGGCTGGCTCGCCCACAACCGGCGCCGGGACCGGTTCACTCGGCGGCTCATCATCATCGGCACCGACCGCCGGGCGGTCGAGCTGGCGAAACTGTTCGCGATCCACCCGGAGGCGGGGATGCGCGTGCGGGGCGTGATCGGCTCCCAGGCCGAGGCCGAGGCGGCTGGGCTCGGCGACCGGTGGCTCGGTGACTTATCACGACGCCGACGACGTTCTCGCCGCCACACCCGCTGATGCGGTCATCGTCTGCTCGAGCGACATCAGCCCGCTCTTGCTCAACGCCCTGCTACGCGATGAGCAAGGCGCGGGTCGCCAGCTCTTCCTCCACCCGGGACTGTCAGGCATCGATGCCCGTCGGGTGAAGGCGTCGCCGATCGCCCACGAACCGCTGCTCTATGTCGAGGCGGCCTCGCTGTCCCGCACCCAGCGGGCGCTGAAGCGGGGCTTCGACGTCGCCGTGGCGACCACGCTGCTCGTGCTGACCGCCCCGTCTTTGCCGTCGTGGCCCTGCTGGTAAAGCTCGGCCGACGGTGGCCCCGTGTTCTTCCGCCAGCAGCGAGCGTCGGTCAGGGCGACAGCCGGTTCACGATGCTCAAGTTCCGCACGATGGTGGTCGACGCCGAGGCCCGCCTGGCCGCGGGCTGGAGCTCGACAACCAACGCCGCGGGCCGCTGTTCAAGCTCGACGTCGATCCGCGGGTGACCCGGGTCGGACGGTTCCTACGGCGACGAGCCTCGACGAGCTCCCGCAGCTGATCAACGTGGTGCGTGGGCGAGATGAGCCTCGTCGGTCCCCGGCCGGCGCTGCCGGCGGAGGTCGCCGAGTTCCCGATCGAACTGCGCGAAGCGGCACCGCGTGCGTCCGGGC
>CAVZVH010000011.1:0-21871 GCA_963778645.1 uncultured Chloroflexia bacterium
TATCCCCTCGCGGGCTGTTGACCGCCGCCTCGACGGCCCATATCGTGATATCTGTGGATAGCATGTTTCCGGTCGGCGCCCCGTGAAGATCGCGGTGGTCGGCATCGGCACAGCAGGGTCGGCCGCGGCGCTCCTGCTCGCGCGCGATGGCCACGACGTCGAGATCTTCGAGCGAGTCGCCGCGCCGAGCGGGGTAGGGGCGGGGATCCTGCTCCAGGGTCTTGGCCAACGAGTGCTCGACGAACTGGGCCTCGCCGACGCCCTGGAGTCCTGCTCGACGCCGGTCCGGCGGATCGACGCTCGAACGAAGGCGGGCCGGCGGGTGCTCGACTTCGGGTACGACGACCTCGTGCCCGGGTCCTACGGCTGGGGTGTCCACCGAGGCACGCTGTTCGATCTCCTCTACGGCGCGGTCCGGACCGCCGCCATCCCGACCACCACCGGCCTGCAAGTCGATGGCCTGAAGCGATATCGCGACGGATGGCGGCTCGCCACCGCACGCGGGGAGGTGGGTCCATTCGATCTCGTCGTCGGTGCGGATGGTGCGCGATCACGCATCCGACGCGTGAGCGGCCTCGCCAGCAAGGATGTCGGGTATCCGTACGGCGCGATCTGGACCGTGGTGCCGGACCCGGACCACCTGGCCGGCGACGTCCTCCACCAGCGCTACGACGGAACCCGGATCACGCTGGGGGTGCTCCCGACCGGGGTCGGCCAGGCGTCGCTCTTCTGGTCGACGCCGACAAGGCGGCTGTCGGCGGTGGTCGCGGCGGGGCCAGCCGCGTGGGTCGAGCGAGCGCGACCATACGCGGGTCGCCTGGCGCCGCTCGTCGAACGGGCGTCGACGGAGGGCATCCTGGAGGCGTCGTATCGCGATGTCGTGGTCCGCACGCCGGCGCTCGTTCGAGGCGCCCACGGACTGGTGCTGATCGGCGATGCGGCACACGCGATGAGTCCGCAACTGGGCCTCGGCGCGAGCCTGGCGCTCGCCGACGCGTGGTCCATCGCAGCCTGCCTCCGGGCGCATCCTCGCGACCTGCCTCGAGCGCTCCGGGAGCACGCCGCCGGCCGCGCGGCGCATGTTCGCTACTACACGTGGTGCTCGCGCTTCATGACGCCCGTGTTCCAGTCCGACCTGGTGCCGATCGGCTGGGGCCGTGACGCCCTCCTCGGGCCGATCGGCCGCATCCCGTGGGTCCGCCACCAGTTCGTGAAGATGCTGATGGGCGTCCAGACGTCACCCTGGTCGACCTGGACCTTGCCGCAGTAGGGCTAGGCAGCCCAAGCGTCAGGGCTTGGGGTGAGCGTCGAAGAAGTCGAAGACAGCGGACGAGAACGCGCCGGTGAGGTTCGGGACGTGCCCGCCACCCGGGATGGTCCAGAGCTCGACGGCACCACCGGACCCGCATCCGGACCAGCGATCAACGGTCGTCTCCGCCTCCGCACCGTTCAGCGTCACGGCCGCGTCCACGTCGATGCGTTCGTCCAGTGTGGCGGCTGAAGGCTCGCAATCGTCGTACTTCACCCAAGCCTCCACCGTGGCTTCGGCGCCCGGATACGGCCCCATGGGACTCGAGCCGATCTCCTCGACCGAACCGCCGTCGAAGTCGACGGTGTCGTCCGCCGTGCCGTGCAGTTGGACGACGCCGACAGGCTGGCTCGGAGCGCAATCGGCAGCCCTCGCGAACGTCGCGCCGGCGAGGCTGACGAGGGCGGCGATGCGGTCCGCGTGCGTGCAGGCGACGGCGTAGGTCATGAACCCGCCGTTCGAATGGCCGATGAGGCTGATCCGTTTCGGATCGACGCTGAGCTTGCCACTGATCTCGTCGATGACGCTTATGAGGTAGCCCACGTCGTCGACGCCGGTTCGATCGAAGTCGCAACACGCGTCCGTCGCATTCCAGAAGCGGTTGCCGTCATCGCTGAGCGTGCCGTCCGGCGACGCGTACAGGTATCCGCGCTCCGCCGCCAGGTCGCGCAGACCGAAGTAGTCGTCGTGCTCGCGTCCGCTCGAGCCGTACCCGTGGAGCACGATCAACAGGGGAGCGGGGTGGTCGTCCGCGTACGAAGCAGGCACGCGAACCGTCACGGGCCGGTCACCACCAACGGTGATGTCGAGCTCCGACGGGGCAGGGGACGGCGACGGCGACAGGGTCGAAACGCTCGTGGCGTCGGGACTCGGGGAGGCGGACGCCACCGGATTGCCCAGGCCGGGTGCCGGCTCGCCCGAGCACGCAAGGACGAGGATCGCCGGCAACGCCAGCACCGCGAGGCCCCTCATCGGATGAGCGTCCGGTGCTTCCTCAGGTGCTCAGCTCCGCTGGCTGACACGGCGACGAGCGCCCCGCGACCGCGCTCATGGCGACGCTCGATGAAGCCCAGATCCGTCGCGTCCTCCCAGACCGGCAGGCGCGGGCACGACGTGCGCCACGCCTCCATCGTCTCCTGGTACGGGCGCTCGCCCGGGCCGATCCACTCGAGGAGGTCGAGGATCAGGTTGTCGACGGTCTCGGACACGTCACGGGCTCCAGAAGGCCATCGCGCCATCGAGGCGAGCGAGGACGTCGCCGTCGGGCGTGACTGCCAGGACGCGCGAGATGCCGTCGGCGTCGAGGGCAGGGAAGAGGATCGACGAGCTGTCGGGCGCCCACAATCGATGGCTGAGGGCGTACTGGTCGAAGTAGGGCAGCACCTGCTGGATGAAGGGGAGCGACGGCCGGACGAGCGGCTCGGCTCGGATGTCGCCGCTGGCTACGTCGACGAAGACCAGGCGAACCTCAGGCTGGCCGTCGACGGTCACGACGCGGATCGCCGCGATCGTCGCGCCGTCCGGCGACCACCAGAAGGCCACGACCGAGCCATCGAGGAGGGTCCGCGGCTCCCTGGCTATCGGGTTCCAGCATTCGAACCGGCCCCATCGCGATCGCGCGCGCGCCGTCAAAGGGCTCGATAGCGCCGATCGCGGCGAGCCGGGAACCGGTGGGGTCGAAGGCCAACGCCGCCGGCCCGATCACCGGCATCGAGGCGGCGGCTTCACCGTCGCGCTTCGAGAGGACGATGGAAGCGGAACCGGCCGGGTCGCTGGCGCCGGCTGGGCCCGCGCGAACGACGCCCACGTGCTCGCCGTCCCGGCTGATGACCGGCGACCGGAAGTCGCCCGGCGCGCCGAGCTCTCCACCCGGACCCTCGCCGTCGAGCCCGAACTCGCCCAGGAATGCCTCCGGCCCCGTCCCGATGTGCGCCAGCAGTCGCTCTGAGCCGATCCAGTCGAAGTAGAACGGGTTACCAGTGCGGATGATGGCGTGCGGGCCGGATCCGTCGAGCGGCGCGCTCGCGTCCACGGGTGCGATGCGCAGCGAGAGGCCGTCCGTTTCCTGCGCGAGGAATGACACCATCTCCGAGTCGGGCCGCCAGGACAGGTAGAACGGCTGGGCGGTCGTGCTCTCGAAGATGACCACATTCGCCGCGGGCTGCGCGGCCCCGGACGTCGGGTCGATGATCTCGATCGCGCGGCCGGTATCGTCGACCCGCGTCGTTGCGAGGTGCTTCCCGTCTGGCGACCACGCTGGGAAGCCATACCCGCCGGCCCCGGCCTCGGAAATGAGCACCGGTATCCCCGGCGGCATCGACGAGCGAGATCGTGGAGCCGTCGCCGGCCAGGAGTGCGACCGTGCCGGCAGAGGCGAGGCGACCGACCGGCCCAGGCGTCGTGGCGGCGGTCGGGGCGGCGCTTTCGATCTGCGAGCTCGCAGCGGGGGAGGGGGGCAGTGCGGCGGGGTCGGTTCGGTCGTCGCGGCCGACGGGGCCGGAGCCGGGGCGCAGGCGGCGGCCACCACGACGGCTGCGATCAGCGCCACTGCGATCGACGCTCGAGCCCTCAACGCGGAAGTGGCCATCACGACACACGATACGCTCGTGTCCCGGCGGCGGATGGCGCGTCGGCTACCCGCGACGGCGCTGCTACGCTGTCTCAAGACCGTTGTCGTGAGGGATCCCATGTCGAACCGGGATCCGGCGCGCCTGCTCGGCCGACATTCCGAGTTGGCCCTCCTGGATCGGCTGATCGCGGACGCGAGCGCGGGACGGAGCCAGGTGCTGGTCCTGCGGGGCGCTGCCGGCATCGGCAAGTCGGCGCTGCTGGACCACCTTGCCACCGACGCGTCCGGTGCGACCGGTCGGCACACGACGCGGGCGTCCGGAGTGGAATCCGAGATCGAGCTGGCGTACGGGGGCCTGCATCAGCTCTGCGCCCCGTTCCTGGATCGGCTCGAACGCCTGCCCACGCCGCAGCGTGACGCCCTCGGCGCCGCGTTCGGGCTGAACGCCGGCGATGTGCCCGATCGACTCATGGTCGGCCTCGCCGTCCTCAATCTGCTGGCCGATCTGGCGGAAGACAGGCCGTTGGTCTGCCTGATCGACGATGCGCATTGGCTCGATCGTGTCTCGGCCCAGGCCCTGGCCTTCGTCGCACGCCGCCTGCTCGCGGAGCGAATCGCCATGATCGTCGCGATCCGCGAACCCAACGACGAGACGGAGTTCGCGGGTCTGCCCGAGCTCGAGGTCCGTGGCCTGGGTGCCATGGATGCCGGCGCGCTTTTGGACTCGGTGATCAAGGGTCCGGTCGACCGCCGGGTTCGCGACCGGATCGTCGCCGAGACCGGCGGAAACCCCCTCGCACTGCTGGAGCTGCCCCGTGCATGGACGGCGGCGGAGCTGGCAGACGGATTCGCACGCCCGGACACCCTCCCCGTGGCGGGTCGCCTCGAGCAGGCCTTCGATCGCCAGCTGGCGGCACTCCCGATCGACACGCGGCGACTGCTCTTGACCGCTGCCGCTGAGCCGCTCGGGGATGCCACGCTACTCTGGCGCGCCGCCGCTCTGCTTGACCTCGATCCAAGCGCGGCGATGCCGGCCGAAGAAGCGGGGCTGATCGATTTCGGCGCGCGTATCCGCTTCCGGCATCCCCTCGTGCGAGCTGCTGCGTACCGCTCGGCGTCGGTCGCGGAACGGCGACAGGTCCATCAAGCGCTCGCCGACGCCACGGACGTCGGGACTGATCCCGATCGGCGCGCCTGGCACCGTGCCCAGACCACCATGTCTCCCGACGAGGAGATCGCGGGCGAGCTGGATCGATCCGCCGGGCGGGCCCGGGCGCGCGGCGGCCTCGTCGCTGCGTCCGCGCTTCTCGAACGTGCCGCCACCCTGACGCCGGATCCGGCCAGACGGGCGCAACGTGCGCTCGCCGCTGCCTGGGCGAAGCACGAAGCGGGCGCGCTCGATGTTGCCCTGGCCCTGGTGGCGATCGCCGAGGCTGGGCCACCCGATGCGTTGCGCACGGCGGAGGCGGAGCGTCTCCGTGGACAGATCGCGTTCGACCAGCGCCGGGGTCCTGACGCCGTCCATCTGCTGCTGGATTCAGCCAAGCAACTTCAGCCGCTTGACACAAACCTCGCGCGGGAGACCTACCTCGATGCGCTCGCTGCGGCAATCTGGGCGAGCGGCCCGGATGCGCCCGATGTCGTCGCGCTCGCGGCGGCGGCAGCACGCGGCGCGCCCCCAGCGCTGAAGCCCCCACGCGCGATCGATGTCGTCCTGGACGCCCTCGCGACCCGGTTGACCGATGGTTATGCCGCGGCCGCGCCGTTGCTGACACGATCAATGGAACTCGTCCAGCCTTCCGGTTCCGGCGCCGGCGACGTCAATGGTCTCCTCGGCCTCGGCGGGAGCCACATCTGGGCGATCATCGCCACCGAGGTGTGGGATTTCGGAGCCGGGCGCGCACTCGCCGAGCGCCATGTCCGGCTCGCCCGCGAAGCCGGGGCCCTCGTCCAGTTGCAGTTCGCGCTGAACCTCCTCGCCAGCAATCTGATGCTCGCCGGGGACCTGACCGCTGCGGCCGGGCTCATCGAGGAGGGCCGGGTGGTGGGCGAGGCGATCGGCAACCCGCCGATCACCTACGCGGAGATGCTGCTCGCCAGCCTCCGTGGTCAGGAGCAGGTCGCATCCGCGCTCATCGCGCGCGCGAACGATGTTGGGTGGTCGTCGGGGGAGGGGAGGATCGCGGCGTTCGCCGACTATGCGAGCGCCGTGCTCCACAACGGCCTGGGCCGGCACGACGTCGCGCGGGACGCTGCGAGGCGAGTCTTCGAACGCGACGCCATCGGCGGCTACCAGGTCATGGGCATCGCCGAGCTGGCCGAGGCCGCGTCCCGGACGGGCGATCGGGCGCTGGTGCGCAGCGTGCACGGGCGACTGTCCGAGCGCACCCAGGTGACGCCGACCGACTGGGCGCTCGGCATCGAGGCCCGGGTCGGGGCACTCCTCGACCAGGATTCCGTCGCCGATGAACGCTATCGAGCCTCGATCGAGCATCTCGAGAAGGCCGGCGTGCGCGTCGAGGTCGCCCGCGGCCACCTGCTCTATGGGGAAGCGCTTCGACGGGCCGGGCGCCGGGTCGACGCTCGCGACCAGCTGCGGACCGCTCACGACCTGCTCAGCACGATGGCCGTCACGGCGTTCGCCGAGCGCGCCCGCCGAGAGCTGCAGGCGACCGGCGAGAAGGTGCGAAAGAGGTCGGTCGACACCGCGGACGACCTCACGCCGCAGGAGGTCCAGATCGTCCGCCTCGTTCGAACCGGGCTGTCGAACGCCGAGATCGGAACGCGTCTGTTCCTGAGCCCGCGCACGGTCGAATGGCACCTGCGCAAGGTGTTCACCAAGCTCGGCGTCGCGTCGCGCCGCGAGTTGCGCGATGCCGTGCTGGAGCGTGTGCCGGCCTAGGCGCTGCAGGGGTCCAGCGCTCAGACCAGTGGTTTTCACCGGCGCGAAGGACCAGGGAAAGACGGAGTCTCCAGTCAGCGGCGCGAACGGCGCCAACGACGAACAAGGAGACCACGATGTCCACCCACCCAACACCTGCACCGCCGACCACAACGGCTGACGACACGACCATCCGGCCATTCCGGATCGACGTCCCGCAGCGCGACCTCGACGAGCTTCGGCGCCGCGTCGGGGCCACCAGGTGGCCCGACCGCGAAACCGATCCCTCACAGGGGGTGCGCCTCGACACGATCCAGGCATTGGCCGACTACTGGGCCACCGACTACGACTGGCGCGCGTTCGAGCAGCGCTTCGCGGCCCTGCCGCACTTCGTGACCACGATCGATGGCGTGGACATCCACTTCATCCACGTCCGTTCGAAGCACGAGGACGCGCTGCCGCTCATCGTCACGCACGGCTGGCCGGGCTCGACGGTCGAGCAGCTCAAGCTCATCGGGCCACTGACCGATCCGACGGCCCATGGCGCGAGCGCGGGGGATGCCTTCGATCTGGTCATCCCGTCGTTGCCGGGTTACGGCTTCTCCGGCAAGCCGACCGAGGTCGGCTGGGACCCGATCCGCATCGCGCACGCCTGGGTGGAGCTCATGCGACGGCTCGGCTACGAACGGTTCGTCGCGCAGGGCGGCGACTGGGGCAATGCCGTCACCGAGCAGATGGCCCTGTTGAAGCCCAGCGGACTGCTGGGGATCCACACCAACATGCCGGCGACCGTGCCACCGGATGTCTCGAAGGCGCTCGCCGGGGGCGGCCCGAAGCCAGAGGGCATGTCAGCCGACGAATCGCAGGCGTACGACATCCTCGACCACTTCTTCAAGACCGGCGTCGGGTACGCCACGGAGATGGCCAACCGCCCGCAGACGCTGTACGGCATCGCCGACTCGCCGGTCGGCCTGGCGGCCTGGATGATCGACCATTCCGAGCGCAGCTACGAGCTGATCGCCCGTGCCTTCGCCGGCGAGCCCGGCGGTCTGAGCCGGGACGACGTGCTCGACAACATCACCCACTACTGGCTGACCAACTCGGGTGTTTCGTCCGCTCGCCTCTACTGGGAGAGCCATCTGGCCTTCTTCGACGCCAAGGGCGTCGACATCCCGGTCGGCGTGACGGTCTTCCCCGACGAGCTCTATCCCGCTCCGCGGAGCTGGGCCGAGCAGGCCTATCCCAAGCTCATCCACTTCAACACGGTCGACAAGGGCGGCCACTTCGCTGCCTGGGAGCAGCCCGAACTCTTGTCGCGAGGAGGTGCGCGCTACGTTCCGATCGCTTCGCTGACATCGACCTCCGCGCCGAGCCCTATCCCAACCCGACTCTCTCAACTCCAACTCCACTCTCGAAAGGAAACAACTCAAATGACTGCAACCACCGCGGCAGTGACCGCGACCACCTCCACCACCAAGTTTGGCCATCTGTTCTTCGAGAACCTCTGGCGCATGAGCGGCATCCAGGCCGTCCTCTTCATCGTCATCGGGTCCGTCGTGGCCGGCTTCGGGCCGGGCGTCGGCGCCTCGAGCGAAGCCCTTGGCGCCTTCTACGCCGCCAACAGCACCCGGATCCTGATCGCGACGCCGATCCTGGGTCTCGGCGTCCTCAATCTCCTCTGGTTCGCCGCTGCGATCCGGAACACGCTGCACGACGCCGGTGTCGACGGCTGGGGTGCGGCAGCCACCACGGCGAGCGCCATGGTTGGCGCGATCGCCTTCCTGCTCATCGCTCTCCAGGCCGGTCTCGCCTTTTCGATCGCCGGCTCCGGAAACGACGCGTTCGTGACCGGCGTTGCCGACCTCGGCTGGCTGGGCGTCGTTCTGTCGTCGTTCCCACGGGCGATGCTGATCATGGCCGGTTCGTTCGGCCTCTGGCGTGCAGGGATCCTCTCGAACCGGGCCTTCGCGGTCGCGGTCGGGGCGGTCATCCTGGGCGTCCTGGGTGGCACGACCCTGATCGCTGACAGCTTCTGGGCTCCCGATGGTGTGTATTCGCGGTTCATCTGGCCCGCGATCGGCATCGTCTGGGTCGTGGCGATCAGCCGGGTCCTGGCCCGAGTGCCGTCGGCTCGTAACGGCTTCTGATGCTCACGCATCGCTGAGCCGCACAGGGCGGCGGGCACCACACGGTGCTCGCCGCCCTTCTTTGTCTAGTCGGGATCGGCGGGCTAGCCCAGCGACCCGAAGAAGCCGAACTCGTCATTGCCGAGCTCGTCCCGCGGGCACACCTCGTTCCTGACGTCGGCCATGTACGCCTTGTACAGGCCGAGCAGTGCCAGACCTTCCTTGAGGCCCATCTCCTCGCCGCCTTCCGCGCCGGCTGAGAGTTCGGCCGCGATCCGCTTCTTGATGCTCGCGACCGCCGCGTCGCAGCCTTCGACGCCGTAGTCGGTCACCTTGGCCACGTCGATCGCGGCCAAGTCGCGGACGGCGGTCAGATAGGCCACCGTTCCCGGGGCGGCCGTGCTGGCGACGGCCATGACGGCGTCCCATGGCGTATTCGAGTCGAAGTACGCGAACTCGAGACCGACCTCGGAGCAGCTGTACGGCGCCGTCGAGTTGTTCGCGGACAGGAGCTCGTAGGACTTCTCCTGGACGGCCTGATCTGCCGTCGACAGATCGCCCAGGGTCGCGGTGGCTGGATCGAACGCGGACACGATCGACTCGATCTCGGTGAGGTACTTGGCGAACCCTGCCTCGCAGGCGCCCGGCAGCACACTGGTGTTGCCTCCGGCCTCTGACGAGGCGGGGGAGGGGGGAGCGGCGGTGTCACCGGGCGCGCTGGATCCCGAAGGCGCCGATGGAGCCGATGGCGCGCTCGACCCGGCCGCCGGCCCATCCGTCGGGGCGGTCCCCGGCGAGCTACACCCCACCAGCACGAGCACGATCGCCAGGACCGAAAGCAGCCTGCGCATCGTCGACCTCCCCAAACCGACCCCCCGCGATGCCGACGCGCCCGAGGCGGGTCCGTGGCGATGATAATCGCCGGTCGTGCCGAAGCCGTGCCCACCCGACGACGCCCAGCCTGCCTGTTGCGCGACAGTCAGGTTGAGCGCGGAGCGCTGGGCCGATGATTTACGGTTCGGAGGGACGTCCAGCACCATCATCGACCCCCGATGCCAAGGAAACATGGCCATGAAGGTCACCGCAATCATGACCCTGACCGTCGAGTGCGGGTACCACCTCCGTCGCTGCCTAGGCCCCCGGACGCTGACTTCTCCATGACCAACGAGCTCGTGATCCTTCCCGCGAACAAGGCGAGCTGCCAGGACCTGCGGTCTATCTTCGGCCAGCGCGGGGCAGGCGCGTACTGCCAGTGCCAGCGGTACAAGCTGCAGCCGAAGGAGGCGTTCTCCAAGTTCCCCGTCGAGGAGCGGGCGCGCCGCCTTCGCGAGCAGACCCACTGCGGCCAGCCGGGCTCCGAAACGACCTCAGGGCTCGTCGCATACATCGACGGCGAGCCGGTCGGCTGGTGCGCAGTCGAGCCACGCACGGCCTACATCGGGCTCCTGCGCGTGTATCGCGTCCCTTGGGAGGGCCGGACCGAGGATAAGACCGACGACAGCGTTTGGGCCGTGACGTGCGTCTTCGTCCGGGCCGGCTATCGCCGACGGGGGATCACGTACGCGCTCGCCCGGGCTGCCGTGGATCATGCCTTGCAGCGCGGCGCCCGAGCGCTTGAGGCTTACCCGATGATCACGAAGCCGGGCCAGGTGATCGCCTGGGATGAGATCCACGTCGGCACGCGCAGCATGTTCGCCGCCGCCGGCATGCGCGAGGTCAACGAGGCCAGTGTGCGCCGCGTCGTGATGCGGATCGACTTCTAGGGAGGCGTGCCCGGACCATCGCCGCCGGTAGAATCGATCAGTACCAGCGGCGCCCTGGAGCCATGGCAGGCCATTGAGCGCGGTTTGCACGACGGCAGCGGAGGATCGGCGATGGACTGGAAGCTCGAGCTTGTTTCGGTGCCTGTCTCGGACGTGGACCGGGCCATCGCGTTCTACAGGGACAAGGTCGGCTTCAACCTCGACCAGGATCACAAGGTCAACGACGAACTCCGCTTCGTGCAGCTGACTCCCGTCGGGTCCGCATGCTCGATCTCGATCGGGACCGGGCTCACGGACAAGGCCCCGGGCTCGGTCGGTGGGCTCCAATTGGTCGTCGCGGACGCTGCGGCCGCCCGAGCGGAGCTTCTCGAGCGTGGGGTCGACGCCACCGAAGTCCAGGACTACCCGTGGGGCCGTTTCGTGTTCTTCAGCGATCCGGACGGCAATGGCTGGGCGGTCCAGGAACTCCCGCCCCGGCCCTGACCTCGACCAGAGTTGCCCTCGCGTCAGGACGAGGACCGCGATCAGCTCGCTGTCGAGCTTGAACGTCTTGGGGAGCGCCTCCTCGAGCTCGCGCTTGATCGCGGCCGCAGTGCGGTCCGAGCTCAGGATCACGTTGCCGCTGGCGATGTACGTGGAGACCTTGGTCTGGCCGAGCGACTCGAGGAGCTCGCGCAATGCCGCCATCGACACCTTGTTCCGGCCGCCGACAATGATGCCGCGCAGGAGGACGAGGTATCGGGTCATCGTGGACAGGAGGATGCCACGCCGCCAGGGCTCGCCGCAGGCGATACCCTGCCGACATGCCGACGCCGGACGCGAGTGAAAACCGCCTCGACGAACTGCGGACGTCGTTCGAACGCATCGTCGCGATCCCGACACCCGAAGACCTCTGGGCACTCCAGAAGACCCTGCTGACGATCGGCGGCGCCGACGCCGCACGGGTACGTGTGGTCGCGCGCGCCTTCCATGCGTGCATGCGGATGCTGGCGAGTAAGTCGGCGTCGCGGACGGCAAGCCGCTGGAGCGCCGTCCTGGGGACGGCGGCCGTCGGTACCGTCAGTCTCTCGAAGCTGCGCGAGGACCAGGAGCGCAGTCTCGGCGGGTTGCTCGAGCTCGGTCTGCTTCCCGCAGCCCTGGAGATCGGTGCCGCCGTGAAGTCCGCGGAAGCCTGGGAGATCGAGGCGCGGCTGATCTACGACGAGTTCGCATGGTTCCTCTACGAAGAGCTCTGGGACCTATCCGCGACCAGCCGCTCGGACCTAGCCGCAGATGAGCGCCGCCAACGCATCGACGAGTTGCTCGACCCCCTCCTGGACCCGTCCGTGTCCGACGCCGACCGGGCCACGCTCCTGGTCGACGTCTTCCGATCCGTGTTCGCAGCGCGCGTGTGGCCGCTGCTCCACGACACGATCGATTGACGACCGAGCTCGAGCCATCACGGCGCCCTCCAGTCGTCGGGCGCGCGCACGAGGGGAAGGCCGAGCAGCGCCGTCGCGGCTTCGTTCTTCCGGCGGCTCCCGAGACCCGGTGTGACGGCCTTGAGATTCGGCAGGCCGACCAGCGGCGCGAGATCCTCCGGCCGCAGGTGGCGCATGTCGATGAGCTCGATGGCCTCGAGCGCCGGCGCCGTGGCGAGCGGTCGCAGGTCGCGGAGGCCCTTCATCGTCTCGAGCCGGACGCGGCGCAGCGAAGTCGCCGCCCTCAGGTCCGGAAGCGCCTCGACCTGACGCAGCGCCTGCAGGAAGAGCACCCGGAGCGACGAGATCGCGCCGACGGCCGTCACATCCGTCAGTCCGCGGATCATCCAGAGCTCCAGGTACCACAGCTCGCCGACGCGCGGCAGCAGTCGGAGGTCGCGCGTGCCGCCGAGCTTGAGGTCCAACGACCGAAGCCCCTTCAACGGCAGAAGCAGCGACAGGTCGGGCATCGTGATCGATCTCAGCGTCAGGTCGTACAGCTGCGTCAGTCCCGAGATCACCTCAAGGTGCTTCGTCTGACCCTCGAGGAAGAGCCATCGCAGCTCCGGAAAGCGAGAGAGGACGGCGAGGTCGAGCTTGACCTTCGTCGCGCCGATCCCGAGCTCCTCCAGGTCGGTCGGAAGATGACGCAGCCCATCGAGCGAGGTCAGCGAGTCCCACAGCGCGTCGGCGGCGAACCGCCGCAGCGTGGGGAAGAAGCGCAGGAATTCGAGATCGGTGATCGAGTGGTCGTAGGAACCGTACGCGCGGAGGTCCATCTCTGGGTACGCGCGGAACCACTCGCCGAGCTTCCGGAAGTCGTCGTCGGTCAGCCGGCGGTCGAACTGGACGACGCCACGACCGGTGGGCGCCGGCCGGAGCATCTCGTCGGTCAGCGGGCTCGACACCTGGCGGAAGTCCGACGTCGGCTGCGGATCGCCGGCGATGAAGCGCCGCTCGGCTCTCGCGACCGCGTAGCCATCGCCCCAGTAGGTGTCGACCGTCGCGGGCGGCTCGATGCTGTCCGCGGCCAGCGGCCGCTCGCCGAGGATGGCGCCCCCGCCGAACGACACGAGCCGGACGTGGGCGTTCCCGACGTTGAGCACCGGGCTCCCGGCGATCGCCTCCGATGAAGGAGGGGAGTCGCCGACCCAGTCGAGGATCGCGGCGATGAACCGCGTCCGGCCGCCAGTCGACCCGCCGGTGTCGACCCGCAGCACGCGTCCGCACCCGAACCGGCCGTCGGCCATCGGGATCGACCAGAACTGCCCGGGCCGCAGGTGCGCCGTCGTCTTGGGAATCAGCGGGTAGGTCGCCATCGGTCGAACGGTAACTTGCGTCGTCTGGTCGGCGCCGCGCGCGCTCTACGCCGCTCCGCAGTCGAGGCAGAGCATCCGTCGCTCGTTTTGGCGCCAGATCGCCGCCGTGCCCTTGGACAGCACGGTCCCGCATTTCGAACACGGGCCGTCGTACTTGACCAGCCACGGCCGTCGGGCAGGTGCGGCCTCCACGGACGCCGACGGTGCGGCCGTCGCGACCCCGAACTTCGCCGCCCAGTCGACCTTCGCCGGCCGGTGGAGCGCCACGAGCTGTCGACCGAAGGCCTCGAGCGTGTCCGAGCCGACGAGCTTGAGCATCTGTCGGTCCGGGAAGTCGCGGTTCAGCGAGGTACGTCCGAAACTGGTCGACCTTCACGACCGAGTCGAGGTCGGGGAGCTTCTGCTTCGGGCGGGTGATCAGGCCGCTCGCGGACACCAGGACGATGTTCTTGTAGGTCGGCTTGAGCGCGACGATGCGCCGCGGCAGCTCGACGTGGCCGAGCTTGATGACCTGCTCCAGCACCTTGATGTGCCGGCGGTTCTGCTCGACGGGGGAGGGGATGCCGATCGGCCGCCGGTCGCGATAGGTCGACCACTCGCCGTGCTCGTTGACCTTGACGCCGCCCGTGTACGACTTGCTCTCGCACACGAAGACCTCGAGCATCCGGCTGATGACCAGGTGGTCGATCTGCGCGATCTGGCCTTCGACATCGATGCGGAGGTCATGGATGACCGCCCAGTGCTTGCTCTCGCGCAGGTCGAAGTCGAGCTGGTACGCGGCATCGGACTCGGCCTTTGCCCCTAGCCGGATCGCCCAGATCTCATCCTGGATCGCTCGGCGCTGACGAGCGTCGACGTCCGACCGAAGCAGCAGCGCTTCCAGCGCCTGGATGTCTCCCGACTTGTCGTCGGCGGTCTTGAGGAGCATCGGAACCCCCGGGAATACGACGCCACGCGATGCGCGGCCGCTATAGTCAACTACAGGTCGACTGGCTGAGTCGACCAACGGGGAAGGAATTGTGTCGACCCAGCCGACGACGCAGCTAGGCGCGCCGCCTTCGACCACGACCTTCTACGAACATGGACCGCGGCGCTGACATGACGCGCCAACCAGGACGCGGAGTACCGGTCGAACTCGACCATGGCGGAGACGGCACCATCCTCCGGCAGGGTTCCGGCCGGCAGGCTTACGTCCTCTTCATGGAACCCCGGACACGGGGCGTATTCATGAGCCGGACGGAGCGCGTCGATCACGGCGACGCTTTTGTCACAGCAGCGGAACGGCCGGAACCGTACGAGCCTACGCCATGACCGAGCCGCGGATGCAGCATGCGCAGAGGCGATCAGCCAAGACCACTGAGGAAGATCACCGGCCGGTGATCCTCGTTGTGTTCGGCGCAGGCGCATCCAACGGTTGCCTGGACACCCCAATGGATGGGCTATCAGGGCAACCGCCGCTTACGGACTGGCTCTTGCAGTTCGACGAGCACCCTGACTACCGACCTTATGCGGCCCAGTTTCGGTCTACAGCCATCATTCGGGACCGCGTCACCCAACTTCGAAATCAAGGGGTGACTGGAAGTCTTGAGGAGATCCTCGAGCGCGTCAGATCCGACGCTGGTGACGATCCGACTCTGATCATTGGATTGATGGCCTTCCGTTGGTACCTGCAGGGCTTAATCCACTGGTGCGGGGAAAAGATGGACGCAGCCGACGAGGGCCGGACGCTCTACCTGAGCGTTCTAGACCGCTTAACCGCATGGCGACGTGCGAGTGACTGTCGATTAGCGTTGGTCACCTTCAATTACGACATGCTCGTTGAACGCGCATTGGAGCACTTGGGTTGGACATTCGATTTCCGCGGACCGATACGTTCAACGCGACATCGGTCTCTTCAAGGTTCATGGATCCGTTAACTTCGGACGCGTGCTGGAAGACGCGGCCTTTGCGGATGTCTTCAACCCAAGCCCCGGCGACGTGATCCGACTCGCGCCCGAGGTTATTGAGCGCTCGCACGTCACGGTCATCGGGGAGGTCAATCGCGCAACGTTCACCGACGAAGAGGTACAGGAGCCATACACCATCGCCCCGGCCATCTCGGTCCCCGTGTTGTCTAAACCCGGTTTCGAGCTGCCAAGCGATCATCTGCGGACTCTGCGAGCGTGGTTGCCGGATGTCGCTTACATCGCATCCGTAGGTTGGAAGGCGAGGGAGCTGGAATTTAGGGAAGAGCTATCACGAATACGTGGGAAGCCACAGATCGAAGTTGTCACGAAGACAGCAAAGGGCACGGCCGACACGGCCGCTCGCCTCCGTGAGGCGGGCCTCACCGGACCAATCAAAGAGCGTCCGGGTGGATTCCGACAATGGGTGTCAGAGGACGGACTAAGCAACTTCCTTACGTCCGTAGATGCCGTCGTTGCTGAACGGAAGGCAGCACCAGGCTCGCCACCCGCCGTCGACGCGGAACCGGAGCTGGAATCCGACCAAAGAGTCTCTCCTCCGCGAGTGAAGCCCGACGTCCGGTTACAAGTCGAAGTTTCGGAGGAGTTCTCCAACCTCACGCAGGTCCGCGTGGTGGCATCGAACGTCGGGGCTGTATTTGCGCTGGACACAATCATCAACGTCGCTGCTTTCACCTCCGGCGAACACAGGTGGTGGTCGTCACCAACATTCGACTTGGCACCACGGGAAAAGCGTACTTTCGAGGTCGCGCATCTCGAGTCAGGGCCGGATGGACAACGACATCGAAAGCTAACCGACGGGCTCGGGAACGACATCGCCGCTGTTGCTTTTCAGGACTCCGATGGTGGCCGATATCGGGGAATCCGCCGCGGGACTAATCGCCTGCTTGAGTACGTTCCGTCGGAGGCGCCGGCACCTGACTGGTCTCCATGGTGACGCCCCACCGCCACAACGCTGGCCACTTAATGTCCGACGTCAGGGCAGGCGGGTGGTCATTGCGCAAACTCGTGGCGCCAGCCGTACCCGTGGCGTCAGGCCCATTTGATCTCGCTCCGGATGAATGCACTTCACCGTGACAGCATCCGACACGTTCCGCGGCATTCGAACATGGGATGGCTCGAAGGACCGAGCTTTCGAAGAGCTAGCATTTCAGTTACGCGAACCGGATCCACCGGGATCGACTGTCACGAAGACCGGTAACCCGGATGGGGGTCTCGAGTGGTATGTCGAGCTCCCCAACGGCGACTTGCGCGGCGGACAAGCGAAGTACTACATCGACGGCGATATCAGCGCGCTGATCGCGGCGATGGGTCAGTCCCTGGATGATGCAATTACGAATTGGCCCGCGCTAAAGAAGGTCACTTTCGCCATCCCGTGGATCTGCCGGATGAGATCGACCGCAGCAGCCGGGATCGGAAGTCGCAGCGTCAGAGGTACATGGATGCCGTTTCCCGCTGGAGAAGGGACATCCCGATTCCTGACGACTTCGAGATCGTCCTGGAAACGGGTGGAGTCCTCCTGGAGCGGCTCACGGAGCCCCGGTACCGGGGGGTTCGAGCCTTTTGGTGGACGGAACAGCTACTCGATCTGGGCTGGTGCCAGACCCGCCTAGAGATGGCGCTCTCCGCCTCGCTGAGCCGATACACCCCAAACGTACAAGTAGACGTCGATGTAGATGGCGTCCTTGAAGGTCTGCGGACTGGTGCTGCTTGGGACGACGAAGACTGGGCGCAACTCGCCGAGTTGGCCGAGGGTGCCCGGGACCTGATTGCCGATCAGGCCGACATACCAGTAAGCCTCCAGGACGCGCTGGCTGCCTTGGCGAGCCTCCCGCAAGATCGGACTGCTGCGATGTTGGTTGCCACGTCGCTTGTGGCGTTGCTCACCCAGACGGTCGGTGGTGTCCTGGCCATGGCGGAGTGGCAACAGGCCGCATGGATGCCGCAAGCACGGCGTGTTGTCGAGCCGGCGCTCGCACTTCTCCGGAGTCAGCGGGCCGAAGCTGCGGCGAAGCGTGCGCTATTCCTATACGGCGAGGGTGGGGCCGGCAAATCACACGCCCTTTTTGTCGCGGCCGAGCGCGGATTGGCCGCGGGGATTCCCGTTGTCGTCTTGCTTGGCATTCGGTTTCGTGGCGGGGAGCTGTGGCGGGGAATCGAGAGCCAGCTTGGACTGCCAACAATGGCCATGGAGGAAATTCTCGGGGCGATGGAGGCTGCGGCCCTAGCATACGGAACCCGGCTACTGCTGATCATCGACGCGCTAAACGAGACGGACGAAGCCGGCGCCTGGGCTACCGAACTCCCAGCTCTCCGACGCGCCATAGAGGACTACCCAGCCCTCGCAATTGCGGTGTCCGTGAAGGACCTGTACGTCGAGCTCATAGATCCGGGTGGCACGCGCAGGACCGAATGGTGTCTTCTCCGACACGAGGGATTTGCCCTCAACGAGCGACAGGCCGTGCGCGTGTACTTCGCTCACCATGGGATTACCTTTCCCCCTGACTACGCGCCGCCGAGAGCGTTTGCGAACCCGCTCTTCCTTAAGCTCTACTGCGTTGGTCTTCAGGATGCCGGGATTACCGAGCCGCCCAGTCGTGGCGAGTACGAGTCTCGCGTTTTCGAGCGTTACCTCGAGGGGCGTGAACGAGTAATCACCCAGCGTCTGCGCTTGGACGAATCGGATCACCCGGTGCGCGCAGCCGTCCAGGCAGTGGCATCCGAGATGGCTCGGCTGGGGCGGTCTTGGCTCTTACGGTCCGAAGCCAAGGCGCTGGCGGACGAGCAAGCCTCCCATCTCCAAGAGTGGCCCTCGACACTTTTTGCATCCCTCCTCGAGGAGAACCTCTTGGTAGGAGAAGTGGCAACGGTTTGGGATGGTGGCCATGCGGATCGTCAAGACCGCGTTCGGTTCTCGTACAACCGTTTTAGCGACTACCTGATCGCGGACGCCATCGTTCGTGCCTCCGCGCCAATCGGACCGATTCAACCGGCCAGCCTGGCCGCTCGCATCCATGATGCTGATCCTGGTCTCATCTCCGCCATCGCGACTGTCGCGGCGGAAAGGTGGAACTTCCAGGTGGCCGACCTAGTCGAAGTGGACACGACATTGCGTCGTGTCCTGACCGACGGCGTCCTCGACTCCCTCCGATATCTCAGCCCAATGGTCGCCGGCGCGACGACGCGACAACTGCTCCAGGAAGCGCTGGACGACGTTGTCTCACGCGAGTACACGTTCGACCTGCTGCTGTCTCTCGCCCCATCAGAGAGTCCATTTAACGCGGATTGGCTCCACGAATACCTCCTCGCACGTCCGATGCCGGAACGCGATAGCACGTGGTCTGTGTACACGATTGGTCATGAATCGGGCTGGACACGAGGAGTTGGAGAATTGCTTGAGGCTGCACGGGCTGCCGTACGCGACTACCCACTGGTCGCCGATGGATCCGTCGACCGGATCTGCACGGCACTCGCATGGTGCACGGCATCTCCAGATGGCCTGCTGCGTGCCCTGTCAATCCGCCTGCTAGCAAGTTTGTGGGCCCACCGGCTCACCCTCATCCCCAATGCACTCGAAAGATTTGCTGCAGTCGATGATCCAAACGTATTCGCTGCTCTCCTTACGGCGGCGCACGGGGCAGTGCTGCGAGGGGGAGGGGAGTCTCCGGTCGATGCGCATTCGGTGGGTGAGGCCGTCCTGTCGCTTTCGGTGTCCCACGCCCCCGTTGATGACGCAGCACGCGACGCCATCAACGGCATCTTGGAGTGGCTCCGCACAGAGATGCCAGCCGGGATGGCGCTCGATGTTGAGCGGTTTACGGTTGCATGGAACAGCGAGCCCCCCGGGAATCCTGGCAGCAGGGCGGAACTCAACCAGTCGTTTACAGAGGACGCGTACGGATCACTGTACTTCTCACTCTTTGACATGGGTGACTTTGGAAACTATGTACTTGAGCCTCGTGTCCGGCACTTTTCGACTCTGCCGTTGACGGTCGCGGCACCCGAGACCGGCCGGCGTGACCCATACGACTCCGACCTGGCATCTCGATGGGTCTTCCGTCGCGTCCTCGAGTTAGGTTGGTCTCCAGAACGATTCGAAGAAATCGACTCGAACATACCAAGTCGCGACTCGGGACGCGCCCACAGGCGAGTGGAGCGAATCGGGAAGAAGTACCAGTGGATCGCACTGCGTGAATTGATGGCGCGTCTATCTGACAATTTTCATCCCGAGGAACCAGGGCAGAGTCCAATGCCCGCCGATTACTTCGGCCGGGACCTCGATCCCACTTTCGGTCCGATTGATGCTGAAGCGGGAAACTCAGACGAAGCAGAGACGTGGTGGCAGGTGCGCAGCCCAGTCCTGGTCGGTGGCTCGGATGAGGAATGGGCCGCGAGCGAGGACAACGTGGTAAGCATGGATGCGCTGGTCCGACCCATTGACGACGATGGCACGACGTGGGTAGCACTGTCGCGGTATGGGAGTCTCAGCGCCCCCCACGAGGAGCGCGAGCGATACCGGCAAGAGTGGCATCTACTTTGGTCGTGGCTGGTGAGCCCTGAGGATCTCGACCAAGTCACTGCCCAGCTGCGAACTCGCACCCTATGGGGCAGATGGATGCCCGAGGAGCCGGAGCATATCGACGGACCATATTTGGGCGAGATGACATGGGCGAAGTCCACCGACAGAACTGACATTTGGAGAGGCCCGTGGGGAGCCCCGGGATTGGCCCGAACACTTGCTCGTCTCCCACGCTGCGGAGTCCTATACATGGGAGTCGACGATTCGAGATCCCACGCTGGCAGAGGCGAGCCACGCGGACGTGCCGGCAAGGGTCCTGTATCGCGCTGGTGGCCTCTCCTGGACAGGCGACCGAGCCGAATGGCTCGCAGGTGGCGAGATCGTCGCCGTATCGCAACGTGCCGGGCGTCCTTGGCACGACACCCGGTCGGCGCTTCTCGTTAGGGAAGACTGGCTCATCCGGGTGCTTGCAAGCCTTGGGCTATGCATCGTTTTTGGGTACCTTGAGGGTCACCAGGTAGTCGGCGGTTCAACGGCGGAAGTCCGAGCCAGTCCCGAATCGTCCGTCGACGGTAGAGCCAGCTTCGGTCAGGCCTGGACGTTCGATGACCCGGTTCTGCGGATCCGCCGAGCGCCGAGCCTTCGACCGCAGGAACTCGATTGAGCACGGAGCCGGTAATCGTGCGTCGAGAGTGCTCATGTCAGCGCACCAGTCTGCCATCAAGGACTTGCCGTCATCGATGGCAAACTCAGTCGCCTTCGCAGGTATGGACATAACTCACCTTATCGGAAGTGGCTGCGCTTCTTTCTAGATGCCGCTGAGGTCCCGCGCGTCAACGCCTCGCGCCGCAAGGTACCTACGAACTGCCCGGACGACGGCATCGGCGTCCACGATGAGGCGCTCGACCTCGTCAAGGTCGTACGGCGGGTCGTCCGGGTCCGGATATCGCGCGGTGATGACCGCCGCCGACAACCTGGTCAGGTCCGGTGCTGGCTCCGACCCGTCAAACAGTCCCGGGATGATGGCTGCAAGCAGAACGAGGTCGTGGACTCGCGGCGGAACCATCCCATCGGAGGCGATCGCAGCCTTGAGCGCCTTCTCGGCGGCCTGCTGAGCGTGGTAGGCGGCCCCTCGCAGCGGAGCCGCCTCGGCATTGGCGATCGCTCGGGCGTCCGCGAGGTCGCCGATCGCCGTCCGGATCCACCAGACGGCATCTTCAGCTGCCGGGCTCACGCGCGTAAATGGTCTGGCCTTCCGAAATCGCCCATTCCACCGCGCCAGTCGGCCGACCCGGCACATCGCCACTTGCCTCGGCCGCGGACGCAACGAGCACGTCGGCACCCACTGGCAGATCCTCGAACGCGCGACGGATCTTGATCCTGTCCTCACGGCGATGACCGACCGCATCCAGGACCACGAGCACGTCGTAGTCGCTGTCCGGGCGTGCGTCGCCGCGTGCGCGCGAGCCGAACAAGATGATCTTGACCGGATCCACAGCCCGCACGATCCGGCCGACGATGTGGGTCAGCCAGTCATCCGGGGCCAAGCCCTGCGCCGGAACGGCCATTGAGCCGTAGGGCGCGACGGCCTCCAGAATCTGGGCCATCCGCTCGGCGCGCCCTTGATGGAGCGCTGAGACGATGGCGCGGTCCATTGGATCGTCGATGATTCCTGGCTGTCCGCGCCGGGGCGGTCCACCACCGTGAAGCGTGTTCGTTAGATCGTCGTCGTCGATGACGTGCTGCGACCCGACCTTCCACGCCGTGAGCTTCCCTTCCCGAATCCAGCGTCGAACCGTCTCAGGGTTTCGGCCGGCACGCTTGGCGGCCTGCGCCACGGTCAACATCGTCGTCGCATACTACAACGCCATCGTGCAAATCGTCAACCTTTACGCGTCCGCAGGGACGATTCATCCGAGCAAAGCGTTAGTGGCCTCATCAGAAACGCCCGCGTAGAAACG
>CAVZVH010000012.1:0-24945 GCA_963778645.1 uncultured Chloroflexia bacterium
AGCTCGTCTCGGCTGCGAGGGAGTACCAAGTCCGCGAGGCCGAGGCGTCGCTGGGCGGCTTCGTCGATTGCCTCTCGCTCCTGTCGGAGGCCGACGAGGAGTCCGGGACGCGCGATGCGAAGGTCTGGATGATGACGATGCACGCCGCCAAGGGGCTGGAGTTCCCGATGGTGATCATCGCCGGCCTGGAGGAAGGGCTGTTTCCGCACTCCCGCTCGAGCGAGGACGAAGAAGAGCTCGAAGGAGTAGCTGGCGCCTCTGTTACGTGGGCATGACGCGGGCTCAAACCCAGTTGGTGTTGACCAGCGCGTCACGGCGCCGCGTCTTCGGCGAATATCAGTCCACCGAACGTCACGGTTCGACGAGATTCCTGCCGAAGCGATGGATCGCGTGCTGCCAGCGGCGCCGAGTTCGGTGGCTTTACCCATAGCCACTACGACTTCAGAACGAATCCCTACGGGCGCAAGGGGCGTCCTGGCCGGGGCCCGCGAGTCGGAGGCGGCCTATTTGTACCAGAACGAGGATCAGTCAGCGATGGAATATCTTGTCCGGGCATGCGCGTCAGGCACGCGCAGTTCGGCGTCGGGGAAGTCGTCGCGGTCCAGCAGCACAACGACGACTTGAAGATCACGGTTCGCTTCAATACGGTCGGGACGAAAAAGCTACTCGCGAAATACGCGAAGCTCGAGCCGGCGTAGCGCCCGGGCTTTAGTCCGGGCGGGAGACGTCTATTGCGGGGGGTTCCGGGTGGAGGGCACCTCGGGTGCACCCCTCGGCCTGTCGTGTCTCCTCTTCCTTTTCCGCCAGCTTCGCCAGCGAAACGACGGCATCGCCCTCTTCCATCCCGATCAGGCGGACGCCCTGCGTGGCGCGGCCGATCGCGCGGACGTCACCCGCCCGCATGCGGCAGGATCATGCCCTGCTGGCTGATCAGCATCAGCTGGTCGTCGTCGTGGACGTAGGCGATGCCGACGACCTTCCCGTTGCGATCCGAGGTCTGGATGTTGATGATGCCGATGCCGCCGCGGCGACTGCAGGCGGGTATTCCTCGAGCTCGGTGCCGCTTGCCGTAGCCGTTCTGCGCGACGGTCAGCAGCGTGCCGCCTTCGCGAACCACTTCCATCGCGACCACCTCGTCGTCGTCACGCAGGCTGATGCCGCGGACGCCGTAAGCGGTGCGACCCATCGGCCGTACGTCGGTCTCGTCGAACCGGATCGCCATGCCGTTGCGGGTGCCCGAGGAAGATCTGCTCGTTGCCGTCGGACAACTCGACGGCAATCACCGAGTCGCCCTCTTCGACGCCGATCGCGATGATGCCGCCCGCCCGCGGGTTGCTGAACGCCGACAGATCGGTCTTCTTGACGACGCCCTTCCGCGTGCCCATGACGACGAACTGCCGACCCTCGGCCTCGGGGAACTCCTTCACCGCAGCAGCGCCGCGATCCTCTCGCCTTCCTCCATGGAGACGAGGTTCGCGATCGGCCTTGCCCTTGCCGCCCGGGCCGACGTCCGGGATCTCGTGGACCTTCAGCCAGTAGGCGCGGCCGCGGTCCGAGAAAATCAGGATGTAGGCGTGCGTCGACGCGACGAACAGGTGGCTGACGAAGTCCTCCTCGCGCGTGCGCATGCCGATGCGGCCCTTGCCGCCGCGGCGCTGCGTGCGGTAGGTGAGATCGCGCGTCCGCTTGATGTAGCCGGTGTGCGTGACGGTGATCGCCATGTCCTCGTCGGCGATCAGGTCTTCGATCCGGAACTCGCCGCTCTCGTCGATGATCGTCGGTGCGGCGCTCGTCGCCGAACCTCTCGCGGATCTCCTTCAGCTCGTTGACGACGACCTGGATCAGCAGCTCCTCGCTCGAGAGAATCGCGCGCAGCCGCTCGATCGTCTTCATCAGCTCGGCGAGCTCGTCGACGATCTTCTGGCGCTCGAGCCCGGTCAGCCGCTGGAGCTGCATGTCGAGGATGGCCTGCGCCTGGATCAGCGCTCAGGCGAACTGCGCGACCAGGCCTTCTCGCGCTTCGGCCGGATTCGGCGAGCCGCGGATCAGCTTGATGACGGCGTCGAGGTGGTCGAGCGCGATCTGCAGGCCTTCGAGGATGTGCGCGCGCGCCTCGGCCTGCCGCAGCTCGAACTCAGTCCGCCGCCGAACGACTTCACGGCGGAACTCGATGAACTGCTCGACGACCTCCAGCAGCGGCAGGATCTTCGGCCGGCCGCCGGACGATGGCCAGCATGATGATGCCGAAGGTCGTCTGCAGCGGCGTCTGCTTGTAGAGGTTGTTCAGCACGACCTCGGGTACCTCGCCGCGCTTGAGCTCGATGACGATCCGCATGCCGTCGCGGTCGCGACTCGTCGCGAAGATCGGAGATGCCCTCGATGGCTTTCTCGTTCACCAGCTCGGCGATCTTTCGATCAGCCGCGCCTTGTTGACCTGATAGGGGATCTCGGTGACGACGATCGAGAGCTTGTCGCGCTTCTTGTCTCCTCGACGCCGGCCTTGGCGCGAAGCGTGATGGAGCCGCGCCCGGTCTTGTAGGCCTGGAGGATCCCCTCGCGGCCGACGATGAAGCCGCCGCGACGGGAAATCGGGACCCGGAACCGCCATCATCACCGCGCGGAACCGGGCTCGCTTCGGGTCGTTCCGGTGCTCGACGACGGCGAGGACGCCGTCGACGACCTCGCGCAGGTTGTGCGGCGGGATGTTGGTCGCCATGCCGACCGCGATGCCGGCTGACCCGTTGACCAGCAGGTTCGGGAACGTCGTCGGCAGGACGGTCGGCTCTTCCGTCGTCTCGTCGTAGTTCGGGACGAAGTCGACGGTTTCCTTGTCGATGTCCGACATCATCGCTTCGGCGAGCGGCTCGAGGCGGGCCTCGGTGTAGCGCATGGCCGCCGGAGGATCGCCGTCGATCGAGCCGAAGTTTCCCTGGCCGTCGACCAGCGGATAGCGCATGTTGAAGTCCTGCGCCATTCGCACCAGCGTGTCGTAGATCGCACTGGTCGCCGTGCGGGTGATAGTTGCCCATCACGTCGCCGACGATCTTCGCGCACTTCCGGTACGCCCGGTTCGACGCGAGCCCCATGTCGCGCATGCCGAAGAGCACGCGGCGGTGCGACGGGCTTCAGCCCGTCACGGACGTCGGGCAGCGCACGCCCGATGATGACGCTCATCGCGTAGTCCATGTACGACTGCCGCATCTCGTCTTCGATGTTGACCGGGAATTTTGAGGCGGCGAAGTCGGTCATGTGCTAGTTGGCTGGTCGGTGACTGGTGATCCGGCGGTTCGGGACCGTTCTCAGCCACGAAGTCGAGCCGATTCGCCAGTCCCAGCCGATCAGATGTCGAGGTTCTTCACGTCCAGCGCGTTGTCTTCGATGAACTTGCGCCGCGGCTCGACCTGGTCGCCCATGAGAGTCGTGAACATCCGTCCGCCTGGGGATGATCCTCGGCCCGCACCTGCAGCAGCGTTCGCTTCTCGGGATCCATCGTCGTTTCCCAGAGCGTGTCGGGATTCATCTCGCCGAGGCCCTTGTAGCGCTGGATGTCGAGGCCCTTCTTGCCTGCGCCGATGAAGAACTCGACGAGCTCGCTCGAGGCCCTCGATGTGGACCTCGGCTTCTTTGCCCTTACCGGCGACCTTCGGCATCGAGCTGGCGTCAGGCGTTCGGGGCTCGGCGGCAAGCCGCGTGGCCTGGTCGAGCGGCGCTCCGCCGATGGCGGTCTCGTCCGCCGCGGCGCCTGGCTGACCGTCATCCTCTTTTGCCGGCGCCGCAACGGTTCGAACCACGATCGGCCCGCGGATGCCTCGGACCTCGGTGTAGCTCGCCACGAGCGTCCGGAACTCGGTGGTGCCGACGAAGTCGAGGTCGACGCGGTGGTGCCTCGGGTAGCCGCCGCTGCGGTCTTCGATGACGATGCTGTGCGCCTGGTGCTCTTCGTCCGGCTGGACGCTCGCCGTCCGGCAGCGGGTTGCTGAGCGTGTCCGCGAACGCCTGGACCCGGTCGCGGTCGGCGAAGAAGCCCTTATCCGTCGCGCCGGCGTCGAGGACGGCCATGACCACGTCGTGCGTCGGTCCGCGGCGCTCGACGATCTGCATGAACTTGCGGAACGCGCCGAGCTTCTCGACGCGGCGTTCGAGCTCGTCACCCTTGATTTCGGTGCCCGTCGGCCAGCACGACGACGCCGCGACTCCACCGCGCGCTTGATCAGCCAGGCCTCGAGCGCGCGCTCGTCCCGGATGAAGGTCTCCGCAGCGCCCGCGCTTCGCCCGGAACAGCGGCGGCTGCGCGATGAACACGTAGCCGTTGTCGACGAGCTCGCGCATCTGGCGGTAGAAGAACGTCAGCAGCAGCGTCCGGATGTGCGATCCGTCGACGTCCGCGTCGGTCATGATGATGACGCGGTGGTAGCGCAGCTTCGAGATGTCGAAGTCTTCCTTGCCGATGCCGCATCCCAGCGCGGCGATCATCGTTTTGATCTCGTCGCTGCTGAGCATCTTGTCGAAGCGCGCGCGTTCGACGTTGAGGATCTTTCCCTTGATCGGGAGGATTGCCTGGAAGCGCGCGATCGCGGCCCTGCTTGGCCGAGCCGCCGGCGGACTCGCCCTCGACGATGTACAGCTCGCTCTGCGCCGGATCCCGCTCCTGACAGTCCGCCAGCTTGCCCGGCAGGACTGCTGTTGTCGAGCGCGCCCTTGCGCCGCACGAGATCCCGCGCCTTCCGCGCCGCTTCACGCGCCCGCGCGGCGTCGACCGCCTTGTTGATGACCCGCTTCGCGACCGCGGGGTTCTCTTCGAGATACGCGCCCAGCCGATCGTTGAGGATGGCTTCGACGATGCCCTTGACTTCGGTGTTGCCGAGCTTCGTCTTCGTCTGGCCTTCGAACTGCGGCCGCGGAATCTTCACGCTGACGACCGCGGTCAGGCCCTCGCGGATGTCGTCGCCGCCGATGTTCGCGTCCTTCAGGTCCTTCGCCAGGTTGTTCTTGCTGACGTAGAAGTTGATCGTCCGCGTCAGCGCCGAACGGAAGCCCGGGCAGGTGCGTGCCGCCTTCGTGCGTGTTGATGTTGTTGGCGAACGAGTAGACCGTTTCGGTGTAGCCGTCGTTCCACTGCATGCGCGATTTCGACGTCGATGCCGTCCTTGTCGCCGTGCATGTAGATCGGCTTGTCGTTGACGGCGGCCTTGTTCTGGTTCAGGAACTGGACGAACGAGTTGATGCCGCCCTCGTAGAGGAACTTGTGCGCCTTGCCGTCGCGCTCGTCGTCGATCGTGATCGTCACGCCGCCGTTGAGGAACGCGAGCTCGCGCAGGCGCTGCGCCAGCGTGTCGAAGCTGAACTCGATCGTCTCGAAGATCTCGGCGTCCGGCTTGAACGTGATCTTCGTGCCGCGCTTCTTGGTCGTGCCGGTGACCTCGATCTCGCCGGCGGGATTGCCGCGCTGGTAGCTCTGTTTGTAGACCTCGCCGTTGCGCCAGATTTCGAGATCGAGGCTCTCGGACAGCGCGTTGACGACGGACACGCCGACGCCGTGCAGACCGCCGGAGACCTTGTAGCTGTCGTTGTCGAACTTGCCGCCGGCGTGCAGCACGGTCAGCACGACCTCGGCCGCGGATCGACCGCTCGTGTGGCTGGTCCACGGGAATGCCGCGGCCGTTGTCGACCACCGTCACCGAGTTGTCGATGTGGAGCGTGACGTTGACCTGATCGCAGAAGCCCGCGAGCGCTTCGTCGATCGAGTTGTCGACGACCTCGTAGACCAGGTGGTGCAGGCCCGCGCGCGCCGGTCGACCCGATGTACATGGCCGGGCGCTTGCGGACGGCCTCGAGCCCCTCGAGGACCTTGATTTTGTCCGCGCCGTAGTCGTCGTCGCTCAGACCGCTCCCGTTACCCGAGGCAGGCGTCGGCTGCTCGGGACGGGAAAGTTCGGTCGACTCGGGCTGCTGATCGTCGTTCTGTTGGTCGACTTGTGACATTCAGGATTCAGACGCGCATCGGCATGATGACGTACGGTGTACTCGTAGCCGTCCGCGCCGATGGGCTTCATCACGGCCTGACTCATTTCGTCCTTGAATTCCAGGCTGACGGAATCGGTCTCGACGACGGCGAGGAAGTCGAGGACGTACTGAGCGTTGAAGCAAATGGTCACCGGGGTCGACGCGTAGTCCACTATGAGGACTTCCTTCGCCTCCCCGAACTCCGGGCTGCTGGAAGCAATCTCGACCTTGCCTGCGTCGATCTGGAACTTCACCGCGCGCGACCGTTCGTTCGACAGCAGCGCCACCCGCTTCACCGCGCTGGTGAGCCGATCGCGATCGAACTCGACGCGCTTGTCGTTCGTCTTCGGGATGACACGCTCGAACGCCGGGAACTGCCCGTCGATCATCCGCGAGATCAAGAGGCGGCCACCGATGTCGAAGAACAGGTGATTCTCGCCGCGCTGGTACTGGATGTCGCCGTCGCCCTCCGCGAGGAGGCGTCCGAGCTCGAGCAGCGTCTTGCGCGGAGGATGGCACGTGACCTCGTCCTCCGCCTTGGTCTTCTTCGTCTTGTCGCGCGTCACCGTGATCAGCGCGAGGCGATGGCCATCGGTCGAGACCAGGCTCATCGAGTCGGGACGAAGGATGAAGAGCGCGCCGTTCAGGAAGTACGCGCGTGTCCTCTCCGGTGATCGCGAACTGCGTTTTCGCGACCATCTGCTTCAGGACGTCGCGCCCCAGCGACGCGCTGTAGCTGCCGGTTCCTTCCGGCAGCGTCGGAAAGTCTTCCCGTGGCAGCGTCTGCATGCGAGAGTCGAACCGGTCCGCCGCCACCTTCACACCGTTGCGGTCTTCCTCGATCCGCACATCCGTCTCAGGGAGTGCCTTGATGATCTCGTACAGCTTCTTCGCCGGCAGCGTCAACGATCCGCCCTTCGCCACCGACGCGACGCACTTGCTTCGCAGTCCGACCTCGAGATCAGTCGCCAGCAGCTTGACCTCGTTGCCCATTCGCTTCGATCAACACATTCGCCAGAGATCGGAATGGTGTTCTTGCGTTCGACGATGCCTTGGAACAACTGGAGTTCGCGCAGCAGATCGGTCTTACGAACGACAAGCTCCATGTGGTGGTGACCTCGTGGGAACGTGCGGCCCAAACCGGCGCCGGATCCCTTCGTTTATGAGGGAGATCTAAGGAACAAAGAATTATAACAAGAAAGAGGCTCTGTGGAAAACAATCTCAATGCCGATTACCGCTTATCTATCAGTAATTTACCTTGTGGATGAGCTTTCGCAGCTCAGGCCTCTGTTTTTGTGCCAGATCGACCGGTCGGAAGGGCCCGGTCCGGAGGTCAACAATTGCTCCACATCCGAGCCCCGTCCCGAGGCCTGTGGAAAACTCGTCAGAACGCGCGATTTCATCAGCGAAATGACGCGAGGAAGGTGTTGATAAGCGTGTTGAAATCTCCGTCGCGCTGACGGAGGTCTTCGATCTTCCGAATCGAGTGAATCACCGTCGAGTGATGTTTGCCACCGAAGCTCTTGCCGATCTCCGGGAGCGACGCATTCGTCAGCGACTTGCACAGGTACATCGCGATCTGCCGCGGCAGGGCGACCGACTTCGAATTGTTCCGCGACTTCAGCTCACTGAGCTTCAGCTGGTAGTAGTCGGCGACGTGCTTCTGGATGATCTCGATGGTGATCGCGCGGTCGTCGTGCTGCAGCACGTTTCGCAGCACGTCCTGGGTCAACTGCAGCGAGATTTCCGGCCCGGTGAGCGAAGCATACGCGATCAGGCGGATGAGCGAGCCCTCGAGCTCGCGGATGTTCGACTTGATTTGTCCCGCGATGTAGATGCGCGACGTTGTCGGGCAGCGGGACGCCTTCCGCCTTCGGCTTTCCGCTTGAGAATCGCGACTTTCGTCTCGAGATCCGGCGGCTGGATGTCGGCGATCAGGCCCCACTCGAACCGCGATCGCAGACGCTCCTCGAGCGACGGGATCTCGTGCGGCGGGCAGTCGCTGCTGATGACGATCTGCTTCTGCGAATCGTAGAGCGCGTTGAAGGTGTGGAAGAACTCGGTCTGCGTGCCTTCCTTGCCGGCGAGAAACTGGATGTCGTCGACGAGCAGCACGTCAACGCTGCGATAGCGCTCGCGGAAGTCGAGCACGCGATCGTAGCGAACCGCGTTGATCATCTCGTTCATGAAACGCTCCGACGAGATGTAGGTCAGCTTCAAGCGACTTCAGGTGATGGAGCACGTAGTGCCCGATGGCGTGCATCAGATGCGTCTTGCCGAGCCCGACGCCGCCGTAGATGAACAACGGGTTGTACGAGCGCGACGGCGCTTCCGCCACGGCCCGGCAGGCGGCATGCGCGAACTGGTTCGACGGCCCGACGATGAACGTGTCGAAGGAGTAGCGTGGGTCCGAGGCCGCCCTGCGGCCGGATCATCGACGTCGGCAATGCGCTTCGACCGGCCGCTGGCGGAGGCCGACGGGCGGCTCGACGACCGGTTTCGACTCCTCGGTGACGAACAGCACCTGCGATCCCGGCCGTTCGACTTCCCCCAACGCTTCCGCCAGGACCGCCGCGTAGTGCTTGGTCAGCCAGTCGCTGAACAGCGCGTTCGGCACGCGGACCCGGATCGAGCCGGTCTCGTCCGACACGAACGACGTCGGCTTGAACCAGGTGTAGAAGCTGTGCCGGTTGACTTTGGCCTCGATACGGGAGAGGACTCGATCCCAGATGTTGGTGCCCGTCATGTGCCCGCCTGTGCCGGTTTTCCCGGCGACCGGGGACTTTCGCTCCCGAAAGGCCCGTATGTCGTGCCGTCTTTACACGTCGGCCGGCCGTTCAACCCTAGCAATGACGGCCTTTTTCAGCCTTCGCCCCGCGGGAACCCGCTTCACTGCGGCACCCGGACGTGAATGGAGAGCGAAAACCTGGGCTTTTCCACATTTTTTTCCACAGTTGTGGAAAACTTCGGGGGGAGCCCTACGGAGGTCGCAGGGACGGGACTCTAACATAGGCTCAGACCTCACGCCAAACGCCCAAAACGAGTGCTCGAGACAGCCGCGCAATTGACACTCCTCGTGGTGCTTGACTACTATTTAGGTTTCTCCGCACGTAGCCGAAGACCGCAAGGGATCCGACATCATGAAGCGTACGTTCCAGCCGAACCGTCGTCGCCGCAAGCGCACTCATGGCTTTCTGGTGCGCATGAGCACGAAAAAGGGTCGGCTCGTCCTCAAGCGCCGGCGAGCCAAGGGCCGCAAGCGGCTCTACGGTTTCATCCTAACGCCGCCGGGCGCAGGGTCGCCTCGACGCGTGACGGAGGCGGTCCGCCAACCGCTCCGGGCCGACGATATGCCGACCGCGCGTTTCACTCGTGCCCAGAGGGTCCGACGGCGGGGCGAGTTCCAGGCGGTCTTCGACCGGGGCGTGCGCGTTCATGGCAGCGTATCTGACGCTGCTGATGGCCCCAGCCGAGGGCGGCGCGCACCCGCCTGGGGATCGTGGCGTCGAGAAAGCTCGGCGCCGCTGTCGCGAGAAACAGGGCTAAACGTCTGATTCGAGAAGTGTTCCGTCAGCAATCCTCACCCGGCCGGCCGCGCCGTCGACATCCTCGTCATCCCTCGCCGCGAGTTGTTGGAGGCGGCGTTTGCCGAGTCTCGAAGAGGACTTCTCGAGCGCATGCCGCCGGCGCGACGCACACGCTGGCCGGCGGAGGCTCGCCGATCCGCGGGAGCTGACGTGGCTCCCGACAAGCCTCCGACCGTCGCCCAGTCCGTCGCACTCGGCCTGCTCGACCTCTACAAGGCGGTCTTTTCACCGTTGTTTGCCGGCTCGTGCCGGTTTGTCCTTCCTGCTCCGAGTACGCAGCCGAGGCCATTCGTCGTCACGGCGTGTGCCGCGGAACATTGCTCGCTGCCGGTCGTCTAGCGCGTTGCCATCCGTTCGCCCAGCCCGGTGTCGATCCGGTCCCGGGCCACGGCCCGCGCTCCTGAACCCATGGAAAAGCGAGTTCTGCTGGCCGTCGTCCTTTCGTTCATCGTGCTGTACCAGGCTACCAGGCGATGTTCCCCCTGCGGACCCGCGCCAGAAACCGACGGCGGCCCCGCCAGCGACGGCTCCGCCTGCCAGACCGCGGACGGGCACTGCGGGCCAGGCGACGCCCCGCCAGAGCCGTGCAGCCCCGGCCGTCCAGCCCCTGGTGTTCGACGCGCAGCGAGCGGGACGTCGTCGTCGAGAACCCCGAAGTCGAGGCGGTCTTCACAACTCGCGGCGCTGTCCTAAAGCACTGGCGGCTGAAGCGCTACCTGGGTGCTGACGGCAAGCCGCTCGATCTCGTCCCGAGCGGCGTTCCTGACGGCAATTGCCGAACCGTTCGCGCTGTCGGTCGGGGATCAGCCGACCGATCGAACGCTCTCCCAGGCCCTGTTCAAACCGAGCGCGGACCGCGTGGACGCCTCGTCACCCCGCGAAGCTGGTCTTCGAATACGGCGATGCGTCGGGTCTCACGGTCCGCAAGGAGTTCGGTTTCAACCCCGTCGACCGTACGTTGTCGAGTTCACGGCCGCGGTGAACGCGAACGGCAAGTCGTGTGAATCCGACCGTGGCGTGGGGTCCCGCGCTCGGCACCGGCGTCGTCTCGAGCGGGATGACGTGCACGCCCCGTCGTCGCAGCCGATCTTCTATCGCGACAGGGACGTCACCCGGGTGGGTTTCTCGCAGCATTTCGGAGCAGCCGACGGTGGACGGCACCGTGCCCTTCGGCGGCGTGGACGATCACTACTTCCTGAGCGCCGCGCTTCCGAAGAGCCCAGCCCGTACGGAACTCGAGTATCAGCCAGTCCCGGTCACAGTCCCGGGTTCGGATAGTGGTCTCCAGTTCGTCTCGTGGTCGGTGCGGTTTGCCAATCCCCCAACCGGCGAGCGGTTTTTCTTCGGCCCGAAGGACTTCGACGTCCTGCGCTCGGTCGATCCGGATCTCGTGCGCGCGATCGACTTCGGCATGTTCGACTGGCTCGTCGTGCCGCTGCTGCGTGCCCTGAAGTGGGTCAACGGCTACGTCGGCAACTACGGCTGGTCGATCATCGTGCTGACGATCCTCATCAACCTCGCGATGTTCCCGCTGCGCCACAAGAGCGTCGTCTCGATGCGGAAGATGCAGGAGCTGCAGCCCGAGGTCAAGGCGATCCAGGATCGCTACGCGAAGCTCAAGATGACCGATCCCGGCTCGGCAGAAGATGAACGTCGAGCTGATGAATCTCTATCGCGAGCGCGGCGTGAACCCGGCGAGCGGCTGCGTGCCGATGCTGCTGACGATGCCGGTGCTGTTCGCGTTCTACGCGATGCTGTCGGTGGCCATCGAGCTGCGCGGCGCGCCGTTCGTCGGCTGGATCCACGACCTCTCCGCGTACGATCCGCTGTACATCACGCCGGTGCTGATGGGCATCACGCAGTTCGTCCAGACAGAGGATGACGCCGGCGACCGGCGATCCGGTGCAGCAGAAGATGATGCTGTTCATGCCGCTCATCTTCACGACGATGTTCATGTGGGCGCCGAGCGGCCTGGTGCTCTACTGGACGGTGAGCAACCTCTGGGCGATCGGCCAGCAGGACGTGACGAACCGCCTGATTGGGCCGCGCGCCGGCGCGCGTCGATTCGGCCGCCGGCCGAGCGCCGCATGAAGAGCGCCGGCAGCGGGAAGAGCCCGGCAGCGAAGGAGCGGAAGTGATGTCGGATCTGCAGGACCGGGTTCGAGAGTTCGTCGCACGCACGCTCGACGCGATGGGCGTGCCTCTCGAGATCGCCATCACCGAGATGCCGGACAGCGTCCGGGTGGATCTGACCGGCGAGGGCGGCGAGGCGCTGCTGCGCCGGCGAGGCGAGACGCTCGACGCGCTCCAGCACATCGTCAACACCGCCTTCCGGCGCGAGCTGAAGGACGACCGGTCGTTCGTCGTCGATTGCCTCGACTACCGCAAGGGCAAGGACGCCGAGCTGCAAACAGATGGCGCGGTTCATGATCGAGAAGGCGAAGTCGTCCGGCGTGCCGCAGGAGATGGGCCCGCTCAATCCCTACGCGCGGCGGCTCGTGCACCTGACGGTAGCCGAGGATCCGGAGATGTCGTCGGAGAGCATCGGCGATGCGTTTCTGAAGACCGTGATCATTCTCGGTCGCGGCGCTGAAGTGCGCGCAATCAGAGCAATCGAGCAATCGCCAATGCGTCAATCGTCAATCTGCAATCGGCAACCGTCAATGTTCGACCTGTCGGACACCATCGTGGCGATTGCCACGCCGCCGGGCCGGGGCGGGATCGGCGTGGTCCGGCTGAGTGGTCCGGACGCGCAGGCAGTTGCGCGCGCAATCGACCTCGGCCGGCGAACCGACTCGAGCCGCGACGGGCAACGTTGACTCGCGTCTCGGGAGCGAGCGGGCGCGATCGATCGCGTGCTCGTCGACGAGCTTTCCCGCGCCCGCATTCCTACACCGGCGAGGACGTCGTCGAGGTCAGCGCTCACGGCAGCCCGGTGCTGTTGCGCGAGATCGTCGCGTCGGCGATGGCGCAGGCGCGCGGCTTGCCGAGCCGGGCGAGTTCACGTTCCGCGCGTACCTGAGCGGGCGGATCGATCTGGTCCAGGCGGAAGCCGTCCGCGACCTCGTCGAGGCGGTCACGCCGGTTCAGGCGCGTGCGGCGTTCGATCAGCTCGAGGGCACGCTCACGGAGCGCATTCGCGCGATCGACAGCGCGCTGTTCGATCTGACGACCAGGCTCGAGGCGTCGCTGGACTTTCCCGACGAGGGTTACCACTTCATCGACGCCGCGACGGCAGCGGCGGAGCTGACCACGATCGCCGACTGCGATCAACGACCTGCTCGGCGACGCGCGACGAGGGCGGCTCATTCGAGACGGCCTGCACGTCGTCATCGCCGGGCGGCCCAACACCGGCAAGTCGTCGCTCTTCAATCGGCTCGCCGGGTGCCGGGCGCGCGATCGTCACCGACGTGCCCGGGACGACGCGCGATCTGCTGACGGAAGTGATCGACGTCGCACGGGATCCCGGTGACGCTCGTGGACACGGCCGGCGTTCGCGAGCGACCGCTCGATGCGATCGAGGCCGAAGGGATCGCGCGCGCGGCGGGAGCGCAGGCGAGTCGCGGCACTGATTCTCGTCGTCCTCGATCGGTCGGCGACGCTGACGGCCGACGACCATCGGCTGCTCGAGGACACCGCTGCGGCGACGCGGGTGCTCGTGGCGAACAAGAGCGATCTGCCGCACGCGTGGAGTCCCGGCGACCGGCGCGAGCGGCCGTCGCGGTGTCGGCAACGACCGGCGAGGGAATCGACAGCGCTCCGCGAGGCGATCGTCCTGTCGCGATGCGAGCCGAGCGCGTGGATCGCGACGTGCCCGCGATCACCAACGCGCGTCACGCCGCGTTGCTCGCCGAGGCGCGGAGCGCGCTGGCGCGAGCGGCGGAGGCGGCGGGCTCGGCGTGCCCGAGGAGTTCGTCCTGGCGGACGTCCGCAGGCTCGCGCGCCAGCTCGAGGAGGTCACCGGGCGCCGCGCCGCCGGACGCGGTGCGTGCACGCGATCTTCGCGAAGTTCTGCATAGGAAAGTAATTGGCAATACAAAGCTAAAACGCCTGACTTCGACGTGATCGTCGTCGGCGCCGGGCATGCCGGCGTCGAGGCGGCGTGGGCGGCGGCGCGCATGGGTCGCTCGGTGGCGATCTGCACGCTGTCGGAGGCGACGGTCGCCCACATGCCGTGCAATCCCGCGGTCGGCGGCACCGCCAAGGGCCATCTGGTTCGGGAGATCGATGCGCTCGGCGGGTCTGATGGGCCTCGCCATCGACGCGACCGGGATCCAGTTCAAGCTGCTCAACCGAAGCCGCGGGCCGGCGGTCTGGTCGCCGCGGGCGCAGGCCGACAAGCGCGCCTACCGCGCCTGGGTCGAGCAGGCGCTCGACGCGGCAGCCGGGAATCGCCTGGATTGTCGGCAGGGCCGGTCGCATCCTCGACCGACGCGCGGTCGCGTCACCGGTCTTGCCCTCGAAGATGGCCGATCGTATTCCTGTCGCGCGCTGGTGATCACGACGGGGACGTTCCTGAACGGACTCGTCCACGTCGGGCCGAGCAACGGCCCGCCGGCCGCGCCGACGAACCGCCGTCGCACGACCTCGCCGAGTCTCTGAAGAGCGTGGGCTTCCGGTGGGGCCGTCTGAAGACCGGGACGCCGCCGCGTCTCAGTCGGCGAAGCATCGACTTCATCGCGGTTTCCTGAGGAGCGCGGCGACGCTCCGGTGGTGCCGTTCTCGTTTATGACCGGCGTCGATCGACCGTCCGCAGGTCGCGCTGCCACCTGCTCCACACGACCGACCGCGTGCACGATCTCGTGCGCGCCCACATCGCCGAATCGCCGCTCTACAACGGTCAGATTTCCGGGATCGGCCCGCGCTACTGCCCGTCGCTCGAGGACAAGGTGATGCGCTTTCCGCACCGGGAGCGGCACCAGATCTTTCTCGAGCCGGAGGGCCTGGACGTCGACGAGATCTACGTCAACGGCTTCTCGATGAGCCTTCCGCGCGACGTTCAGACGACGCTCGTTCATGCGCTGCCCGGTCTCGAGGACGCCGAGGTGCTCTGCGCCCGGCTACGCCGTCGAGTACGACTTCATCCAGCCGACCGAGCTGACGCTGTCGCTCGAGGCGCACCGGCTCCCGGGTCTGTTTCTCGCGGGCCAGATCAACGGCACGTCGGGCTACGAGGAGGCCGCGGCGCAGGGGCTCATCGCGGGCATCAACGCGGCGCGCTCGGTCGTCGACGCGGCCGCCGTTCGTGCTTCGGCGCGACGAGGCGTACATCGGCATTCTCGTCGACGATCTGACCACGAAGGGCTGTCTCGAGCCGTACCGGATGTTCACGTCGCGCGCCGAGCACCGGCTGCTGCTTCGGATCGACAACGCCGACCTGCGTCTCACGGCCGCGTGGACGCGAGGTCGGGCTGGTGGACGACGAGCGGTGGGAGTGATTCGAGCGGCGGCGGGAACGGTTCGAGCGCAATGCCGCGTGCGTTCGCCGGACGAGCGTCGAGGTCGCGGGTCAAACGATTCCCGCGGACCGTGCCCTGAAGCAGCCCGGTGTGTGCCTGTCCGAGCTCGTGCGAAGCGGAAGCCTGACGCTCGACGTCGATCCCGGACGCGAAACGCTCGACGTGGCCAGCGTCGAGACCGAGTTCAAGTACGAAGGCTACATTCGCCGGGAGCTGGTGGCGGTCGATCGGCAGCGCCGCCAGGAGAATCGCGGATCCCGGCGAGTTCGCCTTCGCGGGCGTCCCAGGTCTCTCGCGGGAAGTCGTCGATCGCCTCTCACAGGTCCGGCCGGCCACGCTCGGCCAGGCCGGTCGGGTTCCCGGCGTCACCCCGGCTGCGCTCTCGGTCCTCGCCGCCTACCTCGACCGGCCCGTACACTCCGCCTGAGGTCTGATACGCTGGCGGGCGTGGCTGCCCGAGATGCTCGAACCCGCTTGCTCCGGCGCGCCTCCAAGGCGGACATCACCCTTTCGTCTGCTCTTGCAGATCGCCTCGTCGCCTACCTCGAGCTCCTTCTCCGCTGGAACCGGAAGATCAATCTGACCGCGCTCGACGATCTGGACGCCGCCGTCGATCGGCTGCTGCTCGAACCGCTCGCGGCAGTGCCTCACGTCAACCGCCAGAACGGGCGACTACTCGACCTCGGATCCGGCGGGGGGTCTCCAGCGATCCCGTTGGCGTTGTCACTTCCCGGCCTCGATTTGACCATGGTGGAAGTCAAGGGTCGGAAGGCGGCGTTTCTGCGGGAGGCGGTAGCGTGCTTGACCTCAGTCGGGCCTTGGTTGAAAACGTTCGCTTCCAGGACCTTCTGGACCGTCACGGCCAGCGCGGCACTTACAGCGCGCTCTCGGTTCGCGCCGTTCGAGTGGAAACGCCGGATGCTCCGTGACGTCGCCGAGTTCCTCGGCCCGGATGGGCTCGCGCTGCTCTTTCGGGGACCTTCAGGTCCAGCAGAGCTCCCGGACGCTGGTCCGCTCGCCTGGACTGGCACCTACCCGCTCGTCGACGCAAGCGCCAGCCGGCTCTTCGGTTTTCGGCGGGTCGAATGACGATTGTTCCACGTGGAACAAGGTTGACCTTGAACGTCCTGTAGTCCCGGTCTATCCTATCGACGGCACCGCAACCAGTCAGAATTCTGGCGTTAGCCCTAAAAATGTCCGCCCGCGCGCTGGTCGTCGCCAACCAGAAGGGGGGCGTCGGCAAAACCACCACTGCCATCAACCTCGCCACCGCCCTCGCCATGGCCGGACAGCGGGTCCTTCTCGTCGACATGGATCCCCAGGCCAATCTGACGAGCGGCATCGGCCTGAAAGGCCAGATCCGCCCCCGGCGGGACCGTCTACCAGGCGCTGACGGGCGAGTTCACCGACGCCGGTGACTTCGTCCTCCCGACGCCGGTCGATCGCCTGTCTCTCGTCCCGTCGGATCGCAACCTGACCGGCGCCGAGGTCGAGCTCGTGCTGCTGCAGAATCGCGAACGACGCCTTCGCGCGCTGGTGTACTCCCTGCGCGACCGCTTCGACTACGTCTTCATCGATACGCCACCGTCGCTCGGTCTGCTGACGCTCAACGCGCTCGTCGCCGCAGACGCCGTCATCATCCCGCTCACCTGCGAATACTTCGCGCTCGAGGGCATCGCCGATCTCGTCGCCACGTTGCGACGCGTGCGCTCGACGCTCAATCCGTCGCTCGATATCGCCGGCGTGCTGCTGACGATGTACGACGAACGGACGAATCTCGGACAACAGGTGGCGCGCGACATCAGGTCGTTCTTCCAGGAACGCGTGTTCCAGACCGTGATTCCCCGCAACATCCGGCTCGGCGAAGCGCCGAGCCACGGCATGCCCGCCATCGTCTACGACGCGAAGTCGCGCGGCGCCGAGGCCTACGTCGGGCTTGCGCGCGAACTGCTGGCGCGAGAGCGGTCCAGAACCCGTCGGCCGCCCGCCGGGACGGGAGCCCCAGCAGGAGGAGCAGCACCATGGCTGACAAGCGACCCGCACTCGGCCGAGGCTTGAGCGCGCTTGATTCCCGATGCGCCCGAAGTCGCCGCGCCATCCGAGCGCGGCCTGGAAATCGACACCGATCTGCTCCGGCCGAACCCGTTTCAGCCGCGCGGCCGCGTCGACGACGCGCGGCATCGACGAGCTCGCGCGCTCGATCCGTTCGCACGGCATCATTCAGCCGATCGTCGTCCGCCGCACGGCCGACGACCGCTACGAGATCGTCGCCGGCGAACGCCGATGGCGCGCGTCGCAGCGCGCCGGCCTGCTGAAGGTTCCGGTCGTCGTCCGCGACATTCCGGACGACCGACTCCTGCGCGGCAGCGCTCGATCGAGAACATCCAGCGCGAGGATCTCAATCCCATCGAGGAAGCGCAGGCATACCGCCGCCTCGCCGACGATCTCGGCCTGACCCAGGAACAGATCGCCGAGGCGGTCGGGAAGGATCGATCGTCGATTGCCAACTACGTCCGGCTGTTGCGGCTGCCCCACGAGATCCGCGAGAACCTGGCGGCGGGTTCGCTCTCGATGGGACATGCCCGCGCGCTGCTCGGCCTCGCCGACGAGGCCGCGCAGCTGCGCGTCGCGCGGGACGTCGTGGCGAAGAACCTCTCGGTGCGCGAAACCGAAACGCTCGTCGCGAAGGCCGGCAATCCCGACGTCAAGCGGCAAGAACCGGCCGAAGGACGTCCACACCCGAGCCGCCGAGGACCGACTGCGCTTCGCGCTCGGCACGAAAACGCGCATCGTCCGAAACGGTCGCGGCGGTCGGATCGAAATCGCGTTCACCAACGAGACCGAGCTGCAGCGGCTGTTCGAATATCTGACGGAGCGATAACTGCGGAACGCGCTGCGAGGAGACCGGAGTTGTCGGCAAGAAGGTTGACGTCGTTTGCCGCCTGCGGCGGCTGTGCCAGCAAACTCGCCGCGGGCGAGCTCGCGCGCGCGCTCGGCGTGCTGCCAGTGGCGTCCGATGCGCGGGTGCTGGTGGATTACCGGACGTCCGACGACGCCGGCGTCTACCGGCTCGATGGCGAGCGGGCGATCGTGCAGACCGTGGACTTCTTCACGCCGATCGTCGACGACCCGTATCGTCTACGGTCAGATCGCGGCGGCGAACGCGATGAGCGACGTCTATGCGATGGGCGGCCGGCCGCTGACGGCGCTCGCGATTGCGGCGTTCTCGAAGGAAGTCGAACGCGACGTCATCAACGCGATCTTTTCCGGCGGCATCGCCATGCTGGACGCAGGCGGGCGTGCGCGCTGCTCGGCGGGCACACCGTCGCAGGATCCGGAGATCAAGTTCGGCTACGCGGTGACCGGGCATGTCAATCCCGAGCGGATGTGGACCAACGCCGGTGCCCGCCCGGGAGACGTGATCCTGCTGACCAAGCCGCTCGGCACGGGAGTCGTCACGACCGCAATCAAGTTCGACCGCGCACCAGAGGCGCTGGCGCGACAAGCCGTCGCGTCGATGCTGACCCTCGAACAAGACTGCTGCCGAAGTCCTGCAGACGCTCGAGGCGGGGGCCGTCCATGCCTGCACGGACGTGACCGGGTTCGGGTTGGCGGGGCATGCGTCGGAGATGGCCGAGGCGAGCGGCGTCACGATCGAGATCGACTCGACCAGGGTCCCGCTGTTCGACGGCGTCCTCGCCATCGCCGCCGAGAACCTGCCCGGCGGCGGTCGGACGAACGCTCAGCACTTTGGCGACGGCGAGGAGTTCGCCGCCGGGATCCCGCAGGAGGTCGTCCAGCTGCTCCACGATCCACAGACGTCAGGCGGACTGCTCCTGGCGGTCGACACCGGGGTTCGCTGAAACCGCCCAGCGGCGTCTGTCGGATGCGGGGTGCGGTGCCTGGCGTATCGGCTCGGTGGTTGCGCGTGGGGCAGCCCGACTTGCCGTCCGGTAAGGTCTCGAGTACGGAGGCTGAAATGCAGGAGATCTCGACACGACAGAGGCTGATTTTGCGGGCCGTCGTGGTGGTCATCATCCTGGTGGTGCTCGCGATGTTTGGTCTGATCCGCCGGAACGCGTCCGTCGTCTACTGAGCTCTGAAGCAGACGCTGGCAGAGGGGTTCCCTTTGCTCAGTTCGCTTGCGAATGGTATAAATTAACGTTTGCGCGCCCGCCGAAAGGCGTGCGCCTGAGCGTCAGCATTTCGGAGGTTTCGTGCTCCCGGATCTGTCAGTTGTCTGGGTGATTTTCTTCCTGCTCGTCCTGACTGCCATTCTCGATCGGCTGTTGTTCAAGCCGATCCAACGGGTCATTCAGCAGCGTGAAGAGGCGGCACGGTCTGCGCGCGAGCTCGCAGAGCGGTCGGCGCGTGAAGCCGCCGCCGCGACGGCGGAATTCGAGCGCAAGACGGCGGCCGCGAGGGCCGAGGTCTATCGTCAAATGGACGACGTCCGGCGCGCGGCCTGCTCGGCCCGTGCAGACATCCTCGCCTCGACTCGGGCGCAGGCCGAGGAGGAGATTGCCGCCGCTTCGGCGCAGCTCCAGGCGGAGTCCGAGGAGGCGCGCCGGCGTTTGAGCGCGGACGCGGACGCGCTCGGCACCGCCGGCGGCGGAGCGGATCCTCGGCCGCAAAGCCTCTTGACTCGCACGTCCCAACGCTCGCTGATGACACTCGATTCTTCGTTTCGCACGATGGTCCGCCGGCGCCTTGTCGTCGCGGCGCTCCTCGTACTGCTCCTGGTCGTGCTTCCGGTGGACGTCCTTGCTGCCGAGACGAACACGGGGAAGGCATCCTCCCGACGATCGCCAAGCTGGTCAACTTCGGGATCCTGGTGGGCGTGCTGGTCTATTACCTGCGGGCGCCCATCCAGAGCTATCTCCAGACCCGCTCACGGACAGATCCGCCAGGATCTGGTGACGGCAGCGGAGATGCGCAAGACCGCAACCGCCCAGCTCGAGCAGATTCATCGTCAACTGGCCGCGCTGCCTGCGGAGCTCGAGACGCTGAAAGCCCGCGGCGCCGAGGACATCGCGGCCGAAGAAGCCCGTATCGCTGAGACGGCGAAGGCGGAACAGGCACGGCTCCTCGAGCAGACGCGCCGCGAGATCGCGATGCGATTGCGAATCGCGCGGCGCGAGCTCACCGAGCACGCGGCGCAGCTGGCCGTTCAGGTGGCCGCTCAGCGCATCGCGCGCACGATCACCGCTGACGACCAGATGCGCCTGCTCGATCGCTATGCCGCCCAACTGGTGCCAGGCCAGGGCAAGGTGGCGCGATGACGCCTCGCGTGGCAGCAGCGCGCTACGCGCGCGCGTTGTTCGACGTCGTGCTCAAGGAGCGCATGGATGTCGAGCGGGTGGCGCGCGACCTGTCGGCGTTCGGCGACCTCGTCCGCGGGCACGACGGGCTCCGTCGCGTGCTGTCGAACCCGGCCATCCCGCCGTCCAGGAAACGCGGCGTCATCGAACAGCTCGTGGCCCAACAGCCGGTGACCCCCGCGGTCGCGCGGCTGCTGCTGATGCTCGCCGAGCGCGATCGCCTGGCTCTCCTCGACGACCTGACGCAGGCATTCCGTGAACGGGTGATGGACCATCAACAGGTCGTCCGGGCGGAAGTCACGACGGCGATCGCGCTGCCGCCGGACCGGGTGGTGGCGCTCCAGCAGGGGATTGCACGGGCGACCGGACGTCAGGTCCAGATCGAGACGCGCGTCGACCCGGCAATCATCGGCGGGGTCGTGACCCGCGTCGGCAGCACGGTGTACGACGGCAGCGTGACCACGCAGCTCCAGCGCTTGAAGGAACAGCTGAGCGGGACCGACTAGCGACCAACGACGAGCGACCAACAACTGAGCCATGCACATCAAAGCCGAAGAAATCTCCAAAATCATCCGCGACCAGATTGGGAATTACGCCGTCGATGTCGACGTGGCCGAGGTCGGCGACGATCGTGTCGATTGGCGACGGCATCGCCCGCGTCCACGGCGTCGAGCGAACGATGGCCGGGGAGATGCTGGAATTCCCGCACGGGGTGTTCGGCATCGCTCTGAACCTCGAGGAAGAAAGCGTCGGCGCGGTGCTGCTCGGCGAGTACACCGAAATCAAGGAAGGCGACACGGTCAAGCGAACCAACCGCATCATCTCGGTGCCGGTCGGCGAAGAGATGGTCGGCCGCGTCGTCAACGCGCTCGGTCAGCCGATCGACGGGAAGGGCCCGATCGTCTCGAAGCAGTTCCGCGAGATCGAGCGGCTGGCGCCAGGCGTCGTCGATCGCAGCCCGGTGAAGGAGCCGCTGCAGACCGGCCTGAAGGCGATCGACGCGATGGTGCCCGATCGGGCGCGGGCAGCGCGAGTTGATCATCGGCGACCGCCAGACGGGCAAGACAGCCGTCGCGGTGGACACGATCATCAACCAGAAGGGCAAGGACGTCATCTGCATCTACAACGCGATCGGCCAGAAGCAGTCGACGGTCGCGCAGGTCGTCCGCACCCTGGACGAGGCCGGGGCGATGGACTACACCATCGTGGTTGCGGCGGGCGCCTCCGATCCCGCGCCGCTCCTCTACATCAGCCCGTACACGGCGCTGCGCCATGGGCGAGTACTTCCGCGACAACGGCAAGCACGCGCTGTGCGTGTACGACGATCTGTCCAAGCACGCGCAGGCCTACCGGGAGATCTCGCTGCTGCTTCGGCGTCCGCCGGGCCGCGAGGCCTACCCGGGTGACGTCTTCTACCTGCACTCCCGCTTGCTCGAGCGCGCCGCCAAGATGAAGAAGGAGCTCGGCGGTGGATCGCTGACCGCGCTCCCGATCATCGAAACCCAGGCGGGCGACCTCTCGGCCTACATTCCGACCAACGTGATCTCGATCACCGACGGCCAGATCTTCCTGGAGAGCGATCTCTTCCACCAGGCGTACGCCCGGCGATCAACGTCGGCAACTCCGTGTCGCGCGTCGGTGGCTCGGCGCAGGTGAAGGCGATGCGGCAGGTTGCGGGCTCGTTGCGCCTGGACCTGGCGCAGTACCGGGAGCTGGCCGCGTTCGCGCAGTTCGGCAGCGATCTGGACAAGGCGACGCTGAACCAGTTGAACCGCGGCCGCCGGCTCGTCGAAGTCCTCAAGCAGCCGCAGTACCAGCCGCTGCCGGTCGAGAAGCAGGTCATCGTCATCTACGCTGCGAACAACGGATTCCTGGATACGGTGGCGGTCGAGCACGTCCGCGACTACGAGACGGAGCTGTACAAGCTTCCTCGACACGCGGCGCGCGCAGCTGCTCGCCCAGGTGGCGGAGAAGAAAGAGCTGAGCGATCAGATCAAGCGCGACCTGAATCAGGCGCTTGAAGGAATTCACCGAGCAGTTCGCCGCGGCCAAGAAGTCAGCCGCCGCCTAGACACCGATGCCCTCTCTGTTAGATATCCGACGTCGGGTTCGCGCGGTCAAGTCGACGCAGCAGATCACGAAGGCGATGAAAATGGTCGCCGCGTCGAAGCTGCGGCGCGCGCAGGAACGGATCCAGCACGGGCGACCGTTCGCCGCGCAGATGCTGCGCGGTGTTGAATAGCCTGGCGCCGGGTCGATCCTGCGTCGCACCCGCTGCTCGACGAGCGAAAGACGCCGCGGGCCGGCGGCCGCGCACTGCTGTTCGTCATCACCGCGGATCGCGGCCTGTGTGGCAGCTTCAACACGAACGTGATCAAGTCGGCCGGGACCTTCATCAAGGAGAGCGTCGATCGGGAGGTCGCGCTCGGACTGGTCGGCCGCCGCGGCGCGACTTCTTCGCCCGCCGCGGGTTTGAGGTCCGCTACGAGCAGATCGAACCTCTTCGCCAGCCTGAAGTTTGAGGATGGACAGGCGATCGCGCACGCTGGCATCAAGGCGTTCACCGCCGGCGAGGTCGACGGCGTTTACCTCGTCTACAACGAGTTCAAGTCGGTCATGAACCAGCGCGTCGTCGTCGAACGGCTGCTGCCGATTCCGCGGGGAGCCTTCTGCCGAGGGCCAGGCGCCGGCGGCCGAGGCTGCCGCCGGTCAACCGATTGTCGAGTATCTCTACGAACCGACGCCGGAGGAACTCTTCACGACATTGCTGCCAACGCACGTCGAGGTTCAGGTGTTTCGCGCCCTGCTCGAGTCGGCCGCGGCCGAGCACGCCGCGCGCATGACGGCGATGGATGCCGCGACCCGCAACTCGGCGGAGATGATCGATCAATTGACGTTGTACATGAACAAGGTCAGACAGGCGGCTATAACACGGGAAATCATCGAAGTGGTTTCCGGAGCTCAAGCACTGTAGATGAATAGCGCCTGCGGCCCGAGCGAGGCGCGAAGTCGCCGAGCGAGAGCGAGCGGGGGTGGGGCCCCGCGAGCATTGAGAGAAGTGAGACAGGCGGCGATAACGCGGGAGATCATCGAAGTGGTTTCGGGGGCGCAGGCACTTTAGAAACACGGGAAATCATCGAAGCGGGGCTCAACGAGACGGAAAAGAACAAATGACAACAGCAACAGCACAGAAGGTTGGGAAGGTCGTTCAGGTCATCGGACCGGTCGTTGACATCCAGTTCGAGGGCGGACTCCCGGCTATCTACAACGCCGTCCGAATCCCGATGAAGACCACACCGGCGAGACCCTGGACATCATCTGCGAGGTCGAGCAGCACCTCGGCGAGAGCCGCGTGCGCACGGGTCGCGATGAAGCCGACCGACGGCATGCAACGCGGGATGCAGGCCATCGACACCGGCGCGCCGATTTCCATGCCGGTGGGCGGGCGCGACGCTCGGCCGGGGTCATGGAACGATGGGTGAGCCGGTGGACTTCCCCGTCGACCGGTTGAGTCCAAGGAACGCTGGTCCATCCATCGCGCCGCGCCGCTGCTCGAGCAGCAATCGACCGACCTGCAGATGTTCGAGACCGGCATCAAGGTTATCGATCTGCTGGCGCCGTACCTTCGCGGCGGCAAGACCGGCCTGTTCGGCGGCGCCGGCGTCGGCAAGACGGTCGTCATCCAGGAGCTGATCCACAACGTTGCCAGAAGCACGGCGGCGTACTCGGTGTTCGCCGGCGTCGGCGAGCGCACGCGCGAAGGCACCGACCTGTGGCTGGAAATGCAGGAGAGCGGCGTCATCAACATGCAGGACGTCGATGAAATCGCCGGTGATGGTCTTCGGCCAGATGAACGAACCGCCCGGCGCGCGGCTTCGCGTGGCGCTCGAGCGGGCTGACGATGGCCGAGTACTTCCGCGACGGAGACCGCGAGGACATGCTGCTGTTCATCGACAACATTTTCCGCTTCACGCAGGCCGGTTCGGAAGTGTCGGCGCTCCTCGGCCGCATGCCCAGCGCCGTCGGTTATCAGCCGACGCTGGCTGACCGAGATGGGCGAGCTGCAGGAGCGGATTACCTCGACCAAGAACGGCTCGATTACGTCGGTGCAGGCCGTCTATGTGCCCGCCGACGACTCCGACCGACCCCGGCCCCGCCAACGCGTTCGCGCACCTCGATGCGTCGATCTACCTGTCGCGCGCATCGCCGACCAGGGCATCTACCCGGCCGTCGATCCGCTCGCATCCGCGTCCCGGATTCTCGACCCGCTGATCGTCGGCGAAGAGCACTACCACGTGGCGCGCACCGTGCAAGCAGTGCTGCAGCGCTACCGCGACCTGCAGGACATCATCGCCATTCTCGGCGTCGACGAACTGAGCGAAGATGACAAGCTGATCGTCGGCCGCGCCGCAAGATCGAGCGATTCTTCGCCAGCCGTTCTTCGTCGCCGAGCAGTTCACCGGCACGCCGGGCAAGTTCGTCAAGATTGAGGACAATGTCCGCGGCTTCCAAGAAATTTTGGATGGCAAGCACGACGACCTGCCTGAAGCTGCTTTCTACATGGTAGGTACTAT
>CAVZVH010000013.1:0-6684 GCA_963778645.1 uncultured Chloroflexia bacterium
CGCTCGACGAGGCGATCCAGCACCGGCTCCCGCAGCCGGCGTAGCCGCTCCACCGCGTGGCGGGCGCGCAGCGGGGATCCGGCCAGCCGACCGAGCGCCTCGTCGAGGAGCGCGTCGTCCATCGGTGCCCCGTCGTGGGCGGTCAGCAGGGAGCGCGCCTGGTCCCCATCCGCGGTGACCCGCCCGGCGCGGGCCAGGTCCAGCAGCAGCGCCCCGCCGATCGCGCGGTCCAGCGTGGTGCTGGTCACCACCGGCCGCCCGCTGAGCGGGTCGAGGAGCACGAGCATCAGGTCCTCGGCGATCGTCGCCTTCATCTTCGACAACCCCGGCCTCCTCGTCGCGCGCCCGTGGAATTCTCGCCCGGTACGGCACCGGCGTGTCGATCGCACGGAGCAGATCAGCGTGACCGAAGGCGCGGCGTCGCGGGACGTGCGCGTCTGCGTCGGTCGGATAGGGTCCCGAGGGCAGCGTGTCGCCCGCGGCGCGGCCGTCCGGCGGGCGGAACCGAGCAGGACGAGGAGCGCATGAAGGGCATCGTGCTCGCCGGCGGCGCAGGCACCCGGCTCCACCCGGTGACGCGCGCGGTGTCGAAGCAGCTCCTGCCGGTCTTCGACAAGCCGATGATCTATTACCCGATTCGGTACTGATGCTTGCCGGCATCCGGATATCCTCGTGATCACCACCCCGGAGGACAACGCCGGTTTCCGCCGGCTGCTCGGCGACGGGAGGGAGTGGGGGCTGAATCTCCTATGCGGAGCAGCCCGCCCGGACGGACTGGCGCGAGGCGTTCCTCATCGGCGCCGACCACGTCGGCGCGACTCGGTCGCGCTGGTGCTCGGGGACAACATCTTCTACGGCCAGGGCTTCGCGAGCACGCTGGAGGCGCCGTCGACCGAACATCGAGGGTTGTGTGCTTTTCGGTTACCCGGTTCGCGATCCGGAGCGCTACGGCGTGGGTGAGAAGGACGCAGCACGGCAAGCTCATCTCATCGAGGAGAAGCCGGCAAAGCCGAAGTCGAACCTGGCCATCACCGGCCTGTACTTGTACGACAACGAGGTCGTGATTCACGCGCGGGAGTCAAACCCATCGCCCGCGGTGAGCTTGAGATCACTGACCTGAACAACATTTACGTGCAGCACGGCGAGCGCATCGCTGGTCGATCTCGGTCGCGGGTTTGCGTGGCTCGACACGGTACTGACGACTCGCTGTCTCGAGGCCGGCGAGTTCGTTCAGGTTCTCGAACACCGTCGGGCGTTCGGATTTCGTGCCTGGAGGAGATTGCTCTCGCCCGCGTTCATCGACCGCCGACCCGTGTTTCGCGCTGGGCAGGGCGATGGGCGAAGTCGCCGTACGGCCAGTACGTGATGTGTCGCCCGCGCCGCTTCGGTCGGTGACGGCGTGAGCGCGGTTCGATGTCGGAGCGGAAGTACGGTCGGCGTGGACGCAGTGGTACCTGTCGGCGGCCAGGGCACCCGTTTTCGTCCGCTGACGCTGTCCGCACCCAAACCGATGCTGCCCACTGCGGGCGTGCCCTTCCTCGAGCATCTGCTGTCGCGGATCCGCGCGATCGGGATCCGGCATGTCGTGCTGGGTACCAGCTACCAAGCGCAGACTTTCGCCGACTATTTCGGAAACGGTTCGGCGTTCGGGCTCGAGATCGAGTACGTCACCGAGGACGAACCGCTCGGGACGGGCGGTGGCATCCGCAATGTCGCCGACCGGCTGCGCGGCGACACGGCGATGATCTTCAATGGCGACATCCTGTCCGGGGTCGACCTCGCCGCTCTGCTCGCCACTCACGAAGCCAAAAATGGCGCGATGTGACCTTGCATCTGGTTCGAGTGACCGATCCCCGTGCGTTTGGCTGCGTGCCGACCGACGAGCGGGGTCGGGTCCTGGCTTTCCTGGAGAAGACCGACGACCCGCCGACGGATCAGATCAACGCCGGCTGCTATGTCTTTCGGCGCGAGGTCGTCGAGGCCATCCCGACGGGTCGCCTGGTCTCGGTGGAGCGCGAGACGTTTCCTTCTCTGCTCGCCGACAAGGCCGTGATGATGGGCTATGTCGACGCTAGCTACTGGCTGGACCTCGGCACGCCGGCAGCCTTCGTGCAGGGGTCGGCCGACCTCGTCACGGGTGTCGCACCGACCGACGCATTGCCCGGTCCAAGGGGTCAGGCGCTGGTGCTGCCGGGGGCGGCGGTCGCTGCCGCCGCGCGGTTGTCGGGCGGCAGCACGATCGGTCCCAGGACGCCACCGTCGAGGACGACGCGGAGGTAGACGCGTCCGTGCTGTTCGCGGGAGCGCGAGTGGCCCGCGGCGCCCGCGTGGTGCGTTCCGTCGTCGGGGCGGGGGCGACAATCGGTTCCGAGGCCGTGGTCTTCGATGCGGTCATCGGCGACCGCGCCGTCGTCGGCGCGGAATGCGAACTCCGGCACGGAGTACGGGTCTGGCCGGGGGTGTCGATCCCGGACGGGGGAGTGCGTTTCTCCGCGCCGGCCTGACAAGGATCAACTCCGCGGGTCGTCGTGGCGAGCTGTACACAGAATTTGGAGCCAATTACGAGGATTTCCTCCATTGAGCGCAACCGCGGCGCACATTGATCGACGGAGGGTGTGGGAGCACCGTCGCCGATGCTCGATTTTCGACCGGCTAGTTCCACATTCGGCCGCCGCCGTTCTCGGGTTTTTACCTTCTCTTGGGATCAGACCGATGCGTGCGACACCCCCGGAGTTGCGCAACCGGGCAGTCCCCTCGAATCTGCATCGGATGCGTTCGCATCGGTTCTCGTTCGAAAGGGATGATCCATGCCCGATGACATCACGGGGATTTCCCGACGAACGGTTCTGCGCGGAACGACGGCGGCGATGTCCGCGATCGTCCTGGGCGCCGCGTCGAGCGCGACGGCATGGGGGGCGCCGGGCGACGAGCTCGGCGACGGTGCTCCAGCAGCGGACAGCCGCTTCGCCACGGATTTCGCGGAGGCGCAGCAGCGAGCGGCCCTTGCCGCTGAGACCTCCTACAACGGCTGGCCGGTCGGCACTCCCGCCTCGGCCATCGGGGTGGCGAGCCATGCCATTCCGGGCTCCTCGCTGAGCATCCAGGTCAAGTCGGGCGACGTGGCAACCGTGCTCACGCATCTGGCGGCTCGCTTCCATGCCGAGGTGGAGAATCTCCGCGCCGGTCAGGTCGGGGGCTACAGCTACCGCCGCAATGTCAACAATCCGAGCGTATGGTCGAACCACGCGTCCGGCACCGCGATCGACCTGAACTGGAACCTGCACCCGAACGGCTCCCAGGGGACGTTCACGTCCGGGCAGGTCGCCGCGCTGCGCAATGTGTTGAGCTTCTTCGGCGGCGTCATCTTCTGGGGTGGTGACTACCGCGGGACCATCGACGAGATGCATTTCGAGATCAACGTTCCCCCAGGCAACGCGACGCTGTCCTCCGTCGCGGCGCGCATTCGCGGTTCACAGCCACAGCCTCAGCCACAGATGAGGCTAGTGGCCATTCGAGCCGTAGCGAACGGCCGTTGGGTCGCCGCGGAGAACGGAGGCGCCGAGCCGTTGATCGCGAATCGCACCGTCGTGGCGGGTTGGGAACAGTTCTATTTCCATCCCCGCGGCGGAAATCAGTTTGCCCTGCAGTGTCCGGTCAACGGTCGCTTCGTTTGCGCAGAAGACGGTGGCAACGCGTCACTCATTGCGAACCGCCCGACCGTGGGAGGGACGTGGGAAATCTTCGACCTAGTGCGCAACGGCGACGGAACCGTGGGCCTTCGCGCCCTTGCGAACAGTCGGTTCGTGTGTGCGGAGAGCGGCGGCAACAGTCCGCTGATCGCGAATCGTCCCAACGTTGCCGGGACGTGGGAGAAGTTCGAGGTGATCGACCTGTAGTGATCCTCTACGGCGCAACGTCCCGTGGGCGGGACTCATCCTTGGACGGTGATCGTTGCCGTGAACACGCCGCGGTTGTTGGCCAGACCGACATCGTTGATTCCGATGTAGAGTTCGCCTTCGGTCTTGCAGATGTAAGTGAGAGATCCCCCCACGACGAAGTAGGGAGTGTGCTCGTCCAGCCTGCCGATCAGCGCGCCGTGATTGGCGTCTGATGGCGCTCCGACGACATTGAACTGCCGCAATCCCGGGTCGTCCGCCCCATCCGGGCCCACTTCGCTAGCCGGGTCGCCGTTGTGCGCGACCACCCCCGTCGCTTCGATGTCGAGCACCTCGCCGGGGACGCAAATGACTCCGGTCGGCGTCCACGGCGCGGTTGGTGAGGTCGTGACCGTGACTGCGAGCCGCTTGACTCTCGTCGGACGTCGGGCCATTAGGTGAGCGGAGGTGATGGACTCGGTGTCGCTGACGATGGCGGCGGACGACGTGGCCGGGATTGAACCGCGGTCGTGGATGGCAAGACCGCCGCTCGTCGACGGCGGGCGGCGTCGTGGCGGCGCCCCACTGCCCGCCGCTGCCGCGGATGAGGGCGAGCACGGTGCCGCCGGCGAGCGACGACCACGACCCCACCACGGCGGCGATGATCCGACAGCAACCGTCGTCGCGTCGCCGAGGTCGTCGCGGCCCGACGACGCGGAGCAACCGTATCGCTGTCTTCGCCGACTCCGCCGGCTCCGAGCGGAGGCGAGAACGCTCGCGACCGGCCGCAGGTGTCGCATTCGGAGGGGGCGGCATGGTTGGTGTGCTCGCGGCCGATGATGGCGTCCGGTTCGGCGCGTTGCCGGCGGTGAGGGCGGCGCCGAGCGCGATGGAGTGCTTGGGGTGGGCGTCGACGGCGACGGGGACGTGCAGGGTCTGGCCGACGATCTGGCTGACCAGGGGGATGCGGGAGGAGCCGCCGACGAGGAGCACGGCGTGCAGTTGGTCGGGGGTGACGCCGGCGGAGCGCAGCACGCGCTGCAGGGCGTCGACGCTGACCCGGACGGAGGGTTCGACCATGGCCTCGAATTCGGCGCGGGTGAGCCGGACGTCGGCGTGGTAGTTGGGCAGGGCGACGCGGATGGTGGCGTCGATGTCGCTGGACAGGGCTTCCTTGGCGTCGACGCAGTCCCGGCGCAGTTGCAGCAGGGCGGCCATGGCGTCGGTGTCGGTCGGGTCGAGCGCGTGGACCTGGCCGTCGGTGGCGGCGTCCACGTGGGCGAGCACGGCCTCGTCGAAGTCGATGCCGCCGAGCCGCTCGATGCCTTCGGCGGGGGCGAGGAACTCCCAGCCGGTGTCGGTGCGGCGCAGCACGGCGGCGTCGAAGGTGCCGCCGCCGAGGTCGTAGACGGCGATGACGTCGCCGGGGTCGAGCCGTTCGGTGGAGGCGTAGTAGGCGGCGGCGGCCTCGGGTTCGCTCATCAGCGAGACCGGGCAGAGCTGGTCCAGGGTGGCCATCCGGATGGCCTGCCACAGGCAGTCGATCTTGTACGGGCCCCAGTTCGCCGGGTGGGTGACCACCGGCGTGGTCGGGCGGCCCGGTCTCCAGCGCGACGACCTGTTGCACGACGGCGCGCAGCACCATGCCGGTCAGCGTGTCCGCGGACACCGGCGCGCCGCCGACCATCAGCGGGACCGGGTCGCCGATGCGGCGCTTGAACTCGCGCACCACCCGCAGCGGGTCCGACGCCGACCGGCGGACCGCCGGGTCGCCGACCAGCACGGTCTGGTCGGCGCCCAGGTACACCACGGACGGCACGCTCCACCCGCGCGCGCCCAGCGGGGCGATCTCCGCCCGCCCGACCGGCAGATGCCCACCGCGGTGTAGGTGGTACCGACGTCGACGCCCAGCGAATAGCCCACCCTGCTCCCGTCCGACGTCCGCCGCCGGTCCGGTATGAACCGTTCGCCGCATTCCGCGAGCCGTGAGCGACATGGTAGGGCGCTACCGGCGTCGCCGGGCGGTGTTTCGGCGGGCAGGGCCACGGTCACGCGATGGCGCGCTCCGCGGCGACGATGGCGTCGCGCAAACCGGCGTCGACGCCGCCGGGCAGGTCCTCGAGCGGGAAGAACGCCAGGTCAACGGATTCCGCGGAGATCGCGGGGACCGCGCCTTGCGGTGCCAGGCCGGCGAAGCGAACGTCGAAATGCCGGGTCGGCACGCCGAGCGAGCAGATCAGCGGGTGGATGTCCAGGTGCACGGGCCGAGCCATCAGCTCGATGCCCACGATGCCGCTCTCCTCGAGGGCCTCCCGCTCGGCCGCCGCGTGCACGGAGGCGTCGGCCGGCTCGCAGTGCCCGCCGAGCAGCACCCAGCGGCCGAGCCGCGGATGCAGCGTCAGCAGGACCCGCCGACGGTCGGCAGACAGCACGACGCAGCTGGCCGTGAGATGGCCGGGCGCGCAAGCCCGCGCGGTGGCGTCCGGGCGTGCGGCCAGCAGCGCGAGGAAGCCCTCGCGGATCGCCGCCTGGCCGGCGCGGTCTGGTGGGTCCGAGCCGCGCAGCAACGCGTCGGCGTTCGCGTGCAACCGCAGGTGCTCGGCGGCCACCGCAGCGTCGATCACCGCAGCGTCGATCACTCGAGGGTCGTTCACTGCGGTGTCGAACCGGGTGGGGTCGATCACGGTGGGGTCCAGCGATCGCGGATGCGGGAGGCGTGCCGGGTCACCGCATCACCAGGTGGCCGGCTGCCGGCGGGCGCTGTTCCAGGCGCCCGGTGGGTGGCCATGCCGATGGCTGAGGGTTCCCA
>CAVZVH010000014.1:0-7135 GCA_963778645.1 uncultured Chloroflexia bacterium
TCAGAAGGGCCAAGTCGGTCAGGGCGCCGTTCGCTGCGACGAACGTGTCTTTGATGTCCATCGTCGTAGCGTGATCGTCGCACCGTTGCGGGCGCATAAACCCTTCGCGCGCGTTGAGGACTGCTGGGCCGCCACGCTCATGACGATCGGTGGAACACGTGCCGAACCACGTTGTCGAAAGCGCCCCCGGACGGACTCGAACCCACAGTACCAACGCAGCGTGCTGGACTGGTATCTCGAAGTGGGGTAGCCCTCCCCCACCCTCGTCCCAGGATGATCCGGCGCCACAACCGCCTCATCGAGGCGGTGACGGCCGCCCATGCCGGCACCGTCGCCGGGACGCAGGGCGACGGGTGATGCTGGCCTTCTCGAACGCCCGCCGGGCGGTCGCGTGCGCGCAGGCGATCCACCTCGAGATCGAGCGAGAGTTCGGCGACCTCGCGCCGCCGATCCGCGTGCGGATCGGCGTCCATACGGGCGACGCGATCAAGGAGGCCGAGCAATACATCGGTAGCACTGTGCACTTCGCGGCACGCGTCGGGGACAGGCGATCGGCGGCGAGGTGCTCGTGTCCAGCGCCGTGTACGAGCTCGTCCACGCCTCGACCCCGGCGGTCGCGTTCCTCGAGGGTCGCGAGGTGGAGCTCAAGGGGATTGCCGGCCGGCACCGGGTGTACGCGCTCGGCCCCGCCTGCCGTCCCGCGAAAAGGAGCTGCTGCCGACCGGGTTGACCGGCCAGGTTTCGCTGCAGGCACGCAGCGGCGGCTAAGTATCCGCGCCAGGCGTCATTCGAGGCCAGACAGAGTGGCCGCGACTGCGAAGCCCAGGATGGTCGCGAGACCGGCTGCCTTGCCGCCATGCTCGACGGCCTCGGGGGCCATCGTGTCGATGATCATCGTGAGCAAAGCGCCGGCCGCAAACGCTTGGACGAGCAGGCCGTGGGACCCAACTGCCGAAGCGACGACGTAGCCGACGGCGGCTGCCAGCGCGGACAAGCCGGCGATGCCCACCCACATCCCGATGATCGAGGAGTCTTTGCTTCCGGCGGCGCGAAGTGAGACTGTCGCCGCGATGGCCTCCGGCAGGTTCGAGATGAAGACTGCGGCGAGGAAGGCCATGCTGACCGCTCCGCCGACCGCGAACCCGATGCCGAGGACGAGAGACTCGGGGATCCCATCGAGGACCGTGCCCAGCACGATCGCGCTCCCCGAGCCCGACGAGCTTCCCTCCTCAGCGTCCAGGTCCTTGCGGTTCTCGCCGCCCATCCTCGAGACATACGCATCACCGAGGTAGAAGACGATCCCTCCGAGCCCGAGCGCTGCACCGACGCCGATGGCGTCGAGGGCCTCCTCGGGTACGAGCTCATAGGCGACGGAGCTGATGAGCGTTCCGGCCCCGAAGGCCAGAACGAGGCCGACGAGCCGGTCGGACAGCTGGAACCGCAGCGCGACGATGCCACCGATCACCAGGGACGAGGCGGCGATCCCTCCCCATACGCCCGCCGCAAGTGCGCCGCTCATGGCCGCGATCCCGGCGACGACATCAAATCGCTTCGATCTCGCCGGGTCGCCAGGTCTTGTCGAACCATGGATCGAGGGGACCGTAGAGGCGGAGGACGCCGAACCATCCCTTGCCGGGAACCGTCTCGATCCAGTTGTCCTCGTGGCCCGCCTGCGGCCGTGGCCCGAAGTACAGGTCGATGGAACCATCAGCGTTCGCCGCGAGGTCTCCCTTCACGCTGTTCTTGCTCGGGAACGGCTGTCCGGTCTGCAGCTCGGATCGCGTCTGCGGGTCATACGCGGTAACGGACCAGAAGTTCTTCGCCGGGACCTCCGCGGGGATGTTGAGCCGGTAGGACTTCGCACCGTCGAGATAGGCGCCGCTGCTGTCGCGGCTGTCCCACGCGTACTGCGATCCGATGCCGATCATCTTCGCGGCCATCGCCGGGGTGTTGACCGTCGCCATGTAGAAGAAGGTGGTGCGGGCATCCAGATTGCGTTCCCCGCGCTCGGCATCAAGGAGGAACTGGTAGTCGCCGCCGAAGTAGCCGCGCTTCCAGTAGCTGCCCTCGTACAGTTGGTTGTCGGGGTCTTCGGTCCTGAAGTACAACGCGCGCGCAGTGGCGTTCCCCACAGCGGCCGCGTCGACGAGCGTTGCACGCGATCGCGCGTCCGGTTCGAACGGCTTGCCCTTCCGGATGCCGATGCTGGCGAGCAGGCCGCGAGTCTCAGGGTCGATCATGTCGACTGGCTCGCGGTCGATCACCGCATGCAGCTCGTCGTAGAACTCGACGTTATTGGCGTGGATGGTGTTGAACGACAGCGTCGATCCGTTGATGAACGTCATCGCGGGAGGATCGTCCCGGCGATCAAGGGGATAGATCTTCACTCCGTCGCGGAACATGCGAGATGCGGCGACAGGGCTGCCGTCGACCTGGAAGCCGCGCAGTGCCATCCAGTTGATGTAGCTCGTTGACTGGGCGGTGAAGTACCCGTCGGGGACCTTGCCGTCGAAGCCAGGTGGCAGGATCAGGTACTTGCCGCCCTGGCCGCGGTCGGGACCGGGCCCGCCCATGTCGGTCACGAACCGGAACCATGCGTCGTCCACGGTTCCCGGCCCGCTGCCGGCCGGGATCTCGATGACCGTCGGCCCGTCGCGTTCGAGATCGAGGATCCCAAGCGCGTACACCATGTCGGTGTTGCCCGTCAGGAACAGCCCGTTGGAGTCCAGGAGCTCGTCGAAGATGACGACCACGTTGGACGCGGTCGCGCCGACTTCCACCAAGCCGGAACGCATCGCCTCGAGCGATGCGGCGGGGATCGTGCTGAGGAATACTTCGACGCCCCGCAGGAATGTCGCATGTTCGAGGACGAGCGCGGTCGTCTCGTCCGTCGGCATGCCGTCGAAGAACTCCAGCGTGCCGAGACGGGTCGGGACCCGATCGGGCGTCATGATCTTTGACGGGATCTCTGTGTTGTACGTGGACCGGACGTCAGTCATCGGGCTCCCCTTTTCGAGTGGATCGCTTGTTGCGGTCTCGACAAATCACTCATCACCACGGTCTGGAGCGACCAAGGTCAAACGGGTTCGATTTCGCTCGGGCGCCAGGTCTTGTCGAAGAACGGCTGGAGCGGGTTGTACAGGCGCAAGATCGCCCACCAGCCCTTGCCCGGGACCGTCTGGAGCCAGTTGTGCTCCTTGCCGGCAGGCATCGTTGGCCCGAAGTAGATGTCGGTCGAGCCGTCGGCGTTGGTCTTGACGGTGCCGGACTGGCTGCCGAGGGACGGCTTGGGCTGGCCGGTCTGAAGCATCGACCGAGTTTGCCGGTCGTACAGAACGACAGACCAGAACCGGCTCTGTGGGATGTCAGCGGGCAGTGTCAGCTTGTAGTTGCGGGCGCCGTCGAGGTACTCCGCGTGACCGTCCCGGGTAACAGCCAGATACTGCGATCCGATCCCGGTGAGGTACATGCACATCGCCGGCGTGATCCCGGTCGCCATGTGGAAGAACCACGACCTCGCGTTGACCTTGCGAGCGCCGTCGCTCTGACTCGGGACGACGCCGGCGGCCGTGATGCGCGGGGGTGGATCCATGAACTCGTAGCCGCCCGCGAACAGCGAGTTGGACCACTGAGAACCGGGATAGAAGGCGAATCCGTCCGCCTCGCGCGGCGACGTCCACAGGGTGCGACCCGTCGCATTGCCGACCGCGACCGCCTCCTCGAGGATGCCGCGCATCCGCTCGTCCGGCTGGAACGGCTTGCCCCTCACGATGCCGATCGATGCCAGCATCCCAAGAAGCTCGGGATCACCCGACCCGACCGGCTCACGCTGGATCAGATCATCCGCGAGGGTCCAGAACGAGAAGTCGTTGGGCGTGATCGTGTTCACCGGCACGCCCGAGCCCTCGACGAAGTGGGTCGGCGGGGCACTCGGGGCCTGGGTGAGAGGGGCCCGGCCCGCGAGGAACGACGCCACGGCTGTGCCGCTCGAGCCGGCGACGTAGGGCGAAACCCGGACTCCTGAGCGGATCGCCTCGAGAGCCGGAGCCGGGTCGTTGTCGACCATGAACGCCCGCCCGATGAGGGTGATCAACGAGGTCCGAGCGTGGAACACATGAAAGCCGCCATCAGGCAGGAGCCCGTCGTACCCCGGCCCGACGAACAGGTATCTGCCGCCCTGGCCGCGGTCGGGGCCTGGCAGGCCGACGTCCGTCACCCAGCGGAACCACATGTCGTCGACCGTCCCGAGGATCCCCGTCGGCGCGCCGAGCGGCGGGATGTCGACGACCTTGGGCCCGTCGCCCAGGTTGATGAAGCCCCAGAAGTAGATCGTGTCGCAGTTGGCCGTCAGGAACAGGGACGTGGAGTCCATCAGGTTGGAGAAGATGGAGAACGACCCGTCTTCGATCCCCATCGACGCGAACCCCCGCCGGATTGCCTGGAGCGAAACGCCGGGCAATGCGCCGAGATATGCCTCGACGGCGTGGGTGAAGTCGAGATAGTCGTAGACCCGGGCGACCGTCTGTGCTGAAGGGGCGCCGTCATTGAACTCCAGGACTCCGAGGCGACTCTCGACTCGATCCGGCGTCGTGATCGCGCGTACTGACTCCTGGCTGACGCCAGCTTCCGAGATCGCCATCCTGTTTCCTCCTCAGGTCGCGCCAGCGCGATCGGGTTCGACGCCAGGCCTGCGTGTCCAGCCCGGCCCGTGCACGGTAGGCGCAGCGCGATCCGATACACATCACCCGGATCGAGGGAAATGGCGTGAGGCGGACCCGAGAGGCCTAGACGGCGACCCGCGTCCGATGGAGAAACATCGGCTCGAGGAGGCCCACCTCGACGGCGCGATCGATCGCCTCGGAACGTGACGTCACCGCGAGCTTCGAATAGACGGACTTCGCCTGGGTCCGAATGGTGTTCGTCGTGACGAACAGGCGGTCCGCGATCTCGGGAAACGTCAGGTGCGTCGTCAGGTACGGCAGCAGCCGGAGCTCCGCGGCGGTGAGGCTGATCGCCCAGCCGTCGCCGTCGCCGCGGGCGGCCGCGACGCGATCGGCAAGATTCCGGGCGTCTTCGCCCAAGGTCCCGAGGTTCGGCCGGACTTCGAGGATGGCCCTGGTGTCCGCAAGGACGGCTCGGGCAGCCTCGATCTCGCCAAGCGCAAGGTGAGCGCGGGTCAGCTCGTTCCCGACCTGAGCGGTCAGCCACGGGATGCCGTGGTCGAGCAGTGGACGCAGCTGATGGGTGCGAGTCATCGCGGCCCGGGCCTCTGCATGGCGACCTTCACGAAGAGCGACCCTGGCGACCGCAGCGTATGCGGTCGATGCGGTCACGTAGCTGTCCATCCGCGCTCGCTCCATGTGGTCGCGCGCCTGTCGAGCGTGATCGGCGGCACGGTTCCACGAACCCTCGTGCGCCTCCATCAGCGCCAGCTCGGCCATCGCGATGAACTCCTCCTCGGGGGCGGCGAACTGCCGCGCGATTTCGATCGTGGCGTGGAGATCGGATCGCGCCAGATCCCGGGACCCCAGCAGGAGGTGGGCGATGCCGCGAAGAAGGGTCGCCGGAACCCGCCAGCCGCTCTCGGGGGCGAGCCCCGCCAGGGCCAGGTCGGCGTCAAGCAGCGCCTGATCGACGCCGTTCGGCATGATGTTGGCCCGCAGGGCGGCAACCCACGGTCCGATCGTCGGCGTCCCGTCGGCGAGGGGGATCGAGGATGTCGAACGCTCGGCGAGGGCGACGTACCGCTCAGCGGCGGCCCCTTGACCCGTCAGCGAGGCGACCCAACCCGCGTAGACGGCGACCGCCGGAAACCGGATCAGATCCTCGTCCTTGAACCAGGCAAGCAGGTCGACGAGCGTTTCGAGGCGCCCGTCGGCATAGAGTGAGAGGCCGATCTGGTCGGTGAGCTCCGCGACGGCCCTGGTGTCGCCAGCCGCCTGACCGAACGGAACCGCGGCTTCGGGCTGGTCATGCGCGACATACCAGGCCATGGCTCGACGGTTGAGCTCGGCGACCATCTCAGGTTCGTTTCGTTCCAGCTCGATGCGTAGCAACTCGCGGAAGAGGTGGTGATAGCGATACGCCTGACCGCGCTCGTCGAGGGGCACCACGAAGCGATTGGATCGCTCCAGGGACGCAAGGACCGCAGCGGACCCGGGCGAACCGACGACCGCGTCGCAGAGGGGACCGGTCAGAGTGCCCAGGACGGAGGTGCGCATGACGAACTGCGCCTCGCTCCTGGGCATCCGTGACAGGACCTCGAGCCGGAAGTAGTCGGTCAGGTATCGATCGCCGGCCGAGAATCCGACGTTGTGCGCCAGGTCCGGGGCGCCCGACCGGATGGAGAGGGCGGCGAGATACAGGCCAGCCGGCCATCCCTCTGTCTGCTCGTTCAGCTGGGCGACCTCGGCCGGCCCGAGCGTCACGCTGGCGCCTCGGAGCAACGCATCAGCTTCCTTTGGGTCGAGCCGCAGGTCCCGCGCCCCCAGTTCCTGCACAACGCCATGCGCCCGCCATCGCGGAATCGGGAGCCCCTCGTCGACCCGGCTGGTCACAGCAACCCGGCTGCCAGGAGGGACGTAGTCGATCAGCGCGGCGAGAACGCTGGAGCTCGACGGGTTCGACAACGCGTGCAGGTCGTCGATGGCAATGACGATCGGCCGCACGAGCGAGGACAGCGCATTGCCGACGGCGGGCACACGCGTCCAGATCGTGCCGCCGGGGGAGCTGAGGGCCTCGAAGACCGACGGCGCAATCGGTTCGCAGCGATGGATTGCCACGGCGATGTCGCGCAGGAACACGAGCGCGTCATCGTGGCGCCGGTCCAGCGCGATCCAGGCGAACGGACGGGGATCGTCCTCGGCCCAGCTGCCGAGGAGTGTCGTCTTCCCGTAGCCGGCCGGCGCGATGATGGTCACGACAGGCGCCGACGAGGCGCGGAGCGACGTGATCAGGTCCGCCTTCTTTACAGACGCCAGGCGGATGATCGGGGGCGCCAGACGACTCTCGTCGACCTGGAATGGGAACGTCGAGACGGCCACGCTCGGATGCTACGTCGTTGCGCCCGTCCAACGCATGCGGTCTGCCCCGAACCCGCCATCGAGGCCACGATCAGTCACGGTTTGAGGAAAGC
>CAVZVH010000015.1:0-15101 GCA_963778645.1 uncultured Chloroflexia bacterium
GCCGTCGGATCGTCTGCCGGACGCGGTCAACCAGCTGCATAGTGTTGGGCCGGAGGGATGGAAGGGCCGGAGGGGCAGGATGGTTCAAGCCGCTTGATCAGCCTACCGGCCGCGCTCTCCTGCCGTTCCAGCTTTCCCGCCTCTCCAGCCCGAATTTCGCGGCAGGAGGAAAGGCAGGAGGGGAAGGTCGGCAAGGCGGAGACGGCCGGCCCTCCTGCCCTTCCTGCCCATCCAGCCTTCCTGCCCATCCAGCCTCTCCTGCCCTTGAATGTCCCGCCCAGTTTTGGTGCCGGAGGGCGGACTCGAACCGCCGACCCCGCGCTTATGAGACGCGTGCTCTCAACCAACTGAGCTACTCCGGCCTGAACCTGTGATTTTAACATGATGGCGCATCGTCACCGCTTGTCCGCCTCGACGATCGCCGCCGCGAGAAGCGGAATCATCATCACGTGATGGCCAGGCCGCGAGCGGCCGCGACCGGAACTGGCCGTCGGACGTGTGACGACATTGGTCAGCGGACCAAAGAGGCGGTGGAAATCCAGATGGACCCATACAGAAAAGATTTCGGTGGCGCGGGCCAGACGAACTCGCAGGCTCACCTCGGGCGGGCTGAACAGCCATGTTCTCATCGGCTCGGTTCTGTCGAGTAGTAAGAATGGACGCCCGGCGTCCGTTCCGCCTGTTGGTGGAAGCTCCAGATCAACGCAGACAGAGCCTGGAAATGAGCTCGTGATCTCGATAATTCGTTCCATACTTAAATACTTATGGCCTCAATCAGCAGACGAATCCACCCCAGCCTTAATGTAGGACAAAACCCGGCATGCACGTTGAATTCACTGCCCGCGTGGACTGGCGGATTCGGAGCGCGAATGAGGCGAGGCGAGATGACTCAGGTCATCGGCTGGCGGTGGCCAACCTCGCGTGCTGCGTGAATCTGTCGCCTTCGCGCTTCGTCCACCCTTTTCGGCTCCCATGGGTCCCAAACCGGACGCTCCCTGCGCAAGCTGCGGATCGATCGTGCCAGAACCCTCGCCGAAGATTCGGTGTCGTCGAAGTTACCCCAGGAATTCGCACATGCTTGCGAAGAAGGAGCCTCTGATGATTGCTCGGTTTCGAAAGAAGACCCCAGCCGTGCTCGCTGGACTCGCGATGGTCGCCCTCCTGACGACGCCGGCCGCCGCGCAGGCGCCGACGTCCCCCCTGACAGGAGTTGTTACGGGCACTACCAACGTCGCGGGCGAGGTATTCAACGGGACGGTCGCGTTGACGAACTTCGTTCTGCAGAATGGCCAACTTGCCGCTCGGGCTACGCTGAATGGCACAGTGACCAACGCCACCGGCACGGTGAGGACTATCACAGGGCTGATCACCGTTCCGATTACCGCCGTACCTCCCCCTCCGGGAGTGTGTCAGATCCTCACCCTCGACGTCGGGGAGATTCACCTCGATCTGCTCGGACTCAATCTAGACACGTCTCAAATCGTGGTCCTCGTCACTGCGGTGGGCGGGCAAGGCAGACTCCTCGGCAACCTGCTCTGTGCGGTCGCCGGGCTGCTCGACAATCCGTTCGCCCTCGAGAACCTGCTGGATCGCATTCTCGGGATCCTGGACGACCTCTGAGTTTAGTTGACGCGCCGCGGCATTCGGCGATGCCGCGGCGTCGTTTTCGGCCGCTCACGCAATAACTCTCCTCGACGACGAAAAGGCCCGGCGCACCGGGCCTTTTTCTTTCGTGCCTACGACCGCACGTCAGCGTCGACGATCGCCGCCGCGAGAAGCGGAATCATGATCTCGTGATGGCCGAGCAGCGAGTAGCCGCGACCGGAACCGCCGTCGGACGTGTGACGACGTTGGTCAGCGGCCGGTAGAGATGGACGAAATCCAGATTGACCGTGGTGAGGCCGGCAAAGGCCACGCCACGATTGCGCGCCAGCGCGATGGCCTTGAGGAACACCTCGGGCAGGATGACCGCCGATCCGCAATTGAGGAAGACGCCCTGGTCCAGCCGCGCGACATTCGAGACGAAGTAACGGAAGTCCCGCAGGCTGCCCTCGCCAAGGGCCCGGCCAGAAGCCGCCGGGTGCATGTGGATGATGTCGGTGCCGATGGCCACGTGAGCCGTCACCGGGATCTCGAGGCGCGCGGCGGCCGCGAGCACACTGCTGCGCGCAAATTGCGGCTGGCGGTCCGTCAGGAATCGACCGACGGCCTGCCCGATGCCGAGCCCGGCCTCGACGCCATCGGTGATCGCCTGGTTCAGGAGGCGTCCCGTTTCCTCCGCCATGCCGAAGCGGCCGGGGCCGAGCGCTTCGTCGACATCCTCGGACGTCGCGCCGACCAGCGCGACCTCGAAGTCGTGGATGATCGCCGCGCCGTTGGTGGCGATCGCGGAGACGAAGCCGCGCTCCATCAAGTCGATCACGATCGGGCCGAGGCCGGTCTTGATGACGTGCGCGCCGAGGCCCCAGACAACGCCGCTGTCTCGCCGCCGCGCCTCCACAATCGCACGAACGACCGCCCTGAAATCCGCCGCCGCGAGCATGTTCGGGAGCGACGCCAGGAGCTCGCCGACGGTTCCGCCCGGCGCGCAGGGGCGCCCGAAATCCTCGGCCTTCGCCTTGCTCACCCTGGATTTCAGCGGGTACGTGCGGAGGTCGGAAAGGTCGAACTCGTCGTAGGAAAAAGGCATCAGAAGCTCTCAGCCATCAGCTTTCAGCTATCAGCTATCGACACGTCAGCGTTGTTGCAAGCTGAGAGTCGAGTTTCGGGGACATAGGTAACCGAGCTGAGAGCTGATAGCTGACAGCGATTGAGTCTGACCTGTCAACCTCAAAGAATGAGCATCGCGTCGCCGTAGCTATAAAACCGATAGCGCTGCGCGATGGCTTCTCGATATGCGGCCAGGACGCGATCGCGGCCGGCAAATGCCGAGGCGAGCATCAGCAGCGACGATTGCGGCAGGTGAAAGTTCGTGAGCAGCCCCTGGATCACCTGGAAGGGGAAGCCGGGAAAAATGAACAGGTCGGTGGCGCCGGAGCCCTCGACGATTCGGCCGCCGTGGGCGCGCGCGACCGCCTCGAGCGTGCGGGTCGTCGTGGTGCCCACGGCAATCACGCGCCTGCCCCGTCCGCGGGCGCGGTTGATCGCGTCGGCGGCCGGACGGTCGATGCTGTACTGTTCGCGCTCGATCCGGTGCTCCTCGACCTGCTCGACCCGCACCGGCTGAAACGTTCCGTACCCCACGTGCAGCGTGATCTCGACGATTTCGATCTCTCGTTCGCCGAGAGCCCGCACGAGTGCTTCGCTGAAGTGCAATCCTGCAGTCGGCGCTGCGACCGAACCGCGTCGCGCGGCGAACACTGTCTGATACCGCTCGCGATCCGCCTGCTGATCCTCGCGTCTGATGTACGGCGGCAGCGGAACATGGCCGATGAGATCGACCGCGCGATCGATTGGGGTACCGTCGTCGGTCCAGAGCCGGATGAGCCGCCGGCCGAAGTGTCGCCGCTCGAGTATTTCAGCGTGCAGCACGACCGCGCCTCCAAACACCACCCGTGCTCCGGGCTTGAGCTTCTGCCCGGGGTGGGTCAGCGCCTCCCAGCGTTGTTCGCTGTCGGAATGCCCGGTTTGGACAGGGGCAGCCGCGTCTGCGTCAGGTCCGGAATGTACCCGGGCGATGAGCAGGCACTCGACCGCGCCGCCGCTCGGCAGCCGGTGGCCCAGCAGTCTCGCGGGAAACACCCGCGTGTTGTTGACGACCACAAGGTCACCCGGAAGGAGCAGATCCGGCAGCGCTGCGACGAGTGTGTGGCGGAGATGACCGGTCGCGCGATCGAGCAGCAGCAGACGCGCGCCGCCGCGCTCTGGAGCCGGATCCTGGGCGATGAGCTCGGGAGGGAGATCGAAATCGAACTCGCGGACATCCATCCGGCGTTCATGGTAGCGCGGACGTGCCGAACGCCGGTTCCGGTCAACACCGGCGGTGATTAGTGGACCAGGCGGGAGCCCCAGACAGCCTTCGCCTCGAGCCAGTCTTCCGCGGTGATCGACCACAAGCCCTGATCGAGATACTCCCCATTTTTCAGGAACGATCGACGCAGCACGCCTTCCTGTATCGCGCCTATCTTCCGGAGCGCTCCGGTGCCACGCCCGTTGCGCAGTGCCGCACGCGCTTCGAGTCGATGCGCGCCGAGCACGTCGAATGCGAACCGCAGGGCGAGCTCCGCGCCGTCGGTGAACATGCCCGTGCCCCAGTATTCCGAGGCGAGCGCGAAACCCCATTCTGAGGTGCCGAATCCGGGCTCGAGCGACCGGATCTGAAACAGGCCGATGGCGGCGTCGGAACCTCGCGCAACGACCGCAAAGCAGATGTACTGTCCGGCGGCACGCTGGCACAGCGCCCACGCGATGAACTTCTCGAACCCTTCAACCGTGGGAGGTGGCGGCGAGATGAAGCGCGAGGTCTCCTTGGTAGACATCGCGGCGAATAACGCCGGCGCGTCGCTGAGGCGCAGGTCACGAAGGATCACCTGCGATCCGGTGAGCGTCGGCAGGCCGTGCCGCCAGGTACTGTTCGACGGGGCCGGGGCGAGTGTCGCATGCGCGACGGCCGACGCCGTCTCAACGTTCCCTTGGTACGGCATCTTTTCCATTAGAAGGCTCCCGCCGCTCCCCAGATGATGTCGTCGCCGGTGGTGCCCCGGCGGGCCGCCAAAAGGGAAACTCCTGCCTTGATCGTCAGGAGTCGAAGGCATCGTTGGAATCGAGAGGAAAAAACCATGACGGTCACCTGAAGAGCAATTGGGTGGCCAAGCCCGACAGGAAGAGCCCTTATATGACTCAAGTTGGTTAGATGTAAGTATTTATAACGACTTAAGAAGTCTATATATCACTTAGAACGACATATAAGTCAGTTCTATAAATGAGCACACTATAGCGAGACTGTCAGTGAGATAGGCCTAGATATTGGTTCATATGGTCAGATTACCTCGATGTCCCGTTGTGTGACACTAGTGTCTCAATGGAACATAAAGTCATACTTAGTGCCTAGCCGCTCCTGGTGACGGTTTTGCACCGCTCGGTCGCCAATGTTCGATGTGATCGTCGTGGGAGGCGGCCCGGCGGGACTGAGCGCCGCTCTGATGCTTGGACGGTGCCGGAGGCGTGTGCTGGTCTGCGACGCAGGGCAGCCGCGCAACCGGCACACCCGGGCGCTCCACGGCTATCTCACGCGCGACGGCGTCCCGCCCCTCGCCTTCAACGCGCTGGGACGCGAGGAGCTCATCCCTTACGGCATCGAGTTCCGTTCGGTCGGCGTGACCGACGCCCGGCGGTGTGACGAGGGGTTTCGCGTGTCGCTCGCCGATGGCACCGAGGAAGCGTCCCGCTTTCTGCTCATTGCGACGGGTGTGGCAGATGAACTCCCGCCTGTTGCTGAAATCGAGGCGTGCTACGGCCGCTCGGTCTTCCATTGCCCCTACTGCGACGGATGGGAATGGCGGGATCGGCGCCTCGCCGTCGTCGGGACCGGTGCGGCAGGCGTCGGGCTGGCAATCTCGCTCAAGAACTGGAGTCCCCACGTGCTTTTCTGCTCGAACGGCAGCCGCATCGAGCGCCGCAACAGCGGCCGGCTACGCCGCAACGGCATCGACATCCGCTCGGAGCGGATCGATCGGCTCGAGCACGACCAGGGGTGGCTGTCGTCGATCTCGTTCAACGGCGGGGAGCCGGCGCCTTGCGACGCGCTCTTCTTCGCGACGGCGCAGCGCCCGCAATGCGACCTGGCCGTGCGTCTCGGCTGCGCGTTCAACAGCCGGGGGACCGTGTCGACAGGAACGCTCAGCAACACGAACGTTCCCCGTGTGTTCGTCGCTGGCGATGCGTCGCGCGATGCCCAGTTTGTCGTCGTCGCCGCCGCCGAGGGCATCAAGGCGGCAGTGGCAATCAACCAGGAACTGCAGAAAGCGGCGGCGCTGGTGTGACGCTCCCTACAGATATTTTTTCAGATCGAACCGTCCCTTCGCCGCGAGAAGCGGCTTCCACAGATCGCCGAGTTCTCCAACCCTCGCCGGCACGTTCGCCACGGTGAAGTCTTCAATCCGCACGCCCTGCTCAATCTCGCCCCACGTAATGGGTGTTGACACAGTCGCTTCCTTGCGCGGCCGGACCGAATAGATTGAGGCCAAGGTGCGCCCCCAGGCGTTCTGGTTGTAGTCCACCAGCACGCGCCCGCGTGGACGCTTCGCCACGCGGTATTCGGCGGTGAGGAGCGCCGGATGTCGCGCAGCCAACTCCCGGGCAAGCGCCTTTGCAAACGTCCACACCTCTTTCTGCTCGGGTCCGCGAACGATCGGCACGTACACGTGCATCCCTTTCGAACCGGTGGTCTTCACCAGCGGCGGCATCTTGAGCACGTCGAGCGCGCCGCCGACGATGAGCGCCGCCTCGCGCACGCCGTCGAACGTGGCGCCGGGCCCGGGATCGAGGTCGAAATGCACGTAGTCCGGCTGGTCCAGTTGGTCGCAGCGGGCATACCACTGGTTCAAATCGATACAGCCGAGATTGATGACCCAAAGCAACGAGGCGCGGTCCTGAATCATCGGAAAATCGATGACGTTACCCGATCCGTGTTCGATCGTGCAGATCTGGATCCAGTCCGGGCGGGGCGTGGGCGCCCGTTTCATGAAGAAGAACTCGCCCGAGGCACCGTGCGGATAGCGCTTCATCACCATCGCCCGATCGGCGAGATGAGGCAGCAGCACGGGGGCGACGTCCGCGTAGTACCTGCAGGAGGTCGCCCTTCGTCAGCCCAAGCTCCTGCCAGAAAATCTTGCGGAGGTTCGTCAGGCGAACGTCCTTACGGTCCACCGGCAAGATCACATTGTCCTGATCGCGCGGGATCGTCAGCGGTCGCCCAGTCACCTGCGCGACCCCGCACCACACGCCCAGCACGGTTGCATCTATCAAGATCCTGATTGCGACGTCCGAGGGAAGGAGCGCTCAGGCCGCTCTGTTCAGCCTCCCAACAGCATACAGGCTTGAACCCGACGCCGACCGTTCGCGACCGGCCACGACCGATCGCTGACGATATGGATCGGTGTGCGGCGCCGGCACGCTGCTGATTGCGACGATTCCGTTGGATCGTTAGGTGAGACCTGTCGCAGGACCGAGAGTCGCCGTTGATGGCCTATGCTGCGCGTCCGGCTTCCGTTCGAACGTTCTGATACGTCGCCAGCTGCGCCTGCGTAACCTGCCGGAGCTTGGCAGCCCTGTCTTGGTGGCGGCCGCATTCGGCCGACGATGGATCCCCGCGGGTTGCGTTGCTCCTTCCTCGAACACTCCCGATTATTCAGGGATCCCCTGGTGTTTTTCTCTGAAGCTTTTAGGGTTTCTCCGATAGTTGTGACGATCAATATCCCGTATCCTCCGCCTGCCTGTCCGAGTTTGTCCTAAGAACACAGGAAGTGATCGACAACCGGGGGCCACCTGTCGGCCGTTCTGCGATGTGGGCGGAGGAGCAAATGAAAAGCGAAACAAAGTTCCGCAAGCGGGCGGCGCCGTCCTCGGTCTCACGGCGCGAGCTCATGAAGCTCGGTGCCGCGGCCGGCAGCAGCGCCATCCTCGGCCTTGCCAACCCCAGGCTCGGCGCCGCTAATGACGGCCTGCCGCCAACGCCCAGTCCGTACACTACTCCTTGGGTAGCCGAGCTGGCGGTGCCGCCGGTCAAACAGGCGCTCACGGGCCCGGGTGCGCTGCTCGGCGGGCTGCCCTATCCTGAGCACCATCAGTGTTACTCGCAGTTCACGCCCCAGAAATGTTACGAGCTGCGCGTCAAGGCGGCGCAGCACACCTTCCACCCAGACCTACCGCCGAGCCTCATCTGGGGCTACGACGGCATATTCCCCGGCCCGACGGTCGACGCGCGCTACGGTGAGCCGATTCTCGTGCGCGTTCACAACGAGCTGCCCACCGATGCCGAACTCGCCGCCAATCCGACCTTCGGGAGCAACGAGGTCATCAGCCATCTGCACAATATGCATGCGGCATCGGAGAGCGATGGGGGGCCCTGGGATTTCTACCCGCCAGGCGAATTCTGCGATCACCACTACACGATGGCGAAAGCCGGCTTCTCGACGCCGCAGTTCCTCGGCACCGGCGATCCGAACGAAGCGCTCGGCACACTCTTCTACCATGCGCATCGGCCGGACTTTACCTCGCCCAACATCTACAAGGGGCAGATCGGCTTCTTTCGCGCGTTCGACTATCTCGACACCGGCAATGAGAATGACCCGAGCGGCTTGCAACTGCCGAGCGGCCCGTTCGACGTGCCGCTGTTGTTCGCCGACAAGGCGTTCGATGCGAATGGTCAGCTGTTCTTCGACCCCTTCAATCTCGACGGTATCCTCGGCGACAAGGACACCGTCAACGGGATCGTACAGCCGTACTTCCGGGTGCAGCGGCGTAAGTATCGCTTCCGGATGCTGATAGGCGGATCGGCGCGCTTTTACCGGTTCTACCTGAGGCAAAACGGCTCGTTCCTTACCAACGGGCCCTTCATCCAGATCGCCAACGACGGCAATCTGTTGGCCGCCCCGCTACAGCGCAACAACCTGCTGATGTCCCCGGCGGAACGGTTCGACGTCGTCATCGACTTCAAGGCGCTCACACCGAACACGGGCGGCGAGCTCGTCCTGTACAACCGCGCCGAGCAGCGGGATGGCCGTGAACCGACCGGCGACCTGCTCTCGCCGGGCCGCCCGGTCTTGAAGTTCATCGTCGAGAGCGGCGATCCGCCGGATCCCTCGCGGGTGCCGGCCACGCTGCGCCCGCAGGTGCCCGTCAATCTCGGCGACGTGGTTCGGACGCGCACCTTCCGCTTCAACCGCAGCAACGGCGCATGGCAGATCAATAACCAGTTCTTCGACCCGCGCCGGAGCCGCGCACAGGTGGCGCCCAACACGGCCGAGATCTGGGTGCTGAAAAACGCTGACGACGGCTGGCAGCACCCGATTCACATTCACCTCGAGGAGTTCCATATCCTCTCGCGCAACGGAAAGGTCCCGCCGATGTGGGAGCGTGGCCGCAAGGACGTCGTGATTCTCGGGCCGCTCGAGGAAGTCCGCCTCTTCATGTGCTTCCGCGATTTCCCGCAGGCGGGCTTCGTGCACCCCGATTCGACGCGCCAGGAGAACATCGGCCGCTACCCCATTCACTGTCACAATCTGACGCACGAGGATCACGCGATGATGCTGCGGTATGACGTGTTGCCTAGCTGAGGAGTAGCCGCCATGGAAAGACGACAATTTCTGAGTATGCTGGGCGGATCCGCGCCGGCCGCCGGGCTCGCCACGCTTGCGCCGCGGGCCGCGGCCGCGGGCCGCGGGCCGGGTATCTCGCCGAACTTCGAGCTCACCACGCACGAAGGAAAGCAGGTGCGCTTCTACGATGATCTGCTGCGCGGCAAACTGGTCCTGATCAACTTCATGTACACCAACTGCGGCGGCCTCTGTCCGGGACAGACCGCGAATCTCGTCAAGGTGCAGCGGCACCTGGGTGATCGCGTCGGCCGGGACGTGTTCATGTACTCGCTCACCCTCGAGCCTGAAGTCGACACGCCGCAGGTGCTGCGCGCGTACGCCGAGGCCTACGACACCCGCCCTGGCTGGCTGTACCTGACCGGCAAGCCGGCCGAGATCGAGATCCTTCGGCGCCGGCTCGGCTTCATCGATCTCGATCCGGCGCGCGACGTCGAGCGCTCGACCCACATCGGCGTGGTGCTCTACGGCTACGAGCCGCTCGATCGCTGGGCCGCCTGCCCGGCGCTGGGCGAGCCCGATTTGATCGCGTCCAACATCCTCTCGCTCATGGGCGAGAGGCCGCCCTGGCTGTCCACCTTCCGGAAGTCGTCGCCGGCCACATCCTGAGGCGTACACCTCGTGCTCACCGGCGGCACGTTAGTACCGTACGAACGACGACAGCACGTCGACAACGGGGAGAAGCCCTCGAATCGCGTAGCGGACGAGATCGGCGGTGTTGTGTATCTCCAGAGGCGCTCGGCGAGCACGCTGGTCGTGACGTGCTCCTCACTTCGATCAGCCTCGATCCGAAAACGGCACCCCTGCCGCGCTCAAGGAATACGCAGAGCGACTTCAGGCAGGTCCCGGCTGGACGTTTCTGACCGGGTCTGCAAGCCCTGGCTCCCCGAATGACAGCCTTTTCACCCTTTTTTTCGGCCTCTCTCCGCGAGGCGGCAAAGGCGACTCCAACCTCTGTCTAGAGATAGACAGTGTCTAGAACAGAGCAGACTTTTGTGCCCCGGGGCGGCATATTGCGGGGGGCGTTGTAGGATTTTTTCCATAAGTCTTTTTCCTACAGTCGTCGAACAAAATCCACCTGGGCCACGAGCCATTGGGCGGTGAGGGATTCCGCGCGCGAAGCCTGACGGAACGCGGAGCCTTCGGCAACGACACGGTGAGCGTCCCAATGACTCAGGAGAACAACATTCCGGTCCGGTCTCTCTGCCGGTCGTTCACCACCACGGAAATGCACGGACACGCGCCGTCGCATTCCGGACCTGCAGGTCGAGAGGGACGCGTCGAGGTAGGCAAGCGATGATTTGACAGCCGAGGGCAGCGCCCTCACGCCAATCGGTACCCTGCGGCAGAGATACGGAAGGTGGTTATGCTCCCGCTCCCCAGCCTCCTCACGTCTCAGTGCTTGCGCGGGTCGCCTGCCAGCCCACCCTGTACGTGCGGTTGGCTCTCGGCCCAGAATCGGCTGTACGCCGTCGTCGAATACCAGCGCTCCTCGATCGCCAGCTCGCCTCCCGGGCGCTCGCAGACGATTGATTGCCAGGACGGCGGCGATGCACGACCACGGAGCATCAGCCGTCGCGCGGTCCATTCGATCCTCGAGGAATTCATCCAGACGGTTGGAGACTTCCATCGTCTTCAGCCACCCCCCCTGCGCCGATTCATTCAGCTCCCGGAGATGACCCCGCGTCCGCTGCCCCGGACCATCGGGCATGCCCATTGTTTCCGCGACGAAGATCGGCTCGCTCCCCGAGTGGAGCAGGCAAAGCGACTCGGGAAGGAGAGGGATGTTCACCAGAGGGCCCGCCGAGCGGCCCCGGTGCCGGCCGTGCGCGGCGGGAAGGTGAGGAAATCGTGCTGATACACCCGTACCCTCCGCCGCCTGTCCGTGTTTGTCCTTGAACGCAGGGAGTGAATCGACAACGCGGGGCCACCTATCGGCCGTTCTTGCGATGTAAGGGAGCAGCGAATGGAACACGAAACAGAGTTCCGCAAGCGGGCGCCCCAGTCCGCGGTCTCACGGCGCGAGCTCATGAAGCTCGGTGCCGCGGCCGGGAGCAGCGCCATCCTCGGCCTTGCCAATCCCCACAGGCTCGGAGCCAATGACGGCCTGCCGCCAACGCCCAGCCCGCACACGACCCCTTGGGTGCACGCGCTGCCGGTGCCGCCGATCAAACAGCCGCTGCCGGGCCCGGGTTCGCTGCTGGGCGGGCTGCCCTATCCTGCAGACCATCAGTATTACGGGCAGTTCCCGCCGCAGAAATTTTACGAGCTGCGCGTCAAAGCGGCGCAGCACACCTTCCACCAAGAGCTGGGGCCGAGCCTCATCTGGGGCTACGACGGCATATACCCCGGCCCGACGCTCGACGCGCGCTACGGTCAGCCGATACTCGTGCGCGTTCACAACGAGCTGCCCACCGATGCGGAACTCGCCGCCAATCCGACTTTCGGGAGCAACGAGGTGATCACCCATCTGCACAATTTCCATTCGGCATCGGAGAGCGATGGCGGGCCTTGGGATTTCTACCCGCCGGGCGAGTTCTGCGATCACCACTACACGATGGCGAAAGCCGGCTTCTCGACGCCGCCGTTCCTCGGCACCGGCGATCCGAACGAAGCGCTCGGCACACTCTTCTACCATGCGCATCGGCCGGACTTTACCTCGCCCAACATCTACAAAGGGCAGGTCGGTTTCTTTTGCGCGTTCGACAATCTCGACTCCGGCAATGAGAATGACACGAGCGGCCTGGGCCTGCGCCTGCCGAGCGGCGCGTTCGACGTGCCGCTGCTGTTCGCCGACAAGGCGTTCGATGCGAATGGTCAGCTGTTCTTCGACCCCTTCAATATCGATGGCATCCTCGGTGACAAGGACACCGTCAACGGGATCGTACAGCCGTACTTCCGGGTGCAGCGGCGCAAGTATCGCTTCCGGATGATGATAGGCGGATCGGCACGCTTTTACCGGTTCTACCTGAGGCAAAACGGCTCGTTCCTTACCAACGGGCCCTTCATCCAGATCGCCAACGACGGCAATCTGTTGGCCGCTCCGGTACAGCGCAACAACCTGCTGATGGCCCCGGCGGAACGGTTCGACGTCGTCATCGACTTCAAGGCGCTCACCCCGAACGCGGGCGGCGAGCTCGTCCTGTACAACCGCGCCGAGCAGCGGGATGGCCGGGAGCCGACGGGCGACCTGCTCTCGCCGGGCCGGCCGGTCTTGAAGTTCATCGTCGAGAGCGGCAATCCGACGGATCCCTCGCGGGTGCCGGCCACGCTGCGCCCGCAGGTGCCCGTCAATCTCGGCGACGTGGTTCGGACGCGCACCTTCCTCTTCGATCGCAGCAAGGGCGCATGGCAGATCAACGACGAGTTCTTCGACCCGCGCCGGAGCCGCGCACAGGTGGAGCGCAACACGGCCGAGATCTGGGTGCTGCGAAACGTTGACGACGGCTGGCAGCACCCGATTCACAATCACCTCGAGGAGTTCCATATCCTCTCGCGCAACGGAAAGGTCCCGCCGATGTGGGAGCGTGGCCGCAAGGACGTCGTGATTCTCGGGCCGCTCGAGGAAGTTCGCCTCTTCATGTGCTTCCGCGATTTCCCGCAGGCGGGCTTCGTGCACCCCGTTGCGGCGCGTCAGGAGAACATCGGCCGCTACCCCCTGCACTGTCACAATCTGACGCACGAGGATCACGCGATGATGCTGCGGTGGGACGTGTTGCCGAGCGAGGAGTAGCCGCCATGGAAAGACGACAATTTCTGAGTATGCTGGGCGGATCCGCACCGGCCGCCGGGCTCGCCACGCTTGCGCCGCGGGCCGCAGGCCGCGGGCCCCGGGCCGGGTATCTCCCGAACTTCGAGCTCACCACGCACGAAGGAAAACAGGTGCGCTTCTACGATGATCTGCTGCGCGGCAAACTGGTGCTGATCAACTTCATGTACACCAACTGCGGCGGCCTCTGTCCGGGACAGACCGCGAATCTCGTCAAGGTGCAGCGGCACCTGGGTGCTCGCGTCGGCCGGGACGTGTTCATGTACTCGCTCACACTCGAGCCTGAAGCCGACACGCCGCAGGTCCTGCGCACGTACGCCGAGGCCTACGACACCCGGCCTGGCTGGCTGTACCTGACTGGCAAGCCGGCCGAGATCGAGATCCTTCGGCGCCGGCTCGGCTTCATCGATCTCGATCCGGCGCGCGACGTCGAGCGCTCGACCCACATCGGCGTGGTGCTCTACGGCTACGAGCCGCTCGATCGCTGGGCCGCCTGCCCGGCGCTGGGCGAGCCCGATTTGATCGCGTCCAACATCCTCTCGCTCATTGGCGAGAGGCCGCCCTGGCTGTCCACCTTCCGGAAGTCGTCGCCGGCCACATCCTGAAGGCGTACGCCTCGTGCTCACCGGCGGCACGTTTAGTACCGTACGAACGACGACAGCACGTCCCAGCACCAGGCGATCGACAACGGGGAGAAGCCCTCTCGAATCGCGTAGCGGACGAGATCGGCGGTGTTGTGTATGTTGAGCTTGGCTTTCACGCGCGAACGATAGCCCTCCGCCGTCTTGGACGTGATGCCGAGGAGATCCGCAATGCCCTTCGTGGACTTGCCTTCGGCGACCAATTGGAGCACCTGCCGCTCGCGGTGGGTGAGCGGGTCCGTGCCAGTCGTGCTGCCGCTCAGATAGGCAGCCAGCAGGATGGTCGACACCTGCGGGCTCAGGAATGCTCTCCCGGCAGCCACCTCGCGGATGGCGTGAATCAACTCGTCGGCCGCCTGCGTCTTGAGGACGTAGCCGCGGATGCCGGCTCGAAAGGCGTCGGCGATCAGCGGCTTCTCAACGCGATAAGTCAACGCGACGATGCGGCTGTGTGGCGCGACCGAGAGAATCTCGCGCGCGGCGTCGACACCGTTCATGCGCGGCATGCAGATGTCCAGGACGGCGACATCGAAGCGAACGGCACCCGCGAGCTGGATGGCTTCGTGGCCGTCCGCCGCTTCGCCAACGACGTCGAACCCGCCGCGCTCGAGGAGCGAGCGGAGCGCCTGGCGCACCAAGAGGTGATCATCGGCGAGCAGGATGCGCGTGGCCACCTTGTCAGTGTCCCCAGTTGGAGATTCGCCGACGAAATCTTGCCACGCTGGCCAGGCGAGCAAACGCCTTCCAACTCCGGGCGATGGCGGTTTGGCTCATGCCGCAGCGCTTGACCAGGCTCCGAGTCGACCAATGCGCGGCGTCGCGCGGTGTCGATTCCAGGGTCGTCGTCATGACGTGTTCCACGTCGGCATCGGTGATTGCCTGCGGCACGCCTGGGCGAGGCTCGTCGAGCAGCGAACCAGCCGCCGCTCGGGAGATCGGCCCCACCATTTGCCTACAGGCCGATTCGTGTTGACGAGGGTCTACCTACCCGGTGTCGCAAGAGAGGTGCCAGCGCAATGGGCGAAAGTAGAAGCGATTCGCGCCCGCGCCGGCGAAGAGTGGTGAGAGTGTCGGCGTTTGTCAGACTATTGGTTGGTGTTTCGGATCACGAGCTCATCGCCTTAGCGCTGGAAGCTTTGGGGGCCGGGACCCGTGCCGGGCGGCCCCCGCGACCGGGACGTACTCCAGCTCCAATCCTTCGGCCGCTTGACGCAGCAGCAGGCCGCCGCGGCTCATATCGCCGCGCCCCACGAACTCGACGGGAAATCTGAGCTGGCCGCCGAACACCGCCAGCAGGACCTCGACATACTTCGGCGAAGCGATGCTTCCGAGCAGGACGACGTCACAATCGGAGCCGATCTCACGGGCGAGCATGCG
>CAVZVH010000016.1:0-25535 GCA_963778645.1 uncultured Chloroflexia bacterium
TGAAAGGAAGGCCGGTCGCATTTGCCATGACCTTGATCGGTGCGCGAAGAGGATGTGATCTGCTCGGGCAGCGTAACCGTAAGCGAGCAGAGAATACCTGCGGAACCTCTGAGAGAAGTCTTGATCCTGAGAATGGACTGCGCATCGCCTCCTGCGTGGAATTCGTCCATGACTTCGACGCTCGATTCCCCGCGAGACATTGCAGGGAAAAGCCATCAGAAGCTCACCGTTCTTCACGGTCAGGCACGCGGCGCCTCCGCCACGTGCGGAAATGAAGTTGAAGTGTGGCCCGAACTTTTCCCCGGCAACCGCCGTGGCTTGTGCCGGCGTCGGGTGTGTTTGAGCACAGGCTGATGAGCCGGAGGCCAAACAGCCAATACTGAGCGAAGCCGGGATCGCTTAGACCGAGAAGTTCTCTCGGTCATCGCACGCTCCTATGTTTTAACGATGAATTTCTTGAATAATCTAACAATCGATCGAACGTACGCCGTGAAGAGATGATTGTCCAACAATGGTCGGCTTTGGAATGGTCCGATGTGTTTTCCGGTCCATACAACTGCGCGATCGATGAGACCCGCTGTACCGCATAAGTCCGGCATTATGGCGCAAACGCCGGAGGTCCGCGCCCGCGCATGGCTTAGTGCATGTTCACCGCGGATGTCAGCACTTCCGATTCTGTTTCCCAAGCCCTGACCGCCGCTCGCCGGGAGGGCCGCGCCGGTCCGGATGCCGGCGCCGCTCCAATTCGCTCCCAGAATTCCGTCTGCCCGCATGCGGAGAACCATGCTCAAGTTGGGCTTCCGGAAATCGCTGAACAGAACATCGCCGCCCGGAACCAGGTTGTAGTTGCCGCCGCCGCCTTTGTGATAAATCCAGTGTGATCGCGAAATCCATTCCGCGTAGCGCGTTGCCAACAGCAAACGCATGAATGGACCGGACTCTGCCATTACCCGTTCCCTGTTCTTGTGGAGACAAGGGTGAAGGTTTCTTGATGCCAATACATAAAGCAATGACGGTGTGATCAGAGCGAGGGTCGATAAAAATCCAAGACCCAGGACCCAAATCAACGTCAAATGAACGGGCAGCGTGACCAACAAGCCTACGGTGACCCCGCCGTGGCTCAGCGACATGCCGTAATCCGACCTCTTGATACGCTGACCAACCTTGCCCAGGACATCGAGTTGCGCATCGATCGTCGATCGATCGCCGGGAGGGCCGGGAGCAAACTGGGTCGTGTAGTTTTTGTTGGAGGTTTTCAGATGATGAATGACGAAATGCCCGAGATATGTCACCGTGAGATAATCTGGACCTTTCCCCGAACCAACCTGACTTTTCCAACAGCGGTTTGAGCGGTCCTCCGGCCTCATGACCCGCCCACCGATGCATGGCGTATTCGGCGACGGTGGCAACGGTGTAACCCATCGCACCGCTGACCAGCACGCCGGCCATCTCGGTGAACGCAAACGCCGCAATTCCGGCGGCGGCAACAAGATCGCGCAACTCCGGCACGTAATCGTAACCGAACGTTTTTTGCGACGTTGCAGCTTTAGGTCCCGCCGGTTGGAAAGCCGCCAAGTGAAAGAGGCGCTCTTCACGACTGGCCTTTCGCAGAACCGATCGCGGAAGGCGGCCCGTGAGGTTTTCAATCTCCACACGTTTTTCCGTGAGGTGAAGCCAACTCGTCCGCAGAACAGATTTCGACGTCCAGATGACGCCGGGACTCTGGAAAACGATTCAGGAACCCGCTGCGAAGAATGTAAGCCACGACGGTATGCTCCAATACCGTCAGCGAATTGCCCCCACGCTGATGAGATTGGAGCCAGGTGGTCCACGCACGAACCTCGGCTGTAGCCTCGGCGCCATCAGCCAAGACGCGGCCGAGAATTGAAATCGCCCGCTCATTCGCGGACTCGAAGCTTTGGCGAATCGTTTCGTCTGATCGGTCATTGGTCGGCATGAACTGGACCGGTCTAACCGTGGCGTCGACGCGGCGCCCGAAGGCAAAGAAGCCGTTTCGCTGGGTGATTTACTCCAGCGCAATCAAGTTTTTTCTCGAATTCCCCAGATTAAAAACTGGCGTGAATGTTCGCGTATTTCCGGCCTTCCGGCAAGACAGCCGCGAGGTGGGAGTGGCCCCACGTACCGCGAGCGGCTCGACACGCTCATAGCTTAGCTTACTGGCACAACTTGGCCGATGCCGTTGTCAAGGAATTGCTGCTGCTGCTCACGGCCGGTCCTGGCCCTTCGGCGACCTTAGCCGACGTCCGCCCTTCCGCCGCTGTCGAGGGTCGAGCGGACATCAGTCGGCCGGCAATTCTATTCGATTTCGACAGAAGGACGAGGGATTGGGTTAATTGCGATCTCGAATCCGAGTTGCATTCAGGCAACACATTTGTAAAATCATGACAGCATGCCGTTTTCGTCCTGCGCGCGACCACAGTTTGATCCGAAACTGAAGCCTCGTCCGATTCCTGTCCAGCTTGGCTCGCGTGAGCTTGGACCTGACATTCGGGGAGGGGCAATGGGCTCGCAGCAATTCGCCGTATTCGCGGTGTTGAGCGGAACGCTCGCTCTCAACGGTTGGGTTGCGGCCGGGCTGGTTGGCCTTGGTTCGCGCAGCATCGAAAACGACGCAGCGCGGATCGCGGTCGATAAACCGCAAGCAACCGCAATTGCCGAGAACAGTGTCCATCGCGTCTCCGTTCAGGGGATCATCGACGCCGCTTTCTCCGCGCTGCCTTTCGACGTCCCCGAGATGGAGAGCATCCTCGCTGCTTTGCCTGACCCTCATGAGATGCTGGCGCCCGTGGCGGTAGCATCGGCGACCGCACGCCGGATCCAGTGCAAAAAGATGTCGAGGTGCCGGCGCCCACTTTCGAAGTCCCCGAGATGGCGAGCATTCTCGCTGCCTTGCCTGACCCTCAGGAGATGCTGGCGCCTGCGGCAATAGCCTCGGCGAGCATGCCCGATCCGGTGCAAGGCAATGTCGAGACGTCAGCGTCTCCTCTCGAAGTCGCCGAGAACGTCGGCAGCACTTCGCCTGAACTTTCTCTCGAGATGCAGCCGCGAGCCACGCCGCCCGTGCGGCTCGTGTCCCTGTTCAGGCCTGCCCCGCCGGAGGACGACCTGAAGCCGGTCGTGCGCGTGGTTGAAACGCCCAACGAATGCCTCGTGGCCGAAATCTGCATCGACGATTACCTCTGGTCGTTCTACGAACGGACGCCCAAAGTCGACACCAACAAGGTGAAGGCGCGCGTCAAGGCGATGGTCAGGAAGAAGGGCAAGACGCGGACCGTCACCAAGACAATTACCAAGTACGTCGCCGCTGACTTCACGTGGAAGGATCCGATAGCGGCGCAAAGAGCCGGCATGTCGCTCAAGGACTATGTGATCGGCGGCATGGATCGCCGCTTCAAGCTGAAGCTCTACCACGCGCTTCGCGCGGCGGACGATGCCGGTCTCATGCCGGGCATCACCAGCGCATTCCGTGACGATTACCGGCAGGCGATCGCAAGCGGCAACAAGGCTGCGAGCGATAGCTCATTTCATGGCGGCAGCCGCCGCGGCGGCTACGGCCATGGGCTTGCGGCCGATCTCGTGAGCGTCAGGGGCGAGACCCGTATGCAGCGGTGGGCCTCGACCGTAGAACTGTGGAAATGGATCGACGCGCGCGAGAAGGAGCTTGGGATCGGGCGCCCGTACCTTGATCGAGATCCGCCGCATGTCGGGCCGATCGATGGCAAGGAGTTTGCCGCGAAGCGCGGCGGAGCGAGGGCGAAACTCGCGGCCTCGGCAACAAGCAGGCGTCATCCGGTCGCCGCGAGCGCCAATCCGGGTGTGATGAATCCCGAACGAAAAGCAGCACCGGTGAGAGTGGGAAGCATCTAATCGGTATCAACGGCGCGCCTGTTCGAGATTAAGAACAGTGCCGTTCGCGCCGCCTTGCATCTGCCGGCCCCTTAGCGTTCTGCCGAAAACGCCGCCACCGGCCCGGGCCACAGCCCTCGACTTTCGCAAAAGTCCGTGTGAGGTGGCTTTGATCGACGAAACCGCACGCAAGGGCGATCTCCGCAACCGCAAGGTTCGTGTCGTTCAGGAGCCGCTTTGCGCGCGCGACGCGCCGCGTCGAAAGCCAGGCATGAGGCGGCACACCGGTCGCCTGCTTGAACGCCTTGGCGAAGTAGCTGCTCGACAGGCCGCATTCGGCGGCGACATCCGCGATCGAGGGATCGCGATCCAGATTTGCCTCGAAAAACTCGCAAGCACGACGAAGCTGCCAAGCAGCGAGGCCACCGCGCCTCAATACGGGGCCAACAGGAACACCGCCGTAGGTGCGAAGGATATGGGCGTGAAACGCCAGCGCGATGCAATCGACGAATAGGCTCGTTCCGTCCCCTGGCTGATCCATCGTGGCGACGAGCGCTTGGGCGAGGCCGTGCATGACCGGGTCTGGGTAGCCGAAGAGACGGGGCACGCAATCCGCTTGCCCGGCACAGTCCGCGTTCATACGCGAGCGCATCGAGCGCGGATTGGCAAATATTGAGACGGACGGTGCTGAAGGGTGTGTTCAGGCCAACCGTCGGATTGTTGCTGAGGTCGAAGAGATATGCGTTGCCCGGGATCGCCGGGGATACGCTCCTCTGTTTTCCCGCGAACCACGCATCCCAGGGAAATGGCGTCAGCGGGACCTGGAACGAAAAGGACTGTTCGCGCGGAACGTCCATCGATTGCCGGTGCCGAGCCTCCGCGCTTCGCAGATGCGTGAAGACGACTGGCAGCTTCGCGGCGGCGACGCGCGCGACCAGCGTTGGTGCACGCGGCAGGCCGAACCGTTTCGCGATGACAGCTTCGATCGCGCGCGGGTCCATCGCTGGTCTCAAGTGAGGATCGAATTCTACCAAAACTGCAGAATAATCCAATCCAATCGCTGCCCGTGTGAACAAGCTACAGCCCATAGGCGTCGCAGCGCGCCGCGTGAGGAGCCAAGATGCCGAAGTTGATCCTGCCTGTCCTTGTGGCCCTTGCGTCGATCATGGCGCCGGCGGCATCCGCACAAAGCCTGACCGAGGCACAGGCGCGCGCGATCATCGCGCCCTGGTATGGCCTGTTCAACGTCGCAACACGCGGTGACGTCAAGGCCCTTCAGGAACAGGCACTAACCGCCGACTACGAGTCCTGCTCCGGGTATCTGCCGGGCGAATGCTGGGGACGGGACACGTCGATCAAAGTGGTGTCGAACTTTGCGAACTCGATTCCCGACATGAAGTTCGACATCAAGGAAGTGCTGGTCGCGGGTGACCGCGTCGTTGTGCGCGGCGAAGTGACCGGGACGCCGGCGGGCGAACTATTCGGCGTGCCTCACACCGGCAAGAGCTTCCGCATCATGGCGATCGATATCCAAACGATCCGCGGCGGCAAGATCGCCAAGACCTTTCATATGGAAAACTGGCTCAGCGCATTAGGTCAGCTAAGAGCGAAGTGATCATTCCGGCGGGGGGCCGCAATCTTGCCGGGGCCTACCTCGTCAATCTTTCCAGCTCCGGAAACGGCTCGTAGGCGGCGTCCTTGCAGAGCTCGCGCGTGACGCCCATCTGGTCGAGCTTGCCGGCAAGAAAGATGGCCATGTGCTCGCGCATGCCGGCGTAGCCGCCGGCCGGCTGCTTCGCGTTGAAGCGCACGCAAACCACATAGCGTTCCACGCTGCCGACCTTGCGCAGCGCCGGCTGCGAGATCGCCGCCGAGCGGACGCCGGTTGGGTCGTTCAGGTAGCTCTTCTGATAAGCCAGGATCTCGGCGCGGTACTTTTCGGGAAAGATGTTGACGCCCGCGCCGCCTTGCGTCTCCGGACCTGAATAGTCCTTGTCGACGCTCGCACAGCCCGCGAGCAGAAGCAGTCCGATCAGCAACCGCGTCTTCATGCGCGCAAGCCTGCCATGAAGGGCGGCCGGTTTGGAAGCCGTTGGCGAAGCGGCGGCGAAGGGTTACCTCTGCCTAATGTCATCACTCTCGATCCTCGACCTCTCGCCGGTCACGACCGCCACGCCACCCGCGCAGGCCCTGCGCAACACGCTCGATCTGGCGCGCTTTGCCGATACGCTCGGCTACCACGCGCTACTGGCTCGCCGAGCACCATAACCTGGCGAATATCGCAAGCTCCGCGCCCGACATCATGATCGGGCAGGTTGCGGCGATCACGAAGAACATGCGCGTCGGTTCGGGCGGCGTGATGCTGCCGAAACCATGTCGCCGCTGATGGTGATGGAGCGCTTCAAGGTGCTGGAGGCGCTGTTTCCCGGCCGCATCGATCTGGGCCTCGGCCGGCGCGCCCGGCACCGACCAGATCACCTCGCTCGCGCTGCGCCGCCGCCAGGACACCAGCACCGAACAGGACGATTTCCTCGATCGCTTCCAGGAGATGATCCTGTTCGAGACCAAGGGCGTTCCGCCCAACCATCCGTTCTCGAAGGTGGCCGCGATGCCGACCGACGTGCCGCTGCCGCCGATCTGGCTGCTCGGCTCCAGCGGCTATTCGGCAGAGCTCGCGGCGATGTCGGCGCGGGTTTCTCGTTCGCGCATCACTTCTCGGATTTTCCGCCGGAGGGGCCGATGCTGAGCTACCGCGATCAGTTCAAGCCGTCGGCCTGGCGGCAGGCACCCTATGCGATCCTCGGGGTCGCTGCGATCTGCGCGGAGACGGAAGCCGAAGCCGATCATCTGGCGAAGAGCGCCGACCTGCATTTCGCACGCCGCGCGGTGGGGCAATACGGTCCGCTCGCCAGTCCCGAAGAGGCGGCCGCCTATCCTTACACGCCGGTCGACCGCCAGCGCATCGAGCACAATCGCCAACGGCTGATCGCCGGCTCGCCCGCGCAGGTACACGAGCGCATCACGGCGCTGGTGCAGGCGACGCAGGCGGACGAGGTGATGATCACCACGATGGTGTTCGATCACACGGCGCGAAAGCGCTCGTACGAGCTGCTGGCGAAGGAGTTTGGGCTCAAGGCCTAGCCGCCGGCCTGTGTCAAAACGGGCCATCAACTACCCTCAATTACCTCCACCAGTTCGAGTCCGTTGCAGAATTGGCACGCCGCTCAGCGGAATGGGCTGCCGCGCACTTTCCCGGCTTTACTGATCGGTCCGACCTCCGAAAGCTGCCCCCAACAAGGAGAATCAGGGGCCGGGCGGCAGCAGAAACGGGGGCGGACATGCAAGTCTCAAGTCTGCGGTTCAGTGTCGGGCTAGGTAGCCTACTTGCGGTGCTGATCCTGGGATCGGTGTATGCGGCTTTCATCCCGCTCGGCGACGAGAGCGCGCTGAACAACGAACTCCCGCCACCCGACATTGCCGGCGAAACCCAGCTCCATTGCGTCGCGCTTGCCGTCTATTTCGAAGGCGGCTCGACCTCTGAGCCGGAAGTAGGCCAGCGGCACATCGCACGCGTCGTCGTCGAGCGCGCCAAGTCGAATCTGCGCAAGTGGGGCGGCTCGGATACTCTGCGACGTGGTGTTCTACAAGAAGGCCGGCGTCTGCCAGTTTACATTCGCCTGCCTGCCGCTCGCGCGGCGCACGCCGCGGCCGGGAAAGGCCTGGGACCAAGCGCTCGCAATCGCGACCGATGAGCTCGAAGGCCGCAGCGATGTCGCCGAAGACAGCATCCGCTATTACATGAATCCGGTGCTGACCTCGGACCGCAATGCGTGCCGTTTCAAGAAGGAGTTCGTGCCGGTGGTCGTGGCGGGACGCCATCATTTCTTCCGCGAGGCAGAACTCGTTCGAGCGCGCGGACCTGCGCAACAGCAATCCGATCGAATGCCAGCGTTACCAGGCGGCGCTGGAGGCCCAGAAACGCGCCGCCAAGGCAAAGGCCGAACGCGCGAAGCGGCTGGCGCTCTTGAAAAAGAAGAAGAAACTGGCGGCCCAGCAGGCAGCGAAAGTTCACGTCGCCTCCAGCAAGTAGTGGAGCGGCGCCGCTCTACGCGCGCGCCGTCACCCTCCCCCTGGAGGGGGAGGCATAGGCGGCCTTCCGCCGCCGTTCTTGATTCTAAGAACGCCGATCCGAAGGATCGGCTATGACGAGCGTAGCGAGTGTCGGGGTGGGGTAAGTCTTCGCATCAAGTTTCGGCATCACCGACATCGAGTTCGACGATCTACGGCGACCCGCGCGACCGGATACACGGTTATGACCCGGAATGGCAGAAGCGCGGCCGCTAGGCCCGCTTCGGGTGACTCGCCACGCAGTCGTCGAGCGCCCGGACCGCCAGCCCGAGGTCTGTCTCGCGGCGACTGAGCCTCTCCTCGATCTGCGCCCGGTCCTCCGGCGAAAGGTCGGGTTGAGACAGGAGATCGCGGTCCGCGTCGATCTGCTGGGAAATGCCGTCCACGGCTTCGCGGAAGCCCTGACACGGATCGTTGCCGCTTTGCCCCAGCGCGCGCGGGACTTTCTTGGGCGCACGTTTGTAGGGCGTGCGCTTCTTGACCGCGCTCTTCTTGACCGTGCGTTTCTTGACCGCGCGCTTTGCGGCGCTCGCGGACTTTTTCGCTTTCTTGACCTTTGCCTTTTTGACCTTCGCCTTCTTGACCTTTTTGGCCATCTGTCGTCTCCCGTTGACGCCGCAATCTTGGCGCAGCGGAATGGCGCCGTCCATGTCTCAGATAGATCGCGCGGTGATCGACTGAAAACAAAGGGCGGCGTCAGCCGCCGCTGCCGCGTCAGTGACGCAAGAGCTCGAACACCGTAATTGCGATCTCGACCGCGATCAGCGCGACGATGACCTGCTCCAGGCGCAGCGACCGCTTGGTGTTGATGATGTCCGCGAGCGCGTTGGCGGTCTCTGAAATGACCCTGAGCTTGCGCGTCAGAACGTCCGCGCGCTCCTTTAGCTCGTACCAGTCCTCGAGTTGGCGTAGAACCGCTCTAGATCCGGCCGCTCCCACAGGATGTCCGGCTTCTCCTCGACCGCCACGAGGCCCGAGACGCGCTGCTGCACCAGCAACGCATTGCCGATGTGCTTGAGGATCGCGCGCCGCCCGCCCGGCGTGCGGCCGTGCAGCGCAAGCTCGCGCGCCAGCGGCTCGATCGAATCGAAGACCGCCGAGACGCTGCGCTCGTCATGCGCCAGCATGACCGTCGTCGCCAGCGCGTCGGCGATCAGCAGCGCGTGTTCGGTGGTGAGCTTCTTCAAGGTAATGGTGCCGCTCGGCGTGATCTGCTCGTCGTCCGCGGCCCCGATCTCGATCTGCGCCGATTCCTCCTCGCGCAGCGGGAGCCGTCCGCTGATGCGGCCCTCGAGCTTGCGGATGACCTCGTCCTCTTCGATCGGCGACATTGCGAACAGCACCACCACGCCGAACCGGAACAGCGATACGATGCCATCGCTGCCGACGCGGAACGTGAGCGGCATCGCCGCGAGCACGTCGTCGCGCTCGAGGCCTTGGGCGTCGATGCGGTCGCCCAGCAGCAGCGCGCGGACGGTGATGCGCCTGACGGGGTTGGTCACGGCAGCGCTCTATGGTTCGTCTGTTGCGTCATCGGTGAACCCTTTGAGGCCAGCCCTTCCCGTTCTCGCGGCGTGTTTTCGTCCGAGCTTTGCGATCGAGAAGCGCCGCGAAACGTGAGGGCGGCGCGGGACGCCGGGGTCCTGCCGGACCCGCGGGCCTGATCCTCTCGCAGAAGATCAGGCGGAACGATATCTCTCGATCAGACATCGTTCGATTGGTAGTCCGCAAGTCCGCCATTTCTCCAGCGTCCCGCGCGCGGTGTTTGAAGCCTTATGCTGCGCGACCCCCGGTGGACTGTCCTTTCAGGCGCCTTGCTCTCGCGAAGGCCGCCTATCCACCGCTGTAGGGGCCTCGACAGGCCTGGGCGGTTGGCACCGCCGGTACGACCTGTCGCCAAGAGCCCCCGGTGGCGCGCGGCAGGCGCGCCGGGACCGCTCAGCTTCGGCTGCTTCAGCGCGGGTGTGCGTGTTGCACCCTTCTGAAGCCACCGCCCTCGATCCGCACTCTAAGACGCCTCTAGAAGCGCCCCTCGTGGATCGAGGCGACCGGCCAGTATGACGCGCGATGTGGCGGAGAGTGGGTCGAAAATTGTTCGCAATGTGATTTTTATCATCTAGATAGGACAGTATACATGCCCGTATTCGGCATGGTTGCAGGGGATCATGAATCTCTACTGAAAACGTCGTACTTGAGAGTCGGGCATCTCCGAAGGGGAAGGTTCTTGTAGTTAGACCCTATGAGCGTGATTCTTCTATGACCAATCTAATCAGTGAGCGAATACCGAAGCCTGTTGCCCCCTTTGGATTGTAACTTTTGTCCCATGTTCCTTCCTGGGTCCATGCCGTTCCCGCTATATCAAGATGTATCCAGGGAGTTTCGTTTACAAAGTTGGAAAGGAAGATTGCCGCTGTAATTGATCCTCCAGCACGACCACCGATGTTTTTTATATCGGCAAATTTGCTTCTAATCTGCTCATTAAATTCTGTGTAGAGCGGAAGTTGCCAGAATTTTTCATTGGTTCTTTCACTGATTAGCCTTAGTTTATTGAACAATTCAGGACTATTGCTGAGTGCCCCTGCAATATTGGAACCAAGCGCTACAATACACGCTCCAGTCAATGTTGCCAAATCAATAATTGAATTGGGGTTATACTTTTCTATTCCGTACGCGATACTATCAGCCAATATAAGCCTCCCTTCAGCATCTGTATTAATCACTTCTACGGTCTTTCCATTATACATTCTCACTATATCTCCTGGTCTGTAAGAAGAACTTGAAGGCATATTTTCGACGCAGGGGACAATTCCTATCACATTTGCTTTCACCTCAAGATTTGCCAGACCACTCATTATGGCAATAACATCACATCCACCAGATTTGTCAAATTTCATTTCGTCCATTCGATCCGATGGTTTAATGGATATTCCACCTGTATCGAATGTGACTGCCTTCCCTACGAACAGATATGATCCTGCTATACTACTATTCTCGTTTCCTTTATATTCTATAATGACAAGTTTAGGAGGCTTGTTGCTTCCCATGCCCACAGCAACAATACCATTTAGGCCGAGAGATTCCATCTCGTAACGTTCAATTATACGTGTGGAGATCCGCTGGTGTTTTGAAGAAAGATCTAACGCTACACGAGCCAAGTATTCTGGTGAACATTCATTCGGTGGTAGATTCGCAAGATCTCTTCCGAAATTAACCGCGTCAACTATTATCCTCGTTGTATCTAATACGCTCTGCCATTGCTCTTGATTTCCATCCACGAGTAGGCTGATTGTCAAGAGTGATGGACTGTGGAAGGATTCACCATTTTTTTGTGACTGGTACTGATCGAATTTATAAAGCGATAAGCAGGTCCCTTCACAAATTGCTTCTGTCAAGTCCTTAGTTAATTGGGTAAAGGGTTTGATGCTATATTCAGTAACGTTGATCTCCATTGCTTTCACTGAGGCCTTTCCTGCAAGGACTCTAACTTTTTCATTGTCAAGACTTGCCCTCTGCCCTAACCCTAAAAGCATGATTCTCTGTATTGGACCTGTGAAGCAATGGACAATGCAGATGCTCCCAAATGATCCAGTATGTTCCTTTTCTTTGATTACTCGATCCACCAGTTCGACAGTCGTTGAGTTAATCCCATCCAATTGATTTCTTATACCCTCAACTTCGTCCTCGAATACGCCTAAAACCAATAGCGGCGTTCGCTTAGTAGTAGCAGGAATCTGCTCTGCAACAAGTTTAACCATAAAGTGCTCATTATTAGGACTTTATTTTAAGGTATATCGTACCTCTAGTCCTAAATTTGCAAGAGATAAGCCGATAAACTGGGTGACCAACTATTAATGATGACTGGAATAAACCTAATGTTTTTATTTTCGATCATTTCGCAATCTTATTGAACAAGAATTGATGCGTTGCTCGGAGACTGGGGTTTAATATGACACTAAAAATGCGGTATCTAGACCTCAAGACAAAGATCCGTGCTGTCAGGATGCTCGCAATAGAAGGGATCGCCGAAGCTGGTTCAGGTCATCCTGGGGCCTCGTTTTCGGCCGCCGAAATAATGGGCGCGCTTTACTTCAGGAAATTAGTACATAATCAAAAAGATCCTTTCTGGAAAGGGAGAGATTATTTCATAAATTCTAAAGGTCATTCCGCTCCGGGTTTTTATGCTACGTTAGCCGTATCCGGCTATTTCCCAGTCGAGGAGATCAAATCGCTCCGTGGCTTTGGTTCTAGGCTACAGGGTCATCCAGTACGTTATTCTGAAGAGCAAAGCAAATGGAGCGTACCTGGCATCGAGTATTCTGGAGGTTCAGAAGGGATAGGGCTATCCGTTTCTGTAGGTCTAGCGTTGGCTAACCGTCTGGATGGAAATGCAAATCATATATTTACTTTGATTGGAGATGGAGAATCCAATGAAGGTCAGGTTTGGGAAGCCGCAATGTCGGCGTCCAAATTCGGATTGGATAATATGACTGCAATACTGGATCGAAACAGGATTCAGCAAGATGGATTCACTGAAGACATAATGCCACTCGATCCTGTGCGTGACAAGTGGGTTGCTTTCAATTGGAACGTGATTGAAATAGATGGACACAGGGTTGAGCAGGTGATAGATGCAGTTAACAAGTCGTTGGCAGTGAAGGACAAGCCTACGATCATTATAGCCAATACTATCAAAGGCTATGGCATCAAACATATGACTAATAATCCGCAGTGGCACGGCAAGGCTCCGGGGAGGAAGCAGACACCCATACTACTAGAAGAGACTTGACTGCGAGTTTCTAATTGCTCCTTCCATAATCGCTGGGGGAAAGGAGAATTACGAGGAGAAGATAAGAATGGCCGAGAGGGGCGGAGCAGACATGATCCATTTAGATGTCATGGATGGACGATTCGTTCCTAATCATACTTTTCTGGCAGACACTATCCATAGATTGAGAAAAATTACTTCGATGCCATTTGATACACATCTGATGATAGAAAATCCCGCAGCTGTGGTCGATGAATATATATCAGCCCGGTGCGATATTATCACTGTCCACGCCGAGGCGTGTTCGCAATCCGAATTTGCAGAAATCAATAGGAAGCTTATTTCAAACGGGATTAGCCCAGGGATCGCAATTAATCCGGACACAGCACTACCTGATTGGATATGGGATTACCTGAATTCGATAGACGTCGTAAACATATTGTCAGTGAATCCTGGATTCCCCGGACAGAAATTTATACCGAAGGTGCTTCCAAAGATGATCAATACAGTGGAGGAGCTTAGAGGAAACGGGTACAAAGGCTATATTGAAGCAGATGGTGGAATAGATTCGATAACCCTCCCCCAGGTTTATGAGGCTGGAGCTAGAATTCTTGTTACAGGCAATGCGGTCTACGGGACTCCAGACATTCAAGGGGCAATACTGCAATTGAAGCATACAGCAAATGTAGTTTTAGAAAAAAGACTTCTCGATTTATCGACTAGCATTGGTATACGAAATGATTGGCTTAAGACACGTAAACATATATTGATTCCATTTGCAAACGAATTGGACATAGAGGAAGAGATTCATGCTCTTAAGTAGAGAACAGACAAGGCTTGACATGAGGAGTGCGTACGGGGATAGTCTCGTTGAGGCTGGGCTAAAATATCCCGAGATAGTTTGTGTTGGGGCGGATACCACTGATTCGCTTAAGACAAAGAACTTTGGGAATAAATTTCCTGAACGATTTTTTAACTTGGGAATAGCAGAAGCGAATCTAGTCTCTGTAGCCGCTGGCCTAGCCATGGCAGGGAAGATCGCCTTTGCAAGCACATATGCGGCATTCCTTCCCGGTAGATGCCTCGACCAAATTCGGAATGCAATCTGCTTTCCTAACCTGGATGTGAAACTTGTTGTCTCTCACGCTGGATTGACCGTCGGTCCAGACGGTGCATCTCATCAACAAATAGAAGATCTTGCTACGATGCGAGCAATTCCAAATATGAAGGTCATGGTACCTTCCGATGCCATTTCAGCCAAAAAGATTGTCCATGCATCTGTCCATATCAGAGGACCTGTCTATGTGAGACTTGCACGCCCTCCAAGTGAGGTCTTGTACGATGACACCACCCCGACTGAATTCGGTCTAGGCAAGGGAAATCTTCTCCGTGAAGGTGACGATGCAACCTTGGTTGGATGTGGTTTGATGGTCTCCACTTCGTTAAAAGCAGCAGAAATTTTAAGAGAGAAGTACGCATTGAACTGTCGGGTAATTGATATGTTTAATGTAAAACCTATTGATGATGAATTGCTTGAGAAGGCCGCCAGAGACACTGGTTTGTTAGTCTCCGTAGAGGAACACAATATCTTTGGAGGTCTCGGAGGTGCAGTAGCTGAATCTGCTTCTGCTCATTATCCCGTACCAGTTGAAAGGATTGGCGTTTCGGATGTTTTCGGTGAATCAGCAAGAGACGAAGAATTAGAATTGCTCCTGGACGTCTATGGATTGAGTCCTGCAAAAGTGGCAAAAAGGGTCGCTAAAGCGGCGGAAAAGAGGAAATGAAGAGTAGATGAAGATTTTTTTAGACACTGCCAATTTAGAATCCATCAAAAAGTACAACGATATGGGTGTTTTGGATGGAATTACTACAAATCCAACGCTTCTATCAAAGGAACAGGGTTCACCCGAAGAGATAATGAGGGCAATCGTGAGTATGGTGAGAGGCGATGTAAGCCTCGAGGTGATAGGTACAGAATCAGCACAAATGATTGAAGAGGCTCACCACCTGAAAAAATATGGGCAGAACGTTGTAGTAAAAATTCCAATGATCCCTGAAGGTTTGAAGGCCTTGACGATACTTTCCAGCGAAGGAATCTCTACGAATGTCACGCTAGTGTTTTCAGCTAATCAAGCATTGTTAGCTGCTAAAGCAGGAGCCACGTATGTGAGTCCGTTTATTGGCAGACTTGACGATATCGGACACAACGGAATGTCAATTGTGAAAAGTATAGTAAACATTTTCAGAAACTATCAGTTTAAGACCCAGGTTTTGGTGGCTAGCATACGTCATCCTGACCATGTAGTCCAGGCTGCTGAAATTGGGGCTGATGTAGTAACCCTTCCACCTGATATCCTTGGCAAGATGATGAGACATCCGCTTACAGACAAGGGACTGGATGCATTTCTTTCTGATTGGGAAAGGATTGGGAAGGAATCTCCAAAGTTGAGAAAATAGTTCGGCGGTAAAAAGATACGTCAAGACATGCATTAAATCACAACAGTCGTACTACAGACTCAGCCTTTCAGTAATCCGATTACTTTTTTTGGAATATCTTCTAATTTACTCACGGCCAGGCTCCTTTCGTAATCCAGATATCTCAGATTTTGACCGATTGATATAGCTTCATCTATATTTCTTCCCAAACCAAGAGCGACCATGTGACTGCCAATTTTCCGAAAGGACAATACCATATGACGTACTGCATCAGTGTCAGAGGGTTCACCATCTGTTAGGGTGAAAAAGATTTCAGGTTTGAATGACCTTACCATTGGTTCGAGCAAACCATAGATCTCCGCAAGTGGCGTCCCCCCACTTGCCCTTATCTGCGCCAGCCTCTTTGTGCAAATTGAAGACCACCTGTAATTTGGCGGCTTTATTAACCAACATTTCACTTGTTTACCATCAGGTACTAAAGGCATAAACAGCGAATCTTACACCTAAGAAGGAAAGGGCTTCACAAAGAGCGTTAGTTACTTGTTTGTATTTCAGTTCAACCTCCTGTATGCTACTTGAATGATCGAGAAGTATCATTACTCTAGTCTTGATAGTAAGCTTCAAATCGACAATGAATGGTGTGGGTATAAATTCGACGAATGCTTCTGAATCGAACTCGTCTCCGGATCGATCATGTCTTTCAATCCAGCCAGTACGCCACTCCTTGAATTTTGCCTTTGTCTTGTGGATAAGGTTAGTGTCGTAAACTTCGCTCTCGTTAACATCCAGCCGATGTGGGATGCTGATTCCCATATTTTCCAAATTCTCGTACCCTTCATTCTCATGTCTCTTGCTCTCTCGAACTAGGGTTTCATACTCAGAAAGTATATCTGTGCCTTCGACTATCGCGTTGACGCTCTTTTCAATATTCTTCTTTGCAGTTCGCCTTCTCCTGACTATTTTTTCAATCTGTCGAGATAATTCCGATTCACTCATAGAAATTCCAAACCTCGAACGTATGGTTGAAAAAGGGATCAAGACCAAGGGATCGACCTGCAAGATCTTTATTATCCGGGGGACCTGTTCTTCTATCCACCTTGTCTGATACTGAGAGGCAAGGGCTTCCTGCACTACCGACGTAGCCAATTCGACCGCTTTGGACACTTTATCGTGTTCGGACGAGAAAAGCTCTCCTTTTATATACCCAGTCAAAAACAATTGGCCGAAGCCCTCGAGTAAGCTTTTGGACACCGTACAACGAGTTTAGGAGAGGTCGATTTAGCCAGGATATTCCTTCGTCAAAGATAATTTCATCCATCATCCCCTTCCATTCATCAAGGCCTATCGATTCAATACGCTTCTTTTCGAGTGCATTGAGCACGAACCCAAATGCATGATCGTAACTAAGTACTCTAGTTGAGTATTTTAGTCTCATAGACTCGTACCACAAAGACACACGCCACTGGCGATACTTTTGAAATCGATTTCCAGCATACCCACGAAGGTGAGGTAGTACAATCTGGTTTTTATCCGGACTCGTCTTTGGATTTGCTTCCTCCGTGAACGTTACAAGCGCTTTGGGTTTGTCAGACCATCTGCGTGACAGAAATGTAGCTATTTCTACTAGAACATCGTCCCTGACGGTTAAACCCTCTAAAGTAGAGCTATGGGTCACGTTAAATTTATTGTACTTGTATTCGGACACACTAATTAAAAACCTATCTAGTTTCCAAACATAGAGGTAATCATATCCATTACCTTTTGATACTCGACATCGCCCCATTGACCGTAGACATTTGCAAAGACTAATTGTGCTCCATACTTCGCTTCACTTCCCGATTCTATAAGTTTGGAGAAGGCAATAGTCTCCCTCATACTAGGGCTATAGTAAAGCTCCTCAACAGCGGCAGCCTCACGAAGCTTGTTGGCAAGTTTGACACCGGTGCTCACGGATGCCAACGCAGAGTCCCCTATCGAAGTATGCCTTCTTATTATATCTAGTTCTACTTCTTCTGGAGGGTATTCCAACCTGAGACGAACAGGAAATCGACTGAGTAATTGCGGGGGAAGTTCCTTGGTTCCTACGTGGGATAACGGGTTGATTGTGGCGATAACGGTCCACCCTTTGGATGCAGTGATTGTTTGACCTTCGGATTCCTTTAACACGACTTGTCTTCTATCATCTAGGGCCTCATCCAGTCGCAAAAGCACGTCTGCCTCAGCAGCGTTCAGCTCGTCGAGGTACAGCAATCCTCCAAGCTTCATGGATTCCACCAAAATTCCGTCTACAAATCCCACCTCTCCATTTTCAAGAGTCTTAGTTCCTACGAGATGGGACTCTCTAGTTCTAAGGCTAAAATTAACGGGATATAATGTTCTCCCAATCTCGGCACCAAATGCTTTCACTAATGTCGTCTTGCCGGTTCCTTTCGGTCCAATAATCATGGCAAATAGTCCAATATCATAGGCTTTTCTTAGAACTGGCAATGCGCCATTCCAATCTAAATACTGGGGTGACGATGGTAGGGTCAATGACAAACACTAATAACTTAGATTCGGATTTGTGGACTTAAAAAGGTATATAGCAACTTGCAAAGTTAGGCACGCAGGATTGCACGCTTGTTCCTTATGAAGTCACTAAGTAGGGCCGTCTCCAAAGCCTCAGGACTCACATAATAAGATCTTCCCTTCACTCTCCTTTCCATTTCGTTAACAAAACCTAGTAACGAATCCTCTTCACTAATCATTAGAGTGTCGATGTATATCCCTTTCTTGAGGCACTTCTCTGCCTCAATAATAGTCTGCTCAGCAATATAGCTATCGACCTGCCTGTAGCGATAACAGAGGTAGACTAGATTTCCAGCCTGAAACATTAAGTCTCAAATCATATTCGGCCCGAACGCTATCCACGCTCAAAGCATCAGGTTTGTAAAAATGCGAGTATGGCCTGATTTTCAAGATTTTTTCTTGTTGCTTCACGTCATCCATAAAGCAAGCGCTGGGATGACCATCTGTCACGAGAATAATCCGCTTGTTTGCTGAACCGTCATTAAGCAATATTCTCTTTGATAGCCTAAATGCTGCCTTGATAGTTGGTGTAATGCAAGAAATCCGAGCCGGCATCAAAAGTCTTTAGATATGGTATATCGGAAATTTTCACACGGGACGCGAGCGAGCCGAAGCCAACGATATAAACAGAATCATTTGGATAGAATTTTTTGTTAAGCATCACCAGGCTCCACAGAGCCTTCTTTGCTGCTTCAATTCGACTCAAATCCCCAAACATTCTAGAGTATTTCATAGTCGAGCTCAAGTCGATGCAATATACTACGCTGGCTCGAACATCATGCAAGGTTTCATATTCTTCCAAATCTTCCGTTTTCATTTGCACTGGAATCTCAATTCTGCCAAACTCCTTTTGTACTCTGAGAACGGAATTAAGTAGCGATAATGGTATATTGACCAGCCGTACATCGTTCCCATCTTCATATTTACGAGTGGTATCTAGTAAGACAGATCCTGAGCCTAGTGTTTTTGTGCCATGCCCACCTGCTTCTCCGAGCTTCAGTGCCCTCATTACGTCATCGAGTATCATATTGCCAATCCTAGAAAATCCTCTAGAAGTAAGCCATTTCTCATCATTTTTTAAATAGCCTTCATGAAGAAGCATTCGAAGGATTGGAGAAGGGAGACTCAGAGCGCGGGCATTCTCTTCCTCTCTGCTATTGTTACTTGTATCTTGCCTATGTGTGGAATCCTCGCCGATACTGTCTTGCTCTAATAGATTCTTTATTATTCGATCTAATTCTTGAAGGTTGGGTCTATTTTCCCGTAGTGCTTCTCTTCCAACAATACTCAACAAGAGGTCGATACCTGGTTTAGGCGAACTTCCAAAATTTTTGGCAAATTTGGATTTTCTAGATTCATCTCTAGAATAGGCGAGCTGAAAAAGGTAACTTTTTTCAGAATTATTCATTTGAATCCTGTAATCCATACTCACCCTGGCTCTTCTTTTCGAGTACAGCCGGTTCAATCCATGTTAATCCTTCTAGTACTAGTTCAGTAACAGAGGCAATGAGTTCTCCATCCAATTTAGGGGGAATCGAAATGAAATGGACGATTATGTCATGTCTACTTAGCTCTTCTGCGATTACTTGCTGTTCCTTTAGTATCCGATCGATTATCTTGACTACTATTTGATCTAGATGTGGTGACTTTCTAAGTTGAACTTGGTAGTCAAGTGCTGAAGAGGGATCAACACCTAACATTTTTTGTGACACGAGAAATCTGTTGTTTTCCGAAAAATCCCTACGCACGAGTTGAAGTTCATTTAAATCGATGGAATCCAAATACGCTACTGAAACCTTTTTCAGTGCCTCATCGATAAGATTCCTTAACAGCTTCGATCTCGATTCAAAGTTGTCATCTATTTCGGAAAGTTCAAACTTTACGGCTTGAAATATACTGTCAAAATCACAAAACCTAGGAACACTAGTCACCGCATTGAAAATTGATCTGCATCTTTCCGATTCACTTATGAGTAACTCCATCGAGTGCACGCCCATCCTAACGCTTACCCCTTTCTCTTGATTTATCTCATCTCTAGATCTCGCCAGTTGCACTATTGAAGCTACTGTTCTGAGAATAAAAACTGGTACAAAAGCCTGTGATGAATTTAATCCCCTTGTCTCCTGTGATATAATCATGATCTCGTCTTCCAACCTAACCGGATAGTGTGTTTTAATATGGCTTCTTAGACGATCGGAAAGAGGTTCAATAATTCTTCCAGAATGGGTATAATCAGTCGGGTTAGCTGTTGCAAAAATGCTAACGTCAGGTCTAAACGTAATCGGGTACGATCCTGTAGTGAATTTTCCTTCCTGCAGTACGCTAAGTAGCGCTACCTGTTTTCTGGGATCGAGTACTGGTAGTTCATCTATACACAACATTCCGTGGTTTGCTTGAAGAAGATAACCTGGGGTATAGGATTCGATGTCGTAAATTTCAATACCTTTCTTCGCGATCTTCATCGCATCTATTTGACCAACTAAATCTTTAACAGAGACATCAGGAGTGGCTAGAAAATATCGATAGCGATCAAGTCCCTCCACCCATTTTATGCGCGTATCTAACTTGTTATTTCTAATTGAATTCTCGCATTCAGTTGAGAAAGTGAAATCAGGACTCGTTCTTTGGATCTCTTCATCGGATAGCATTGCTCCAAGACTCTCTTCTGGGATACTTGTTGGAATATCGTGCATTAGCGAGCCTTCAACAACGGGGATAGGAGAAAGTAGGTGTTTTGCAACACTTTCTGCGATTCGGGTCTTAGCCTGGCCAATTTCCCCAATGAGCAGGATGTCGTGTCCGGCTAATATACCACGAATCAATGCCGGGAGAACGTCTAATTCGTAACCAATTATCCCTGGAAAAGGTGTAGTGCCACTCCTTAACCTTGCAACAAGATTTTGCCTTATTTGGTCTTGAACAGAAACATATTTGTAATTGATATCTAACAGATCTTTCAACTTGGTTAACTGCTTAAAGTTATCGGGTAATCCAGACATGATCTCATTGTAATTAGGCTCTGAAGTGTATGAACGATGGACAAGTTTTCTTGTTTTCTCGTGGGGGTCCATTTCGATCCGCGAAATCAGATACAATTGGGTTGTATATAAGAGACGCAGAAGGAAGAATGAGAATAAAATTGACTCTTGTAAGGGGTTCTACGTACCTAATTTGTGACCAATGACAATAAAGAATCGTATCTGAGTTGAACGTGAGACCGTAGCCTATTTCTAGTGCACGGCCAAAAACGAACGATGTACTGTGTTGTAGAACGTAAATTATTGGCTGTGGACCCTGAGCCACCTAAATTTTAGCAGAGACCTACCGCAACTTTGAAGGTCATTGGGTTTCGAAGGCGACTTCGAGTCAATAAAAGATAGAAAGAAACTCTCGTAAGCCTTGCAGAGTTAATATTTCGCGTTGACATCCAATTCATGTTAATGGGAAAAGAATAAGGTTCGGTACAGGATCCTAGTGCAACGGAAACCCCAAACAATTAGGCCTTTTAAAGCAAATTAAATATCAAAAAGGGCTCATTATTGTGAAGGATAATTAAATTTGCCAGAATTCAATGTAAGGACACCCCCCTAGTCCGAGCTCTGATGTATAATATCATGGATCCTTGATATTCTGATACTTCTTAGAGCACCATATTGATGTTCAACGAAGGGAAGATATCTTCATGTGGTTTCACAGAATCTTAGCATGGTTTTTATTTAGGAACGAATACGGATTGAGTGCGTGTCAAGTAGCGAATATAAATATATACTTAGAATTGCGGGAAAGGACATAGATGGCAGCAAAAAATCAATTGTTGCACTTAGTAGTATTAGAGGATTGGGATATAATTACTCGCAAGTATTATTACAATCGCTTAACATTAGTCCGTCGATAAGAGTAGGGTATCTTGCCGATAGTGAAATACAAGAGATTGAGGACGCGGTGAAAAATCCATCAAAAATAAAAATGCCTTCGTGGTATCTAAATCGAAGGGCAGATATGGATACCGGTTCTGATACTCATCTTATAACTTCTGATCTAGATTTTGCTATCACTAATGACATAAATAGGGAGAAAACCGTCATGAGCTGGCGTGGCTATAGACACATGTTTGGGTTGAGAGTGAGAGGGCAACACACGAGAACAACAGGAAGAAGAGGAGGCGCTGTCGGCGTCAAGAAGAGTGGTAGGGTAGACTCCTGCCTCCGCTTCGAAATGACAAAATATGAGGGGATGGTTGAGTAATGGGAGAATCCTCGAAAATCAAGGAAGACTTTTAGCAGGCCCCGAAGAATTTGGACATCCGATCAGCTGAGCGCAGAGCTGTATGTCATTGGATCTATGGACTCCGAAATAAGCGTGAATTATGGAGAGCTCAGACCGAAGTAGCTGGGTTTAGAAATCAAGCGAGGGCTCTACTCGCGTTACCAGCTGAAGATAGACATCAACAGGAGATTAAGCTTCTCAAGTACCTTAGCAGGCTTGGTCTGACAGATGAAACGGCCTCATTAGATGATATTTTGAACCTAAAAATTGAGCATTTATTGGAAAGGAGACTTCAGACAATGATCATGAGAAAGATAGATACTAAATCACCATATACAGCGAGGCAGATGGTCGTTCATGGACATGTATCAATAGGAGATAGGTTTGTCAACTTGCCGGGGCATATAGTCAGGAAAGAGGAAGAAAATATGCTCCTTGTGCATTTGGAACTCTCAAAACCATCAGCATCAGCTCCAAGTGTGTAGAAATAAGAATCAAGTCCAGGCAACACTGCACCAAATTATTTGGAAATCTCTTTGATTATGTCAACGTGATCGATTTTCCCATCAGCGTTCATATCAAAACCTTGCACGACAATTGCCCACTCATGTCCGTCAGAATAATTTCTTAAAATTTGGCTTGCAAAATTCGTAAGTCCCAAGACTGCAGATTTGGTACCGATAGACCTTACCCCAGCCACTATGATTACTGTATTTTTTTCATCATAAGGATTTCGAATTTTTGCAATCAGCCCGTGATTGTCCATATTATATAGACTCTCCTGTCTCTGCAATTAGGCCAGACCAAAAGTTTGACTCATTGAACCTGATTGGAAGGTATTTGTTGAATTCTGCCGTAACGATATTTGTCCCTGGCCCCCCGATACTCACTATATTGCGACCATTAATGGCACGTTCTGCCCTCGCGTCAGAATCAAGTTTCACAATGAATTCGTCAGAGATATTGCACAAGTTCCCTAGTGAAAATGCCAGCTGGATGGCATAATGCCCATCCCTTGCGGACGATTTGTAGGGACCGTGCGGAATCAGGAGCGCCTACAACCATGAGTCCATTGAACAAATTATCTGTTATGAATTCCTTAAAGAAGACTATATTACTTGAGTCCTGACGATTGTTATTGGCTAGAATACTAAATGGAGCCTCTCCCCAATCCATTTCTAAACCGTATGAAGGGTTGACCGTTTTAAAAAGGCGAGCAGTCCCCCCTCGGATTGTTTTGGTTCCAGATTGCTGAATCGCTCCGATACGCAGTAGTCTTTGCATGTAGTAATACGCACTTTGCTCGTAAATCCTGAGCTCCCTTGCCACTTGGGCAGTGTATTTTGGTTCGGATGAAAGCAATTGCATAATCTTCCAGGCAACCGGATTCGAAAGGACGCTCATGTAGACTGACATCCTTATAAACGGTTATCGGCTTGGATAGCATCTTGTCGCCTGCACTGTAAAGTAAAGTCTTTTCCAACGACTGACGTGGGCCAAGATTATATATAAATTATGACAGGTACAAAGAAAAATTTGGGCCTCCCTCTGAGCGTGTAAGTGCATGGCTTATTATATGAAGATGATTTTACTCTAAATGTGTCAGTATAACGGTCATTACGTCTATTTGGCTATTTTTAATTATGTTATTAAAATAACTATGCGTGTGTGTTCAATTATCGGGTAAAAAGGTGAATCTCTCGCTACTCCTCTTCTAGTGACCTGCCTACAGAAAATGGAGTATCGGGGCTACGACAGTGTAGGAATCGGAACTATTAATGATGGCAAGGTAAGTATCAGGAAAGGGGTTGGGAGGGTTGAAGAGGTGGATTCAACTTTACTCTTGAGAATACTGCCAGGCAGAATTGGAATAGGTCATACAAGATGGGCAACACATGGAAGGGTCACAGAAGCAAATGCCCATCCCCATACATCTTGTAACGGAGAGATCGCAGTTGTACATAATGGAATAATTCAGAACTACTCTCACTAAAATCACAGCTCTTGAGGAAAGGTCATGTTTTCAAGAGCGAAACTGATAGTGAAGTTATTGCTCACCTGCTTGAAGATGATTATACAGAGACAGGTGATCTTAGAGAAGCAATCTCGAATACTTCTAAAAAATTGGCTGGCGCGTTTTCCTTCATGAGCTCCGTTAGTGATGGAACTATCGCTGGAGCTAGATTCGACGAACCACTCATCGTCGGAATTTCAAAGGATGGGTTTTACATTCAGCGACGACGTTGTAGGATTTTTGAATTACACAGACAGAGCTATTTTCCTAGATAATCGAGATATCGTCATTCTAAAGGGCTCTGGAATGGAAATGATAACTTTCGATGGTGAGCCTGTGTAAGACCATTAACGCAGGTTGCTTGGGAGTTTGGGGGTATAGACAAAGGAACTTATGCTCATTTCACCATCAAAGAGATTAATGAGCAGGTAGAGACCATTGTTAAATCCGGAAGGGGTCAAGAAAGCAGAGATCGAGGAAGTTAGTGAGATGCTGAAATTGGCCCCGTTTATCTACTTTACTGGAAGCGGGACCGGCTTATCACTGTGCATTAGTGGCAAAAAATCTTCTTGCAAAGTATGGAAGAAGAAAGTCGGATGCCATTGTGTCAAGCGAATTCGAATACATAGTGAACGATATTGAGCGTGACTCTGTAATTGTGGCCATTTCGCAGAGCGGAGAAACGGCAGATGTTCTGGAGGTTGTAAAGAAAGCGAAGGCGACAGGTTCAAAGAATGTATCTCTATAGTGAATGTTCCGACTTCGTCCTTGGCACGTTTGAGTGACGTATCTATTCACATGAACTGTGGGCCAGAGATAGGAGTAGCAGTAACAAAGAGTTTTACTTCACAATTGACTATACTTTATGCCATCGTGGATGGTTTGTCTGGAGGAGTCATCGGATTGGAGGACCAGAAATATAAATTGCAAAGCGCAGTGAAAGGATTGGTCGAAAGGCAGAGACTGATTGAGCAGATTGCTGAGGAAATTAAGGATGTTAAAGACATTTATGTATTGGGGAAATCTATCATTATCCAATAGCCCTTGAAGGAGTCTGAAGATTAAGGAATTGGACTACGTTCATGCGGAAGGAATTCCGGCTGGCGAGACTTAAACACGGACCGCTTGCGCTCATCGATAGGAATAACTACATTCTGGTTTTGAATCCAAATGATTCTACATTTGATGATGTTAAGGCCAACGCTCACGAAATAAAGGCAAGAGGTGCGTCGCTGATTGGTATCGGAAATTCACCGAGTGATGTCTATGACCGATTTATAACAATTCCAGATGGATGAAGTATTTTATCCTCTCTTGGAAGTGATACCGTTTCAGATGATAGCATATTACCTAGCACTTGGAGAGTATAACCCAGATTATCCTCGAAACCTCGCCAAATCGGATCCTGTCAAATAGGAACGATAGAAGTAGGAATCTTCAATCAACTTAGATTTAAATACAGATGCAACAATTAGCACCCCTTATAGGACT
>CAVZVH010000017.1:0-3997 GCA_963778645.1 uncultured Chloroflexia bacterium
CCGAAGTCGTCAATGCCGACGGATGACGTACATCGTCCACGCACAGCGCCCGAAGCGGGTGTCGCGGTCGCTCAGGACGGCGGCAGGTTGCTGTCCTCGAACGGTTGGCTCCCGATGACGGACAAGAAAGCGAGCCGTTCGGCGTCTTCGCTGCCGGGAGTCGCAGTGAAGATGACGAGGTACTGCAGTTGGTCCTCTGCGGTGAGGATCTGACATTCGAGGGTGAGCACGCCGACACTCGGATGCAGAACACGTTTCTGCAGGTTGGTACGGACGCCGACGTCGTGGTCGCTCCACAGCTCCGTGAACTCTGGGCTGTCGCGGTGGAGGGCGTCGAGGAGACTGCGGGCTTCGACGTCGTCAGGGTTCCTGCCGAGAGCGGCGCGGAGGTGCCCGGTGTAGCTCCGGGATTGCATCTCGTGATCATCGGTCAGGAACCGGCGCCGCTCTTCGTCCATGACGAACCATCGGTAGATCTGGCTTCGGGCCGGTCCGGTGTATCCGGTTTGGACGCCGAGCAGCGCCTCCGCGAGCGGGTTCTGCTTGAGCGTGACGCCAAGATCAGAAACGACCTGCGCGGGCGCGTCGACACGGTCCAGCACCCGCAGCAACGCGGGGCTGACGTGGTCTGTGCGAGCACCACGCGGTCGTGGTTCATGGCCAGCCAGACGCAGGAGGTGGTCGCGTTCGTCGTCCGTCAAGCGAAGCGCCAGCGCGAGCGCAGCGACGGTTTGTTCCGAGGGTCGAGCACCACGGCGCTGCTCGAGGCGGGTGTAGAAGTCCGCCGACATGTGGGCCAGGCTCGCGACCTCCTCACGGCGGAGCCCTCCCGTTCGACGGCGCCGGGTAGCCGGCAGTCCCACGTCACCGGGCTGCAGCGCCGCGCGCCGTCGGCGCAGGAAGTCGGCGACACCGTCACGATCCACTGCTCGAACGCTACGACGGCTCCCAGCGTCCAGCCAGGGACACGCAGTCCCTGGATGAACTGACCGCTGGTCCCGGCCGCGATCAGGTCCGACGATCGGATCCATGACCACTTCAAGCACCAACCGAATCGCCCTCATCACCGGCGGGAGTCGCGGGATCGGCCGAGCGACCGCCCTGCACCTCGCACGCGCGGGCGTCGACTGCATCATCACGTACCGATCGAACGCCGGCGACGCCGACGATGTGTACAAGTCGATCGTCGATCTCGGGCAGACAGCCGTCGCGCTTCCCCTGGATCTCGGAGCCATCGACACCTTCGACGACTTCGTCACGTCCGTCGCCGGCGCCCTCGGCGAACGGTGGGGTCGGGACACGTTCGACTTCCTCGTCAACAACGGCGGAGCGCAGCGGCCCGGATCCTTCGCCGATGCCACCGAGGCCGACTTCGACGCGCTCGTGAACGAGATGTTCAAGGGCACGTTCTTCCTGACCCAGAAGCTCGCGCCGCTGCTCGTCGACGGCGGCTCGATCGTCAACATCTCGAGCGGCGTCACCCGCTTCTACGTCCCGCATCACTTCGTCTACGCCGCCTGCAAGGGCGCCGTCGAGGTCCTGACCCGCTACCTCGCGAAGGAGCTCGGCTCCCGCCAGATCACCGTCAACACGGTCGCGCCCGGCGCGACGGCGACGGACTTCTCCGGCGGCCTGCTTCGCGACACCCCGGAGGTCCAGCAGATGGTGACCTCGGCCACCGCGCTCGGACGGTACGGCGAGGCCGACGACATCGGCAGCGCCATCGCCGCCTTGCTCGGCGACGGCAACCACTGGATCACCGGGCAGCGCATCGAAGTCTCCGGCGGACAGAACCTCTAGCGAAAGGCAGCAAGACAATGACGAACCTCAACGGGAAGGTCGCCCTCGTCACCGGCTCCGCGCGGGGCCTGGGACGAGCGGTCGCCGAGCGCTACGGGTCACTCGGCGCGAGCGTCGTGATCAACTACTCGTCCTCCGAGGCGACAGCAGCCGAGGCCGTCGACGCGATCGAGCGATCGGGCGGCAAGGCCATCGCCGTCAAAGCCGACGTGAGTCGCCTCGACGACCTCGAACGACTGTTCAACGACGCCGTCGACCACTTCGGCCACCTCGACATCGTCGTCGCCAACGCCGGCGTCGAACTGATCGAGACACCGACCGTCGACATCACCGAGGACGACTTCGACCGCCTCTACGCCATCAACGCCAAAGGAGCCTTCTTCACGCTCCAGCTCGCGGCCAAGCACGTCGCCGACAACGGCCGAATCATCTACATCGGCACCAGCAACACCCGCTACCCGCTTCCCGGCTACGCGCTCTACGGGAGCAGCAAGATGGGAGCCCAGTTCGTCGTCGAGGTCCTCGCGAAGGAACTCGGCCCTCGCGGCGTCGCCGTCAACTCGATCCTGCCGACCGCCATCGACGGTGCCGGCGTCTTCACCGACGGAGTCACCGACCAGGTCCTCGAGTTCGTGCGCTCGTTCCGACCGATGGCCCGCATGGGCACGCTCGACGATGTCGCCAACGCCGCCGAGTACCTCGCCAGCGACCTCGCCGACTTCGTCAGCGGCCAGCACCTGTTGCTCAGCGGAGGCGCTCCCGCCTGACCCCCGCGTCTCGACGGCTCTCTATAGCAAGCACGACTGGCAGCAGGCAGCGCGCTCACGACCTCGACCGGGACGCCGGCCTTAATGACGAACGGCCTCTACCGCACCGGCGCGACGACCGCATCGAGCAACTGGGGGCACTGGTCGATCCCGCCCCGTTGTACCGCCGGAACCCCACCCGCGAAGCGGGTTCCATCGGGGGCTCGGCGCTGACGTGGTAAGTCAGAGCTGGGCCCGGACGAACCAGCGGTGGTGCTCGAGATCGGCGAGCACGTCCGTGAGCAGGTCGGGCGTCGCGATGTCCGTCGTTGCCGTGATGCGAGGCTCGATCGCGTCGATCAGCTCGGTGAGGCCGGTGTCCGACTCGGCGAGGTCTGACCACCGTCGTGCAGGCCGGGGAGCAGCGTGGCGACAAGACCGTCGGCGTGGGCCTCGACCCACGTCGGGTCGGTGGGCTCGGAGCCGGTCAGGAGGCGGGCCTCGAGGGCGTTGACGAACGGCAGCGAAGCGGCGCCCACGATCACGTAGTGGACCATCGTCGAGTCGATCGGCGCGGCGATACCGGCGTCGCGGAGCCGCTGCCAGACGGCCTCGATCGCGGTCGTACAGCGGGCGGACATGGCGCTCGACCATCCAGCGGAGGCGGTCGCTGTCCTCGGTGGCCTCGTGCACCATGATCTGGTTGAGCTCCGGGTGCCGGGCGGCGAAGCGGACGAACCGCCGGATCGCCTCCGCGAAGCTGTGCCCAGCTCGGCAGGATCGTCGCTGCCCGCGGGCAGCGGCAGGTCGGCCAGCTCGCCGCCGAGCACGGTGAAGAGGTGGTCGACCGCTGCGTACCACAGGGCCTCCTTCGAAGCGAAGTGGTAGTTGATCTGTGGTTGGTGGGCGTCGGCCCGCTGGGCGATCGACCGTGTCGACGCACCGTGGAACCCCTTTCGCCGAACTCGACCAGCGCGGACTCGAGGAGCTGCTGGCGGATGTCGTCTCTGGTCCGGCGCACCACGCCATGTTATCATCCGGAGTACACCAGATCTTGCCCCGGGCGACAGAACCGTTCACTCCGCCGACTGACCGACACATGCTCCCCTCCGAATGCCGGGAGTTCGTTCGCACCCACCGGACCTGTGTCTTCGGAACCACGCGGAAGGCCGACGGCCCGGCGATGTCGATCGTGTACTACGTGCCCACCGATAGCGACGAGCTGCTGGTGTCGACCATGCGCGACCCGCAGCAAGGCCAAGGTCGTCGCCCGGGAGAGCAAGGCGAGCCTGGCGTGCTCGACGAGAACTGGCCGGTGGCCTACCTCCAGGTCTATTGCGACGCGGTCGTCGACGATGACCCCGACCTCGTGGTCGACGTGATGATGGCGGCGGCCGCCCGTATGTCGGGCGAGCCCCTGGGCGAGGACGCTCGTCCGTTCGTCGCCGCCA
>CAVZVH010000018.1:0-30956 GCA_963778645.1 uncultured Chloroflexia bacterium
GGCGAGCGTCGCACAGGGGCTCAGTTGAAGACAGCCTTCTCGCCGACTCGCAACGCCTGCGCTGCGACGGTGAGCGCGGGGTTCTGTGCCGACGAGGACGGAAGGAACGACGCATCCATGACGAAGAGATTCGCGACGTCATGGCTGCGACACAGCGGGTCGAGGACCGACGTCGCGGGATCGTCGCCGAACCGCACCGTTCCGCACTGATGGGCGGTGGCATCCAGGCCGAAGCGACGGGTCTGGATCATCGGATAGCCGGCCCGCCGCATCGCTGTCGCCATCGAGCGACAGAGGCGCTTGTGCAGCCGGAAGTTGTTCGGCACGGAAGTTCACGACGACCCGACCCGACGAATTGAGCGAGACGCGGTTCTCCGGATCCGGGAGATCCTCGGTCATCAGGTACCAGTCGACGCTCCGACCGGCGAGCTCGGCCAGGGCCCTCTTCGGCGCCCACGGGACCGATCCCTGGAGCATCTCGGCCTGCAGCTTGCCGAGGAGCTGGGCGTGGCCCATGCCCGACGCGGGAGTTCGACTCGCCGAAGTACCAGTCGTTGAGGGCAAGGGTCTTCTGGAAGACCGTGCCGTTGACCTTCGGGCGGATCGCCATCAGCGCCGAGTTGACGTGCGCCATGTAGTTGCGCCCGACCAAACCGGTCGAGTTGGCCAGGCCGTTCGGATGCTGGTCCGAGGCCGAGCGGAGCAGCAGTGCGGCAGAGTTGATCGCACCGGCGGCGAGGACATACGTCGACGCGATGATCGTGCGCCGCGTCCCGATCGAGATCGACCTCGAGGCCGGTGACGCGCCGGCCGGTGGGGTCGGTCCGGAGGGCGATCGCGCGCGCTCCGGTCATCATCGACACGTTCGGCGACTCAAGGGCGGGCGTCGTGACGCAGACTTCGGCATCGCTCTTGGCGAGGACCTGACAGGGGAAGCCGTCGCACGTCTTGCAGCGGATGCAGGTGCCACCCTCACGCAGGTCGATCCCGAGCGGCAGCGGGAACGGACGCAGGCCCTGCCGTTCGAAGCTGTCGGCGACGTCGGCGATGACCGGCTCATGCGGGACCGCCGGATACGGGAACGGCGTCGAACGCGCACGCCTCGATGGGATCCGTGCCGGCGGTCCCGTGCACTCGGAACAATCGCTCGGCCTCGGCGTAGTAGGGCTCCAGCTCGTCATAGCCGACCGGCCAGGCCGGCGAGACGCCGTCCTCGCTCTCGAGCGCCCCGAAGTCCTCGCGCCGGAAGCGCGGCAGGGCGGCGCCGTAGACCTTGGTGCAGCCGCCGACGACGTGGTAGATCGACGGATGGAACGGCTTGCCGCGCCCGTCGAGAAATGGATCGGTCGTGCGGTATCGCTTCGCGACGAAGATCTCTCGCGGGCTCCAGTTCTCGGGCTCGCGCGGCAGGTAGCCGCCGCGCTCGACGATGAGGATCTTCGCGCCGCGGTTGCGGAGCGCGTAGGCGAGCGTTCCACCGCCCATGCCGCTGCCGATGATCGCGATGTCGGTCGTGATCGTCGGGTGCGCTCAGGTCGATCATGACCGGGCGTTCCGGGCCGATTCGAGGACGCGATCGAGCGCCTCGACGAAGAAGTAGTCGCCCCACATCACGCTCTCGTCCACGCCGAGCCCTCGACGCTCGTGGTAGACGCCGTGGCGCAGGATCCCCTCCCAGGCGGGATCGTCGAGTGCCAGGAAGTCGGGTGACGAGAGCTTGGTCAGGATCGCGAGGCGGCCTCGCGATAGCGCACGGCACGCTGCCGGATCGGCGGTGAGGTCGGCCAGCTGCCACAGGCCGCTGGCCGCGATCGCGGCCGCCGAGGACTCGTACGGCCGGGGCGGATCGGGCTCCTCCCAGTCGTTCGGCGGGACCACGGCGGTCGCCGGTTCGGTCGAGGAAGAAGTCCGCGCAGCGCTCGGCGGTGTCGAGGAAGCGCTCGTCTCCGGAGAGGCTGTAGGCCGTCCCGAACCCATAGAGCGCCCAGGCCTGTCCGCGCGCCCAGGACGAGTCGGCCCGCCAGCCCTGGTGCGTGCCGTGGCGCAGGAACTCGCCCGTCTCGAGATCGAAGATCGCCTCGTGAGCGGTGCTGCCGTCACCTCGCACGAGGTGGCGGCGCGTGGTCAGGCAGTGCTCGGTGGCGATCCGCAGGAGGTCCTCGTCGCCCGTCTCGCGGGCGGCTTCGAAGATGATCCCGACGTTCATCATGATGTCGATGAAGCACGAGTCCGCGGCGACGAACGAGCGCAGGTAGCGGCCCTTCTCGTTGAACCGCAGCGCCATCGTGCGCCCGGCGTGGACGACCGTGTCCTTCTTGGCCGGATCGCCCGTCGCCTCGAACCATCGCTTCCACGTCGAGATGAACAGGAAGCCGAGGTCGTGGACGCTGCGGTCGTCCTTGCGCGGCTCGATCAGGAGGCTGTAGCGCTCGGCCTGCTCGCGCCACCAGGCATCGCCCGTCCGCCGGGCGATGATCCAGATCAGGCCGCCGAGGAACCCTTCGGTCCAGTTGGTCCACGCCTCCTCCTCGACGTGCCAGCGGCCGCCGACGGTGTAGATCGGGAACGCGCCCGGCTGCGTCGTCACGAGGCGCTGGACCTGGACGCCAGCGAAGCCGAGGGCCTCCTCGGCCAGAGCCTCGAAGCCGCGAGGCAGGACCGGCGATTCTGCGACGGACATGGGTCAGGAGCTCCACTCACGCCGGATCGCTCCCGCAGCTTCAGGCACATCGGCTCGGGTTGGAAGAGGCGCGCGTCCATCTGATGCAGGTTCGGGCTGATCCTGCAGGTCGAGCGACGTCTGGCCGACGATGTCCCGGGTGACGCTGATGCCCGGGGCGATCTCGGTGACGGTCAGGCCGTCGGGCAGGAGCCGGATCACGCATCGCTCGGTGACGAACACGACTTCCTGACCGAGTTCGCGAGCCCGCCGGCCGCTGAACGTGACGTGCTGGACCTCCGGCACGAAGCGCTGATGCTTGCCTTCGCTTGGACGATGCCGGATGTGGCCGTCCTCGATCGCGAGCTGTGCGCCGGCCGTGAAGAAGCCCGAGAAGACGATCCGCTTGGCGCGAGCGGTGATGTCGACGAAGCCACCGACCCCGGCCGTGACATGGGGCTTGGCGTTGAGGCGGGAGACGTTCACGTTGCCGTCGGCGTCGACCTCGAGGAACGACAGCAGCGCGCGGTCGAAACCACCGCCCTGCAGGTACGTGAACTGGTCGGGCGACGGCAGCAGGGCATCGGGGTTCTGGGCACACCCGAACTGGAAGCCGAGGAACGGCACGCCGCCGACCGCGCCCTGCTCGATCACCCACGTGACCGATCCATCGAGCCCCTCCTCGAGGAGGATGCGAGGCACCAGGGCCGAGATGCCGAACCCGAGGTTGACCGCCTCGCCGTCGCGCAGCTCCTGGCTGGCGCGCCGTGCGACGACCTTCTCGGGTCCCCACGGCGCCAGTTCCAGCTCGGAGATCGGCGCCCGATAGTGGCCCGCCGCCTCGGGCAGCAGGACGGTCTGGGTGGTCTGGAGCTGGTCCGGCGCGACGACGATCGCGTCGACGACGATCCCCGGCACACGCACGGCCTGCGCGGGCAGCGTCCGGCCCTTCGCGAGGCGCTTGACCTGGGCGATCACCACGCCGCCGTTGTTGTGTGCCGCGAGCGCCTGATCCAGGACGCCGAGTGGGGCGCCTTCGTCCTCGCGATGTCAGATTGCCGAACTCGTCGGCGGTCGTGGCCCGGATGATCGCGACGTCGACCGGGATGGACCGCAGGTAGAGCCACTCGCGACCGTCGAAGTCGACGACCTCGACGATGTCCTCGGTGGTCCGCGCGTTCATGCGCCCGCCGTTCCGCCGCGGGTCCATGAAGGTGTCCTTGCCGACCTCGGTGAGGACACCGGGCTGCCCGACCGCCGACGCGCGATGCAGCTGGAACAGGATGCCCGACGGGATGTTGTAGGCCTCGATCGCGCCGTCCTCGATCAGCGTGACGATCTTCGGCGGCGTGGCCGACGACGGCCCGCTCGGATACGAGCCGGCGATGACGCGCTTGATCTGCCCCGGGCTCGTCAGGTGATCGATCCCGTCGATGCCGTACATGTCGCCGGCCGCGATCGGATGGAGCAGCGTCAGGTCGCCGCCCTCGCCGTCCGCGACGAACCGCGCGCCGAGGGCCGCGAGCACGGCGTCCGGGCAGCCCAGGCCGCTCGACGAGCTGACCGACACGGTCGCGCCCGATCGGCACCAGCTCGACCGCCTCGGCGGCCGACAGGACCGGGACGATCCGGCTCACCGGGCGGCCCCGCCGGGCGGTGCCATCCACCACGAGGTCCGCGGTCCGAGGTGCATCTGGACGGACTTGAGCTCGGTGAAGGCGTCGATGCTGAAGCGGCCGAACTCGCGCCCGATACCGCTTTCCTTGTAGCCGCCGAACGGCAGCTCCGGATAGCCCTCGAGGAAGGTGTTGACCCAGATCGTGCCCGCGCGGATCGCTCGGCTCATGCCGATCGCGGTGTCGAGGTCGCGCGTCCAGACACCCGCCGACAGGCCGAACTGCGTGGAGTTGGCGATCCGGGCCGCCTCCTCGGGCGTGTCGAAGGTCAGGACGGACAGGACCGGCCCGAAGATCTCCTCACGCGCGATCCGCATCGTCGGTTCGACGCCGGAGAAGACCGTGGGCTCCATGAATCGCCCGTGATCGGTGGCCAGTCGGTCGCCGCCGAGGAGGAGGTCGGCGCCCTCGGACTGGCCGGCGCCGACGAGCTCCATGATCTTGTCGAATTGCTCGTCGCTGGCGATCGCGCCGACCTTGGTCGTCGGGATCGAGCGGATCACCGACGGGGACCGTCCGGGCGCGCTCGACGACCCGCTCGATGAAGTCGTCGGCGATGGATCGCTGGACGAGCAGGCGGCTGCCGCTGTTGCAGCACTCGCCCATGTTGAAGTAGACGCCGTAGACGACGGCGTCGAGCGCGGCGTCGAGATCGGCGTCGGCGAAGACGAGCTGCGGGTTCTTGCCGCCGAGCTCGAGCTCCACCTTCTTCAGGTTGCCCTTCGACGCGTCGATCACGCGCCGTCCGACCTCGGTCGAGCCGGTGAAGCTGATCATGTCGACGTCGGGGTGCTCGGCGAGGCGGTTGCCGACGACGCGGCCCGGCCCGGTCACGACGTTCAGGACGCCTTCGGGCAGCCCGGCGTCCTGGGCCATCTGGGCGAGGCGGATCGTCGTGCCGGGCGTCAGGTCGGCGGGCTTGACGACGGCCGTACAGCCGACGGCCAGGGCGAACGGGAGCTTCTGGCTGATGATCAGGAGCGGGAAGTTCCAGGGCGTGATCATGCCCGACGACACCGACCGGCTCGCGCAGGACCAGCCCGAACATCGATGGGCCGAGCGTGTTGTACGTGTCGCCGTAGGTGTGCCGGCACAGGGTCGCCGCGTACTCCCAGAGGTCCGCGGACGAGTTGATCTCGTCGAGCGCCTGGCTGATCGGCTTGCCGGACTCGAGAGCCTCGACTAGCGCGAGGTCATCGGCGTCGGCCCGGATCGCCTCGGCGACGCGGTTGAGGACGCGCGCTCGCTCGACGCCGGGGATCCTGCGGCCACGGGCCGTCGTCGAATGCCTTGCGGGCGGCCGCGACCGCCCGATCGAGATCCTCGACACCGCCCGCGGGATAGCGACCGACCACGACGTCGTGGGCCGGGCTCATCCGCTCGGACGTCCGCCCGTCGGCAGCGTCGACCCACCGGCCGTCGATGAGGTTCTGGTAGTCGCGAGCAGCGATGGCCTGGGTCACGAGCGGGACTCCTTGTCGGGGACGCGGGATCGGCCGCCCGGCGCGCAGCCGCGACGAGGGCGATGAGGCGGGCGACGGCCGGCGTCAGGTCCGCCGGATCGGCATCGGCACCGCGGTCGTGTGGGCACGGCGTGACGAGGGCCGACCCGAAGCCGAGGCAGGCAGCGCCGGCGCCGATCCACTCATTCACGCTGGCCTCGGTCGCAGCCACGCCACCGGTCACCACGACCTGGGTCTCGGGGAGCGGACCGCGGATCGCCTTCGGACGAAGGCGGGGCCGAGCGAGTCGCCCGGGAAGACCTTGACGAGCTCGACGCCGGATTCCTCGGCCGTCACGATCTCGGTCGGCGTCGCGCAACCTGGCAGGTATGGGATCCGTCGCCGTTGCACAGGCGCGCGACCTCGGCGTTGAAGCTCGGGCCGACGATGAACCGGGCGCCAGCGGCGATGAACCGATCGGCCGCATGGGCGTCGCGGATCGACCCAGCTCCGAGGATGGCGTCCGGGTCGTGGCGCGCCGCGGCGGCGGTCAGCGTCGAGAAGACGGACCAGGCGCCCGGTCCTCGGTCGGTGAACTCGATCGCCCGGGCGCCGCCTTCGCGAAGAGCGTCCGTGATCCGGCTGGCACGGTCGGCGTCGTCCGAGTAGAAGAGCGGCAGGACGCCGGTCTCGACGATCGAGAGCAGGACGTCGAGGCGTGCCGACAGCGTCATCGCTCGACCCGCCCCGATCCGGATCCGCCGACCAGCGCGTCGACCTCGGCCACGCTGACCGTGATTGACGTCGCCGCGGATGGTGTGCTTCAGGCAGCTCGCCGCGACGGCGAACTCGAGAGCAGCGTCCGGCGCACGCCCGTCGAGCATCGCGTAGATGAGTCCCGCCGCGAACGCGTCGCCGGCTCCGACCCGGTCGACGATCGGCGCGATCCGATACGAACGGCCGACATGAAAGGCGTCTCGTGTCCACAGCACGCCCGACCAGGTGTTCTCCGACGCGGAGATCGATCCGCGCTGGGTGAACGCGATCGTGTGGAGTCGCGGAAAGCGCTCCGCCAAGCTGCGTCGCCACCGACGCATAGCCGGCGGCGTCGACCGTGCCGTCGGCGACGGCAGCTGCCGGGCGCACGGATCCCAAAGACCTTGTCGGCGTCCTCTTCATTGCCGATCAGGACGTCGGCCTCGGCCACGAGGTCGGCCATCACGTCGCCGGCGGCGCTTGCCCCACCTCCACAGCTTGGCGCGGTAGTTCAGGTCGACCGAGACCGTCGCCCCGGCGGCACGCGCTGCGCTGGCACCGGCCACGGCCGCCTCGGCCGCCGACTGCCGACAGCGCAGGCGTGATCCCGGTCGTGTGGAACCAGCGTGGCGCCGTCGAGGAGCGACTCCCACGCGAAGTCGTCCGGCGCCGCGGCTGCACGAACGACGACTCCGCGCGGTCGTAGAGCACGCGACTGGCCCGCTGTGCCGCACCTGGTTCGAGGAAGTAGATCCCAAGCCGACCCGGCCGACGCGCGATGCCGGCGACGTCGACGCCGTGACCCGCGAGGAAGCGGACGGGCAGATTCTCCGAGGTCGTTGTCGGGCACGCGCCGACACGAACGCGGCCGTCGACGCCGTAGCCGAGCGAGCGACGACCGCGACGTTCGCCTCGCCGCCGCCGAAGGTCGCGTCGAGGGTCTGGGCGGATGCCAGCCGCGACGCCGTCGGGCGATGCGAGCCGCAGCATGATCTCCCCAAAAGTGACGACGCGAGTGCTGGTGGTTGTGGTCACTTTCGTCGAAGTTCTCCGCGCGTTCGTGGTCAGCTCAGCCCGGCGCCTCCAGGGTGGCCACGGCGCACGCGCTGAGCCGGAGGAGCGGGCATCTCATGCACGAGTCGCGTCGCGATCGGCGGCGATGCGTCCGGTGCTCCTCTGGTCGCCGGACGGACCCGGTGCGAAGTGGTGTTCACCGTAGAGGGAGTCGTGTCCGCCGCATAACCCCTTCGGGTCGCCGAAAGGTGGACAGAAGTGACTTGGCGCGCACGCGACCGGGGTGGCCCGTCGGGATCCGTCGCGACTAGACGGCTTCTCTCCTTCGCTTTCGCCCGTAGCTGTCGAGCCACAGGATCGACACGATGATGATGCCCAGGAGGGCCGTGGGCAGATACGACACCAGCGAGTCGATCCGCAGCATGTTGAAGGCATTCGTCAGGAGGCCGAGCAGGAGCAGACCGATGGTCGACTTGATGGCGCCGCCCATGCCTCCGGCGACGGAGGTCCCACCCACGACGACCGCGCAGACGACATACAACGCCGTGTTCTCCCCGGCGATCGAGCTCGCCGAGTTGAGCTGCGATGCCAGCATCACGCCGCCGAGGGCGGCTGTCAGGCCGCAGATGAGGTAGGTCGCCGCCTTCGTCCGCTTGACGTTGATGCCCGAGTACTTCGCGACCTCGTAGTCGCCGCCCACGGCGTACACGTTCCTGCCGAACGATGTGCTCCGCAGCATCCAGTAGATGACGGCCAGCACGGCGAGCATCACGACGACCAGGATCGGCACCGGGCCGAGGATCTTGGTGTTCGCGATGAGCTGGAAGTCCGGGAGGGTACTCGACACCGAACGGGCATTCGTCAGCTGCTGCCCCGCGCCGGTCAGCACGATCCCCATGCCGAGGGTGATGATGAACGGCTCCGTTCGCTGGTAGACGGAGATGAACGCGTTGATCGCGCCGACCGCGACTCCGACCAGGAGGGTGAGGGCGATGGCGATCGGGATCGGCACGCCGGCGTTCATCAGCATGATCACGACCACGCCCGAGAACGCCATCATGCCGCCGATCGACAGGTCGACACCGCCGGCGATCAGGACGACCGTCTCGCCCATCGCCAGGATGAGGAAGATCGACGCCGACTTCAGGACGTTGATGAAGTTGGCCTCGGAGAAGAAGTTCGTCCTCGTCTCCGGGATCAGGTTGAACAGCGCCATCGCGAGCACCACCAGGATGATCGCGAGGAACGCCTTCTGGAAGGAGACAGCCGTCTTCGCGGCGCCGATGACCTTCGTGTTCGCACTCATGGCTAGCTGTTCACCCGCGCTTGCTTCACGGCATCCAGCCAGATCACCGCGATCAGGATCACGCCCCAGAGCATGAACTGCACGTACGACGACACGCCCAGGAGGTTCAGGCAGTTGTTCAGCAGGATCAACAGGAACGTTCCGAGGACCGTCCACAGGACACTGCCTCGGCCCCCGATCAAGGCCGTGCCACCCACGACGACCGCGAGGATGGCCTGGGTCATGTAGGGCGTTCCCATCGTCGGGTCGGCCAGCGTGACTCGCGAGATCAGGACGACCGCCCCGATCGCCGACATGACGCCCGAGATCGCGTAGATCATCACGATCGTCTTGCTGATCGGGATCCCGGCCAGGCGGGCCGCGACCTTGTTGCCCCCGGTGAGCACGACCGCACGTCCCATGTAGGTCCGTCTCTCGATCACCACGAGGACCGCCAGACAGGCGAGGAACATGATCGCGGCGACGGACAGGATCCCGATCTGGCCCGAGTTGATCGCCTCGAAGATCGAGATGTCCGTCTCCGAGTAGGTCAGGAACTGCGTGACGCCCTGGACATACATCAGGGCCACCGCACCATAGACCAGGCTCATGCCGAAGGTGATGAACAGCGACTCCGCCTGCGTCAACGCGCCGCTCGTGAGGATCAGGATGCTGTTGAGCAGCCCGCATGCCAGGCCGACCGAGATGCCGATCAGGATCGCGGGACCCTGTCCGACCTTGTCGATCAGCGTGACCGTCACCACCGCCACGAGGGAGATGATGCCGCCGATGGACAGGTCGATGAACCCCGCCATGATGACGAAGGTCATCCCGAGGGCGGCGAAGACCAGCACCCCGAACTGCCGGACGATGTTGTCGAAATTGTTGAGGGTCAGGAACTTGGGTTCGACGATCGACGTGACGACCACCAGCAGGGCGATCGCCACATAGATGGGGTTGTTCTTCAGGAAGCCGCCCGCGGCTTGCGGGCTCACCCGACGACCGACCGGCTGCGTCGCGGCGCTCATGCGAACTCGAAGGCCTTGGCCATGATCTCGTCGGGGGAGGCGGTGACCGGGTCGAACTCTCCGTTGACCCGGCCCTCGCAGATCGTGATGACCCGGTTGCTCATGTGGAGGACCTCCGGCAGCTCGGATGAGATCAGGATGATCGCGCCGCCATCCTCGACGATCTTCTTCATCAGCAGGTAGATCTCGTACTTCGCGCCGACATCGACCCCCTTGGTCGGCTCGTCCAGGACCAGGATCCTGGGATGCATCTCGAGCCATCGGCCCAGGATCGCCTTCTGCTGGTTCCCGCCCGACAGCGTCCGGATCTTGGTCTTGCCGGATGGCGTCTTGATGTTGAGGGCCTTGATCTGTCGGTCGCTGACCGCGCCCTCTTCCTTGGCGTCGAGGAAACCGTGCTCGACCAGGCGGACCAGGACGGCCAGCGAGATGTTCTGCTCGACCGAGAAGCCGAGCAACAGGCCCTGGAGCTTTCGGTCCTCCGGCACCATGGCGAGACCGGCGTTGATGGCGTCGATCGGGTTCTTGACGTCGATGGGCTTGCCGTCGAGGTAGACGCTCTTCTGCGCGACCTTGTCGGCGCCGAACAGGGCTCGCACCAGCTCCGTGCGCCCCGAGCCCACGAGGCCCACCAGGCCGAGGATCTCGCCCTTGCGCAGGGTGAGCTTGACGTCACTGCAACTTCCGGGTCTCGATGCGCTTGATCTCGAGGATCGTCTCGCCGGCGCTGTCCGGCCGGGCTGGGTACTCGTTCTCGATGGTCCGGCCGACCATCATCGAGATCATCTGGTTGCGAGTCATCTCGCTCACGGCCCGGGTGTCGATCACGTGCCCGTCGCGCATGACGGTCACGACGTCGCAGAAGCCGAAGATCTCATCCAGCCGGTGCGAGATGTAGATGATGGCGATGCCCTTGCTCTTCAGGTCGTGGATGATCGCGATGAGCTTCTCCATCTCATCGGCGGTCAGGCTGCTGCTCGGCTCGTCCATGATGATGAGCTTCGAGTCGAAGGACAGGGCCTTGGCGATCTCCACCATCTGCTTGTCCGAGACGCTCAGCTCGGACACCAGCTTGTGGGTGCTGACCTTGCTCCCGATGCTGTTCAGGAGGACTCGGGCCTTGGCGTGCACGCCGCGCCTCCCACCCGACTCGGTGAACCTGCCCAGGAAGATGTTCTCCCCGACGGTCATCGTGTTCACCAGGTTCAGCTCCTGGTAGATGATGGCCAGGCCCATCCTCATCGATTCGATCGGCGTGATCTTGTCGATCACACGCCCTTCGTAGACGATCTCCCCGCTGTCCTTCTCGTAGACCCCGGACAGGATCTTCATCAGCGTGGACTTGCCGGCCCCGTTCTCGCCGACGATCCCATGGACGACGCCACCGAAGACGTCCAGGGAGACCCGATCAAGCGCCTTGACACCAGGGAACGCCTTGCTCACGTCGTTGACGGTGAGCAGCGGCTCAGGGGCACTCGCCACGACCATCCGTGTCTCCTCTGTACCAAGTCGCCCACGCCGGAGCGCCCGCGCGGAGTCTAGACGAAACGTGCGGTACGGAATCGAGAGACCTCACGCCCGGGGACCGGGCGTGAGGTCTCGGTAGCTCAGCCCTTTACCACTCGGGAGCGGTGAAGTTGCCGATCGTCTCCTTGGTGATGATGTCGAACGGGATGATGTTCTCCTTGACCGCGGCCGGGTCCTTGTCGAGCCAGAGCTTGGACTGCTCCATGACCTTCGACGTGATCGTCTCGGCGTTCTGGGCGATCGAGATGTAGTTCGGCCAGCTCTCGACCTGCTGGAAGCCGACCTTGTTGCCGTCGACGCCGATGATCAGGACCTCGTTCGCCCACGGCTCATTCACGGCCTTCAGGGCGTTGATGACGCCCGTCGCACCGTTGTCCCAGTGGGTGAAGACGAACTGGATCTTGTCACCGTACTTGGTGATCATGTCTTCGGCGATGGCCTGGGCCTCGGCCGTGTCCCACGCCGTCGGGTTCTGGTAGTCGAGGACCGTCGATGCTCTTGCCTTCGATGCCCTTGGTGAAGCCTTCGTGGCGGTTGTTCGCTGCGACGTGCCCGCCCTGGCCGCCGATCTCGACGCCGGTGGCGCCGTCCGGGAAGGCCGCGATGATGGCTTCGGCGGCCGTCTGGCCACCGAGGATGTCATCCACGCTCACCGAGCAGGTGGAGCCGTCGATCGCTTCCGCGGCGGGTGGGACCATGCTGAGGCAGACGACCACGCCGCCCTCCATGGCGGCCGTCGTGGCGGGAACGTAGCCCATCTCGTCCTTGGGGTTGATCGCGATGGCGTCGACGCCCTGCGCGACCGCGTCGTTGATGCAGGTGGTCTGCTGCTGGACGTCGTTCTTGTTGTCGCAGACCGAGACGTCGAAGCCGTACTTCTCGGCGTTCTTCTGGTACATCTTCCAGGAGAAGCCCTGCGACGGGTTGTCGATCTGTGCGACGAACATGAGCTTGGGCTTGTCGCCGGCCGCGGAGGCCGCCGGGGGCGCGGCGCCATCGGAGGCCGGGGCGGTCGTAGCCGTACCGGTTCCGCATGCGCCCGCGACGAGGACGATGGCCACCAGGGCCGTCGCTCCGCGTCCGAGATGCTTGGACGTTGTCACTTGTTCTCCTCCTTGAGACTGCGGCTGAACGCTGACGGTGCATTCAAGGTCCGGCAGGCTGCGGGCCGGATGCTATCAGGAGCCGAGAGCCGCCACAATGGTCTCGCCAAACTGACGACCGTGCCTGCGAAACGCGCGGTACTCTTCGTCTCCGCCGTCCAACCGGTGAACTCGTCCCGGCGCCCCGGTTGACCCAGAGCGCCGAGACTGAGCGGAGGAGCAGGCATTTGACGGTGCGGTCGCACGAACGTTCGATGGACCCGGGCCGCGGTGCTCCTCCTGCGTTCTCGCGGGCCGCGTTCACCCTAGAGGCAGGTGTGGCTTCCGCAGAACCCCTATTCGTCGCCAGTACGTGGACGAAAGTGACGCGCTGCCGCGGAACCTGAGCGCAACGTGAGCGCATGCGGAACTAGACCGCAGTTGCAACGAGAAGATCGGGCGACCCCGACGGCAAGCGCGAAACCGTTGCGCGCATCGGACGCGCCCGGCGTCATCATGGTGGCTGCACGCCAGCCAACGAACGATGGAGGAGCCCGGACCCGTGACCGCCTGGGAGCGTCGGCTCCCGCTCGCGCTCATCGCCTGTGGGCTCGTGCTCGTCGCCGTCAGCCTGGCGACGGGCACGCCGTCGACCGGCCGGCCCCCGACGGGGCAGCCATCGACCTCTCCGTCGTTCGACCCGTTGTCGGACCCGATACCGCGCATCGCGATCGCCTACGACGTTGGCGGGCGCGGGAGCGCGGGCTTCAACGAGCTGGCGTGGGAGGGCGTGAAGCGGGCAGCCGGCGAGTTCGACGCCGAGATCAAGGAGGTCACCGCCGGGCCGGACGACACAGATGGCGACCGGGAGGAGCGTCTCACGGAGCTGGCCGAAGATCGCTACTACCCGATCTTCGCCATCGGCTCCACCTGGGCCGGCTCAGTGGCCAAGGTCGCCGCGAAGTACCCAGGCACCTGGTTCGGCATCGTCGACGACGGCACCGTGAACGCGCCAAAGGTGATCGGCATCCTGTTCAACGAGGAGCAGGGCTCCTTCCTCGTCGGAGCGGCCGCCGCCCTCACGTCGAAGACGGGCAACGTCGGCTTCGTCGGCGCGGTCCAGACCCCGGTGCTCGAGAAGTTCGAGGCGGGCTTCACTGCGGGTGCCCGGGCCGCCAACCCGGACGTGCAGGTCCAGGTCGCCTACCTCTCGCGGCCGCCCGCTTCCGCCGGCTCCGACGACCCGGCCAAGGCCAGGAAGGCCGCGCTGGGCATGTACGACGCGGGCGCCGATGTGATCTTCGGGGCGGACGGCGACTCGGGCAACGAGGTGATCCAGGCTGCCCACGATCGGGGGCTCTGGGCGATCGGCGTCAACAGCGACCAGTACCTCATGGCGAACCCGTCCGTGCGCGGCGCGATCCTGACGTCGATGCTCAAGCGAGCCGACGTCGCCACGTACACGATCACGATGGAGGTCGCGAACGGCGTCCCCAAGGACGGCAACAATGTGTTCGGCCTCGATCGCGGCGGTGTCGGCTTCTCGACCTCAGGCGGCTTCGTCGACCCGATCAAGGCGCAGCTCGACGCCTTCGCCGCCAGGATCGCCTCGGGCGAGATCCTCGTCCCCACGACGCCCTAACGGCGGGCCCGGTCGGATGGCTGCCCGCAGCTGCGAGGAGTGCACACGTCCCTTGGACCGCTACCCGTGGGGTAGCTGGCTGGCGAGGAAGGATTCGAACCTTCGATCTCCTGATCCAGAGGACTCCCGACGTTTCTGCCGATGGTCGGTGCGATCTGAGCGTGGCGCGGACTCGGATTCGGTCAGTCCGGCGGGCAATCAGGTTGAACATGCCGGACGGAGTCAGGTGAACGTCATTCGTTCAAGTAACTCCGGGATCGACCGTATCGAACTCGACGACGATTGGGAAGGGGAGGGGTTCTAGTGTTCCCACTACTCCGAAGACGGCGCCTCGATCGGCCGTCGAGCCTCGATGGCCGATCGGCCCCGAGCCGATGACGATGTCCCGGCCGGTTTCCATTGGAGGTCAGCGCCGCTTGCCGCTGGCGGCCCGGCCGCGGTCCATCGTCCGGGCGATGGACGTCCTGCCTGTTTTCCGGCGTGAGACGATGGGCGCGTGAGGGGATCCGATGACGCCGCGCGGGCAAGGTGCCGTCGGTCGTCGCGCGGCCGGAACTGTTCGAGCGCCTGTCCGCCGGTTTCGCAGCGGGCGTGACCCTCGTCTCGGCATCACCTGGAAGCGGGAAGACCGTGCTGGTGCGCTCGTGGATCGAGGCCGCGGACCTCGCCGACCGCACAGCGTGGGTCTCGGTCCAGCGCGACGAGCAGGACCCGCAGCGGTTCTGGCTGTCCGTGGTCGAAGAGCTCCGAGCGATCGGCGGTCCGGACGATCTCTGGCCCCGCTCGTGCCGTCGCCGCAGTTCGACGGTCAGGCCCTCGTGCAACGCCTGATCGCGGAACTCGCCGGCCTCGACCGGCCGGTCCTCCTGGTCATCGATGACGTCCACGAGCTCCGCGCCGCTCCCGCGCAGCGACCAACTCGCGGAGCTCATCGCCCGGCGGCCCGCGCAGCTCCGGGTCATCCTGGCGACGCGCCACGATCCCCAACTCGGGCTCCACCGCCTCCGCCTCGCCGGCCAGCTCGCCGAGCTTCGCGAGGCCGATCTGCATTTGACCCTCGTCGAGACGAAGAAGCTTCTGGAGGGGGCGGGTGTCCGGCTCGACGACGACAGCTTGTCCCAGCTCCATGGCCGGACCGAGGGCTGGGCAGCCGGGCTCCGTCTGGCCGCCCTCTCGCTGGCGCGTCATCCGGATCCGCGCCGCTTCGTCGCCGAGTTCTCGGGCAGCGAGCGGACCGTGGCCGACTACCTGCTCGCCGAGGTGCTCGCCCGCCAGCCCGCGGACGTCCGTCGCCTGCTCCTGCGGACGTCGATCCTCGAGCAGCGTCACCGGGCCGCTTGGCAGACCACCTCCTCGGCTCGACCGCGTCCGAACGGATCCTTCTCTCGCTCGAGGACGAGAACGTGCTTCGTCGTCGCGGTCGATGCGGCGCGGACGACCTTCCGCTACCACCATCTGCTGGCCGATCTCCTGCGGCTGGAGCTCCGCCGCACGAGCCCCGAGGACGTCCCGCAGCTTCATCTCGCCGCCGCCGAGTGGTACGTCGCCCATGGCAACGTGCTCGAGGCGGTTCGCCACGCCGAGCGAGCCGAGGCGTGGGGCGATGCCGGGCGCCTCCTGGCAGAGCATGGTTTGACGCTCTCGCTCGACGGGCAGGGAGCGGCGGTCGACAGCCTTCTCGCGGCCCTGCCGGCGGATGCCTCGACGCGAGCCCGAGCTCGCGGCGTTCATGGCGTACCAGGAGCTCTCCGCCCATTCGCTCGGGATGGCGGCGTCGTACATCGCCTCGGCGGAACAGCATGGCGAGGACGTTCCATCCGACCGGCGGGCCCGTTTCGGGCTCAACCTCGCGATCGCCCGGCTCGCCCTCGCACGCCGTCGCGGCGATGACGAGTCCGTGCTCGCCGAGGTCCGCACGCTCCTCGAGCCGGCGGGCAGCACGTTCGACGGGATGCACCTCGGGGACGACGCGCGCGCGGCGGCCCTGATGAACCTCGGCATCGTGGAGCTGTGGTCGCGTCGCCCGGACGAGGCCGAACGCGACCTCGAGCACGCCCTCGAGCTCGCGCGTCGAGCCGGACGACCGTATCTCGAGATCGGCTGCCTCTCCCACATCGCCCTCCTGCCGACTCGGCCGCTGACACGACAGCGGCCGGTCGCGGCCGAGGCGGTCGCGATCGCCGAGCGCAATGGCTGGGAGACGGAACCGATCGCGTGCATGGCGCTCGCGACCATGGCGGTGGTCGACGTCGCCCAGGGTCGGATAGCCGAAGGCGGCGAGTGGCTCGATCGAGCGGAGCGCGCGCTGCGTACGGAAGTCGAGCCCGCCACCGCCCTCTTCCTGCTCCTGGTGCGCGGCATCCAGCGCCTCGGTGAGGGACGACTCGACGAGGCGGACCGCGTGCTCGCGGCCGCCGAGCGGACTCAGGCCTCCCTCGTTACCACACATGTCCTGACCGCCCTCGTGCGGAACTTCCTCGTCCAGACGCAGACTGCGGATCGGCCAGCGGGAGGCTGCGCGCGCCACGCTCGCTCGAGTCGGTCAGGACCAGCGCGACTGGAGCGAGACCCGATGCGCGGCGGCGGCGGTCAACCTCGCCGACGAGGACGCGTCGTCGGCCATCGAGGTCCTCGCCCCGGTCCTCGAGCGGCGAGGCGTCCGTGATCCGCGCGTTCACGGTGGTCCAGGCGCTGCTGCTCGATGCGCTCGCGCGGGAGCAGCTCGGCCAGAGGGCTGCCGCGGAAGCGGACGTCGAGCGTGCGCTCGAGTTGACCGAGGCCGACGCGGTCGTCTTCCCGTTCCTCGTCACGCCCGTGCAGGATCTCCTCGATCGGCACCCGCGGCACCGAACCGCCCACGCCACGCTGCTGTCCGACATCCGCGACGTGCTCGCGGGATCGCCGCCGGCGCGCTCCGCAGCCGACCGCAGAGCCTGGCCGAGCCGCTCAGCGAGAGCGAGCTTCGCGTGCTTCGCTACCTGCCGAGCAACCTGTCGGCGCCGGAGATCGCGGGTGAGCTGTTCGTCTCCACGAGCACGGTGAAGACGCACATGCGTCACGTCTACGAGAAGCTCGGCGTCCATCGCCGCACCGAGGCGGTCGAACGGGCGCGCGATCTTGGGCTGCTGGCCATGGCGACGCGGAGGCGCGGGTAGGCGCGGTGCGGCGGGCCACGACTTGTCCGGCGAGTTCGTCGACCACGCACACCGATGGCCCGCGCTCGACCCCGTCAGGGCACGAGCGTCTCGCTGCGTCCCGGACTGCGGCTCGACGTTGTTGCGGAGCACGGCCGCAACGCCCCGCGAGGACGGGAACGCCTCGAGGACCATGACCAGCCCGACCGTCAGCGGGACGGCGAGGAGCGCCCCGGCCGGGCCGAGGATCCACACCCACACGACGACCGCGATGAAGACGACCAGCGGGCTCAGGTTGAGTTCGCTCCCCATGACCACCGGCTGGAGGAACTGGTCCTGGGCGAAGTTGATGAGGGCATAGCCGATGACCACCATCACCGCCGTCCCCAGCCCGCTGTCGAGGTACGCGAGGATCGTCGGCGGTATGACGGCGATGACGGCGCCGATGTTCGGGACGAAGCTGGCGGCGAATACGAGGATCGCCCACAGGACGGGAAATGGCACGCCGAGCACGAACAGGAGCACGAACGAGAGCACCGCGGCGAACAGTCCGAGCTCGGCGCGCACGACGAGGTAGCGTCGCAGGTCGGCGCCGAACCGCTCCATGCCGAGCAGGAGCGCATGCTGCTCACCGAACGCCGCAACCGCCCGCGCCCGGAGCGACGTCCCGCCTGCGAGCGCGTAGATCATGGTGAAGGCCAGGACGAACATTGCGCCGCCGGCCTCGGAGACAGCGGACGCCACCGGCTTGACGAGTCCGAAGATCCTCTCCGGCGAGATGATCGCGGTGATGGCGCCGAGATCGACCGCGATCCCGAGCTGCGCGAGGATATCGCGGAGGGCCGCGAGCGCAGCGCTCAGGCGGCTCTCGTACGTGGGGATCTGCGACCGCGAGCTCGCCCACCGAGAGCGCGGCGACGCAGGCCGCAACGAAACCGACGGCAAGGACGACCACGATCGTCCCGCCAAGTGCGAATCCGTGCCGGACGCCACGCCGCTCGAGCGCGCCGACCATCGGCCAGGCGGTGAGGGCGATGAAGAGACCGAACATCACCGGGACGACGAGCGACGCTACCTCGCGGAGGGCGAGCACCGCGACGAGGACGAGCACGAGCCCGCCGATCGCGGCTGAGCGGGCCGGCGGACCGGATCAGCCCGTCCGCTCCGGACCCATCGCCGCGGCGATATTCGACGGCACTGCTGCCCGCTCGTCCGGTGTTCTGCCCGGCATCTCGCCCTCCCTGATTCGGTCTCGGCCGTGTGATCAGCGAGGGAGCGGCGTTGCCGCCGCTCCCACTCGGTCGTCCTGTCCGCCGGGCTCGTCCAGCGGCTCAGTGCTAGACAGCGTCGTCGCGGGCTTCGACAGCGCCGCGTCGATGCGCATGGAGCCGGTACGCGACGCCGAGGCTCGAGACCGCCGAAGACGACCGACCAGATCCCGACGAGCCACACGAGCGTGATGAGCCCGTCGCCCGGGAAGGCGACGAGCAGCGCGCCGAAGACGATCGAGGCCACTCCGCCGAGCGCCATCCAGAACTCGCCGTCGAGCTCGCGCCGGAGGGCGATGGCTGCGATGACCTGGAACGCGCCGGTCGCGATCGCCCAGAAGGCCACGAGGTAGAGCAGCGACAGTGCCGTCAGGCCCGGCCACACGAAGGTCACGACGCCGGCGACGATGCCGAGGACGCCCATGATCCCGACGGCCCAGGCGTGACGTCGGGCGACGGCATCGCCGCGAGCGAGTGCGATTAGCAGCGAGACGCCGTCGACGAGGACGTAGGCGCCGAACAGGAAGACGAGCACCGTGAGCGTCGTCGCAGGCCAGATGAATGCGAGGATGCCGAACACGATCGCGGCGATGCCCCGGATCGCGAACACCCACCAGTCGCGGGTCACTAAACCAAGCATGGGAATCTTCTCCTTTCGATTGAAACCTGATTGATCTGGACGAAGCGTGCGATCCGCCTGGATGAGTGGTCGTCCCACGATCCGGCTGATTGCAGCCGGGTGATCTCGCCGATGCGCTGGACGCCCAACCGCGAATGAACATCGGGGCCACCGGAGCTCACGCGCCCGGTGGCCCCTCGACGCTCGCCCGGTCAGGACACGAGCGCCTCGCGCGTCGCCTCGAGGGACTGCTTCGCGAGCCCGCGGGCCTCGTCGAGCTTGGCCTTGCGCGCCTCGTGCGACGCCTTCAGCTCGTCCATGCGGGCGTCGATCTGCTGTCGCTGGCTCTCACGCGCCTTGCCCTGCTGCTCTCGCAGCGTGGCGAGGCGCGCGTCGAACTCGGCCTTCTCCTCGGCGAGCGTCTTGTCGACGCGATCGACTAGGGCTTCGAGCTTGCGCCGCTGCGACCTCGATCGCCTTCTCCACGTTCGCCTTCGCCTCGCCCGAGGCCTCTCGCAGCTCGGCGTGGAGCTGCTCGAGCTCCATCCGCGCGGCTTCGGTCTCGCGGACCAGCTCCGTCGTCGACGACCTCGCCCGGGAAGCGACGGAACGTCGTCCCGCCCAACGCCCCGAGGCGGATGTCGACCGGCGTCACCCACGTCTCGTCGATGTCCGCGATGACGGCGGCCTTGCCCGGGGTCAGTGAGGCCGAGACCTCGTCGACGAAGTCGATGCTCACGCCGGCCTGGAACAGGTCGTACATCAGCCCACCGAAGCCGCCGATGTACGCGCCGACTGCGACACCCGCCGGGCCTCCGAGCAGCCCGACGAGACCGCCCGTGACGATGCCCGCGAGCGTGCCGATCGGTCCGTTGTCCGCCTCCTGGCGGACAGACACGGTCCCCGAGGGGTCCTTGGCGATGACGGTCGACGCGTAGACGGTGATGTCACCGTCCCGATGCAGGTCCTTGAGGGCGGTCAACCCCTCGAACGCCTTCTGCTCAGAGTCGAACACTGATACCAGGATCTTGTTGCCCATTTCTCGAGGCTCCTTTCTCTACGGTCGCGATGGTTCGCGACGTTCGAGTGTGAGCCTCCCGCCCGCCCGGATGAGCGTGCGTCGTCCGATCCGACCGATTCCGCCGCGCCGTGTGATCCAGCGCGCCGCGGCGTCGCGGCTCGCGAGGCGGCCGTCAGCCCGAGGCCGGTGTGGGAGCCATGTGGGCGCCTCCGAGCAGCTCCCCCCAGTGGCCCCGCCGCAGCACGATCAGGAGTACCCACCCGATCGGGATCGGGGCGAGCCATTGGGCGATCCGGAACAGCATCACGGCGGCGGTGAGCTGCTCGGTCATCCCCGATCCGGCCACGCTCGACAGGATGCCGATGTAGGCGACCTCGGCGACCCCGACGCCGCCCGGCGTGATCGGCACCAGCGACACGATCCCGACGACCGCCATCGCCGCCAGCACAGCCGACGGCGGGAGGACATCCGGCCCGATCCCGACGCACCAGAGGGCAACCTCGAGGACGACGAACCAGGCGAGCTTGCCGACCACGGCCGCGGCGAACCCTCGCACGCCGTGCTGGGTGAGCATGGCCTTGGAGCGTTCGCGCAGGTCCAGCGCGCCCGCCACGATGCCATCCGGCGGCGTCTTCCGGAACAACTTCCAGATGCGCTGGGCCATCGCGTCGAGCCAACCGCCCAGCTTCCGCGCGAGGCTCTCCGACCGCACGAAGGAGACGAGCAGGACCGCCCCGGCGATCAGCACGACGAGGCCGACCAAGGCGAGCAGGAGCACGCGCGGCTCGGTCGGGTGACGATCGAACAGCACGCCGGCCGTGGCGATCGCCGGCAGGATGAAGACGGCGAATGTCTCGAACACGGCCGCCAAGGCGATCGCGGCGCTGGCGACATCGGTCGGGATCGACCACTGGCGGTACAGGACCAATCGGGTGGCGATGTCGGTCGGCCCGGGCACGGTGCTGACGACCGCGCGCGCGGCGAGGTCCGATCCGACCGCGTGAGGCCAGGATAGTCCGGGCACGAGGACCCGTGTAGGGCCAGCGCTGGCGACGTAGGCGACGATGCTGCTGGCGCCGAGAAGCGAGACCTGCCACGGGGTCAGCGCCGCGAGCGCGGCGCGAACGGCGTCGTAGTCGACCAGCCGCGGCATCACGATCCCGAACACGAACACGATGAGACCGACGAGCACGAGCGCGCGACGCACGATCGCTCCGCGGCTCGGTGTCGGCTGAGCAGGAGCGTTGTTCGTACCCATCGTGTCAAGGGGTCCCGACGATGTGTTCGTGGACGTCGCGGGTGAGCTCGCGGATCTCACGTGTCAGCTCGGTGTTCAGCTTCAATTCCTGCACCTCCTCGACGAAGTCGTGATCGGCCTTCGCCTGCTGGAACGTGGCCTGCCGGTTCTGTCCGATCATCACGAAGGAGGTCAGGAAGATCGCCTCAAGCGAGACCGCCAGTGTCAGCGTCGGCCACGGATTCCTCTCGACCACGAGCATCCAGAGCCCGAACGCCAGGGCATGGAGGTACACGAACTTCATCGAGCCTGCGAACGCAGTGATGCGGTCCGCGAGCCGGAGCTCGAACTCCGCGGCGCGCTCGGCGTTCAGCCGGATGACGACCGGGTGCTGCGGTGGGAGTACGGTCACGGCCTGGGTTCCTCCAGTCGAACAGCGATGACTCCCGCAAGGCTTCATCACGACCGGACGAGCCGCCGTCGTCCGATCCGGGCGATTTCGGTTCCAGACCCCCTCTGACCGCGGCCGACGCTCTCGCGACTGGAATTCGTGATCGTCGCCGGCGAGATCTCTCGCACGATCCGGTGGATGCGCGCTCATCCGCCGTCCCGCGATGCTCCCGCCCATGGACCACCACACGAAGCCATCACGGTACGAGATCCATGTCAGCGGCCTTCTCGGCGAACGGTTGCTCGCTGCGTTTCCGGAGTTGCAGCGCCCAGACGCTCGAAGGCGTCACTGTGCTCGTCGGGGACCTGCCTGATCAGGCCGCGCTCCACGGGGTGCTCTCGCGGATCGAGTCGCTCGGGCTCGAGCTGCTCGAGGTTCGGCGCGGCGGTCATGTGCGCGCGGGATCGGGTTCCACCCAGACCAGGTGGTACGTGATGGGTCAAGCGCCCGTTCGCCTCGACCATCGCCCGGAATTCCGCCAGCTCCTTGCGCGGGCCTTGCCAGGCGCCGCCTCTAGTTCGATCGAGCGCATGGCCGACGACGCCCGGGTGACCAGAGTCGGCCCAGGCGACGTGATCTTCCGGCAGGGCGAACCGATCCCCGTCACTCTCGTCATCCATGGTCACGCTGCATTGCGGCGCACGACATCGGACGGCCGCGAGCTCGTGCTGCACATCGCGAAGTCCGGCTGCCTGTTTGGTTGGGGGATCGCCGGACAGGCCGCGAGCTTCGACCTCGTCGCGATCACGCCGACCGAGGCGGCCTGTGGTCAGGAGCGGACGTCCGCATGCTCATTGCCAACGATCCGGGTCTGGCCGCCGGGGTGATCGATGGGATGGGCCGAGACATCGTCGCCATCAGCCAGCGCATCGACGGCTTCATCCATCAGGATGCGCGCGGACGCGTCCTACGGGTCCTGGCGGAGTATCGTGACCTGATCTTCGGCGAGTCGCCGGTGGTTCCGCGGACGCTGCTGCCTGGCCTGGTGGGGACGAGCCGCGAGATGACCGGTCGGGTCATCCGTGGCCTGGAGCGTGAAGGGATGATCGCCCGGTTCGGCCGACACGGCCTGCGGCTGCTGTCGCCCACGGGGCTTGAGGAGGCCGCCGACCCCACGCTTCGCGCCTCGTGAGGCATCGGGTAGGGATGGCTGGCGAGGGAGGATTCGAACCTTCGATCTCCTGATCCAGAGGACTCCCGACGTTTCTGCCGATGGTCGGTGCGATCTGAGCGTGGCGCGGACTCGGATTCTGTCGATCCGGCGGGCAATCAGGTTGAACATGCCGGACGGAGTCAGGTGAACGTCATTCGTTCAAGTAACTCCGGGATCGACCGTATCGCGCTCGAAGACCGTTGGAAAGGGGAGGAGTTCCCGCTGTTCCCACTTTCCCCACTTGGGCACACCCGCCGGGCCGATTTCGCGTATGCAATGGAGGAGACGGGGACATCTGACGCAGACTTGAGATTGCTACGCTGACGCCATGACGGAGGAGACTCGCCGGCGTTTCAGGCGCTGGCTTTGGCGCCCGCCGCGGCCGCACGGCGAGGTCCGGCCCGACCGCAACGTCAGCTTCCTCGAGCTCTTCTACGACCTCGTCTACGTCGCTGTCATCGCACAGGCGGCCCATCACCTCGCCGAGCACGTGACCGTCCGAGGCGTCGCCGAATTCGCGGTCGTCTTCTCGCTGATCTGGGTCGCCTGGGTCAACGGATCTCTCTACGTCGAGCTCCATGGCCGCGATGACGGACGAACCCGCAACCTCGTCTTCATCCAGATGGCCATCCTGGCATTGTTGGCGGTGTTCACCGCCGAAGCGCCGGGTGCTAGGGCCCAGCATTCTCGGTCGTGTACGCGGTCTTCCTGGCCGTCATGACGTGGCAATGGAACAGCGTCCGTCGTCAGGACCGACCCGAATTCATGGCGATCACCGGGCGGTACGAGGCGGGCCTGGTGGTGCTATCGTGGTGATCCTCGCGAGCGCGCTGCTTCCGCCAGAGCCGCGGTTGGTCGCCTGGGCAGCATTCACCGCCATGTGGGTCGTCGTGATCGTCCTGGCCGGGCGTTCGGCGGTCGGGCTGAGCCCGGGGGTGACGCCGACCGAGTCGCTGGTCGAGCGGTTCGGCCTGTTCACGATCATCGTCCTGGGAGAGGTCATCTTCGGCGTCGTCGATGGATTGTCCCAGGCGGTGCACGATGCGACGACGATCGCGACGGGGATGCTCGCGCTCGGGATCGGCTTCGGCTTCTGGTGGATCTACTTCGATGTCGTCGGCCGGCGACTGCCACGACAGGACGGGCGATCCCTGGCGAACTGGCTGCTGAGCCACCTCCCGATCACGCTGTCGATCGCGGCGGCCGGGGCCGGGATGACCAGCCTCATCGCCCATGCGCACGAGGCCGTCACGCCCGAGAGCACGGCGTGGCTGGTGTCGGGCTCCGTCGCGCTGGGCCTGCTTGCCTTGATCGTCATCGAGCGGGCCCTCGTCGATGCCGAGCGTCTCGTCGGGGTCTATCGACCGCTAGGCCTGGCCATCGCCGCCGGAGCAGCCGCGGCCCTCGTCGTCGGCTGGCTGCGACCGGCACCGTGGCTCCTCGCCTTGCTGCTGGGGGCGATCCTCTCGGTCCTCTGGGTCTTCGCGGCCTACCGCTTCCTGGGCGCCGACGCCTGGGGGTCCCCGGCCGGGGCCTCGCAGACGCAAGGCCCGACCGGGAGGGAGAGGCGTCAGTCGACGGCGGTGGCGGCCTGAAGGATCAGGTCGGTCACCGCGGACGGCCGAGAGTTCATGGGAACGTGCGAGGATCCCACTTCGGCGATGGTCGCACCGGCTCGCTCGGCCATGAACCGCTGGGTGACCGGCGGGATGGCACGATCCGCGGTAGCGATGAGGTACCAGGACGGGATGGTCTTCCATGCAGCCGGCCCTGAGACTTCCTCGAGGGTCGAGATCTCGAACGGCCGCTGGGTCGCGGCCATCACTGCAGCCGTGCTCGCCGACACGTCGTGGGCAAAGATGCGGCGGAAGTCGCTCGGGTTGATGTAGCTGTCGAGGCCGCCCGGATAGGGCCTGAAGGTCAGCGTGTTCGGGCCGATCTCGCTGCCCGGGTTCTTGACGATCAGGTCGATCTGCTTCTCGCCTTCGTCGGGGGCGAAGGCCGCGATGTAGACGAGGGCCTTGACGTTTCCATTTCCAGTCGCGGCATTGGTCAGCACCATGCCCCCGTAGGAGTGGCCGACGAGAACGATCGGACCGGAGATGGTGTCGAGCACGCTCGACAGGTACGCCGAGTCTGTCTGGAGGCCCCGCAGCGGGTTGGCGACGGCGAGGGCCGTGTAACCCTTCTCCTGGAGCTTCTTGATGCTGTCGTTCCAGCCCGACGAGTCCGCCCAGGCGCCGTGCACGAGCACGATCGTTGGCTTCGGCCCGCCGGTCGTGTGTCCTGCAGCGCTCGCCGCAGTCGCTGCTGCGAAGGGCACCGCGATCAACGCGAGAACGAGGGTGAGAAAGAGCGCGACCTTGCCTGTCGCGCGTCGGCTGTGAGTCTTGCCGTTCATGGTTTCTCCTTTGTCGGGAGACCTGTCGGGTCCCCCATCTGGGTGTGACGTATGCGACGCCGGCCGGACGATCCCGCGGCACGTGTCGTGCTGCGGTTTCACCGTACGAGGGCTCCGCGACGACTGGCTTCGGTCGCGCGACTGAACCTTGACAAGCGTCGGATCCGGGTTCGCGGGCGCAAGTGCGTCGACTGACTCAACGCCGGATGTGTGGCGTTTGCGTCAGGTGTCTTGCGAGCAGCGGCAACGCCGGCGACGTATCTGCCCAGGAACGTGCGCGTCGTCGTGCCGGAGCGCGGCCCGATCTGATGAGGGCGGCGCCGCTAAGTCAGATGACGGTCATCGCGCCCACCCCGCCGGACAGGGACGCGCGCGATCGAGTCGCGTGACGGACGCGAGCCGACGACTCCCATCCCTACTGTCGAAGGGCGCTCGAATGAGGCGCAGGCCACCGGGCTTCCCGGCTCTGGCACCCAAGCCAAGCCAGGCCCGACACAGACCCAAGGAGGTTCACCATGGCCGAAGAACGAACAGCAGGCGGCTCGCAACGTCGTCCTGGTCCACGGCGGCTTCGTCGATGGATCGGGCTGGGAGGCCGTCTACACGAAACTGCGGCGCGACGGCTTCAACGTGAGCGTCGTCCAGAATCCCACGACGTCGCTCGCCGACGACGTGACGGCGACACGCCGAGTGATCGCCGCACAGGATGGCCCCGTCATCCTCGTGGGCCACTCCTACGGCGGTGCGGTCATCACCGAGGCCGGCAATGATCCGAAGGTGTCGGCGCTGGTCTACATCGCGGCCTTCGCTCCGGACACCGGCGAGTCCGTGTCGAGCCTCATCGCCAATCCTGTTCCCGGCGCCCCGGTGCCGCCGATCCTGCCGCCGGAGGACGGGCTCCTCCTGCTCGACCGGTCGAAGTTCGCGGCATCGTTCGCGGGAGACGTCGACGAGGAACTGGCGACGTTCATGGCCGACTCGCAGGTCCCCTGGGGCGTGGACGCCCTGCAGGGGGCCATCAGCCACCCGGCCTGGAAGACCAAGCCGAGCTGGTATCTCGTCGCGCAGGACGATCGCATGATCCCGCCGGCGGCCCAGCGCGAGATGTCGAAGCGGGCCGGCGCGACCGTGGTCGAGGCACCGGGCAGCCACGCCATCTACGTGTCGCAGCCGGAGGCTGTGGCCGACCTCATCGCGAAGGCCGCCTGAGCGAGAGGCCACCGAGTCTGGAGTGATCGGAGGCCGCCCCTGACGAGGGGGCGGCCTCTGCCTTGTCTGGCTGACGGACACAGGGCCAGGGCATAGCCGCACCATCGAGGGACGAGCCTCCCATTGCGTCGGAGTAGGAAGATGGCGATCCGATGGGTTCGTCACTGCAGCTGCTCGGGCGGGATCGGGAGCTCGCGGCGATCGACGAGCTCGTCGCGGTCGGCGGCGCGCTGCTCATCCGTGGGGAGGCCGGCGTCGGCAAGTCGTCATTGCTGGACGCTGCGGCTCGACGAGCGAACGAGCTCGGCATGCGGGTCCTATCCGCGACGGGCATCCAGGGCGAGGCGGAGCTGCCGTTCGCCGGCCTTCACCAGGCCCTGATGCCGGTCCTCGACGCTGTCGATACGCTCCCCGTTCGTCAGCGGAATGCGCTCCGGACGGCGTTCGGCCTCGCTGACGAGGCGACTCCGGACCTGTTCCTCGTCGGCCTCGCGACCCTCAGCCTCCTGACCGACCTGGCGAGCGAGACGCCGGTCGTTCTCCTCGCCGATGACGTGCAGTGGCTTGACGTCCCGACCGCCGACGTCCTCACGTTCGTGGGTCGTCGGCTCGGCTCGGATCCCGTCGCGCTCCTGGCGGCGGTGCGCGAGGGCCTGCCTTCGCCCCTGCTACGCGGCGGTCTGCGTGAACTCCGGCTCGGACCTCTCGATGAGCCCGCGGCCCAGGAGCTGCTCGATCGCCACAGTCCGGACCTGCCGTCCCCGGTCCGTCAGAGGCTGCTCGCCGAGGCGGCCGGCAATCCGCTGGCGTTGGTCGAGCTCCCCGACGCGCTGTCCGCGGACCAGCGCCAGGGTGCTGCGACGTTGCCGGCGGTCCTTCCCCTGAGCGAGCACCTCGAGCAGGCGTTCGTGGCACGCATCTCACGGCTGCCGGATCCGACGCGACAGCTCCTGCTGGTCGCCACCGCGAACGAGTCGGACGCGATCGACGAGATCGTCGCCGCGGCGGGCACGATCGTCGAAGGCATCTCGGAGGTCAGCCTCGACCCTGCGATCGATGCGGGGCTCGTCCACGCAGGCGGCGGCGTCCTCACGTTCCGCCACCCGCTGGTGCGTTCGGCCCTCTACCAGTCGGCCACGAACGTCGAACGGCGAACGGCGCACACCGCCCTCGCCATGGTCCTCACCGCCTCGCCCGATCGGAGAGCGTGGCACCTCGCCGCCGCAGCCCTCGGTTCGGACGAAGCCGTGGCACTGGAGCTCGACGCAGCCGCGGACCGCGCGCGGGCCCGAGGCGCCCATTCCGTCGCTGTCACTGCGCTGGAGCGTGCGGCCTGGCTGAGCGAGGACTCCGGAGGTCGTGGCCGGCGACTTCTGCGCGCGGCCCAGATCGCGTTCGAGCTCGGACGCCCGGATCTCGTCCTCCGCCTGCTGGCCAACGTCGACCCAGCCGTGCTGACGACACTCGAGCGGGCGCGCATGGCGTGGGTTGGCCAGAGCTTCACGGATGGCGTCTCTGCCGATCGGGGGACGGCCGCCGGGTCGCTGCTCGAGGGCGCTGAGGTGGCGGTAGCGGCCGATGACCTCGACCTGGCACTCAACCTCCTGATGAGCGCGGCCTTGCGCTGTTGGTGGGTCGGTGCGGATCCGCCCCCGCGGCAGGAGATCGTGTCGTTCGCGAAGTCGCTGCTTCAGAAGAGCGATGATCCACGACTCCTGATAGCACTCGTGGTGGCCGCCCCATTCGAGCTCGGAGGGTACGTGATCGAGCGGGTGACAGCCAGGCGTCCAGGCAACGGGCTCGATCCCTCTTCCGAGCGGCTACTGGCCGTCGCCGCCGCGACCGCGGGCGACTGGTCCACGGCATCCAGGTTCTATGCGTCCGCGATCGACGGCCTGCGTCGGGAAGGCCGGCTCGCGCTCCTTGGACAGACACTGACCTATCAGGCTTGGATCGCCGCCCAGCGCGGTGACCTTCGGTATGCGGGTCCGATCGCGGAGGAGGGGCACCGTCTGGCCGTGGAGACCGGCCAGCCATTGTGGATCGCCCGGGCTCGGGTCACCCAGGCGCTCGTCGCAGGCCTCCGGGGCGAGGAAGGCGCGGCCGAGGCATTCCTCGCCGAAGCCGACCAGCTCGCGCTGCCGCTTGGCGGGAGTGCCATCCTGGCGGACGTCGGTTACCTCCGCGCGCTCATCGCGCTTGGGGCCGGTCGGTCGAGCCACGCCTACCACGAACTGCGCCGGCTCTTCGATCCCAACGACCCCGCGTTCCACTACCAGAAGAACTGCGGAGCGATCGGCGACTACGCGGAGGCGGCGGTCCACCACGGCGAGCGAGCCGACGCGCTCGAAGCGCTGGAGCGCGTCGAGGTCGTGGTCGCCCAGACGCCGTCCCCCGGCTGCACCTGGTCGTCCGTCATGCGCGGGCGCTGCTCGCTCCTGACGAGACAGCGGAGGGTCTGTTCCGTGACGCCCTGGACCACGATCTCTCAGCCTGGCCGTTCGACCGTGCGCGGCTTTTGCTGGAGTTCGGAGGATGGTTGCGTCGCCACCGGCGCCAGGCTGAGTCGAGGCCGGTGCTGCGCGCGGCCATCGAGGCCTTCGACGCGCTCGGCACCGTCTCGTGGGGAGACCGTGCTAGGGAGGAGCTCCGAGCCTCGGGCGAGACGAGCCGGAAGAGGTCCGTCGCGTCGTGGGATCAGCTCTCGGCGCAGGAGCTTCAGATCGCCCAGATGGCCGCGAACGGGCTTTCGAACCGGGATATCGGTCAGCGGCTCTATCTCTCGCATCGCACGGTCGGGTCGCACCTTTATCGCGTCTACCCCAAGTTGGGTATCACGTCGCGAGCTCAGCTTCACGGGGTCCTCAACGCCCAGAGCCCTGATCCCGACCTGACCGTCCCGCCGCCGAACGTGGTCAGGGGTCCTTCGGGACGAAGTCGTGAAGTGTGTGATGGCTGGCGAGGAAGGAATTCGAACCTTCGATCTCCTGATCCAGAGGACTACCAACGTTTCGCCGATGGTCGGTGCGATTTGAGCGTGGCGCGGTCTCGGATTCGTCGGTCCGGCGCGATCGCCGTGGATTATGTCTCGGCCGCGACGGACACCTCCGAGCCGAACGGCGTCGCCGTCGGCCCGTTGGGCATGCTCGCCTTCGGAGGCGACTGCTGTGGCACCGAAGAGCGCGCGCTGTGGCGATCCGTCGATGGGCTCAATTGGACCAGGGGCGCCCTCGGGCCTGGCATCAGCTAGGCCGAACGAGGTGCGCCGCTGCCAAGCGCTCCCTCGAATGCCTGCGATCCCATGTTGAGTCATTTGACGTCCTTGTGGCCGTGCTCTGGATTACAGCGCCCAGAACGTTGAGTCACGCGACAGAAGCGAGTCGGCGGGCGATCTTCGTAGGGTCGGTGCAGCACCACAAGGTGCGGCCAACGGGCCGACCGGCATGGCGTTTCAGCCCCGGGACTTTGAGCCCGACCAGCGTAAGGAGATCATCATGGCTGAAGCAAGGAACGTCGTCCTGGTGCACGGGGGTTTCGGAAAGAATTCGCGTTTCGACACGCTGGCGACCCGAACCGTCGCGCTCGCGTTCGCGCTCGCCTTCGTCGTCGGAGCCTGCGATGCGTCTGCGCAGGGGGGCGGCGGCGGGAGCGGCGGCGACCTGACCCTCAGCGTCGCCGCCCCCGCCGATGGGGCGGAAGTCTCCGTCCCCTTTGGCATGACGATCGAGACAGACGTCTCGCTCGGACCGCCCGAGTCGGGGAACCATCATCTCCATTTGAACTTCGACGGCGGCACCGGCGCAGCCGACTACGATATGGCTTACAGCAACGCGGTCCAGGTCAGCCGTGAGCTGGCGCCAGGCGAGCACACGATCATCGTGTCGCTCCGCAATCCCGACCATAGCGACGCTGGCGCGTCGCAGACCATCACGCTCGTCGTCATGGGCAGTGGCGGGGATGATGCGGAGAGCCCCGTCCCCGCCGCCACGCCCTCGGGCAATGGGTGCTGATCTGGGCGTTCCGATGACCATCGAACGCTATCGTCGCTCGACCCGGCGGTATCACGCCGCGGTCTACGCGACGACGCTGCTTTCTCCTCGCGACCGGCTGGTGGCTGGCCGGCCGCGAGGGAACTCCGTCGCCACTCGCCTTGGTCACAGGCGTACCGGACGTCGAGCTGCACGTCTGGTTCGGCTGGGCGCTGCTGCTGGTGGCCGTCCTTCCTCTGCCGTTCGCGCTGCGCGGTGTCGCGACGTTCGTGCGCGAGACAATTCGCGTCGACCCCGGGTGACCGTGCCTGGTTGGTGCGCTGGCCGATCGCCATCGCCACCGGACGCTTCCCGCGCCACGAG
>CAVZVH010000019.1:0-218815 GCA_963778645.1 uncultured Chloroflexia bacterium
TTGACCTGAGCGGCGTCCGCGATCTTCTCGTACGGGTCGCGCGGGACGCCGACCTGGGCGAACACCTTGAACCGGGTGCCGGAGTTGCCGAAGGCCCAGGATGGGAGCTCGATGGCCTGCGATGCCAGCGCTGCGATGATGGCTGGCTGACTGATCACGTATCCCTCCGTTCCCGTCGGGCGATGCTCGAGTGCCTCGGACGCGATGGTATGGCCTCGAGGTCTATGGATCCCGGCCCGGCCGACATCGCCGTCGCGGCACCGGAGGAGGTGGGCCGTCGATGGGTCCACCGGCCGGGTCTGGATCCTCCCGGGCGAGCGAGACACGTCCAGGCGGTGGCTCTTGCGAGGCCACGTGCCGACAGCCTGCCACAAGTGTCGATTGATTTCAATCTACTTTCTTGACATTGCATTCACGTTCGTTCTAAGGTGCGCCGGAGCCCGATTCGAAACCGCGTCGCGACCCGGATCGGACAAGGTGGAGCGCCGTGACCTTGCCTGCTGGCGGCAACTCGGGGGACGTCTTCGCTCGCGAACGCCAGGCCCACATCGCCCGGATCGTCGAAGAGCACGGACGCGCCCGTGTGAGTGATCTGGCGACCCGGTTCGGCGTGTCGTCGGTCACGATCCGCAAGGACCTGCTGGCACTGGAGGCGGGCGGCCGCGTCGTTCGCACGCACGGCGGCGCCATCGCGCCGGATCGGAGCCGCCCGGAGTTGGCCTTCGAGATCCGCGAGCGCCTGCAGCAGGCGGAGAAGTCGCGGATCGGGTCCGCCGCCGCGGAGCTGGTGCAGGACGGGGAGAGCATCGTCATGGACGCCAGCACCACGGCACTGGCCGTCGCGCGTCGGCTCAAGGCCCGGGGCGGCTGGAGCCAGCTCACCATCATCACGAACGGGCTCCGCCTCGCCTCCGAGCTCGCGGGCTCCAGCGGCATCACCGTCCTCATGCTCGGTGGGCGCGTCCGGTGGGAGGCGTTATCGGTCGTCGGCCAGCTCGGCGATGGACTGTTCACCCGCATCAACGTGCAGAAGGCCTTCGTCGGCGCCGCGGGGTTCACCCTGGAGTCCGGCCTCAGCGACGCCACCGACGAGGAAGCGCAGATCAAGCGCTCCATGGTCGCCGCCGCGCGCGAGGTCATCGGCATCGTCGACAGCACCAAGTGGGAGCGGGCGGCCTTTGCCACGTTCTGCGCGACCGACGAGATCGACATCGTCATGACCGACGACGGTGCGCCAGGGCCGATGCTCGCGGCGCTGCGCCAACGGGGGATCGACGTTCGGCTGGTCGATCCGACGCCTGCTCCCGGCGACGTCGCGACCCCGTCGCCGATGACCCCGCAGCCGTGACCATCGTCGAGACACCATCCGCGGCCGCCTCGCCGCGAGCGGCCCTGCGCGGCGTCTCGATGCGCTTCGGCGCCACCCAGGCGCTTGACGACGTCTCGCTCGAGCTGCGGTCCGGCGAGGTGCATGCCCTGGTCGGCGAGAACGGGGCCGGCAAGAGCACCCTCGTCAAGATCCTCGCTGGCGTCCATCAACCGGACGCGGGCTCGCTCTGGCTCGACGGCGCCGAGACCGTGCTCCATGGCCCGGCCCATGCGCGATCGCTCGGGATCGCCGTCGTGCACCAGGAGCCGCGGCTATTCCCGGACCTCACGGTCGCCGAGAACGTGTTCCTTGGTCACGCCCCCTCCGGTCGCCTTGGCACGATCGATTGGGGCGGCATGCGCCGAGCCGCCAAGGCGCTGTTCGCCGAACTCGACGTGCAGTTCGATGTCGGAGCGCCCGTTCGTGGGCTCTCGATGGCCGATCAACAGCTCATCGAGATCGCCAAGTCGCTGTCGGTCGACGCGCGGGTCCTGATCCTCGATGAGCCCACGGCGTCGCTCTCCGCCCACGAGGTCGAGCGGCTCTTCACGATCGTCCGCCGACTCCGGGCTCGCGGGGTCGCCATCCTGTTCGTCAGCCATCGGCTCGACGAGGTCTTCGTGCTGTCCGACCGCACGACCGTCTTCCGCGACGGGCGACACGTCGTCACGACCGACACGAGCGAACTCACCACGGCCGGCCTGATCAGGCACATGGTCGGACGGACGGTCTCGCTGTTTCCGAAGGTCGAGACCGCGACCGGTGCGGTCCTGCTCGATGTCGAAGGCCTGACGAGGGGCGGCGCCTTCCGCGACGTCACCTTCTCGGTCAGGGCGGGCGAGATCGTCGGATTCGCGGGGTTGGTCGGTGCCGGTCGCACGGAGGTCGCTCGCGTCCTGTTCGGGGTCGATCAGCGCGACGGAGGCACGGTCCGGCTCGACGGGATGCCGGTCTCGTTCACGAGCCCATCCGCTGCGATGCGCGCCGGGATCGCCTACCTCCCGGAAGACCGTCACCAGCAGGGGCTCGTGCTCGATTTCTCGATCGCCCAGAACGTGACGCTGCCGATCCTGCCGCGCCTGTTCCCCCGATTCCTGATCCGAGCCTCGACGGAGCGGGAGGTCGCCCACGCGTACACGGAACAGTTCCGGGTCCGGATGACCGGGGTCGACCAGCTCGTCGGCGCCCTGTCGGGCGGCAATCAACAGAAGGTGGTGCTGGCCAAATGGCTGGCGGCGAAGCCCAAGGTCCTCATCCTGGACGAACCCACGCGTGGGATCGACATCGGCGCCAAGGTCGAGGTCCACCGGATCATCTCGGAGCTCGCGGCGTCGGGCCTCGGGATCATCCTCATCTCGAGCGACCTGCCCGAGGTCCTCGGGATGTCGGACCGGATCGTGGTGCTCCACGAGGGCCGGGTCACCGCCGAGATCCCGCGCGATCGGGCAACCCAGGAGCGGGTGATGTTCGCGGCCACCGGCCATCAGACGGGCGATGACGCCCCGACGGCCATCGGCGCGTCACCCACTGGCGGCACCGATGGCTGAGGTCGGCGCGACCGTGGCCGTGGCCGCGGGACGGACTCGGGGGGAATGGTTGTCGACGATCGCTCGCCAGCGCGAGTTGAGCCTCGTCGCGATCATGCTCGTGTTGGGCGCCGGCGTGTCGATCGCGGCACCGCAGTTCCTGACGTCCTCCAACCTCTCGCAGGTCGCGGTCCTCGCCGCGGTGATCGCCGTCGCGGCGGTCGGCGAGGCCATCGTCATCATCACCAGGAACGTCGATCTGTCGGTCGAGGCGATGATGGGTCTGGTCGCCTATTGCGTGGCGGTCAGCCTTGAGAGCCACGTGTTCGATTCTCCCGCGGCCATCGTGTTCGGGCTCGGGCTCGGGCTGGGCCTCGGGATGATCAACGGCCTCATCGTCACCGTGTTCCGGGTGCCGGCGATCGTCGCGACGCTCGGCACCCTGAGCGTCTTCCGCGGTGTCGACTACCTCATCGCCGGCAGCCACCAGGTGCCCCTGGCCGGCCTCCCTCCCGGGTTCACCGACCCGGCGCGCGACGACGTCTTCGGACTCCCCATCTTCGTCCTCATCGCCGTGATCGTCGTGGTGATCGGATCCGTGGTCCTGCGATCCACGCGCTTCGGGCGCCAGATCTATGCGGTCGGCAGCAATCCGGAGGCCGCGGCGATCCTCGGCATCCCGTCGCGGCTCGTCGTGTTCACAGCCTTCTCGCTCTGCGGCCTGCTGTCGGGCGTCGCCGGCGTGATGTGGGTGATGGAATTCGGGACGATCAACGGGACATCGGCGACCGGCGTCGTGCTCGCCGTCGTCGCGGCAGTCGTCGTCGGTGGCGTGAACATCTTCGGTGGCTCCGGGACGCTGGCCGGTGCCGCGCTCGGCGCCCTCTTCCTCGGGTTCATCGCGAATGCGCTCATCCTGGTCGGCCTCTCGCAGTTCTGGCTCCAGGCGATCTACGGCCTGGTCATCCTCGTCGCGATCAGCGCCGACGCGATCATCCTGCGGCAGCTCCAGCGGGCGACGGCCGAGCGGCGCACCCGATGACCGCCGCCGTGGCTCCCACGAACGACCGCCGGTCCTGGACGCGCCTGCTGGCTCGTTGGGAGACCCTGCTCGTCGTGGCCCTGATCGGTCTCATCGTCCTCGGCAACGCGCTGTCGCCGTTCTTCCTGACCCCTGGCAACTTCTCGAACCTCATCGCCGCCTTGATGGAGGTCGCGATCATGGCCCTGCCGATGACCCTGGTCATCGTCGCCGGCGAGATCGACCTCTCCGTCGAGTCGATGGCTGGCCTTGCCAGCGCGATCCTCGGGTTCATGTGGGCGGCCGGTGTGCCGCTCGAGGTCGGGATCCCGCTGGTGCTCATGGTCGGCGCCGTCGGCGGCCTGCTGAACGGCGTGCTGGTGGCTCGCGGCGGCCTGCCCTCGCTCGTCGTGACCCTGGGCACCCTCGCCCTGTTCCGCGGGATGGCGTTGATCGTCCTCGGACCGCGAGGTGTCAGCGACTTCCCGCCGGCGTTCACGGAGCTGGGCTTCGGCCACGTTCCGGGGACCCTGATCCCCTGGCCATTCGTCGTGTTCGTGGGGCTGGCCCTGGTGCTTGGCGTCGTCCTCCACCGGACCTGGGTCGGTCGCCAGGTCTACGCCATCGGCAAGAACACCGGCGCCGCCCGGTTCTCCGGTGTGCGCGTCACGCGGGTCAGGGTCGGCCTCTTCGTCCTCGTCGGCCTGATCGCGGCCGTGGCCGGCGTCATCCTCACCTCGCGGCTTTCGAGCGCGCGAGCCGATGCCGGGCAGGGGATGACGCTCACGGTCGTGACCGTCGTGCTGCTGGGCGGCGTCAACATCTTCGGCGGGTCCGGCTCCATCCCGGGCGTCGTGCTCGCCGTCCTCGTGGTGGCGGTCATGCAGAACGCCCTGCGGCTCGCCAGCGTGTCGGTCGAGGTCCAGAGCATCGCCCTCGGGCTGCTCCTGATCCTCTCGGTCGTCATCCCCACCTTTGCTCACCAGGCCAAGTCGGCCATCGACCGAGTCCGCCGAGGTCGGCCTCCGCCAGCCGACGCGGTCTCCCATGGTGAGAGAGCGCTGTCATAGAAAGAGGAGGAACAGCCTTGAGGATCAGAGCAACGGGGCGCTTGGTCGCCCTCGCCAGCATCGTAGCCATCGCGTTCGGCGCGTGCTCCAGCACGGGTTCGAGCCCGTCTGCGGCCGCATCGGTCGCACCATCGGCGGCTGCTTCGGCACCCGCCGGGCCGGTGACCATCGGCTACCTGCCGAAGGACATCGTCAACCAGTATTTCGCTGCCGCCAAGACCGGGATCGACAAGGGTGCCGCCGAGACCGGCGCCACGGTGATCCAGGTCGGCCCGAACGAGCCGAAGGCGGACCTGCAGATCCCGTTCATCACCGATCTCACCACGCAGAAGGTCAGCGCGATCATCATCTCGGCCGACGGCAAGGATGAGGTCGCCCCGGCCCTCAAGGCGGCGATGGACGCCGGCATCAAGATCGTCGGCTTCGACTCGAGCCCGGCGGTCGGCGCCTACCACGTCTTCGTCAACCAGGTCGACTTCAGCGGCGTCGGTGTCAACCTCGCGGACTGGGCGTGTGAGCTGGCCCCCAGCTGCACCGGCGAGATCGCGATCCTCTCGGCGACCGCGACCGCGACGAACCAGAACGAGTGGATCGAGCTGATGAAGACGACCCTGACCGAGGACAAGTACAAGGGTCTCAAGCTCGTCGACACGGTCTATGGCGACGACGTCGCGACGACGAGCACCACGCAGGCACAGGGCCTTCTGACCAAGTACCCGAATCTCAAAGTCATCGTCGCGCCGACGACCGTCGGGATCCTGGCGGCGGCTCAGGTCGTCAGCCAGGCCGGCAAGTCGGCGACATCAAGGTCACCGGCCTCGGCTTCCCGAACGACATGAAGCCGTTCGTCGCGGATGGCACGTCGCCGGTCTTCGGGCTCTGGAGCGTTCCGGATCTTGGCTACCTGTCGTACCAGGTGGCGGCCAAGCTCGTCAGCGGCGAGATCACCGGCGCAGTCGGCGAGACCTTCACCGTGGCGGGTCTCAATGACGACAAGCCATACACGATCGGCGCCGACAGCACCGTGATCCTCGGGCCGGCCTTCCGGTTCGACGAAACGAACGTCAACGACTTCGACTTCTAGTCCGCGTCCTACGACGCGATCCGGGCCCCGGGCAGCGACGCTCCCGGGGCCCGATTGGTTCAGGAGGTGAACACTTGGAGCGAATCGGGTTCGTCATGCGTGTCCGGGCGGGGCAGGAAGGCGAGTACCGGCGCCGCCACGCGGCCGTCTGGCCGGAGATGCTTGACGCGCTCAAGGCCGCCGGCGCCCGGAACTACTCGATCTTCCTGTGGGGTTCGGAGCTGTTCGGGTACCTCGAGGTCGAGGATCTCAAGCGTTTCCGAGCGGGCATGGCGGCGAGTCCTGTCAACGAGCGCTGGCAGGCGGACATGGCGGCGCTCATCGATCCGCTGATCGACCCGACGACCGGGTTCCACCAGCGCCTCGACGAGGTCTTCCACCTCGATTGACCAGCGGACGGTGGTGCCGCCGACCGCCGCATGGTAGAACCGCCTCATACGACGAGGAGGACGCCATGGCCAGCCGGCTCGGGATCCGCAAGACCATCGGCCTGGTCGCGCATGACAACAAGAAGCGCGACCTCGTCGAGTGGGCGACGTTCAACCGGCAGGTCCTCCTCCCGCACGACCTGGTCGCCACGGGCACGACCGGCACGCTGCTCGAAGACGAGCTGGGGATCGGGATCGTGAAGCTGCAGAGCGGGCCGCTCGGCGGCGATCAGCAGCTCGGCGCCATGATCGCCTCGGGCGAGATCGACTTCCTGGTCTTCTTCTGGGACCCGCTCGAGCCGCAACCGCACGACCCGGACGTCAAGGCATTGCTCCGGATCGCGGTCGTCTGGAACATCCCGGTCGCCTGCAATCGCGCGTCGGCCGATTTCATGGTGTCCTCGCCGTTGATGGCGAGCGACTACGAACGCCAGATGCCCGACTACCAGACCTACATCGACCGGCCGCTCGGCTGACCCGCGTCGACTCCGTCCCCGCGGCTGGTCCACGCGTCGACCATGCGACGAACGTCCGCGCCGGACGGGGGACATTGGCCTCCGCTCGGTCGCCCGATCGACCGATCGACGCCGGAGCCGTACATCGTGGGTCGCTCCTCCGTCGGATGGTCGCTGCATCGACCAAGGCGTGGCGAGCCCACCGCACGGCATGGCCGCGATGGCGGTCCGGGTGGACCGCCATCGCGTTGTGAGGCCCTAGACCTCGGGAACGGTGGCCGGATCGCTCGATGGCGTCGGCGTTGTCGGCGTGGTCGGTGTCGTGTCGTCGGAGCCGCTCGAGCCGCTGCCGGACGACCCGGAGCCGTTCGAGTCCCCCTGGTCGCCGGCCCCTTCCGGGCAGTCGCCCTTCTCGCGGCCGGAGCCGTTCGAGGGGGTGTCGGTCGCCGACGGCGCGGTCGTGCCGTCGGGCGTGGTCGTGCTCGGCGCCGACGACGCCGACGGCTCCGGGCTCGCGGCCGAGACGGCAGCGACGCCGCCGACCGCGAGCAGCCCGACGGCGATAGCCAGCGTGGCGACGCCGCGGCGGATCGGTTGGGATGTCCACTCCATGGTTGGTGCTCCTGTGCGTGGGCCGGCTGATGGTCGATCCCTCGACCCCTCCGTGCGGTCAAGGGTCGGGCCCGAACCTTCGGATGCCATGAGAGCCCGCGGCGATGGGATACTCGGCGGCATGCGGGCGCTGATCTTCGATCTCGATGGGACCCTGGTCGACACGGTCTACGCCCACGTGTTCGCCTGGCAGCGGGCGCTCCTCGAGAGCGGCACGCCGGTCGACGGGTGGCGGATCCATCGGCGGATCGGCATGAGCGGCGGGCTGTTCGCGCGCGCCGTCGCCCGCGAGATCGGGCGTGAGCTGACTGACGATGAGACCGAGGCGCTCCAGCGGCGCCACGGCGAGATCTTCCGCGAGATCCTGCCCGAGCGACGTCCCCTCCCGGGCGCCGTCGAATTGCTGGCCGCGCTGCGCCGGAGCGGGATCGCCTACGCCATCGCGACGTCCGGCCGCCGACCGGAGATCGACCGGTCGCTCGAGGTCCTGGGTGTGCCGCATGACACCGTCGTCGTCGATCGCGGCCAGGTCCAACGCGCCAAGCCCGAACCCGACCTCTTCCTCGCTGCGCAGGAGCGACTGGGCGTGGCGATCGCCGATTGCTACGTCGTCGGCGACGCGGTCTGGGACCTGCTGGCGGCCCGCCGCGCCGACATGCTGAGCGTCGGACTGCTGACCGGCGGCTACGGCGAGGACGAGCTGCGGGCCGCCGGCGCATTCCGCGTCTATCGCGATCCGGACGAACTCCTCGACTCGCTCGACGAGCTCGGGATCGTGGTCGCCGGCTCCGCCTGACCGATGATGCAAGCCTTCGACCACCTCGCGCCGCCGGGCAGCCTCCGTCGCCGCATCGCTCGCCGGTGGAGCCGGCCGGTCCTGCGCTTTCTCTCGCCGCTGCGGCGAGGACCCCTGGCCGCGAACACGATCCGCAAGGAGGAGCGGCAGCTCAAGCTGAGTTGGCAGAGGCGTCCCGCGGAGAACCTCGACATGTACCTGGTCAGTGGCTACCAGGACCCGCGGATCAACATCCAGAGCATCCTCGTGCGTCACTTCCTCATCGAGCAACTGTTCGGGTCGGCGTTCGAGGAGCTCGAGCACGAGGAGCTGGCGGCCGGCGTCGAGATGAACGAGTCGGCCCGGGCCCGGGCGGCCGAAACGGGGGTTCGCCTGGGACCCTCATCGGACCTGGCGAGGCGGCAGGCGATCAGGGAGGTCTTCGTCACCATCGATGACCGAGCCGACAGCTTCGGGACCCGTTGGCGGACGGCCCTGGAGGATCGACAGGCCGACCGGATCCGCGTGCTCGAGTTCGCCTGCGGCTCGGCGAACGACTACCGATCGTGGGCCGACTACGGGATCGCCCCGTTCCTGGAGTACACCGGGGTCGACATCACGGCCAACAACATCGAGAACGCCAAGCGGCGGTTCCCAGCCGTGAACTTCCGCCTCGATAGCGTGCTCAGTCTGAAGGACCCTGACCATTCGTTCGACTATGTGATCGCCTCGGACCTGTTCGAGCACCTGTCACTGGAAGCGATGGACGTGGCGCTCGGGCAAGCGGTTCGGCTCGCACGCCGGGGCCTCGCACTGACGTTCTTCCTGATGGACGACATCCCGGAGCACGTGGAGGTCCCGAGGGGCCGGTACCACGTGAACGTGCTGAGCGCCCCGCTGATGCAGCACTGGCTGGAGGCCCGTTACGGGATCGTGCGGATGGTGCCCATCTCCCAACGCCTGTCGGAGATGTTCGGCTGGACCCGCTCATACAACCGGCGGGCCTGGACGATCCTGACCGAGGACCCGCTTCAAAGACCTGCGTGCCTCCCCGTCCTCTTGACGGTAGTTGCGTGAGCAACTACAATCCCGACTGACCACCGCATCGAACGCTTGGGACCACCGCCGCCATGCCTGCCATCACCGTCGACGACATCTCTGTCCTTCCTCGGATCGCCGAACCGGATCCGACCATCGCCCGGCACCGCCCGGTCGCGAGCGTGACCGTCGCGCCGAGTGGGTTCGAAGGCGAGGGGTTCCCGGTGCGCCGGGCGTTCGCCGGCGTCGAACTGTCGGCCCTCGACCCGTTCATCCATCTCGACCAGATGGGCGAGGTCGAATACGCACCCGGCGAGCCGAAGGGCACGCCGTGGCACCCGCATCGCGGGTTCGAGACCGTCACCTACATGATGGACGGCACATTCGAGCACGCGGACTCGAACGGCGGCGGCGGGGTCATCACCAACGGCGACACACAGTGGATGACGGCCGGCGCCGGCATCCTCCACATCGAGAAGCCGCCGGAGTGGCTCGTGCTCGCCGGTGGCCTGTTCCACGGCATCCAGCTCTGGGTCAACCTGCCGAGCGACCAGAAGTTCGCCGCGCCCCGATACCAGGACATCCGCGCCCGCGAAGTCGCCCTGCTCTCGTCACCCGATGGCGGCGCCCTCGTCCGGGTCATCGCCGGGGACGTCGCCGGTCACGCCGGTCCCGGTTCCACGTATACGCCGATGACGCTGGTGCACGCGACGCTCAGCCCCGGCGCCCGCCTGGTGGTGCCGTGGCGCCCGGACTACAACGCCCTCGCCTACGTCCTCGCCGGGCACGGCACGGTCGGGACCGAGGGACGACCGGTGCAGACCGGCCAGCTGACCGTCTTCGGGCCGGGCGATGCGCTCACGTTCGGGGCTGCGGCCGCGCAGGAATCGCGCAGTCCGAACTTCGACCTGCTCATCCTGGGCGGCCGCCCGATCCACGAACCCGTCGCATGGTTGGGCCCATTCGTCATGAACACCCGCGAGGAGGTCATGCAGGCCGTCGCCGACTACCAGGCCGGCCGGTTGGGCACCATCCCGGCCATCCACAACGCCCCAACGGACCTGATCCAGTCGCCCGGGCGGGACACCGGCGGCTGATCGCGCCCCGGCGGTCGGCCGGACATGGTTCACTATCGGGCGATGACGACCGGAGGTGACCTGGCGCTCGCGACGCGAGCGGTGCGCAAGAGCTATGGCTCGAGGCTGGCGCTCGACGGACTCGATCTGAGCGTCCCCACCGGTGTCGTCTACGGCTTCCTCGGCCCCAACGGGGCCGGCAAGACCACGACGATGCGGCTCCTCACCGGGCTGATCCACGCCGATGGCGGGTCGATCGAGATGCTCGGGCGGCCGTTCGCCCGCGGCGACCGTCGTCGGCTCTTCGATGTCGGTTCCCTCATCGAGACGCCATCGTTCTACCCGTACTTGTCCGGCCGTGAGAACCTGCGCGCCCTGGCCGCCGCCGGTCCGCCCACTCCGAAGCAGCGCGTCAGCGAGGTCCTCGAGCTGGTCGGGCTGACCGAGCGGGGCGGCGACAAGGTCTCGCGCTATTCGCTCGGCATGAAGCAGCGCCTTGGGATCGCCGGCGCGCTGCTGAGCGACCCGAAGTTGCTGCTGCTCGACGAACCGGCCAACGGCCTCGACCCGGCCGGCATCGTGGCGATGCGCGAAACCCTCCAACACTTCGCCTCGACCGGCAAGACCGTCTTCGTGTCGAGCCATCTGCTCGCCGAGGTCCAGCAGCTGGCCGACGTCGTCGGGATCATCGCGGCCGGCAAGCTCGTCCGTGAAGGGACGATGCGAGAGCTGCTCGCCACCGAGGGGGTCGTGCGTGTGCGCGTCGCCCCCGACGAGGTCGCCCGGGCGACCGAGGTGCTGGCCGGCCTGACGGCACCCGATCTCGTCGCCGCGTCGACATCGGATCACGGCTGGCTGGCCGTGCAGATCCCCCAGGACCGGGCATCCGAGATCAACCGTGTCCTGAGCCAGGCGGGCATCTACGCCTCGGGCCTCGAGGCGGGCAACGACCTCGAGGAGTTGTTCCTGATGCTCACCCGGAGCGAGTCTGGAGCGGATCCCGATGGGACCTTCGCCGGCAGGCCGCCGACGCCCGCCGGTCCGTCCGACTGGGCCGGCGTATGAGGCTGTTCATCTCGACGATCCGCAAGCTCATCCGCCGGCCGGCGACATGGGTGACGTTCGCGCTCCTGGCCGGGCTCCTCGTGCTGATCCTGCTCGCGGTCGCCGCCACGGGCGGCGAGGACCAAGGTGGCGGCGGCGACGGCGCGGCCCAGGCGCTGCTCCTGGTCACCTTCCCGGGCGCCTACGACCTGATCCTGAGCTTCATCCTGGGGCTCGGCGGCCTCTTCGCGGTCATCTACGGGGCGGCGGTGGCCGGCTCCGAATGGACGTGGGGCACGCTCAAGAGCACCGTCGCGCGGGGCGAGAGTCGAGCGCTGTACATGCTCATGACGTTCGCCGCGATCGCGGTCATCATGGCGGTCGGGCTGCTCGCGACGTTTGCGATCGGCGTCCTCACCGGCGCCCTCGGGGCGACCATCGCCGGCATCCCGCTCGATGGCCTGTCCGACAGCGCGACGCTTGGCCGATTGCCCGAGCAGTTCCTCCGCGGCTGGGTCGTCATCAGCGCCGAGGCCTCGATCGGGTTCGCCGTGGCCACCCTCGCGCGGAGCCAGCTGGCCGGCATCGGAGTCGGCATCGCGCTCTACTTCGGCGAGGCATTCGCGTCGATCTTCCTGCCCGACATCGTGAAATATCTGCCGTTCGACCTGGCGTCCGCTGCGGTCGGTGGCGGTGAAGCGTTCGGGGCGCCGCCCGACCCCAGCGCGCTGCCGGCGGATACCGCGCTCGTGCTCATCACGGTCTGGTTGATCGGTTCGCTCGTCGTGGCGATGGGCTTCACGGACCGGGCCGAGATCACCGGCTGACCCGTCTCGCCCCGGCCCGCTGCCCGGCCTGCTGCCGAGCCGCGAGAACCGAGCTTGGACCTCGCTCGTACCATGTTCCGTGATGACCAGCCGTATCGCGCTCACCCGCCGCGCGTTCCTCACCGACCTCGGGCGGGGAGCGGTCGCGTTGACGGTCGTCGGGATCGCGGGATGCGCTCCCGCGGCATCCGGCTCGTCGACGCCCGGCCCGTCATCGACCGGCGGTGCCTCCAGCACCTCGGGCCCGTCGTCCGCGGCGCCGTCGGGCGCGGCGGAGCCGTCGCCGCCCGGCGCCCCGGCCGAGGCCGCGGTCACGTGGGAGCGCGCGAACCTCGGGTTCGTGTCGGCGTACGTCCTGGTCCGTGGCGGTGAAGCGGCGATCGTCGACACGGGCGTCGTCGGCAGCGAGGACGCGATCGAAGAGGCGCTTGGGCGGATCGGGCTCGGCTGGGGCGCCGTGGGTCATGTGGTGCTAACGCACATGCACCCCGACCACGCCGGCAGTGCGGCCGCGGTCCTCGATGCGGCGCCGGACGCGGTCGGCTACGCCGGCGCGGAGGATATCGCCGCGATCGCGGTGCCTCGTCCGCTCGTTGCGGTCGCCGATGGCGACCGGGTCTTCGACCTGCTGATCGTCGCGACGCCGGGGCACACGGCGGGGCACATCGCGGTGCTCGACGACGTCGGCGGGATCCTCGTCGCGGGCGATGCCCTTGGCACGTCAAGCGGACCGCTGCAGGGCTCGAACCCGGACTTCACCGCCGACGTAGAGGCCGCAAAGGCGTCCGTGGTCAAGCTCGGAGCGCTCTCCTACGAGACGCTCCTCGTCGGCCACGGCGAACCGATCCTCGATGGCGCGTCCGCCCAAGTGGCGGCCCTCGCCACTGGCTGACGGGCGCGCCGATCCGACCGATCGGCGTTCGACTTGGGCGATGGGGTGGCCTACGGGGCTCGAACCCGTAACCTCTGGAGCCACAATCCAGTGCTCTGCCGGTTGAGCTAAGGCCACCACCGATGCCGTCGCCGCGGCGAGGCCAGCGGAGTGTACCCGGAAAGATACGGAGGGCGTGATGCCGGTCATCGAGGGCGCGCGGTTCGGTCATGTCAATGTCACCACAGACGACTGGCGGTCGCTGGCGGCCTTCTACGAGACGGTCTTCGGCATGGTCGTGGTGCCGCCGGAGCGCGACTTCCGCTCCCCCGACCTCGATCGGGCGACCGGCCTGACCGACGCGCACCTGATGGGCGCGCACCTGCGACTGCCGGGTGAGCCCGAGGGCGGGCCGACGCTCGAGATCTTCCAGTACGAGCGGCTCGAGGCGTCGAGGCCGCCGGCGGTCGACCGGCCGGGCTGGGGACACATCGCGTTCCGCGTCCCGGACGTCGTCGCCGCACGAGACGCGGTCTCCGAGGCGGGCGGCTCGCCCCTCGGCGACGTCGTCACCTTCGAGGTCGCTGGTGGCCGGCGGGTCACCTGGTGCTACGTCGCCGACCCGGCCGGCAACATCCTCGAGCTCCAGACCTGGACGTAGCGGTCGCCTAGCCCACCTCGGGCGGGCGCATCCGGCGACGGGTCGTCACGTCGACTCGGCCATCCGAGCTCTCCTGGGCCGGATGCTCGACGAGGGCGATGAGGCGGCTGGCCATGAACCGGCCGGTCCGGACCGGCGTCCCGCCGCGGGTCACCTCGGTCACCTCGACCACGCCACGGGCGGTCGTCACCTCGAGGCGGCGGCCGTTCTTCGTCGCCACGATGTCGAACGTCTGGACGCCCTGTCCGGTGTCCACCACGATCTCGACCCGATCGCCACGCATGGCGCGACCATAGCACCCACCCGAGGGCCGGGACACCGCATCGGCTAGGCGAACTCGCCCTCGAATCGCACGTCGAGCGGCGCCGAGTCCGCGGCCAGGAAGGCCAGCAGCCGCTCGGCCTCCTCGCCGACGGCCAGCCGGTCGGCCGGCGCCAGCGGCCGGAACGGCTCCACGATCGAGCGTGGCGCGCCGGCCATCACGGATCAGGTCCCAGCATCCGTGCCCGAACCCGTCGACGAAGAACGGCCCCTTCCGGAAGTTGCGATCCGCGATGTCGAGCGCGCCGACCCGCGATCGGTCGGCATGGGACAGGAACAGGTTGTCGTACTCACCGAGGAAGCGCGGCGGGATGGGCGTCTCGGGGTCCGGGTGCGGGCCGTCCGGGACGTCGAACAACTCGCGACCTTGTTCATCCCGGAACGTCCGGAGCCGCGGCCGGAGCCCTTCCACGACGGCGCCCAGCTTCGTGAGCCAGCACCAGCTCTGGATGTCCATGATCGTCGCGGGCCCGAAGGCGGCCAGGTAGCGCAGGACCATCGTTTCGTGGGCCTCTGGGGTCGCCGTTCCCAACGGGGTCTCGAGCCACGATGACAACGTCGTCCACGTCGCCTGGATGCTCTTTCGGCCCCAGACGCCTCGCGGCGGGACCTGGACGAGCGGCATCTGGTAGGTGATCGTGTACGCGAGCGAGAGCGGGTCGTAGCCCGGGAAGCGTTCGGCCAGCTCCGCACTCAGACGCGCCCGGGTCAGCGGCTTCGCCTCGAGGAGGTCCCGACCGGCCGCCAGGAGGGCCGCCTCGTCGACGCCAGCCACGGCCCGCCCGAACGGGCTACTGCCCTTGTAGACCCGTTCCAGCACCGGTTGCATGAGCGGGCGCAGGAAGAGCGCGTCGCGAGCCGTGACCATGTGGATCGTCGAGCGCATCAGCGAGGTCCGGACGACCGTCCGCTCCTCGATCATCCGGCCGAGCTCCATCGGATCCCAGCCCTCGAGCCGCGACCAGAGCGACGTGTACGGGACCAGCGGGACCTGGCCCTGGAGCCCGACGAGGTGCTCGATCGCCTCGGCCACCGGCATCGGCGATCGCCGGATCAGGAGCTGCCGCGCCATGTAGGCCCGGTTGAGTGCCCGCAGGTCGAGGACCTCGCCGGTTCGGTTCGTGGCTCGACGGGTCAACGCGACCTCCACATGATCATCCGGGAATCATCCAGAAGGATCATCGGGCCGGGTGACATCCCCGGACCCTACCGCCGTGCTGCGGACTGATGCGGAGCGCACCACGCATTCGGTACGAGCGACCCCGGCCACCGGGACTATCGCGCCGCGGACCCTGCCGCACCGTGCGACCTACGGTGGATGAGCACACCGGACCCTGGCTCGGTCCGTCCCCCGGCGTCCAAGCGGAGGTCGCCTCGCGTTGACGATCTCGATCACCCGGCGCACGGCCGCCACCGTCGCGCTGGTCTTCGCCATCACCTCGGTCTTCAGCCTGTCCGCGCCGTCGCCGGCCTCGGCCTGGAGCGAGAACGCGTTCAGCGCGGCCTCGGAGGCTGACCTCGTCGCGCTCACCAACCAGAGCCGCGCGGCGGCCGGGCGCAAGGCGCTGAAGGTGGATGCCGAGCTGCGGTCCATCGCCCGCTGGCGCAGCAAGGACATGATCAAGCGCGACTACTTCAGCCATGACATCCCCGGCTACGGCCGCGTGTTCGACGTCATGTCGGACAGGGGCTACTGCTATCACGTGGCCGGCGAGAACATCGGCTGGAACAACGCCAGCGACGGCAGCGCGACCGCGAAGATCCACAAGTCCTTCATGGAGTCCGCCGGTCACCGCTCGAACATCCTCGGCAAGGCATGGGACGTCATCGGGATCGGGGCGTACAAGGGCGCCAACGGCAAGAAGATGTGGACGGTCATCTTCGCCGACCGCTGCGGCACCGGTGAAACCCAAGCCGAAGCCGAAGCCCACGGCGAAGCCGAGGCCGAAGCCGACCCAGAAGGCACTGCCGCGAGCGACCCCGAAGCCGACCAGGAAGCCGACGCCGAAGCCGACCCCGACCCCGACGCCGATCCCGCCGAGCGGCGACCAACGGAGTTTCGATACGAACCCGGAGCTCGCGCCGGCGACGGCCGAGCCGACTCCGACGACGGACCCGGACGCGGCCCCCCGCGACAGCGCGGACATCGGCGGCGCCCACGGCCTGCGGGTCACGCCGCCCGCCGACCCGCCCGGCCTGGTCGAGACGATCGTCGGCGGGGTGACCGGGTTCTTCCTGGGGCCATAGCGGCGGATACACTGGCGGCCATGGCGCCGATCCTCGAGGCCCGCGGGCTCGCCAAGTCCTACCCGCTCGGCGAGACGACGGTCGAGGCGCTCCGCGGCGTCTCCCTGGAGGTCGCCGAAGGCGAGTTCGTCGCCCTGATGGGCCCGTCCGGTTCGGGCAAGTCCACGTTGCTCCAGCTGCTGGGTGGTCTCGACCAGCCGACGTCGGGCGAGGTGATCCTCGAAGGCGAGATCGTCAGCCGACTCTCCGACGACGCCGCGACACGCATGCGACGGGACCGGACGGGGTTCGTGTTCCAGTCGTTCAACCTCATCCCGCTCCTCGACGTCACCGAGAACATCGCCCTGCCGTTCACGATCGGCGGCGAGGACCCATCGCGCGGGGAGCTGCGGGAGCGCATCCGGGACGTCATCGCGCTCGTCGACCTGACCGGCAAGGAGCACCACAAGCCCGATCAGCTCTCGGCGGGCGAACAGCAACGCGTGGCGGTCGCCCGCGCGCTGGTCACGCGTCCGGCATTGCTGTTCGCCGACGAGCCGACCGGCAGCCTCGACTACACGACCGGCACCGAGATCCTCGACGCCCTCTATCGATCGTGCGTCGAGCGGCAGCAGACCATCGTGCTCGTGACCCACGACTCGAAGGCCGCGGCCTACGCGGATCGAGTCCTGGTCATCGGCGATGGGTCGATCCGCGACACCATCCTCCTGGGTCGCCGCGCCTCGCACGACGCGGCCCCGCTGATCGCCCGGCTCGCCCAGCTGGGACTCTAGGCGGTCGGCCCGAGATGGACGGCCTGACCCGACTTGCCATTCGCAGCCTGCTGGCACGGCCGCTGCGTGCGTCCCTGACCACGGCCGGCGTGGCGCTCGGCGTCGGCGTCCTCTTCGCTGGCCTGGCCACCAACGCGGCGATCGAGGCGTCCGCCGAGCGGACGGTCCAGGAGCTGGTCGGGCTCGAGCGATCTTCGGGTCTCGGCCTTCGGCGAGACCGGTCTCGGGCCCGAGACGCTCGCCGCCATCGAAGCGACGCCGGGCGTCGCCATCGTGGCACCGGCCCTCGAGCGACGGACGTACCTCGGGGCCGTCCTGTCGTCCGGGCGGCTGCCGCCGTCGGTCACCGTGCTGGGGATCGACCCGGACACGGAACCGCTGCTGCACGACCACGAACTGGTCGAGGGTACGCCCCTGTCCCGTGTCGGCGAACCCAGCGCCCTCGTCACGCAGCGCCTGGCGGACACCGATGGGCTGGCCATCGGCTCGGTGCTGACCGTCATGGGCGCCGGGCAGCCGGCGGACTACCAGATCATCGGCATCGTGGCGGGCAACGGGCCACCGGACGTCGTCGATGGTCGAACCGTCTTCGTGCCGCTCGACACCGCCCAGTCGGTCTTCGACACGGTCGGCGTGACCCGCGTCGACATCGGTCTCGAGCCCGACGTGAACCCGCAGGTCGTCATCGACGCCTTCGAGGCCGGATTGCAGGTCGAGCCGTACGTCGTCTCGACGCCCGAGGATCTCGCCGACTCCCTGCGCGCCTCGACGGCGGACTTCCAGGCCACGACCGCGATGATCGCCGCGATCGCCCTGTTCACCGGCGCGTTCCTCATCTTCAACACGCTCTCGATGACGGTCATCGAGCGGTTCCGCGAGGTCGGTCTGCTGCGCGCAGCCGGGGCGACGCGGGGCCAGGTCCGCTCGTTCATCCTGACCCAGGCCCTGGCCGTCGGGATCGTCGGGTCAGCGATCGGGATCGCGCTCGGGGCGCTGCTCGCAGGCGCCATGATCGCCTACCTTCGGACGGTCGGGTCCGTCGCGCTCGACGGGCCGCGAGTTGCCCATCGTCGGCGCCGTCATCGCGCTGGCGGTCGGGATCCTGATCACGTTGGCGGCCGCTCTCGAACCGGCCCGCCGGGCCGCCCGGATCGCCCCGGTCGAGGCGCTGCGCGCACGCATGGACCTGCCGGACGCCCGCCGCGCCCGGCTGCGCTGGCTGGTCGTGGTGTTCGTGGCGGTCGCCCTCGCCGGCCTCCTCATCTGGCCGCGCGATGCGGGCACGACCGGCGCGATCCGGGCGATCGCGGTCTACGCGGTCCTGCTCGTGGCGACCCTGCTCATCCCGTTCCTCGTGCCGGCGCTGGCCCGCCTCGGTGGGCTGCCCTTCCGCCTCCCGTTCCGTCTCGAGGAACGACTGGCCCGGGCCACGCTCCTGCGCGACCGGAGCCGAGCCACGCTGACCATCGGCGCGCTCGCCGTCGGCCTGACGATGGTCGTCGCGCTCGGTGGGATCGGCCAGGGGGCTCGGGCGGCGGCCGGGAGCTGGATCGCCGAGGTCGTGCCGGGCGACGTGCTGGTCACCTCGATCCGGCCGATCGCCGCCGAGGAGGGCGTCGCCGAGGATCTCGACGCGATCACCGGGATCGCCCGGGTGAGCCCGCTCGCGACGTTCGATCTCGCCATCGACGGCGTCGCGACCGACGGCGCGGCGATGGTCGGAGCGGATCTCGAGGCGGACGGGCGGTTGACGCTCTCCGCGGGCGATCGCGCGGCCGCGCTGGCGGCCCTCGATGCCGGCGGGGCCGCGATCGTGCCGGCGGCCGTCGCCGAGCGCCTGGGAATCGGGCTGGATGCCACGCTGAATGTGGCCACCGTCGACGGCACGACCATCCCGCTGCGCGTCGTCGGGATCGCCGAGCGCACGCTGCCCGGCCGCGGCGGCGAGGCCGTCCTGGTCGGCTGGCCCGACGCGACGGCACGGTTCGGGGTGGACGGTGCGGACGCCTTCGCCGTTCGATTCGCCCCGAACGCACCCGCCTCGGCACGGGACGAACTGACCGCCGCGGCCGGCCTCTCGGCGCTCGAGGTCGTCACCCTCGATCGCGTCGCCGGGGCCATCGACGATGCGCTCGACCGGGTCTTCGGCCTGTTCGACGCCCTCGCCATCATCGCGGTCATCGTCGCGGCGCTGGGCATCGCCAACACGCTCACGATGAACGTCATCGAACGCGTCCGCGAGATCGGCATCCTGCGCGCGGCGGGGATGACGACCCGCCAGGTCTGGCGCTCGGTCGTCGTCGAGGCCGGGGTCGTGGGGTTGGCCGGGGCCATCGTCGGCGTCGTGACGGGAGTGGTGGTCGGCGCTCTCATGGTGGCCCTCGCCGGGGGGACGCCCGAACTCGCGACCTCGATCCCATGGCCGACCGTCGCCGTCGCGCTCGTCTTCGGCGTCGCCCTCGCGATGCTGGCAGCGGCGTACCCGGCTCGCCTTGCGGCGCGGATCTCCATCGTCCGGGCGGTCGCATACGAGTAAACCCGGATGCTAGACTCGGCCGGTCGGTCGCGACCCCAGGCGACCCCCACCGATGGAGCCTCGATGACGATCGCCCTCCCGAGACTCGACCGGAGCACCCGGGCCGAGCGTGGCATCACCCTCGCCGATTTCCTGGTCCCGATCCGTCTCGGGGAGCGCATGGGATCGCGCGTCCGCCACATCGCGCTGATCGTCGCCGGCGCGCTCTTCATCTACTTGACGGCGCAGATCTACATCGCGCGGGAGCCGGTGCCACTGACCGGTCAGACGTTCGGCGTGCTCGTCGTCGGCGGCGCGCTCGGGTTCCGGCGCGGCTTCGCGGCGGTCGCGCTGTACGTGCTCCTGGGTGTCGTCGGCCTGCCGTTCTTCGCCGAGGGCAAGGGCGGCATCGGCGTCATCTGGGGCGCGACGGGCGGGTACCTGATCGGCTTCGTCCTCGCCGGCGCGATCGTGGGCCGCCTCGCCGAGCTTGGCTGGGATCGCAAGCTCGGCGGGTCGCTGGCGGCGATGGTCATCGGCAGCGTCATCATCTACGCCATCGGGTTGCCGTGGCTGAAGGTGTCGGCCGGCCTCTCCTGGGAGGACACGATCGCCGCCGGCCTGACGCCGTTCCTCCTGTGGGATGCGGCCAAGCTCGTCGTCGCCGGAGCGCTGTTCCCGACGGCCTGGTGGCTGGTCGGTCGCCGTCCGGAGGACCGCTAGCGGCGTCAGGCCTCGTCCAGCGCGGTCTGCAGGCTTCGATACGAATCGCGCAGCAGGCGTGCCACCTCCGGCCAGTAGGCCCCGCCCCGACCGGTCGGACCCTCCGGATCCTCGTTCGCACCGCGGTCGCGAACCTCGGCGGCGAGCCCGCGCAACCGGCCGGCCTCCGCGACGCGCTCGCGCGGGATCTCGTAGATCGTCGCGTACAGCTCGGTGATGGCGTCACCCGCCGCGTCGCCCGCCTCCAGCCCGATCTCCCGGCGCACGACCCACCATCGAAGCTCGTTCCGGGCGACCGCCTCGGCGTCGATCTGGTCCGGGAGACGAAGCAGCCGGTACGCCCGGCCGATGTCGGGCGCGAAGCGGTCGTAGTCGCCGGTCGCGCGCGCGAACCCGGCGGCGGCCTTGGTGAGGTGGATGCTCGCGAAGAGGGCGCGCGGCCACCCGACATGGGCCTGTTCGCGAAGGGCGAGCACGAGCAGGCCGAACAGCCGCGCCGGCTGGCGGCGGTAGTAGGCCTTCCACATCCGCGTCTCGAGTCGGGCGAGCTCGTCGGGGTCGAAGTCGGCGCCCCAGCGCGTCGCCGTCGTGCTGTCCGAGGTCATCGGCGGCGTCCCTCCGTGATCGTCGGTATCGTGCACCGGTGAGTACGGTCGCGTCGGACACTCGGATCAACAGCCAGGCTGAGGCGGATGTGCGTCTCGAACGGTCGGATCGGACGTCGCCGGCCTGTACGGGCCCGACTCCGAGGCGTGGCGCCTGAACCGCGAGGCGATGCTGCTGCTGGGCGCCGGTCCCCGGGCGCTGCTGCTGCAGATCGCCCACCCGTCGGTCGCCGCCGGCGTCAACGACCACTCGGACTTCCGAGCCGATCCGTGGCGACGGCTGAACGGCACGCTTCGGAGCTATCTCGCGATCGTCTACGGGTCGGCCGCGACGGCGCGGGCCGAGATCCGGCGCCTGAACGCGCTCCATCGCGGCATCGTCGGGCCAGGCTACGCCGCCCGCGATCCGTCGTTGTCGCTGTGGGTCCACGCGACACTGATCGACTCGACGCTGACCGTGAGCGACGCCTGGCTCGGGCCGCTCGATCCGAGACCGGCGGGCGCGGTTCTACGCTGAGACCCGGCCGATCGGGCGAGCCTTCGGCGTGCCAGAGGCGATGCTGCCGGCCGACCTCGAGGCGTTCGAGGCGTACTGGGCCGAGATGCTGGATCCGGCCGGTCCCGTGCAGGTCGGCCCGCTGGCCCGGGAGCTGGCGGGCGTCATCCTGCGGCCGCCGCTGCCCGGCGCGCTCTCGCGATTGCCGGTGCCCGACGGCCTTGTACGACTGGACGCTGTGGCCATCCGTCGGCCTGCTGCCACCCTCGATCCGCGAGGCGTACGGCCTGCCCTGGGACGCGCGCCACCAGCTGGTCTCGGACTGGCTGGTCGCCGGGTGGCGTGCCTGGCGCCCGTTGCTGCCTGCGGGCTTCCGCCAGATGCCGCAGGCCCTCGCCGCCGATCGACGGCTCGCGGGTCGCTAGCCGATGACGTGGATCAGTAGATCCGCGGGAACCGCGGGGCGAAGAGCGGCCTGAGGTTCTTGGGCGTCCCGTCGTCGAGCGCGTCGAGCAGCGCGGCCGTCGAGCTCAGCCCGAACCGGTTGGCCGCCACGTAGCCGCGCAGCGCGGCCCAGAACGCCGTCGAGCCCATCCGCTTGCGGGCGGAGTCGAGGATGTTGCCGCCCTGGATGTAGACCTTCTCGTAGTAGCAACGCGAGGTGTATCGGTAGATCGACAGGTCCAGGCGCCCGGTCGAACAGCGACTGCTTCGCTTCGTCGACGTCACGTAGCGGGCCATGAAGTCGGCCGCGGCCTCGTCGGTGAACGGCTCGCGCGCCTGGTCGTTGCCGACGAGGCTGTAGAACCACTGGTGGGCGGTCTCGTGGGCCGTCAGGTAGCGCAGGTTCGAGCGGTTCACGCCGGTCGGGATCCAGATGAGCCCCGGCGACTCCATCCCGTACGCCCCGGCCGACTGGACCACCTTGAAGACCTTGTAGGGATATGGGCCCAGCCTCGCCTCGTAGGCCTTGAAGGCGTCGGCCGCGCCGTCGAGCATCGCCGCACCTGGGGCGCCCGGCCGGTAGTAGACCCGGACCGTGTTGTCGCCGACGACCCGTTCGCGCGTCCGGTAGTCGACTGCCGCGGTGACCGTGAAGTCCCGGACGTTCCGTGCCTCGAAGACCTTGGTCAGGCCGTCGGCGCTGCTCGACAGCCCGTCGCCGGAGGTGGCCAGGACGAGCCTGCGGGTCGACACGATCGTGACCCGTACGAGCGGGCTCGACGGCGTGACGAACGGATCGCCGTGGTTCGGCCGGCTGAACGGCGTCTTCTTGCTCACCCACGGCAGCCAGCGGTAGAGATCGACGATGCCGTTCGCCTTCGTGAACAGCCAGTTCGAGCCTCCCAGGCTCGTCCGTAGCGTGGCGCCGTAGCGGACACGGATCGTGGTCGAGCCACCGGCCGGCAGGATCCCGCCCAGCGGCACGACGATGGTCTGGTCGCTGATGGTCGCCTTGACCGCGACCCCATCGACGGTCACCGGGTCCAGGCGCATGGCCCCGAGTCGCGTCGCGATCGTGTTCAGCTCGACGCGGTCGATCGGTCCGCCGGACGTGTTCGCGATCGAGAGCGTCGCATCGACCCGGATCCGGTGGGCCGCCCAGTTGAGCTTCAGCCGCGCAGCATAGGTCGCGACGAGGTGCAGGCTGGAGCGGTTCGCCGACCCGGCCACGATGTCGCCGACGCCGACCGGTGACGCGGCGCGGGCCGCCGGAACAGCGGAGGAGGGGAGTCCGAGTGCAACGATCGCGAGCACGAGAGCGGCGACCAGATGGAGGCCACGAACGGGAGCGCGTCTTGACATCGCCATCGTCCGAATCCTACCCCGCGCCTTCTACACTGCCATCCATGACCATCGGACCCCTCGTCGACGCGGTCCGCGCCGAGCTCCCCGGCCTGCGCCTGCTGACCGACGAGACCGACCGCGAGTCGTACCGACGCGACGAGACGCCATACCTCCAGACCGGCCTGCCCGGTGCGGTAGCGCTCCCCACCGAGACGGCCCAGGTCGCGACGCTGGTGCGCCTGGCGGGGGAGCATCGCGTCCCGATCGTGCCGCGCGGAGCGGGGAGCGGCCTGTCCGGCGGCGCCGCCGGGATCGCAGGACGGCCTGACGATCGCGTTCACGGCGATGGACAAGATCCTCGAGATCGATCAAGAGAACCTCGTCGCCGTGGTCCAGCCGGGGATCATCAACGCGGCGCTGAAGGCTGCGGTGGCCGAAGTCGGGCTCTTCTACGCGCCCGATCCGGCGTCGTTCGAGATGTGCTCGATCGGTGGCAACCTCGGAACGAATGCCGGCGGCCTGTGCTGCGTCAAGTACGGCCAGACGCGCGACTCGGTCCTGTCGCTCGAGGTCGTCATGGCCGACGGCTCGGTCATCCGGACCGGTGGCAAGAACCTCAAGGACGTGGCCGGGTACTCGCTGACCCACCTGTTCGTCGGCAGCCAGGGGACGCTCGCGATCATCACCGAGGCGACGCTGAAGCTTCGCCCCGCACCACCCCCGCGCTCGACGATGCTGGCGTTCTTCCCGACGCTCGACAGCGCCGGCCAGGCGGTCAGCGCGATCGCCGCGGCCGGACTGTCGCCGGTCACCCTCGAGCTGCTCGATCGCTTCACGATCGCTGCGGTCGATGACATGAACGACCTCGGCCTCGACCGGACGGCCGCCGCGATGCTCATGGTCGAGTCGGACATGCCGGGTGCCGCGGCCAACGACGAGCTCGAACGGGCCGAGGCCGCCTGCCGGACCGCCGGGGCGACCGACGTCGTGCGGGCCGCCGATGCCCAGGAGGCCGACTGGCTGCGCCAGGCGCGCCGCGCGGCCCATTACGCCCTGGAGCGTCTCGGCGAGGTCCGGATGGAGGACGTCGGCGTCCCGCGGTCGCGGGTCCCGGACATGCTCCGGGCCATCGAGCGGATCGCGGCGAAGCACGACGTGCGGATCGGGACGTTCGGGCACGCCGGCGACGGCAACCTGCACCCGGACCTCGTCTTCGATCGGGGCGACCCCCGCGCCGAGGAGCTGACCAAGCTCGTCCAGGCCGATCTGTATCAGGCGGCGATCGAGCTCGGTGGCACGATCACCGGCGAGCACGGCATCGGGCTGGCCCGACGCGACTGGCTCGAGCAGCAGCGCGGCCCCGACGCGATGCGCGTCATGCGGGCCATCAAGGATGCGCTCGACCCGCTCGGCATCCTCAACCCGGGGCGGGTCCTGTAACGAGGCCACCCTGCGTCATCCGGCTGGCGCCGGGGCCCGTATCCACGGCATGTTCTCGCGGACGCGCCGACTGACCTTGCCCCTCGCCGCCATCCTCCTGGTCGCGGCCTGCGGGGCGTCCGCGCAGGCTCCGCTCGCGACGAATCCTACGAATCCGTCCCACGAAATCGTAGGACCTGAGGGCAGCGAGATGCCCACCATGGCGCCGCCGCCTGCCACAGGCGCCCATGACGCCGCCGACCCAGGCACTCATCGAGGCGCTGACCGCGAGGGTCGACGCAGATCCAGACGACGCGGCGGCGCAGCGCGATCTCGGTCTGGCGCTCCTCCAGCGGGTCCGCGAGACCGCCGACCCGTCGCTGTACGCACCGGCCGACGCCGCGCTCCAGCGTGCTCGCGACCTGGCCCCGGATGACGTCCTGGTGCTGGTCGGACTGGGTGGCCTCCAGCTCGGACGTCATGAGTTCGATCTCGCGCTCGAGACCGGTCGGGCCGCGGTCGATGCGTTCCCCGACTACGGCCCGGCGCACGGCGTCGTCGTCGACGCGCTGGTCGAGCTCGGGCGATACGAGGAGGCGAGAGCTGAGGTCGAGGTGATGGTCGAGCTCTCCGCCGACCTGCCGTCGCTGGCTCGCCTGTCCTATGTCCGCGAGCTGCACGGCGACCTGCCCGGAGCGCTCGAGGCGATGCGTCAGGCGGCCGCATCGCCCGGCCTCGCGCCGGAGAACACGGCCTTCGTGACCGACGCTGCTCGGGAACCTGCTGGTCGCGAACGGCGATCCCGACAGCGCCAAGGCGGCCTACGACGCAGCGCTCGACCTCGTGCCGAACCATGCGCCATCGATCGCAGGTCTCGGGCGCCTGGCTGTCGGCCGGGGCGACCTCGCCGGTGCGGCGGAGGCGTTCGAGCGCGCCGCCGCGATCCTGCCGCTGCCCGAGTACGTCATCGCGCTCGGCGAGGTACGGGCCGCCGCGGGCGACGACGCCGAGGCGCGCCAGTCGTTCGAGCTCGCCCGCGCCGAGATCGCGCTCTTCGGGGCGAGCGGCGTGACCGTCGACCTGGAGCTCGCCCTCTTCGAGGCCGACCACGGCGATCCCGCGCGCGCCCTGGAACTCGCCGAGGCCGTGTACGACGAGACGCCGACGGTCCGTACGGCGGACGCGGTCGCGTGGGCACTGCATCGTCTCGGCCGCGACGGCGACGCCAAGGCTCACGCCGACAATGCCCTGCGGCTCGGTTCGCAGGACCCGCTCCTGCGATTCCACGCCGGCGCGATCGCGGCTGCCCTGGGCGACGCGAAGACCGCCCGGCGCGACCTCGAGCTCGCCCTGGCCACAGACCCAGGCTTCTCAGCCACGGGCGCCGCCGAAGCCCGACGGATCCTCGCCGACCTGCCCTGATCGCCCCGGATTCATCCGAAACGCCCACCTCCACGCATCCCCTCCGAACGGTCCCGGTGGAGGTCGCGACACGCCGGTCCGGTGCCAGACGAGCTGGCCTTGGGGGCCCAGCTCACAACCCGATCCAAAGGGAGGACCCCGTGTCCACACGAGCCAAGGCGACCGGTCTAGCCGGCGCCCTCATGATCGCCTTGACGTCCGTCTCCGGCGTCATGGCGTCCAGCCACCGGGAGGCGCCGCTCATCGGCGGCGATCCGGCCGCGGACAACACCGACCTGTACGCATTCGTGAGTCCGGATGATCCGACCAAGCTGACGATCATCGCCAACTACATCCCGCTCCAGCAGCCGGGTGGCGGCCCGAACTTCCATCCGTTCGACCCGGCCGTCGTGTACCAGATCCACATCGACAACACCGGCGATGGCAAGGACGACGTCACCTACGATTTCCGGTTCGAGGACAAGGCCAAGTCCGGCAAGAAGGGCGTCTCGTCGTTCCTCTACAACAACGGCCCGATCACGTCGGTGAACGACGCGACGTGGCTGGCGCCCCAGGAGTACAAGGTCTCCCGGACGACCAAGCACGGGCGCAGGACCCTCGGCGATGACCTGCGCACGGTTCCGGCCAACATCGGGCCGCGCAGCACGCCGGACTACGCCACGTTGGCGGCCGGCGGGATCAACGCCGTGAAGCACAACACCAAGGTGTTCGCCGGGCCCCGGGACGACGCGTTCTTCGTCGACCTCGGTTCGATCTTCGATCTCGGTGGGCTTCGACCGTTCAACAGCTTGCACGTGATCCCGCTCCCGACGGCCACCGGGGTCGACGGCGTCGCCGGCTACAACACGGCCTCGATCGTGCTCCAGATCCCGCTGACCGAGGTCCGCAAGAGCGCCTCGCAGCCGGTCGTGGGTGTCTGGGCGAGCGCCAGCCGGCGCGAGCACAAGACCATCGACAGCAAGGGCCGCGTCAAGTGGTCCGGCAAGTGGGTCCAGATCTCGCGTCTGGGTAACCCGCTCATCAACGAGGTGGTCATCCCGCGCCACCTCAAGGACTACTGGAACGGCCAGGCGCCGTCCAAGGACAAGCAGTTCGCCAAGTACTACGAGACGCCGGAGCTCGCCGGTCTCGTCAACTTCCTGTACCCCGCGCTCGATAACGCGAACACGACCGGTCGGACCGATCTGTCGCTGATCCTGCTCAAGGGTGTGCCCGGCGTGAACGCCATCGGCTCCAAGCCGGCCCTGGCCGACATGCTACGGGTCAACACGGCGATCCTGCCCGGCGCCAAGGGCGCCTGCCCCGGCGGCACGGCGAACGCCAGCCAGCCAGATCGCCTGGCCGTCCTCAACGGCGACCTGTGCGGCTTCCCGAACGGCCGGCGCCTCGGCGACGACGTCACGGACATCGAGATCCGGGCGATCGCCGAAGGCTATGGCACGTTCCTCAACGGCGCCTTCGGGCTGCCGAACCGAACCCCGAACAACATCGTCGGCGACGGCGTCGACACGAATGCCGACATGCCGTTCCTCGGGTCGTTCCCGTACATCGGCCTGCCGCACCAGGGCTACGAGTCGGTCCCGCCGATCTCGGACCTGATCCTGTAGCACCCATCGCGAGCGCGCGAGAGGAGCGGGTCCCCACGGCGGGGGCCCGCTTCTCGATTCCGGGCGCTTGCCGGATCGACGACGGCGGGGCATGATGCGCAACATGGACGCACATCTGTTCAGTACATCTGTGCACTTATGAGCGACATCGAGCAGCTCGTCCGCGCCAGCCGTCTCTACTACGAGCTGGGCGAGACGCAGAACGCCATCGCCGAGATGCTCGGCGTGACCCGCCCGCAGGTGTCGCGGATCCTCAAGCGAGCCCGGGCGGAGGGCATCGTCGAGATCCGCATCCACGACTCGACCGCGGCCGAGAGTCCGGCTGCGGACGCCCTCCGGCGACGCTTCAAGCTCGACGCCGTCCACCTCGCCCCCTCGGTCGCCGGGCCGGAGGACCTGACCAGGCGGATGGTCGGTCGGCTCGCGGCACAGGTCCTGCGCGATGCCGTCCGGAACGGCGCGGTCGTCGGCATCGGCGACGGGGCCTCGGTCTCGGCCACGGCCTCCGCCTTGGACGAGGCGGCCAGCCCGGTCGTGGCGACCGTCGTGCCACTGTGTGGTGGCTACTGGTCGACCGGCCCGGAACGCGAGCCGTACCGTCGCGTCGCCGAGGCGTTCGACGCCACGCCCCGGGGACTGATGGCGCCAGGCCTGGTCGATGACGCGGCGACCCGCCGGGCGCTGGTCGCGCACGCGGGCGTCCAGGTCGTCCTCGACCTGTGGGAGCGCCTCGATGTCGCCCTGTTCGGGATCGGCGGCCCGGCCTGGAGTGCGGCCGCGGTGGGCGATCGTGTCGAGCGCCAGCTCGAGGCGTCGGGCGCGGTCGGCGAGGTGCTCGTCGCCCCGTTCGATCTCGACGGGCAGTTCGTCTGCCCGGCGTTGCGTGATCGCGTCATCGCCTTCGATGCCCGCCGACTCGGTCAGGTGCCGGTCGCGATCGGCGTGGCGGCCGGCGAGGCCAAGGTCCGACCGATCCTCGGTGCACTTCGTGCCGGCGTCCTTCGAACACTCGTGACCGACGTGGCGACCGCCGAGGCCGTCGTCGCGTTGGACGAGGCCCTCCTCGTCCGGCCAAGCGGGTCAACGATGAGCGGCCGTGAGCGCGCCGTCCTGGGACTGGACCTCGGCACGAACGAGATCAAGGCCGGCCTCGTCACGCTCGACGGCCGACTCATCGGGCTCGCCCGCGCCACGTTCCCGATCGACCTCACCGGCGGTCCGGGCTGGGCGGAACAGGATCCCGGCGCCTGGTGGTCGGCCGTCGTCAGCGCGGTCCGCGCCCTGCACGCCCCCGAACTCGGCGAGATCGTCGCGATCGGCGTGGACGGCCACGGTCCGACGCTCGTCGCGGTCGACGAGCGTGGCGAGGCGACCCGGCCGGCCATCACCTGGCTCGATACCCGCACGACCGGCGGAGGCGGCCGAACTGGCTGCCGCGACGGGGGTCCGTGGCTGGGCGCTCGGTGGCCTGCCGGCCGCGCTCTGGGTCGAGCGCCTCGAGCCCGCGGTCGCCGCCGGCACGCGCTGGTATCTCTCCACGTGGGAGTGGCTCGCGTTCCGCCTGGCCGGGGTCACGGTCGCGCCATTGATCCCGGACCAGCTCGTGCCCGACGCGGCCCTCGTCGGCGCGGCCGGGGTGCCGCGGCACAAGCTGCCACCGCCCGGCGAGACGGGCGCGATCGTCGGGGAGCTGACCGCGACCGCCGCCGATGCGCTCGGCTTGCGCCCCGGCATCCCGGTCGTCGGCGGGACGGTGGACGCCTTCGCGAGCTACCACGGCGCCGGTCTCCGCGAACCCGGTGACGCGTACGACCCGGGTGGCTCGGCCGGCGGGTTCGGTGTCTACTGGGATCGGCCGGTGGAGGTCCCCGGCGCGTTCGTGACGCCCGCGCCGCTGGCCGGCCGGTACAGCGTGGGCGCGGCCATGGCAGCCACTGGGCGCGCGCTCGACTGGTACCGCGACAGCATCGTCGGTGGGGGCGTCACGACGGAGACGCTGCTGGCCGATGTCGCGACGACGCCGCCCGGCGCCGACGGCCTCGTCTTCCTGCCGTACCTCGCCGGCGAACGGTCACCGCTCTGGGAGCCGAGCGCCCGCGGCGTCTTCGCCGGCCTGACGCTGGGCCACGGCCGCGGCCACCTGGCCCGCGCGATCGTCGAGGCCTCCGCCCTGGCCATCCGCCACGTGGCTGAACCGATGCTGGCCGCCGGCGTGCGCGTGACCGAGATGCGTGCCTGCGGAGGTCCGGCCCGCAGCGACACCTGGAACGCGATCAAGGCGGACATCACCGGGTTCACGGTCGCGGTGCCGGCCGTGCTCGAGACCGCGGTCGTCGGCTGCGCGATCCTGGGTGCCGTCGGGATCGGTGCCCATCCCGATGTCGAGACCGCCATCGAATCGATGACGCGGATCGACCGCCGCATCGAGCCGCGCCCGGAGCTCGCACCGACGTACGACCGGCTGTTCGAGGCGTACGTGGCGCTCTACCCGGCGACCGCGCCGATCCTGCGCCCGCTCGCCGGACCGGTCATCCCGGCCGAGGCGACCGCATGAGCGGCGGGTTGCGCTTGACCGGCGTGGCCGCCTCGTTCCCGACCCGCGACGGCGGTCGGCTCCTGGCACTCGACGGCGTCGACCTTGATGTCCCGGCCGGCCAGCTCGTCGCGTGCATCGGGCCCAACGGCAGCGGCAAGTCGACGCTCCTGCGTGTCATCGCCGGCCTGCTGGCACCCGACCGGGGCGCCGTCGAGCTGGACGGGGCAACGGTCACGAAGCCGGATCCGAAGATCGGGTTGGTCTTCCAGGAACCGCGCCTGCTGCCGTGGCGGACCGGTGGCGACAACATCACGTACCCGCTCGAGCTGGCCGGTTGGTCGCCGGAGCGACGCGATCAGCGCCTGCTCGAGCTTGCCGAGCTGGTGCGCCTCGACCCGCCGGCCCTCATCGCGCGCCCCGCGGAACTGTCCGGCGGCACGCGCCAGCGCGTGGCCCTTGCCCGGGCACTCGCCATGGAGCCCGAGGTCCTCCTGCTCGACGAGCCGTTCAGTGCGCTCGATGCGCTGACGCGCGAGCGATTCGACCTGGAGCTGCTCCGACTCGGCGAGCTGGCCCGGACGACGATGATCCTGGTCACCCACAGCATCGCCGAGGCGATCCTGGTGGCCGATCGCGTCATCGTGTTGTCGCCGCGCCCGGGTCGGGTCGTGGCGGACATCGGCATCGACGCCCCCCGACCACGTTCGATCGACGTCCTCGATGGCGCGATCGCCTCCAGCACGGCCGCCGAGATCCGCTCGCACCTGGAGCTCGCGTCGTGAAGCGAGCGGTCGCCCTGCCCGTCGTCGCGGCGCTGGCGGTCTTCCTGGTCGCCTGGAAGGCGGTCGTCGTCATCGGCGGCCTCCAGCCGTTCATCCTGCCGCCACCTGAGGCCGTCGCCATCCGATTCCTGGTCGCGGCGGTCGACGGGACCATCCTGCCGCACCTCGTGACGACCATGGTCGAGGTCGCTCTGGGCCTCGCGGTCGGGGCGGGGAGTGCCCTCGTCATCGGATATGTCCTGGCGCGCAGCGCGCTCGTCGAGCGGCTGCTCTCGCCCTATCTCGTGGCCGCCCAGGCGACGCCGATCCTGGCCCTCGCACCGCTCCTCGTGCTGTGGTTCGGGACGGGCCTTGGCTGAGCAAGGTCGTGATCTGTTCGCTCATCGTGTTCTTCCCGGTCGCTGTCGCGACGATGGTCGGCATCCGCTCGGTCGATGCGGGGCTGTTGGAACTCGGCCGCTCGCTGCGCGCGACGCGGAGCCAGGTCCTGACCACGCTCGAGATCCCGGCCGCGCTGCCGTCGATCCTGGGCGGCCTGCGAGTCGGCGTCACGCTCGCGGTCGTCGGCGCGATCGTCGGGGAGTGGGCGGGGGCGGACCGGGGCCTCGGCGTCCTCATCAACCTCGCCCGCGGTTCGATGTTCGACATCCCACTGATGTTCGCGACGCTCCTGACGATCGCCCTCGTCGGGATCGCCCTGTACCTCGCCGTCATCCTCGTCGAGCGCCGGCTGGTCGGCCCTCGATGACTCCCGCTCGTCACCAAAGCCTGGAGGTCACCGTGCCGTCGCGCGCCCATTCCGTCTTCGTCGTGCTCGTCATGAGCCTGCTTCTCGCCGCGTGCAACGCCGGGACCGCACCGCCATCCGCGGCAACCTCCACGGCGACCCCGTCGACCGGCCCATCGGCCGAACCGGTCAAGTTGGTCGTCGGCCTGGGCTTCATCCCGAGCGTCCAGTTCGCGCCGTTCTATCTCGCCGACCAGGCGGGCTACTACGCCGAGGCCGGTCTCGAGGTCGAGTTCCAGAACACCATCGATCCCAACCTCGTGACCCTCGTCGGCCAGGGCGCCATCGATGTCGGCATCTCCGACGGGACGAGCGTCATCCCGGCGGTCAGCCAGGGCATCCCGATCCGCTACGTGGCGACGATCTACGGCACATTCCCCTCGATCGTGTTCGCGAAGACCTCGTCCGGCATCGCGACCGCTGCCGATCTCAAGGGCGTCAAGCTCGGGATCCCCGGGCGTTACGGCTCATCCTGGGTGATGCTGCAGGCGCTCCTCCAGTCGGCGGGACTGACGCCGGCCGACCTGACGATCACCGAGTACCCGGACTTCGGGCAGGGAACGGCGGTCGCGGCCGGGGCGGTGGACGCCGCGACCGGGTTCATCAACAACGAGCCCGTCCAGCTGGAGCTGACCGGCGAGGAGGTCACGGTCCTGCAGATCGACGACATCACGCCGTTGCCCGGGCCCGGGTTGATCGCCGGCGTCTCGACGCTCGAGTCGAAACGCGATGCCGTGGCCGCGTTCGTGCGGGCTACGCTTCGCGCGATGGAGGAGATCGCCCAGACCCCGGTGACCGGGGTCGACGCGGCGATCAAGGCGGTCCCGGAGCTGGCCAAAGCACGAGAGGCGCAGACGGCCATCCTCGCCGCGACGATCGATGCCTGGTCGGGCACGGCCCAGGCATCGGGTGGCCTCGGCGCACTGGACAGCGCCGGCTGGACGGCATCGATCGCCTACATGACCGAGCTCGGGCTGGTGCCCAACCCGGTCACGGTGGACGATGTGCTCGATCCGGGCCTGCTGACCCCGGGAGGCTGAGCGGGGTGCTGGCCGGCGTCCGACCAAGCGGCGAGCGTCGATCCTGGTGGCTGCGGGAAGCGCTGGCCGCCGAGGCCGCCGCCGACCCGAGGCTCGCCGACGCGGCACCACCGCTGCGCGGGACCATCACAGCCGATGTGGTCATCGTCGGTGGTGGCTACACCGGGTTGTGGACGGCGCTCCGTCTCACCGAGCTCGCGCCCGAGGCCCGGGTCGTGCTCCTGGAGGCGGACATCTGCGGCGGCGGCCCGTCCGGGCGCAACGGCGGGTTCGTGACCGGCTGGTGGGACGAGATGCCGACGCTCGTCGAGCGGTACGGCGAGGCCGGGGCGCTCGAAGCGGCCTGGGCGATGGACGCAGCGGTCGACGAACTGGGACGCTGGTGCGTCGAGCACGGCGTGGACGCCTGGTACACGAAAGCGGGGTCGCTGTCGGTCAGCGCCGCCCCGGCCCAGGACGGGAAGTGGATGGAGGCCGTGTCGGCCTGCGAGGCGCTCGGGGTGGGGGACCGCTACGTGGCGTTGAGCGCCGACGAGGTGCAGGCGAGGGTCGCGTCGCCGGTCCTCCGAGCGGGTGCGATCATGCCCGGCGCCGCCACGATCCAGCCCGCGATCCTCGCCCGCGGCCTTCGGCGCGTCGCCCTGGAGCGAGGCGTGGCGATCCACGAGGGCACGAGCGTCGTCGAGCTCGACGGGGAGCGGGCTGGCTGGCTCGGAGCGATCGGCGCGGGCTCGCGGCGGGCCGCGGTCGGTCGCGCCGGTCGCCCGGTCCGTGTCCGCACGACGTCAACGGCGGGAGCGGGCGAGGTGATCGCTGGTTCCGCGGTCGTGGCGCTCAACGCGTGGGCGGCGGCGTGGCCGACGTTCGGTCGGCGGCTGGTCACCTGGTCGAGCTACATCGTGCTCACCGAGCCGATCCCGGACCGCCTCGAGGCGCTTGGCTGGACCGGCGGCGAGGGCCTCGCCGACGCGCGGTTCACGCTCCACTACCTGCGCACGACCCGCGATGGTCGGATCGCGATCGGCGGCGGTGGCGGCCGGGCCGGCTTCGGCGGTCGGATCGGGGCGACGTTCACCGACGATGCGGCGGCGGCGGCGCGCGCGGCGGCCGGGCTGCGGCGGCTGTTCCCATCCCTGGCTGACGTGCGCATCGAGGATGCGTGGGGCGGCCCGATCGACATCTCCGCCGACCACCTGCCCTCGGTCGCGAGCGTCCCTCGACGTCCGATCCATTACGCCCATGGCTACTCCGGCAACGGCGTCGGTCCGTCGCTGGTGACCGGGCGGCTGCTGGCCGCGATGGCGCTCGCCGACTCGCGCGGGTCGGTGACCCAGGGCGGGACCGTTGCCTCGGGGGACCCGCTGGCGCCACCGGTCCTGGTCGGTGGCCGGCCACGGGCGTTCCCGCCGGAACCGCTGCGCTACCTCGGGGCCCGGGTCGTCCGCGACGCGATCGTCCGGCGCGAGGCCGCCGAGGAACGGGACGAGCCGGTGTCGCCGTTGCTGCGAGAGATCACCCGCCTGCCGCGGCGGATGGGATACCACCTCTCACCAGACTGACCGGAGGGGACCGGTGCCTGCTGGCAACGCTCGGCATCCGGGCCCTCGCCTCGGTGCGGCGGGTCACCGGCCCGCCCGGCGGCCGAGGCCCAAATCGGCTAGAATGAGCCTTCCCCCCACGCGTTGCGTGCCCGGCCTGACCGTGCAGGAGTCTCCGTTGAACAGTCGTCCCCCGCTGAAGTCAGCCACCCCCGTCGCCGAACCGTTCAAGCACGTCATCGATGAGTACAAGCACCGCGACCAGACGATCACCTGCACCTGCGGCTGGCGCGGCAGCTCGGCCACCATCGACCGCGGCGGGTCCGAGTGGACCGCCCACCTCTTCGAGGTTCGCGGCAAGAAGCGCTAGGCGCGGCCTTCCGGGGCTGCAAGGGCCCGAGGCGAACGTGAAGGCCACCGTCACGCTCACCACGACCGGGCGCACGAGCGGGCAACCGCGCCCCGTGACCCTGTACGCGTACGACGACGGCGACGATCTCGTGATCGTCGGTTCACGTGGTGGCGCCGCCAGGGATCCCCAGTGGGTCGATAACCTCCGCGCCGAACCGCGTGCCACCATCCGCCGCGGCCGCGAGGTGCGCGAGGTCCGCGCCCAGGAGATCGACGGCTCCGAGCGCGACCGCGCGTGGAAGCTCGTCACCGAGGCATTTCCGCTGTACGCCGCCTATCAGCGCAAGACCACGCGCGTGATCCCGCTCTTTCGCCTGGAGACGGTCCGAGCGTCCTGACCCCCGCGGCTAACGCTGCCCTCCACGGTCTTGGCCATCAGTCGCCAATCTGTTACCGTAGCCGGACGGTTACGGATGGAAAACCGACGCGGGACCAGAGGTGACGGCGGATGAGATCGTTCGAAGCCAGCTCGCTCATCAACGCGACGCCAGATCGCATCTGGGCGATCCTGGTCGACGGGCAGCACTACCCAGACTGGGACTCCGGCGTGCTGAGCGTCACGGGACGGGTCGCACCCGCAGAGACCATCAAGGTCGTCTCCGCTGCAGCTCCGGGTCGCACCTTCCCGGTCAAGGTCACCGAGTTCCGTCCGAACCAGTCGATGACCTGGAGCGGCGGGATGCCGCTCGGTCTGTTCAAGGGCGTCCGAACCTTCGATCTGGACGCTGTCGACGCCGGAACGACCCAATTCCGTCTGCGTGAGGAATACAGCGGTCCGTTGCTGTCGATCATGTGGCGCTCGATGCCCGATCTTGGGCCTTCGTTCACGCAGTTCGCCGATGGGCTGAAGCGGCGGGCCGAAGAACCGGCCTGATCCGCGGCCATGTGACCCTCGACGAAGCGGCCGAGGGCGCGCCGCCCCGATCGGCGGCCAACGGCCGTCAAGCGCCAGCGGCACCCTGATAGCCTTCGCCGGTGGACCTGCCCGCGAGCCCGCCGTTCGCGCTTCGCGCCCGCCTGGTGACACCCCTCGACGACGGCGGGACCCGGCACGAGCCCGATGGGTTGTTGATCGTCGATGAGCGTGGGCGGATCGCGTTCGCCGACCCGGCGGCCGATCACCCGGCGGACGTCGATCTCGAAGCCACCATCGACCTTCGGCCCTGGGTGGTGATGCCTGGGATGGTCGATCTGCACGCCCATCTGCCGCAGATCCCGAATGCGGGCCTGGGTGCCGGGTTGGACCTGCTGACCTGGCTGGACCGCTACATCTTCCCGCTGGAGCGGAGCTTCGATGCCGCCGAGGCGGCACGGCTGGCCCCGCTCGCCTGGCGCGCGTTCGCGGCAGCAGGCACGACGACGGCGCTCGTCTACGGGGCAGTCTACGAGGCCAGTCTCGACGCCACGTTCCGGGCAGCCGAGGCGCACGGGATCCGGGCCATCGTGGGCAAGGTCATGATGGATCGACTCACGTACGACGCCACCATCGACCCGACGACCATCCTGGAACGCAGCCTGCGCGAGTCGGCCGAGCTCATCGCCCGCTGGCACGGGCGCGACGACGGCCGGCTCAGGTACGCCGTCACCCCGCGGTTCGCCGTCTCCTGCACGGCCGACATGCTCCGCGAGTCCGCCTCGCTCGCCCGATCGACCGGTGCTTACTGGCAGACGCACGTGTCCGAGGACCGCGGCGAGATCGAGGAGGTCGCGAGGCTCTTTCCGGAGGCGCTCGACTACGTTGACGTGTACGACCGGGCCGGCGGTCTCGGCGAACGGACCGTGCTGGCACATGCGGTGCACCTTTCGGATCGGGAGCTCGCGCGCCTCGTCGAGACGAAGACGCGCGTGGCGCACTGTCCGGCCTCGAACCTCTTCCTGGCCTCCGGTGTCATGCCGCTCGGTCGATACCTCGAGGCCGGACTCGCGGTCGGACTCGGCTCGGACGTCGCGGGTGGACCAGACCTGTCGATCTTCACCGCGATGCGGGTCGGGGCGTATGCGAAGAACGCCCTGGCGACGGCCGGCGTCGGGAGCGGCCCGACCCTGACCCCGCTCGACTGGCTCCGGATGGGCAGCTTGGGCGGAGCGTCGGCGTTGGGGCTCGGGGATCGCATCGGCTCGCTGGAGGTCGGCAAGGACGCCGACCTCATCGCCATCGACCCGTCCTTCACGGCGCCCCTCCCCGGCGTGACCGACGAGGACCCCGAGGACCTGGTCAGTCGCCTGATCTTCCGCGCCCACCCCGACATGGTCCGCGGCGCGTGGGTCCGCGGCCGCCGCCTGGAGGGCCCCGGAGCCCGAGCGTGACGGTCCTCTCCCGCGAGGTCGAGGCGTGGCTCGGCCCGATGGGCCGGCGCGCCGACCGAGCTACCGGCCAGCACGTCGCGGGTCCTGCTCTTCGACGCCGAAGACCTCGTCCTGCGCTGGTACGAGGACCAGCAGTTCCTCCAGGAGGAACCGGACGCGATCCCCCGAGAGATGGCGGCGTTGACGGCCCTCGAGGACTCCGCTGTGCCGGCTCCCAGGCTGGTCCGTGCATCGGAACGAGCGCCCGCCGCGGTCCTGATGACAAGGGTGCCGGGGACGCCGGAGCTCGCCATCCCGGATGCGGGTGCGCTCCGAGCGATCACTGATGCGATCCACGCGGTCGACGCCGCGTGGCTCACACCCTGGACGTACCGCGGCTATCACGAGGGCGTCGCCCTGGCGCGGCCGGCCTGGTGGCGCGATGCATCGCTCTGGGAGCGAGCGGTCCGCCAGACCGAGATCGCACGGCCGACGGCAGCCGGCGTCCTCATCCACCGCGACTTCCATCCCGGCAACATCCTGTGGCTCGACGGTGCGATCACCGGGGTCGTCGATTGGGTGAATACGTGCGTCGGGCCGGCGGCCTTCGACGTCGCGCACATGCGTGTGAACCTCGCCGCCCTCGACGGGCAGGCCGCGGTCGATCGGCTGTTCCCCGGCGATCCGGCGTGGGATGTCGAGGCGGCATTCGGGTTCCTCGACTGGTGGTCGACCGAGGCCATCGACGGCTGGGTCGGTCCATGGCCGCATGTCCGTGCGGACCTCGCCCGCGAGCGCTTCGAGGCGTTCATGGGCCACGCGCTCGCCCTGCTCGGCTGATACGGTCCGCCCATGACCGACAGCGCGGACCTGCTCATCGCCGGCGGGACGATCGTCGACGGCACGGGCGCGCCCGGATGGCGAGGGAGCGTCGTCGTCGACGGGGAGCGCCTCCGCGTCCTGGCCCCTGATGCGGCGCCGCCGGACCGCGTCGGCCGTCGCATCGATGCCACCGGCCGGGTCGTGGCGCCGGGCTTCATCGACCTCCACAGCCACGGCGGCCTGATGATCCTCGCCGACCCGCGCCACGAGCCCAAGGTCCGCCAGGGGATCACCACGGAGATCGTCGGCGTCGACGGCAACGGGTTCGCTCCGTTCAAGCATCATGAAGACCTCGATGCGTTCGTCGAGCTCGACTCCGGGCTGGATGGTCGCCCGGCGATCGACTACGACTGGGACTCGGTCGGGAGCTATCTCGAGCGATTCGACGGGACGGTCAGCGTCAACATCGGGACGCTGGTCGGCAATTCGGCGCTGCGGATCGATGCCCTGGGTTGGGACGACGTCCCGGCCGATGCACACGCGATGGACCGGATGCGCGGGCTGCTCCGCGATTCGATGAACGAGGGGGCCGTCGGGCTCTCGTCCGGCCTCGACTATCCGCCGGGTTCGTTCGCGACCACCGATGAGCTGGCCCAGTTGACCGCCGAGGCCGGGCGGGCGGGCGGCTTCTATCACAGCCATGTCCGCTACCAGCTCGGCGACCGCTATCTCGACCCGTTCCGGGAGGCCATCGAGATCGGCCGCCGCGCCGCCTCGCCCGCCCACATCACCCACTTCTATCACCGCGAGACGCATCCGGGGCCTGCCGAACCGCTGCTGGCGCTGGTCGATGACGCGCGAGCCGAAGGGCTCGACGTCACGTTCGATACGTATCCCTCGGAATGGGCCAGCACCCGGCTGCTCATCCAGCTGCCGGCCTGGATCCAGGCAGGCGGGCCGGGACCGCTGAAGGAGCGGCTGGCCGAGCGCGCCGCGCGCGACCGGCTCCGGTCGGAGATCGCCGCCCGCGGCGCCGCCTACACCGGCCCGGCCGGATGGGCGGACCTGCGGCTCGGGGCGTTCAGCCACCCGGACAACCTGCGCTGGGAATCGCGGACCCTCGCCGAGGTGATGGAGGAGACGGGTCGCGACGCGGTGGATGCGATGGGCGACCTCCTCCTGTCGGAGAACCTGGGCGTGAGCCAGGTGACGAGCGGCCCGTGGTCGAAGACGTTGCCGCTGTTCATCGCGCATCCGATCGGGATGGTCGGCACCGATTCGACGTTCCTCGGCGACAAGCCGGCGCCCCGGACATACGGCTCGTTCCCGCGGATCCTCGGCCAGTTCGTGCGCGACGAGGCCCTGCTCTCGCTCGAGGAGGCCATCCGCAAGATGACGTCCGCGGCGGCCGCGCGACTTGGGCTCCGAACGCGGGGCGTGCTGCGCGACGGGATGATCGCCGACATCGTGGTCTTCGACGCGGCAACGGTCCGCTCGAACGCGACCTACGACGAGCCTCGTCGGTACCCCGACGGCATCGACCACGTGATCGTCAACGGGGTGCTCGTGGTTGACGACGGCGTGCACACCGGCGCGACCCCCGGCCGCGGGATCCGCCTGGGCCGCGACTGAGCTCTCGGGCGATGGTGACGGTCGCCGTTCCGCGGCTCGGGCTGCGTGCGAACGCGGGCCAGTTCGCGTTGCTCGTCGCCGTGAACGGGCTCGTCGGCGGGATGATCGGCCAGGAACGGACCGTCCTGCCGCTGCTCGCACGCGATGTCTTCGGCCTGACCGGGTTCACGATCGCCCTGACGTTCGTCCTGGCCTTCGGGGTCACCAAGGCGCTCTCCAACCTCGCGGCCGGTGCTCTCGCCGACCGCTTCGGTCGGAAGCCCGTCCTCGTCTCCGGCTGGCTGTTCGGGTTGCCGGTGCCCCTGCTCCTCATCTGGGCGCCGGAGTGGGGGTGGGTGATCGTCGCCAACGTGCTCCTCGGGGTCAACCAGGGCTTCGCCTGGTCGAGCACCGTGATCATGAAGATCGACCTCGTCGGCCCTGCCCGGCGCGGCCTGGCGATGGGGCTCAACGAAGCGGCGGGCTACGGCGCCGTGGCCCTCACGGCCCTGGCCACGGGCTTCATCGCGGCCGAGGCCGGGCTGCGGCCGGCGCCGTTCTTCCTCGGGTTGGCCTTCGCAGGACTCGGGCTCGGCGTCTCGGTCCTGTTCGTGCGCGAGACGCGGGGCCACGTGGCGCTCGAACACGAGGCGGATGCGCCCAAGCCCGCCTGGCGCGACATCTTCATCCGAACCTCGTTCCGCGATCGGTCGCTTTCGGCGGCCTCCCAGGCGGGGCTCGTGAACAACCTCAACGACGGCATGGCCTGGGGGCTGCTGCCACTCTTCTACGCCTCGCACGGGTTGACGGTGGCCGAGATCGGCGTGTTGGCCGCCGCCTACCCGGCGGTCTGGGGCCTCGCCCAGATCGGCACGGGCGCCCTGTCCGATCGGATCGGGCGAAAGGGCCTGATCGTCGGAGGGATGCTCCTTCAGGCGGCCGCCATCGGGCTGATCGCGGCGGCCTCGACGTTCGGTGCCTGGCTCGTCGGGGCCGGGCTGCTCGGACTCGGCACGGCGATGGTCTATCCCACCCTGCTCGCCGCCGTCGCGGACGTGGCAGATCCAGGCTGGCGTGGCGCCGCGGTGGGCGTCTATCGGCTGTGGCGGGACCTGGGCTTCGCGGCCGGTGCGCTCGTCGCGGGCGTGCTGGCGGACCGCGCCGGCATGCCGTTCGCGATCGGCGCCGTCGCGGTGCTCACGGCCGGCTCCGGCCTGGTCGTTCTGGTTCGCATGCGCGAGACGCGACCGGGCCGAGGGCCGGATCGCGTTCCAGGCGTTGCTTGATCAGGGGACGAGTGTGCCGCAGGCCGTCGTGAACTTGAGGTTCTCGTTCGACTGGTGGAGGGTGACCGCCAGGTTGCCAGTGAACAGCTCGGCAAAACTCGCGGGAATCACGGTCGATGCAACGCCGTTCTTGACGTTCTCGAGCGGAAAGCGGGGCTGCGGGGTGATGTTGCCGCAGATGCCCGGATGGACGTGCGACGGCATGTCGAGATTGCCGGCCGGGTCCACCTGGACGGCGATCTGCGTTCGTCCGCCACCGACATCGGTGAGCGTGACGGTGCCGGACACGCCCGAGGCCTTGACCTCCGCGAGCGGGATCGACCGGGCGAGACCGGCATCCTGGCCGGCGACCTGGCCGGCGACGACGAGAACGGTCGCGACGACCGCGATCATGGCGATGACGAGACCGATGGAGCGGGGTTTCACGGGCATGTGACTGGTTCTCCTATCGATGAGCTGACGCGGGAATACGTGGGGATCAGCCCGGACCGATGGCCGGGACGGCGATGCGTGAGCGGGAATGTGACGGGGCCCGACTTGGCAGGATGGGCTGGGCCGTCGCCTCCCGGAGGAGATCGCTCATGGCGGCCACGCTCAGCGGTCGAGCGAAGTAGTAGCCCTGCCCGAATCGGGCACCGAGCGAGATGAGCTCGTGCAATTGGGTCGCTTCCTCGATCCCCTCGGCCACCGTCTCGAGATTGAGGGCGTCGCCCAGGGCGATGATCGAACGGACCAGGGCAGCGTCAGAGCCGCCCGTGTTGAGGGTCGCGACGAAGGAGCGGTCGATCTTGATGATGTCGACGGGCAGCCGCTGCAGGTAGCTGAGCGACGAGTAGCCAGTCCCGAAGTCGTCGATGGCCAGCCTGACGCCGAGCTGCTTGAGCGCCCCGAGGGTCGCGATCGACGCTTCCGTGTCGCCCATGACGACGCTCTCGGTGATCTCGAGCGTCAGGGAGGGAGCCGCCAGGCCGGTCTGCTCGAGGATCTGGCGCACGTCGTCGACGAACCCCGCCTCCTCGATCTGACGAGGCGACAGGTTCACGCTGACCGGCACGGGCCGCCCGCCGCCCTCGTCTTCCCAGGCCCGCGCCTGACGGCATGCCTCGGAGAGCACCCAACGCCCGAGATCGATGATCATGTCGCCCTCTTCGGCGAGCGGGATGAACTCGGTCGGGCCGATCGTCCCGCGCGCCGGGTGCTGCCAGCGAACCAGCGCCTCGACGCCGCGAAGCTCGCCATCGGACAGGCGCACGATCGGTTGGTATTCGAGCCGCAGATCGCCGCGCTGGATCGCGAGTCGGAGGTCGGCCTTCAGCTGTACCCGCGAGATCGCCGCGTCGTGGAGCGTCGGATCGAAGACGATCGACCGGCCCTTGCCGCGCGACTTCGCGCCATACATCGCGACATCCGCGTTCCGCAGCAGCTCGTCGGCCGACGGCGATCCCCGGCGGCAGACGGCGATGCCGACACTCACGCCGACGACGAGCTCGGTCGTGTCGAGCGCGATCGGCTGCCGCAGCACGGCGTGGATCCGCCGGGCGGTCTCCTCGGCCGCCGCCGCGGACGAGTCCTCGAGCAGGATGGCGATCTCGTCGCCGCCCATCCGGGCGGTCGTATCGGCCGCCCGCAGCGAGCCACGAACGCGATCTGCCACCGCGATCAGGACATTGTCGCCGGCGGCGTGCCCGAGCCTGTCGTTGATCGCCTTGAAGTCGTCGATGTCGAGGAACAGGACGGCAAGCTCCTGATCGCTTCGCCGCGTGCGAACGACCGCCCGCTCCAGGCGGTCCATGAACAGCGCCCGATTCGGCAAGCCCGTCAGCGCGTCATGGAACGCCTGGTGCCGGAGCTGTTCCTCGAGCGTGCTTCGATCCGTGACGTCGCGGTAGTTGATGACGACACCGCCGACCGCCGGATCGTCGAGCAGGTTCTTGGCGACCCCTTCGAGATGACGCCAGGTCCCGTCCGAGTGGCGCGCTCGGAAACGGGTCGCGACCAGGGCGTTGGGTTGTTCGGCGACGTCATGGAAGAGCTGGCGGACGGCCGCTGCGTCGCCCGGGTGTAGGGCGTCGAACGCCGATGCGCCCGCCCGGCTCGCCCCCTGGTAGCCCATCACGCTTGCCACCGCGGGACTCTCGTACATGATCGTTCCGTCGGCCGCGGCGATGAGGATGACGTCGGAGGCATTGCTGACCAGCGAGCGGAAGCGCTCTTCGCTCCGCGTCAGGTCGGCGACCAGCAGCCGTTCGGCCGTGACGTAGTCGCTCAGGAGGCGATTCTTCCGCTCCAGCAACTGGGCAGCCCCGGCGTACGCCGCCCACAGCAGGGCGAACAGCACCGACGAGGCGACCATGGCCACGAGGAACACCTCGGTGCGGGTCGACGCCACACGCTGGTCGATCGGTCGCGCGTCCTGGTAGACGTCGTACACACCGATCGGATGGCCGTCGACGGTGCCCCGGATCGGCACGAAGATCTCGAGGTAGGAGCCGGGCAGGTCGCCGAGCCTCGCGGAGTCCGAGAACCGGCTGACGCTGTCGCCGAGGAAGGCGGTCGCGACCTCCGAGTCGATCGAGAAGCGCCGACCGCGGATGGATGCCTCGCTCGAGTACACGATCCGACCGTCACGCGACCAGATGTTGATGCGGCGGATCTCCCCAGATGCCAAGCGCTGCAGCTGTGCCTGGATATCGGGATCGGTCGCAGAGTCGAGGAGCAGGCTCTCCTCCTGCACCGTCGGGTCGATGAACGCGCGGACGATCCCTTCGACGTTGTCGAGGGCGGACTCGGCCGCCGTCTGACGAAGCTGGCGAGCGGCGAGCTCGGAGACGACCGCCGCCATCGCCACGACCACGAGCAGCGCCAGCGCGCCGACCGCGAAACGCAACCCGGGACGCCAGGTCCGGAGGTCCTGCTCGTGCTCTTCTCGTGTCCGTCGAAGCAGCTTTGTGGTGAGCGCTCGCACAGCGTCCAAGGGTCGATGGCACCCAGCGAAGGTCGTCGGGAACTCGGGTCCCGCTAGCCCAAGGCTAGGTGCCCTGCCGAGTGACCCCAATGCCCCGTTAGTACCCACAGCGGCCGGACGCGGTAATGCAAGATTTCGGCGCTGGCACGGACATCTGGGACTTGACATACGACTTAGTACTCACTAAGTTAACCGCATGACACCGACCACCCGCCTGTCCGCAGGGGAACGCCGCGACGAGATCGTCTCCGCCGCGATGACCGAATTCGCCCAGACCGGCTACGCCGGCACGTCGACCGAGGCCATCGCCCGCCGCTCGGGCGTCAGCCAGCCGTACCTCTTCCAGCTGTTCGGGACCAAGAAGGAGCTCTTCATCGCCGCCGTCCGGCACGGCTTCCATCGGACGACACTCGCCTTCGAAACCGCCGGCCGGACGGCCCGAGGAGAGGACCCCTCGCCCGAGCACGTGCTCCACGCGATGGGCATCGCCTATTGCGACCTGCTGAGCGATCGCGAGCTGCTGCTCTGCCAGCTCCAGGCCTACGCCGCCTGCGGCGACACGGAGATCCGCAAGGCGGTGGGGGACGAGTGGATGCGCCTGTACCGGATGGTCGGGGAGCTGTCTGGCGCAGACGACCACGAACTGGAGGAGTGGTTCGCGATGGGCATGCTGATGAACACGGCCGCCGCGATCGGTCCCGAGATGGCCGAAGCGGGCATCTTTTCCTTCGCGTCGCTCGGGAGGATCGCCGCTGCCCGATGACGCGCCGACTCCCCCTTTTTGATCTCGTTACTTAGTGAGCACTAACTCGCAACCAAGGAAGGAATGGAACCAGCGATGACTTCCCGTCGGTCCACCGCCTGGACGTTCGCCATCACCTCCATCGCCCTGTTCATGGTCGCCCTCGACAACCTCGTCGTGACGACCGCCTTGCCCGTCATCCGGGCCGACCTCGGCGCGACCCTCGCCGAGCTCGAATGGATGGTCAATGCCTACACGCTCACGTTCGCCGTGCTGCTGTTGACCGGTGCCGCCCTCGGCGACCGGTTCGGTCGACGCCGGCTGTTCGTCATCGGTCTCGCGATCTTCACCGTCGGGTCCGCCGCGGCCGCCCTCGCGCCGACGAGCGACGTGCTCATCCTGGCCCGCGCGGTCCAGGGGATCGGCGGGGCCATCGTCACCCCGCTCTCCCTGACGATCCTGTCGGCGGCCGTCCCGCCGGAGCGACGCGCCGTCGCCCTCGGCGCCTGGGGTGGCATCGCCGGCCTGGCGATCGCGATCGGACCGCTCGTTGGCGGGGCCATCGCCGAAGGCGTGTCGTGGCATTGGATCTTCTGGCTCAACGTGCCGATCGGCATCGTCGCCGTCGCGCTCTCGTTCTTCCGCCTGCAGGAATCGCGCGGACCCGACGGGGCGCTCGATCTGGCGGGCCTGGGCTTCGCCAGCGCCGGTCTCCTCGCCCTCGTGTGGGGCGTCATCAACGGCAATGACCGGGGGTGGACGGATCCGCTGATCGTGGGCGCGCTGGCGATCGGCGTCTTGCTCATGGCCGCGTTCGTCGTGTGGGAGTCGCGTGCCAAGTCGCCGATGCTCCCGCTGCGGTTCTTCCGGAGCCGCGCCTTCACCGCCGCCAACATCGTCTCGTTCCTGATGTACTTCGGCGTCTTCGGCGCCGTCTTCCTCCTCGTCCAGTTCTTCCAGGTCGTCCAGGGCCTGAGCCCGCTCCAGTCAGGCTTGCGGACGCTGCCATGGACGGCGATGCCGGCCATCGTCGCGCCGATCGCCGGGCTGCTCGCGGGTCGCATCGGCGGCCGGCCGATCCTCTTCGCCGGCATGGTCCTGCTGTCGGCCGGCCTGGCCTGGATCGCTGCCGTGTCGACGCCCACCGTGGAGTACCTGGTCCTCGTTCCGGGCTTCGTCTTCGCGGGCGTCGGGATGGGCCTGTTCTTCGCGCCGATCGCCAACGTGGTCCTGTCCGCGGTCGATCCGATCGAAGAAGGCCAGGCGTCGGGCGCCACGAACACGATCCGCGAGATCGGTGGGGTGTTCGGCGTGGCCGTCCTGGCCAGCGTCTTCTCATCGAGCGGTTCCTACGCGTCCCCGACCGAGTTCGTGGACGGCATGGTGCCGGCCGTGTGGGTCGGAGCGGCGATCGTCGCCGTTGGGGCCGTGGCGGCGCTGGCGCTGCCGGGCCGGATCCGCCACGAGGCGACCATCCCGGCTGGGGTGGCCACCACATCGGTCACGCCGATGTCTCGTCCGGCACAGAGCCCCGGCTGAGTCTCGAGCGAGCGGGCGAGTTCGGCGGAGACGCCGGCTCGTCCGTTCGCGCTAGCTGCCGAAGGCCGGTTCCAGCCCGCCCCCGCCACCACCGCCGACCGCCGGGTCGATGGGGGTGTTGGCCCGCACCGTGCGGCGCAACTCCAGGAACATCCGGTCCATCGCCGTGGTCTCGGTATCCGCCAGCGTGCCATCACCGGCCGAGCTTGCCCAGCCCATCGCGAGGTGGAGGGCGACGGCCCCGGCCTCCAGCCACAGCTCGCACGATTGCCGGATCCGTTCGACGTAGTTGATCGCCAGGATCTCGTCCGTCTCGGGCATCAGGACCGCGAACCGGCCCGTCCCCAGACGGGCGACGTGATCGGCTTCGCGGGCACTGCGTCGAATGGTGTCGGCGACCGCCGGCACGATCCGCTCGATCGAGCCCGGACCCATCAGCTGGGCCAGCTTGTCGAGACCCTCCAGTTCGATGATCACGATCGTCGCCGAGCGGTGATACCGGCGGATCCGGGCGTCCTCGTCGGCCACCATGCGGGACCAGGCGCTCGCCACGAGCAGGCCGGTCAGGCCATCGATCGCAGGATCGTGCGGCGGGGCGACTGCCCCGACCCGTTCTCCGGTGCTCATGCTCGCCATCCCGTGGACACCGTAACCTCCATTGCCGTTCCCCCCGTTCGTTGTCACTGGACTCTTCGGACGCGCTCCGGTCGAACCGTATGAACCCCCCGACGACGGAAGGCCTCGCGTTGGGCCTTGGATCCTCGACCAGACCAAGGCGATGACGATGACGAGGATATCCGCCGCCACGATGGTGGCGAAGATGCCGACGAGCGCGTCCTGAGACAAGGCCATGGTCCGGGATGACTCCTGGATGATGATCGGGCCAAGGACCTCGGATGATAGGGCGGCTCACCGCCACCGGGACTGTTTCCGACCGACCCCGGGACCGTTTGCTGGTGACCCACTGCAACGCGCGGGGGGACTCCGGTGGGGTCTGGTTCAGAGCGGTGCGAACGACCGGCGCAGCCGCCGTCGAGGCACTTCGCGAGTCGGCCGATGGTACGCTCAGGTTCGAGGAGGGTCGCTGCCCACATGACGTCCCGGACCGAGTCGCCCGGCGCGCTCGTCATCCCGCCCGGCCGGATCGCACCGGGTCGCGCTCGCGGTCTGCCGCCGCCTCGGCGTGAGGGTCCGGCCAAGCTGACCGGCACGGCCAAGTACACCGACGATCTGGTCGTGCCAGGCGCCTGGTATGGGGCGACGATCCGCTCCGCCGATGCGCACGCCCGCCTCGTCGCGCTCGATCAGGACTCCGACTTCGACTGGTCGTCGGTGGTGCTCGTGACTGCCGCCGACATCCCGGGCGAGAACATCGTCAGCTCGATCAAGGCCGACCAGCCGATCCTCGTGCCGCCTGGCGGCGAGATCCAGCACCACGCCGAACCGCTGGCGCTGCTGGCCGCGCCGGACCGGGCCACGCTGCGAGCCGCCCGCCGGGCGATCCGCCCCCGGACCGAGCCATTGCCGCCGGTCTTCGACCCGCTCGTCTCCGAACACGTCTTCGCGACCTACGCCATCGAGTCCGGCGAGGTCGACGCAGCGATGGGTGCCGCCGATCTCGTGCTCGAGGGCGAGTACCGGGTCGGCCACCAGGAGCAGCTCTACATCGAGAACAACGCGATGATCGCCGTCCCGCGCGACGACGGTGGGGTCGCCATCACCGGCTCGCTCCAGTGCCCGTACTACGTCCATGCCGCGTTGAAGAAGGGCCTCGCCATCGACGACCGGCAGGCCCAGGTCATCCAGGCGGAGACCGGCGGCGGGTTCGGGGGCAAGGAAGAGTTCCCCTCGGTCATCGCGCTGCACGCGGCGCTCCTCGCGCTCAAGGCGAAGCGGCCGGTCCGCATGATCTACGACCGCCACGAGGACATCGCGGCCACGACCAAGCGCCACCCGGCCATCGTCCGGCACCGGACCGGCGTGACCAGCGACGGCCGGATCCTGGCCCAGGACATCGAGGTCGTCATGGACGGCGGCGCGTATTGCACGCTCACGCCGGTCGTCCTGAGCCGGGGCGCCATCCACGCGGGCGGCCCGTACCGCTGCCCCAACGTCCGCATCCGCGCACGGGCGACGCGCACGAACACGCCGCCCAACGGCGCGTTCCGCGGCTTCGGGGCGCCGCAGGTCGAGTTCGCGGCCGAGACCCACCTGAACCGGATCGCCGACCGATTGGCGATCTCGCCGCTGGAGATCCGGCGCCGGAACGTGTACCGACTCGGCGACACCACCCCGACCGGCCAGGTCCTGCGCGAGAGCGTCGCGGGCGAGGAGGTCCTCGAGCGGGCCGCCGAGGCGTCCGAGTTCGAGCGCCTGCGCGAGCGGACCGAGCGCGACCGCCGCGCTCGCATCGGGTCGGGCACGATCCCGGGATCGCCCCTGCGAACCGAGCGCCAACGCGTCGCCAGTGGGATCGGGCTGGCCCTTGCCTGGCATGGCGCGGGCTTCACCGGTTCGGGTGAGGTCAAGCTCGCGTCGGTGGTGTCGCTCGAGCTGACCGCGGAGGGCCGGATCCGGATCCTCACGGCTTCGACCGAGATGGGCCAGGGCACCAAGACGATCTTCCCGCAGGTGGTCGCCGACGCCCTGGGCGTCGCCTACGACGACGTCGAGATCGCGCCCCAGGACACGGCCATCGTCCCCGACAGCGGACCCACGGTGGCGTCCCGGACAGCCATGGTCGTCGGTGGCATGGTCATCAAGGCCGCGTGGCGGCTCCGCGAGAAGGTCGAAGCGGCGACGGGCGGGCGCTTCGCCGAGGTCTACCGCGACCATGCCCGGCGCGCCGGCCCGATCCGGATCGACGAGCGCTTCGAGCCATACCCGGGCATCAGCTTCGACGACGAGACCTATCGCGGCGACGCGTATCCGGCGTTCGGCTGGGCCGCCTGCGTCGCCCGGGTCGACGTCGACCTCGATACCGGCGAGGTCCACGTCCGGGACGTGGTCGCCGCCGACGACATCGGGTATGTCATCCACCCGGTCCTCGCCGAGGGCCAGGTCGAGGGCGGCACGCTCCAGGCCGTCGGCTACGCCACGATCGAGGAGATCAAGCTGCGCGACGGCCGCTACCTCAACGACCGGCTGGCGACCTACATCATCCCGACCTCGCTCGATGCGCCGCGGATCTCGACGATCCTCGTCGAGGCGCCGTTCGCCGGCGCCCCGCACGGCGCCAAGGGGGTCGGCGAACTGCCGATGGACGTCGGGGCGCCCGCGGTCATCGCCGCCATCGCCGACGCGACCGGCGCCTGGATCACGGACCTGCCGGCAAGTCCGGAGCGCATCCTGGCGGCTCTTGCTCGACGGCCGGAGGTGGCGCCGCTCCCGCCGGGCGCCTCGGAGCCGGCTCGGCCATGACGGCCTACCGCTTCTCGGTCAATGCCGCCCCGGTCGAGGTCGACGTCCCGGGGATGCGCCGCCTGCTCGATGTCCTGCGCGAGGAGCTCGCCCTGACCGGGACCAAGGAGGGCTGCGGGGAAGGGGAGTGCGGCGCCTGCACCGTCCTGCTCGACGGCGTGCCGGTGGACTCGTGTCTCGTCCCGGTGTGCCAGGTCGAGGGCGTCGACGTGCGCACCGTCGAGGGCCTCGCCCAGGCGGGCACCAAGCCCGACTCGCCGCCGACGCTTGACGCCTTGCAGGCCGCGTTCCTCGCCACGGGGGGCGCCCAGTGCGGCATCTGCACGCCGGGCATGCTGATGGCGGCGCGGGCGTATCTCGACGCCGGGGGCGGTCCGGACGAGGACGCCATCCGCGAGGCCATCGCCGGCAACCTCTGCCGATGTACCGGCTACACGAAGATCGTCGACGCCATCGCCATGGCGGCAGGAGGGCCCACATGAACCGCGAGGCGGACCGCGTCGCGGTCCCGACGAACGGGCGCAAGCCCTCCACCAAGGGCCGGAAGCCTCGCGCGGTGGCGAAGCCCTCGGCGCCCACCGAGGATGCCGCCGACGTCGCCGCCGACGACCCGGTCGCGAAGGCGACGTCACCGGAGTTGACGATCGCGGTGACCCCGGCCCAGCTCGCGGTCGGGTTCGGCGTCATCGCCGGGATCGTCCTGCTGGTGCTGGGTCGGCGGCGCGGCCGGCGCAGGGGCTAGGCACGGCGTGCCGATCGAACCGCCGGTCGTGAGTCCGCGGGACCTCGCGGAGGCCTATCGGGCGCTCGATGGCGCCCGCCCGATCGCGGGCGGGACGGACCTCATGGTCGCGCTGACCGGCGAGCTCGGCGAGCCGCCGGCGCGGATCGTCGATCTGTGGGGCCTCGACGAACTGCGCGGGATCGCGCATCGACGGCGACGCGGTCGTCCTGGGCGCGCTGACCACGTACACCGAGATCCGGCGCTCGGCGGTCTGTCGCGAGCATCTCCCCGGGCTGGTCGAGGCGGCCGCGACGATCGGGGCGGCCCAGATCCAGAACCGCGGAACCCTGGGCGGGAACGCGGCCAACGCCTCACCGGCCGGCGACACGCTCCCGATCCTGCTGGCCATGGACGCCGGCTTCGTCCTGGGCAGCGTTCGCGGCGAGCGGACGGTCCCGGCAGCGACGTTCTGGCCCAGCTATCGGCAGACGGCCCTGGCCCCGGACGAGTTGATCTTGCGCATCCGCATCCCGATCGCGACCGGCCGGGAGGTCCGCTTCCGTAAGGTCGGCACCCGCCGGGCCCAGTCGATCAGCAAGGTCGTCATGGCGCTGACCTGGCGGGACGCGAGCCACGAGCACGCGCCGATCAGCCGCGGCTGGCGCGACGTCCGTCTGGCTCTCGGGTCCGTCGCGGCGACCCCGATCCGGGCCCGCGTCACCGAGGGCGTTCTCGAGGGTCGGCCACCGACACCCGAGACCGCCGATCTCGCGACCGAGACCCTGGCCCGCGAGCTCCACCCGATCGACGACGTTCGATCGACCGCCGAGTACCGGCGCCTCGTGGCTGCTCGCGTGCTCCATCGGCTCATCCGCGAGGTGGGCGGATGGTAGGGGCGGCGCGGCCGACGGTCCCGCCGTCGATCGACGTGCTCGACGTGGTCTCGCCCGGCATCTTCGCGGCCAGCATGGCGCCGCTCTTCGAAGGCGCCCCGCGCTTCCTCGGCCGGTTGGCGATGGCGCGCCCGTTCGGGACCGTCCGCGAATTGTTCGATGGTGCACGACGCATCGCCCACGCGATGCCCGAGGGCGAGCAGATCGAGCTCATCGATGCCCATCCGCGCCTTGGCGCGCCGCCCGGCGCGGTCTCGGCGCTCTCGTTCAAGGAGCAGGGCTACGACCGCGGGCCGGTCGCAGACCTCGCGGCAACGTTCGACCACCTGAATGGTGCCTACGAGGCTCGGTTCGGTTTCCGCTACACCGTTTTCGTCCAGGGCCGGTCGCGTGCCGCGCTGCTCCCCGAGTTCGAGGCCGCCCTGGCGGCCGACCGCCACGCTGAGCTGCATCGGGCGCTCGACGCGGTGATCGACATCGCGGCCGACCGATATGCGACCCTGCGCTCCGGAGCCACGGAGGGCGCATCGTGATCGAACTCACCGCCGATCGGTACGGCAAGGCGGCCATCCGGATCGTCCGGGTCGGTCGCGACGAGACGCCGCATGACCTCCGGGACGTGACCGTCGCGGTCGCCCTGGAGGGCGATTTCGTCGCGGCCCACACAGACGGCGACAATGCCCTGGTCGTGGCCACCGATACGATGAAGAACACCGCATACGCGTTCGCCGCCGAGCATCTGACGGGTTCGATCGAGTCGTTCGCGGCCGCCCTGGCTCGCCACTTCCTCGCGGCCGATCAGGTCGGGCGGGCGACGGTCAATGTTCGCGAGCACGCGTGGCACCCGATCGACGTGGCCGGCACGCCCGCCCCGGACGCGTTCGTCCGCGGGGGCGAGGGCACGCGCGTGGCGACGGTCGCGGCGACGCGGGACGGCGTGCAGGTCGAGGCCGGTGTCGAGGATCTCGTGGTCATGAAGACGACCCGGTCGGCGTTCCGTGACTTCCCGCGCGACCGGTTCACGACGCTCGCCGACACCGACGACCGCCTGATGGCGACCAAGGTCACCGCGATCTGGCGCTACGGCTCGCCGGACCTCGACCACGACGCGACCTTCGCGGCCGTTCGCCGGACCCTGCTCGAGGTCTTCGCCGATCACGACAGCGCGAGCGTGCAGGCGTCGATCTGGATCATGGGTCGGGCGATGCTGGAGCGGCATGAAGAGCTCGACGAGGTCCGGATGGTCCTGCCGAACCTCCATCACTGGCCGGTCGACCTGTCGCCGTTCGGGATGACCAATGACCGCCTCGTCTATGTGTCGACCACCGAGCCGCACGGGCTCATCGAGGCGACCGTCCGCCGGGGTGAAGGCTGATGGCGCCGCCGGGCGTCACTGTCCGAGGCGCCGCAGTCCCGGGCGCCGAGCGCGTCCTGACCGATGACGCGCTCGCGTTCGTCGCCGACCTGCAGCGCCGGTTCGGGCCGGTCCGGCTGGACCTGCTGAGCCGCCGCGAGGAGCGCCAGGCCGAGCTGGATGCCGGCGTCCTGCCGGACTTCCTCGCCGGAACGCGCGAGGTCCGCGAGAGCGACTGGACCGTCGCGCCCGCGCCGGCCGACCTCGACGACCGTCGGGTGGAGATCACCGGTCCCGCCGAGCCCAAGATGATGATCAACGCGCTCAACTCGGGCGCCCGCGTCTTCATGGCCGATCTCGAGGACGCGCTGTCGCCGACCTGGGCCAACGTCGTCGCCGGTCAGGCCGCCTTGATCGACGCCGTGCGCGGCACGCTCACGTTCGAATCCCCGGAGGGCAAGTCGTACCGGCTCGGCGAGCGGACGGCGACGCTGCGTCGTCCGGCCGCGCGGCTGGCACCTCATCGAATCGAATGTGCTGGTCGACGAGGTCCCGGTCTCGGCGTCGCTGTTCGATGCGGGCCTCTACCTCTTCCACAACGGCGCCGAGCGCGTCGCGCGTCGGGACGGGTCCCTACTTCTACCTGCCCAAGCTCGAATCGCACCACGAGGCGCGGCTCTGGAACGATGTCTTCCTGCACGCCCAGGCCGCGCTCGGCATCCCGCGCGGCTCGATCCGGGCGACCGTGCTCATCGAGACGATCCTCGCGGCGTTCGAGATGGACGAGATCCTCCACGAGCTGCGCGAGCACGCGGCGGGCCTCAACGCCGGGCGCTGGGACTACCTCTTCAGCGCGATCAAGAAGTTCCGGACGGACCCGGCGATCTCGACGCCGGACCGCGCCCAGCTGACGATGACCGTGCCGTTCATGCGCGCCTACACGGAGCTGCTCGTGCAGACGTGCCATCGACGCGGGGCGCATGCGATCGGCGGGATGGCGGCCTTCATCCCGAACCGCCGCGATCCCGCGGTGACCGAGGTCGCCCTCGCCAAGGTCCGCGACGACAAGGAGCGCGAGAGCCGCGACGGCTTCGATGGGACGTGGGTCGCCCACCCGGACCTCGTGCCGATCGCGACCGAGGTCTTCGACGGGGTCCTGGGCCAGGCGCCCAACCAGAAGCATCGACTGCGCGAGGAGGTCTCCGTCAGCGCGGCCGACCTGCTCGATCTTGCCGTCGAGGGCGGTCGCGTCACCGAGGCGGGCGTCCGCGCCAACGTCCGGGTGGCCCTGGCCTACCTCGACTCGTGGCTGCGCGGCGTCGGCGCCGCCGCGATCGACAACCTGATGGAGGACGCCGCGACCGCCGAGATCAGCCGCTCGCAGCTGTGGCTGTGGATCACGCAGGCGCTGACCCTCGATGACGGGCGCATCGTCGACCCGGCGCTCTACGCCTCGATCCGCGACGAGGAGCTGGCCCGCCTGCGCGAGGCCGGCGAGGGCCGCCTGGCCGACGCCGCCGACCTGCTCGATCGGCTCGTCCTCGCCGACGACTTCGCGGAGTTCCTGACCGTCCGGGCGTACGCGTTGCTGGAGTAGGCACGGACGGTGCCTCAATGGGCGATCGGGCCTCGCTCCAGGAAACGCCCGAACCCGCGCTGGCCGACGAAGGCGCCGTCGCCGATGACGGCCCGACCGCGGACGAAGACCGAGCGAACGGCGCCCTCGACGCTCGAGGCCCTCGTACGGGGTGTAGTCGCTCGTGTGGTGGAGGTCCGTGGCACGGATCGTGCGGCGCGCGGTCGGGTCGAAGAGCACGACATCCGCGTCACGCCCGACCTCGAGGGCACCCTTCGATGCGAGGCCGAACCGTCGGGCAGGCGTCGTCGCGAGCAGGTCGACCATCCGCTCGACGGTGATGCGGCCGCGGGCCACGCCCTCCGAGTAGAGGATCGTCAGCAGCGTCTCGATGCCGGGCGCCCCGTTGCTGATCTGGTCGAACGACACGCCTCGACCGGCCTCGGCCTTCTCGACACTCAGGCGGTCCGCGACGTGATCGGTCGCCACCAGGTCCAGCGAGCCATCGGCCAGGCCAGCCCACAGGGCATCGCGATCCGCGGCGGACCGGAGCGGCGGCGAGATGACGAAGCAGGCACAGCGAGTCGGGTCGGGCTCGTCGTAGCGCTCCTCGGTCAGGACCAGGTAGTGCGGGCAGGTCTCGGCCGTGACCCGGACGCCGGCCGCCTTGGCGCGGCGGACCTCGTCGAGCGCGGCCGCGGACGAGAGATGGACGACGTGCACGGGCGCCTCGGCGAGCCGGGCGAAGGCCAGCGCCCGGGCGGTCGCCACGGCCTCGACGTATGGCGGGCGCGAGCTGGCATGGAAGCGCGGTGCGGTCTCGCCACGGGCCAGGGCACCGGCCACGGCGGCGTCCAGCAGGACCGGGTCCTCGCAGTGGACCTGGAGCATCCCGCCGTGACGCGCCATGACGCCGCATCGCCTCGAACAGGACGCGATCCTCGAGGCGGAAGTCGAAGACCATGAAGGCCTTCGAGGTCGCGATGCCGGCATCGATCGTGGCCGGCAGCTCCGTCAGCGGATCGTCGGCGTGGCCGCTGACCGCGAGGCTCAGCCCGACGTCGATGGCGCTGTCGCCGTCGGTCGCGGCCCGCCACTCGCGGATGCCGGTCAGCAGCGAGCGCTCGGCCGCCGGCGACGACCCGGTGCCGGGGTTGTTGAACGAGAGGAACGTCGTCGTGCCACCGAACGCGGCCGCGACCGAGTCCTGGAAGAAGCGATCCGGCTCGGCGTCGGAGGCGACGCGCGTGTGGGTGTGGACGTCGACCACGCCGGGGAGCACCAGCCAGTCCGGTCGCGTCGACCACCTCGGTCGCACTGGCCGAGGGCCCGCCCAGGTCCGGCTCGATCGCTTCGATGATGCCGCCGCGGACCGCCACGTCGGCCCGACGCGACCCGTTCGCCGTGACGACGGTGCCGCCACGGATGACGAGGTCGGTCACAGGGCCGCGGGCGGCGGCCCGCCGTCAGCCGCCGTTGCCGCCACCACCGCCGTCGCCGCCACCCGTCGCCACCACCGCCAGCCTCCGCCCGCAGTCATGGCTGTGCCCGCTGTCGTATGCCGTGTCCATGCCCGCCATCGACCGGCATGACGCCCCCATTCCCGCTTCCGCCGTCGCCGCTCCCCGAGTGCCGCCCGCCACGCGCCGCGTTCACCGCGATCAGGATGACCACGATGATCGCGACGAGGACGGCGATCTGGCTGCCATCCACGGCCTAGCCGTCGACCTCGCTGATCCGGATCGTCTGGGCGCCTTCCCACAGGCAGCGCCGGCCCATCTCGCGCAGGCGGTCGTCCCAGCCGTCGTCGGGCACGACGGACGCGAAGTGGTTGGCGGCGAGCGGTCCGACCTTCGACGCCGTCGTGCAGCCGCCGTACGGGAAGAAGATCTCGCATTCGCTGATGCCGCCCGGGTAGATCGCCAGCTGACCGGGCGCCGGGTGCGAGGTGTGGTTCTCGTAGTCGAGGCCGGGCCGGAAATCCCCGAACGGGATCCACGTGGACTCACCGGTCCAGCGGCAATGGATGAGCTTCGAGTCGATCGGCAGCATCCGCCGGATGGCCTCGATCGTCTGTGGCGCCGCCGCCTCCCAGCGGGCGCTAAAGTGGAGGTCGCCCACCTCGATCCGCAACGTTCCCATCTGCGAAGCATAGCCCGGAGGAACGCGTGGCCGACCAGCCCGGCGGCACCCGTCACACGATCTCGACCCACGTCCTCGACACCGAGCGCGGGGTCCCGGCAGTCGGCGTCCGAGTCGCCCTCTATCGCCTCGACGTCGGCGAGGCGCCGATCCGCATGACCCAGGCCCTGACCGATGGCGACGGGCGCGTTCGCGACCTCCTCGAGCGCCCGCTGGCAGCGGGCGACTACCGGCTCGAGTTCGACGTGGCGCACGCGAACGCGATGTTCTTCACGAAGCTCTCGGTCGAGTTGCGGATCACCGACGTCGGTCGCAGCTACCACGTGCCGTTGCTGCTCGCGCCCTACTCGATGACGACCTACCGGGGCAGCTGAGTCCTAGCGCAGGATCGCGATCGCGTCGATGTCCACGCGCGCATGCCGCTTCGTCCCGACCACGACCAGTTTGACCGTGTGCGGGCCGGACGTCGCCCATGAACCCGTGGCCGCGAGCACGCGCCCGAGGCCCTTCGAGCGATGGAGGTCGACGGTCGACCTGAAGACGCCGTCGACGTAGAGCCTGACCTTGCCCCGGCCGCCGGACTTGGGCGCGACGAGCGCGAATGCGCGGCCGGTGAACGTGAACGTGGCGCTGGCGCCCTTCTTCGTGGCGTATCGCGTCCGCCCGCCCGAGGCGGTCGAGCTTCTCGACGTCTTCCAGCCGCCCTTGTACTTCAGGTGGGTGCTGGTCTCCTGGAAGAGCTTCGGCACGAGGAGCGGTCCAGGCGACCACGCGCCCCAGTTCTGGGCCCCGTCGCGGGCGCGGACGCGGAACATGTACGTCCGTCCGAACCGGAGTGGCCGCTCGGTGGTCCGCGCGGTCGTGGCGCCCACGTACGTCCCCCAGGCGCCGCCGTCGATCTGGAGGCCAACGCCGTAGGCACTGATCCCGGTGAGATCGTCGGTGGCGGCGTTCCAGCCAAACCGCGCGAGCGCCGACGTCTTGCCGAGGATCGAGCCCCTGACGAACGAGGCGCTCGAGGGCGGTTGGGCGATCGGGCCCTGGGTATCCAGCGCCCGAAACGCGTCGACGATCCGCCCGGTGGCCGTCCAACCCGCCGTCGCCGGCATCGACTTGCCGGTCCCCAGCAGCCGCGCCCGAAGCGCGGTCGGGTTGCCGGCCAGGCTCGGCGCATACGAGGCGACCAACGCCGCCACGCCGGACACGTGAGGGGCCGCCATCGATGTCCCGTCGAGCCAGCCCCAGCCGGGCAACGGGTGCGACGGGTCGGCCGGCAGCGTGCTCAGGATGGCCACGCCGGGTGCCGCGATGTCGACGGTCGTCGCCCCGTAGTTCGAGAACGCCGGGATCCCGCCATCGTTGTCGATCGCCGCGACCGACACGATGTTCGGCAGGTCGAATGTCGCTGGGAGCGCAGGGAAGTCGTCGTGGTCATTGTCGATGCCCTGGTTGCCGGCGGAGACCACGAACAGCATCGGGGCGCTGGCCATGGCGTCGTAGAGCTCGGGGGCATCGCCCGGATCGCCGCGGCGACCCCATGACGCGTTGGCGATGTGCACGCCGAACGACGCCGCGTACTCGATGGCCGCGATCGCCTGGAAATCGGTGCCGCAGTCGATCGCATCGTTGATGAACTTGAGGGCCATGATCTTCACCGACGGGGCCACTCCGACGACCCCCATCCCGTTGAGCGACGCCGCGATCGTGCCGGCGACATGGGTCCCGTGGAAGTCATCGTCGAAGTCGTGGACCGTGTTGTCGCCGTTGCAGAAGTCCCAGCCGTTGACGTCGTCGATGTAGCCGTTCGCATCGTCGTCGATCCCGTTGGCCTCCTTGCCGGCGCCCGATTCGCCAGGATTCGACCAGGCTCGCCCTGCGAGGTCCGGGTGGCTGAAGTCGACCCCGTCGTCGATCACGGCCACGACGACATTGGGGTTACCGGTCGCGATGCCGAGCGCCTGGAGGGCGTCGATGTCGACATCGGCCTTGCCCTCGGTACCGGGCGCCCCCAGGAAGAGCCGCTGCCCGGTGTTGTGCAGGCCCCACAGTTCCTTCCAGTAGGTGTCACCGCGCGGATCCGCGTCGCGAACGCTCCGATGATCGACGCTCACCCGGAGGACGTGGGGATCGGCCAGGAGCGCGGCGATCGTGGCCCGCGCGTCGGTCGTGCGGATGACGGTCAGGTCGGCGGACGGCAGTTCGGCGATCGGTGCCACGCCGGCTTGTGCCGTGCTGGACCGGCGCTCGAGCCGGCTGGTGCCCGGCCGGAAGCGCACCAGGAGCCGGGCGTTGCCCGAAGGGCTGCCGGCGATGTCGGGCGAGGTCTGGCTGGCGCGCGGGTCCCAGGCGGGACGCGCCGCTCGGAGGCGGGCGTCCGTTCCGGACGTGCCGGGTTGGGGGTCAGCCGCGAAGGCCGGGGTGGCGGCGGCGATCAGGCCGAGTGCGCCGATGAGCGCGATCAGCCGGTGTGGTCCGCGGGCGCGCGCCATGGAACCTCATGCTGTCGCCGGCCGAGCCCCGATGCGTCCATGCCGCCGGCGAGCGCCATAGTACGGCGTCTGTGGAATCAGGCGTGACAACCTAGATGTCACGGGACGGCGTCACCGTTCGGCCCATGGACACTGCCACCATCCACACGCTGCCAACACCAGTCGTCGCCCCGGAGCCGACACCGCTGCCGACCCGCGTCCGCCTGGACGGGGACCGCATCGTCGTCGAGCGTCTGGTCATCGCGGACCAGGCCCTGGCCGCCTTCCTCGCGGAGCGCCCAGGTGACGACCGCCCCGCACTCGTCGAGCGGGCGCTACGGATCGGCCTCGTTGCGCTGCAGGACGCCGGGGTGACGGTCAACGTCGACATCGTCAAGACCGAGTTCGAGCGCCTCGTCCGGCAGGCCGAGCAGGTCAACGAGCGCGCCGCGGCGGCGCTGGAGCAAACGCTGCGCACGAACTTCGCTGACGGTGACGGGCGGCTGCCGCGGACCCTGGAACGATTCCTCGGAGACCGTGGCGCCCTGCGTGGCATGGTCGACGAGCTCTTCGACGAGAAGAAGCGCGACAGCGCCATCGGTCGGATCCGGGGGATGCTGGAGTCCTACTTCGACGGCGACGCATCGAAGCTCGCCCACCTGCTCGACCCCACCCGCCTCAACTCCCCGATGCACCAGTTCCGCCAGGAGATCGCCGCGGGCTTCAAGTCCGTCGAGGAGCGCCTCGTCGCCATCGAGGCCGCGGCGGCCGCGCGCGGTGCGGAGCGCGCCCGGTCCGCGGCCAAGGGCGCGGACTTCGAGGAACTCCTCCACGCGATGCTGGGCGAGCTCGCGCGAGGCGCTGGTGACCTGCTGGACCGAACGGGCACCGATGCAGGTGCCATCATGAAGTCCAAGAAGGGTGATTTCGTCCTGACCCTGGACGCGCGGGTGGCGCGCGGCTGCGACGTGCGGGTCGTCGTCGAGGCCAAGGACCGGCCGATGTCCATGCGAGCCATCCGCGAGGAGCTGCGCGAGGCGAAGGAGAACCGTGGCGCTGCGATCGGACTGGTCGTCTTCACGCCGAAGCATGCCCCGGCCGGGGTCGCGCCGTTCAACCTGGTCGGGGATGACGTCTACTGCGTCATCGACCCGGACGCCCCGGAGCCCGCGACGCTCGAGGCGGCCGTTCGACTGGCACGGCTGCTGGCACTCGCCTCATTGGCCGAGCGCGAGGTTGAGGTGGACCCGGCGGCCATCGCCGCGGCGCTGACGGCCATCCGGGAGCAGCTGGAACTGGTCCGCACCCTCAAGGCCCAGCTGACGTCGATCTCCACGGCGACCAAGGCCGTCTGGACCGGGCTCGACACGATGCGCTCGAACATCCTGGCCCGCGTCACCGAGGCCGAGACCGAGATCCGCGCGGCCTCCTGAGGCTCGCGCGGGCGCCTTCCGCGGCCGGTCGCGCATAGCCCGAATGGGTGCGGTGCGGTCAGGACCGGTCGGCTACGGAGTACCCCGGACGAAGGGGCCGTTGGCGTGGGTTGCACCGCGGGGGGACACTTAGGGGGAGCGCGGTGCGTGGCTGCCGTCCCCTCAGTGCTCCTCCGAAGCCCGCCCCAACGGAGTGCCCATGCGTCGCCGGCTCGCCGCCTCCCTGCTCGCCACGCTCCTTGTCCTGCCGGTCGTCGCACCGGCCAGCGCGGCCGAACCGAGCGCGACACCGAGCCCCGAGGCCACCGCGAGCCCCGAGCCGACGCCCTCCACGGAGCCGACGCCTGAAGCGACCCCAGACCCGTCCCCGAGCACGCCGCCGGGCGAACCGACGACTTCCCCTGGGACGCCGGCGCCCGCAGATCCCGTGCCCGCAGCGCCGCCCGCCCCGCCGGACCCCGACATCGTCGAGTCAAGCCCCGCGGCGAACGGCGGCCTCGATGCCACCGGCAGGTTCATCGTCGTGCTCAAGCCCGGCGTCAACACGTCCGCGGCCGTGAAGGGCGTCGCGACGCGTGCCGCCGTCCGCGCCGATCGCACGTTCTCGCGCGCTATCCGGGGCTTCACCGCGGGCCTCGATGCCCGCCAGCGTCGGGTCCTGCTCAGAGACCCCAACGTCGTGGCGATCGTTCCCGATGAGATCATCCACCTGACCGCGCAGACGATCCCGACCGGCGTCTCACGCGTCGGGGCGCGGCGGTCCACGGTGGCGGACATCAACGGCTCGGACCAGCGGGTGGATGCCGACGTCGCGATCATCGACACCGGCGTCGGGCCGCATCCGGACCTGAACGTGGCGGGCGGCTACAACTGCTCAAGCTCCAATCGCGCGGCCTGGGCCGACAACCACGGCCACGGGACGCATGTCGCCGGCACGGTCGGGGCACTCGACAACGACTTCGGGGTCGTGGGCGTCGCACCGGGCGCGCGCGTGTGGGGCGTGAAGATCCTCAACGGCGACGGCTACGGCTATCTCTCGTGGTACGTCTGCGGCCTCGACTGGGTCCTCGCCCAGCGCGACGGCAGCCGGCCGCTCTTCGAAGCCGTGAACATGAGCGTCGCCAAGAGTGGCGCCGACGACGTGAATTGCGGCTACTCGAACAACGACATCCTCCACCAGTCGATCTGCCGGCTCGTGGCGGGCGGTGTGACCGTGGTGGCCGCCGCGGCCAACGACAGGGCCAGTGCCAGCCACAAGGTCCCGGCCGCATACAACGAAGTCATCACGGTCTCAGCGCTGGCCGACACCGACGGCAAGCGCGGCGGACTCGGCGGGAAGCGCTGCTATTCGTGGGGCGGCTACGACAAGGACGATACGTTCGCCAACTTCAGCAACTACGGCCACGACGTCGACCTCATCGCGCCCGGCAAGTGCATCTGGTCCACGAGACCCGGACCGACCTACAGCTATTCGTCCGGCACGTCGATGGCCGCGCCTGCGGTCGCCGGCGCCGTCGCGCTGTACAAGGCCAGCCGACCGCACGCGACCCCCGCCCAGGTCAAGGAGGCGCTGAAGTACCTGGGGACCCTCGACTGGAAGGTCTCCACCGACCCGGACAGCCGCCACGAGAAGCTGCTCGACGTCTCGCTCCTCGGCTCGCTCGGCACGTTCAGCATCTCGGCCGCGCAACCGGCGGCGGTCGGGGAGGCCGGCGGAGCGGTGGTCGTTCCGCTCTCGATCGGCCGCAGCCCGACCTTCTTCGAGCGCGTCAGCCTCGGGCTCGGGTCGCTGCCATCCGGCTGGACCGCGACGCTCGACCACCCGAGCCTGCTGGGCTGGACGGCGACGGCCACCACGCTCCGCCTGACGCTGCCGAAGCCGACTCGGGCGGGCACGTATCACATCAACGTCACCGCGACCAACCAGGGCCGCGTGCAGTCGACGACGGCCACGATCGTCGTCGAGAACGACCTGCCGATCGGCCAAGGCGGTCGCCGTCGCGATCCTCGCCAAGGGCAAGACCGGAACAGGCAGCGCCCCGGCCGTCATCAGTTGGTCGGCCGCGACCGACAAGACCAGCGCGATCTCCGGCTACGAGGTCCAGTTCCGCAAGAACGGCGGCGCCTGGTACGCGGTCAAGTCGACCTCGAGCAAGGTCCGATCGTTCCAACGCTCCCTGGCCTTCAACGCCACCTACGAAGCCCGCCTGCGCGCCCGTGACGCGGCCGGCAACTGGAGCCCCTGGGCCCAGACGCGCGGCGTTCCGCGCCGCGCTCGTCGACGATCGCAGCACGACGATCAAGTACACGGCGTCCTGGGTGAAGACCGCGCTCGTCGGCGGCGATCGCCGACACGCTTCACCGCTCGAGCGGCCTGCACGCGAAGATCAACTACACGTTCACCGGGCGGGCCATCTCGGCCGTCGCGCCGCTTGGACCGGGCCGTGCCAAGGTCCGCGTCTACATCGACGGCGATCTACCAGGCGACGGTCGACCTGCGCCGTGCGGGGACGTATCACCGCCGCATGTTCTACACGAAGGCGTTCCCGAGCAGCGGCAAGCACCGGATCACGCTGGAGATCGTCTCGACCGGTCGTGTGCAGCTGGATGCGTTCGTCGTCTTGAAGTAGGCGCCTCCGCGCGTCCTGCAACGCACCTGACACGCCACCGCGACCGACATCGCTCGCCCAGCCTTGCCCCGGTGCGCTAAGGTGACGCTCGCCAACGCATCGGGCCGGGTACCCGCGCGCGATCGGCGAACATAGAGGGGTTGATCGTGGCACGAGCGATGTGGAAGGGGGCCATCCAGTTCGGACTGGTCACCATCCCGGTGAAGCTCTATCTGGCGACCGAGTCCAAGGGCATCAGCTTCAACATGCTCCACAAGGACGACCTGTCGCGGATCCAGATGAAGGTCTGGTGCCCGGTCGAGGACGAGCCGATCTCCCGCTCGGACACCGTCAAGGGCTACGAGTATTCGCCCGGCGAATACGTCGTGATCACCGACGAGGACCTGGAGCGCGTGCCGCTCAAGACGGTCCGCTCCATCGAGATCGAGCAGTTCACGAAGGCCAAGCGCGACGATGCGGCCGTCCGATTCGTCAAGAGCGCCTACTACCTCGAGCCCGACAAGATCGGTCGCAAGGCGTTCTACCTCCTCAAGTCGGTCCTCGAGGAGGACGGGCTGACGGCGATCTGCAAGGTCGTGATCAAGGATCGCGAGGCGCTCGCGGCGCTCGATCCGTTCGCTGACACGATGCTGATGACGACGCTCCACTGGCCCGACGAGATCCGCTCGCTCGGCGAGTTGGAGCTGCCGGACGAGGAGTTCTCATTCAAGCCCGCCGAGCTCGCGATGGCCAAGCAGCTCGTGTCGGCGATGACCGGCGAGTTCGACCCGGCGCAGTACAAGGATGAGTACCGCGAGGCGCTCGAGACGATCATCCAGGCCAAGGTCGATGGCCAGGAGACCGTCGAGATCGAGCAGCCCGAGGAGACCGGCAAGCTCATCGACCTGATGGCGGCCCTCGAAGCCTCGGTCAAGTCGGCCAAGGAAGCCCGCGCGGCGGGCGGCTCGGAGCCGGTGTCGGTGGCCGACGCGAAGGCGGCCAAGGATGCCAAGGCGGCGAAGGCCGCGAAGACGCCGGCCAGGGCTAAGGCCGCCGAGGCCGAAGAGCCCGCCAAGCCCGCCCGCAAGCGCAAGAGCGCCTAGGTCCGGGGCGGACACGCGCCCCGGGCCCGCGGCCGGCTTGCTGCCACCGCAAGTACCAGCAGACCCGCCGGGTTGCTGGCCCCAAAATGGCTGTTTCCTTGCGCCTGACGCAAGGAAACGCGCCCCGCCCGCCCACCTGACCCGTCTCGAGGCCAGATTTCGGCGAATTGGCGCCGTTTGGCGATCCCGAAGGCCCCGCTCGCGTCCAGTACTTGCACCACATGCAAGAACCCGACAAGACGTTGCATCAGACGCAAGCAACGTCGCCTGGACCTGCCGGAGGCGCCTGATGGTTGCATCGGATGCACGTTCGGAGCAGGACCGTAGGTCGTTCGGCCGAATTCGTGCACCAGACGCAAGTTCCATGCACTCCAGAGGAGCCAGGCGGGGCTCCGGCGACGGGAGTTGCACTTGACGCAAGTCGGGCGGGTTGGAGCGGCACACACACGTCGGCGATGTGGTGCCCACGCCCCCATTCGTCCCTGGCGGAGCCTGTCTGCTGGCCGATACCGCATGCGTGTGGCCGCTGACACACTCCACCGGCCATGGACGCTGACGAAACCGAACGAGCGCGAGCCCTCGAAGCACGGATCGCGCGCCTCGAAGCGCGTCTTCGCCGGCTCGAGGGCTCCGTCGGCCTGGATCAGGACGAGATCCCGGCGCCGTCCACGCCGCCCCTGACCCCGGCCGCTCCGCCACCGCCACCGACCCCGGCCGCACCTCCGACCGCGGCCGCACCAGCTCCGCCTCCATGGCCCGCACCACAACCCGGCGCGAGTGGCTGGGTCCTTCCGAAGTCCGCGCGCAATCCTCGTGCCGCCCCGACCCCCAGCGCCTGGGTCGAACCCACGCCGGCGTCGCGTCCACCGCCGGGAGGGAGCGGTCTTCCGAACCTGAACGACCTCGAGGCACGCCTCACGGGCCGTGCGCTCGCGTGGGTCGGTGGGCTGGCGCTCGTACTCGGGGCGATCTTCTTCCTGAGCCTGGCGTTCAGCCGCGGCTGGATCGGGCCCGAACTGCGCGTGCTGATCGGGCTGGTCGCGGGTTCGGTGGCGCTCGCCGCCGGCGCAGCCTTCATGGAACGCGACAGCCGACTCCTCGGGCACGTCCTGACGCCTGTCGGTCTGGCCATCATCTCGATCAGCCTCGTCGCCGCGACCCGACTCTATGGCCTGATCCCGGTCGAGCTCGGTCTCGCGATCGCCCTGCTCAGCGCCGTGGTCGCGGCCGCGATCGCGATCCGTGCCGACTCGCCGATCGTGGCGTCATTCGGTTTGGTGGCGGTCCTCGCCGCGCCGCCCCTTCTCGATGCGCCAGCCGACGTGAGTACCCTGGCCTTTGTCGGTGTCGTCCTCGTCGGCACGACGGCTGTGGCGCTGTGGCGGTCGTGGCGCTGGCTGCCACCAGTCGCGTTCGTGCTCTCGGCGCCCCAGGCCGCGACCTGGATCTGGGGTGATCCGGAACCGGCGATCGCCATCGTCGGGATCGGGCTCTTCTGGCTGCTCAACGTGGTGGCCGCGGGTGGCGAGGCATTCCGGCGCCATCGCGATGACCTGAGTGCCACCTCGGCGACGCTCCTCCTGGCGAACGCCGTCTTTCTCGTGTGGGCAGGATTTCAGGGTCCTGGATGGGGACCTCGAGGCGTACCGCGGGTCCTTCCTCGTGATCGCCGCGTTCGCCCACCTCGCCATCGGCGCCTGGTTCGTCATGCGCGACGGGGAGCGCAATCTCTTCGGCCTGCTCACGATCGGCTCCGGGATCGCGTTGCTCACGATGGCGGCACCGGCCCAGCTGGGCGCGCCGGCGGTGCCGATCGCCTGGACCGCCGAGGCCGTCGCGCTCGCATGGCTCGCCGTCCGGCGCGCCCATCCCTACAGCGCGCTGGCATCCGCGGTGTTGTACGGGCTCGCCGGCGCCGCGCTCATCGACCTCTTCCTGCCGGCACAGGTCGCGCTCGGCCGACTGCCCTTCGCTGATGGATCGGGTGCGGCGCTCGGGTTCTTCCTGCTCGGCGTCGCTGCGGGCATCTGGATCGTCCGCGACCGAAGCCTCCGATCCGGGCTCGCTGCCCTCGGTGTCCTCGTGGCCGCCGTTTGCGCGGCCGCGCGACTGGACGATCCGTCGCTCGTGATGGTCCTCTCGGCGCTGATGGTGGTCGGCGTCGGGGTCCATCGCATCATCCCGCGGCTGCCAAACGACAGCATCGCGTGGCAGGTCGACGGGCTCATCGCCCCGGACTTCCAGTCCGCCACCTGGCGGCCGGTGGTCGACGCGTTCCTGGTCATCGCCTCGACCCTCGTGGGGGTGGTGGCGGCTGCCGTCCTGCTCCAGATCTACGGCACCCCCTTCGAATCGCCACCGACGGGCACGCCGTTCCTCGACCCGACGGGCGCGGCGGCGTTGACCTTGGCCGTCGCCGTGGCGCTGGCCGGCCTCCTGCACGGCGACGCCCTCGTCCGGCGAATCACGTTCCTCGTGGCCGCAGTCGTGCCGGCCTATGCGATCGCGTTCGAATTCGACCCGTGGCTGGTCACCATCCTGTGGGTCGCGATCGGGGCCGGTCTCACGCTCCTCACCCGGGTCGATCCCGTGGGTCGTCTGACCTTCCTCGCGTCGGACATCGCCTTCATCGGCGGAGCGGCGATCGTGGCGGTCGCCATCGTCGCGCGCCCGACCCGACTCGTCGTCGGTCCCGACGGGATCGAACCGATCGTCGCGCTCCAGTCGGCTGCGGCGCTTGGCGCGGTGTGCCTCGGTCTCGTCTTCCTGGCGAGGTCCGCACGAGGCATGCCGTGGGCTCGTTGGGCGTGGCTGGCGGCCGGAGTGACGCTGGTCTACCTGCTCTCGATCGCCGTGGTCGACCTGGTCGCGACCCAGGTCGGCGGTCGCATCCCGACCGACGAACTCCGGACCTGGGGACAGGTGGCGCTCAGCGTGTTGTGGGCGGCGCTCGGCGTGATCGGTTTCGTGGCCGGCCTGCGTCTCAGACTGACGCTGCTGCGTCAGGCCGGATTGGCGCTCCTGGCCCTCGCGACGCTGAAGGTCTTCCTGGTCGACCTGTCCGCGCTCGATGTCGCGTATCGGGTCATCTCGCTGATCGCGCTCGGGCTGTTGCTGCTGGTCAGCGCCGGTCTGTGGCAGCGCCTGCAGCCGAAACCGTCGGCACCGAGCGAGGGCGGCGACCACCCGGCCTGATCATCTCGTGCAAGCCGGCCATCGGGCGGGCACACTCTCGCTGATGCCCCTCGAGGAATACCGCCGCAAGCGCGACTTCGCCAAGACGCCCGAACCGGCCCCCGGCGCGCCGAACGCCGAGGTCGGCAGGGGCCGCGGCCGCTTCGTCGTCCAGCGTCATCGCGCCACGCGGCTCCACTACGACTTCCGGCTCGAGGTCGGCGGCGTCCTCGTGAGCTGGGCCGTCCCGAAGGGCCCCACCCTCGACCCCAAGATCCGGCGGATGGCCGTCCACGTCGAGGACCACCCGATCGAGTACTTCGACTTCGAGGGCGTCATCCCGGCCAAGCAGTACGGCTCGGGCGACGTCATCGTCTGGGACTGGGGGACCTGGGAGGCCGAGGCTCCCACGATCGACGCCACGACCGCCATCCCCAACGGCGAGCTCAAGTTCTGGCTCAACGGCCAGAAGCTCAAGGGTCGATTCACGATCGTCCGGACCAGTCGCCGGCCCGGCAGCGCGCCGAGCAAGGCGTTCGAGGACGACGAAGGCGACCAGTGGCTGCTCATCCACAAGCGCGACGAGGCCTCGCAGGACGGCTGGGACGCCGAGGACCACCCGCAGAGCGTCAAGACCGGCCGCACGAACGACGACGTCAAGGCCGACCGCGACGCGCTCTGGAATGGCCAGGCACCGGCCGCGGAAGCCGAGATCGACCTGGCCGGCGCCGTCGAGGCACCCGATGCCCCAGCACATCGAGCCGATGCTCGCCACGCTCGCATCGAAGCCGTTCAGCGACCCGGACTGGCTGTACGAGATCAAGTGGGACGGCTACCGCGTCCAGGCCGTCGTCGCCGACGGCAAGGTCCGCATCTGGACGCGCAACCTCAACGACGGCCGAGACCTACTTCCCGAGGCTCCTCAGCCCGCCGTCCTGGATCGATGCGCGCCAGGCCATCGTCGATGGCGAGGTCGTGGCACTCGACGACGAGGGCCGACCCGACTTCTCCCTGCTGCAGACCAAGCTCGGCGACAAGACCGCCACGGGGCTCGTCTACCAGGTGTTCGACCTGCTCTATCTCGATGGTCGGTCGCTCCTCGACGTTCCTCTCGAGGACCGCAAGCGCCTGCTTCGAAGCGTCCTCAAGGACCACCGGCGAGTCCGCTTCGCGGCACACGTCGAGGGCGAGGGTGAGGCGTTCTACGCGGCGGCGAAGGCCAATGGCGTCGAGGGCGTCATCGCCAAGCTTCGTCGCTCGCGCTACGAGCCCGGACGGCGCACCAACGCCTGGCTGAAGCTCAAGATCCGGCCGGAGCAGGAGCTCGTGGTCGGCGGCTGGACGCCCGGGGAGGGGAGCGCGCGCGATCTCGGGGCGCTCGCGGTCGGCGTCTACGAGGATGGGAAGCTGCGTTTCAGCGGCAAGGTCGGGTCCGGGTTCACCGGCGCGAACCGCAAGGTCCTGCTGGCGCGATTGCGGCCGCTCGCGACCGACTCGCCGCCGTTCGACCCGCCTCCGCCCAAGGACTATCGCGGTCGATGGGGCGGCGACCTCGCCAACATCACGTGGGTCCGGCCCGAGTTGGTCATCCGGGCCGAGCTCGCCGACTGGTCCCGGGACGGCATGGTCCGCCAGACCGCGTTCAAGGGGATCGAGCCAGGGCGCGACCCTACCGGCGTCGTGCGCGAGACCGCGGTCGCCACGACCACGGCGGTCCGTGCCGCCGAGGCGTCGGCACCACCGGCGGAAACGCGGCAAGATTCGGGGATGCCCAAGGATACGAAGGCCGCTCCGAAGCCGACATCGAAGCGGCCCGCCCGATCATCCGCCGACGATTCGTCCGCTGTCCCTGACAACTGGCGCGTGACCGACGACGAGCTCAAGGCCCTGGACGCCCTCGAGAAGGAAGGGCTGTGGCGAGTCGGCGGTGACGAGCTGAAGCTGACGAACCTCGACAAGCCGATCTTCGAGCCACGCGAACCGGACGGCGGCGGGCCGATCACGAAGCGCGAGCTCATCCGGTATTTCGCTCGGATCGCCCCGACGATGCTGCCTCACCTCAAGGATCGGCCGCTCAACCTGCAGCGATTCCCGAACGGCGCGGGCGCGCCCGGCTTCTGGCAGAAGGACATCCCCGAGACCGCGCCAAAGTGGCTCACCCGCTGGCACGAGACCGGCGTCGACGGCCGCAGCGACCGTGGCGCCAACGACCACCTCCTCGCCGACCGGGCGGCGGCGCTCGCGTGGCTGGGCAATCAGACAAGCTTCGAAGTCCATGCGTGGACCGGTCGCCTGCCTGACCCCTGGCAACCCGCGTTCGCCTACATCGACATCGACCCCGGGGAGAAGACCACCTGGGACGAGACGCTCGTGCTGGCCCGCCTCTATCGGACGGCCCTCGGCCATCTCGGCGTCCGCGGTTATCCCAAGACGACCGGCAAGCGCGGCATCCAGATCTGGATCCCGATCGAACCGAAGTACGGCTTTGACGAGACGAGCGCGTGGGTCGAGCGGGTCAGCCGTGCGGTCGGCTCGACCGTCCCGGACCTCATCTCCTGGGAGTGGAAGAAGGAGGCCCGCAAGGGTCGGGCCCGCCTCGACTACACCCAGAACGCCAGCATCAAGACGCTGGTCGCGCCGTATGCCGTGCGGCCGGCCGCCGGGGCGCCCGTCTCCGCGCCGATCGCCTGGGACGAGCTCGACGATCCGGACCTGCTACCCGGCCGCTGGACGATCCGGACCATCCTCGAACGTGTCGCCGATAAGGGCGACCTGTTCGCCGCGGCCCAGACCGACGCCCAGGAGCTGCCGCCGGTGTGAGTCGGGCGCCCGGCGCCGCCGACCGAGGTCCCGCCGCTGGCGCCCGCGTGGCAGGATGGGCATGTGCCTGACGACCTGACCGGGATCACCCTCCGGAACCCCACCGACGAGACCCTCCCGAGCTTCTACGCACCCATCGCGATCGCCTTCGGCGAGGAGTTCACGCCGGCGGAGATCGACATCGAGCGCCAGCTGGTCGAGCTCGATCGGATCTTCGGCGCCTTCGATGGCGACACGCAGGTGGGCCTGTCGGGCACCTACACATTCCGGCTGACCACACCGGGCGGGGAGGTCGGCGCGGCCGGCGTGACGCTGGTCGGGGTCATGCCCACGCATCGTCGGCGCGGGATCCTGCGCCTGATGATGACCCGCCTGTTCGAGCAGGCGCGCGAGCGCGGCGAGCCGGTCGCGATCCTGTGGGCGTCCGAGGCAGCCATCTACGACCGATTTGGCTACGGCCTCTCGACCCTCCAGACCGAGATCGACGCGCCGAAGGACAAGATCGTATTCGCTCGCCCGGTCGAATCGCCGGGGCGGGTGCGGATCGTCGATCGCGATGAGGCGGCCGACCGCTTTCCGGCGATCTACGAGGCGCGCCGCGCGGTGACGCCGGGTTCGCTCACGCGGACCGACGCCAAGTGGCGGCAGCAGCTGCTCAACGACGCCGAGTGGATGCGTAACGGCAATGGGCCCAAGGTCCTCGCGATGCTCGAGGTCGATGGCGAGGCGCGCGCCTACGTCGTCTACCGCCTGAAGCCGGACTGGGACAGCCATGGGCCGAAGAGCATCGCCACGGTCATGGAGTTGATCGGCCTCGACGCCGTGTCGGAGCAGGCGCTCTGGCAGTGGGTCTTCAGCATCGACCTGGTCGGCGTCGTGCGGACGTGGCGCAGCCCGACGCCCCACCCGTTGCAACTGATGATCACCGAGCCGCGCCGCCTCGCCATGGGCGTCAACGATGCGATGTGGCTGCGCATCATCGAGTTGCCGGCCGCGCTCGAGGGCCGGTCGTACCGCGGGCCCGGCAGCCTGATCCTCGAGGTGACTGACGACTTCTGCCCCTGGAACGCCGGCACGTGGCAGCTCTCCGTTCCGGAGCCCGATGGCGTCGCGTCGGTCACGGGCACGCGGGCGGCGCCGGACCTGTCGATGGACATTCGGGACGTGGCGGCGGTCTACCTCGGCGCGTTCCGGTTCGCCGATCTGGCCGCGGCCGGCCGGGTGAAGGAGTGCCGCCCGGGTGCGTTGGCGGCGGCCGATGCGCTGTTCACGACGCCGTCCGCCCCGCATAACTCGACGATGTTCTAGAGCGGCCCTCTGGGCTCACGGGACCAATATGAATTTGCCCCGACGTCGACATGGACATCAAGTTCGTTAGAATTCACAGGCCCACCGGAGGGCTAGGGTTGCCAGTCCTACGCATGGCCAGCTGAGCGATGAGTAGCCGGTTATTGGGACATCCACGGCTTTCGAGAGCCCGCGATGGCCCTGGTCGCCGTGGCCGGACTGGCCAGGCCGTCGCCCGGGATCGACCGAGACGCGCGGAGCCGGAGCCGCGAAGGATCGGTCCCGGTCCTAAGCCGCCGCTACTCGCTTTTCGTCCACAGCCATGCCCGAACCTGTGGACAACCTTCGTGGACCACTGGCTTGGCCTGAGGCGTGCCGGGAGCGACACTGTGACCGGCCTGGTCAGGTCCCGCGCCGGCCGCTAACATCCGGATTGGAACATCGGTTCTGTCCGGATACGACCACACGGAGGAGGCACGCTTGGGAGGACGTCGGGGTCCCGGTCGGGCGATCGACCTCTACAGCGGCATCGGCGGATGGACCCTCGGGCTCAAGCTCGCCGGGATCGAGACAGTCGCGTCGTACGAGTGGTGGGACCAGGCGGTCGAGACCCACGAGCGGAACTTCTCGTCGCACGTCGCGGCCGGCGACATCCGGTCGCGACCGATCGACTCGTACCCTCCGAGCATCTCGTTCGTCGTGGGCAGCCCGCCGTGCACGCAGTTCTCGTTCGCCAACCGGGGCGGCAGCGGCGACGTCGCAGACGGGCTCAAGGACATCGCCGCGTTCCTGCGGGTGGTCCGGGCCACGCGTCCGCGCTACTGGGCGATGGAGAACGTGCCGCGGGTGGCCGGCATCCTCGAGGAGCACCTGGCGCCCGGTGGCCAGCTGGCCGAGTTCGCCGATCTCGTCAAGGTCGTCACCGTGGTCGACATGGCGGAGTTCGGCCTGCCCCAGCGGCGGCGGCGCATGGTCGCGGGCGACCTCCCCGTAAGGCTCCTAATGTCGTACCGCGCGCGAATTCATCGTTCGACGCTGGGGATGTCGTGGAGGCCTTAACGCCGACCCGCCGGTTGACCCGATTTACGGGGCGGGGTCGAGCCCGTGACAAGGTCACCGACAACGACCGCGAGGAGCCTCTTGACTGGGAAGAACTTCGGATGAACCGCGAGGCGAGGAGTACCACCCGGTCTACAACATAATGCGGTTCCCCGACCCGCTTGACGAGACCGCCCGGACGATCACGGCCACCTGCACGCGCGTCTCGAGGGAGAGCATCGTGATCGGGGAGGACGGCGACTACCGGCGGCTGACGGTACGCGAGCGGGCCAGCGTGCAGGGTTCCCGGTCACCTACGGGCTGTTCGGTAGCTCCTACACTGCCAAGATGAAGCTGGTTGGGAATGCACTGCCGCCGCCGATGGCGTACTACATCGCCAACGCGATGCTCGGGACGTAGGCGCCAGACCTCAAGCCGGTTGGGGACGCTCTGCTACCACCACCCGCTCCCGGCCGGTGTTCCCGCCACACCTCCGGACAAGGCAGGTCGCACGTACGTGGGTCAGCTCTTACCGCGCGGCGATCCCGGGGCTCCGCTTCCACAGCGGCGTCCGCTTCGAACTTGGCGAACGGCGGCTTTGACAACGGCGGCGCTCAATGGGAGGTGAAGTTCTTCTTCGGGGACTCCAAGCACATCCTCGAGCGCGGCCCGACGGTGACGCAGTCGACCGGCTCATCGCGCAGGTGCCGGCCGCGAATGACTGGGTCCGGGCCGTGGAGGCCGTCGAGGCGTCGAGTGAGCTGTCGTCCGGGTGGACGGCCGACGAGGTGCAGGCGACGTGGACGCGAAGCCGTCGGAGCGCCGCATCCCTTCCGATCGTGGACGCGCTTGGTCGCGTCGCCGAGGCCGTCCGGGACTCCGTCGACGCGGACCTGGGTGCAGCGTCTCCGTCCGTTCGTGGTTCGAGAGCTAGGCGACGCGGCCGAGGGCAACCTGAAGATCGCGAGGGAGGCCGCGGCGATCGCGACCGGGATGGTCGTGGCCGCCCTGTTCAACGGACGGTCGGCGGCTGGCAGCGGAGCAGCCCGAGGGCAGCCGGTCTGCCCGGAGCCGTTGCGTGAAGATCGCCGAGGTCTACTCCCACCTGAACGGATGGGAGTGGTTGAAGGTCCGCCGCGACGGGATGTGGGAGGAGATCGAGACGGTCATCGCGGCTGTCGACGCGGAGAAGGCGAAGACGAAGGTGAGCAAGGAGAAGACCATGGCTGGTCGGCTCTTGTACTCGCCCGACGACCTGAACGCCGCGTTCAAGGAGGGATTCGCCAATGCCGGATGGACCGAGGGGAAGACTTACTACTGGGTCACCGACAACCGCGACCTGATCCTCCGCGGACACTCGACCTCCCGCGGACGACCAGAAGGCCGAGATCGCCGCCGAGGGCAAGACGCCCATCCGGTCGTACAACCAGACCGACTTCGTCAAGGAGCGCGTCGCCGTCGAGGTCCAGTTCGGGAAGTACTCCTTCATCGCGTACGACCTCTTCGTCAAGCACATGGCGTTCTTCGTCGGCGACAAGATAGACCTCGGCATCGAGCTCCTGCCTATGAAGACGATGCAGGCAGTGATGTCATCGGGGCCGGGGTACTACGAGCGTGGCCTGTACGACATCGTCCGTCAGGGCCGCGGCGTGCCTGCCGTGCCACTCGTTCTGATCGGCATCGTGCCAGACGAGCCCACGCCCACGCTCGACGAGGTCGCGGACGAGGACCCAACGGGCGAGGGCTAGACTAGGTTGGTGACCCCGGCGCGCCCGTCCGCACTGGCGTGGCAGGCGACGTGCTGGAGTGTGCATCTCCGAGGACGGCGGAAGCGGGACACGGAGCCCGAGATCGTCTTGCGCCGTGCGCTGCGCGCCGTTCGGGTGGGGTACCGCGTTGCGTACCCCCTCGACACCCGCTCGTCGGCCGACGTCGCGATCCCCGGCGCCCGCCTCGCGATCTACGTGGACGGGTGCTTCTGGCACGGCTGCCCGAGGCACGGCCGGCGGACGATCGGTGGCCCGAACGCTTCGGCGTGGCGGACGAAGTTCGACCGAAATCTCGACCGTGACCGCCGGGCGGACGGGATGTGGAGGGAGCGCGGCTGGGACGTGCTCCGGATCTGGGAGTGCGAGGTGATGTCATGCCCGACGAGCTGGGCCGAGGCCATCCGCGATCGAAGCCTCAAGCTCCGAGGACGCCGCGGCGCAAGCCGCGACTGCTGAGCCTAGCCGAAGTCGGCTCGCTCGCGCGCGAGTTCCGCCGGACAGTCGCGTACCTGGAGGGACGGCGCCGCGTCGAGCCGATGGCCTCGCTGATCCAGTACCCGAAGCTCCCGGAAGCGCTCACCGAGTCGCTCGCCGCGCTCCTCCTCACGACGGGCCTGATCGCGCTGCCGGGCTACGGACCGGTTACGGCGGTCAGCCGCGGCGGTCCCGAGGCGGACCTGATCGTCATGGTCGGCGACACGCGCCTTCGGGTCGAGGTGAAGGGAACACAGGCGGGGTTGACGGCTTTCAACCCGAACGACCTCACGGCAGACTTCCTGGTGTGGCTCGACCTTGACCGTCACTTCGTCGATGGCGGCCCTGCGCGGGTCATCGTCGTCCCGACGGCCGGTCAGCTGGGCTATACGGCGGCCAAGCGCCTGACCACGGCCACGCTCCGTCGCGACCATGCAGGCGCCATCTCGGACCAGCTCGTCAGCCTCGCGTCGCTCGGGCTCGGTCGGAAGGGGTAGTCGCCCGGATCGTTGGCGGACCTGCATGGCTGAATCCCGTCGGCCTCGGCAAATGCTCGCGTGTTACCCTGTAGGCGATCCGCACTCAGCCCATGGTGGCGAGGCGGTGGAAGAGCCCGCTTCGGCGAGGCAGGAAGGGTAGTTCCGCAATGGAACGCATCCAGTTCGACAACGTCGAGGTCGCCCGATCATGGGAAGACCCGGCGAACCCCGGCGTCAAGACCCACGTCTGGACCATCCGCGCCGGCGACCTCCCCGAAATCCGCAAGGGTGCCAACCCGCGCGACCCTGAGGGCCGCATCGATTACGGCGTGTATCGCCAGATCGAGCGCGCTGCGAAGGGCGAGGAGGGCACGCCGACCCTGTTCCACATCAAGTCGCACGGGATCATGCAGACCGCGCGCTCGATCGAGAAGATCGGGCCCGAGACGTACGTCGTCACGTACGACCCGGACGAGATGGACGGCAACCTCGACGGGCTCTCGTCCCAGACCCTCCTGACGCGCGCCAAGGCACAGCTCCATCCGGACGTCCGCATCCGGATCGAGACCGTCATCGGCCTTGACCACGACGCGGTCCTCGAGATCGCCGAGGGGCGCAATACCAACACCCAGGTCAAGGACGTCAGCCTCATGGACGCTCGCGGCAGCTTCGACTGGCTGAAGAAGGTGCTCGGCCCTGTCCAGAACAACATCGCCTGGCACGAAGGGGAGCAGAACGCCGCGACCGTCCGCGACCTCGTCGCGCTGATCGTGGCCTTCGACACCACCCGCTTCGACCGGATCAGGATGCCGACTGTCACCTATACCTCGAAGGGCCGGACCCTCGACATCTTCGAGACCGAATCCGCTCGCTACGAGGCAACGATGAAGGGCGTTGTGCGCGGCATCACGGAGCTGGCGGACATCATCCAGTCGACCGCGATCAACCACTACAAGTCGGGCGGCCGGTTCGGCGCCCTCAAGTGGGTCTCTCCGCAGAAGACCCCGATCACCCTCCCTTACACCGGCCGGACGACGTCCCACCTGATCCACGGCGGCGTGTTCTCGCCGATGCACGCGGCGATCCGGTCCCAGGTCGAGACCGATCCGACCACCGGCGTCCTCAGCTGGAAGGGCGGCTTCGCCGCGGTCGAGAAGCGTTGGGACGAGGTCGCCGAGGACCTCCTGAGCATCGCCGTCTCGAGCGTCTCGAGCAACGGCGATAACGTCAACCAGACGGGCAAGAGCGAGGACTTCTGGCGGCTCCTCTACGCGACCGCCAAGTAGGGATCGCCCGAGCTTCGTCGAACATCTTGAGGACCGTCCTGGCTAGCCATGGCGGCCCTCAAGGCTATTCCAGTCGATACACGCCCGAGGCGGATATCGGGCCAGGACTTGTCCAGCCGAGCATTACCGAAAGAAAAACTGGTCCGCTTCGCATATCCTCGCGAGAGTGCCGAATTTGACCACGCTGACCGCGACCGAATGGGCGTCCATCGTCTCCGCCTTCGCGGCGACCGCCGCCATGGTCGTCTCGATCCTGGCGTGGAGGACCGCGTCCAAGGCACTGGCGGCGTCCACCAACACCGAGCGCGAACGGCGGTGGGAAGCCCGGGTGCAAGCCGTAGTGCCGATCGCCGTTGACTACCCCGGCCAGTACGAGACCCGCCAGCACGGGCTCGACGCAGGCGAGGGCTACGTGAGTCTCACGCTTCAGGTCGGCGCCTCGCCAGTGGTCGACCTCCGGATCATCGCCAACACGCCCAACAACCCTGTGTCTCGATCGTCGATCACGAATGTAGGAACGTTGGCCGCTGGCACGACGAGGAAGACCGAGCTGTTGGTCGACGTCCTATTCGCCGACGCCCCGGCACCCCCTAAGGATGTGCCCGTGCGAGTCCAGCTCCAGTGGTTCGGCCAGCTCGGTCAGTGGGTCGTGCAGGAGTTCACGTGGAACATCGGGTCCGACCACGAGGACGGGCAGCAGTGGCGAATGATCCGGTGGAACGTCGACCCGAAGGTCGAAGGCATGGCCGCGCTCGACATTGTCGTCGCATAGGCCGAGCACGGGCTACCTACCCCGCGTTGAACAGGTCGAGCACGTCCTCGCCGGTCGATTGCGACAGGCCCGCCGCGGCGATCGTGATCACGACCGTCGTCGCCGTTGGGGTGGTTCGGGTCGTAGATCTTCAGGTGGCGCGTCGTGCCATCGTCGTCGTAGGCGTACGCGAGGACCTGGTGGTTCGAGGTCAGCGCGAACGGGTTCCATGACGCCTTGCGGATGAGCCCGACGATGGGCAGCTTGCCGCTGTCGATGGCGCCCGTGATCTTGGACCATTCGTGGTCGACCGCCCGGCGTCCGGGCTTGCCGGCCACCCACGCCGAGAGCCAGTAGAACCGCAGCGGGACGCTCAGCCAGTAGAGCGACTGGACCTGGTTTCGAACGATCGCCTTGAACAGCGGCGAGCCGTTCGCAGGCGGCGACGTGTCGGGCGGGATCGGCCGCTTCCGCGCATACGAATCGCGCACGTACCAGCTCATCCCGCCGCAAAGGCCCGAGCTCGCGTCGCCGACGCCGATCATGCGCGGGTCGAGGAACCCGAGTTTCACGGTCGGCCCGGGCGGAAAGGCGTTCGCGAAATGCAGCCCTGAGGTACTCGGCAGAAAGCCAGCCACGGCGTTCGCAGTCATGGGCATAGCCTACGCCGCCGACATGGGGGACGGCGCGGCGTCGGTCGGCTTGGCACCTTGACGACCGTCATACCCGACTATCATGACTGACCATGAGAACCGTGACCGCGATGGACATGCGCAAGAAGCTGGGCGAGATCCTGGACGCCGCATCCGCGGGCGAGCGGATCCTCATCGAGCGCGACCATCGGCCATTGGCGTATCTGGTCTCCGTGGAGGATGGGCAGCGATTGAGCGCGACGACTGACGAGATCCGACGTCGGCGACTCGCTGCCCTGGATCGATTGCTGGCGTTCGCCGAGGAGATGCGGATCAAGCACCCGCCGCAACCCGGCGACCCTGACGCCGCGACGGCGGTTCGGCTGGATCGAGATCGAGACGAACCGAAGGGCGAACGATGAGCGACCTGCGGCCCATCGTGGTCGACTCTTCAGTCGCGATCGCCCTGCTGCGCGACGAGGATGTCGCGTCATCGATCCGCCAGATGATCCGGTTCTGGGCGGAAATCAACCAGACCCTCGTCGTGCCGTCGCTCTTTTGGTATGAGCTGATCAACCCTCTCGCCCGGCAGTATCGATACACCAGTCAGCAGGTCTTGCAGGCGGTCGACGAGATCGAAGAGCTCACCCTGATCACGGTCGATCCCGATCGCCCGCTCTTCCTGCTCACGATCGATCACATCGAGCGGTACGGATTGACCGCGTATGACGCGCACTACCTGGCGCTATCCACGCAACTTGGAGCCAGCATCGCGACACTCGATCAACAGCTGGGCGAGGCCGTCGGTTCACGGTGGATCAGCTTCGATGGGCGACATCGCCTAAGTGAGGCGCGGGAGCCGTATGAGCATGAGGTGACCTGGCCGAACTACAGGGGTGCCTCCGCCTACCTGGCCAAGCTCCGGGCCGAGGCCCTCCGCGACGCCGCGACGTAGGCGCTACGAGGCGTCGGCGGCCTCCAGGTCGAGGAGGAGCTGCGCGAGTTCGAGTGCGTTCGTCGCGCCGTAGTTCGCGTAGCAGTTGTTGAAGAGGACGTGCGTGTCCTTGGCCTGGCCCGCCGTCTCCGGCCACCCGCGGCGCCCATTCCTGCAGCTCGTCGCGGTCGTACAGGTAGCGGAACCGCTCCACGGTCTGGATCCCCTTGGCCTCCCAGGTCTCGGTCCTTCGACCGTGGAAGCGCACGATGGCGAGCTCCGGCGAGGTCGCCGCGACGACGGCCGGCACGCTCGACTTGAAGCCCTGCGGGCCATCGACGATGACCATCGGGATCTGGCGATCGCCGAGGAACTTGAGCGTCCGCTCGATGTTCTTCTCGTTGAACCACGAGGCGCTCCGAAACTCGACCGCGCCGGTCATGCCGGCGTCCCGCAGGCGCCCGACGGCTTCCTCGATCTGGTCACGGTTCTCCGACGAGGTGAAGAACCAGCGCGGGTACTGGAGCAGGATCGAGCCGAGCTGTCCGGCCTCCTTGAGCGGCTCGAGGCCGTCGGCGAACCAGGCCCAGACATCGTCACGCAGGTCGTCGGGCAGGTCCTTGGCGTAGATGCGCGGCTTGGCGGCGATGTCGTCGGGGAGGGCCGACCGGAGGTCCTTCGGCAGCCGCTTCGTCTCCGTCGGCTGGCCGGTCATCAGGGCATGCGCCTTGATGTCGAACGTGAAGTCGGGCGGCGTTCGTTCGACCCAGAGCTCGGCGGTCCGTCGGGCGGGCAGTGCGTAGTAAGTCGAATCGACCTCGACGAGCGGGAAGCGGCTCGCGTAGTAGGCCAGGCGCTCCTCGGCGGAGTCGGCGCCTTCGGGATAGAAGACCCCGGCGGCCGTCATGGTCGGGTCGGTCCACGAGGCGGTCCCGATCCGGACGACGCCTTTGTCCGCCGATCCGGGTCCGAGGTGGATCGGCTCGGCGGCGACGTCGGGCGGGAGATCCTTGACGCGGCCCGCGCTGCGATCGGGGCCGGGATCGTGGACGGCGTCGTTCACATCGGCATGGTAGGCCGCGAAGCATGTCGGGGCTTGTCGTGTATACCCGTCGGCGCACGGGGGTCTCGTCGCCGTTGGTGCTGGCCGGGAGTCAGCGATTCGAACCGATGGCGAAGGCGGGCGTGTCCTGCGGCCCGGATCCTCGGGTGGTGCTGCGGGATCGCTGACTGGCAGCCAGCGCTCGCGCACGAGACCGGTAGCACAGGTCGCTTCGTGACGGAATTGTTGACCCTCGGTCAGCGCGGGGATCCTCGCGCCGTTGTCGAACTAGGGGACGACGGTCACCCGCACGATCGTCGGCTCGACGCCGGAGGCGATCAGCGAGCCATGCTCGGGCGTGACGACGTCGAGGACGAGGAGATAGTCGCCAGGGCTGGTCGGCACGGCGAGCGCCAGGACGACATCGACCGTGACCCGCGGCTTCAGGCCGGCCGTCAGGCCGATCCGTGCGTTCTCCGGCGTCAGCGTGCCGTCTTCGAGCGACAGCCAGCGGCCAACGAGATTGGCGCCGACGGCCGGGTCGCCACCGTCGGGATCGCGGCTGTCGACGATCGGCCCGTGCCCCCAGGCGGTCTTGCCGAGGTTGACGACGCGGACCGGGAGCTTCACGTCGGTTCCCGCGTTCAGCGTGGCGGTCGGGGCGACGAGGATGGCACCATCCGGATCGCCCGTGACTCGGACGCTCAGGCTCGGGAGAGCGGCCTGACTGGCCGCGTCGTAGGCCACGCCGTCAGCGTCGTGGAGCGTGATCGTCAGGCGGTAGCGGCCGGGCGCGGCGGGTAGCAGGACGGGCATCGAGAGGTACCTCGCACCGAGGTGGAGGTCCGACGGGGCCACGACATCGCCGATGCGCTCGGGCGTGACGAGCTCGAGCTCGGGCGGTTCGGCCGGTTGCAGTGGCGCTGGCGTCGGGGTCGCACTCGGGCTCGCGCCTGGAGCGGGCGCGAGCGTCGCAACCGGCGACGCGGACGGCTCGTTCGCCGGCGTCGGCGGTTCGGCCGGCGCCTCGGTCGATGGGTCGGTCGGGACCGGCGCGAGGTCGAGCGGATCCCAGCGGACGCTGGCCTGGATGGAGGCCGGCAGGTCATCGCGATCGCCGATCTTGAACCGGACCCGGAGCGTGGCCTTGCCCTTGGCGGCGGTCGTGCCCCTGATCGACGGCGCGCCGAGCGTGATGCCGGACGCCAGGAGGTTCGGGGATCCGGGCACGACGGCCGGCGAGCCGCCGCTGGCCGACCCGCGGGCGCCGGCGAGGACGTCGGCGGAGGCCAGGCCCTTGCGCAGGACGATCGAGCGTTCGAAGCCCGATGTCGCGTGCTTCGGGTCCATCTGCGCGACGTAGCCCGGACTGCGTTGGCTTTCGAACGCGAAGGCGTGACCGTTGGCACCCGGCGCGGATCGCCACATCGCCTCGATGGACCGGCCGCCGCCGAGGACGGACTTCACGTGACCAGTCGGGCCGTCGTAGGCCTCGGCGATGACCGCCGACGCGCCGGCGGCGATGAACCCGGCGGCGAAGTTGTCGACGCGTTGCTGCGCCTGTTCGAGCGTGCCCTCGGGCAGGCCCGGCTCCGAGTTGCCGCTGGCGTAGCACAGGTGGTGGAGCAGCACGACCGCGTCCTTGGCGAATTTGATGGAGGCGGCGATCCGGCTCTCCCCGAAATACTGATGCGTGGCGTCGTTTCCGCCGGCGCTCGGGTTGAGCCCGAAGCCGTTCTGCGTGGCCCGATAGAGGGAATCGCGGTATGGGCTGGGCCAACCGTTGCCGTGGCCCATGTAGACGACGAGCGATGCTCCCTGGAGCGCCGACTTGACCGCGGGCCACGTTGCGTTCGGTGAGTAGATCTCCGTGACGTCCGGCGTGAATCTCCGAGCCACGGCCGCCGCCGCGCGCGCCTCCGCGCGATACCCGGCGGTGGCCGCGCCGGACGGCCCGACGATGAAGACGACCTTGGGGACGGAGGAGGCGGCGGCGACCGGCGCGACCACTCCTGCCGACGCGAGGACGCCGGCGACGAGCAGCGCCGCGAAGACCGAACCGAGCCTCCTCACCGAGGGGGGCCCTCCCTACTCAGGCGGGCGGCCAGCGTATTCCTGGTTGGTCACCGCGACCATACTCCCGAAGGCTTATCCGGGCGTTATGACGCGGTTATCGGTGCCCACGAGCACCGATAACCGTTGGATGCGTCGCATCCGGGCACCGCACGACCGGTATGCGACCGACCGGGACCATTGGATGCCGGAGGCGGCCGCGTTCGCGGCACGGGCCGTACCATCCAACGCATGCCCAACCGCCTCGCCGGCGAGACGAGCCCGTACCTGCTGCAGCACGCCAACAACCCGGTCGACTGGTTCCCGTGGGGCCCGGACGCGCTGGCGCGCGCGAAGCTGCTCGATCGCCCGATCTTCCTCTCGATCGGCTACGCCGCGTGCCACTGGTGCCACGTCATGGAGCGCGAGTCGTTCGAGGACGAGGCGACCGCGCGCTACCTCAACGACCACTTCGTCTCGATCAAGGTCGACCGCGAGGAGCGCCCCGATCTCGACCAGCTGTACATGGGCGCGGTCCAGGCGATGACCGGCGGCGGCGGCTGGCCGATGTCGGTCTTCCTGACGCCGGACGGCAAGCCGTTCTACGGCGGCACGTACTTCCCGGATCGAACCGCGCCACGGGATGCCGTCGTTCCGGCAGGTCCTCGAGGGCGTCGATCGGGCCTGGCGCGAGCATCGGGACTAGGTCGAGGGGGCCGGGACCGCGGCTCGTCGGAGCACTCGTCGACCAGCAGCGCATCGAGGCCGGCACGGATGACCCGACGCCGGCGCTCCTCGAGACGGTGGCCAGGCGGGCTCACGCCGTCGTTCGACGCGCGCAACGGCGGCTGGGGCGGCGCGCCGAAGTTCCCCCAGCCGATGACGATCGAGTACCTGCTGCGGCGGCACGCGCGACCGGCGGAGCGAGCGTTCGACGCGCTCGTGCGGTTCACGCTCGACACGATGGCCGACGGCGGGATCCACGACCAGCTCGGCGGCGGCTTCCATCGCTACTCGACCGACGCCGTGTGGCTCGTGCCGCACTTCGAGCAGATGCTCTACGACAACGCCCAGCTGGCCCGGGTCTACCTGCACGCCTGGGCGCTGACCGGTGACGGCGCGCTACCGGGACGTGGCGACCGGAACGCTCGACTACATGATCCGCGAGCTGACGACCGCCGACGGCGCCTTCGCCGCGAGCCAGGACGCCGACACCGAAGGGGTCGAGGGCCTGACGTTCGTCTGGTCGCGCGCCGAGATCCGCGAGGTGCTCGGTCGACGACGCCGAGCCGTTCTCGGCCGCCTACGGCGTGACCGACGAGGGCAACTGGGAGGGCGGCACGATCCTCTCGCGCGACCTGCGCCGGGCGTCCTCACGCCGCCGTCGCGCGATGACCCGCGCCTTCGAAGCGAGCCTGCGCGGCCTCGCGCGACCGCCTCCTGGCGCGTCGATCGGAGCGACCCCAGCCGGCCCGCGACGACAAGGCGCTCGCGGCCTGGAACGGCCTGGCGATCGCGGCCTTCGCCGATGCCGCCGCCTGCTGCGCCGGGCGATCCGGGGGCCGTCCGAGCGCTATCGGGCCGCGGCCGTGCAGGCGGCCGAGACGATCATCGGCGGGCTGCTCGGCGCCGGACGGCGCGCTGGTCGCGATCGTGGAAGGACGGCCGGGCGACCGGGCAGGGCGTGCTGGAGGACTACGCGCGACCTCGCCGACGGCCTGCTCGCGCTGTACGAGGCGACGTTCGACGAGCGCTGGTTCACGACGGCGCGCGCGCTGATGGATCGGGTCCTGGCGCGGTTCGCCGATCCGGCCGGCGGGTTCTTCGACACCGCCGACGACCACGAGCGCCTCGTGGCCCGGCCGAAGGACCTCCAGGACAACGCGGTCCCGTCCGGGAATGCCGATGGCGGCCCTGGTGCTGCTGCGGCTCGCCGCGTTGACCGGCGAGGGCCGATATCGCGACGCGGCCGAGCGGGCGTTGCGCACGGTCGTGACCTTCGTCGGGCGGTATCCGACGCGGCTTCGCACAGTGGCTCTCGGCGATGGACCTCGCCCTGGCGCCCGCCGTCGAGGTCGCGATCGTGGGCGATCCAGGACGATCCGCGACCCAGGCGCTCCTCGACGTGCCTCGAGGCGGGCTTCCGTCCGCACCAGGTCGTGGCCGTCAGCGCCGATCCGCGCGTCGAGCGTCGTGCCGCTCCTGGCCGACCGCGTCGCGATCGACGGCCGACCGACCGCGTACGTCTGTCGCGGCTTCGTCTGCCGGCTGCCGTGACGACCGAGGCCTCGAGCGGAGTTCGCGCGCCGCAACTCGAGCCGACCGTCGCCGGTCGACGCCCGGTGACCGCGTCGAGGCCCGACCGGCGGCGACCGTCGTCCTGATCCGTCCGGGACGTGCCGGCTCAGGAGGTGCTGCTCGGTCGGCGACCCGCGTCGATGGCGTTCGCCCCGGACGTGCACGTCTTCCCGGGTGGCCGGGTCGACCCGACGGACGCCCACCCGAGCCTCGTCGCCCGGTCCGTCGTGTCGCCCCAGGTCGCGGCGGCCGCGCTAGGCGGCGACCTGCCTCCGACCCAGGCGATCGCCGCCTTCATCGCCGCGATCCGCGAGTCGTTCGAGGAGGCCGGCGTGCTGCTGGCCGACGTCGGCCCGGGCTCGTTCCCTGGCGCGCTCGGGCCGCGCGGGCCGCCCTGGTCGGCGGCGAGATCGGGTTCCAGGCGCTCGCGGCGCAGCTCGATCTCACGCTCCGAACCGACTGGCTCGTGCCGCTGTCGCGCTGGGTCACGCCGCCGATCCTCCCGCGCCGCTTCGACGCCCGCTTCTTCGCGGCCGAGCTGCCGGACGGCGATCGAAGGCGACCATCGAGGGTGACGAGGTCGTCGAACACGCGTGGCTGCGCCCGAGCGACGCGCTCGATGCGATGGCGGCCGGCGACCTCGGCCTCTGGCTGCCGACGAGCACGACGCTGCAGCAGCTGCAACACGTCCAGACGTTCGACGAGATCCGATCGCGGCTGGCGCCCGGGCCGCTCGGCTCGATCGAGGTCGATGACCCGGCCGAGGACGTGGTCCGCATCGTCATGCCGGCCGGTGGCGGTGTCGCCGGCCAGCCCGTCAACGCCTACCTCGTCGGGCGGCGCTCGTTCGTGCTGATCGATCCGGGCGATCCGACCGGACCAGCGCTCGAGCGGGCGATCGAGATCGCCGGCGACGCGCGGCGGCACGATCCGAGGCGATCGCGCTGACCCAGGTCGACCCGGACCATGCGGCGGGTGCCGAGGCGCTCGCCATCGAGCTCGACATCGAGGTCGTGGTCGGGCCGGGTGGGGGACGGCCGTTGCCGTACGCCGTCCGGGAGCTGGCCGATGGCGAGGTCATCGAGGCCGGCGACGTCCCGCTCGGGGTCATCGCTACGCCGGGACCTCGGCCGGACCACATCGCGTTCGTGGTCGGCGACGGTGGGGTGACACTGACCGGCGATCTCGACGGCACCCGGGGTGCCCGCTGCTTGCCCGGTCCCGGCGACGAGCACGCCTGGGCCGCGTCGAGGGATCGTCTGGACGTGCGTGCACCGAACTCGACCCAGCTCGGCGGCCACCCGCTCGCCGGCTGAGCGACCTCCCGATTGACGGAGCAATGAACCGAGCCCACGATGCTCGAATGGACGAGCCCGTCGGGCACACGATCGATGGCACGCCGTGGGAGGAAGCCCGCGGACCCCATCTCCCAGACCGGCTGACGCGAATCCCGGGGAAGTTGCCTCGTGCCTCCTGGGCCTTCGTCATCCTGGCGGTCGCGACCGGCCTGCTCCTGGCCCTCGACCACGGCCTGCCGACCTCGCCCGACATCGACACGGCCTTGTACATCCGGACCGTCCTCGGCCTGATCCTCTGGCTTATCCCGCCGATCGCCACCGTCCTGTTCGGGGCCGCGCTGTTCGCCCGGCACCGACGCGCTTGGGCGACGCATCGGCTCCTCGCGGTCGGCCTGGTCATGCTGGCCGCTGGCGAGGCGATGCAGGCGGCCTCAGACCCAGTCGCGGGCCTCTTCTGGCTCGTGACGCCGTCGGACGATCAGGTATTCCTGACGCCGGGACTCGTCGCGTACACCCTCATGACGCTGATCGTGCTCGGTCTTGGCTTCATCAATGTCGCTCGTGGGCTGCGTGCGGCGCGCCACCGTCCGGATCGGGAGGGCGGATCCAAACGGGCCATCCTGATCGTCGCGGCGATCCTCCTCGCTGGGTCGTCGGTGGTCGTCGGCATCGTCGAGATCAGCCGCGCTGTCGCGAACGACCCCGACGACGTGAACTTCACCTACAACGTCACGGTCCTGGCCTTGGGGTGGCTGATCATCGCGGCGCAGGCATACCTGGCGGTGACTCTGTGGGCTGGCATGGCGGCGGGCGAGCGGCCCGCCGGGGCATGGCGGCTCGGTACGGCCGGTGTCTGGTTGATCCTCATCGCGTCCGGAAGCGCATCCGTGAGCACAGCCGCGCTGCTCGCCACGTCGACGCCGGAGGTGGATTTCACACTCTGGTCGTGGATCTCGCTCGTCTGGATGACGGTGTCGGTGGCCGGGTATGTGCTGCTGTTGGCCGGGTTCAGTCGCGGCCTGCCGTCGGAGCCGGAGGACGACCGTCCCGCCTGGGCCGGCTGACCACGTCAGGCGCGATCGACCGGTAACGCGGCCGCCAGGTTACGCAGGAAGTTGAGACCCTCCTCGACCTCCTCGGTCGGGGCGTATGGGGCCGGCATCAGGAAGCACGGCCGACCGGCCATCGCCACCCCGACCAACTGGCCCCAGTGCTCGGTCAGTGGGCGCCCGGCCGAGATCGACGCCGCGCGCTTGTAGATGTACACGACCGCGGCCGGCCGCCACAGCGCGATCTTCTGCCAGAGCGGTCCGACACCCGATCGCAGGTCCGCATCGGTGGCGTCGTCGCGCGCCGTCGGGCGCTTGAGCAGGTCCGTGATGCCGTGGCCGACCGCCGCCAGGCCGTCGTCGGCGTCCTCGTACGGCGTCCCGGCCGGGAGGATGCCGGCCTGCTTGAGCCGATCCCAGAACCGGTGACCCAGTGGGCCCTGGTGATAGTGGCCGGCCTCCACGCTGACCGGAGACGGGTTGAGCCCGACAAAGAGGAGGCGATTCCGGAGCGGCGGCAGGTCCGCCAGCGTGTCCGTGGGCTGACCGTCGACCGCCAGCGTCGTCCGATGCGAGCCTGGGCCGGGACGATGGGTGAGGGCGGCGATCTCGTCCGGGATCACGCGGTCACCAGGGTCCTGGTTGCCGCTGCCTCGGTCAGGCCGGTCGGTCAGGCGTCGAGCCCTCGGCCGGCGGCACCGGCTCGCCCTCGACGCGGGCCTGGATCTCCGCCTGGGCCTTCGTCGCCTCGACCTTCGCTTCCTTCACGCCTCGTCCCAGCGCCTCACCCAGCTTCGGGAGGTTCTTGGGCCCGCGCCACATCAGGACGAGGATCAGGACGACGATGAGGACGATGAGGAAGGCATCCATCCGCGGATGGTACTCCCCGAAGCGCGACCGGGACGACGAGCCGAAGGGACGTATGCGTGGGTGAGAACGACGCGACCTTGTTGTCGACGAGCCCGGACGCCTTGGCCGCCTCGATCACCTCGACGTCGCGGAGCGTGCCGGCCTTGCCCTTGCGCGACACGACCCAGATCGCGCCGTTCGGCCGGATCTGGGCGGCCAACTCGGGGAGGGGCGCGAGCTGCGCCATCGAATCGGCGCCCAGCAGGACGACGTCCGTGTCCGGTTCGGGCCAGCCCTCGGTGATGTCCGAGGTCCGATCGGCCAGCAGCGGACGGATCGTCTCGTCGTCGATATCGATGAGCGCGACCCGCATGCCCGGGCGGATCCCGAGCTTGTCAAGGAGGGGCGTGGTGTAGACCCGTTCCATGCCCGGTATCGTGCCACGCATGCTGCTCGTCTTCGGCCCGCGATCGACGACCTACGACTTCGGGCCCGGTCACCCCCTCACGCCGAGGCGGTTCGGACCCGCGCTCGACCTGTTGCGCTCGATCGGGGCGGAGCCGGGCCTCGCCCCCGAGCCGGCGCCCGATGACGAGCTGCTCTGGTGCCACACCCAGCGCTATCTCGCGACCGTGAGGCGGTTCTCGGAGGCACCGTTCGGCCCGCCCGAGGCGGGCATCGGCGAGGGTGGCGACGATCCACCGTTCCCGGGCATGCACGATGCGTCGGCGGCCGTGGCCGGCGGCTCGATCCGAGCGATGGAGGCCGTCCTCGGCGGCGACGTGGCCCATGCCTTCCACCCGGGCGGCGGTCTCCACCACGCGATGCCCGAACGCGCTTCCGGCTTCTGCATCTACGACGACCCGGCGCTGGCCATCGCCCGGGCGCGCCGCGACGGGCTGCGCGTCATGTACATCGACCTCGACGTCCACCACGGCGATGGGGTCCAGGCCATCTTCTGGGATGACCCCGGCGTGCTGACGGTGTCGATCCACGAATCCGGCCTGTACCTCTTCCCGGGCAGCGGCTTCGCCGACGAGGTCGGGGAGGGCGTGGCGGCCGGGAGCGCGGTCAACCTCCCACTCGAACCGATGACCGGCGAGGGCGCCTGGCTCGAGGCCGTTCGAACGTTGCTCCCCGAACTGGCCGCCGCGTTCGGGCCGGACGTCGTCGTGAGCCAGCACGGTGCCGATTCGCACGCCTGGGACCCGCTCGCGCACCTCCGGGTGACCACGACGGCGATGGGCGAGGCGGCCCGGCTGGTCGATTCGATCGCGCATCGTCACGCCGGCGGCCGCTGGCTCGCGACCGGTGGCGGCGGCTATGACGCGTATCGGGTCGTGCCGCGCTCGTGGAGTCTCGTCTGGCTGGCCGGCGCGCATCTCGAGGTGCCGTCGGCGACACCGACCGACTGGCGCGAGCGCTGGGCGATCGAGGGCGATCGGTACGGACAGGCGCCGCTGCCGGAGACGTTCACCGATGCGCCGAACGCCGGGATCCCGGTGGACGTGACGCAGACGGCCGCCGAAGCTCGGTCGCGGGAGACCGTCGCGCTGGTCCGGGAACTGATGGTGCCCGCGCATCCTGCGCGAGGCCCGTGACCGAGGCTGGTGGGATCCGAACGCGGGGACGCGAAGCCGCGAGCGGCGAACTGGCCGATGGGCGGCGGCGAACCCACCGTCGTGCCCTCGCTCGATGCCGCGGCCTGGTCCGGGTGTTCGCTGGCCCCGCGCGTCGTCGCACCATTCGATGCTGCCGCCGGACACCGGCTGATCGCCGCGGCGATCGCGGACGGGGCCATCGTCTCGGCCGCGCTGGTCGGCACGCAGGTCGTGGGCGTGGCCGTGGCCGGGCCTGTCTCGGAGAGCGGTCATCGCGACCTGCTCGCTCTCGGCGTGGCGCCGGTGTTTCGCCGACGCGGCCTGGCCGGTGCGCTCCTGGCGGTCAGCCCGGCCGACTACGCGGAGGTCACGCTCGCCGAGCGCGACCCGGTGGAGCCGATCGACCGGGTGGTCCGCGCGGAGATCGCCAGGCAGCCTGCTGGAGCGTGCCGGGTTCAGCGTGTCGTCGGTCGACGGGTCGCTGCGCGCCGTGGATGCGCTGGCGCTTCGGGCGGCTCGCTGATGGCGGGGACCGGCCGGCCGGCCGGCACGGAGCTGCCGGCTCGCGACATCGTCGACGTTCGGTTGAGCGCGGCCATCGGGGAAGGTGGCTGTCCGATCTGCGTCGTCCGCGCGCGGTCGGAGCGGGCGGCGATGGATTCGATCATCGCGCAGCACGTCCTCGACATCGGTTTCCGGGGCGAGCTCGAGCGCTCGCAGGCCTTCTGTCGTCGTCACACCCGCGAGCTGGTCCTGGCCGATCGCCGCGGCCCGGGTGGCACGCTCGGCTCGTCGATCCTGTACGGCGCGATGATCGAGCGTCGGCTCGAGGTGATCCGCGGTGCCCTCGGCGCGAGGGGTCGCTCGCTTCGGGTGCGGCTGCGCCTGGCCCGACGTCGTCCGCCCTGTGCGGCCTGCACCCAGGGCCAGTCCGCGGTCGAGACGGCCCTCGCCCGATCGACCGAGCGAAGCAGCGATGCGGCGTGGGCCGAAGCGCTCGCCTCGTGTGCGTTCTGCCTCGACGACTTCCTGGAACTCTGGAGCGTGGCCGGCGACGACGCCGCGTTCCGGCCGATCGCCGAGCGCCAGGTGGCGCGGATGCGGGATCTCCAGCATCGGCTCGACGGGTTCGTCGACCACTCGAGCCACGACCGCCGCCATCTGATGACCGACCATGAGGCTCGCGCGACGGACGAGGCGGCCGACCTGCTCGGCGGACCAGCCGACCGCTAGGCGGGTCCCGTGGCCGGACGCGACGGGCCGGTCAGGCGGTAGCCGAGTCCGTACTCGGTGGCGATGTAGGACTCGCCGGGGGCGACGGCATCGAGCTTGATGCGCAGGTTGCGGATCGTCATCCGCAGCAGGTGGACATCGACGTCGTAGCCGGCACCCCAGACGGCGCCGAGCACCTGCCGATGCGTGACGAGCTGCCCGGCGTGTTCGACGAGGTAGGCGAGCAGTCGGAATTCCGTCGGAGTCAGGCGGACGTCCTCGCCGCGGAGTCGGACCCGGTGGTCGTCGAGATCGACGATGAGGTCTCGATGCTGGAGGCGGCGCGGCCGTTCCGGCGTGGCCGTGGCGGCCCGACGCAGCGCCGCCTCCGACCCGCGCGGTGAGCTCGGGGAAGCTCAGGGGCTTGGTGATGTAGTCGTCCGCCCCGAGCTTGAGGCCACGGATCTTGTCCGCCTCAGAGCTCCGCGCCGTGACCATCAGGATGGGGATCCGGCTGAACTCGCGGATGCGCTCGATGATCCGCCAGCCATCGAGCCCCGGCAGCGAGACATCGAGGATGACGAGGTCCGGGTGCTCGTCGTAGAAGCGGCGCAACGCGTCGGTCCCGGTCGCGGCCACGACGGTCTCGGTACCCGGCGCGCGCCATCCACAGCTCGACGAGCGCGGCGAACTCGGGCTCGTCCTCGACGATGAGGATCGTCTCAGCCACGAGTGCGCCTCGAGCCGAGGCCGCCGCCCGGGTCGTCGCACGACGGCCCGGTGACGTCGCCGGGCCGCGCAGCAACGGCAGCGTGAACGCCACACGCGTCCCGGCGACGTCCGTCCGGCCGATCCTCGACGCGGAGGCGACCGCCGTGCGCCTCGACGAGCCGCCGGCTGATGAACAGCCCGAGACCGGTTCCCGGGATGCGCGATTCCGCGCACGTTCCAGGCGCGATGGAACGGTTCCGTGACGAGCGGCCGTTCCGTGGCGGGGATCCCGACGCCCTCGTCGTCGACGGCGACCTCGAGCCACTCTCCGTCGACCGCCGCGCTGACGGTCACGAGCCCGTCGGGCGGTCCGTACTTGAACGCGTTCCCGACGAGGTTCTCCAGGATCTGGCCGACCCGCGGTCCGTCGACCTCGAGCGGCGGCAGGTCGTCCGGCAGGTCCACGACCAGGCGATCGCCCCGCCCGGAGGTCTCGAGGTCGCCACGCAGCCGGCTGACGAGCGAGGCGAACAGGACCGGCGCCCGTTCGAGGATGAGCGGGTCCGCCTGGAGGTGGGTGACGTCGAGGATCTGGCCGACGAGGGCCGAGAGGCGCCCGGTGACCTCGTCGATCCGCTCGAGGTAGTCCCGCTGCTCCTCGGGTTCGAGTTCGAGGTGGAGGAGCGTCTCGGTGTAGCCGCGGATCAGCGAGAGCGGCGTCCGCAGCTCGTGGCTGACCGTGGCCACGAACCCCTCGCGCAGCTCCTCGAGGGCTCGGACCGCGCTGATGTCGCGCAGGATGGCCGTCGCGCGGGCGCGCGCCTGCGGGTCGCTCGACCTCCGATGACGTCAGGGCGACGGTGGAGTACCCGCCGGCGACCCGGATCGACGCCCCATCGGGGCCGCGGACGGCCGTCTCCCGATAGGCGATCGGCATGCCCGATGCCATCACCTCGGCGAGCGGACAGGCCGAGGCATCGTGCCCGCCGGCGACGTCGCAGCCGAGGACCTCGCCGCACAGGTCCGACCGAGCGCGTCGGCCGCGGTCAGGCCGAGCAGCCGCTCGCCGGCCGGGTTGAGCCGCACGACCCGTCGGTCGGCATCGACCTGGAGGATCAGGTCGGTCGTGCCGCTGACGACCGCGGTGAGCTCCTGCCGTTCGCGCTCGAGCGCCTCGCGCAGCCGGGCGCCCTGGAACGCGACGGCAAGCTCGTGGCGGGCCAGCTGGATCACGCGGATCCCGTCGGGGTCGGGCGCGCGACCGTCGCTCGGCCCAGAGGCACAAGAGGATGATCGGCGACTCGTCCGAGACGACGACGGCGCGCCCGCCACGCAGGCCTGCCGCCCAGACCCGGCCGTCGTCGAGGCCGCCGAGCTCAGCGGGGAGCGAGGACGGCGCGTCGCTGCCGACGGTGGCCACGCAGGTGCAGGCCCGGCCCAGCCGGACGTGCTCAGCCAGAGCGCGCCGCCCTCGACGGCCGCCAGGCGGACCGCCTCGAGCGCGACCGACCGACCGAGCTCGGCCAGCGACCCGCCCGAGGCGACGAGCTGGCTCAGCTGGTACTGCGCGAAGAGCGCGTCCGCTTCGCGCTGGGCGTCGTCGAAGGCCCGTCGGCTCTCGCGTTCGAGCGCCTCGATCCGGGCGAGGAGGGCCGCTCGGTCGGTCATCGGCCTCCCAGCGCGCACAGCAGGAGCAGGCACGAGACGGCGCCCGGGTCGCGATGGCCGACGGAACGCTCGCCGAGCCGCATCGCCAGGCCGCGACGGGCGACGAGGTCGCGCGTCGCGCGCATCCCAGCGCGGCCGGCCCGGACCGCCGCGCCGTACGCGGCCGCCACCGATGTCACCTGCTTCCACGGCCGCACCGAACGCCGCGGCCGCGGGAGCGAGCGTGTCGAGGATCGTCTTGTCGCCCGGCTGGCATCGGCCGCGCCTGGCGAGACCGGTCGGCCGCGGCGTCGAGCATCGCGGCGATCGTCGCGGCGTCGAGGACCGCGGCGTCGCCGGCGCGGAATCCGGCTTCGATGCAGGCCGTGCCGTACAGCGGTCCCGATGCGCCACCGACCGCGGCCACCAGGCGGTGACCGACGGCTCGGAGGATCTCGCCGGGCGGCGTCTCGGGCGGCAGATCCGCGAGCAACTCGTCGACGGCCCGGAACCCGATGACGAGGTTGTCGCCGTGGTCGCCGTCGCCGAGGATCGCGTCGAGTCGGGTCAGCTCGCGCTGGTGCCGAGCGACGATCCGGCCGCAACGCGCGAGACCGGCGCGCAGCGCGGCGGCATCGATCGACGAACGTGACCCCGGAGTCTGCGGCTGGGGCGGCGGCTGGCGGTGGCGACGGCACGGTCGTCCCTTCGAGCGAGTCGGCGGTCGCCCGAGTGTAGGCGCGGGCCGACCCGTCCGGCAACGGCCGTCGACCCCGGATCGACACGTCATCGCGACGTTCAACGCACCTCTTGACGGCTCCTTGCTGGCTTCTTGACGAGTCCACCCGGAGCATCTCGTCCATCCAGGAGGCGGGGACAGCGAAAGGAGGCGCGATTGGTGGGTCTGGTGCTGATCTCCCACAGCGGCACGCTCGTCGATGGGTTGCGCGAGATGGTCGCGCAGGTCGCGGGCGACGAGGTCGCGGTGGGGACCGCAGGCGGGCACGGAGGACGGCCGATTGGGGACCAGCGCCCCGCGGATCGCGGCCGCGCTCCGCTCGACCCTGGCCGCCAGCCCGAACGGTGTCCTCGTGCTGCTCGACCTGGGCAGCGCGGCGCTCAGCCTCGAGCTCGCGCTCGAGGAGCTCGAGCCGATCGAGCGCGACCGGGTCCGGATCAGCGAGGCGCCCCTCGTCGAGGGCGCGATCCTGGCCGCCGTCCAGGCGAGCATCGGCGCGTCGCTGGCCGAGGTCGCCGCCGCCGCCGAGGGAGCCGCCACGATGGCGAAGCTCCCGAAGGCCTGACATGCCCGAGCTGCGCCTCGTCGTCAACGATCCGGCCGGGCTGCATGCCCGACCGGCCGCCCGGTTCGTCCAGGCCGCCTCGCGGTTCGAGAGCCGCATCGTCATCCGACAGGGCGACCGCGAGGCGGACGCCAAGAGCCTCATCGCCATCCTCGGACTGACGATCCGTCCGTCGTCCGAGATCGTCCTGGCCGCCGATGGCCCGGACGCCGATGCGGCCCTGGAGGGCCTGGCCGCCGAACTCGCGCCATACCTCGACCAGACCCACTGAGTCGAATCCCCGAGACAGGAGGAAGGTCCATGTCGTCCCCGAGCCTGGCCCAGAAGCTGACCGCCGAGGTCATCGGCACCGCGATCCTCGTCTTCATCGGCGCGGGCTCCGTGCCGTTGACCCTGTTCCTCAACGGCGGCGAGAACATCGACGGGCCGGCCGGCCTGTCGCACGATCTCGTTCTCGTTCGCCTTCGCGATCGTCGCGGCCGTCTACTCGGTCGGCCACATCAGCGGCTGCCACATCAACCCGGCGGTCACGATCTCGCTCCTGGCTGACCCGCAACATCGATGCGCGAACGGCCGGCGCGTACATCGTGGCCCAGCTCGTCGGCGCCTTCGTCGGCGCGGCGCTCACCCTGATCATCCTGACCGGCAACGATCCTGCGAAGCTCGGGCTCGGCGCGGTGTCGGTCAATGCCAACGCCGGCCTGGCGATCGGCTTCGCCGCCGAGGTCATCGGCACCGCCATCCTCGTGTTCACGGTCTTCGGGTCCGCGGTGTCGGGCAAGGCGCCGGCCGGATTCGCCGGCCTCGTCATCGGGTTCATCGTCTACGGGATCATCATCCTGGTCGGCCCGATCACCGGCGCCTCCCTCAACCCGGCCCGCGAGCTCGGCCCCGCGCTCCTCGGCCAGGCCATCGGCGCCACGCCGGTCCCCGTCGATCAGTTGCTCGTCGTCTACGTCTTCGGCTCGACCGCTCGGTGGCGTGATCGGCGCCTTCCTGTACCAGTTCATCGGCCGCGAGCAGCCGGCGGCTGCCGCCTGAGTCGGTCGCGCGACCGAGAAGGGATACCGAAACGATGAAGAAGCTCCTCAACGACGTCGCCAACCTCGTCCCGGAGAGCCTGGCCGGGCTCGGGCGTGCCCACGCGGACGTCCTCAGGATCGACGCCGCGAACCTCGTCGTCCTACGGGCCGGCGCCCCGGTCAAGGGCAAGGTCGCGCTCGTCTCCGGCGGCGGCTCCGGCCACGAGCCGCTGCACGGCGGGTTCGTCGGTCTGGGCATGCTCGACGCGGCCTGTGCGGGTCATGTCTTCACCTCGCCCGTGCCCGACCAGATGGAGGCCGCCACCCGAGCCGTGGACGGTGGGGCCGGTGTCCTCCATATCGTCAAGAACTACACGGGCGACGTCCTCAACTTCCAGCTGGCGGCCGAGTTGGTCGCGGGCGAGATCGAGGTCGCGACCGTCGTGACCAACGACGACGTGGCGGTCCAGGATTCGCTGTACACGGCCGGTCGTCGGGGCGTGGGCGGCACGGTCCTGGTCGAGAAGATCGCCGGGGCGAAGGCCGAGGCCGGGGCCGTCGCTGGCCGACGTCACCGCCACGGCCGTCAAGGTCAACGCGAACGCCCGCTCGATGGGGATGGCGCTGACCTCGTGCATCGTGCCCGCCGCGGGCACGCCCACGTTCGACCTGCCGGACGACGAGATGGAGATCGGCGATCGGCATCCACGGCGAGCCGGGTCGTCGCCGGGAGAAGCTCGCGCCGGCCGATGACATCGCCCGGATGCTCGTCGAGCCGATCGTCGGCGACCTCGGGCTCGAGACGCGGCGAGCAGGTCCTCGCGTTCGTCAACGGGATGGGCGGCACGCCGCTCATCGAGCTCTACCTCGCGTACAACAGCGTCGCCAAGCTCCTCGACGAGCAGGGCATCGGCATCGGCCGGTCGCTCGTCGGGAACTACATCACCAGCCTGGAGATGGCCGGCTTCTCGGTCACGCTCCTGCGCCTGGACGATGAGCTGACGTCGCTCTGGGACGCGCCCGTCAATACGGCCGCGCTCCGCTGGGGCGTCTGAAGGGCCGCCTCGTCCCTCTCCGGCCGCCGCGCCAGGTCCCTCCGGCGCGGCGGCCACCCCACTAGACTCGGTTCGCCGACCCGATCTCGCCGAGGTGAGCGATTCGATGTTCGACGCGCTCGAACGCTGGCTTCGCCTGTCGGCGGAGCGGCTCCACGACCAGGCCGCCGCGCTGACGGCGCTGGACCAGGCGATCGGCGACGGCGACCACGGCATCAACATGGATCGTGGCTTCACCGCGATCGTGGCGTCGCTCGATGCCGGCGTCGCCGAGGCCGAGACGATCTGCTGCGGGCCGGCGGCGATGCTGCGGACCGCCGGTCGGACCCTGATCAGCACGGTCGGCGGCGCCGTCGGGACCGCTGTACGGCACGGCGTTCATGCGCGGCGGCGCGCGCGATCGCCGCGGCGGACCCGGAGCCGTCGCCCGGCGGAGGTCGTCCTCGCCGCGCTCGAGGCGGCCATCGGCGGCATCCAGTCGCTCGGCAAGGCCACGACCGGCGAGAAGACGATGCTCGACGCCCTGGTCCCGGCGCTCGATGCCGGTCGCAAGGCGGTCGCCGGCGGCGCAGGCGTCGGTCGACGTCACGCGCCGCGATGGCCGACGCCGCCGAGGCCGGCGTCCAGGCCACGATGCCCGATGCTCGCGACGAAGGGCCGCGCGTCGTACCTCGGCGAGCGCAGCGTCGGCCACCAGGATCCGGGCGCTACATCGTCGGCGCTGCTCCTGCTGCGGACGCTCGCCGACGTCGTCGCGGCCGCGGCTGACGGACCGGACCGAGGCCGATGCTCGTGACTCGCTCGGTCCTGACCGGGCGCGTCGGCTCGCCCGGCGTCGGCGTCGGCCGGCTGCTGCGTGGTCCGTCCGCCGTCGAGCGATGCCGCGCGTCCGGCGGCGCACCCGATCGGGTCGCCCGCGCCGAGCGCGCGCAGCTCGCGTTGCGGCGCTCGAGACGGCCGCCGACGAGCTCGAGGCGCTCGCCCGACAGCTGGCCGAGCGCGCGGGCGAGGAGATCGGCGCGATCTTCGAGGCCCAGGCGCTGTTCGCGCGTGACCCCGGCATCGTCGACCCGGCGATGCGTTCGGTGGACGATGCGGTGCCTCCGCCGCCGAGGCGATCCTCGCGCAGCACCGATGCCCAGGCGAGCACGCTTGGCCGCCGTCGACGACGAGTACTTCCGGGCGCGTGCGGCCGATGTTCGCGACGTCGGGCGTCGCGTCGCCGGCATCCTGCGGCGGCGAGCCCCGCTCGGACCTCTGGCACGCCGACGGCCGCCCGGCGGTCATCGTCGCGGACGACCTCGATCCGTCGGCCGTCGCGACCCTGCGGCCCGAGCTGGTCGCCGGGATCGCCCTCGCCGGTGGCGCCCCGACCGGCCACGTCTCGATCGTCGCGCGCGGCCTCGGGCATCCCGTTGGTGCTCGGGCCTCGGGCCGGACGGCGCTCTCGGTCCCGGACGCCGTCGAGGCACTGGTCGACGGCGTCGACGCGCGGTCCGGGCGGCTCGTCATCGACCCGGATGCCGATGACCTGGCCGTCCTGTCGGCGACCGGTCCGTCGCGCCGGTCGATCGCGAAGCGGCGATCCGACGGCCGCGAACGGGCGACGTCTCGGTCGCCGTGACGGCCAACGTCGGGTCGGTCCTGGAGGCGGAGGCGGCGGTCACGGGCCGGGGCGGCGGGCATCGGGCTGGTGCGCACCGAGCTACTGTTCCTCGGGCGTTCGACCCCGCCATCGGTCGCCGAGCAGCGGAACCTCTACGCCCGGATCCGCGAGGCGATGGGGGACCGGCCGGTCGTGTTCCGCACCCTCGACGTCGGCGGCGACAAGCCGGCCGCCTGGCAGACGCGATCGGCCCGAGGCCAACCCGGCGCTCGGCGTGCGCGGCGTCCGCCTCGGCCTCGCCCGTCCGATGCTCCTCGACGACCAGCTGCGGGCGCTCGTCGAAGCCGCGGCCGGCGGCGAGGTGCGGATCATGCTGCCGATGGTCTCGACGGTCGAGGAGGTCGTCGCGGTCCGGGCTCGGCTGGACGCGATCGTGGCGTCGACGGACGTGCCGCCGTCGGCGGTGCTGCTCGGGCGTGATGATCGAGGTCCCGTCGGCCGCGCTCGTCGCCGACGGCCTCGCCGAGGTGGCCGACTTCTTCAGCATCGGGACCAACGACCTGGTCCAGTACACGCTCGCGGCGGATCGCGATCAACCCGGCCCTGGCGGAGCTGGCCACGCCGCTCCAGCCGGCTGTGCTGCGCCTGCTGGCGGCGGTCGTGGCGGCGGCGCGGGCTCGCGGCCGGCACGTCGCGGTGTGCGGCGAGGCTGCGGCCGACCCGGAGATGATCCCGTTGCTGGTCGGACTCGGCGTCGAGGAGCTGAGCGTGGCTCCGAGTTCGATCGGGGCGGTCCGTGACCAGTTGGCAGGACTTCGATCGGCGGCCTGCCAGGAGCTGGCGCGGGGGGCTCTCTCGGCGACCACGGTCGAGCAGGTCCGCGAACGGATCCGGGCGGTCGAACGCCCCAGCTGAGCGCTCAGTCGGGGGGTCTGGCCGGGCGGGGCTCCCGAGTCGTCGGCCAGATAGTCCTCGATGGACTCGATGAGCTCGCGGGCTCGCGGTGAGTCCGCATCGCAGGAGCGTTCCGGCCCGGATCATGACGAGGGTCGCCTTCGGATCATGGAACGTGTCGAGGAGGTCCATCCCAGACGACAAGACGACGGTGGTGAGATCTTGCAGGTTCTCGTCCAGGTTGGATCCGTCATCTCGCACGTACCAGATGTCCGGACGGTCGTGCGGCGCGCGGTCGATGAGTCTACTCAGCGCTTCGCGGTGCTTCCTGAATGACGGCAACGTGCGACGGTCCCTCGGTTCGCTGAACGGGCGGAACCAGGGCTGCGCGATGGTCTTGCGCATGGAACGCCGGAATGGGTCGCAATCCCAGTAGTGCGGACGAGGTCGGCCGTCGCGCTCCGGGATCGAAGGAGCTGGCCTCAGGAACGGCGGATACGAGGCCACATACGCGGAGAGCGACAACGGCGGACAGCCAACGGCCTCCGCGTGCTGACCGACGGCTTGCAGCTCCACCACGTCGATGGCATCGCCTGCATACCGCCATGCGACGCGCTCGGTTCGTTCCTTGAATCCGCGGGCCCGTAGATCCGGCCACAGCGTCGCGCGAAGCTTGCGATTCAGGTCCTTGACGTCGAGGCTCATGTGGCGTGCGGCTTCTCCGATTCAGTTCTACCTGGTCGAGGATATGTCTCGGGCCGTGGCGGCATCGGTTGCCGATGCCGCTCGGATCGGCTTACTCGCCGAGGCCGATCCCACGCGGTGGTCGGTCGAGGATGCGAGCCACGCCGCCTTCGACCGTCGCCCACAACAGTGCCGAACCTGGCCAGGGCGCATCCGCGGTCGTCAGTGCACGGTAGGCCTTGGCGGCATTGCCCGGGTACTCGCTTCGAAGGGTCTCTGTCACCGACCCGACGATCCGTCGGTTCGTGACCGTCGAGCGGACGATGAGGAGTCGGTCGATCCGAGGTGTCGCCTCGCCTTGCATGGCTCGCCACACGGTCGCCGATGGCAGGGCGTCGGCCTTCTCGTGCGACCAGCGAAGGAGCTGTTCGATCCGTCGCAGCTCGGACTGCACCTCGGTCGAGACGACCACCGAAGGCTTCGGTTCGTGGAGAACCGCGTCGATGACGCCGCGGACGGGCCGATATACCGGCACCTCGAGGTACCGTGACCAGCGAGGGTGCAGGTCGCGAAGCAACGCTTCGACGATCGCCGACTGGATCGGATCGCGGATCCGCGGTCCGGTGCCCGGATAGATCCGGATCCGGAGGTCGCCTCCGAGCGCCGACGCGATCGCGGTGAGCACGGCGATGCTCGGCTCGCGCAGCCCACGTTCGATCAGGGAGAGGAAGCCGTCGTCGATGCTCGCAAGGACGGCCAGCCGCCGGATGCTGATCCCGGCGTCGATCCGCTGCTGGCGGATCTCCCGACCGACCGAGACTCGGACGTCGCGCGCCTCGCGACCAATGATCGTCCGCGACGACTTGCGAGGGGTGCGGAGCCGTCGTGTCGCCATCGACCCATTAAGGCAAGGGCCGATCACCTGTGGCTCATCGGTCCTTCGCCCTCCTCACACCGCTGACCGCGGGTCAGCAATTCTCGACCGGCCATCGTCCCTGACGGCGTGATCATGTCCCCAAACCGCGGATCGCCGCCCCGGGGTCAGCAAAACTCGTCGTGGCCAGGAGGCTCGGTTGTCAGGACACTCGCGTCGCTGACCCAGGGTCGGCACGGCGAGCAGGAAGGCGTCGGGTCCTCGGAATCGCTGACCCGGGGTCAGCACGGGGCCGCTGGAGATACAGAACATCTGGTCTAAAGAAACGGACACGCCTATACTCGCGGTCCTGTGACCGCGACTGTCCCGCTCGCCGATCCACTGGCCCCCTTCTCGCGACCCGTTCGCGAGTGGTTCGAGGCGAGCTTCGAGGCGCCGACAGAGGCCCAGACCGGTGGCTGGGCGGCCATCGCCGCGGGTCACCACACGCTCATCCACGCCCCGACCGGCTCCGGCAAGACGCTCGCCGCATTCCTGTGGGCGCTGGACCGCCTCGCGACCCACCCGACGCCCGAACGCACGCGCGCACAGCCCGGCACGGTCCGGGTCCTCTACGTCTCACCGCTCAAGGCCCTGACCTACGACGTCGAACGCAACCTGCGGGCGCCGCTCACCGGGATCGGCCACGCCGCCCAACGCCTCGGCGAGCAGCCCCCGACACATCACCGTCGCCAGCCGAACCGGCGACACGCCATCGGAAGACCGCCGCGAGATCGCCCGGCGGCCGCCCGACATCCTCATCACGACCCCCGAATCGCTGTACCTCATGCTCACGAGCCAGGCCCGGGAGGTCCTTCGCGGCGTCGAGCACGTCATCGTCGACGAGGTCCACGCGATCGCGGGCACGAAGCGCGGCGCCCACCTGGCGCTGAGCCTCGAGCGATTGGAACGCCTCCGCGCGGCTGACGCCCAACCCTTCCAGCGGATCGGCCTGAGCGCGACGCAACGTCCGCTCGATGCGATCGCCCGCTTCCTCGGTGGCATCGGGCCGAACCGGGATGTGGAGATCGTCGATGCCGGCACGCGCAAGGCGCTCGACCTCCAGGTCGTGGTGCCGGTCGATGACATGGCCGCGATCGGCGAGATCCTGCCACTCGAGGAGCAGCCCGGCGGCCCGGCCACCAGCCCGGACCCGCGGACCAGCATCTGGCCCGCGATCCACCCGCGGATCCTGGACCTCATCCGCGAGCACAAGAGCACGATCGTCTTCACGAACAGCCGCCGCCTCTCCGAGCGCCTCGCCCAGCGGCTGAACGAGCTGGCCGGCGAGGATCTGGTCAAGGCCCACCACGGCAGCATCGCCCGCGAGCAGCGCCTGACGATCGAGGAGGACCTCAAGGCCGGGCGACTCCCCGCGCTGGTCGCGACGTCCAGCCTCGAGCTCGGCATCGACATGGGCGCCGTCGACCTCGTCATCCAGGTCGAATCGCCGACCAGCGTCGCGCGCGGCCTGCAGCGGATCGGACGCGCCGGCCACCAGGTCGGCGCCCCGAGCAAGGGCGTCATCTTCCCGAAGTACCGAGGTGACCTCCTCGAGGTGGCGGTCGTCGCGAAACGGATGCACGACGGCGCCATCGAAGCCACGACGATCCCGCGCAATCCGCTCGATGTCCTGGCCCAGCAGCTCGTGGCGATGACCGTCATGGACCGCTGGACGGTCGCGGACCTCCTCGAGACGGTCAACCGGGCGGCGCCATACGAGTCGCTGACCCGCGACCTGCTCGAGGGCGTGCTGGGCATGCTCGCAGGCGCCTACCCGTCCGACGAATTCGCCGAGCTCAAGCCGCGCGTCGTCTGGGACCGCGTGACCGATGTCGTCGAGGGCCGGCGTGATGCCCGGGTCGTGGCGGTGACCAGCGGCGGCACCATCCCGGACCGCGGCCTGTACGGCGTCTTCATGGTCGGCGAGGCCGGGAACGCCGGCCGGCGCGTCGGCGAGCTCGACGAGGAGATGGTCTACGAGCTTCGGGCGGGGATGCACGGCGACGTCATCGTCCTCGGCGCCAGCAGCTGGCGGGTCGACGAGATCAGCCACGATCGAGTCACCGTCACGCCCGCGCCGGGCGTGCCAGGCAAGCTGCCGTTCTGGAAGGGCGACGCGATCGGCCGCCCGATCGAGCTCGGGCGCGCGATGGGTGCGTTCGTCGGCGAACTCGAAGTCGATCTCGCGAAGGGCGACCGGGGTCGTCGGGCGGCCTCCGCCCGCCTGCGCGAGGAGCATGACCTCGACGAACGCGCCGCCGACAACCTCCTCGCCTATCTCGAGGATGAACGCGAGGCGACCGGCAGTCTGCCGACCGACAAGCGCATCGTCCTCGAGCGCTTCCGAGACGAGCTGGGCGACTGGCGGCTGACGCTGCTGACGCCGTTCGGCGGCAGGGTCCATGCCCCGTGGTCGATGGCCATCGAGAGCCGCCTGGCCGAGCGCCTGGGCCTCGAGGTCCAGACGATCTGGTCCGACGACGGCATCGCGATCCGCCTGCCCGAGGGTGACGCACCACTGGACGGCATCGAGGCGCTGCTCTTCCCCGAGGCCGACGAGGTCGAGGATCTCGTCGTCGGGCAGGTCGCGTCGTCGTCGCTTGTTCGCCAGCCGATTCCGCGAGAACGCGGCCCGGGCCCTGCTCCTGCCGCGGCGCCGACCCGGGACGCGGACCCCGCTGTGGCAGCAGCGCCAGCGCGCCGCCGACCTGCTGGCGGTCGCGTCCCGCTATGGGAGCTTCCCGATCCTGGTCGAGACGTATCGCGAGTGCCTGAGCGACGTGTTCGACCTGCCGGCCCTGCGCGAGGTCCTGGCGGGCGTCGCCCGGCGCGACATCGCCGTCCACAGCGTCGAGACGCTGCGGGCGAGTCCGTTCGCCAGCAGCCTGCTGTTCGATTACGTCGCCGCCTACATGTACGACGGGGATACGCCGCTGGCGGAACGGCGCGCCGGGGCGCTCACCCTCGATCGCGATCTGCTGCGGGAACTGCTGGGTCAGGAGGAGCTGCGCGAGCTGCTCGACCCCGATGCCCTCGCCGACCTGGAGCTGTCGCTCCAGGCACTCACCGACGACCGACGCGCGACGACCGCGGACGGGGTCCACGACCTCCTGCGACGACTGGGCGACCTTGATGCCGACGAGATCGCGGCCCGGGTCGAGGGCGAGGTCGAGGTCGCTGGTCCGTGGCTCGAGGAGCTCGCCGGGAGCCGCCGGGCGGTGCGGACCCGGATCGCCGGGGAAGAGCGCTGGATCGCCATCGAGGATGTGGCGCGGTATCGCGACGGGGTGGGCGTGTCCGCGCCGGTCGGCGTCCCGGAGGCGTTCCTGGCTCCCGTCAGCGGCGCCCTCGACGGGCTCCTCGCTCGCTGGGCCCGGTCGCATGGACCGTTCCTGACCCCCGAGCCGGCCCGCCGCTGGGGCCTGCCGATCGGGATCGTGGAGGACGCGCTGGAGCGGCTGCTGTCCGCTGGCACGCTGCTCCGCGGGGAGTTCAGGCCTGGCGGCGCGGAACGCGAGTGGTGCGACCCAGATGTCCTGCGGCTCCTTCGCCGTCGTTCGCTGGCGCGCCTGCGGCGCGAGGTCGAGCCGGTCGATCCGGCCGCGCTGGGACGGTTCCTGCCGGAGTGGCACGGCATCGCGCCCGTGGGGAGTGCCACCATCCCCGTTCCGTGGCACGGCCGCCCTGGAGCGCCTGGCCGAGGTCGTCGACCAGCTGGCCGGCCTGCCCATCCCCGCCTCGGTCCTGGAGCGGGACGTGCTGCCGGCACGGATCCCGGGCTATCAGCCGCGACTGCTGGACGAGCTGGGCTCGCTCGGCGAGGTGGCCTGGGTGGGACGCGGGAGTCTCGGTCGCGACGACGGCCGGATCGCCCTCATCCGGCCGGGACGCGACGCGCTCCGACCCGTCGGTCCGGTCGAGGGTGTCGAACGGCCGTCCGGCACGCGCCACGAGGCCCTGCGCGAGCACCTCGCCCGCCGCGGGGCGTCGTTCTACCGCGCGCTGCATGCCGCGTCGGGCGGCGGTCCCGACCGCGACGTCCTCGATGCGCTGTGGGACCTCGTCTGGGCGGGCGAGGTGACCAACGACACGTTCGCGCCGCTTCGGGCGCTGCGCTGGAAGCGGACGGGGAGCGGCGGGAATCGCCGCCCGCGGCCTGGACGGCTGACCGCTCTCGGCCCTCCCGAGGCCGCAGGCCGTTGGTCGCTGGTCGAGCCGCCCGCCGCGATCAGCCCGACGGAGCGCTTCCATGCCCAGGCGCTGGCGATGCTCGAGCGCCACGGTGTCCTCACTCGCGAAGCGGTGGCCTCGGAGGGTCTCGAGGGCGGCTTCAGCGCGGTCTACCCGGTCCTGCGCGCCCTTGAGGATGCCGGGCGAATCCGGCGGGGATACTTCGTCGACGGGCTCGGGGCGGCACAGTTCGCGATCGCGGGCGCCCTGGATCGGCTGCGCGCGGCCCGCGACGTCCCGGAGGCGGGATCGGGGCCCGTGACCTCAGGGCCGGTGACCTACGTCCTGGGCGCGACGGACCCGGCGAACCCGTACGGCGCGGCGTTGCCCTGGCCGCGTCGCGACGAGCGCGATCGCCGGCCCCTGCAACGGGCCGCCGGCGCCTACGTGGTCATGGTCGATGGGGTCGCGGTCCTCTACCTCGAGCGGGGCGGCTCCACGCTCCAGACCCTCGCGCCGTCCGACGATCCGGAGGTGGCGGCCGTGGCGACACGCGCGTTGATGACCCTCGTGACCAGCGGACGCGTCCGCGAGCTCGTCGTTCGCAAGGTCGATGGCCTGCCGGTCGCCGAGTCACCCCGGCGGGCGGCGCTCATCGAGGCGGGATTCGCGAACGCCTATCGTGGCCTGACGTTGCGAACCGCGAGGTAGGCCGTGCCCGAAGGCGACACGCTCTTTCGGACGGCGGCGGGTCTTCGGCCGCACCTCGTCGGCCGGGCCGTCACCGCGGCGCGCGCCAACGGTCCGGGCGCCGTGCCACAGACGCACCGCCTCGTGGGGCGAACCATCGATGCGGTGGAATCGGCCGGCAAGAACCTGATCATCCGGTTCGATGGCGGCCTCGAGCTCCGGACCCATCTGCGCATGAACGGCTCGTGGCACCGATACCGGCCGGGCGAGCGATGGCGGCGGCCGGCGGCCCGGGCGCGACTCGTCCTCGAGGTGCCGGGCGCCGTCGCGGTCTGCTTCGATGCTCCGGTCGTCGAGCTGTTCGAGACGCGTGCCGCGGCCGTCCATCCCTCGCTCGGGCGGCTCGGGCCCGACCTCCTCGATCCGGCGTTCGATGCGGGCGAGGCCCGTCGCCGGCTGCGCGATCCGTCCCGGGCCGGCACGGAGATCGGCGTGGCGCTGCTGGACCAGCGGGCGCTGGCGGGCATCGGCAACGTCTACAAGAACGAGGTCCTCTGGATCGAGCGCGTCTCGCCGTTCACGACGGTCGCCGACCTCGATGACGCGACCCTCGACCGACTGATCGCCACGAGCCGGCGACTCTTGCTGGCGAACGCGACACCGACGCGAGGCGCGGAACGAGTCACGACCGCGGGCGATCGCGGCGCTCCGGGTCCGCTCTACGTCTACAGTCGCGGTGGGCGGCCGTGCCGCCGCTGTCGCATGCCCATCGCCTCGACCCGCCAGGGGGCGGACCTGCCGCGCACGACCTACTGGTGCCCGACCTGCCAGGGAGGACCGCCCCGATGACCGACATCGACGTCAGCTGCGCCCGCGTCGATGGTGGCGGCTGGACCTGCGGCGTCGCCCTGACCGATGCCGACGGCTCGATGTCCAGTCACCAGGTGGCGGTCTCCGAGGATGACCTCGCGCGCCTGGCCCCCGGCGCAACGGACCCACACGATCTCGTCGTGCGGTCGTTCCGGTTTCTGATCGCGCACGAGCCGAAGGAATCGATCCTGCGAACCTTCGACCTGCCGGTGATCGGTCGCTACTTCCCGGACTACGAGCCGACGATCCGCCGCTGAGCCCCGGCTCGGGCCCCCGGCAGGGAGGCTGGGGGCAGGCACACGCTCGGGTTGGTCGGGATCGAGACGAATGTCGGCAGCCCGATGTCGACCTCTCGGGTCCATCCAGCCAACCTGTACGCCAACCGGACGCGCGAGACCAGCGTGGCCGACTCCGCCTGTGCCGCCGGCACACCTGCCGCGCATGGGCCGCCCCGTCCGACGGCCACGATCAGGAGCTGCTCGCCCGGATCCAGACGGATGGGCCATGCGACGATGGCGGCCGCCATCTGCGGTGGTCGGCCATCGGCCCGGTCCGCCTCCGACACGGGCAGCGAACCAAGGCCGACGATCGCGAAACCGAGATCGATCGAGGGTCCCTCGGCGTACCCGAGGATCGTCACCGGCAGCGGTCCGCCGTTGCGGATCGCGAAGGCGAACGTCGCCGGGTCGCCCGGGCCGACGTCGTACTCCGACCACGAGCCGATCCCGGCCGGGGAGCTCGTGGTGTGCCCGATGCCGTCGCCCCACAGCCGCGTCACCGCATCTTCGGCCACAGGCTGGAGTTCCATCACGAACGCCCCACAGGCCGCGAGGACGACGATCCCGACGATGCCCGCCACGCGGTCCACGAGTCGCCCGCGTCCGATCATGCTCACAAGGCCGACGGCGGCGATCGCGACGAAGGCCATCGCGAAGATGGGCGGTAGGGCCGGCTCTCCGGCCAGCCCGACACCATCGGTCGTGGTGTCGAGTGGCACGCCGTCCCCGCCTCCTCCGATGAGACCCTCGGTCAGTGCCAGCAACGCAAGCCCGCCGAACCCGATCGCGACCGCCAGCAACGCCGGCCGGTGGCTGCTCCGGCCCGTCGTGGGCGGAGCATCCCAGGCGACGACCGGCGCGGCATGCGGGGCGGCGGGCGTCTCGGGATCCTCGCGGGTCACGGCGTTCCTCCGGATTGCGGTGGGGCGCGTGTTCCCCATCGGCACCGAGACACGCTAGCATCGCGACCGATGTGTGAGCACTTCATCGCCCGAGCCGCGGAGCCGTTCTCGCTCGACGAGCTGTGGTCGTTCGCCGAGCGTCTCGAGCGCTTCGGGATCGCCGGTTTTGGCTGGGGCGCGGCGTGGCTGGCCTCGGACGGGTCGCTGGAGATGCACCGCGACCTGCGGGCGTTCCGCGACGATCCGGCCCGTGCCGACATCGGCCGCAACGAGACGACGGCCGCGCTCGTACACCTGCGCCGGCCGTCGCGGCTATCGACACTGACCGTCCCCGACACACAGCCGTTCGAGGACCCGGCCGGTCGGTACGCCTTCAGCCACAACGGCGATCTGCGCGACTACCGCGGCCTTCGCACGACCTATCGCGGCCAGGGCCGTATCCACGGCCGCGCCGACACGGAGGTCGGGGCGCGCTGGCTGGAAGACGCGTGGCAACCCGGCGGGTCGGTCGGCCAGCTGCTCGGTGCGCTGCACGATCGATTCGGTGGGCAGGCCAACCTGGCCGTGCTGCGCCGGGACGGCACGCCCTACCACTACGCGGGCAACACGGAAAATCCCGTCTTCTCGTTCCGGCTCGGCGGCATCGCCCTGGTCTCGACCGGGATCTATTCGCTGGATCGCTCGCTGTTCCGGTTCGTCGCACCCGCCGCCACGGACCGACGGCTGGTCCCGCTGCGCACGACAGTCACGCTGGACTCCGCCGGAGCGTCACTTGCCGTGACGTAGGATGTCCCCAGCCGACACAACGGAGGCCGTCATACGAGCGGGGGGCGAGGCGACCTGGGAGCGGCCCCGACTCGGGCGCGACAGCAGGGAGCGATGGGATGCATCAGCCCAGCGGCCCAGCGTCCGGCGACCTAGCGCCCGACGGGCGCCCGACAGCGGTCCTTCCGCTCAGCCAACTCTTCCAGATCTCGATCTACTGGTTCGGGATCAACGCGATCTGGGGGGCGCTCGACGGCGTCATCCTCCAGGAGCGCGTGCCGGACCTCGTGGATCCGGGCACCGGCGGGTCAGCGCTGGCCATCCTGAAAGTCCTCGCCGTGCTGATGGCGATCGTCATCCAGCCAACGGTCGGCACCATCAGCGATTACACGATGAGCCGGTGGGGTCGCCGCAAGCCATACATCGCCATCGGCGCCACGCTCGATGTCGTCTTCCTCCTCGGGATCGCCTATTCGCAGACGTTTGTCGCGGTCGATCGCGTTCGTCGTGCTCCTGCAGTTCAGCTCGAACTTCGCGCAAGGGCCGTTCCAGGGATACATCCCCGATCTCGTCGGTGCCCGTCAGGTCGCACTCGCGAGCGCCCTCGTCGGGATCATGTCCGTCCTCGGCGTCGTCGGCGGCCAGACGATCGCGTCGCTAGGCTATCGGTCCGATCCTCCTGACTTCACGATCCCGTTGATCGCGGTCGGCGTCGTTGAGTTCCTGACGATGCTCGGCACCGTCGCTCTGGGTCCGGGAGGGACGCATGGCGCGTGACCGCGCCGGACGGGGCTGGGTCTCGATCGCGGCGGAGGCCTGGGGGACCGACATCCTGCGCGAACGAAGCTTTGTCTGGCTCGTCGCGTCTCGGCTCTTCTTCCTGATGGGCGTGGCTATCATCTACAACCTGAACGTGCTCTACCTCGAGCGCTCGCTCGGGCTGAGTGATGCGGACAAGGCTTTCTGGGTCCCGGTCACCAGCGTCATCATCGGGATCGCGATCATCGTCACGTCACTGCCGGCGGCCAAGCTATCCGATCGGATCGGCCGCAAGGCCGTCATCTACGGTGCGTGCGCCCTCGGGGCGGTGGGGATGTCGATTCTCGCGCTGGCGCCGAGCGTCCCCATCGCCGAGGTCGGTATCCTGTGCGTGGCCATCGGGGCCGGAGCGTTCCTCGCGGTCGACTGGGCGCTGATGACGGACATCATCCCGAAGGCCTCCTCGGGCCGTTACATGGGCATGAGCAACGTCGCGACGGCCTCGGCAGGAGCCTTCGCCCTGATCATCGGCGGGCCGCTCATCGACATCGTGGGCGGCAAGCAGGAAACCGGCGCCGGTCCACGAGCCGCCATCACCGTCGGGGTCCTGCTCTTCGTGATCGCCGCAGCGCTCCTGCGACCGGTCGACCAACGACGACGCGACGACGCCGACGACCTAGTCGCGATCCCCGTCACACCGGTGCCGGCCGGCTGATCCTCGCGGAGAGGTCGCCAAGCCAGCGACGCCAGGTCGCCGACCCGCAGGAAGTCGAATGGGTCCGGCCGGCGATAGAGCCACGGGACGAACGCCCACAGGTAGACCAGGTAGTCCAGCCGGACCGGCCGCGCCCCGAACCCGAACAGGACCTGGAGCTGGACGATCGTGAGCGGCAGCGTGATGACGCTGAGCCCGATCGAGACCGCCAGCCAGCCGAGCCCCCACAGCCGGGTGCGCGGCGCGAGGACGAACCAGAAGACGGCTGGCAGCCATTTCATCCAGGTCGCCAGGGCCCACAACAGGCCACCGAGGCGCGGACCGGTGAACTGGGCGGCCCACAACATCAGCGTCAGCTGCAGGTTGATGTTGCCCGTGTCGAGGTTGGCGCCGAACGGGAACGCCAGGATCGCGACGATGACCGCCGTCGTCAGGGGCCGCCGCCGATAGGCCCAGTGGATCGTCCACAGCAGCAGCAGGATCGTGGCTCCGCGCCAGACGAACCAGGCCACGTCCCAGGGCAGCACGGCCCAGGGCGCGAAGAGCGGCAACGTCCAGGGCGCGTAGACGTAGGGCAGGAACGGGCCGGTCGGGTGGTACGCGGTCGCCGCCGTTGAGCCAGATCCGGACGCCGGCCCAGTACGCCCGGGCATCTGCCCCGGCCGATTCGCCGCGGGCCAGCAGGCCGGCCACGAGCAGTGCGAACATCAGGCTCAGGAGCAGGATGGCGGCGATGCGCCGCGGGTCCCGCAGGCGTGACGTCTCCCGCCGCAGCGCTCGCCGGAAGACCCCGGCCCGGCGCCGGGTCGGGCGGTCGATCATCTCGGTGAGGTCCACCACGATCCGTCCGCGGCCACGGGCCGATCCGGGGATCGGACGGAGGGCGGGCGGCTCGTTCGGGTCGGCCATGACGGGTCGATTCTCGCATGCCCCCGTCGAGGTCTCGTGGTCCCTCCGGGCGGCGGCCCGGTTCGAGGCGGTATCCTCACGGCCATCCAACGCTGAAGACCGTGAGGCTTGTGACCGAAGGAACCGTCATCATCATCGGCGGCGCGGAGGACAAGGTCCGGGATCGGGTCATCCTCAGTCGCTTCGTCGCGCTCGCCGGCGGCGTCGACGCCACGATCGCGGTGATCTCGACGGCTTCGTCGCTTGGCCTCGAGGCGGGCGAGCGCTACAAGCAGGTCTTCGGCGAGCTGGGCGTCACTCGGGTGATCCCGCTCCACGCCGTCACCCGCCCGCAGGCCAACGATGAGGCGGCGACGCTCGCGGTCCGCGACGCGACCGGCATCTTCCTGACGGGTGGCAACCAGCTGCGCCTGTCGTCGACCATCGGCGGCACGCGCGTTGGCCGACGCGATCCTCGAACGATTCCGGCACGGGGCGGTCGTGGCCGGCACGTCGGCCGGCGCCTCGGCGATGTCGAGCCACATGATCGCGTTCGGGGCGTCCGGTGCGACGCCCAAGCACCGCATGGCCCAGATCTCGGCCGGCCTCGGGGTCATCCCCGGCGTCATCATCGACCAGCATTTCCAGCAGCGGAACCGGCTCGGCCGGCTGCTCAGCCTCATCGCCCAGAACCCCTCGCTGCTGGGCCTCGGCGTCGACGAGGACACGGCCGGCGTGGTCGGCCCCGACGGCATCCTGGAGGTCATCGGGCGCGGATCGATCACCGTCGTCGACGGCTCGCAGTCGGAGACCGATGCCTGGGAGGTCCGCGGCCATCGACCGCTGATGATCAGCGGCGTCGTGCTCCATTCGCTGCCGTCGGGCTATCGCTTCGACCTGCGCCATCGCGAACGCCTGACATCGCCGACCCTGCACGCGTTACCCGGCGGCGAGGCCGCATCCAGCTAGTCCCGCGCGGCGGCCATGCACCGTCATGCCATGCCGCCGATCGAGGAGGAGTCCCGTGGCCCAGACCGCACCCGCGTCCCGCCCGAAGCCCGGCGGTGCTCGCGCGGCCAAGGCCCGGGTGGACGTCGCCGATGCGGGCGGGCCCGCGCCGACGCTGCAGATCCTCGAGACCCGCGTCCTGCGCGGCCCCAACTACTGGGCGCGCGAGCCGGTCATCCGGATGCTGGTGGACCTGGGCGTCCTCGAACAGTACCCGTCGAACAAGCTGCCGAACTTCACCGACGCCCTGGTCGCGCTCCTCCCGACGCTCGAGGACCACGCCTGCTCGCTCGGACGCCGGGGTGGGTTCATCAGCCGGCTGCGCGACGGGACGTGGGTGGGCCACATCGCCGAGCACGTCGCCCTCGAGTTCCAGAACCTGGCCGGGACGGACGTCCGCCACGGCAAGACCCGATCGGCCGGCACGCCCGGCCAGTACAACTGCATCTTCGAGTATCGCGAGGAGCAGGTCGGCCTCGAGGCCGGGAAGATGGCCGTCGCCCTCGTCAACCACCTCGTGGCGCCGGACGACCCGGCGGTGTTCTTCGATTTCGCACCCGAGCTCGAGCGGCTCATCCGCCTGGCCGAGCGCCAGGCGTTCGGGCCGTCCACCCAGGCCCTCATCGACGAGGCGGTCAGCCGCGACATCCCGTTCATCCGTCTCGACCGCCACTCCCTCGTCCAGTTCGGGCATGGCGTCCATCAACAGCGGATCCGCGCGACGATGACCTCGCAGACCTCGGCGATCGGGGTGGACATCGCGTCGGACAAGAGCCTGACCAACCGCCTGCTGGACTCGGCCGGCTTGCCGGTGCCGCGTTCCGAGGTCGTCGGCACCGAGGAGGAGACCGTCGCGGCGGCCGCCCGGATGGGCTTCCCGTGCGTGGTCAAGCCGCTCGATGGCAATCACGGCCGGGGTGTCCACCTGGACCTGCGCTCCGAGGACGCGGTGCGTGCCGCCTTCCGCGGCGCGCTCGCCGAGAGTCGGTCCGGCGATCTCGTGGTCGAGAGCTACGTGGCCGGCAACGATTACCGGTGCCTCGTGATCGGAGGCAAGGTGGCGGCCATCGCCGAACGGGTGCCGGCGTCGGTGACCGGCGACGGGGAGCACACCGTCCGGCAGTTGGTCGATCTCGCCAACCTGGACCCGCGGCGCGGGATCGGCCACGAGAAGGTCCTGACCCGGATCAAGCTCGACGAGGCGGCCGAGGCGCTCGTGCGCGCGCAGGGCCTCGAGCTCGACGGGGTCCCGCCCGCCGGGTCGTGGATCAAGCTCGCGCTGACGGGCAACATGTCGACCGGCGGCACCTCGATCGACCGGACCATCGAGGCGCATCCCGATAACGTCGAGATCGCCGAGACGGCCGCCAGGATCATCGGCCTGGACGTGGCCGGCATCGACTTCATCTGCCCCGACATCGCCACGCCCGTGCGCGAGACGGGCGGCGCCATCGTCGAGGTCAACGCGGCGCCCGGCTTCCGGATGCATACCCACCCGACCGAGGGCGAACCGCAGTACGTCGCGCGGCCGGTCATCGATTCGCTCTTCCCGGCCGGCTCGGCCGCCCGCATCCCGATCATCGCGGTGACCGGCACGAACGGCAAGACGACGACGGTGCGGATGATCTCGCACATCCTCAAGTTGATGGGTCGGCGGGTCGGGATGACCTCGACCGACGGCATCGTCGTCGACAACCGGCTCGTCAAGAAGGGCGACATGTCGGGACCGAAGTCGGCGATGACCGTCCTCCAGAACCCGACCGTGGACACGGCCGTCTTCGAGGTCGCGCGTGGGGGGATCCTGCGCGAGGGCCTCGGCTACGACCGCAACGACGTCGCCGTGGTGACCAATGTCGCCGGCGACCACCTGGGCCTCGGCGGCATCACGACCATCGGGCAGCTGGCGAACGTCAAGGGCGTGGTCGTGGAGGCGGTCCCGCGCTCGGGGACGGCGGTCCTCAACGCCGACGACTCCCACGTCTACCGGATGGGTCGTCACTGCGCGGGTCGGGTCGTCCTGTTCAGCATGTCGACGACGAAGGGCGAGGACGGCTTCGATCGGGTGGACGGGCACACCGGACGCGGCGGAGCGGCCTTCTGCCTGGAGGCCTCGGCCGAGGGCGAGCTCATCGTCCTGAAACTCGGTCCGCGCACGATGCCCGTCCTGTACACGCACCTGATCCCGGCGACGTTCGGCGGCCGGGCGAGGATGAACGTCGCCAATGCGCTGGCCGCGGCGGCCGGGGCCTGGTCGGCCGGCGCCCACCTGCATGACATCCGGCAGGGGCTGCGGACGTTCACGACCTCGTTCTTCCAGGCACCCGGCCGGCTCAACCTGCTCGACGTCGGCGGCGTTCGGGTCGTGATCGACTACTGCCACAACGTCGACGGCATGCGCCAGCTCGCGGACTTCGTCGAGCGGATGATGAGCGAGCCCGTCACCAAGGCCGGGCGTCTCGGGACGTCCAAGGCCGGCGCGCGGTCCGGCCGAGCCATCGGCGTCCTTGGCATCCCGGGCGACCGCCGCGACGAGGATCAGCGAGCGTACGGGGCCATCGCCGCGACCGCGTTCGACGAGATCATCGTCCGCGAGGACAAGAACCTGCGCGGCCGGACGCCCGGCGAGACCGCCACCAACGTCATCGAGGGCGTCCGCTCGACGCGGACGGCGGGCACCGGCCGGGTGACCCGGGCCGAGAAGGTGCTCGATGAGATGACGGCCGTCCGGACCGCGCTCCGACGGGCCATCCCGGGCGATCTCATCGTGTGCTGCGTGGACGACGCCATCGGCGTCTATCGCGAGGCGATGGCGGCGACCGGCGCGCACCGCGGCGGGACGGCCTTCGCCGACCCCGGCGAACTCGAAGCTCCGGAGGGGTAGCCGCCTTGGGCTGGCGGGACCGCCTGCGCTATCGCTTCGACGAGTTCATGGGGCGGGGCACGATCGCCCTGATCGTCGGCCTGTTCGTCATCTCGGCCGCGCTCATCGTGGCGGTCGCGCTCGTGGTCTTCCTGACCGGCGTCGCGAGTCGGGATCTCGACTTCCCGACGCTCCTGCGATTCGGCCTGCTCCGTACCCTGGACCCGGGCACGATGGGCGGCGACGAAGGGAGCGGCGGGTTCCTGCTCTCGATGTTCGTCATCACCCTCGGCGGCATCTTCGTCATCAGCACGCTCATCGGCATCCTGAACACCGGGTTGGAGTCGAAGCTCGCCGAGTTGCGCAAGGGCCGATCGACGGTCGTCGAGCAAGGGCACACGGTCATCCTCGGCTGGTCGCAGCAGATCCACACGGTCATCTCGGAGATCGTGGCGGCCAACGAGAACCAGCCGCGCCGGTCGATCGTCATCCTCGCCGAGCGTGACAAGGTCGAGATGGAGGAGGAGATCCGCGCCAGGGTCGGCGGAACCGGGCGGACGAAGCTCGTCTGTCGCTCGGGCAGCCCCATGGACGTCGACGATATCCGGATCGCCAGCCCGTCGACCGCGCGGTCCATCGTCATCCTGGCCCCCGAGGGCGATGAGCCCGATGCCGATGTCATCAAGACGATCCTCGCGATCACGAATGACCCGGGTCGCCGCCCTGAGCCGTACCACGTCGTCGCCGAGATCCGCGACCGTTCGAACCTCGAGGTCGCGCGGATGGTCGGGCGAGACGAGGTGGAGCTCATCCTCTCGGAAGAGGTCATCGCGCGGATCACCGCCCAGACCTGCCGCCAATCCGGCCTGTCGGTCGTCTACTCGGAGCTTCTCGACTTCTCCGGTGATGAGATCTATCTGACCGAACAGCCGTCGCTCGTCGGCCGGGCGTTCGGCGAGACGCTCGAGATGTTCGCCGATGCGTCGGTCATCGGCCTGCTCCCGGCCGGCGGGACGCCGCACCTCAACCCGCGCTCCGACACGGCCATCGGCCCGGGCGACCGGTTGATCGTCATCGCCGGTGACGACGATCGGATCAACCTCGGCGGCGAGGCCACGACGGTCGAAGAGGCGTGGCTCCGTGAGGCCCCGACCCGGACAGCTGCGCCGGAGCGGACCCTCGTCCTCGGCTGGAATCGGCGGGCGCCCTCGATCATCCGTGAGCTTGATGCGTACGTCGCACCGGGTTCGGAGACGCTCGTCCTTGCCTCGGGCTCCGGCGTGGAGGGCGAGATCGCGCGACTGACGCCGCGACTCAGCGCCCAGCGCCTCGCCTATCGAGGCGGCGACGCCACCGACCGCGCGACGCTCGACAGCCTCGCCGTCGAGACCTTCGACCACATCATCGTGCTCTGCTACGACTCGCTCGATCCATCGCGCGCCGACGCCCGGACGCTGATCACGTTGCTGCACCTGCGCGACATCGCGGCGAGGCTCGACCGCGACTTCTCGATCGTCAGCGAGATGCTGGACCTGCGCGATCGCGCGCTGGCCGAAGTGGCTCGCGCCGACGACTTCATCGTCAGCGACCGCCTCATCAGCCTGATGATCGCCCAGGTCGCCGAGTCCAAGCACCTCAACGCGGTCTTCGCGGACCTGCTCGACCCTGACGGCTCCGAGATCTACCTGAAGCCCGCCAGCGACTACGTGGTCCTCGGTCAGCCGGTGCCGTTCGCCGCCGTCATCGAGGCCGCGCGGCGGCGTGGCGAGGTCGCGTTCGGGTACCGGATCGCCGCCGTCGCCGAGGTCGCATCGGCCGCCTACGGCGTCTCGGTCAACCCGGCCAAGGCGGCGTTGGCGACATTTGCGGCGGCCGATCGCATCGTCGTCCTCGCCCAGGACTGAGCATGCCCGGTCTCGGGCGTCGCCCGTGGGTCATGCGGATGCGCTGGGTCGACCTGCTCTTCGCCCATTGGCCCGTCGAGGCCGACGCGGTCAGGCGGCTCATCCCCGATGCCCTGGAGCTGGACCTCTTCGAGGGCCGCGCGTATGTCGGCATCGTGCCGTTCCGGATGGAGGACGTCGGGCCGCGCTTCCTGCCGGCGCCGCCGGTCGCCGGCGCCTTTCCTGAGCTCAACGTCCGGACGTACGTGCGGCACGGGGAGCGCCCCGGAGTCTGGTTCCTCAGCCTGGACGCCGGCAGTCGGGCGGCCGTGGAGGGCGCCCGGGCGTCGTTCCACCTGCCGTATTTCGAGGCCTCGATGTCGGTGGGACGGGTGCGCGAGGTCGTGGACTACCGGTCGGTCCGGATCGATGACCGCGGGCCGCCAGCGCGGTTCGAGGCCCGCTATCGGCCGATCGGCGCGGTCGAGGTTGCGGCGCCCGGGTCACTCGAGGCGTTCCTGACCGACCGGCAGCGGCTCTTCGCGGTGGACGGCGACGGGCAGGTCATGCGGACCGAGATCCGGCACCGCCCGTGGCCGCTGCAGCCGGCGGCCGCTCGGATCGAGCGCGACACGATGGCCGCGAGCCACGGGCTGGTGCTCCCGAACGAGCCGCCGCACCTGCGCTTCGCGGCGCGATTGGATGTTCGGGCCTGGTGGCCGCGTCCCGCCTAGGGGCGGGCGACTTGTCGTGGGCGCAAGTAATGGCTGCTGGAGGTGTTGATCTCGGTGGCCCCCTCGCATGATTGGGGCATCGGGGGGCGCGGATGCAGCGTTCGGCATGGGCGATTCCCGTCCCCTGCCGCTGTACCTTGCGCTGCCCGCAAGGACGGAGCTTGGTCGCGCTCGGGACCCGTCCCTCTTGGCTTGCCCGGCGACCAGAACTTGCCATCCGCGCAAGGGTTCGACCTGAGCTTGCATCAGATGCACGTTCCGTCGCCGGCGACGGTTGGGCCGTTCGCGATCTTGTGTCTAGCGCAAGTTCTCGGCTCTCGGGACGCCTAGATGTCCGTTCCTTGCTTCGCGTGCAATCCGGGTGCAGATCCGGCCACGACCCGTTGCCTGCGGCGACGGGAGTTGCATCGCATGCAAGACCGGAACCCGGCCCCGAACCTGGGAGTCGCCCGGGCGTCGGCCGGATGTCGCTCGATCAGCCGCGACCCATGTTCCCCTGGACCACGCGGATCAGGAACACGATCTCGAGCGCTGCGATGACGATGAGCACGATCCCGACCCCTGTCTCCACGGCGTTCTCCCTCAACCTCGCCCGAGCGGACCGTCCGGCTCGACGTCCGCGCGATGATGCGCCGCCGGCCATCGGACGTGCAAGGTGATTCAGTCCGGCCGGGGCCGGCCCTGGAGCCGCGGCACGAGTTCGGTCAGCTCCGAGGCGACGTCGACCGGGCGGGCGCCGAGGGCCGCCAGGAGCTCGAACACGCCGTCCCGTTCCTCGTGGCACATCAGCACGATGACCCTGGGCGCATCGGCTCGACGACCGTTCGGGCCGTGACCGGCGGCGCCGTTCAGTTCGGCCCGCAGCGCCTCGGTCTCTGAGCGGTAGATCGGCACGTCCGCGGTGTTCCCGCCGCCGGCCCGGACGCCCGCCAGGATCTCGCCGACCACCGATTCCGGCGTCCGTCCGCGCAGGTAGTTCAGCGTCTGCTTGATCGCGACGCGCTGCGCCCGTTCGGCGGCGATCCGGCCGATGCCCCGGAGCGTGTCGTCGGGTCGGTCCCCTGCGGTGCCGATGATGGCCGTGATGGGTGCCGCCCGGCCGGCGGCGCCTGCCGCGATGCCCTCAGCGACCTCGAGGATCGCGGCGACACCCGCCTCGTTGTGGGCGAAGTCCACGATCACGACTCGGGCGCCGAGCCGGTACAGGTTGAGCCGTCCGGGCGAGCGCTCGGCCGATGGCCGGAAGTCGATGAGGCCGTCGCGCACCTGCTCGATCGAGGCACCGAGGCCGCGAGCCCCGCCGGCCGCGGCGAGGGCATTGGCCACGTTATGCCGCGCCAACCCGCCGATCGTGATGGGCACCTGGCCGATCTCGACGATGCGTGCCTCACGGTCGCCGTTGGCTTCGACCAGCGAGCCGCGGCGGAGGACGTACGCCCGCCCGCCGGCCGCTCGGTGGCGGCGGATGACGGGCGATCCGTCGTCGGTCGAGAAGTAGGCGACCCGACCCTTGACCCGTCGCGCGACGGCCGCGACGTACGGGTCGTCAGCGTTGAGCACGACCCACCCGTCCGCGTTTCGTGATGCGGGCGATGGTGGCCTTCACCTCGGCCAACTCGGGGAGGGTGTGGATGCCCTGCAGGTCGAGGTGGTCGGACGTGACGTTGGTCAGGATGCTGACCTCGTTCGACTCGTAGCCGACGCCGCGCAGGACGATGCCGCCACGGGCCGTCTCCAGGACCGCCACGTCGATGTCGCGCCGGACGAGGATCTGTTGGGCGCCACTCGGGCCTGTCCAGTCGCCGGGTTCGATGAGGCGCTCGTCGACGAGCACGCCGTCGGACGTCGTGGTGCCGACGTGCCGACCGGATCGCACCAGGATGTGCGTGATCAACCGGGTCACGGTGCTCTTGCCGTTGGTGCCGGAGATCGAGACGACGGGCACGCGCCGGTCCGGGTCACGGATCCACGACGGCGCCGACATGCGGGCCTCGCGAATGCGTTCCGTCCAGCGGGTGAGCAGCCGGTCCTGGTTGCCGGTCAGGCGGGCCGTCCGCGACGGCGAAACATCGCGAGCGGCGAGGGCCAGGGCCGCCTCGGTGAGCGTCTGGGCGCGCTCGGCGCCGATCCACGGGAACGTGACGATCCAGTGACCCGGGTCTGACGAGCGGTGGACGGCGACGCCGCCACGACCCTCGCCGTGGTCGGCCCGCAGTCGTCGGATCCAGGCGACGACGGCGACGATGCTGTCCGGCCAGTCGCGGGGCAGGACCGCAGCGCCGAGGTGGACGAGCGCATGGCGACCCGGATCCCGTTGCCCATACCACGTGCGCCGCCGGCCGATGGCGACCTCGAGCTTCATCACTGGCTCGAGCCGGTACACGTTCGGTCCCTCGAGGAGGCGGGTCTCGATCAATCGCACGGTCCGGGCAGGATAGCAAGCGCACACCGTCGCGGAGGCCGGCCCGGGCGACCGGTGGGACCGATCCGCCAGGGCTAGACTCCCGGCATGGATGCCCCGACCGCCAGCCCGCAGGCGACCGAGCTCGACGCACTGCGCAACGCGGTGGCCGCCGACCTGCCGAACTACCTCCGGGACCTCGAGCGCCTGGTCAACATCGACTGCGGCAGCTATACCCCCGAGGGCGTCAACGAAGTCGGCGGCTGGACGGCCGACTTCCTCGCCGGACTTGGCGCGAACGTCGAGCGCCGCCGCGACCCGGCCGGTCGCCTCGGGGACACGGTCGTCGCGACCTTCGACGGTCGAACCGGTGCGCCGCGGGTCCTGCTGATCGGGCACCTCGACACCGTCTTCGATCCGGGCACCGCCGCCGATCGCCCGTTCGCCATCGCCGACGGCATCGCCAGGGGACCCGGTGTCACTGACATGAAATCGGGGCTGCTGGCGGGGTTGTACGCGATCAAGGCCCTGATGGGTGAGCTCGGTGGCCTGCCGTTCGAGCGCCTCGTCTTCATCGCGAACCCGGACGAGGAGATCGGGTCGCCGACGTCGACGCCGCACATCCGCGAGATCGCCCGGGCGATGGATGCCACGCTCGTCCTCGAGTGCGCCCGCGCGAATGGCGACATCGTCTCGTCGCGCAAGGGCATCCTGGACCTGCGCATCACCGTCACCGGCCGCGCGGCTCATGCCGGCGTGGAGCCGGAGAAGGGTCGGAGCGCGATCCATGAGGCCGCCCGGATCGTCGTGCGAGTTGCACGCGCTCAACGGGCGATGGCCGGGTGTCACCGTCAACGTCGGCGTCATCGCCGGTGGCACGCGGCCAAACGTCGTCGCGGCGCATTGTTCGCTGGAGGTCGACGTCAGGGCTGAGACACGTCCCGAGCTGGAGGCTGTCGAGGCGGAGATCCACCGGATCGCCGAGGCGACCGTGGTGCCCGACACCACCGTCGAATTCGAACCGATGGCGCGGTGGTGGCCGATGGAACGACTTCCCCGCAGCGCCCGCCTGGTCGATCATGCCAAGGCGGTCGCCGAAGGACTCGGTTTCACGATCGTCGACGCGATGACCGGTGGCGCCTCCGATGCGAACACGACGTCCGGCATGGGCGTGCCCAGCCTCGACGGTCTCGGGCCGATCGGCGGCAACGATCACTCCCCATCCGAGTACCTCGACGTCGACTCGATCGTGCCACGGACCGCACTGTTGGCAGGACTGCTGCTGGCGATCGGGCGCGATCCCGCCGTCCTGGCCTGGCGCGATGCGTCGTCGGCTGCCGGGCAGGAGGCGTGACCGAACGGCGCCGCATCTCGTCGGGCGGCCCGTGGGAGGCCCTCGCCGGGTACAGCCGGGCCATCGTCGTCGGAGATTCGTGCTGGGTGGCCGGCACGACGGACGCGGGGCCGGATGGCCGGTCGCAACATCCTGGGGACATCGCGGCCCAGACCCGCACGTCGCTCGAGATCATCGCCGCGGCCCTCGGCGAGGCCGGCTTCGGTCTCGCGGATGTCGTTCGGACCCGCATGTTCGTGACCGACATCACCCGCGCGCCCGAGGTCATCCCGGTCCACGGTGAGATCTTCGGGGATGTTCGACCGGCGGCGACGATGGTCGAGGTGAGCGCCCTCATCGACCCGAGCCTCTTGATCGAGATCGAGGCGGAGGCCCGCCGAGGCTAGGCGGCTGGCGGCCGGGTCAGGGTACGGCCGCGATCCCCAGCGCCCGCGCCACCGAGACGATCGTCACGGCGGCGATCAGGCCGAGCAACAGGTTGCGACGCCAGGCGACGATGCCGAGACATGCGAGGACCGCGACCCACTCGATCCCGACGTGGAACGATGGGACCCCGTCCTCGTCGGTGGTGACCATCACTGCGACCGCGGCCAGCGCGGCAAGCACGGCCGGACCGACGAGCTGCAGGTAGTCGAACGCCCACCGCGGGAGCCGATCCAACCCCGGCGTCAGCAGGCCGAGCGCGCGGGTCGGATAGGTCACGGCGAACATGAGCACGGCCAGGATCACGAGGTTCGTGCTCATCGCCCGGCCTCGGTGTCGCGAGGAGGATCGGCCGGCGGCCCGATGTCCGGCGTCTCGAGGTCTACGTGCGCACCAGGCATCGCATAGCGCTCTGCCGACGCCGACGTGCCCAGCGGTGCCGTTTCGTGCGCCGCGCTCATCGGGATGGCCAGCCCGACGGCCGGGCCGAGGATCCCGCCGGCGACGATGCCGATCGACGGGCTGGTCAGCAAGGCGACCACGACGGCGATCCCCGCCCCGACGATCGCCGCCACGAGCTCGCGTCTCCCGGTGATGAGGCCGACGGCGAGCCCGACCATCGCGGCCGGAAAGATGATGTCGATCCCGAAGCGCGCCGGGTCCGGGATCTGGCCACCGAGGATGACGCCGGCGATCGTCGCCAGATTCCAGGGGATGAAGGTCGCGCCGACCGCGGCCACCCAGAATCCCCACTCGTCGGTCCGGCCGATCCGACGGAAGTGACCGATGGCCAGCGCGAATGCCTCGTCGGTGAGCAGGTGGGCCATCACCGCCCGGCGGGGGAAGGGCACGTCGCGCAGCCACGGGCGGAGCGCGGCGGAATACAGCAGGTGCCGGGCGTTGAGGAGGCCCGTGAGCAGGACGACGCCCGGCCAAGCCAGGCCGCTGGCCACGTAACCGACGGCCGCGAACTGGGCCGCCCCCGCGAAGACGATCGTGCTCATCGCGATCGCCTCGATGGGCGAGAAACCAGCATCACGGGCGGACAGGCCGTAGACGAAGCCGAACCCGATCGCGGAGACCGCGATCCCGATCCCTTCCGTGATCAGGCGCCGACGACTCGCCCCGAAGTCCGTGGTCGCGGTCGCGGTGCCGGTCGCGGCTTCGTCGCTCAGCGCAGGAAGGTCTTGGCGCAGGTCCCGTCGCACACGACGTATACGGCGTGCTTCTCGAGCGCGTACCCGGCGGTATGGAGCAGGCCCGGACAACCCGGCGTCGGGCACTTCCAGACCCACCATCGTGGGTCGTCGCCCAGCGGCGTCGTCTCGGCCGCGAGGGTACCGGCCAGCTCGGTCCGCACCGCCACGAGCGAGGCGATGCTCGAGGCGCGTTCGTCCTCGGTCTCGCTGGTGTACGGGTAGTTCTGGCTGATGTTCGAGGTCACGTGCTCTCCCCCGACGGCGCGCTCCGGACGTTCGGCGCCGGTGGCGGCTTCGTGTGAGCGCAGCCCGCCACCGGCGGCCCCGAGTATACCCGTCGTGCGAACAAATCCCGCCATGGCCGGCCCGGACGCCGCGCTGGACGCTTCGCGCTACCAGACGGCCGGCAGGCCCGCGCTGCGTGGGTCGGTGGCGGCAGCGACGGAGCCCTCGGGCGCAGCCGGACCGCCGGCGACGCATTCGATGGCGTGCTCGTGTCCGAGGGTGGAATCGAACGGCTCGGTCGGGATCAATGGATGGCCCATCGCCTCCAGCGCCTCGGCGACCCCGGGGGCGTGCCGCGGTTCGAGCCGCACGTCGAGGGGCGGGGCGAAGTGGTCGGCGGGTTCCACGAACCAGCGCGGCGCCGCGACGGCCGTGGCGATGTCGACCCCGCCATCGACCAGGGCCGAGACCAGCTGGGCGTGGATCTGTGGCTGTGCGTCGCCGCCCATCGATCCGGCGACGACCCATGGGCCGGGCTGACCATCCTGGAACAGCATCCCGGGGAGCAGCGTGTGGAGGGTCCGTTTGCCCGGCGCGAGGCGGTTCGGATGTCGCTCGTCGAGGCTGAAGTAGCTCCCCCGATTCTGATAATGGATGCCGGTCCCGGCGTCGACGACGCCCGAGCCGAAACCCATGTAGTTCGACTCGATCAGGCTCACGGCGTTGCCCTCGCCGTCGACGACCGCGAGGTAGATCGTCCCGCCACCGATCGGGTTGGTCAAGGCGGCCGGTCGTGCGGCGCGCCGCGGGTCGATCCGCGCCGCGAGCTCGGCGGCATGCGCCGGGTCGATGAGGTGGTCGACGGGCACGGTCTCGACGGCGGGATCGGTCACGTAGGCGTCGCGGTCGGCCATCGCCAGCTTCGCGGCTTCGATCCCGATGTGGATCCAGGCCGGGTCGGACACGCCGGCCGGCCCGAAGGCGTCGCGGACCGGGGGCTCGAACTGCGAAAGGATCGAGAGGAGCTCCAGGGCGACGACGCCAGAGCTGTTCGGCGGATGGGTCGTCACCCGAACGCCCCGGTAGTCGATCTCGATCGGCGCCGCGCGCGTCGAGGTGTGGGTGCGAAGGTCGGCCGCGGTGACGAGCGCTCCGACGTCCGCCAGCGTCCGCGACTGGCGCTCGCCCAGATCGCCCTCGTAGAACGCGTCGAAGCCGTCACGAGCCAGGACCTCCAGGGTCGAGGCAAGGGCGGGCAGTCGGACTCGCTCACCCGGTCGCCACGGGCGCCCATGAGGCCGAAAGACCTCGAGGAATCCGGCCTCGGGGCCGAGGTCGCGAGCGACGAGCGGCGCGGTCCGCTCGACGGAGCCGATGAACCCATCCCAGGCCGGGAAGCCGTTCCGGGCCAGCTCGATGGCCGGGGCGAGGATCGCGTCGCGCGACAGTCGCCCGGCCGCGGCGTGGGCATCGCCCCACGAGCGGACGGCGCCCGGCACCGTGATCGTCAGTGGCCCCCGCCGCGGCAGCTCGGTCAGGCCGGTCGCGCGGAGCCAGCCGGCATCGGCGCGGGAACCCGCCCGCCCCGACCCGTTGAGGGCCTCCTGCCGGCCGGTCGCCGCGTCCCACGTCAGCCAGAAAGCGTCGCCGCCGATGCCGCAACCGCTGGGCATGACCACGGCCAGCGCGGCGTTCGTGGCGATCGCGGCGTCGACGGCCGAGCCACCGGCCCGAAGCACGCCGAGGCCGGCCCCCGTGGCGAGGTGATGTGGCGCGACCACGGCACCCCGGGCGCCCCGAGCGATGGGGACCGGCGCCCAAGGCCGCTCGGCGGTCATGCCGGCGACACGTCGTCGAACGATGCCGCGGTGCCCGGACCGCCGACGTAGTGCTCCTGGGATCGCAGTTGGGCGAGCGGCAGCAGCGCGATGAGCAGCATCGCCATCGTGGCGATCAACAGCCCGTCGATGCCGCGCCAGTCGGCCGCGACGCCGCCCACGAGCGCGCCCACGATCTGGCCGATCGCGAGGAACACGCCGTAGAGGCCCATGATCGCCCCGCGATCGTCGGGGAACCGCTCGGAGATGTCGGCGAGGAGACCGAGCGCCGCCGGGGTCGCCCCGGCCAGGACGAACAGACCGAAACCCGCGGCGATCAGCCCGGCCAGGGCCACCAACGGCGACACGCCGGCGCCGTGGTTGATCGCCAACCCGCCGAGCACCAGCACCGCGCCGCCCAGGATGCCGTACAGGATGATCGTCGTTCGACGCAAGTTCCGGAACCGATTGCCCCAGTAGATGAGGCCGGCGCCGAACAGCAGCCCGATGACGACGGCCGCCAGCGAGATCTGTATCGGGCTGAATCCCTGCAGCAGGAACTGGTCGGGAAAGCGCGGGTCGGCCTTCGAGAACTGGAAGATCGACTGACTGAACCACAGGCCGATCGAGGCGTTGATCGCGATCCAGGTCGGGGCAAGCAGCCAGACGTGGGAGCTCCGCAGGAGGGCGCCATACCGGCGCCACTCGATCCGCTGGCTGCCCCCAGCCGCCGTGCGCGAGGCCCGCTCCGCGGCGTCGTGGTCGGCGACGCCATAGCGATAGATGAGGAACGAGACGCCGTAGAACGCCGCGTTCAGGAAGAAGGCGACCGGGCCGAGAGCGGCGAACAGGAGCGGCGCGACCGCGAAGCCGACACCGATGCCGGCGAGGGTGGCGCCTTCGAAGCGCGCGGCGGCCTTGCCCCGAAGCAGCTCGTTACCGGCGGTCACGGCCGCGAGGTAGCCGAGGATCGAGGGGATGCTGGCCGCGGTCGAGGCGCCTTCGAGCAGGCGGGTGCCGCCCAGCAGGAGCAGGTTGGTCGTCAGTCCGGTCAGGATCACAGCCACCGCGCCGAAGGCAGGCCCGAACAACATGACCCGGTGGTGTCCGAGCCGGTCGGACAGCAACCCGAAGAACGGGGAAAGGAGGAGCTCGGCCCCATAGAACGCGGCATGCAACAGGGCGATGGTCGTCGCCGCCACCACCGGCCCGCCGTGATCCGGGAGCTCGGCGAGGTAGGCGCTCAACATGGCACCCGTCAGGCCGGTGCTGAATCGAAGCGTGAAGGTGCCGGCCAGCACGGCCCACAACGAGCGATCCATCGGCCAAAGCGTAGCCGCTCGCCGACCCGCGGGCACCGACACCGGGCTGGACCCCGCCCGTATCATGCCCGCAACGTCCCGGCCAGCCGCGCGAGGAGGAACACCCTTGAGCCGCGTCGCGATCTTCACCGATTCGGCCTCGGACATGGATCCGGCCGACGCCGAGGCCGAGGGGATCACCGTCATCCCGCTCCTCGTCAATTTCGGTCCCGAGACGTTCAAGGCCGGCACGGAGCTGTCGGCCGACGCCTTCTGGGAGCGGATGGTGGCCCCGGATGCGCCGTTTCCCACCACGGCCGCCTCCTCGCCGGGCGAGTTCAAGGAGGCCTACGAGGTCGCCTTCGAGGGTGGCGCCGAAGCGATCGTCTCGATCCACGTGGCGGGAACCCTGTCGGCCACGATCAAGAGCGCCCAGATCGCGCGCGACATGCTGCCCGACCGGGAGATCCACGTCGTCGATTCGCTGGGTGCCTCGATGGCCGAGGGGATCCTGGCGCGGATGGGTATCGAGATGGCCGCCGAGGACCGACCCGCCTCCGAGATCGCCGAGACGCTCGAGGCGCGCGCGCCGGACATGCGGATGTACGTTGCCCTCGAGACCCTCGAGTACCTCCGCAAGGGTGGTCGCATCTCGGGCGCCCAGGCGGCCATCGGGACGCTGCTGTCGGTCAAGCCGATCATCGCGGTCGAGCACGGCGTGGTCGAAACGGCCGATCGCGTCCGCACGCGTGCGAAGGCACGGGAGCGCGTCATCGAGCTGATCTGCCACCGGCCGATCGAGCGCCTGGCGATCCTGCACACCGTGACCCCGGACGTCGAGGGCTTCCGGGATGAGCTCCTCGCTCGCGCACCCGACCTCGACCCGGCGGGCGTCACGATCCACCTGGTCGGGCCGTCGGTCGGGCCGCACCTCGGCCCGGGCTGCGTTGGAGCCGCGGTGTTGTACCGGGCCTGACCGGGCAGGCAGGATCAGCTCGATGGACTGCTGCTCACCCGGCGACTCCCCGCTCGATCGCCAGTTCGACGCCCGTCACGCGGCCGAGCATCTCCGCGCCTACCGCAAGGACGGCCCGGCCGCCCTGACGCGCGCCCTGATCGATGCGCTTGCGGCGGGCGGTGTCCACGGGCGCACGGTCCTCGACGTCGGCGGAGGCGTGGGCGCGGTCCACCACGAGCTCCTGCGATCGGGGGCGGCCACCGCCACCGACGTGGACGCCTCGCGCGCCTACATCGCGGTGGCCCGGGAGGAAGCCGAGCGACAGGGCCACCTGGACCGCGTCCGATACGTGACCGGCGACTTCGTCGCGCACGCGGATGAGGTCGAATCGGCCGATCTCGTCGCGCTAGACCGAGTCATCTGCTGCTACCCGGACATGGTCTCCCTCGTGGGTCGAACGGCGGCCCTGGCGCGACGTCGGTATGGCCTGGTCTACCCGCGTGACACGTGGCTCGGTCGGATCGGCATCGCGGTCCTGAATGTCGGGTTCCGTCTGTCGCGGTCGCCGTATCGTGCCTATGTCCATCGAACCGCCGAGGTCGAGGCGATCATCGCCACGCACGGTCTCGTCAAGCGGCTCCACCGCACGACGTTGTTCTGGCAGCTCGCGCTCTACGAGCGGCCGGCCGCGTGACCGATCGCTGGATCCGGCAGGGTTGCACCAAGGTTGCGACAACCTTGCCGACCGGTACCATCGGGGAGACGTCCATCGGACCTCTCGGGATATACTCGGCGGCGCATGAGTCGCGCATCGTGGAGTCGGCTGCACCGTCAGAACCCACTCGATGCGCCCCGTGGGGTCGTCCGGGAGACGACCCACACCGACGAGGTGGCGCCGGAGCGCCGCCCGAGACGATGAGGTTCCCTCTTCCATGACGACCGAGCACGTCGCGGCCGCGATCAACCCGTGGGAAGTCGCCCAGCGGCAGTTCGACCTGGCCGCCGAGCGGCTGAACCTGGACCACGGCCTGCGCCAGGTCCTGCGCGAGCCAAGGCGCGAATTCACCTGCCATTTTCCCGTCCATATGGACGATGGATCGGTCCAGGTCTTCACCGGCTATCGCGTCCAGCACAACCTGGGCCGCGGTCCCGCCAAGGGCGGTCTGCGTTACCACCAGGACGTGACCCTCGACGAGGTCAAGGCCCTGGCGATGTGGATGACCTGGAAGTGCGCGGTCGTCGGCATCCCGTACGGCGGCGGCAAGGGCGGCGTCGTCGTCGACCCGAAGCAGCTCAGCCAGAAGGAGCTCGAAGGACTGACCCGCCGCTTCGCGACCGAGATCGAGGTCCTGATCGGCCCGGAGCGCGATATCCCGGCACCCGACGTCAACACGAACGCGCAAGTGATGGCCTGGATCATGGACACCTACTCCATGCACCAGGGCTACACGGTCCCCGGCGTCGTCACCGGCAAGCCGATCAGCCTGGGCGGATCCGAAGGTCGCTATGAGGCGACGGCCCGTGGCTGCGTCTACACGATCGTGGAGGCCAGCCGCCACATGGGCATGGACCTCAAGGCCGCGCGAGTCTCGGTCCAGGGCTTCGGCAACGCCGGGTCGATCGCGGCCAGGCTCATCTCCGAGGAGGGCGCGACGGTCGTCGCGGTGTCCGACTCGACGGGCGGCATCCACGACCCAAGTGGCCTCGACATCGCCAAGGTCGTCGTCTGGAAGCAGGAGCACGGGACGGTCCAGGGCTTCCCCGGTGCGACCGACATCACGAACGCCGAGATCCTCGAGGTCGACTGCGACATCCTCATCCCGGCCGCCCTCGAGAACCAGATCACGAGCCGGAACGCGGGCCGGATCAAGGCCCGCATGATCGCCGAGGCCGCGAACGGACCGACGACGCCCGAAGCCGACGCGGAGCTCTTCCGACGTGGCGTCTTCATGATCCCCGACATCCTGTGCAACGCCGGCGGCGTCACCGTGAGCTACTTCGAGTGGGTCCAGGACCTCAACCGCGACCACTGGAGCGAGGTCGTCGTCAACGAGAAGCTCCACGGCATCATGATCAAGGCCTTTGGCGAGACGCTCGCGATCGCCGAGCGAGAGTCATGCGATATGCGGACGGCCGCCTACCTGCTGGCCGTGGACCGCGTGGCCGACGCGATGGACATGCGCGGGCTGTACCCATAGAGGGACCGCGCAAGGACGACGCAGGGTTGGACGGGCTCGCCACCGTCTCCGTCATCATCCCGGTCTGGAACGCCGAACGCTACCTCCGTGAGTGCCTCGATTCGGTCGTCGGACAGTCGATCGGGCTCGATCGTCTCGAGGTCATCGCCGTCGACGACGGCTCGACGGACGGCAGCACCGCAGTGCTCGATGACTACGCGGCGCGCCACCCGCAGATCTCCGTCATCCGCGAGCCCAACTCGGGCGGCCCGGGCCGGCCTCGAAACGTCGGCCTGGACCATGCCACCGGCACGTACGTCTTCTTCCTCGATGCCGACGACTATCTCGGCCGCGAGGCGCTCGAACGCGTCGTCGCGATGGCGGAACGAAACTCGTCCGACATCGTCCTTGGCAAGATGGTCGGCGTCGGCGGGCGTCGGGTGCCCATGCGGGCGTTCCACAAGAACCTCGATCGTGCGCGCGTCGACCAGGTCTACAGTTCGCTCTCCGCGCTCAAGCTCTTCCGCCGCGCATTGATCGAGCGGCTTGGACTTCGCTTCGCGGAAGGGGTGGCGGGACACGAGGACGGGCCGTTCACGGCTCAGGCCTATCTCGAGTCCGATGGGATCTCGGTCGTCGCCGACTACGCCTGCTATTACGCCCGTGCGAGCAGTCGGAGCCGGCCGGTGGTCGACCTCCTCGACTATCTCGAGGGCATCGCGCTGCGGGTGGAAACCCTGGCTCGCCACCGCGAAGCGGGAGCCGGCCGAGATCGCCTGATGGCCAGGCACATCGACGATGTCGTGCGGGCGTTCTCCCCGCGCTGGCTGGCGCTGGAGCCGGAGGAACGACGACGGGTCTACGAGGCGGGATCGAACCTGATCAAGCGCTGGCACACCGACCGGATCCAGCGCACGTTCGCGCCGCAGGATGCGATCCGCGCGCACTGCCTGGGGCACGGCCTGGCCACGGAACTCGAAGACATCGTCGGCTGTCCGCCCTCGACCGTCTTCGGTGATCCGGTCGTGGAGGGGCACCGAGTGTTCGCGCGGTACCCGCACTTTCGGGACGCCTCTGGCATCCCCGACAGCTGCTTCGAGATCACGGACCTGATCGCGCCGCGCCAACGGGTGACTCGATTGGTCGTGGCGGGCTCGACGTTGTCCCTCTCCGGCGAGGCGTTTCTGAAGTACCTCGGAGGGTCGACGACGATCCTCCTTCGCCGTCGGCCCTGGGGTTCGGAGTACCGCTTCCCGACCGAGGCGGTGGCCACCCCCGACCTCAAGGACCGCAATACCCCGTACCCGGATGCCGGGTTCACGGTCGCGATCGATCTCGCCACGGCGGCGGACGGACGCCCTCTGGCGCCGGGGACGTGGGACGTGCTCATGTCCATCGCCACCAGTCGCGTGCGACGAACGAGCCCGGTTCGCCCACCGAACGGCGCCGATACGGCCTCCTGGGTGGTCCAGGACGTGCGCAGGAGCGATCCTCGTGTCTCCCTCCGTGTCCCAAAGGCCGGTGATCCACGCCTGAGCGTGAAGCCCGTGACCCGACTCTCGCGGTGGCTGGAGCGAGGAGAGCAGGTGTACGCGCGACTGCGGCGTCAGCCGCGACGAGCCCGGTAGGCGCCGTCGAGGGGGGAACGGACCAACCCGGTGCTACCATCGCCGCCATGCTCGATCACGAAGAGAAATTCCTGTTCAAGGAGGAGATCCTCCACCTGGCCAACGCGGTGGCGGAGCCGGGCATCCTCGACAACGTCGAGGACCTGCTGACCGACGTCATCACGAGCCCCCGCTTCGACTCGGAAGTCTTCACCCTCGAGCGGAGCCTGCAGGTCATGCTCGGGCCGCGCGCCGGGACCACGCTGGTCGGCCTCCTGACCGTGGCGCCGGAGGTCTTCGACGAAGTCGCCGAGGTGCGCATCCCGTCCGAGGTCCACGAGCGACTGGTCGCCTGGCGCGCCCGGTTCGGCCTCGCCATCGACAACGCCTTGAACTTCCTGAACAACCCGGACGGCATCCAGGGCCACAACTTCGCCACCCAGATCGCCCACGTCGAGGAGCGGCGCGTCCTGCAGGGACGCCTGACCCTGGTCCGCTACAACAACGAGCCACAGTTCTTCGTCGCGGACGCCAGCGTGTTCCTGGGTCTCGTGGCCGACATCATGGAACGACTCGGGCCGTACCTCGAGCCGGACGCCGTCGACGCCGAAACGATGTCGCGCCTGCGCGATGCCCTGGCGCTGATCGAACGCAAGACCGCTTCGCACCCCTGATCGGGGCGCCCGATGCGCCACGTCTACCTCGCCGCGACCGGCCAGAACCGTGGCAAGACCACGGTCAGCCTCGGCGTCCTCGACGGCTTCCAGCGGCGCGGCCTGTCGACCGGCTTCATCAAGCCGGTCGGGCAGCGGACCATCATCGAGGAGGGCGTCCCGGCGGATGAGGACGCGATCCTGATGAAGAGCGTGTTCGAACTCGCGGAGCCGCTCGGGCAGATGAGCCCGGTCCACATCCCACGGGGTTTCACCCAGGCCTACATCGAGGGCAGGGTCGTCGAGGACCTGGGCGAACGGATCCGGACGGCCCACGCCGCCTTCGCCGGAGACCGCGACATGCTGCTCATCGAGGGAACGGGCCACGCCGGCGTCGGAGCCGTCATCGGATTGTCCAACGCCGCGGTCGCCGCGATGATCGGGGCACCGCGCGGTCATCGTGTCCGAAGGTGGTGTCGGCCGGCCGATCGACGAGATCGTCCTGAACGCCGCGCTCTTCGAGCGTCAGGGCGTGCATGTCGCCGGGGCGATCGTGAACAAGGTCGACCTCGACGCGAAGCCCGGCCTCGCCCGGACCCTGGACCAAGGCCTCGCGCGCCAGGGGATCCCGTTGCTCGGGGTCCTGCCGTACCGGCCCATCTTGTCGAACCCGACGCTGGCCATGGTCCTCGAAGGCGTCCATGGCGAGACGCTGCACCCGGGCCCCGACCTCGATCAGGTGATCGGCGGCGTGGCGATCGGCGCCATGGAGCCCGAGCACATGCTCGAACGCATCGGTGCGCGCAGCCTGGTCATCGTTCCGGGTGACCGGGAGGACGTCATCGGTGCCATCGTCGGCGCTCGGTTGGATGGCGACGGCGGCGACGGCGCGCTGGGGCTCGTGCTGTCCGGCGGGTACCGCCCGAGCGACCGGGTGATCGACTCGATCCGTCGCGCCGACCTGTTCGCGACGCTGGTGCCGGAGGACACGTACGCCGTGGCGTCGGAGGTCCACGACCTGCTGGTCAAGACGCACCCGGCGGACCTGGGCAAGATCGAGGAGATCAAGGCCCTTGTCTGGGAGTACCTGTTCATCGACCGGATCCTGGGCGCCGCGACCGAGGTGAGGCCCTAGGTCAGCGGAACTCGACCGGCAACGCGGCCGGGCAGGACCGCCGTCAGCCGAGCGGCTCGTTGTCGATGAGCCTCGTCGAGCCGAAGCGGACCGCCAGCGAGGCCAGGACGGGACCGGTCACCTGCCCGAGCTCCTCGAGCGTCGTCCCGTCGGCGACCGACACGTACTCCACCTCGGCCAGCGGTTCGGCCGCCAGCACCCGGCCCATCGTGGCCCGGAGCTCGTCGCCGGACCGCTCCCCCGACTCCCAGGCTGCCCGCCCGGCCCGCAAGGCGCGGCGCATGACGGCGGCGGCGATCCGTTGCTCCGGGGTCAGGTGGACATTCCGCGACGAGAGCGCGAGCCCATCCGGCTCGCGCACGGTGGGACACGCGATGACCTCGGTGCCGATCGCGAGATCGCGGGCCATCTGACGGATGACCATGACCTGCTGAGCGTCCTTCTGCCCGAAGTAGGCGTGCTCGGCCCCGACGACGCCGAACAGGATGGCGACGACGGTCGCGACGCCATCGAAATGGCCCGGCCGCGCCGCTCCTTCGAGGGGTCGAGCGAGGGCCCCGACGCGGACGACCGTATCGAAGCCGGGAGGGTAGACCTCCTCGACGGGCGGTGCCCAGACGAGATCGACGCCCTCGGACTCGCAGATCGCGAGATCGCGGCCCTCGTTCCGCGGATAACGCTGGTAGTCGGCCGCCTCGTTGAACTGCCGCGGGTTGACGAAGATCGAGACGACCGTGGTCGCGTCCTCGATGCGCGCCCGCTGCATGAGCGCTCGATGACCATCGTGGAGCCAGCCCATCGTCGGTACGAGCCCGACCGGTCGCGGCGCCGACGCGAGCGCCGCCCGTAGCTCGGCGCGCGTACGCAGGACCCGGGTCACGGGCCGTCCGTCGGCCGACCCGGGTGCGGGCGTGGGCGGCGCGTCGGCGCTCAGAGGTCGCGGTCGAGCGGGATCCCGCCCACCGGCACCGATCCGGCCGGCCGATCCGACGAGCCGCGGCCGAGGACCTCGTCGAGGACGGCCTCGTCCATCCGGACGGTCTCGGCCGGGCCGGGGAACGTCCCCGAGGCCACGTCGGCCGCGTACGCCTTGGCCGCCTCCAGGATGGCCTCCCGGACGTTGGCGTAGGGCCGGGCATGCCGCGGGACGTAGTCGCCCAGGCCGATGAGATCCGTGATGACCTGGACCTGGCCGCTGCACCCGGCGCCCGCCCCGATCCCGATGGTCGGCACGCGCAATCGCTCGGTCATGGCCGCGGCAAGTTGCTCCGGCACGAGCTCCACGACGATCGAGAAGGCGCCCGCCTCCTGGACCGCCTGGGCGTCTGCGAGGAGCGCCCGGGCCTGGTCGCGGTCCTTGCCCTGGACCTTGTGCTTGCCGATCGTGTTGATCGATTGGGGCGTCAGGCCGATGTGGCCCATGACCGGGATCCCGGCTCGGACCAGCGTCTCGATGATCCGTGCCGTGCGCACGCCGCCCTCGACCTTGACCGCCTGGGCGCCGGCCTCGCGCAGGAAGATCCCGGCGTTCTCGGTCGCCTCGTCGGGCGTTGCATACGAGAGGAACGGCATGTCCGCAATGACGAGGGCGCGGTCCGAACCACGAACGACGGCCTTCGTGTGGTGGAGCATCTCGGCCATCGTCACGCGAACCGTCGTCTCGTAGCCCAGCACGACCTGGCCGAGCGAGTCGCCGACGAGCAGCAGGGGGATCCCGGCCTCGTCGAGCAGCTTCGCGGTCGGGTAGTCGTACGCGGTCAGCATGGCCAAGCGCTCGCCGTCGGCGTACCGCTTGGCGATATCGACGACAGTCAGTCGGCGTGGAGTGTCGGTCGTGGCGCTCATGCTGGCTCCCGGGCAGGTTCCGTGCTGGCTGCAGTCTGCGCGGCCGCATCCCGGTCGTCCAGCGCGCGCGCCACGCGATCCAGGATCGCGTCGGCGACGGCCCGCTTGGCGAGCAGCGGCAGATCCTCGCGCGTGCCGTCCGCGGCCAGGATCGCGACCCGGTTGGTGTCGGTCCCGAATCCGGAGCCAGGCTCGGCAACGTCGTTCGCGACCAACAGGTCCACGCCCTTGCGCCGGAGCTTGTCGGCGGCCCGCTCCAGCGATCCGGTCTCGGCGGCGAACCCGACGAGGACTGGCGCCGGGCGGAGGGCCTGGTACGTCACAGCGCGATCACTGTCGGTGCCCCGGGCGATACGGGCGACCTGGGCAAGGAGATCGGGCGTGGGTTCGAGCTCGAGCGTCAGCCGTTCGCCGCGCTCGAGCTTGCGGTCGGCGACGGCGCTCGGGCGAAAGTCGGCGACGGCCGCGGCCATGATCAGCGCGTCGAAGCCGGCGTGCTCACCGTCCGATGTCGTCGCGGCGAGGAGCGCCGCTCGCATCTCGGCGGTGGACTCGACCCGGACCGTGGTCAGGGCGCCGTCCACCGGGAGTGGCACCTCCACGTTCGCCGCCAGGAGCGTCACCTCCGCCCCGCGATCGAGCGCGGCGTGCACGACGGCCAGGCCCATCCTCCCGGTCGAGCGATTCCCGATGAAGCGGACCGGGTCGATCGGTTCGCGGGTACCGCCGGCCGTGACGACGACGTGCCGACCGGCGAGGTCCGCTTCGCGCCCGGGCGCGACCAGCGGTGGACGCGCGGCGGCGTCCGGCGCACGGATCGGCCGATCTCCCATGGCCGCGACGACCGCATCGACGATGGCATCGAGCTCTGCCAGCCGCCCGACGCCCGACTGGCCGGACGCAAGCGGCCCGGCCACGGGCTCGACGATGACATAGCCGAAGTCGTCGCGGAGTCGGGCCGCGTTCGTGGTCGTCGCCGGGTGCGTCCACATCTCGCCGTCCATCGCCGGCGCCACGACGACCGGAGCGCCCGTCGCGAGACAGGTGGCCGTGATGACGTCGCCGGCCAGGCCCGCGGCCATCGCACCCAGCCAATGGGCGGTGGCCGGAGCCACCACGATCGCATCGGCCGAATCGGCGAGGACGACATGACCGATCCGCCCGTCGGGCAGGAGGTCGAGCAACTCGGTCTCGACCGGGTGGCGCGACAGGGCGGCGAAGGAAAGCGCCCCGACGAATCGGGTCGCGGCCGGCGACAGCATGACCGCGACGTCGGCGCCCTCGGCCCGCAGGAGGCGCAGGAGCTCGACCGATTTGTAGGCCGCGATCGAACCGGTGACGCCGAGCCCGATGAGGCGACCGTCGAGCCGGCCGGTCACGGCAGGCCCAGCTCGAGCCGCTGGCCGGCGACGACCTCCGCGTGGAAGATGGCCAGGCCCTTGAGGGTCAGGTCAGGATCGATCGCATCGACGCCGGGCAGCCCTTGTGCCCAGGGCGCGGCCGACAGGCCGCCGGTCAGGATGGCCCGGACATCGGCGGGTGCGACGCCGCCCATCTCGGCGAGTTCGGTCCGCGCGCGGGCGAGCAGGCCGGTCGCGAGGGCCTGGTAGCCGAAGACCGTGCCTGACTGCATGGCCGATACGGTGTCGCGACCGATCGCCCGATCCGGGGCGCGCAATTCGATCCGTGGCAGCTTCGCGGTCCGCGACGCGAGCGCCTCGAGGCCGAGTTCGAGGCCGGGCGCGATCGCGCCCCCGACATACGCGCCATCGGCGGCGACGCAGTCGAGGGTCGTGGCGGTCCCGAAGTCGACCACGATCGCGGGCGTGCCGTAGATCCGACCGGCCGCGAGCGCGTTCATCAGGCGATCCGCTCCGACCTCCTGCGGGCGGTCGACGCGCACGGCGAGGGGCACCGTGCCGGCCGATGCCAACAGGAGCGATCGCTCGCGGCGGGCGGCGACGGCCTCGATGGCCGCCGTCATGGCCGGGACCACGGAGGCGGCGGCGATCGCGGACACGTCGGCGAGCGAGGCGTCGTCGAGGCGCAACAGCGCATCGAGCAGGGCCTCGAATTCATCGGCGCTGGCCCGCGGGTTCGTCGCTGCACGGCGGGTCGCGACGAGTATGCCGGCCTTGAACAAGCCGAGCGTGATGTTCGTATTGCCGACATCGAGGGCCAGGAGCATGGTCGCGATGATACGCGCCGTGGGCGCCTCGGCCGTGCGGTACCATCGCGTCACTCGTCCATCCTCCGTGCCCTGGAGACGATCCGTGACGACCTCGGCCGCCGCCAAGTTCTTCGTGAACCAGGGAGTCGTTTCGAGCCGCACGGACATGCTCCACCTGCTGCGCCCGCTGCTGAAGCAGACCGTCACCTACCGGTATCTGCGCGGCCGCGAGGTCGTCGCCCACGGGACCGGTTGGGTCGAGCGGATCGTGGTCGATGCCGACGACACCTCGACCTACTTCACCCCCCTCGCGATCACCCTGAACATCGATTCATTCGAACACCTCGAGTTCGAGACCCGGCCCGACCAGCTCCTGGTCTACGCGCTCGTGCAGGGAGACGAGCGCGTGATCGTGGAGTTCGCCCCGGTCGGACCGGGCGCGGAGGACGGGTCGCCGTTCGCTCCGACCCAGCTCGCATTCGAGATGCGTGACTACGTCCAGATGGAGCTGCTCAGCCTCGACGCCCACGAGGACGAGTAGCGGATCCGGAGGCCGGACGCGGGTCCGGCGGGGGGAGGCGACAGCGCGGACCGAGCCCGCGTAGGGTGTCGGCGCGCTCCGGACAGGAGGGAGTGGAACGCGTGGACGCGATCGCGTCGTATTTCAAGTTCGCCGAGCGCAGCACGAACCTGGCCACTGAGGCGAAGGCCGGCCTGACCACGTTCATGGTCATGGCCTACATCCTGTTCCTGAACCCGGCCATCTTGTCGAACATGTTCGGCGCGCCGGGATCCGCCGAAGCGGCGGCGTTCATCCCGGCGGCCGCTGCGGCGACCGCGCTCATCGCCGGCGTCCTGACGATCGCCATGGGCGTCGTCGCCAACGCGCCGATCGCCATGGCAGCCGGCCTGGGGATCAACGCCGCCGTCGCCTTCGGGCTGGTCCTGACCCAGGGCCTGACGCCCGCCGGCGCCATGGGCGTCATCGTCCTCGAGGGTCTCGTCGTCACGGTCCTCGTGCTGGTCGGGCTTCGCGAATCGATCATGCGCGCCGTCCCGATGGCCCTGAAGCGGGCGATCGGCGTCGGGATCGGCTTGTTCATCCTGTTCATCGGGTTCATCGATGCCGGGATCATCGTCAAGACCGGCGGCACGTCGGCCGAGAACCCGGTCCCGACGACATTCGTGTTTCCGACCGAGCCCGCGCAGTTCGTCTTCTGGCTCGGGTTACTCATCACGGTCGCGCTGTGGGCGCGCAAGGTCCCGGGCGCCCTGCTGATCAGCATCCTCGTCACGACCGTCGTCGCGATCGTCGTCGGCGTTCAGCCGCTGCCCACGACATTCACAGCCACGCCCAGCTTCTCCACGCTCGGGGCGTTCGACCTTGGAAACGTCTTCACCGTTCTCGGCGGACTCGCCGCCATCCTGACGATCTTCAGCTTCATGCTGACCGACTTCTTCGACACGATGGGGACGGCGACCGCAATCAGCGAACAGGCTGGTCTGGTCGACGAGGAGGGACAGCCCGAGAACGTCGGCCGAATCCTCCTCGTGGACTCGGTCGGTGCCGCGCTGGGTGGCGCCGCCGGCATCAGCTCGAACACGAGCTACATCGAGAGCGCGGCCGGTGTCGCCGAAGGGGGCCGAACGGGCTTCGCGTCGATCGTCACGGGCCTGCTCTTCCTGGCCGCCATCGTGCTGACGCCGCTCGCGGTCCTGGTGCCCTACGTCGCCACGGGCCCGGTCCTCGTGTTCGTCGGCTTCCTGATGGTCAGTCTGATCAAGGACATCGACTTCGGCGACATCGAGGAAGGCTTCCCGGCCCTGCTCGGGATGATCCTGATGCCCTTGACCTTCAGCATCACCGTCGGGATCGGCGCGGCGTTCGTCTCGTACGTCGTGATCAAGGTCATCGTCGGCAAGTTCGCAGAGGTCCACCCGCTGCTGTGGATCGTCGCGATCGCGTTCCTCATCTACTTCATGCAGAACTGGATCAACGCGTACATCTAGCCGCTCGTATGAACCGACGGCGCCATGACCTCCGGGTCGGGGCGCCGTCGCCGTTCCTGTACCATCCCGACGATGTTCGAACGGACGGCGCTGGCTTCGGGCCCGCGCGTCATCAGCGCCCGGATGCCCGGGGCGCGCTCGGTCTCCATCGCCGCGTACGTCCTGGCCGGTTCGCGCCTGGAAACCGACGCGGAGGCCGGGGTCGCCCATTTCATGGAGCACCTGACCTTCAAGGGGACGTCGGCCTACCCGTCGACGCGCGCCATCAGCGAAGCGATCGAAGGCGTCGGGGGCTCCTTCAACGCCGCGACCGATCGCGAGTCGACCGTCTACTGGGTCCGCGTCCCGCGCCGGGAGTCGACCCGGGCGGTCGACGTCCTGGGAGAGTTGATCGTGCGCCCGACGCTGGCGGCACGTGAGATCGAGAATGAGCGGACGATCATCGTCGAGGAGATCCGCTCCTACCTCGACGATCCGTCGGAGTACTGCCAGATCCTGTTCCAGTCGGCCCTCTTCGGCGACGGCCCGTTGGGTCGTGAGATCTGTGGCGACGAGGACGGCATCCGTGCGCTCCCGGCCAAGACGATCCGCTCGTTCTGGCGCACGGCGTACCGACCGGCCAACACGGTGGTCGCGGTCGCGGGCGACCTGGAGCACGATGAGGCCGTCGACCTCGTCAGCGCGGCGTTCGGGACCGGCAACGGCAAGCTCCCAGGGTTCGCACCGGCTCCGCTCCTGCCGGCCGGCCCGAGGGTCGCCGTGGGCAAGCGCGACACCGCGCAGGCCCAGCTCTGCCTGGGCCTCCCGGCACTCCATCGCGACCATCCAGACAGCTGGACGCTGGCCGTCCTCAACGCGGTCCTGGGGGACGGGATGAGCAGCCGCCTCTTCCTGTCCGTGCGCGAGGAGCGTGGTCTCGCCTATGACGTGTCGTCAGGGTTGGTCGATTACGCCGACGCCGGGGCCATCGAGATCTCGGCGGGCGTCGATCCGGACGGCATCCGCGCCGCGCTCGAGGCGATCCTGACCGAGCTGGCCAGGCTCCGAGATGAGCTCGTGCCCGACGCGGAGCTGGAGAAGGCCAAGCGCTACCTCGCCGGTGGCATGGAGCTGCGGATGGACGACACGCGTCATGTGGCGTCGTGGATCGGTGGCCAGGAGGCGTTGCACGACCGGGTTCTGACCCTCGACGAGGCACTGGAAGCGGTCATGGCCGTCGATGCGGGCGCCATCCAGGAGCTGGCCGGGCGGCTCTTCCACGACGATGCCCTTCGGTTGGCCGCGGTCGCGCCGGCCCGCCATCTCCGGGGGCTGGAGTCGCGGCTCCGCCTGCCGGGCTGAGCGAGGCGCGACGATGGGCGATGAGGGCACGATGTCCGATGACCAGGCGGCCCGGGCCGAGGCCGAAGCCACGACCGAGTCGGACGGGGTTCATGGCACGGCCGGGCCGGACGAGATCGTCGCGCCGGACGAGGCCGTCGCGCCGGATGTCGCTGCTCCACCGGAGGTGGCGGCTGCCCCCGAGGTAGCTGTCGCGCCGGACGAGGCTGTGGCCCGGGACACCGCCCTCGACCTTGCCGGTCTGCATCTTCGGCTTGGCTCGCTGGCGCTCGCTCGGGCGGAACTCGAGACGCTCGCCGGTCGTGGGGTGCTCGACGCGACCGCCCGGATCGACCTTGCCGAGGTCCGTTGGCGGACTGGTGACCTGGTCGGTGGAGGTGAGGCGGCCCGCGAATCTCTGGCGGGCGGCGGCGATGCGGTCGTGACGCTGGTCATCGCCGCCGAGGCGGCGTCGGCGCTGGGTCGTCCAAGCGAGGCGCGTCGCCTCGCGGGGCGTGCGATGAGTCTCCACGCCGGTCCGATCGATCCGGTCTTCGCCGGGATGCCGCGCTCCAGCGTCTGGCCGGGCGATCCCGCCGAGCCGGTGCCGTCGTCTAGCACCCTGTTCCCGCCGGAGCGTAGTGATGCGGCCGCCGAGGCCGATCGCGACGAGGCGGCCCTCTTGGTCGAGGATCAAGAGTCCCTTGCCACGGCCGCAGGCGGTGCCGCAGCCGCCGAAGCCGCCGCACCGTCCGGCGAACCTGGACTCTGGGACTTGCACGAGGCCGCCGCGCTCGCCGCCGGAACCGCAGCGATGGATTCGTCCGACCTCGATCCGTCGGCGCTGTTCGATGCCGGTCGTGCCGCCCTGGAGACCGGCGATCTGTCGACCGCCGCGGTCAACCTCGGACTCGTCGTGCGCCTCGCGCCCGCGCTCGCACCGGCCGTCCTGAGCGTGATCGGCGATCCGTTCGAAGCCGGCTTGCTCCTGGTCCAAGGCGACGCGTACCGGGCGGTCGGCCACGAGTCCGAGGCTCGACGCTCGTACGCGGCGGCGATGGCGGTCGCGACGACGCCGTCGAGTCCGTCGTCGGTCGAGTGGTTCGGGACGACGCCGCCGGCAGAGCGGCCGGCACCCGCCTGGTGGCTCCAGACGCCGGCCGAGCACGAGCCGCCGGACGAGCCGGTGGAGTCCGCCGAGCCCGCGTTGCCGTTCGAGGCGATCGAGTCCGACGAACCGGTGCCGACGGATGACGCGGCGTCGTTTGTCGAGCCGGAGCCGCCCGAGGCCGAGCATGTGGCCGAGCCCGAGCCGCCGCCGGCCGAATCATTCGGCCCCGAGCCGCAGGTCGAGCCGGGATCGCTCGCCGAGCCAGTCGAGGCGCCAGCTGAACCGCAGCCGCCCGAGCTCGATCGCGAGCCCGACCACCGCCCACACGAGGGCGAGCGGCGTACGGATCAGGACGAGTGGCGGAACGACGGCTGACCCAGGCGCAGCCACCCATCCGATAGGATATCGACCGTCCAACCGCATCGATCACCCAAGGACGTCATGCCATCCATTGAACGGACCCTCGTCCTCGTCAAGCCCGACGGCGTCCAGCGCCAGCTGGTCGGTCGGATCCTCGCGCGGTACGAGGAGCGCGGCCTCAAGCTCGTCGGCCTCAAGCTCGTCCACGTCGACGCGGTCCTCGCCGAGGCGCACTACGCGGCGCACCGCGAGAAGCCCTTCTTCGTCGGCCTCGTCGAGTTCATCACGTCGGCGCCGCTGGTCGCCGCAGCGCTGGAGGGCCCCAACGCCATCGCGGTCGTGCGGGCGATCAACGGTGCCACCCGCCCCCACGAGGCGGCGCCGGGCACGATCCGCGGCGATTTCGCCCTGGAAACGGCACAGAACATCGTCCACGCATCGGACGGTCCAGAGGCGGCCGAGATCGAGCTCGACCTGTGGTTCGAGCGGGGTGAGCTCCACGAGTACGACCGCGACATCGACCGCTGGGTGCTCGCCCCCGCGGAGTAGGGTCGGCGGCCTGGCCCAGCGCGTCAGTCGGTCGGGACGGGCTGGAATGACGGCCCGCTAGGTTGCTCGCCGGGCTCCTCTGACTCGATCGGGAAGGACAGGTCGAACGTCGCCTCGGGCGCCGGGACGAATGATTCGGTCGGTCCCTCGAATCCAGGCGCCACGCCTTCCGCCGCGGCCGGCACGCCCAGACCGCCGGCGGCCACCGTGAGCGCAAGCAGCGCGGTTAGGCTGGCCACCAGCATCGACGTCGCTGCTCGATTGGTCGTCCAGAACGTCCGAGCCGAGCCGCGCACGTCGTTGAGATCCAGGGGCGTGCGGTGCGGGAGGCCCGCCATCCGCTCCTCTGAGCTCATCCGATCCGGCCTGACCAGGCCCACCGCCAGAAGGCGACCGTAGTAGGCGAGTGGTGCGAACGTCGCCAGGAAGACGATGAGCTGCAGGGGACCGTCCAGGGCCAGGTCCACGAGCGACCGACGTGCCTCGAACGCGGCCAGTCCCGGCAGCCCGATGCCAGCCACCACGATCGCGCCGAACGCGACGCCCAGGACGGGCGCACGGATCGCCCACCCGCGCAGTTCGGGGATCCGCCCGGTCCCGAAGGTCGCCCGGAGGGAGGCGGCCCAGGCCGCGAACGCACTGCGGGTCACGACGTAGGCGAGGATCCAGATCCGAGCGGGCTCCCAAGCCGCGGTACTGAGCGCCGCGACCGCCAGCATGACCACGCCGGTGTCGCCGATGATCGAGTACCCGACTACGTGCTCCAGGTCGTCCTGGATCCAGGCGGCGAACGCCGAGAGCACGATCGAGGCGACGCCGATCGCGACGATGACGGTGCGCTCGTTGTCCATCTCCACGAGGAGCGGGGCGATGGACGCGTCGGCCCAGGCGAGCGCGACCACGGCGAACGCCGCCGGACCCCATGCGGTCACCACAGGGAGTGCCGCCTCTGGCACCGCGTCGGTCAGCCTGGCGGCCCAGACGTGGAACGGGATCGCCCCGAACCGGATCGCCACGGCCAACGCGAACGCCAGGTAGGCGAGGCCGAAGACGACCGGCTGGGCCGCCAGCTGGCTCAGGTCTCGCCCGATCCACGCGGTCGCCGCGATCGCCATCGCCCCCGCGACGACGAGCGGGCTCAGGGCACGGACGCCCGCGGTCGCCCCGATCCGGCCGCCGGTCGGGGTCAGGGTCAGCAGGACGCCGCCGAGCCCGCCCGCGGTGGCGGCCAGAACCGCGATGCGAGGGTCGGGCAGGGAGAGGGCGAGGCCGCCCCCGCCGAGCGTGCCCAGCATGACGGCCGGGGCGTCGCGACTCGACCCCGCAGTCAGCCCGACGATCGCGAGCGCTAGACCGACGATGGACCCCAGGATCAGGAAGAGCCGGACGTACTCCGACGTCGCCACGACGGTGCCGCCGATGGTGAGCGTCTGGGCCGGGTCGATGGCGAGGGCCGCGAGCACGGCCACCGCGAGTCCGGCGACCCCGACCCCGTTGGCGATCCCTTCCCGCCCCCGCCCGACGAACGCGACGCCCGCGGCCCCGAACGTGACGACCAGGTAGAGGACGAGGCTCATGGATGATCGAGCGGGTGGGCGTACGGCTCTCGCCGTGTCCGGTCGTCGGGGCGTCCCGACGGTCGTGCCGGCAGGCGGCGCGGCAGGAACCGAGGCACCCTCGTGCGGCCCTCGGGCTCCAGGGCGAAGCCCTCGGCGCCGTCCTCGCGGGCGGCATTGGCCAGCACGGCCACGGCCCCGGCGAGACCGACGACCAAGCCGGCGGTCACGAGCTCCTCGAGCGCTGGTGGCGTGCCGCCGAGGGCCACCCGGACCAGGAGGGCGCCATGGGTCAGGAGCAGCAGGCCCACGCCGATCCGGACGATGTCCCGCCCCGTGACGAGGGGTGCGACCGCGAGGGCGGCCAGGGCGAACCCGGCTGCCTGGGCGAGCGATGGCCCGAGGGCTGGGGCGCCGAGGCCGTGCGTCCCGTAGCCCGCGATGGCCGCGGCGGCCGCGACGGATGCTTCGGCGGCCCAGCCGAGACGCGAACCGCCCGTGCCCCACTCGCCGTCGCGAACGGCGATCCAGAGCAGGTAGACGGCCAGCACCGACGCCACGACTCGGGCGGCCAGCGCCCTGGTGTCGGCCATGGGATCGGCCAGGATGGGTGCCCCGACGAGGACGACGGCGAGGCCGAGCACGGCCGCCCGGGCATCGCGGGTCGAGGCGGCCACGATGGCGCCGATGGTGATCGCGAGTGCGACCCCCGCCAGCGCCGGATTCACGGCGCGTCCGGCGCCAGCTCCGGGTAGGTCGGCGTCGACAGGATCCCGAACGTCTCGGCTGGCCAGTAGCGCAGCCATGCCCGGCCGATCACGTTGTCCACCGGGACGGAGCCGAAGGCCCGAGAGTCCGCGGAGTTCGAGCGGTGATCGCCCATCAGGAAGAGTTCGCCCTCCGGGACGGTCCAGTCGTTCTGGTCCGGGTCGGCGTCGGTCGGTTCCGGTTCGCCGCCATCGACACCCGCGAAGAGGTATGGCTCGGGGATGGCCACGTCATTGACGTAGACCTGGCCGTCCTCGCGGACCTCGATCGAGTCGCCGCCCACGCCGATGACGCGCTTGATGAACGGCGTGTTGTCGGGCTGGACCCAATCCTCCGGCGGATGGAACACGACGATGTCGCCCCGCTTGTAGGTGTCGATCCGGGGCGTCAGCTTGTCGACCAGCACGTACTCACCGGGCTCCAGCGTCCGCTCCATCGACTGTTGCTTGACCTGGTAGGGCTGGGCGACGAAGGTCTGGATGACGAAGAAGATGACGAGCGTGAGGACGAGCGTCTCGACGATCTCGAGGAGACACCCGAGCGCGGGTCGTCCGCTCACGAGATGGGTCGGTGGCTCACAAGTCCGGCAGTATAGGGGCTGTCCGGCCTGACCGCCGTCGGCCGGAACCGCGCTGCATATCCTCTCGAACGCCCGAGTTTGACCCGCCGTTTCGGGCCTTGTTACACTCGCCGCCGGCCTGCAAGGTCCCAGCCGTCGGTGCATGCCATCGGGACCAGAAGCAGCACTCCCCGGTTCGCCCGTCCCGAGTGGCGCATGCCACGAGCCGGGGACGGCATCGGGTCAACAGCCCAATGGTGGAGGACCTTCTGACCTGATGGATGCCAGTGCGCTCCAGTTGATCATCCTGCCGGCCGGCATCATCGCGATCCTGTTCGCGATCTACCTCGCTCGCGACGTCCTCGCTCGGGACACGGGGACCACCGAGATGCAGGCCGTCGCCGGCACGATCTTCGAAGGCGCGGTCGCCTTCATCAAGCGCCAGTACACGACGATCTTCATCCTCGCGGTCGTCGGCGCGGTGGCCATCGGTGCGCTGATCACCGTGGTCGAGACCCCGGAGGTCGCAGACGTCCCGTCGATGGCCGGCCTGCCGATCGGGCTCATGACGGCCTTCGCCTTCTTCGTCGGGGCGCTGTGCTCGATGGCGTCGGGCATCATCGGCATGTTCGTCGCCGTCAGGGCCAACGTCCGGACGGCGTCAGCGGCCCGGCGCAGCCTCGTCGAGGCGGTCCAGGTCGCGATGCGCGGCGGGGCGGTCTCCGGCTTCCTCGTCGTCGCCCTGTCGCTCCTCGGCGTGTGGGCCATCTTCACCCTCTATTCCACGGCCATCGGCGACGTGACCGTCAAGGAGGCGCCGTTCCTCATCGTCGGCTTCGGGTTCGGGGCGTCGTTCGTGGCCCTCTTCGCTCAGCTCGGTGGCGGCATCTACACCAAGGCCGCGGACGTCGGCTCGGACCTCGTCGGCAAGGTCGAGAAGGGCATCCCCGAGGACGACCCCCGCAACGCGGGCGTCATCGCGGACCTCGTCGGCGACAACGTCGGCGACTGCGCCGGCCGTGGCGCGGACCTGTTCGAGTCGACGGCCGCCGAGAACATCGGCGCGATGATCCTCGGGGTTGCCGTCTACAGCATCGCCGTGGCCGCCGGATGGCCCGACCCGGAGGCGTGGATCTTCTTCCCGCTCGTCGTGCGAGCCTTCGGCCTCCTGGCGACGATCGTCGCGATCTTCTTCGTCCGCGGCAAGGAGACCGAGGACCCGATGAGCATGCTCAACCGCGGCTACTGGGTCACGACCCTGCTATCCGTGGTCGGGCTGGGCATCACGACCGCCGTGATGATGAACACCAATGGCGGGGTCGGGAACGCGTTCGCCCTGCCGACCTGGGTGTACTTCTTCGCCGCCGGCATCGTCGGCCTGGTGACGAGCGTCGCGTTCGTGTACATCACCCAGTTCTACACGGCCGGCTCGTTCCGCCCGGTGCGCGAGATCGCCGAGGCCAGCAAGACCGGCCCGGCGACCAACATCATCAGCGGCACCGCGGTCGGCTTCGAGACGACCCTGGTCACCGCCGTGACCATCTCGATCGCCCTGTTCACCAGCTTCTGGCTGGGCGAACGAGGCAAACCTCATCAGCGCGGACGGCCGCAATGTCGGTGGCGTCTTCGGTACGGCGGTCGCAACGATGGGCATGCTCATGACCACGGCCTACATCCTGGCCATGGACACCTTCGGCCCGATCACCGACAACGCCGGTGGCATCGCCGAGTTCAGCCGTGCCGAGGCCGGCGCGCGCGAGATCACGGACCGCCTTGACGCGGTCGGCAACACGACCAAGGCGCTGACCAAGGGCTATGCGATCGCCTCGGCGTCGCTGGCTGCGTTCCTGCTGTTCTCCGCCTACATCGACAAGATCAACGTCATCCAGGGCCGTCGGATCGAGGCCGGCGTGCCGGGCGCTCAACTGCTGGAGTCGGTCAACCTCGCCAACGTCAACGTGTTCATCGCGGCGCTCATCGCGGCGATGCTCGTGTACTTCTTCAGCTCGCTCGCCATCAGAGCGGTCGGCACGACGGCCCAGTCGATCATCGTCGAGGTCCGTCGTCAGTTCCGCGAGATGCCCGGGATCATGGACTACAGCCAACGTCCCGACTACGCCCGCGTCGTGGACATCACGACCAAGGCAGCGCTCCGGCAGATGGTCGCCCCGGGTCTCGTCGCCGTCGCGACGCCGATCATCGTCGGCGTGCTCCTCGGCTACGAGGCGGTGGCCGGCATGCTCATGGTCGGCACCATCTCGGGCGTCCTGCTCGCCACCGTCCTCAACAACGGCGGCGGTGCCTGGGACAACGCCAAGAAGTACATCGAATCGGGCCAACTCAAGGACGACGAGGGGAACGTGCTCGGCAAGGGCTCGGAGGCCCATGCCGCGGCCGTCGTCGGCGACACCGTCGGCGATCCGTTCAAGGACACCGCTGGCCCGTCCCTGCACGTCCTCGTAAAGCTGCTGGCGACGATCACCCTCGTCCTAGCTCCGTTGTTCATCCGCTAGCGCCGAGGCGACTGACGGCCCATGCCGGCGTTGCCTCGTCCGCTCCCTCGCTCACGCACCTGCAGGTGCGCTCGCTCGGGTGCTCCGCGGCGCCTTGGCCTGCGCTCGTCATCCGCCTCGGCGAGGTTCTGAGTCATGGACCTGTTGTTCCAGGCCTTGATCATGGGGATCGTGCAGGGACTCACCGAGTTCCTGCCGGTGTCGTCCTCGGCCCATCTCATCATCGTGCCGTTCCTGTTCGGCTGGGACGACACCTTCATCGACTCCCTCCAGTTCGGGGTCATGCTCCACCTCGGAACGCTGGCCGCGCTGCTCATCTACTACCGCCAGGACTGGCTCCGGATCGTGCCGGCCGGCTTCGCGACCATCCGCGATCGGTCGTTCCGGGACGATCCGGACCGGCGCCTGGCCTGGCTGATCTTCGCGGCCACGGTCCCGGCGGCCATCGTCGGCGCGACGTTCAACAACGTCATCGAGACCTCGTTCCGTGAGATCGGCCTGGTCGTCGTGATGCTCGTCGTCGGCGCCGTCATCCTGTGGCTTGCGGATCGCTGGGGCGGGACATCCCGCCGCCTCACCCAGCTCACGTTCCCGACGGCGATCGGCATCGGGGTAGCCCAGGTGCTAGCCCTGATCCCCGGCATCAGCCGATCAGGCATCTCCATCTCCGCCGGGCGGCTGGCGGGTCTCGATCGCGAGTCGGCGGCACGATTCAGCTTCCTGATGGCGACCCCGATCACCGCCGGCGCGGTCCTGTTCGAGGGTCGGCAGCTGTTGACTGGGGAAGCAGCCGTGACCATCGACCTGGGACCGCTCATCGTGGGCCTCATCGCCTCATTCGTGTCCGGTCTCATCGCCATCCGGTTCCTGTTGGACTACGTCCGCACCCGCTCGCTCGATATCTTCGTCGTGTACCGGATCGCGCTCGCGGCCCTGGTCGTCGTCGTCTGGCTCGCGCGCTAGGCAGGCGGATCGTGGAGGTCATGAAACAGCTCCGGCAGCGGGCGATCCGCGACCTCGTGGAGCAGCGGCCGCTTCGCACCCAGCAGGAGTTGGCGACCGCGCTGCGCGAGCGTGGGTTCCGGACCACCCAGGCCACGATCAGCCGCGACGTGGCGGAGCTGGGGCTCATCAAGGTGTCGCGGGAAGGGATCTCCGCCTACGCCCTGCCGCCGCGGCTGATCGAGGCCGAGACCTCGGGTGAGGATCGGCTGCGCAAGCTCCTGTCCGACCTGCCCCTCGAGATCCACGAAGCGGGCCTGCTGCTGGTCCTGCGCACGCTGCCGGGCTCCGCGCACGCGATCGCGGCCGCGCTCGACCGTGCACGGTGGCCGGAGGTGGCCGGCTCCATCGCCGGTGACGACACGCTGTTCGTGGCGCTCCCGGATCGTGGTTCGCTGCAGCGCGTGAAGCGGCGACTGCTGCGATTGGCCGAGGGCACGTAGTCCCGCTCGACGCCGCGCGACGGCGCAGCACGACCGAACAGAGGCCGGCCGCCCGCCCGCACCCGCATGTCCCTTTGACACGCTCCCGCCCCGCGACTACCATTCGCTCCCGGTTCGGAACTTCAGGCGCGCGGGAACTGCCCGTCGCATGCCTGGAGTTCTTTCCTTTATCACCTGACCGCCCAGTCTCGGTCATCCCATCGGAACCCTCATCGGGGGCTAGCGGACGTGAATAACAAGCCCACCTACCTCTCCCGCGACGGCCTGGAGAAGCTCCGCCACGAGCTCGACGAGATGGTCAGCGTCAAGCGGCCCGAGGTCGCCAATCGCATCCACGACGCCAAGGAGCACGGGGATCTCTCCGAGAACGCCGAATACGAAGACGCCAAGAACGAGCAGGCGTTCGTCGAGGGCCGCATCCAGACCCTCGAGGCGATCATCAAGAACGCGACGATCATCGACGAGAACCATTCGACGGACCACGTCCAGATCGGTTCGACCGTGTCGGTCGAGAGCCCGGACGGCAAGGAGACGTTCACCATCGTCGGGTCGGCCGAAGCCAAGCCCGCCGAAGGCCGGATCTCGAACGAGAGCCCGGTCGGGCGCTCGCTGCTCGGCAAGAAGAAGGGCGACAAGGTCGTCGTGAGGGTGCCGGCCGGCGATTTCACGTACAGGATCGTCGGAATCACGTAACACCCGGAGAGCTCATGGACTGGGCGGACGAACTCGCGGCACGGGTCCGCGATCGCGGACCGCAGGTCGTCAACGACTCGAAGACCCCGTCGGGCACGGTCCACGTCGGCAGCCTGCGTGGCCCGGTCATCCTGGACGTGATCGCTCGCGCGCTGCGCGCGAACGGCGTCGAGACCACGTTCCTGTACGGCGTCGACGACCTCGATCCGATGGATGCCCAGGCGCTCCTGACCCCCGATGCCGTAGAGCACGAGATGGGCCGACCCCTGGCGCATGTCCCGGACCAGGATGGGGACGGCCACGCCTCCTATGCCCGTCACCACGCCCAGCGGTTCATCGACATCTTCGCGGGACTCGGCATCGACCCGGACCGCTACTACTGGATGAGCGACATCTACCCGACCGGGGCGATGGACCCGTTCATCCGGACCGCGCTCGATCGGGCCGCGCTCGTGCGCGAGATCTACCGTCGGGTCGCCAAGGTCCAGCATCCGGACGAGTGGCATCCGCTCGGCGTCATCTGCCCGACCTGCGGCAAGGTGGGCACGACGATCGTGACCAAGTGGGACGGCGAGCGCGTGTTCTATGAGTGCCGCCCGGATCTGGTCAAGTGGGCCCGTGGCTGCGGCTCGTCTGGCTGGATCTCCCCGTTCGCCGGCGCGGCGAAGTTGCCCTGGAACCTCGAGTGGGCGGCCCAATGGTCGTTGTTCGGGGTGACCATCGAGCCGTGCGGCAAGGACCTCTCGACGGCCGGCGGCTCCCGAGATCGCAGCGACGCCATCGCCCGCGAGGTGTTCGAGCGCGAACCGCCACTCAACGTGCCCTACGAGTTCCTCAACATCGGCGGCAGGAAGATGTCGACGTCGAAGGGTCAGGGCGCCGCGGCTCACGCGATCGCCGAGGTCGTGCCACCGGAACAGCTCCGGTTCCTCTTCCTTCGACCTCGACCGAACCACGCCATCGAATTCGACCCGGACGGGACCGACGCGATCCCGCGCTTGTTCGACGAGTTCGACAAGTTCGCCGCGGCCACCGCAGGCCGCGAGGTCAAGGGCGAACTCCCGCCCGGCTATGAAGCCACATTCCGATACGCGTTGCTGGATCCCGACGCCGACGTCGCGGCCGAGGCGGCCGCATTCCGGCCGGCCTTCTCGCACCTGGCGTTGCTCGTCCAGATCCCGGGCGTCGAGGTCGCGGCGCGCGTCGAGGAGGAGAAGGGGAGTCCGCTGACCGATCGGGAGCGGGCGATCCTGGAGGAGCGGGTCGCCGCAGCGCGCGCCTGGCTCGAAACGTACGCACCCGAAGCCGCCAGGCTCGCGGTCCATCGTGACGCGATCCCCGAGGCCGCGGCCGGTCTCGACGACCCTCAGCGACGCTTCCTGGCGACGCTCTCGAACGCCGGTGAGCGGGAGGCGCCCGCGGGCGGCGATGCATGGCAATCGCTGATCTTCGATGTCGCCAAGACCGACGCGCTTCCATCTCGCCGGGCGTTCGAGGCGATCTACCTCGCCTTTCTCGGCCGTCCGAATGGACCGCGAGCGGGCTGGCTGCTGGCCAGCCTCGACCCCGGTTTCGTGACCGAACGTGCCCGGGAGGCAGCGGGCGGAGCGGCCTTCGGAGGCCCACCATGAGCGTCGGCCTGCAGCGGCTCCGCGACGAGCCCGACGCCATCCGCCGGGGCGCCATCGACAAGGGCGAGGACCCGGCGCTCGTCGACAGGGCCATCGAGCTCGACACGGAGCGCCGCCGACTGCTCGGTGAGACCGAGGCGCTCAAGGCCGAACGCAACGCCGTATCCAAGAAGGTCGGCGAGGCGATCAAGGGCGGCGCGGCGCCGGACGGCCCCGACGTCGCAGGCCTCAAGGCCACCTCGACCGCCGCCGGAGAGCGGATCGAGGCCCTCGACGCCAAGCTGGCCGAGGTCGAAGCGGCGCTCGACGAGCAGCTCCTGCGCATCCCCAACCCGGCCGACGCGGACATCCCCGTCGGTGGCGAGGAGGCCAACGTCACGGTCCGCACGTGGGGCGAGCTGCTCCCGCGCGAGCAGCCAGTCGAGGGCGAGGTGGGCGCCGATGCCGCGATCGGTGGCGCCACGTGGACGCGCAAGCCCCACTGGGAGCTCGGCGAGGCCCTCGACATCCTCGACAACGCGCGGGGCGCGAAGATCACCGGTTCCGGGTTTCCCGTGTACAAGGGCGCCGGGTCCGCGCTGCAGCGTGGCCTCATCAACTGGTTCCTCGATGTCCACACTCGGGAGCACGGGTTCACCGAGATCTGGCCGCCGGCCCTCGTCAACGCCGACAGCGCCCGCGGGACGGGGCAGATCCCGGACAAGGAAGACCAGATGTACGTCGTGACGCGCGACGACCTGTACCTGGTCCCGACGGCCGAGGTGCCGGTCACGAACCTTCACCGCGACGAGATCTTCGACAACGCGGACCTGCCCATCCGATATGCCGCCTACTCCCCGTGCTTCCGGCGTGAGGCCGGTGCGGCCGGTAAGGACACTCGCGGGATCCTGCGGGTGCACCAGTTCGACAAGGTGGAGATGGTCCTGTTCGAGCGCCCTGAGGACTCGGCGGCCGCCCTCGAATGGATGACCGAGCGGGCCGAGGTCTTGCTCCAGCGCCTGGGGTTGGCCTACCGTGTGCTCCTGATGAGCACCCGCGAGATGGGGTTCACCCAGGCCCGCAAGTACGACCTCGAGGTCTGGTCGCCCGGCGTCGAACGCTGGCTCGAGGTCAGCTCCTGTTCGAACTTCCGCGACTTCCAGGCGCGCCGGATGGCGATCCGCTATCGGCCGGAGCCGGGCGCCAAAGCGGAGCTCGTGCACACGCTCAATGGTTCGGGCCTCGCGCTCGCCCGGGTCGTGGCCGCGCTTCTCGAGACATATCAGCAGCCCGACGGCAGCATCATCGTGCCCGACGTCCTGCGCCCCTACCTGGGTCGTGAGGTGATCGAACGATGACCGAGCCAGGGCCGCCGGTGGAGGCGCCGATGCAGGCGGCGGCGCCAACGGTCCACTGGCAGGCACCGGCCGAAGCGACCGGACCGGCGCCCGGCGTCGAGTTCGCCGGTCACGGGGCGCGCCTTCTCGCCTACATCATCGACTCGCTCATCGTCATCGCGATCTTCGCCCTGCTGTTCATCGTCGGCGCCGCCGCCCTGTCCACCAGCTTCTCGTCCTGGGCAGCCACGGTCGAGGGCGAGGCGAGCATCATCAGGTCGGGCATCTGGGTCGTGCCCTTGATCCTGTTCGTGCTCGGAACGATCGTCGTCCTGCTCTACTTCCCGTTCTTCTGGGCTCGCGGCGGGCAGACGCCCGGGATGCGTCCCTTCGGCCTCCGCGTCGTGCGCGACCAGGATGGCGGGAGGATCGGGTGGGGGACGGCGCTCCTGCGGCTGTTGGGCATGTACGTGGCCAGCGCGGTGTTCTACCTTGGCTTCGTCTGGATCTTCGTCGACAAGCGCCGTCGAGGATTCCACGACCTGATCGCGGGGACCGTCGTCGTCCAGCGGTCCTGACCGGCGACGATGGAGCGGAGGGCAGGGTCATGGCACTGCAACCGACGGGCTGGCAGGCTCCGGAACCCGAGGCTGGTCCGTCGCCTGGGGTCGCGTTCGCCGGACCGGGTGCACGACTGGTCGCCTACATCGTGGACATCATCGTCGTGTCCGTGGCCGCGTTCGTGCTGACGATCCTCGCCATCCTCCTGGCCGCCACGCTCCCGATCCTCGCGATCCTGCCGATCGTCGCGATCATCGTGGTGCCCCTCTTGTACTTCCCCTACTACTGGTCACGAGGCGGTCAGACGCCGGGCATGAAGATGATGGGCATCAAGGTCGTGCGAGACCGCGACGGCGGACCGGTCACCAGTGGGCAGGCGATCCTCCGGCTCATCGGCTACTGGGTGTCGGCTCTCGTCTTCTACATCGGATACATCTGGATCTTCATCGACAAGCGCAAGCGCGGCTGGCACGACCTGATCGCGGGCACCGTGGTCGTGGAGGCCGCCAGGCAGCCAGCGGGTCGCTGACGCACCGCATCCGCCTGGCGGTGCGAGCGGGCAACTGACGCGTCCGAGGCAGGCATCACAAGTACGAAAGTACGGTGGGCCAAGGGCGGATCGACTCGTACGCTCGTCCGGTCGACGATCGCTCGGAGTCTTGCGCTGCCCGTGTTCGGTTCCCAGCCGCGGGTCCGCCGCCCTGTCCTGCTGCTCCTCGTGTTCGGCGCGTTCCTCGTGCTGGTCGGGATCACGGCCGCCGCCCAGGCGACGATGGTCACGTCGCACTTCACCGCGGTCACGATGCAGACGGTCGTCGATGGCGATCTGGCGACCATCCGCAGCTTCGCGAATAGCGCGGCCGACGCCGGCCACCTGCTCCCAGCCGACCTGGCTGCCGGGGCGCCGGTCGACCCGGCCCGCCGGGCCGCGCTCGAGGCCGATCTCGCGCGGGTCGTCGGGCGGGATGGGGGGATCCGCCATGCCGAGCTCCGCCGGGCGGATGGCGCACTGCTGGCCGCCGTGCCGACCGCACCAGACCCGGCGGCACCTCCGCCCGTGCTCGCGACCCGGCCCGAGGCGGTCATCGTGCCGGGGGCCGAAGCGGGGACACCGGCGGCCGACCTCGACAGCCCGTGGATCCTTCGCGAGCGGCTGCCCATCACGGACCTCGACGGCAACGTGGTCGGGGTCGTCGGTCTGTGGCGCGACGGGGTCCCGATCCTCGCGCGGTTGGACGAGGTCCGCCGGGACGTCCTGATCGTCACGCTCAGCGCCGCGCTGGTCGCCGCGGTCCTCCTGTTCATCATCTTCCGGTCCGCGCAGGCCAGGCTGACGCGCCAGACGGTCGAGCTGGTCGAGTCGACCCGGCGCGACCCGTTGACCGGCACGCTCAACCACGGTGCGCTGGTCGGGCTGCTGGCCGGCCGGGTGGAGGCTGCCCGCGTCGGTGAGGGCGTCGTGGGCGTCGCGCTCATCGATGTCGACAACTTCACGCTGCTGAACGACAACCACGGCGATCAGATCGGTGACGAGGTCCTGCTGACGGTGCTCGAGGTCCTGGAGTCCGTCGCGCCCTCCGGCGCCGTCGTCGGTCGGTACGGCCCCGACGAGTTCCTGGTCATCGCGCCCGATGATGCGATGCACGAGCTGGAGCCCGCCATCGAGCGCCTTCGCAATGGGCTCCTGGACCGCAGTCTGGACGTCGACTCGCCCGATCGCCTCCCGATCACGGTCAGTGCCGGCATCGCGGCCTATCCGCGCGACGGCGGCTCGCTGACGGTCCTGCTCGCGACCGTGGCCGCCACCCTTGGAGCGGCCAGGGCCAGCGGCGGCGACGCGATCCGGGTGGCCGGCGCCGAGGACGCCGACGACACGACGGGCTCGTCGGGTTTCGACGTCCTGCAGGGCCTGGTGTTCGCCGTCGACACGAAGGACCGCTATACGAAGCGCCACTCCGAGGATGTCGCGCGCTACGCGGTCTTCATCGCTCAGCAGCTGGACCTCGATGACGCGACCATCGCCACGATCCGCCTGGCCGGCCTGCTCCACGACATCGGCAAGATCGGCATCCCCGATCCCATCCTGCGCAAGCCGGGCAAGCTCACCGTCGAGGAGTACGAGATCGTCAAACAGCACGTCGTGCTGGGCGACATGATCGTCCGCGACGTGCCCGACATCGACCAGGTTCGGGCGGGCATCCGCCACCACCACGAACGGTGGGACGGCGACGGGTACGTCGACCGACTCGCGGCCGAGGAGATCCCGCTGGTCGCGCGGATCCTGGCGGTCGGCGATGCGTTCTCGGCGATGACCACGACACGGCCGTACCGCAAGGCGCTCGACGTCCGGGAGGCCATCCGCCGGCTCGAGGACGCTGCCGGGACCCAGCTCGACGAACGCATGGTCGTCGCCTTCGTCACCGGCCTCGAGACCGCCGCCGATCCGCCCATGCCCGGCGACGACGCGCCGGCCCGGATCTGGGCGCCGCGGGCCGTCGCATGAGTCAACGGGCGGCTATCTCGCGGATCGGCTCGCTCGTCGCTTCGCTGGCGGTCGTCCTCGGCATCGGGCTGGGGCCCGCGGTTCCGGCGGCGAGCGCCGCGCTGGTCGCGCTCCCCGTCAACGACGCGTATAGCACGCCCTTCGAGACGACCCTGGACGTCAATGCGCCCGGCGTGCTCGGAAACGACGTGAACATCGGGAGCGCCTCGGTCAAGCTCCCGCCGCTGCAAAACGTGAGCAACGGCACCCTTGCCCTCCACGCCAACGGGTCATTCGAGTACACGCCAGATGACGGGTTCACCGGCAACGACACGTTCAGGTACCGGCTGACCGGCCTGATCAGCACCTCGGCGACCGTCACGATCACCGTCCAGGCCCCTGTGCCGACCCCGACCCCGACGCCCACTCCCACCCCGACGCCAACCCCGACACCGACACCGACACCGACCCCGACCCCGACGCCCACGCCCACGCCGACCCCGACCCCGACCCCGACGCCACGGCCCACTGGGCTGCCCACGCTCCCGCCGCTGCCCACGCTCCCGCCTCTCCCGACCGTGCCGCCGATCCTGCCCACCCCGACGCCCTCGCCAACGCCAACGCGTCCGCCTGGCGCCACGGAGCCACCGGCCACTCCGGCGCCCGGGTCGTCGGAGGACCCCGGCGCGAACCCGACGTCGTCGCCCGGTGGATCGGCTGCACCAGGTGGTGCACCGGCCGGTCCGATCGTCGGGCCAGGCGGACCCGTCGGGCCGCCCGCGGGCCCCAATGGCCCCTTGGCGCCTCCCGCCTCCCCTCCGATCCAGATCGCGGGTCCTCCAGGCGCGACCGTCGACCTCGGTCCCATCGACATCGGCGGGATGGGCCTGGCGGTCGAATGGCTCGTGCCGACATTGGTGGTGAGCGTGCCGGGCATCCTGCTCATCCTCGCCGTCCTTGCCCAGGGCGCCGGGGCACTGCTCTGGCTGCCGTACGTCCGCCGCACGCTCGGCGGCGATCGCCGGCGTCGCACGTCAGCACGCGCGGCCCGCTAGCGAGCCGGTCGGCGGTGGCCGACGGGCCGGCGCAACGGCCACTGGTATCCTGCGCACCGGAGAGGTGGCCGAGCGGTTGATGGCGGCGCTCTTGAAAAGCGCAGAGTCGAGAGACTCCGTGGGTTCGAATCCCACCCTCTCCGCCACACGCCACACCCGATCGCCCGGTCCGGTCCCGCCAGGCTGGGACAGGACTTCCGTGCAGTGTCCGGTCGTCCATCGTTGACCCTACCGTCAGGCACGACCACCCCCGTGTCACGGAGGGAACGATCGAGCCGTGTTCGGCACGCCACGACGCATCCCACGCCCTGTCCTGCTCGTCATCGTCTACGGCATCTTCCTGGCCATCGTCGGCGCGACCGCGATGGCCCAGACGATCATGGTCTCGGCGCAGTTCTCGACGAGCACGATCAACAACGTCGTTGGGTCCGACACCGCGCTCGTTCGCCTGTTCGTCACCGGCGCGCTGGCGCCCGACGACCTCGGAAGGAATGGGCCCGCCCCTGAGCGACTGATCGCGCTCGAGCAGCGTCTCAGGACCCTCCTGGGCCCGGAAAAGATCGTCCATGTCGAAGTGCGCCTGCCTGATGGCCTGGTGATCGCGTCAGACCGGTCGGAGGCGCGAGGGATCCAGGCGCCGATCACCGCGGACTTCGCGACGGCGGTCCAGGGCCGAACGGCGACGGCCGCGATCGACCCCAGGGCCGCCAGTGAGGCTGTGGGGCCGGCCCTCGGTCCGACCTCCGTCCTGCGCGAGTACTTCCCGCTCGTGACCGATTCGGGCGTCATGGCCGTGGTCGGCGTCTGGCGTGACGCCGGCCCGATCCTCGCCCAACTCGACGACATGCGGCGCAACGTCGTGCTGCTGACCCTGTCGGCGGCGCTGATCGCATCGGCCGTCCTGTTCTTCGTGTTCCGGGCGGCGCAGGGGCGCATCAGCCGACAGACGCGAGCGCTCGTCGATGCGTCCGAGATCGACGTGCTGACTGGCCGGCTCAATCACGGGGCGCTCGTCGACGCGGTGGCCCAGGCGGTCGAGCATGCTCGCACGGAGGGTGGCGCCTTCTCCGTCGCCCTGGTCGACGTCGACAACTTCCGGATGCTGAACGAGACGTACGGGCACGCGGCTGGCGACGAGGTGCTGATCAGCGTCGTGGAGTTGCTCGCCCGTGAAGCCCCGCCATCGGCGGTCTTCGGTCGGTATGGACCCGACGAACTGATGATCCTCCTGCCGGCTGCCGATGCTCACAGCCTGCGCGACATCCTCGAGCGCTTGCGCGCGTCGCTCGTCGATCGCGCACTCCAGTTCGAGACGTCAGAGCGATTGCCCTTGACGATCAGCGCGGGCATCTGCGCGTTTCCCGACCACGCCGACTCGGTGACGGCCCTGCTGACCGTCGCGGCGACCTGCCTCCACGAGGCCAAGGCGAGCGGTGGCGACGCCATCCGAGAGGCGGGTCTCCACGCCGACGCGCCGGCCGAGGCCCGGACCTTCGATGTCTTCCAGGGTCTCATCCTGGCGGTGGACACGAAGGATCGCTATACGAAGCGACACTCCGAGGACGTCGCCCGGTACGGCGTCTTCCTCGCCGAACAGGCCGGTGTGGACCCGGCGTTGATCGCGACCATCCGCATCGCGGGCTTGCTGCATGACGTCGGCAAGATCGGCATCCCCGACCAGATCCTGCGGAAACCGGGCCCGTTGACGGCTGACGAATACGCCGTGGTCAAGCAGCATGTGGCCCTCGGCGATCTCATCGTCCGCGACCTGCCGGACGTCGCGGTGATCCGCGCGGGTGTTCGGCATCATCACGAGCGGTGGGACGGTCAGGGCTACCTGGATCGCCTTGCCGGGGAGGAGATCCCGCTGGTCGCCCGGATCCTCGCGGTCGGGGACGCCTTCTCCGCGATGACGACCACCCGGCCCTACCGCAAGGCGCTCGATATCCGCGAGGCGCTGATCCGGCTCGAGGACGCGTCCGAGAGCCAACTCGATGCGCGGCTGGTCGAGATCTTCATCCGCGGCATCGAGTCGGTACCCGATGCCCCACTGCCCGGAGGCGACGTCCAGCCGCTGCGGCTGTGGACGCCGTATCGCCATGTGGCCTGAGCGTCGCCCACGGTCCCGGGCCGTGGCCCACCGGCGAGCCTTCGCGGCCGTCTTCGTCCTGTGCGCGATCGGTCTCGCGTCCGCCGGGCCGGTCGCCGCCGCGCAGAGCTGGCAGGTCACCCGGAGCCCGACCAGTTTCGAGTCCGGCGACACCGTGACGGTCGTGGTGTCGGCCACGAACACCGGCGGCAGCGGCGGCCAGGACGAGATCGGCTGCGTCACCGTTCATGTCCCGGCGGCCTTCAACGTGGTGTCGACCTCGATCGTCGATGCGCCTCCTGGTGGGCCGTGGGCCGTCTCCGAGAGCGGGTCGACCGATGTCGAGGCGCATGCGATCCTCGGGAGCGCTCGCCTGAACGGCGACCCCGACAACGACCGGGTCCGGATCGGGATCCGGGTGACCGGCACCTCGGTCGGAGATCACACCTGGACGGCGACGGCGTTCCAGAACATCGCTTGCGGCGACCAGGTCGCCGGGACCAAACAAATGACGGTCACCATCGAACCGGGACCGACACCGGCGCCAACGCCGAAGCCCACACCCAAGCCGACCCCGAAACCCACGCCGACACCGGCACCGACACCCGCCCCGACGGCAGCGCCCACGCCGACGGCCACGCCCGCACCGACTACGCCGCCTGGCTCGACGCCAAGGCCGACCGCCGCCGCGACGTCGCCGCCAGGGCCTTCGGGCGCCCCGACACCGACCGTCCCAGCCCCCGCCCCATCGGCCATCGCCAGTGCAGGCCCTTCCGATGCGATCCCTTCGACGCCAGTCGCATCGGCCACGGCGGCGGTCGCCTTCGTACCCGGCTCGTCCGATCCGCCCGCCGGCGGAACGGGCCTCGATGTCGTCGGCATCGATCCCGATCAGCCCGGTTCGATCTTCCAGATCCCGGACGTCGGCGGGACCGGAACGGATGAGGCGAGCGTCGTCTTCGCCGACGCGGACTTCTTCGCGCCCTTCGCCGGCGACTTCGAGTGGGTCGTGCCGGGGTTGATCCTGACGTTGCCGGGCTTGCTGCTGGTCATCGCCATCGGGCTCCAGGCGCTCGGCGCCATGGTCTGGTTGCCGCTGGTCCGCCGCCGGATCGGCGGGTTCGGTTCGCCCGAACGCTGAGCACCCGGCGACGACGCCCCGCGGTAGGCTCGCGGGATGCATCGCCCCGGTGGTCCACCATCCGGCGACACGGCGGCCGGGCTATGCGCGAGCTGTCGGCACTCGCGCGTCGTGACATCCGGGCGCGGCAGCGTCTTCCGACTGTGCGAGCGTTCGCGGACGGATCCACGCTTCCCACGCTACCCACGGCTGCCGGTGTTGCGCTGCGACGGCTTCGAGCCGGACTCGCCGCGCGACGCTTGACGCCGTCGGCGACACCCGCCCATACTCCCGGCCACATCACGAAGAGCGGGCTGTGAACGGGGCGAGTACCCGTCGCACGTCGACCCAGAGACCCGGCGGCTGGTGCGAGCCGGGACGACGACGATGGTGAATGGACCCGGGAGCCTCCGGACCGAACGTGCGGGACGCCAGACGTCCACACCAGTAGGCTCCGGCGCAGAGCGCCAGCGATACAGGGCAGCGCCGATCGGCGCCGGGCGACACCGGCCGACCCGTCGGTCACGAGAGTGCGGCATCGCCGAATGAGGGTGGCACCGCGGAAGGCACGACCTTTCGTCCCGGGACGAATGGTCGTTTGTTGATTCTCAGGGGCCCACGCGATGACGACGACGGATCCGCTCAGCCTGGCCCAGACGAAGCGTCTGGCCAGCGACGCCGACACGGTCCTCCTGCGCGCGACGCGGCCGGCCGATCTGGAAACCCCCATCGGCGCGTTCCTGCGCCTCGACGATGGCGGGCCGTCGTACCTCCTGGAATCCGTCGAGGGCGGCGAGCGCGTCGGGCGCTACTCGTTCCTGGGCATCGGTCCACGGCGCCTGCTCGAGGTCCGCGACGGCCTGACCCGGACCCAGACCCGCCCGGTGACGGTCCCGATCTACGCCCCCGACCTGCCAGTCGACGTCGCAGAGGTCTCGGATCCGCTCGCCGCCATCCGCGGGTTCGTGCCGCGCCGGCGCGTCCTGCCGGTCGAAGGGATGCCCCGGTTCACCGGCGGCGCCGTCGGGGCGCTCGCCTACGACGCGGTCTCGGCCTTCGAGCCGACCGTCCCGCTGCCGGAGCGGGATCCCGTGGCCGTCCCGACGGCCGCCTTCATCGAGACGGACCTCGTCATCGTGTTCGACCACCTGACCCATACCTTGTCGGCGATCGCCTCGCTCCACACCGACGCCCCGGACATTGAGGGCCGGTATCGGATCGCCGAAGCGGCCATCTTCGAGGCCCTCGATCGGACCTCGCGGCCATCCGGTCCCGAACTGGCCGGCACCAGTACACGAGCCGGCAACGGCGTCCAGGCCGCGACGTCGGCACCGCCCATCGACACGAGCCTCGGCCGGGAGGCGTACATCCACGCCGTCGAGGTCGCGAAGGACGCCATCGCCGCCGGTGAGGCGATCCAGGTCGTGCTGGCTCGGCGACAATCGTTCGAGCTGCCGGTCGATCCCGCGACCGGCGCCGCGATGGATGGCATCGCGATCTACCGCGCATTGCGGCGCGTGAACCCGAGCCCGTACCTGTTCTTCGTTCGGACCCCGTCGTTCGAGGTCGTCGGCGCCTCGCCGGAACTGCTTCTGCGAGTGGAAGGGGACCGCCTCACGACCCACCCGATCGCCGGCACCCGGCCGCGGGGCGTCGATGCCCGCGAGGACGCGCTGCTCGCCGAAGAGCTGCAGAAGGACCCGAAGGAACGAGCGGAGCACGTCATGCTGGTCGACCTCGGCCGCAACGACCTCGGGCGCGTGGCTCGCGCCGGGACCGTGACCGTCAGCAAGTACATGGAGGTCGAGCGCTACAGCCACGTGCTCCACCTCGTGTCGCACGTCGAAGGGCGCCTGCGTCCCGATGTTGACGCGCTCGATGCGCTGCGGGCCGTCTTCCCGGCCGGCACGCTTTCGGGCGCCCCGAAGGTTCGCGCGATGCAGCTCATCGCGGCCGCCGAGGGCGAACGGCGCGGCCTCTACGGTGGCGCCGTCGGCTACCTCGGCTACGACGGGAACATGGACACGGCCATCACGATCCGGAGTGCCGTCCTCAAGGACGGCCAGGCCCACGTCCACACCGGTGCCGGGATCGTCGCCGGATCGGTGCCGGAGCGCGAATTCGAGGAGACCGACCATAAGGCGGCCGCGCTGCGCCGCGCGATCGATCTCGCGGCCGGCGTGCCCGACACGCCCGCCGCGGAACCGGAGCCCGCACCCGCGACGGGAGCGCGTCCGTGATCCTCGTCGTCGACAACTACGACAGCTTCACGTTCAACCTCGTGCAGGCGCTCCAGGCCGCCGGCGCGGACGTTCGAGTCATGCGCAACGACGCGATCGATCGGATCGGGGTCGAGGCGATGGCCGATGACCCCGACACGGATCTGCGAGGGATCGTCATCTCACCGGGCCCGGGCGATCCGGACGATGCCGGCGTCTCGGTCGAGGCGATCCAGGTCGCGGCCGCTCGCCAGATCCCGGTCCTGGGGGTCTGCCTCGGCATGCAGTCGATGGCGGTCGCCTTCGGGGCATCGATCGTCCGCGCCCCGACGCTGGTGCATGGCGAGGCATCGGAGGTGACCCACGACGGTGCCGGCCTGCTCGAGGGGATGCCGCCCTCGTTCATGGCCGCGCGCTACCACTCGCTCGTGGTCGACCCGGCCACGCTCCCGCCGGAATTGCGGGTGACCGCGATGAGCGAGGTCGACCGAGTCGTGATGGGCATCCGTCACGCGACGCTTCCGCTCGAGGGCGTCCAGTTCCATCCCGAGAGCGTGTTGACGCCCGAGGGACCGCATCTGCTCGCGAACTTCCTGCGACAGGCCGGCGAAGGCGAGGCGTCCCTGCTCGATGCGGCGAGTGGATCGTTCGCCACGGCCGGCATGGCGGATGCCGCGGAGGTGGTCCCGTGAGCGATCAGGTCCGCACGGCGCTCGTCACGATCGTCGATGGCGGGACGCTGTCGATGGACGAGGCCCGCCTGGCGATGGGCGCGGTGATGGACGGCGAGGCGACGCCGGCCCAGCTGGCCGCGTTGCTGATGGGTCTCCGGATGCGCGGCGAGACCGTCGATGAACTTGCGGGGTTCGCCGCGGCGATGCGCGAGCGCGTCGTCCGGGTCGAGGCGCCGCCGGGCGCGATCGACGTCGTGGGGACCGGTGGCGACGGGAGCGGGACGTTCAACATCTCGACGACGGCCGCGCTCGTGACGGCCGCGGCCGGCGTCGCGGTCGCGAAACACGGTAACCGCGCCATCACGTCGAAGGCCGGCTCCGCCGACGTGCTCGACGCCCTCGGCGTCCGCATCGACCACGACGCGGCATCGGCGAGCGCCGCCCTGGGCGAGCTCGGGTTCGCGTTCATGTTCGCGCCGAACTTCCATCCCGCCATGAAGCACGCGGGTCCGACCCGCCGGGAGATCGGCGTTCGGACCGCGTTCAATCTCCTGGGCCCGCTGACCAACCCTGCCGGCACCACCCGTCAACTGTTGGGCGTCGGCGACGCCACCGCGGCGCCGCGGATCGCGGAGGTCGCCCGGCGTCTCGGCACTGATCGGACGTTCGTCATCCACGGCGCCGGCATCGATGAGCTGCCGCTCGACGACACCGGGATCCTCTATCACGTCGATCCGGATGGCGTGGAGCGACACGAGATCCCGGCGTCCCGGCTGGGCTTCCCGCTGACGCCGACCGCCAAGCTCGCCGGTGGGACGGCCGATGAGAATGCTCGCATGGTCGAGTCGGTGCTCCGGGGCGAACCCGGCGCTCGGCGCGACGTCGTCGTCCTCAACGCCGCGGCCGCGCTGCTGGTGGCCGATGTCGTCGGGTCGATGGAGGATGGGATCGAGCGTGCCGCGCTGACCATCGACGCCGGGCTCGGCCTCGAGATGCTGGAGCGGCTCCGCGCGGAACGTCGAGCCGCCGAGGCCACGGGCGTCCCCGCGTGACGGCGACCCTGGCGCCAGGGCGATCCAAGACGGCCGCGACCCCCAAGCCGGTCAGGCCGACACGGCCAACCGGCAACGTCGTCGAGGCGATCGCGGCTCGTCGCCGGGAGGACCTCGCAGCGGCGTTCCGCATCAAGGATGGGCTCGGCGGCAAGGCCCTCGCCGATGCACCGGCGTCGCGCGGGTTCGTGGAGCGCTTCCTGCCGCCGGGACTCCAACTCATCGCGGAGATCAAGCGGGCATCGCCGTCGGCTGGCCGGATCGCCGGCTCCGGCGAGGACATCGTGGCCCGCGCCCGCGCCTATCAGGCCGGCGGTGCGGCGGCGCTCTCCGTGCTGTGCGAACCACACTGGTTCGGTGGGTCCATCGACGACCTGCGAGCCGTCCGCGCGGCCGTCTCCATCCCGATCCTGGCCAAGGAGTTCGTCGTCGATGCCCGGCAGCTCGAGATGCTGCGCGCGGCCGGGGCGGACGCCGTACTGCTGCTCGCCGTCCTGCATCCGACCAAACGCCGCCTGCGAGCGCTCGTGGACCGGGCGCTGGGTCTGGGCCTGGAGCCGCTGGTCGAAGCGCACGACGAACGCGAGCTCCGACTGGCGCTCGACACGGACGCCCGGCTCATCGGCATCAACAATCGCGACCTGCGGACGCTCAAGGTGGATCCGGAACGAGCTGGCCGGCTGCTGCACCTCGTGCCCGACGACCGGGTGGTCGTGGCCGAGTCGGGCGTCCGCGACCCGGCCACCGTCGCCCGATGGCGGGCGCAGGGGTTCGATGGCGCGCTGGTCGGCGAGGCCCTGATGCGCTCCGCCGACCCGATGGCCGCTGTACGGGCCTTCGTGGCGGCCGGCGCGTCCCCGACCGACCCGGCGAACGTGGCGCGACGGGCGTTCGTCAAGATCTGCGGGGTCGCCGACATCGGGAGCGCCGTCGCGGCGACATCGGCCGGTGCCGACGCGCTCGGCCTGAACCTCGTGCCGGGAACGCCTCGGGCGCTCTCGCTGGACGAGGCGGCGGACCTGGCGAGGGCGGTCCGCGGCGTGACGATCGGCCGGGCCCGACCGCGGCTCGTCGCGGTCACCGCGGATGCGACGGCCGAGGAACTCGCCGCTATCGTGGCGGCGCTCGACCCCGATGCCATCCAGCTCAACGGGAGCGAGCCGATCGGGTCGATCGCGTCCGTCGGTCGCCCGGTCTGGAAGGTCTTGCACCTGCCCGCGGAACCGCCGGCGGACGTCGAGGCGGCCGCGTCGCGTCTCGTCGAGCGGGGTCGGGGCTTCCTGACGGCCGGGGCCGAACGGCTGCTGCTCGATACGGCCGGCGGGCCACATCCGGGTGGAACGGGCCAACGCGCCTCGACGGCCCTGGCCGCCGCGGTCGCCCGGGAACTTCCGGTCACCCTGGCCGGCGGCCTCTCGCCGGCCAACGTCGCGGGCGCGCTCCGCGACGTGCCGGCGGTCGGCGTCGACGTGGCGTCGGGCGTCGAGTTCCCGCGCGAGGCCGGTCGTCGCCCGGTCAAGGATCCCTATCTCGTCGCGCTCTTCATCACGCGTGCCCGCGCCGCCCGTGATGACCGGCCCAACACGCCCTTCGGTCCGACCCCGGTGGCGGCCGGACTGCTCGACGCCGACGGCGCCGGCCGTTGGGGGATGGAGCGCGACTTCGGCGGTCGCTACGTGCCAGAGACCCTCATGGCGGCCCTCGAGCAGCTGGAGACCGCCTACGACTTGCTCCGCCACGATCCGGTCTTCTGGGCGGAGCTGCGCACGCTGCTCGAGCGCTTCGCCGGTCGCCCGACGCCCATCTATCGGGCGGATCGCCTCAGCGACGCCGTGCGGGCCGAGGCGGCCCGACTCGCCGCGACAACCCCCCGCCGACGAAGCGCGCCGGATCCCCGGATCCCGGATCTGCGGCTCTACCTCAAGCGCGAGGACCTCGCCCACACCGGCGCGCACAAGATCAACAACGCCCTCGGCCAGGCGCTGCTGACGCGCCGTCTCGGCAAGACGCGGGTCATCGCGGAAACCGGGGCCGGCCAGCACGGGGTGGCCACCGCCACGGCCTGCGCGCTGCTCGACCTGCCCTGCGTCGTGTACATGGGCGCCGAGGATATCGAGCGCCAGGGACCCAACGTCCTGCGCATGCGCGCGCTCGGCGCGGAGGTCCGGACGGTCACGTCGGGGACGGCGACCCTCAAGGACGCGGTCAACGAGGCGATGCGCGACTGGGTCACGAACGTCGAGACCACCCACTACGTCCTGGGCTCGGCGATGGGTCCGCATCCCTATCCGACCATCGTGCGCGACCTCCAGCGCCGGATCGGGGACGAGGCCGCCGCGCAACTCGACGCCATCGAGGGTCGGCTGCCCGACGTCGCGGCCGCCTGCGTCGGCGGTGGGTCGAATGCGATCGGCCTGCTCGCCCGTTTCATCGGGGAGCCGACGGTCCGCCTGGCGGTCGTCGAGGCGGCCGGCGACGGGATGGACACAGGGCGGCACGCGGCGGCCATCCTGGGCGGCACGCCCGGGATCCTGCACGGCTCGCGCTCGCTGATGCTGCAGGACCGCGACGGCCAGGTCATCGAGGCCCATTCGGCATCGGCCGGCCTGGACTACCCGGGCATCGGCCCGCAGCTTGCCGCGCTCGCCGAGGGCGGCCGGATCGAGGTGGTCGCCGCCACGGACCGTGAGGCCGTCGCCGCGATGAAGACGACCACCCGGACGGAGGGCATCCTGCCCGCGCTCGAGACCGCGCACGCCATCGCCGCCCTGCCGACGTTGCTTGCCGGGGTCCGTGGACACGGCGATGAGTGGCCGGATGAGGTCCTGATGCTCGTCGGGTTCTCGGGGCGCGGAGACAAGGACCTCGCCGCGCTCGAACGGTTCGCCGACGTCGAGCCGTGGGAGGTCGTCCGGTGACCGGTGACGAGGTCCGCGCGCTCTGCCTCGGCCTGCCCGAGACGACCGAGAAGGAGACCTGGGGCGACGAAACGAACCCGGGCCACCCGACGTTCCGCGTCCACGAGAAGATCTTCGTCATCATGGCCGTCGACGGTTCGGGCGGCAGCGTCAAGACCTCGCTCGACGAGCAGGCTGCCCTCATGGCCACCTTCCCCGATGCGGCGACCTATGCGTCGTACGTCGGGCGATATGGGTGGGTGGATCTCGATTTCCGGGCGATCCCGGACGAGGTGCTGCGCGAGACGATCGAGGGCGCCTGGGCGAGGACGGCACCGAAGAGGCTGGCGGCCGCCTGGCGGACCGCGCGATGACGGCGCTCCTGGCTCCGGAGCCCGGGGTCGCCGCCGGCACGAACGAGACGACTGGCGCCCGTCGCATCGCCGCCGCGTTCGCCCGCGCTCGCCAGGAGGGTCGGGCGGCGCTCATCCCGTACGTCGTGGCTGGCTACCCGGACGCGGCGACGAGCCTCCGGATCGCACTGGCCGCCGCGGACGCCGGGGCCGACATCCTCGAGGTCGGGCTCCCGTACTCGGACCCGCTGGCCGACGGAGCCACGCTCCAGCGCGCGTCTGGCGACGCCCTCCTGGCAGGGGCCACGCTCGAGGGCTCGCTGCGCCTGATCGAACGCATCGGCGCGGCGCGTCCGGAGCTGCCGCTCGTGCCGATGGGGTACGCCAACCAGGTCATCGGCGGTGGGGATGGAGCGGCCGTCGCACGCCGCCTGGCGGGCGCCGGGGCGGCCGGGCTGATCGTGGCCGACCTGACCCCGGATGAAGGTGCATCCTTCGAGGCTGTCGCTCGTGACGTCGGGCTGGCGGTCGTCTACCTGGTGGCTCCGACCACGCCGCCGGCCAGGCGCGCGGCGATCGCGGCACGCAGCGGCGGCTTCCTCTACTGCGTGTCGCTCGTCGGCGTCACGGGTGCGCGGTCGAGTCTGCCGTCGTCCGTGGGTCGCCTCGTGCGGGACGTGAAGGCGGTCTCGCCGGTCCCGGTGGCGGTCGGCTTTGGCGTCAGCAAGCCCGCGCACGTTCGCGCGATCGCGAGGGCCGGGGCGGACGGCGTCATCGTGGCGTCGGCGCTGGTGGATGCCCTGGGGCCCGATGGGCGAGACGTGGACGGGCTGGCCCGCCTCGTGGCGCAACTCCGGGCGGCCACGAGCGTCTGACCAGCCCATCGCGACGCCCCTCCTGCGAGGGGCCGGTATCCTCGACGGATGAAGCGGGTCGAGATCGGTGAGGAGGTCGGCGCCAAGAAGACCTTCGTCTGGGCGATCGATTGGCCCGGCTGGTCCCGCGGCGGCAAGGATGCGACGCTCGCGATCGATGCCCTGATCGAGCACGGGCCGCGCTATGCGATCGTGGCCAGGGAGGCCGGGCTCGAGCTTCCCCAGACTTCGACGGACGCGCTCGACACGGTCGAATCGGTCAAGGGCAATGCCGGCACGGACTTCGGTGTCCCGTCGCTGATCACGGGCCGAGACCGCCAACGAGTCACGGCCGCGGAGGCCGAGCGGATCGCGAGCCTGGTCGGGGCCGCGTGGACCGTGTTCGATCGTGTCGCCGCTCACGCACCGGCGGAGCTCCGCAAGGGGCCGCGCGGCGGCGGTCGTGACCGCGACAAGATGATCGGCCACGTCATCGAAGCCGATCACGCGTACGCCCGAGAGATCGGCATCAAGCTCCCGACGCCCTCGATCGACGACCGCCAGGCCGTTGAGGCTGAGCGTGCGGCTGTGCTCGAGGTCCTGCGCCATCGCTCCGACGGCTCGCCCCTGGCCGACCGCAAGTGGACGCTCCGCTACGCCGCCCGTCGCATCGCCTGGCACGCGCTCGACCACGCGTGGGAGATGGAGAACCGGTCCAATCCCGAGTGAGCGTCGGGTTCCGCGATGGCAGCTGGACAGCGCCTCGTCATCGGCCCTCCCAGCCCGCGCCCGCGGCCGCGGCGGCGATCACGGCCGCCGCCGCCCGACCGGCCGCCCGCAGTTCGCGCACGCCCGTGTCGCCCGATGACTTCGAGAGCTTCCGCCCGTCGGGGCGCCGGATCAGGGGATGGTGGTGGAACGTCGGTGGCGCCGCCCGGCCCAGGAGCCGCCCGAGCCGGATCTGCGACGGCGTCGCGTCGAGCAGGTCCCGGCCGCGGACGACGAGGTCGACGCCCTGATGCAGGTCGTCGACGACGACACAGAATCCGTAGGTCCAGTTGCCATGCCGGTCCCTGATCGGCAGGTCGCCCGAGGGGGCCACCTCGCCGGAGCATGGCCCGACGAGCCCGTCCATCCACGTCTCCGACCCGCCGCCCAACGCGACCCGCAGGACGGGTCCGGTCAGACCACGGTCACCGCAGCCACCCGGGCATCCCGGTCCCGACCATGATCGTCCGGCGCCGTCCGCCCACGCGGCGAATGTCGCCCGGGAGCAGTCGCAGCCGTAGACGACCCCCTCGGCTCGCAACGCCGCCAGCGCGTCCCGATAGGGCGCGTCATCGTCGGACTGGCGCACCGGGCCGAGATCCGCCCGGAACCCGAGCCAAGCGAGGTCCTCGACCAGCGCCGCGTCGTACTCCGGCCGGCAGCGCTGCCGGTCGTGGTCCTCGATCCGGAACAGCACCCGAGCGCCGACCGCCCTGGCCGACCCCCACACCCAGACGGCGTTCGCGACGAGGCCCAGATGCATGAAGCCGGTCGGGGCGGGCGCGAAACGCGTCAGCGGGCCGGCACCCGCGTCAGTCGCTGCCGTCCCGGTCATCGCGAGCGCGATCGCCGGCCTCCAGCGCCCGGGTGGCCGTCATCAGCCGACGGTAGACCGCGAGCAGGTCGGCCTGCGGCATCGGTCCCTGGTTGGCCATCGTGACCCGAAGCAGCACCTCGCGCTCTCGTTCGGCATCGCGGATCGCTCGGCGGCCCACCTTCGTCTTCTCGCGGCCCACGTCGCGGGCCAGCTCGGCCCGCTCGTTCAGGAGCGCGACGATCCGTCGGTCGAGCGCATCGATCCTGCGTCGAAGCCGGCGGAGTTCGGCCGTCTCGGGGACACGCTCAGGCATGCGCACCGCCGAATCGGCGCGCGATCGTCTCCAGCGCCAGGTGGTAGCCACGGGCGCCCTGGCCCACGATCGACTCGAGCGCGACATCGTGCAGGAAGTTGACCTGCCGGAAAGGCTCGCGCTTCGCCGGGTCGGACAAGTGGACCTCGATGAACGGCCGTTCCACAGCGAGCAGCGCATCGCGGAGGGCGATGCTCGTGTGGGTCAGGCCGCCGGCGTTCACGATCGCGACGTCGAAGTCGCGCCGGTGCAGTCGATCGATCAGGGCGCCCTCGTGGTTCGACTGGAAGAAGTCCACTGAGAGGTCGAGCTCCGCTGCCCGCGCCGCGAGCGCCGCGTGGATCTCGTCGAGTGTCTCGTAGCCATAGATCTCGGGCTCGCGGGTGCCAACGAGGTTGAGGTTGGGGCCCTCCAGCACGAGCACGGCCGTCATCGCGGGATCCCCGCGGCCAGCACGGAGCCGGCGGCTCGCTCCACGAGCTCGGGCTCGATGTCCGCGCGGACCGTCACGCCATCCTCGGTCGGCAGGACCCAGCGGAGATGCCCGGCCACGTGCTTCTTGTCGGCCGACAGATGGTCGAGCACGGTCTCGATCGGGTAGGGGAGGGGCTCGCGGGCGAGCTCAAGGGTATCCAGCAGGCGGCCGATCCGCGCCGCCCGCTCCGGCGGCGTGACGTCCACCTCGACGCCGATCTGACACGCCGCGCGCAGGCCATACGCGACGGCTTCGCCATGGAGCAGCCCGCCGTAGTCACCGGCGGCTTCCAGCGCGTGGCCCAGCGAGTGCCCGAGATTCAGGGTGATCCGGCCGCCGCCCGCGTCGCGCTCTCGCTCGTCCGCGAGCACGACGGCCACCTTCGCCCAGGCGCACCGCTCGACGACGTCCGCGATGGCGCCGGATGCGAAGGCCGACGCCTCGCCACGCGCGATGGCCGGGCCGGCTTGCTCGAGCAGCTCGAACAGCCGCTCGTCGCCGAGCGCGGCCATCTTGACCGCCTCCCCGAGCGCCGCCCGCCGCTGCCGTTCCGGCAAGGATCGCAGCACGGCGACATCGATGATGACCGCGGCCGGCTGGTGGAACGCCCCGACGAGGTTCTTGCCCTCGGGTAGGTCCACCCCTGTCTTGCCGCCGATCGACGAGTCGATCTGGGCGACGAGGGTCGTGGGGACGTGGACGATCCGCACCCCGCGCAGGTACGTCGCGGCCACGAACCCGGCGGCATCGCCCAAGGCGCCTCCGCCGATGGCGACGAGCGGCTCGCTCCGCTCCACCCGCAGCCGAGCGAGCTCCCGGGCCGCAGTCTCGATGACGCTCAGTCGCTTGGCGTCCTCGCCCTGGGGCAGCATCACCCGCTCGACCGCCCAGCCGGTCGCCTCGAGCGCATCCGCGAGCACCTGACCGGCAGCCGCCCACGCGCCCGGCTCCGACACGAGGATCGCGCGCCGGGCCGACAGGCGCTCGAGGACATCGACGACGGCGTCGCGGACGATCCCTTCGCCGAGCACGATCCGCCCGAGCGGCGTCTCCGCGCGGAGCAGCGTCGTTCCGCGCGTCGCGATCGTCGGCGTGAGCTCCTCGAGGCGGCCGTCGAGCGTCTCGACCACGCCATGCACCTCGGCCACGCCGGAGCTCCGGATGGTCGCCGCGGCATAGAAGCGTTCGCGCTTGCCGGCCAGGTCCCGGATCGTCCCGATCGGGTCACGCCCGGCCACGAGGGGGCGGACGTGGGGCGAGCGACGCAGCCGCTGGGCGAGGACCTCCGGACGTCCGTCCAGCCAGATCGAGGCACGGCCCCGGTACAGGCGCCAGCGGTTGCGCGGGTCGACGACCGCGCCGCCACCGGTCGCCACGACACGGCGGATGGTCGGGTCGGGATCGGGTGCGCCAAGATCGGCCACGGCGTTCCGCTCGAGGGCCCGGAAGGCGGCCTCGCCCTCCTCGGCGAAGATCTCGGGGATGGACCGGCCGGCGGCCAATTCGATCCGCTCATCGAGGTCGATGAACGACGCCCGATGACGCTGTGCCAGGCGCTTGCCGACGACGCTCTTGCCGCTGCCGGGCAATCCGACCAGGACGACGTCCATGGCGGGCCTAGTCGTCCCCGCCGGACCCGGCTTCGTCGGTGCCGGTCAGCCCGTGCGCTTCGACCGTCGCTCCCGAGGCCACGGTCGTGGCTCCCGCATCGGCTGCGGCCCGCTTGTGGCCGCCGGCCACCGGAGGTTGGGGCGCCCGTTCGATCCGTGCCCGATAGGCGGCCAGGTTGGTGTGGATGTCGGCAAGCGTGTCGCCACCGAACTTGTCGGTGATCGACGTGGCCAGCGTCAGCATGACCATCGCTTCGGCAACCACGCCCGCCGCCGGCACGACGCTGATGTCGCTTCGCTCGTAGTGCGCCTTGTCGACGGGCTCGCCGGTGACGAGATCGGCCGACGGGAGCGGCCGTGCCAGCGTCGAGATCGGCTTGACGGCCCCCCGAACCACGAGGGGTTCGCCATTGGTCACGCCGCCCGTCAGCCCACCGGCGTTGTTCGTCCGGTGGACCCAGCGACCGTCTTCGCTGCGGCCCTCGATGACGTCGTGGACGGCCGAGCCGAACCGGCGCGTCTGCTCGAACCCGAGCCCGAATTCGACGCCCTTGACGATGTTGATGCTCATGACCGCCGCGGCGATGGTCGCGTCCAGTCGCCGGTCCCAGTGCACGTACGACCCGAGCCCGATCGGCAGCCCGTGGACCACGACCTCGAACACACCGCCGATCGTGTCCCCGGCCGAGCGCGCCTCGTCGATGCGGGCGATCATCCGCGTTTCGGCGTCGGGGTCGGGGCAGCGGAGCGGCGACGCGTCGGCCTCGTCGCGCGAGCGCGTGCAGTTCGCCGGATCCACGGCGACGCCACCGACCTCGGCACTGAACGACCAGACCTCGATCCCCAGCTCGCGAAGGAATGCGCGGGCGACGCCCCCGGCCGCGACCCGGGCCGCCGTCTCGCGGGCGGACGCACGCTCCAGGACGTCGCGGACGTCGTTGAAGCCGTACTTCAGCGCCCCGGCCAGGTCGGCATGACCGGGTCGCACGCGGGTGACCGGTGTGGCCCGCTTGTTGCCGCCGTCGGCGGCCTCCAGCAGCTCGCCGGCCTCGGCGTCGGTCAAGGGCGCGACCTGCATGACCCGGGTCCAGTTCTCCCAGTCACGGTTATGGATGAGCAGCAGGATCGGCGAGCCGAGCGTGCGCCCGTGCCGGACGCCGCCCAGGATCTGCGCACGGTCCTGCTCGATGGCCTGGCGGGCGCCCCGGCCGTAGCCGCGCTGACGACGGGCGAGGTCGACCGCGAGGTCGTCCTCGGTCAGCGGCAACCCCGCCGGCACACCCTCGATCGTGGCGCCCAGCGCCGGTCCATGCGATTCCCCGGCGGTCAGGAACCGGAAGGCTGGCATCGGTCGGAATCGCGGGACGTGGTCGGGCCGGCCGTCAGTCGGCGGCGGCGGGTGTGGCCAATTCGGGTGCCCCGGCCGGCTCGCCCTCGGCAGATCGGAGACCACCGGCGCGCGCTTCGGCCAGGCGCTGCTGCATCAGCTCCAGCGGGGCCTTCTGACCGGTCCACAGCGTGAATGCGGCGGCGCCCTGGTGGAGGAGCATGAGCCCCCCATCGGCCACGGTCGCCCCGGCCGCCGCGGCGTCGCGCAACAGCCGGGTCTTGGCGTAGATGAGGTCCAGGACCATCAGGTCCGGATGCAGGACGGCCGCCGGGACCGGGCTGGCGTCATCGGTCAGCCCGATGGACGTGGCATTGATGAGGACGCGCGTCTTCGCCAACTCCGCCTCGATGATCGACTCGTGCCAGGGCATCGCGCGGAGCTCCATGTGCGACGCGCTCCGACCGAAGTGCTTGACCAAACCCTCCGCGCGATGCAAGTGCCGGTTGAAGACGATGACCCGCTGGAAGCCTTCGGTGATGAGGCCGTAGACGACCGCGCGCGCGCCACCGCCCGCCCCCAGGACGACGGCCATGCGCGGCATCTTCTGCTTGCCGACCAGGTGATCGAGCGCGACCTTGAAGCCGGGCACGTCCGTGTTGTGCCCGATCAGGCGCTTGCCCTCGCGCGTGATCGTGTTGACGGCACCGGTCGCATGGCCTTCCTCGGTCAGGCGGTCGACCAGTCGGCACCACCCGTTCCTTGTGCGGGATCGTCACGTTGGCGCCGAGGAAGTCTTCCGTTCGCAGCTCGGCGACCGCTTCGGCCAACTCGATCGGGGCGCGGTCCCACAGCTCGTACTTGGCGTCGATGCCCAGCGAATCGAAGGCGGCCTGCTGCATCGCCCCGGACAACGAGTGAGCCACGGGGTGGCCGATGAGGACGACGCGCTTCGTCATGCTCGCACCCTTTCGAGGTCGTCGAAGAAGCCGGGATAGGAGACGGCGGCCGATGCCGGACGCTCGATGGTCGTGGCCCCCGAGGCCACCAATCCGGCGATCGCGAAGGTCATCGCCAATCGATGGTCGTCGAGGCTGTCGGTCGCGGCGCCGCGCAGGCGGGCATCGCCATCGATGCGCAGGTCGTCGCCGACCACCTCGATCCCGACGCCCAGGGCGCTCAGTCCAGCGGCGATCCCGGCGAGCCGGTCGGATTCCTTGTGGCGGAGCTCGCCGGCCCCTCGGATCGTCGTCGGCCCGTGTGCCACCGCCGCGGCCAGGCACAGGATGGGGATCTCGTCGATGGCCGCGGCCACGTCGGTCGGAGCCAGGTCCGTGCCCCGAAGCTCGGACGAGCGGACGACCAGGTCGGCGATCGGCTCGCCGACGTCCTCGGCGGGGGCGACGGTCGAAGTGGCACCGGTCGACGACGCCACCGGGCGCTCGTCGATGTCGGCGCCCATCCTGATGAGCAGGTCGATGACCGCGCGACGCGTCGGGTTGACGCCGACGTCGCGCAACGTCAGCTCGGCATCGGGATGGATCGCGCCGGCGACCAGCCAGAAGGCGGCCGCGGACAGGTCGCCCGGGACTCGCTCATCGACCGCCTGCAACGCCATGCCTCCTTGGACCGTCCAGGTCACCGCCCGATCCGGTCCGCTGCCACGCTCCACGGGCACGCCACGCGACCGGAGCATCCGCTCCGTGTGATCCCGTGTCGGGATCGCCTCGCGGACGGTCGTCCGACCATCCGCCCGAAGGCCCGCCAGCAGGACCGCCGACTTCACCTGCGCGCTGGGTACCGGGGTGGTGTAGTCGATGGCCGCCAATGGAGGACGACCGGTCACGGTCAGGGGAGGGAGGGAATCGTTCTGCCGGGCACGGAGCAACGCCCCCATCGAGCGCAGCGGTTCGATGATACGAGCCACCGGACGGCCGCGCAATGAATCGTCGCCGTCGAGGGTGGCCGTCATGGGCAGGCCGGCCAGGATCCCGGCCGTCAGCCGCAGGCTCGTGCCGGAGTTGCCGCAGTCCAGCGTGGTCGCGGGCTGTCGGAGCCCGTCGGCTCCCGGCGAGACCACGCGATAGTCGACGGTCCGGCCGTCCTCGCGGACGCGATCGACCGTCGCGCCCAGGGCGCGCACGATCCCGGCCGTCGAGCGGACATCGGCCCCGTCGCCGGCGGCCGTGATGTGGCTCTCGCCCCTCGGCCATGGCGGCGAGCAGGAGGGCGCGGTGGCTGATCGACTTGTCGCCGGGCAGGCGCAGCTCCCCGCGCAGGCGCTCCGCCGCGCGGACCTGCGCGGCACCGGACCCCGGCCCCGGACACGGTCGACGCGCTCAATGCCGAGCCAGCCCGCCGGGCCCGCCGATGCCGACCGAGTCGCGCCGACCGGGCTGCGGTCGGAGTGCAGCCCGCGGACGTGCTCGTGGACCGGGACGATCGCGGCCATCAGGTCGCGGAACCCTTCGATGTCGAGCTGCTGCTCGGCGTCGGACAGCGCCTCGTCGGGGCTCGGATGGACCTCGACCATGACCCCGTCGGCGCCGACGGCGACGCCGCCGATCGCCAGCGGCTTGACCAGCCAGCGCTTGCCGGTCGCGTGGCTCGGGTCGACGATGACCGGCAGGTGGGTCAGCTGGTGGAGGAGTGGGACCGCGGCGAGGTCGAGCGTGTTGCGGGTGTAGGTCTCGAAGGTGCGGATGCCGCGCTCGCACAGGATGACGTTGGGGTTGCCGGAGCTGACGATGTACTCGGCGGCCATCAGCCACTCCTCGACGGTCGCGCCGTAGCCGCGCTTGAGCATGACCGGCCGGGCGACCCGCCCGACGTCGCGCAGGAGCGAGTAGTTCTGCATGTTGCGGGTGCCGATCTGGAGGATGTCCGCGTACTCGGCGACGATGTCGACCTGGTTCGGCTCCATCACCTCGGTGATGACCGGCAGGCCGGTCCGCTCGCGCGCCTCGGCGAGGTAGCGCAGCGCCTCGACGCCCAGGCCCTGGAAGGCATACGGGCTGGTCCGCGGCTTGAAGGCGCCGCCGCGCAGGACCGTCGCGCCGGCCGCCGCGACCGCGTCGGCGGTCTCGAACAGCTGGTCGCGGGTCTCCACCGAGCACGGCCCGGCCATCATCGTCAGCGAGCCATCGCCGATGACCGAATCGAGGACGCGGATGACGGTGTCCTCGGGGTGGAACTCGCGCGACGTCAGCTTGAACGGCCGGCTGATGGGGGTGACCGTCTCGACCCCGGGCAGCGCCGCGAAGCGATCGATCAGGACCGGCCTGCGCGCCACCGATCTCGCCGACGACCGCGATGACCACGTGGTCGGCGCCGACGTGGTCGAACGGCGTCAGGCCTTCGGCCAGGATCTGGCTCTTGACGCCAAGGACCTCGGCCTCGCTGGCTCCAGCCGCCATCACGACGAACATCGCGTGCTTGTCTCCTCGTCGATCGGTCGGCCAAACAAAAAAGCAGAGGTCTTGCCTCTGCTTCGTTCGCCCGGCACGACCCGTGCCCTCGGTCCTAGTCGACCGAGAACCATCATGCCGGGCGTTGAAAGTAGAAGTAGTGGCTCATGCGTGTGCGGACGGTAGCCCAAGCACGGCCCGTGCGTCAATGTGCCGCCGCCGCGCCGGCGATTACTCGAACTGACCGAGCAGGGCCTCCGCCTGGAACAGGTTGATGCCGCTCTCGATGAGATCGACGATCCGCTGGACCTTGGCCTCCTCCTCGACCTGCTCCTCGATGAACCACTGGAGGAACTGGTGCCCCGGTGATCGTCCGTTGGCGATGGCGACGGCCGCCATGCGGTCGAACTGGGCGGCGACCGCCCGCTCGGACTCGAGGGCGCGCTGGGCCGCCGCCAGCGCCGACCCGAACCGGGTCGAGGTCGCCTTGAGGGCGGGGAGGTCGAATTCGATCTCGTTGTCGGTCAGGAAATCCATGATCTTGGTGGCGTGCTGGGCTTCCTCGATCGACTGGTCGCTGAAGAGCTTGCCCCAGCCATCGAGGCTCTGGCGCTGGAAGTACAGCGAGATCGCCAGGTACAGCTGATGGGCCGCCAGCTCGCTGCTGATCTGGGCGATCAGGAGCTTTCGGAGTTCCTCACTGAGCATCGGTCACCTCGCCACCATCATAGGTTCCCGCGGCCGTCGCTCGCGCGATGATCCCCTCGACGACCTCGGTCTTGGCATCGGCGTACTGCTGGACGAAGCGCCAGTCGCGCGCGGCCAGTTCGCGCTTCGTCGCGTTCGTACAGCGTCACGTTCGTCGTCGTGCGTCCGGAGCCAGTCGCGGAACCGCAGCATCGCGCTCGATCTCCACGCAGCCGTCGGTGAAGACGTGGAGGTTGACGTTCGTGTCCGGGCCCTTGAAGACCCGATGCTCGAACCACTCCGGCTCGCGGATACGCACCACGTACCCGGCCGCCTCCAGGTCGGGCACGTACGCCGGCTCGTCGCTCGGAGTCCGGGACCGCGAGGACGATGTCGATGATCGGCTTCGCCGCCAGACCCGGCACCGACGTCGACCCGACATGCTCGAGCAGCCGCACGCGATCGCCCAGGATCGACCGGATGCGGATCGCCTCTCGATCGAAGAGCGCCGGCCAGCCAGGGTCGTACTCGTCGCAGCTCGATCGGCGCGGTCAACGGCAGCCAGCTCGCCCACAACGGCGGCACGGATCTGAGCCTCGCTCATCGGCGTCCGTGCGGGCCTGCGTTCCTCGGACATGGAGGGCCTCCGTAGGGCGAACCGTGTGTGCCAGACGCGGCTCGGGCGGGGGTAGGGGAAGTGGTAGGATACCCGCCGCCGTCGCCTCGGAGAGGTCGCATAGAGGTCTAGTGCAGCGGTTTGCTAAACCGCCATGTGGGGTAACCTGCATCGAGGGTTCGAATCCCTCCCTCTCCGCCACACTCCAACGGCGTCGTGCGCCCGTAGCTCAGTGGATAGAGCGTTAGGTTGCGGACCTAAAGGTCGTGGGTTCGAGTCCCGCCGGGCGCGCCATCACCCAATTCTCACGCGGGCCATCGTCGCGTTCATCGGCGCGACGCTCCTGGTCGCCACCCTCGACGACCCGCTCGAGACGTTCTGGGTCGACGTCGCCGCCGACGGGTCGCTGACGGCCGGGGAGGGGGTTCCGGCCTGGTGGACCGGCGAACCCCAGGCCTGCTGAGGCGCCTCGATCCGGGCTCGTCGCTGGCGTAGGATGGGTCGATGTCACCCATCGCCCAGGTCGCCGCGATCGTCGCCGCCCTCATGCATGTCGGCTTCTTCTATCTGGAGAGCATCGTGTTCTCGCGGCCGGCCGTCTGGGCGCGGTTCCGGATCGCTTCTCAGGAGGACGCCGACATCGTCCAGCCGATGGCGCTGAACCAGGGCTTCTACAACCTGTTCCTCGGGTTGGGCATCGTCGCGGGGCTGGTCCTCATCGCGGCCGGTGAGGTCACCGCCGGGACCGCGATCGTCCTGTTCGCCTGTGCCTGCATGGTCCTCGCGGGGATCGTGCTGCTTGCCACCGACCGCCGGTTCCTGTCCGCGGCGGCGATGCAGGCCGTGCCGCCACTGATCGCGATCGTCCTCACGATCCTCCTGTGAGCATCCCGGCCCGGATCGGCATCGTGACGCTCGGCGTTTCGGACGTCGCTCGATCGCGTGCCTTCTACGAAGCCATCGGCTGGGAGGTCTGTGCGGCGTCGATGGACGAGATCTGCTGGTTCCGGACCGCCGACTCCTACCTGGGACTGTTCTCGACCGGCGACCTGGCCGGTGACATCGGCATCGCGGCGGGCGCCTCGGACGGGTTCCGCGGCAGCACCCTGGCGATCAACGTCGAACGAGCGGATGACGTCCAGCCGGCACTCGACGTGGCGGCGGCCGCAGGCGGCTCGATCCTCAAGCCCGCGACGGACGTCATCTTCGGGATCTCGGGCTACTTCGCCGACCCGAACGGCCACGTCTGGGAGGTGGCCTACAACCCGGGGTTCCCGATCGATGCCAACGGGCGCATCACGATCCCGTAGGCGAAGGCCCACTCCGGCGTCACGGGCCTGGCCCCCGACCGAGGGAGGCGACATGACCGCTCCGACGGACCGCGCGCCGCGACATCGACCGCGGCAGCCCGAACCGGCGCCTACGATGCCGACCGGGGACGGAGCACGCTGACCGCTCCTCCCTCTCGTCGATGCGGAAGAGGTGGCTCGATGCGGGCTCGGATCTCGGCCATCCTGGTCGTGGCGTCGCTCCTGGCCGCGTGCTCGCCGGCGACGACGAGCGAGGCCCCATCCGCCGGCTCGAGCGCGTCGCCGGCACCCGCGACGCCGGTCGCCACGCCTGCCCCGACGCCGGTCCCGACCCCCGCCGAGGCGAACCTCAAGCTCATGGACTTCAACATCGAGTACGGCGGCGATGAGGTCGACTTCGAGAAGATCATCGAGGCCATCAAGCTCGCCGATCCCGATGTCGTCGCCCTCGAGGAGGCGGAGGGCAATACCCAGAAGGTCGCCGACGCCCTCGGCTGGCCGTACGCCAGCGTCCGGACGCAGGTGATCTCGACGCTGCCGATCATCGACCCGCCCGGTGCCGACGGCCGCTACGTCTTCGTCGAGATCGCGCCGGGCGCGGTGGTCGCGGTCTCGAACGTGCACCTGCCGTCGGATCCGTATGGGCCGTACGACGTCCGCGACGGCAAGCCCGTCGAGGACGTCATCAAGCTCGAGCAGGAGACCAGGCTGCCGGCCATCCAGCAACGGCTCGACGTCCTGCCCGCCCTGGTCCAGGCCGGGATCCCGGCGTTCCTGACCGGCGACTTCAATGCGCCATCCCACCTCGACTGGACCGAGGCCGCCGTCGGGCTCCGTCCCCACGTCCTCTATCCGGTCGACTGGCCGGTCAGCAAGGCCGTCGAGGCGGCCGGCTTCCGCGACACGTACCGGGAGCTGCATCCGGATCCGGTCAAGGACCCGGGACTGACCTGGTGGGCCGGCCGCCCGCTCATCGACGGGTACCCGGACCCCAGCGAACCGCAGGACCGCATCGACATCATCTACGCGGCCGGCGCGTCCACGACGACCGACACCAAGATCGTCGGCGAGCAGGGCGGACCCCAGGTCGATATCGCGGTCGACCCGTGGGGCACCGACCATCGAGGTGTCTTGGCCACCTTCACCGTGACGCCGGGCGTCGCCGCACCCTACGTGGCGGTCGACCAGCGGCTCGTCACGAGCGGCGACCCCATCACGGTCCGGTACCACGGTCCGGCGGCCTCGGTTCGCGTGGCGCCGCTCGGCGAGGCGGCGACCGTGGACCCGGGCCTCACGCAGCAGCTCGCGGGCGTGGATGGCGTCTGGGACGTCCCGACGACGGGCCTCGAGCTCGGCGACTACGAGGCGCAACTGCTCGACGGGGAGCTGGTCGTCTCGCGGACCCCGCTCTCGATCGCGGCGGTCGGCGCCAAGCCGGTCCTCACGCTCGACCAGGCGACCTACGCCGTCGCCAAGCCGATCACCGCATCGTGGCGCGACGCTCCGGGCGCGCGCTGGGACTGGATCGGCATCTACGAACGCGACGGCGATCCGCTCGTGGATTCGTACCTCTTCTACATGTACACGGGGCAGACCGTGCAAGGCAGCGTCACGATCGACGCGAGCGGAGAAGGGGACTGGCCGCTCTCGCCGGGGGAGTACGATGCCCACTACCTCCTCGACGACGGTTACGTGTCCCTCGCCGTCGCGCCATTCACGGTGACCCCCTGACTCCAACGGACGACCATGCCGGGTGAGCGAATCCGGCGACGAACACGTCGGGTCGGGTTCGGCGTGCTCGTGTTGCTGGCCGGGCTCGTCCCGCCCTCGATCGTCGCCGCGGCCGACCTCACGTTCACGCCGGCCGCGGACGCCCATGTGAACTCGGGCAACCCAGCCGGCAACTACGGCGGGCTGACCACCATGAAGGTGCGAGAGGGGAGCGGTTCGGCGGCCGATCCGGCCTATCGCGGGTACCTGCGCTTCGCGGTGACGGGACTGACCGGCGGGGCCGCCTCGGTCAAGCTCCGTCTCTTCGTCACGGACGCCAGCGCGAACAGCCAGGGCATCTACCCGATCGGCAACACGAGCTGGACGGAGACCGGGCTGACCTACGGCAACGCGCCGCCGATCTCGGGCTCCGCGCTCGTGTCGAGAACCGTGCCGACGGCTAACGCCTACGTCGAGTTCGTGCTCCCGCCGTCGGCCGTCCCGGGCAACGGCCCGGTCGCATTCGCGATCAAGAGTGCCGGCACCGACTCCGCGATCTTCGCGACCAGGGAGGTCGCCGCCACGCCGCCGCAACTGGTCGTGACGCCGAGCACCGGTCCTCCTCCGCCCGTCGCGGAGTTCAGCGGGAGTCCCACGAGCGGTCCGGTCGGCCAGTCGGTGTCGTTCGACAGCTCGGCATCGCAGGGGAGCGGGCTCGACGTACGCCTGGTCGTTCGGCGACGGCACCACGCCGCCGGAGGCAAACCAGGCCAACCCGGTCCATCAGTACACCACGGCAGGGACCTTCACGGTCACCCTGACGGTCTCGAATGCGAACGGGTCCAACGCCAGGACACGTGCCGGCTACATCACGATCGGGAACCCGCCGGTCGCGAGCTTCACGGCGACGCCCGCCAGCGGGACGGCGCCACTCCTCGTGGCCTTCGATGGCACGGGCTCGACGGGCGCGAACCTGACGTATGCCTGGGACTTCGGCGATCCCGCCTCGGGGCCGGCGAATACGTCGGCCCTCCCGCAGCCGACCCACACGTACGCGGCCGGGAGCTACCAGGTCAGGCTCACGGTCTCGAATGGCAACGGCACGAACACGTCGCCACCGACCACGATCAGCGGTCACTCCCGCCCCGGGCGGCGGCTCGATCATCGTCGGACCGGCTGCCGACGCCCAGGTCTACTCGAGCTCGCCCAACACGAACTACGGCAGTCTCGCGACGACGCGGACGCGCGAGGGCAGCGGCGGGACGTATCGCAGCTACTTCAAGTTCAACGTGGCCGGGACCGGCGGATCCGTGTCGGCCCTCAAGCTCCGGCTCTTCGTGACGGACGCGAGCCCGAATGTCCAGGGCGTCTACGCGGTCTCGGACACGACGTGGACGGAGACTGGCCTGAGGTGGTCGAACGCCCCGGCGATCGTCGGTTCGCCGCTCGTGAGCGGCCCGGCGCCGAGCACGAACACGTATGTCGAGTTCAGCCTGCCCGCGACGGCCGTGCCCGGCGATGGGCTCTACACCTTCGCGATCAAGAGCACCTCGACGAACAGTGCGATCTTCCGATCGAAGGAGGCGACGACCAACCGACCCCAGCTCGTGGTCACCCTCGGTGCGCCGCGCCGCCGTCCCGACGGCCGCGTTCACCTCGGATCGCACGAGCGGCCAGGCGCCGCTGTCGGTCCAGTTCACCGACCAGTCGACGAATGGCCCGACGGCGTGGCAATGGGATTTCGGCGAGCCGTCATCCGGATCCGCCAACACGTCGACCCTGCGCAACCCCTCGCACCTGTACTCGACCGTTGGGCCGCACACGGTCACGCTGATCGCGTCGAACGGGACCGGTCCCAGCGAACCGGCGACGGGGACGATCACCGTCGATCCGGCACCGCCGGGTGATCCCGTTCTCGTCGGGGCCGGCGACATCGCCGACTGCACGCTCACGCAGGACGAGGCGACGGCGACCCTGCTGGATGGCATCGCGGGCACGGTCTTCACCGCCGGCGACAATGCCTACCCGAACGGCACGACCGGCGATTTCGCCGGGTGCTACGGCCCGACGTGGGGACGCCACAAGGCCCGGACGATGCCGGCGATCGGCAATCACGAGTACCTGACCCCCGGGGCGGCACCGTATTTCGCCTACTTCGGCGCGGCGGCGGGCGACCCCTCGAAGGGGTACTACTCGTTCGACATCGGCATGTGGCACGCGGTCATGCTCAACAGCAACTGCGCGGTGGTGAGCTGTGCCGCCGGCTCGGCGCAGGAAACGTGGCTGCGGGCCGATCTGGCCGCAAGCTCGACGACCTGCACGATCGCGATCTGGCACCACCCACGGTTCAGCTCGGGCACGCACGGCAACGACTCCGCGGTCCAGCCGTTCTGGGATGCCCTGTATGCCGGTGGTGCCGACGTCGTCGTGAACGGCCACGATCACGATTACGAGCGTTTCAGCCCGCAGACCCCAGCCGGGACGGCCGACCCGACCTTCGGGATCCGCGAGTTCATCGCCGGCACCGGCGGGAAGTCGTTGCGGGCGTTCGCCACGACCGCGGCCAACAGCGAGGCAAAGGATGCGAGCACCTGGGGCGTCCTGAAGCTGACGCTGCGCGCATCGAGCTACGACTACGCCTTCGTCCCCATCGCCGGCCAGACGTTCACCGACGCTGGCAGCGGGTCGTGCCACGGCATCCCGTCGATGGGCGCGGTACGGGCAGCCCAGTCGGGATCGGCTCCGATCGCGGCCGGGGCCGCGGCGACACGGGCGGACACGGCGCCGTTCAGCTGCGAGGTCCGGACACGGGCCACGCCTCCGACGTTGGCCGGCCTGACGCGGACTCTGCGGCCGGGCTGACGCGGTACGATCGAGCTCCGCCGGACCTGGGTCGCCCCCACCCATCGAGGCGCGGGGAGGTGGTCGTGGAACGCATCGGCTTCGTCGGACTCGGGACGATGGGCGCGGCGATGGCCGCCAACCTGGCCCGTGCCGGTTTCGCGGTCACCGGCTGGAACCGAACCCCCGGCCGCGCCCCGGAGCTCGCCGACGCCGGCATCACGATCGCCGAGACCCCAGCGGCGGTGGCGGCCGGTTCGGACATCGTTGTCGTCTGCGTCTCGGACACGCCCGACGTCGAGGCGGTCATCTTCGGGCAAGCCGGCATCGTCGACGGCGCCAGAGAGGGCACGCTGATCATCGACTGCTCCACGATCGCCCCGTCGGGGAGTTGGGACTTTGCCGCGCGTCTGCGCGAGCGGGGCCTGGCCATGGTCGATGCCCCCGTCTCGGGCGGCAGCGAGGGTGCCCAGAAAGCGACCCTGACGATCTTCGTGGGTGGTGAGGCCGCAGACGTCGAGCGCGCTCGACCCGTCCTCGCCGCGATGGGCAAGACCATCACTCACGTCGGACCGATCGGCGCCGGCCAGGCGGTCAAGGCCGTCAACCAGGTGATCCTCGCCGGCACCTATCTGGGCGTGGCCGAGGGCATCGTCCTGGCCATCCGGGCGGGCCTCGACGTCGAGCAGGTCGTCGAGGCGCTCGGTGGGGGAGCGGCCCAGAGCTGGGTCCTGGCGAATCGGAGCGGTCGGATGCTGGCCAACGACTACCCGCTTGGCTTCAAGGTCGCGCTCCATCGGAAGGATCTCGGCATCGCGCTCGGGCTGGCGGCGCAGCTCGGTGCGGCCCTGCCGGTCAGCGCGCTGGCGGCCCAACTCGAGTCGGGGTTGATCGCCCAGGGCCACGGCGACGAGGACATGTCGGCCCTCGCCCGGGCCATCCGCGGGCTGTCGGGCCTCGATTCGTAGGCCGCTGGGCCCCGTGGCCCGGTGCTGGACCGACGAGCGACCACCTCGTCCAGTCCCGTACACTTCGGGACCTAAGCCCGACTAGTCCTACTCAACTAGTGGGTAAACTCCGCAGGCACCGGAGGGAGGGACGTCCGTGAGTGAGCCGTCCGAGAAGGACCGCACAGCCGCGCGATCGGGAGTGAACGAGGACTGGGCCGCGACGATCGTGGGCCTCGTCCTGCTCCTCCTGGTCCTCGCCGGGGTTGTCACCAAGGGGATGATCCCTTGAGCGCCGAGGCGACACTGCGTCCGGAGATCGCGATCGAGCGGCCGCGCACGGGCGACTGGTGGCTCCGGGCAGGCGTCTCAGTCCTGATCGTGGTGGGTCTGGCGCTGCTGGTCCGGTACCTCGAAACGAATGTGCCGACGTGGTTCCCCGACGTCGCGTTCGTCAAGTCGATCGAGTTCCCGGTCTACGCGATCGTCGTCGGCCTGATCGGCGGGGCCGTCCTCCAGGCGCTCGGCGTCCGTGAGCAGCTGAACGCGGCCTTCCGAACCGAGTTCTTCATCAAGGTCGGCCTGGTCCTGCTCGGCGCGTCGATCAACCTCGCGCTGATCGCCCAGGCGGCCGTGCCGTCGATCGTCCAGTCGATCGTGCTCATCACGACGGTCTTCCTCGCGACATGGTTCATCGCCGGTGCGCTCGGGATCGACGAGAAGCTGCGGGCACTGCTCGCGGCCGGCGTGTCGATCTGCGGCGTGTCGGCGGCCATCGCGGCCGCTGGCGCGGTGACGGCCAAGAAGGAACAGCTCGCCTACGTCGCGAGCCTCGTCATCGCGTTCGCCCTGCCGTCGATCTTCATCCAGCCGTGGCTGGCCCAGCAACTCGGGCTGTCCCAGGCCGTGGCGGGCGCCTGGATCGGCGGCAACATCGACACCACGGCAGCCGTGACGGCCGCCGGGACGATCGTCGGCGATGACGCCCTCAAGATCGCCGCGATCGTGAAGGCCACCCAGAACGCCCTGATGGGCGTGGTCGCGTTCCTGCTGACCGTGTACTTCGTCTACCGGGTCGAGCGCCAGCCCGGAGCTACGGTCAGCCCGCGCGTGCTCTGGACCCGCTTCCCGAAGTTCATCCTTGGGTTCATCGCGGCGTCCGCGATCGCGACCTGGTTCATCAACGCCTCCGGTGTCGAGGACGCCTCGGACATCGTTCGCGTGGCCGGCACCGACCTGCGGACGACGTTCTTCATCCTGGCGTTCGTGTGCATCGGACTCGAGTTCCGTTTGACGTCGCTGCGCGAAGCGGGCATCAAGCCGGTGCTCGTGTTCGCCGGGGCGACGGTCCTCAACCTGGCCCTCGCGCTCGCCCTCGCCTCGATCCTGTTCGCGGGCTTCACCATCGAATGATCGATGGCCGCCGAGGCCGTCAGTCCAGGCCCACCAGGAGCATCGGGTCGCCGAGCTTCCCGTCGTAGCGGGCCCGGAAGCGTTCGCTGTTGTACATGACCGGGACATCCACCTTGCGCGGCCCGAGCGTCGGGTCGGGCAGGTGCGTGTGAGCGTACTTGCCGTCCTGGATGGCGACCATCCGGCCGGTGTTGCCGGCCTCGACCAGGTCCATCGCCACGTTCGCGAACGTCGTCGCGACCATCGAATCGATCGAATCCGGTTCGCCGGATCGCAGGTCGTAGGTCAGTTCGGACGCCGAGCGTCTCGATCCCGGTCCGTGCCCGGAGTTCGTACGCGAGGGCCTCGCCGATGTTGGCCTTGTGGCGGTGGCCGAAGGCGTCGGCCTCGCCGATATCGGCCACCTGGGCGCCCTTCCAGATGGCGCCCTCGGCGGTGATCACGAAGGCGTAGTGGCTCGGATTGGCCTTGTGGTCGGCGGCCAGCAGCTCGGCCAGGGCGTCCAGGTCGTAGGGGGCCTCGGGGATCACGCACCGACCCGAGGTGACGTACGCCGTGTACAGCGCGGAGAAGCCGGCATCGCGACCGAAGATCCGGAATACGCCGATCCGCTCGTGCGAACCCAGCGTCGTGCGCTGCCGGTTGATCGCCTCCTTGGCCCGGGTGATCGCCGTCGAGAAGCCGATGCAGTACTCCGTTCCCTGGACGTCGTTGTCCATCGTCTTGGGGATGGCGACCAGCGGGACGCCCTCGTTCACCAGCACCTGCGAGTACGACAGGGTGTCGTCGCCGCCGATCGTGACCAGGAGGTCGAGATCGAGCGCCTCCGAGGTGCTCGAGGACGAGCGGCGTCAGGTCGAACGTGTCGTCGCTCGTCGCGTACCGGGCCCGTGCCGACGTCGTCGAGCCAGGGCGGCAGGCCGGCGGCGCGCATCTTGCGCGGGTTGGTCCGCGAGGTGTGCAGGATCGTGCCACCGGTCCGGTCGATCGTCCGCGTGTTCGACCGGTCGAGGGGCCGCAGGTAGTCCGGGTCGCGCGCCACCCTCCGGGCGGACGTGGGTCAGGCCTTCCCAGCCGCGACGGATGCCGAGGACGTCGTACCCGACCTCGGTCGCGCGATAGACGACGCTCTTGATGACCGCGTTCAGGCCGGGCACGTCACCGCCACCGGTGAGGATGCCGATCCGCTTCGTTGCTGCCATCGCGGGCGCCATCCTACCGCTCCACCCACACCGCCGACGGTTGCGACTGGGTTGCGCGCTCCGTGGTCGGCCGAACGGCAGGGTCGGAGTGCGTCTGCTAGCATCGCTCTCATGAACTACGAACTCTTCATGGGCGAGGCCCTCGCGGAGGCCGGCCTGGCGCTGGCCCGCGGCGAGCGTCCCAATGCGGCGGTCGCCGTCGTTGACGATGCGATGGTCGCCCGTGCCCATGACCGGGTGCAGGAGTCGAACGACCCGACGGCGCACGCGGTCATCAATGCCCTGCGTGAGACGGCCCGGAAGCTCGGGGCCGCCCGCCTGGCGGACGCGACGATCTTCGCCACCCAGGAGCCATGCGCGATGTGCGTCGGGGCTCTGCTCGAGAGTGACGTCGAGGCGCTGGTCTACGCCCTCGCCGACGATCGCAACGGGGCGGCGGGGACCGTCATCCAGCTCGCCCAGCACGACGCGCTGCGCCGACGCATCAAGGTCGTCAGCGGCATCCGTCGAGACGAGGCCCTCGCGCTTTTCGCGACCGCATCGGTCACTCCCGTCGCCTGACGGGTCCCGCCGCATCGGCCACCCAGATCGGGGCTCGACCGCGCGGTTTGGTATCCTCCCCCGCGGAGAGGTGTCCGAGTGGTTGATGGTGCCGCTCTCGAAAAGCGGTGTGCGAAAGCACCGCGGGTTCGAATCCCGCCCTCTCCGCCACGTACGCTGCTCGACCTGACGGCCCCTGGCGGCGTTCGCGCCTGCGCGCCTCGCTCACGCACCTCGGGTGCGCTCGCTCCGGTGCTCGGACGCGGCCTTGCCAGGAACGATCCGCCGAGGTCTCGCGTGCCGCGGTCACGAGCGGACCGCGGAGTCGATGTCGGCGCTCGGAGAGGTCGCCTAGTGGACTATGGCGCCGCACTGGAAATGCGGTTCGGGGCAACCCGTCGCGGGTTCGAATCCCGCCCTCTCCGCCACATCCGCTCGCCGCGCCGGCGGCCGTGCCGGCGTCGGCGCCTGCGCGGCCGCGTCGATTCGGCCCGGTTGACCCCGTGACCTCGGGACCGCGGCGCTGACCATCGACCGGCTCCCGGAGATCGTCGCTCTCGAGATGGGCGAGTTCCGGTTTCCTGACGACGATCCCCTCGCCGGTCAGCAGGGCGTGGCCATGGCCTACGCGGTCCGTCATCGCGGGGGCGTGCTCCTGTTCGACACCGGGTTCGGCTTCGGGAACGCCGAGCTCGACGAGCGATATCGGACCGCGACCGCGACGGCTGCCCGACGTCCTCGAGGCGGCCGGGATCGCCATCGACGAGATCGACGCGGTGGTCAACTGCCATCTCCACGCCGACCACGCGGGCCAGAACGCCTGCTTCCCGCGAGTCCCGATCTACGTCCAGCCGGCCGAATGGGAGACCGCCCACACCACCGAGTACACGATCCTCGACTGGATCGACTTTCCCGATGCCCGATACGAACGCATCGCCGGCGCCCACACGATCGCCGATGGGATCCGGGTCGATCCCGACGCCGGGTCACACCCCAGGCCACCAGTCGCTGCTGGTCGAGACGCCGGATGGGCTGACCGTCGTCGCCGGCCAGGCGGTCTACACGGTCGACGAGTGGAGCGGCGTGCCCGACGGCCTGGGAAGGGCCGGACCAGCGCCTGGGACCCGGACGCCTACGACCGCTCGATCGAGCGGCTCCGGCGACTCGATCCGGTCCGGGTCGTGTTCGGCCACGATCGCCGCCAATGGACCGCGTGAATCCCTCGCCCGGCTCGCGCGCGACCGCGGTATCCTTCCGGGGCCGTGCTAGGCGGGGAACTAGCGGTGCCCTGTACCTGCAATCCGCTCCAGCAGGGCTGAATCCCCTCCCGAGGTCTCCGTCTTCGAACGCTGCCCGACGGTGCGACGTTGAGGACCGGGTCCCGCGCATCGGCGAACCGCGAACCGTGTCAGGTCCGGAAGGAAGCAGCACTAAGCGATCATCGCCGGGTGCCGCGGAACGGCCTGGTCCGAGCCGCCCGTCATGGTGGGCACGGGGACGATCTGGTCGACGGAGGGTGCACGGCATTTCGACCCCGCTCGCCATCGACCGGAGGACCCGGTGACCGCACCCGTCGCCGCATCAAGCCATCTACCGCCGCTGGCGTGCCCAGACGTTCGCGCGAGATCGTCGGCCAGGAGGCCGTCGTCGAGACGCTCCGGAACGCCGTCCGGACCGGTCACGTCGCGCACGCGATCCTGTTCGTCGGACCGCGCGGGACCGGCAAGACGTCGCTGGCACGGATCCTGGCCAAGGCCGTCAACTGCACCGACCTGCGCGACGGCGACGCCTGCGATGCCTGCCCGTCGTGCGTGGCGATCCGCGAAGGGACGACGCTGGACCTGGTCGAGATCGACGCCGCCAGCAACCGCGGCATCGACGCCGTCCGCGAGCTGCGCGAGCGACTGCCGTACCCGCCCGGCGAGCTCAAGCGCAAGGTCTACATCCTCGACGAGGCGCACCAGATCACGAAGGACGCCTGGAACGCCCTGCTGAAGTCGCTCGAGGAGCCGCCCGAGTTCGTGACCTTCATGTTCGCCTCGACCGAGCCCTCCGGGTTCCCGCGCGGCCATCCTGTCGCGCCTCCAGCGCTACGACGTCCGGCGCCTGACCGTGCCGGAGATCGAGGGCAAGCTCGCCCGGATCCTGGAGGCCGATGGGCGGACGGCCGACCCGGCCGCCGTGCGGCTCATCGCGCGCCTTGCCGCCGGGGGCATGCGCGACGCCGAGTCGATGCTCGATCAGCTCCTGTCGTCGGCGCCGGACACGATCGACGAACGCCGCGTCCGCGACCTCCTCGGTCTGGCCGACGCCGAGGCCGTCGATGGGTTCGTCGAGGCGCTGGTGGCCGGCGATGCCGCGACCGGGATCGCGCTGCTCGACGGCCTCGAGGAGCGCGGCCGCGACGCCCGGATCCTGCTCGACCAGGCCATCGATGCCATCCGCGGCCGGCTGGTCGACGGGCTCACGAGCGGCGACGGGCGGACGACCCCGGGCCTGGCCGACGCGGCCACGACGGCTGGCCGCCATCGATCCCGACCGGGCCGGCGTCGGCGGCCTGCGCCTGCAGCTCGAGCTGGCGCTGTTCACGACGCGGCCGTCGTCGACCCCGGGTCGCCGACGCGCCATCGACGCCGTCCCGCAGCCGGATGCGGCGAAGCCACCGGTCCAGCGGCCTGCGGCGACGACCTCGGAACCGGCGCAAGCCTCCGGCCGAGCGCCGCGCGCCCGACGCCGGCCAGTCGCGCCGAGGCACCGCCGCCGGACGCGTCGGCCGCCGGTGACGACCGCGCCGACGATGCCGACACGCCGGCCGTCACGTCGTCCGCCCTGCCCCCGAGGCGCGAGCCGGCCGCCGCCGAGCCGGCCCCGCCGCCGAGCCGCCCGCCGGCCGAACCGCCGTGCCGCCGAGCCCGCCGGCCATGCCGGCCGCCCACCGCCGAGCCGCCGCGACCGCCGAGCCCGCCGCTGCCGCCGCCGGCGACGGCCTCGCCGCCCTCTTGGCGGCCTGGCCCGACGTCGTCGCACGCCTCAGCGCCGACCCGCCGACCAAGCCGCTGATCCTCGCCTGTCGACCGGTCGCCGTCGATGGCACCATCGTGACCCTCGGCTTCCCGGAGGAGCAGTCGTTCCTCAAGGACGCCGATCGAGCGCCGTCGCGCGACGATCGAGGCAGGCGATCGGCGAGTCCTCGGGCACGAGGTGACGGTCCGCTGCGTCGTCGCCAACGTCGAGGTCGCGCCGCCGCCCGCGCCGGAGTCGGAGGGCGCGCTCGTCATGGCCGAGGCCCGCCGGATCTTCGCCGACGTCATGGCCGACGTCGCCGAGGTCGACTGACGACTGCAGGCGCGCCGGCGCATCCGCCAGACTGACGACCGACGACCTCGCACGCAAGGAGCGCAGCCGATGGGCATGGCCAATCTGCAGCGGATGGCCCAGCAGATGCAGCAGGAGATGCTGCGCGATCCAGACCGAGCTGGAGTCGACCATCGTCGACGGCTCGGCCGGCGGCGGCGTCGTCAAGGCCCAGGTCACCGGCAAGCAGGAGCTCGTCAGCGTCACCATCGACCCGTCGGCGGTCGACCCGGCCGACGTCGAGATGCTCCAGGACCTCGTGGTCGCGGCCGTCAACGACGCGCTCCGCGCCTCGCGCGAGCTCGCCGAGCAGAAGATGGCCGCCGTGACCGGCGGACTCCGCCTCCCGGGCATGTAGGTCGCAGCGCCCGGTGGTCACCCCCCTCATCGAACCGGTCGCGCGGCTCATCGAGTCGTTCGCGCGCCTGCCGGGCATCGGGCCCAAGACGGCGCAGCGGCTGACCTATCACCTGCTTGCGAGCCCCCGACGCCGAGGCGCGCGCCCTCGCGGCGGCGCTGGTCGACGTCCGCGACAAGGTCGTGTTCTGCGACCGCTGCTTCAACATCAGCGATGCCCCGCTCTGCCCGATCTGCCGCGACCCGATGCGCGACCAGACGCGGCTGTGCGTCGTCGAGGAGCCGCTCGACGTCCTGGCCCTCGAGCGGACGGGCGAGTTCAAGGGCCTCTACCACGTCCTGCACGGCGCGATCTCGCCGATCGACGGCATCGGGCCGGACCGGCTGCGAATCCGCGAGCTGCTCGCTCGCGCCGACGAGGCGGCTCGCGACGGCGCGCCGTTACGCGGAGGTGATCCTCGCCACGAACCCGACCCTCGAAGGCGAGGCGACGGCGATGTACCTGGCCGAGCGGCTCGAGACGGTGGTCGGGGTCGTCAGCCGGATCGCCCGTGGCCTGCCGGTCGGTGGCGACCTGGAGTACGCCGACGAGGTGACGCTCATCCGGGCCCTCCAGGGCCGGCGGGCGGTCTAGGCCGCGATCCGGTGAGCAACCTCGTCTCCGAGATCCTGCTCCGGCTGGCCAAGGCCGGTGTCGCGCTGGTCCTCGGGATCGTCCTCTGGGTCGTCCTGGTCGGGCCCCTCGGCGCGACCGGCTCGCCGGAGCTCGCGCTCCTGTGCTGGCTGAGCGGCGCCGCCTTCATCCTGCTCGTCGAGACGAGCCCGATCTGAGGCCTGCCGGCGTTTGACACCCTCTGGGGCGCCCATACCATTCGCGCTCGTGCCGCCTCCACGGAGGCCGCACGACGGGCGTCGAGGCTCGGCCACCCGGTCGTCGCGTTTGACACCCCGAGCGTCAAGCCCCATCATTCGGGGTCTGCGCCGCGGGCTGTCACGCCCCGGACGCTGCACCTTAACAACTGAAGAGTGACAGGAAATCCGTGATAAGGATGTGCGAGTGGTCAAACCCTCGGATGAAGTCGCTGTCGCAAGGACAGCGCGTTTTTCTTCGGAGAGTTTGATCCTGGCTCAGGATAAACGCTGGCGGCGTGCATGAGACATGCAAGTCGAACGGACGATCAGGGCTTGCTCTGTTCGTTAGTGGCGGACGGCTGAGTAACGCGTAGGTGACCTGCCCCGAAGTGGGGAATAACTGCCCGAAAGGGTGGCTAATACCGCATGTGGTGGTGCGTTCACTCGCACCAGTAAAGCCGCAAGGCGCTTCGGGAGGGGCCTGCGTCCGATTAGCTCGTTGGTGGGGTAACGGCTCACCAAGGCGACGATCGGTAGGTGGTCTGAGAGGACGATCACCCAGACTGGGACTGAGACACGGCCCAGACTCCTACGGGAGGCAGCAGTCGGGAATTTTGCGCAATGGACGAAAGTCTGACGCAGCAACGCCGCGTGAGGGATGACGGCCTTCGGGTTGTAAACCTCTTTTTTCAGGGACGATGATGACGGTACCTGACGAATAAGTCACGGCTAACTACGTGCCAGCAGCCGCGGTAATACGTAGGTGACAAGCGTTGTCCGGATTTACTGGGCGTAAAGAGCGCGCAGGCGGTCGTTCAAGTCGAGTGTGAAAGCCCCCGGCTCAACTGGGGAGGGTCATTCGATACTGATCGACTCGAAGGCAGGAGAGGGAAGTGGAATTCCCGGTGTAGTGGTGAAATGCGTAGATATCGGGAGGAACACCAGTGGCGAAGGCGACTTCCTGGCCTGTTCTTGACGCTGAGGCGCGAAAGCTAGGGGAGCAAACGGGATTAGATACCCCGGTAGTCCTCGCCGTAAACGATGGACACTAGGTGTTGGTGGTATCAACCCCGCCAGTGCCGAAGCTAACGCATTAAGTGTCCCGCCTGGGGAGTACGGCCGCAAGGCTAAAACTCAAAGGAATTGACGGGGGCCCGCACAAGCAGCGGAGCGTGGGGTTTAATTCGACGCAACGCGAAGAACCTTACCAGGGCTTGACATGACCAGGATCCCGGCGGAAACGTCGGTTCCCCGCAAGGGGCCTGGCCACAGGTGTTGCATGGCTGTCGTCAGCTCGTGTCGTGAGATGTTGGGTTAAGTCCCGCAACGAGCGCAACCCCTACTGTGTGTTGTATCACTCACACGGGACTGCCGAGAGAAACTCGGAGGAAGGTGGGGATGACGTCAAGTCAGCATGGCCCTTACGTCCTGGGCTACACCCACGCTACAATGGCCGGTACAACGGGCTGCGAAACCGCGAGGTGGAGCGAATCCCTTAAAGCCGGTCTCAGTTCGGATTGTAGGCTGCAACTCGCCTACATGAAGCCGGAGTTGCTAGTAACCGCCGGTCAGCATACGGCGGTGAATATGTTCCCGGGCCTTGTACACACCGCCCGTCACGTCATGAAAGCTGGCAACACCCGAAGCCGGTGGGCCAACCGCAAGGAGGCAGCCGTCGAAGGTGGGGTTGGTGATTGGGACGAAGTCGTAACAAGGTAGCCGTACCGGAAGGTGCGGCTGGATCACCTCCTTTCTAGGGAGATCCGAGTCTCGACTCTTGGTGGGGTCGAGGCGTTGATGGCTCCTAGGGTTGATCGCACGGTCGCTCGATGTCTCCCCGCCAGGTGGAGCTCGCCGGACCGGTCCCGCAAGGATCGAGGTCGGAGACCGCACGCGACCTGGAAAGAACACCGAACCCATTCGGACCATCCGACGTCCGGACTTCCTGTCACTCTTCAAGGGTCAAGGTGCAGCCGCCCGCGACGGCCTCGGCCGTCGAGTCGGCATCGCTGCCCGCGGCGGGCGTTTAGCTCAGCTGGTTAGAGCACTGCCCTGATAAGGCAGAGGTCTCTGGTTCGAGTCCAGAAACGCCCACCACTCACCCATCCGGCGCTAGGGGACGTAGCTCAGTTGGGAGAGCATCTCCTTTGCAAGGAGAGGGTCAGGAGTTCGAGTCTCCTCGTCTCCACCAACCCGCTTCCCGCGCCGGAGCCATCGCAATCGAATACGCGCTCACGCAGGTCCCCGAGCACCGCTCGAGAGCGCGGACCGATGCGGACCGCACGCCTGTCACATCGATCCCCTGATCCGTGCCCTGCCGTCCGCCGGCAGGCCACCGACCAGCGGACCGCTGGGCGACGGACGGCTTCGGTCGGCCCGTCGCGAGGCTCGCTCCGATGGGGCGGGTCGCACCTTAACAACTGGATATGTGTTCGGCAGATTGAAGATCTTCGATTTCGCCGAGTAGTCAAGGAATGATCCCGATACGATCCCGTCCGCGACTGGCCACCTGGTCAGATGCTGGAGGGGGTCAAGCTACAAAGGGCACGGGGTGGATGCCTTGGCGCCAAGAGCCGATGAAGGACGTGGCAGGCTGCGAAAAGCTCCGGGGAGTCGCGAGCAGACAGTGATCCGGAGATGTCCGAATGGGGAAACCCGGCTGGGGTCATGCCCAGTCACTCCTGGCTGAATCAAATAGGCCAGGAAGAGGTAAGCCAGCGAACTGAAACATCTCAGTAGCTGGAGGAAAAGAAACGATTCCCTGAGTAGTGGCGAGCGAAAGGGGAAGAGCCCAAACTCACTCAGCGCGATAGGTTGCCGCCGTTTCTGAGTGGGGGTTGTAGGAGCCGATCATCGGGACCCGGCAAGGTCCCGGCGGAGTTACCAAGTCGATCGCTAGTCGAACTGCCCTGGAACGGCAGGCCATAGAGGGTGAGAGCCCCGTAGGCGAAAGCGACCGACCTCCGTGATCGGCCACCTGAGTACCACGTGGAAGGTCTCTCATGTGGGAAGCTGGGCGGACCACCGTCCAAGGCTAAATACTCTTGGCGACCGATAGTGAACCAGTACCGTGAGGGAAAGGTGAAAAGCACCCCGGAAGGGGAGTGAAATAGTACCTGAAACCACGTGCCTACAAGCAGTCAGAGGGTGTTGCCGGTTCGCCGGTAGCCTGATGGCGTGCCTTTTGAAGAATGAGCCGACGAGTTACTGCGTGTGGCGAGGTTAAGTCCGCGAAGGACGGAGCCGGAGCGAAAGCGAGTCTGAATAGGGCGATCAGTCGCACGCAGTAGACCCGAAACCGAGTGACCTATCCATGGCCAGGTTGAAGCGAGAGTAATGTCTCGTGGAGGACCGAACTCACTAGCGTTGAAAAGCTAGGGGATGAGCTGTGGATAGAGGTGAAATGCCAATCGAACTCGGAGATAGCTGGTTCTCCCCGAAATAGCTTTAGGGCTAGCCTCGGGCGTTCAATCACGGGGGTAGAGCACTGGATGGGCTAGGGGGCTTCCCGCTTACCAACCCCAACCAAACTCCGAATCCCGTGATTTCAGAGCCCGGGAGTCAGACTGCGAGGGCTAAGCTTCGTGGTCAAAAGGGAAACAGTCCAGACCGTCAGCTAAGGTCCCTAAATCCAGGCTAAGTGGTAAAGGATGTGGATTCGCCCAGACAACCAGGATGTTGGCTTAGAAGCAGCCACCATTGAAAGAGTGCGTAATAGCTCACTGGTCAAGTGGATCTGCGCCGAAAATTCAGCGGGGCTCAAGCTTGGTACCGAAGCTACGGACTCCATGACCGGTTCGCCGGTCGTGGTTTGGTAGGGGAGCGTTCCGTCTGCAGTGAAGGTCGACCGTGAGGACGGCTGGAGCGGACGGAAGTGCGAATGTCGGCATGAGTAGCGCAATGTGAGTGAGAATCTCACACGCCGTAAGCCTAAGGTTTCCTGAGGAAGGCTTGTCCGCTCAGGGTTAGTCGGGCCTAAGCCGAGGACGAACGTCGTAGGCGATGGACATCCGGTTGATATTCCGGAACCACTAACGATCGTTTGCACCGCAAGGTGTCGCCTGGGGGTAGGAGAACGGAGGTTGGCCGGCGCAAGCCGGTCGAGTCCCGGATCTGATCCCAGGTGGGAGCAATGGCATGACACGGTGTGGTAGTTCGAGCGCGTTTTGGCTATACGCGTCCAAGCCGGTAGGGGGATCGGACAGGCAAATCCGTCCGTTCATTCAACCCCGAGCAGCGAGTGAAAGGGGCTTCTGCCTCGATTCGAGTGAGCCACGCTGGCAAGAAAAGTGTCTAGCGAGATCAATAGTGTCCGTACCGCAAACCGACACAGGTAGGCGGGTAGAGAATACCAAGGCGATCGGGAGAACCCTCGTTAAGGAACTCGGCAAAATGGCCCCGTAACTTCGGGAGAAGGGGCGCTTCGCGGCTGCTGCTTGCAGTGGTCGATCGAAGCCGCAGTGAAAAGGCCCAGGCGACTGTTTAGCAAAAACACAGGTCTCTGCGAACGCGAAAGCTGACGTATAGGGGCTGACGCCTGCCCAGTGCCGGAAGGTTAAGAGGAGAGGTGCAAGCTTTGAACCGAAGCCCCGGTAAACGGCGGCCGTAACTATAACGGTCCTAAGGTAGCGAAATTCCTTGTCGGGTAAGTTCCGACCCGCACGAATGGCGTAACGATCTGGGCGCTGTCTCAACGAGGGATCCGGCGAAATTGAAGTACCTGTGAAGATGCAGGTTACCCGCGGCAGGACAAAAAGACCCCGTGGAGCTTTACTGCACCTTGACATTGGATTGGGAATCAGCTTGTGTAGGATAGGTGGGAGGCTGTGAAACTGGGGCGCTAGCCTCGGTGGAGCCAACGTTGAAATACCACCCTTGTTGATTTTCGGTTCTAACCGCGACCCGTGATCCGGGCGCAGGACAGTGTCAGGCGGGCAGTTTGACTGGGGCGGTCGCCTCCTAAAGTGTAACGGAGGCGCCCAAAGGTTCCCTCAGGCTGAATGGAAACCAGCCGTAGAGTGCAAAGGCATAAGGGAGCTTGACTGCGAGACCGACAAGTCGAGCAGAGACGAAAGTCGGGCTTAGTGATCTGGTACCTCCGAGTGGAAGGGGTATCACTCAACGGATAAAAGCTACCCCGGGGATAACAGGCTGATCGTGCCCAAGAGTTCACATCGACGGCACGGTTTGGCACCTCGATGTCGGCTCGTCGCATCCTGGGGCGGAAGTAGGTCCCAAGGGTTTGGCTGTTCGCCAATTAAAGCGGCACGCGAGCTGGGTTCAGAACGTCGTGAGACAGTTCGGTCTCTATCCGCCGTGGGCGTAGGGAACTTGAGAGGAGTTGCTCCTAGTACGAGAGGACCGGAGTGGACGAACCGCTGGTGTGCCAGTTGTCCCGCCAGGGGCACCGCTGGGTAGCTATGTTCGGTCGGGATAAGCGCTGAAAGCATCTAAGTGCGAAGCTCGCCTCAAGATGAGGTTCCCCACCGGGTCAACCGGGTAAGACCGCAGGGAGACCACCTGTTTGATAGGCCGCATGTGGAAGTCCGGTGACGGATGCAGCTGAGCGGTACTAACGGTCGAGGGCTTGACCTCTTCAGCAACTGACCAGGGGTCAGTGGCTGGGATCTGAATGGATCAGATCCTTGACGACCAAGTGGAATCGAAGATCCATCTGCCGAACACGTCCAGTACACGCATAGATCCCGGTGACTCCAGCGGAGAGGCCACACCCGTTCCCATCCCGAACACGGAAGTTAAGCTCTCCAGCGCCGAAGATACTGAGAGGGCAGCCTTTCGGGAAAATAGGTCGTCGCCGGGATTTTGCGTTTCCAGCGGGCAACGCCCCGACGGCAACGGAACCGTTCGATCGACTGCCTCGGCTATCCTTCACCGATGAGCGATGAGGGGCTCACGTCCCAGCGACCGGACGCCGCGGCATCCGGACCCGGATCGACCGACCGAGCGATCGGCCCGCCCACGCTCGCCGTCTGCCCGTATCTGCTGTCAGCGGACGGTGCCTGGCGCAGCGCATCGGCCGCACGTGAGCACCGCTGCACCGCCGTCACACCACCGTCGCCGCTTGCAGCCGAGAAACAGCGCCGGTTGTGCTTGACGGCCGACCACCTCTCGTGCGCCACGTTCATCGCGGCCACGGAGGCACGGGCCACGGCCAGCCGTCCCGTCGATCTGCGCCGGCCGATCGCCCGGACGACCCCGATGGTCCTCGACCAGGGCCGACTGGCGATCGCCCTGCCCTCGATCGCCTCAGCCCCGATGGCGGGTCAAGGCGCGCTCATCGGCCTGCTCGGCGTCGCCTTCGGGGCGGTCCTCATCGCACGCCTGGCGTCTGGTGGTGGGAGCGAGGCCGGCGTCGTCATCCCGATCGGGTCGGGCTCGCCGAGGCCGACGGTCACCGACAGCGCGGCGGCGGCAACGCAAGCGCCCGCGACGCCGGCTGCGGCGACCCCTGCCCCGACCCCGATCGCACCGGCGACGGCCGAACCCAGTCCGACGCTCGTGCCGACGGGTCCGTCGCCCACGCCGGCGCCCACCGAATCGAATCCCACCTCGTACAAGGTCAAGAAGGGCGACACCCTGAGCGGCATCGCGGCCGAGTTCGGGACGACCGTCAAGGTCCTGGCCGCGCTCAACAACATCGAGGACCCATCGAAGCTGCGCGTCGGGCAGATCATCAAGCTGCCCTGACCGACCCGGCGACGACCTTCATCGTTGGCAGCCCCGGCAATACGACGTGACGAACCCGCCGGCCCTGACCTCCGTGATCCGCGTCCCGCAGCGAGGACACGGCTGTCCGCCCTTGTTATGGACCGCCAGGAAATCGCGCACTTGCGTCTCGAACGTCGGCGGGACCCGCTTGCGGAGGATGTCGATCGCGTTCGCGAGGGTCGAACGGGTTGCTTCGTACAGCGTGTCGACCTCCTCGGTCGCCAGGCTGGCCCGCTTGCGGTAGGGCAGCAGGCCCGCCGCATGCAGGATCTCGTCGCTGTAGGCGTTGCCGATCCCGGCGACGAACGCCTGGTTTCGGAGCAGGTTCTTGAGCTCCCCCGGATGCCGCCTGATTCGTTCGCGCCAGACCTCGAGGGTCAGGGTCGGGTCGTCGGCGTCGGGACCCTGGTCGTCACCAAGGCCGGCCACGGGTCGATCGACGCCAGCCGGCTGCAGGTAGATCTTGCCCATCTGCGTCGGGTCCCGGTAGCGCACCTCCACGTCGGCCGCGTCCGGCGGGCGCCATGGTGCTGCCTCGGTCCACGGTGGGGCGTCGGTGGGGGCCGCATCCCGGGATCCGAACCCGAGGATGACCGCCGTCTTGGTCGGCAGCTTCGCGCCCGGGGCAGCCAGCTGGAAACGGCCGGTCAGCATGGGGTTGACCACGACCGCGTCGCGATCCAGGTCGACCAGCAGGAATTTGCCCCGTCGCCGGATCGCGCCGACCCGCTGTCCGACGAGCGCGTCCAGCTCGGCTGGAGTACCCCGCACGGCCAACGGCGCGGGGGCCGCCGCGGACCGGATCTGGCGGCCGGCGAGCGCGGCGTGGAAGGCCTCGGCGACGACCGTCAGGTCGGGCAATTCGGGCACGGTCGGCCGATTGTAGCCGCGAGAAGGCGTGTGCTAGACTCTCTCGGCCCTGAGGGCAGGACAGCTGAAGAGCGACCAGCCAGACCTTTTCCACGCACGAAGGAGCGGACCGCGGAGTCGATCACCACGGACCACTTGATCGGACCGGAGACGGCTTGAGCTTCGCTCAGGCCGTTCGTGATTCTCGGGAGCCGATCCACGACAGGAGAGACCAGACTGTTGACCGAAGACCAAACGGGCGGGACCACACCGCAAACGGAGGCGACCGCTTCCGACACCACCGCGGTGAACGATCACGCCGTCGCGACCCAGGTCGCCGACGAGCCCGCCACCATCGCGGACGCCACCGAAGCGCCCGCTGACCAGGCGTCCACCTCCGACTCCACCGATGGCACGGCCGAGGCCGCCATCGCGGAGGTCACAGAGGCAGACGCCACCGCCGACGTCACCGCCGACGCCCCCGCCGATGCCACGGCCGAGGTCGTCACGCCCGACGCCTCGGAAGCGGTCGACGCGACCCCTGCCGCGGAAGCCGAGGCGCCGGCCGCCGCAGACCTCGACGGGCCGGCCGAATCATCCGAGGCGTCCGAGCCCGGATCGGTGCAGCCCTCCGAGCCGGATGCGGCGCCCGAAGCCGACGCGCCGGTCGTCGGGACGGAAGCCCCGACGGTCGCTGAAGCGGCCAGCGCGACCGACGCGATGAGCGACGCCGAGACGGCCGATGCCCCCGCCGCCAGCGACGATGAGGAACCTGAGCCCGCGCCCGCGCGCGACCTCGGGCCCGAGCCGACCACGATGGCCGAGCTGCTGGCCGAGCAGGACACCGACATCAAGAGCTTCAAGCACGGTGACGTGGTCGAGGGCAACGTCGTCCGGATCGACAAGGACGAGATCCTGGTCGACATCGGAGCGAAGAGCGAAGGGGTCGTCAGCAACCGCGAGCTCTTCGGTCGCCATGGCGAGGGCCAGCCGGCCCTCAACGTGGGGGACACGGTCCTCGTGTACGTCCTGCAGCCCGAATCGCCGGAAGGCCACGTCGTCCTCTCGCTCCGCCGCGCCGGACTCGAGCGCAAGTGGCGCGCGATGCAGGAGCAGTTCGAGGCCGGCGTCATCATCGAGGCGCCGGTCATCGACCACAACAAGGGCGGCCTCATCGTCGATTGCGGCATCCGCGGCTTCGTGCCGATCAGCCAGATCGTCGACTTCCCGCGCCGTCCGCAGAACGACCAGCCGCGCGACGCCGCCCAGGAGATCGCCGAGAAGCTCCAGCCGTTCGTCGGCCGGAAGCTTCGCCTCAAGATCCTCGAGGTCAACCGCAAGGCCAACCGGCTCATCCTTTCGGAGAAGGTCGCGCTCTACGAGGAGCGCCGCGAGAAGCGGGACGAGCTGTTCAGCAGCCTGCAGGTCGGGCAGACCGTCAAGGGCACCGTCCGATCGATCGCGCCATTCGGCGTCTTCATCGACCTGGGTGGCATCGACGGATTGGTCCACAAGAGCGAGCTGTCGTGGAACAAGGTCAACAACCCCGAGGCCGGCTATAAGGTCGGCGAGGAGGTCGAGGCCGAGGTCATCGACATCAACCACGAGCGCGGGCGCATCAGCCTCTCGATCCGACGGCTGCAGCCGGACCCGTGGCATTCGACGGTCGCGGACTTCAAGGTCGGCGACGTCATCGATGGCACGGTCACCAAGCTCGTGAACTTCGGTGCGTTCGTTCGTGTCCGCGACGGCCTCGAGGGCCTGATCCACATCAGCGAGCTGTCCCATCAGCGGGTCGCCCATCCCGCCGACGTCGTCCACGAGGGTCAGCAGCTCAAGCTCAAGATCATCTCGCTCGACTCGGAGCGACATCGCCTGGGCCTGAGCCTCAAGCAGGCCGAGGAGCCGCCCGCCCGCCCGGCCGCCGAGCCGAGCGCGCCCGGTGCCCCTCGTGCCGAGCGTCGCCCACGTCCCGAGCGCAGCTACTCCATGTCGGACGCGGTCCAGGAGCCGGAAGGCGGCATCGACAACACCCTGGCCTCGGCCTTTGCCCAGGTCCGGCAGCAGCTGGCGGAGGCGGAGATCGGCGAGGTCGCCGATGAGACCGCGGCCGCGGAAGCCGTCGAGGAAGCGGCCGGTGCCGAGCTCGTCGAGGAGATCGTCGAGACGGTCGCCGCCGATGAGGCCGCGGAGGAGACGGCCGCCGCGGAGGCGATCGAGGAGATCATCGAGACCGTTGCCGCGGACGAAGCCGCGATCGAGGAGACCGCCGCCGCGGAGATCGAACAGATCGCCGACGCCGCGGCCGCCAACGAGGCCAACGAGGAGCCCGCGATCGCCGCGGCCGTCGAGGTCGTCGAGGAGGTCGAGGCAGCCGAGACCGCCGAGGAGACCGCCGCCGCGGAGGCGATCGAGGAGATCGTCGAGACGGTCGCGGCCGATGAGGCCGCCGAGGAAGCCCTCGCGGCGGAGGCGATCGAGGAGGTCGTCGAGGCCGTGGCCGCGGACGAAGCCGCGATCGAGGAGACCGCCGCCGACGCCGTCGAGGAGATCGCCGACGAGACCGTCGAGGCGAACACCCGCAAGACCTGACGCCTCCCGCGGCTGACCGACGACCCGCCGAACGCCGACGGGTCGTTGCAATTCCTTACGCTGGGAGGGGCATCCGAGCGTGCCACCGCTGCGATTCTTCCTATAGACGCACCCGACTCCCGGGACCCAGCCTGTGGCGGGGTGGGGTGCTAGCATGGCTGCAGCGGCACGCTCGTGACGCTCGGCTCACGGATTAGGCGTTCAGACCTCGATGGATCGATTCGACAAGTTCACGGACCGCGCTCGCAAGGTCTTGACGCTCGCGCAGGACGAAGCTCAGCGGTTCAACCACAACTACATCGGCACGGAGCATCTGCTCCTGGGCCTCGTCCGTGAGGGCGAGGGCGTGGCTGCGCGCGTCCTCGAGAACATGAACGTCGAGCTGGCGAAGGTCCGCACCGCCGTCGAGTTCATCATCGGGCGTGGCGACCGGCCGGTCGTCGGCGAAGTGGGCCTGACGCCCCGCGCGAAGCGCGTCATCGAGCTGGCCATCGACGAAGCCCGCCGGCTCGGTCACAACTACATCGGCACCGAGCATCTGCTCCTCGGCCTCGTCCGCGAAGGCGAGGGGATCGCGGCGGGCGTCCTGGAGTCGCTCGGCGTCAACCTCGACAAGGTCCGACATGAGGTGATCCGGGTCTTGTCCCAGAGCTCGTCCGCCGGGCCGTCCGCCCAGGAGACGAAGCGCGCCAGCAAGACCCCGACCGTGGACCAGCTCGGGATCAACCTGACCGACGCCGCTCGGGCCGGCAAGCTGGACCCGGTGATCGGCCGTGAGAAGGAGATCGAGCGGGTCATCCAGATCCTGTCCCGCCGGACGAAGAACAACCCCGCCCTCATCGGCGAGCCGGGCGTCGGCAAGACCGCGATCGCCGAGGGACTGGCCCACCGGATCATCGCCGGAGACGTGCCCGAGACGCTGCTCAACAAGCGCGTGCTCACGCTCGATATCGGCTCGCTCGTCGCCGGGACCAAGTACCGCGGCGAGTTCGAGGAGCGGCTCAAGAAGATCATCGAGGAGCTCCGCAACACGAACGACGCCGTGCTCTTCATCGACGAGCTCCACACGCTGGTCGGGGCCGGTGCCGCCGAGGGCGCGATCGATGCGGCCAACATCCTGAAACCGCCGCTTGCCCGCGGCGAGCTCCAGTGCATCGGGGCGACCACGCTCGACGAGTACCGCAAGTACATCGAACGCGATGCCGCGCTCGAGCGCCGCTTCCAGCCGGTCATGGTCGAGGAGCCGACCGTCGAGCAGACGATCGACATCCTGATGGGCATCCGCGAGCGCTACGAGCAGCACCACAAAGTGACCATCAGCGACGAGGCCGTCCGCGCCGCGGCGGACCTCTCGACGCGCTACATCACCGATCGCCACCTGCCCGACAAGGCCATCGACCTGATCGACGAGGCCGCCTCGCGCGTGCGCCTGCGCAACTCGAGTGCGCCGCCCGCCTTGCGCGAGGCCCAGAAGGACCTCGAGCGGATCACCAAGGAGAAGGACGCGGCGATCAACAACCAGGAGTACGAGGAAGCGGCCACCCTGCGCGAGTCCGAGGCGACGGCGCGGGAGTCGGTCGACGCGCTCCGGACGGAGTGGCAGTCCTCGATGTCGGGCGACCAGCCGGTCGTCGATGAGGAGGAGATCGCCCAGGTCGTCGCGATGTGGACCGGCATCCCGGTCACGCGCATCGCCCAGGAGGAGTCGGAGCGGCTCCTGCACATGGAAGACGCCCTGCACGGTCGGGTCATCGGCCAGCAGGAGGCCATCGAGATCGTCTCCAAGGCCGTCCGGCGTGCCCGTGCCGGCCTCAAGGACCCGAAGCGACCGATCGGCTCGTTCATCTTCCTTGGCCCGACCGGCGTCGGGAAGACGGAGCTGGCCAAGGCGCTAGCCGAGTTCATGTTCGGGAGCGAGGACGCGCTCATCAAGATCGACATGAGCGAATTCATGGAGCGCCACAACGTGAGTCGCCTCGTCGGCGCGCCTCCCGGTTACGTCGGCTTCGACGAGGGTGGCCAGCTGACCGAGGCCGTCCGCCGCAAGAGCTACGCGGTCGTGCTGCTCGACGAGGTTGAGAAGGCGCATCCGGAGGTGTTCAACATCCTCCTCCAGATCCTCGAGGACGGGCACCTGTCCGACGCCAAGGGTCGCCGGGTCGACTTCCGCAACTGCATCATCATCATGACCTCCAACCTGGGCGCGAAACAGCTCCAGACGAACTCCAGCCTGGGTTTCCGGGTGACGGGCGACAGCGACGAGACGAAGGCCCAGATCTCGTATGACCTCATGAAGGAGAAGGTCCAGGCCGAGTTGAAGCAGGCCTTCCGGCCGGAGTTCCTCAACCGCATTGATGCCACGGTCGTCTTCCGCTCGTTGACCGTCGAGGAGATCACGCTGATCGTGGACCTGATGCTCGATCGCGTCCGTGACCAGCTGCGTGCCCAGCAGATGTCGCTGGAGGTCACGACGGCCGCCAAGGAGCACATCATCAAGCTGGGCTACGACGTCGCCTACGGCGCGCGGCCGCTGCGCCGGGTGATCCAGAACATGGTCGAGGACGTGCTCGCCGAGCACCTGCTCCTCGGCAACTACGAACCGGGCACGACGATCGTGGTCGACAAGGACCCCGAGGCCGGCCTGGACATCCACGCCGCCGAGCCGCTCACGCCGGTCGAGGCGGTTTGAGCGTGGGCGCACCCGCGCCCGGCCGCTGAGATGGCACGAACCGAGAGCCGCTACGTCTGCGGCACGTGCGGCGACGTCTTCCTGCGGTGGGAGGGCCAGTGCCGCACCTGCGGCACCTGGAACAGCCTCGTCGAGACGGTCGTCCGCGAGCCCAAGCGTGCTGAGCGGGCACGCAGCGCGCGTTCGAGCGGGGTCGCGGCCGCGGCCCGACCCCTCGCCGGTGTCGGTGGGTCGGAGTCGCCGAGGCTGCCGGTCGGCATGGGTGAGCTCGATCGCGTGCTGGGCGGCGGCCTCGTCCCGGGCTCGGTCGTCCTGCTCGGCGGCGAACCGGGGATCGGCAAGTCCACGCTCCTCCTCCAGATGGTTGCGGCCATGGTCGCCGGCTCGGGCGCCGATCGCGGCGCGCTCTACGCCACCGGTGAGGAATTGGCGGCCCAAGTCCACCTCCGCGCAGACCGACTCGGGTTGCTCACCGGTCCGGCAGGCGAACGGGTCCGGATCCTGGCCGAGCACGAGGTCGGGCGCATCGTCGACGAGGCTCGCGCGAACCCGCCGGACGTCGTCGTCGTCGACTCGATCCAGACGGCGACGGTGGACGACCTCGACGGGGCGGCTGGCAGCGTCGGCCAGGTCCGCGAGGCGACCCTTCGCCTCATGGAGTTCGCGAAGGGCGAAGGCACTGCGGTCATCCTCGCCGGGCACGTGACGAAGGACGGCTCGATCGCCGGGCCCAAGACTCTCGAGCATCTCGTCGACGCCGTCATCAACCTCGAGGGCGAGCGCTTCGCGCCGCTGCGTCTGGTGCGTGCGTCAAAGAACCGCTTCGGATCGACCGAGGAAGTGGGCGTCTTCGAGATGCGCGACGCCGGACTGACCGAGGTCACCGATCCCGGCCGAGCCTTCCTGGGTGAACACGACGAGCCCGCGCCGGGCAGCGTGATCGCGCCGACCATGGAGGGCAGCCGTCCACTCCTGGTCGAGGTCCAGGCGCTCGTCTCGCCAGCGCGCTTCGGCGCCCCCACCCGCCGCGTGAGCGGCCTGGATCCCAATCGCCTGAGCCTGCTCGTCGCCGTCCTGGGGCGGAGGGCCGGCATCGGGCTGTCCGGTCACGACGTCTACGCCAACCTGGCCGGCGGCCTCGCCGTGATGGAGCCCGGCCTGGACCTGCCCATCGCGCTCGCGCTCGCATCGTCGCTGCGGGATCGGCCGCTCGTCGGTGGGACGGTGGCGATCGGTGAAGTCGGATTGCTCGGCGAACTCCGTCCGGTCGCTGGCCTCGAGCGTCGTCTCCGAGAGGCGGCGCGGCTCGGCTTCGGACGAGCCATCGTGCCCCGCGGAGCCAAGGCCGATCGACCGCCGACCGTGTCCGGCATGGAGGTCATCGTGGTCGCCACCCTCACCGACGCCGTCCGAGTGGCGCTCGCGCCAGGCCCCGCGGCCCGTGGCGAGGCCGTCGCGGCGATGCTAGGCTGACCCCTCGCCATGACCGTGCGAGAGGCGGGAGGCGTGCCAGCCCCTCGAGGGAGCCGTTGATCCGATACATCCGTGTCCTGGGCGCCCTGCTGGGAGGGTCTGTCGGGCTCGTCCTCGCGACGACCGGCGATGGCCTCTTCAACCAGTTCGACGCGGCCGGCGCCCTGGTCGCGTTGTGGGTCGTGGCCTGGATCGTGGTCGGGTTCGGCATCCTGCCGCATATCACGGTCGAGCCGGCGACGTGGCTCATCCGCCAGGTCGAGGAGCTCTCGACCGCGGAGTTCGTGACCGCGGTCATCGGGCTGCTGCTCGGGCTGTTGATGGGTCTGCTCCTCGGTCTGCCCCTGGGTGGGCTGCCCGACCCGTTCGGCCAGTTCCTGCCCCTCGGCGTGTCGATCTTCCTTGGCCTCGGCATGGTCGGGCTGACGGTCGCGAAGCGACAGGACCTCCTGATGGCCGCCGAGGCCGTCGGCTTCTTCCGCCCGCCCCGGTCGGACCGTGCCGAAGGCACCGCGGCCGGCGATCCGCACATCGTCGTCGACACCAGCGCGATCATCGATGGTCGGATCGCCGAGATCGTCGAGTCGGGCTTCATCTACGGCACGCTCGTCGTGCCGAGGTTCGTGCTCGATGAGCTCCAGCACATCGCGGACAGCTCCGACACGCTGCGTCGCAACCGCGGACGGCGCGGCCTGGAGATCCTGGCCAGGATGCAGAAGGAGCCGGCCACCCCGGTCGAGATCGTCGAGGACGACGTCCTGGACATCGCCGAGGTCGATGCCAAGCTGGTGGCGCTCGCTCGGGCGCGCAGCCGGGTCATCCTGACGAACGACTTCAACCTCAACCGGGTCGCCGAACTGCAAGGCGTCCGGGTGATGAACATCAACTCGCTGGCGAACGCCGTGAAGCCGGCCGTCCTCCCGGGCGAGGAGCTGCGCGTGCGCGTCATCCAGGAAGGCAAGGAAGCCGGCCAGGGTGTCGGCTTCCTCGACGACGGGACGATGATCGTGGTCGAGGGCGGGGCTCGGCATATCGACCGGGACGTCGACGTGGCGGTGACCCGGGTCCTGCAGACCGTCGCCGGACGGATGATCTTCGCCCAGCCACGGCTCGATTGAGCGGCTCCTCGGACGGCGCCGCGAACGACGCCTCAAGCCACCCGTCGGCGCCCGACCATCCGAGCGGCGATCCCGGCGGCATCACACACATCGAGCGGATCCCGGCCGACGTCATCGTCGTGGCGGCCGGCAGCTCGACCCGGATGGGCGGCGACGACAAGCTGCTGGCCCCGATCGGCGGACGTCCGCTCCTCGCCTGGACGCTGACCGCGCTCGCCCGAGTACCGGGCGTCGAGTCGATCGTCGTCGTGACCCGGCCGGACCGCATCCGCGCCATGAAAGCGGCGCCATGGCTTCCGCCAGCCGTGGTCGCCGTCGTCGAGGGCGGCCCGCGTCGCCAGGAATCGGTGGCCGCCGGGTTCGCCGCCCTGACGGCACTCCGTGCGGCATCCGGCACAGAGGGCGGCGATGACGACCGGGTCCTGCTCGTCCACGACGGGGCACGACCGGTGCTGCCGGACGGCCTCGTGGAGGCGGTCATCCGCGCGACCGCGCGCCACGGGGCGGCCATCCCCGCCGTGCCCGTGGCGGAGACCCTCAAGCGTGTCGAGGGCGAGCGCATCGTCGCGACCGTCGAGCCGCTCCGGTCTGGCAGCCGCGCAGACACCCCAGGGCGTCCGACAGGGTCTGCTCCGCGGCGCCTACGAGCACTTCCCGCCGGACGGGCCGGAAACCTGGACCGATGAGGCCGCCGTGCTGGAGGCCTGTAGAATCGCCGTCCATGTCGTCCCCGGTGAGCCGAGCAATCTCAAGGTGACCCTGCCCGCCGATCTTCGTCGGGCCGAGGCGTCGCTGGGCGCCGCGCACGCCGGTCCGCTCGGGATCGGCCTCGACGAGCACCCGTTCGGGCCGGGTGAGCCACTGGCGCTCGGCGGCATCGTCATCGCCGGTGCGCCGCGGCTGCACGGCCACTCGGACGGGGATGTCGCCCTGCACGCGATCTGCGATGCGCTGCTCGGGGCGGCAGGTGCCGGCGATCTCGGGCGCCTGTTCCCGGCTGGGCCATCGACCCCGTCGGGCATCGCCAGTGCCGAGCTGGTCGCCGAGGTCCTCCGCCGCGTGACGGACGGCGGGTGGTCCGTCGCCGGCATCGACGTGACGATCGTGGCGGCCCGTCCGCACCTGGCCGGCCATCTCGAGGCGATGCGCGGCGCGATCGCCGCGCTGCTGCACGTCGATGCGAGCGCGGTCAACGTCAAGGCGTCGAGCGGCAACCTGGCCGGCGACGAAGGTGCCGGGCGCTCCATCTCGGCGATGGCGATCGCGTCGCTCGAGGCTGCCCGATGAGCGTCCGGCTCCACGACACGCTGACCGGCGAGACGCGGCCGTTCGAGCCCCTGGGCGAGGTCGTGGGCATCTATTCGTGCGGCCCGACGGTCTATGGCCCGACGCACGTCGGCAACTTCCGCTCGTTCCTGTTCGCCGACCTGCTGGTCCGTCACCTGCGCTGGCGCGGCCACTCCGTCCGCTGGGTCATGAACATCACCGACGTCGACGACAAGATCATCCGGGGTGCCGCGGCCGCCGGGATCGGCATCGCCGAGCTGGCCGACCGATACCTGGCGGGGTTCCTGGCAGACGCCGCCTCGCTCCGGATGACCCCGCCCGACGTGCTGCCCCGCGCCACCGAGCACATCGATCGGATGGCCGACCTCATCGAGACGCTGTTGGCTCGGGATCATGCCTATCGCACCGACGACGGTTCGATCTTTTTCCGGATCGCCTCGTCGCCGACCTACGGGCGACTGGCACGGCTCGACCCCGAGCAGATGCGGACGGGCGAACGGGTCGAGGCTGACGAGTACGCCAAGGACGACGTCCGCGACTTCGCGCTGTGGAAGGGCCCGAAGCCGGGCGAGCCCAGCTGGGACACGACGATCGGGCCGGGGCGTCCTGGCTGGCACATCGAATGCTCGGCCATGAGCATGGCCCACCTCGGTCCGACTTTCGACATCCACACGGGCGGCGTCGATCTCATCTTTCCGCACCACGAGGACGAGATCGCCCAGAGTGAAGCGGCCACCGGGCTGCCGTTCGTCCGGACCTGGCTCCATTGCGCCCACCTGCAGATGGGCGGCGCGAAGATGGCGAAGTCGGCCGGCAATATCGCGCGGGTCGGCGAGTTGTTGGCCGCCGGCGTCTCGCCGCGAGCCTTGCGCTACGCCCTGCAGTCGGTCCACTACCGGGCGAGGCTGGACTATTCGGACGAATCGCTGGCCGCTGCTGGGGCCGCCCTGGCTCGCCTGGATGCCGCGGTGGCCGCCCTGGAGGCATACCGCGAGGACCGAGCGGACGACCCGGGGCTACCAGCCGTCCTCGACGACGCGCGGACGACCTTCGGGGCCGCCCTCGACGACGACCTGAACATCTCGGCCGGACTCGCCGCGGTCTTCGACCTGATCCGCGACCTCAACCGGCGGATCGAGGCGCGTTCGCTCTCGACCGCCGATGCCACGAAGGCACTGGCGGCGCTTCGCGATCTCGATCTGGTGCTCGGCGTGCTGCCCGAGGCTGCCGCCGACCTCGACCCGGACACGGTTTCGTTGCTCGCGGCCCGCGAAGCGGCCCGGGTGGACCGCGACTGGGCCAGCTCGGATCGATTGCGCGACGAACTGGCTGAGCGAGGGATCGCCGTCGAGGACACGCGCGATGGCCAGCGCTGGCGGCGCCTGGTGGAGACCGGCCGTGGCTGACCGACCTCGACGCGATGACGACCCGACTCGACGAGCCGGAGGGGGGCACGGACCTGGCGGCCGGCCCGGACCGGGCCGTCCCGGCCGAGGCGGCGGCGGCCCGGGTGGTCCAGGGGGTCGCGGGCCGGGCGGTGGGCCGGGACGCGGTCCGCGCCCGCCATCCGACCGCGCCAGCTACGACGGACCGAGGCCGCCAGCGGACCGTCCCCGCTACGACGGGCCGCGCCCGCCAGCCGACCGGCAGCGCCCATCGGGCGGGCGACCCTACCCGGGACCGCCGGGCGGGCGACCGTACCCGGGACCGCCGGGCGCTGGCCGTCACGACCGTCGGCCCGACGACCAACGATCGGGCGCGCGGCGGTTCGGCCCGACGCCTGGTGGGCCTCGACCACCGGACGTCCGCCCGTCGGGACCCCGCCCATCGGGACCCCGTCCCGATCGGATCGCGGAGCGGACCACCTGGCGGCCGACCGCGGGATGACCATCGCGGCCCGGCTCAGGGCGGAGCGTGGAACGGTCCGACGGATCGCCCGTTCGAACGTGGGCCGTTCCGCGCCCGACCGTGGACCGGGCGGATACCGACCCATGCGCGGGCCTGGGCGATCGGGCCCAGGTCCGGGACGTCCTCCGGGGCGCTGGGGTCCATCCGGCCCCGGCCCCGGCCGGCCGTACGGTCCGCCACCTCCGACCGACGTATCGCCCCGCCGGCCCTGCCTCCGCCCGACGTGCTCGGCGACGACGAGGAGCTCATCGCCGGGCGCCGGCCGGTCGAGGAGGCCTTCGTCGCGCGTCGCCCGGCGCACCGGCTGTTGGTCGTCCCGCAGCGCCGGCACGCCCTGGAGAAGCTCGTCCTGCACGCAACGAGCCTGCGCCTCCCGATCGTCGAGCTCGAAGGTGGTTCCCTGACCGCGCTCGCCGGCTTCGACGGTCACCAGGGCGTGGCACTCGTCGTGGAACCTCGCCGATACGCGACGCTCGAGGAGATCCTGGCCCGGGCCGCCGAGCGAGGTGAGGCGCCGTTCGTCCTGGCGCTGGACTCGCTCGAGGATCCCCAGAACGTCGGGACGCTCCTGCGCAGCGCGGAGGCGGCCGGCGTCCACGGCGTGTTGTTCCCGACCCATCGCCAGGCGCCGCTCACGCCGTCCGCGGTCAAGGCGTCCGCTGGCGCGGTGGAACACCTCCTGCTGGCCCCGGTCGACGATCTGGCTCGCGCCCTGACCGACCTGCGGGGCCACGGGCTGCGCGTCGCCGGTGCCGAGGCGAATGCGCCGCTGACCGCTCGACAGAGCGACCTCCGAGGGCCGCTCGTCATCGTGGTCGGCAGCGAGGGCCAAGGTCTGGGACCGACCGTGCGGCGGCGTGCCGACCTCTTCATGCGGATCCCGATGCGTGGCGCCGTCGGCTCGCTCAACGCCGCGGTCGCGGGATCGATCCTGTTGTTCGAGGCCGTCGCCCAACGTGATCCCGAAGGGCGTTGGGCCCCGCCCCAGCCGATCCGGAGCCAGGATCCTGAGGCCGCCATCAGGCCGGACGAAGGTGTCGAGGTGGCCTCGGTGCCGGCCGAGGTCGTGCCGACCGCGCCCCAGAAACGGGGCCGCCGAATAGCGAAGCCAACCGACGCCACGGGCGCGGCGGAACCCACCGAGCTCGCAACGGCGACCGTCGCTGGCGACGAGCTCCTGCCTGGCGAACGTCCGACGGGCCCGACCCCGAAGCCCACGGCCAAGCCGAAGGCCACGATCAAGCCGAAGGCCACGGCCAAGTCGAAGGCTAGGGGCAAGCCCAAGGCGTCGGCCGAGGTGTCGGCGGCCACGCCGAAGGCCACCGATCAAGCCGAAGGCCACGATCAAGCCGAAGACCACGGCCAAGCCGAAAGCCGCCGCCAAGCCGAGGGGAGCCGCCAAGCCAAAGCCGTGACCGGGTCACGCCCAGGCCGGTCGGCCCAACCACGCTTGACCCATGCGGCTGGGCGGCCCTATCATCTCCCGGCGCCGGAACGGGTCATCTGCGGTATGGCCCTGCCCGTCGTGCCGACGTAGCTCAATTGGTAGAGCAGCGGTTTTGTAAACCGCAGGTTCCGGGTTCGAGTCCCGTCGTCGGCTCCAGCGACCACATCGGTGCCGGGTCCACCACGAGTCCGCAGTCTCGGTCCGGGACCGTCGTCAGTGGGTCGGTTGAGCAACGGCGGCTCGCCTGGCTGTAGACCAGGTCCGAAAGGCATGGGGGTTCGAATCCCTCCCGGCCCACCACATCTCAACTCTCGCGCTAGCTCCCGGGCCCACATAGCTCAGCTGGCAGAGCACTTCCTTGGTAAGGAAGAGGTCATCGGTTCGAGTCCGATTGTGGGCTCCACCCAGCGCCGGCTCTGCCGGGCAGGGGAGTCCCGGTCTGTTGCGGCGTAGCCGCGTCTGAAGGAGTACATGGTCACGTGGCCAAGAAGAAGTTCGAGCGCACCAAGCCGCACGTCAACATCGGCACGATCGGCCACATCGACCACGGCAAGACGTCGCTGACCGCGGCCATCACCAAGTACCTCGCCCTGAAGGGCGATGCCGAGTACCGCGCCTTCGAGTCGATCGACAACGCGCCCGAGGAGCGCGAGCGCGGGATCACCATCGCCATCGCCCACGTCGAGTACGAGACCGAGGCCCGCCACTACGCCCACGTCGACTGCCCGGGGCACGCCGACTACATCAAGAACATGATCACCGGGGCCGCCCAGATGGACGGCGCCATCCTGGTCGTGGCCGCCACCGACGGGCCGATGCCCCAGACCCGCGAGCACATCCTGCTGGCCCGCCAGGTCGAGGTGCCCTACATCGTGGTCTTCCTCAACAAGGTCGACATGGTCGACGACCCGGAGCTGCTCGACCTGGTCGAGCTGGAGGTCCGCGAGCTGCTCTCCAAGTACAACTTCCCGGGCGACGACATCCCGGTCATCCGGGGCTCGGCGCTCAAGGCGCTCGAGGCCAAGGACGACCCGGCCGACCCCGCCTACGGGCCCATCCAGGCGCTGATGGACGCGGTCGATTCGTACATCCCGACGCCCGAGCGGGCGGTCGACCGGCCCTTCCTCATGCCGGTCGAGGACGTGTTCGGGATCAAGGGCCGGGGCACGGTCGCGACAGGGCGCATCGAGCGCGGCATCGTCAAGGTCGGCGACGAGGTCGAGCTGGTCGGGGTCAAGCCCACCCGCAAGATCGTGGTGACCGGCGTGGAGATGTTCAAGAAGCTGCTCGACGAGGGTCGCGCCGGCGACAACGTGGGCTGCCTCATCCGGGGCATCGAGCGCGAGGAGATCGAGCGCGGCCAGGTCCTGGCCAAGTCGGGCTCGGTCAAGCCCCACACCCGGTTCAGTGCCCAGGTCTACGTCCTGACCAAGGAGGAGGGCGGCCGGCACACCCCCTTCTACAACGGCTACCGGCCCCAGTTCTACCTGCGCACGACCGACGTGACCGGGGCCATCGGCCTGCCCGACGGGGCCGAGATGATCATGCCCGGCGACAACGTCGAGATGACCGTCGAGCTGATCACCCCGATCGCCCTCGAGGTCGGCCAGCGCTTCGCCATCCGCGAGGGTGGCCGGACCGTCGGCGCCGGCGCCATCGTCACCATCACCGAGTAGGGACGAGATGGCCAGAGTCGAAGCGCGCCCCACGATCCAGCTCGCCTGCACGGTGTGCAAGGAGCGGACGTACACGACGCGCAAGAACAAGAAGAACGATCCGAACCGGATCGAATTGCAGAAATACTGCCCGCGGTGCCGAAAACATACACTTCACCGCGAAGCCAAGTAGATATCGACACCGCAGGGGTGTAGCTCAATTGGCAGAGCACTGGTCTCCAAAACCAGCGGTTGTAGGTTCGAGTCCTATCGCCCCTGCCACATCCCACCGACCGTCCTGAGGAACGTACCAACCAAGTGACCCGCCTCCGCCGCTACTTCGATGAAGTCGCGTCCGAACTCCGCAAGGTGTCCTGGCCGACCCGCGAACAGGTGCGCAACCTGACCGTGCTGGTCTTCGCCATCAGCTTCGTGGTGGGCCTGTACATCACGGGCCTCGACATCGTCTTCCGGGCCATCATCGCGGTCTTCGCCCCGCCAGTCGCGACCTAGGGACGCAACGACATGACCGAACTCAGCATCGAGACCCGCACGCCCGAGAAGCGGTGGTACGTCATCCACACCTATTCGGGCTACGAGAACAAGGTCAAGGCCAACCTCGAGCATCGCATCGAGTCGATGGGCATGGAGGACAAGATCTTCCAGGTCCTCGTCCCGATGGAGGACGAGATCGAGATCCGCCAGGGCCAGCGCCACACGGTCCAGAAGAAGGTCTACCCGGGCTACGTGCTCGTCGAGATGATCCTCGACCCGGACAGCTGGTTCGTCGTTCGGAACACGCCCGGCGTGACGAGCTTCGTCGGCGGCGCCAACATCCCGGGCGTCCGAAGCGAGCCGATCCCGCTCGACGAGAACGAAGTCAAGCAGATCCTTCGACACATGGGCGTCGAGACGCCCAAGTACCGCGTCGCCTTCACCAAGGGCCAGAGCGTCCGGGTGACCGACGGTCCGTTCGCCGAGTTCATCGGCACGGTCGACGAGGTCAACCCCGAGCGCAACAAGGTCAAGGTCCTGGTGAGCATCTTCGGCCGCGAGACCCCGGTCGAGCTTGACTTCCTCCAAGTCGAGAAGCTGTGACCACCGTCCGGACGGACCAAGCCGGCGTTGTCGGCTCCGCGCGCTCGCTCACGCACACGAGTGCGCTCGCTCACGTGCTCGCCTCCGCCTTGGCCTGGACCGCCCGGCTCGGCGCTCACCGGGCTGACGCCCGCTAGAAAGGAACCGATCGTCCCGTGGCCAAGAAGATCCGAATCGTCCTGACCCTCCAGTTGCCGGCCGGCAAGGCGACCCCCGCCCCACCCGTCGGCACGGCGTTGGGCCCGCACGGCATCAACATCGTCGAGTTCACCAAGTCCTATAACGAGAAGACGGCCGACAAGGCCGGCCAGATCATCCCCGCCCAGATCACGATCTTCGAGGACCGCTCGTTCTCGTTCATCCTCAAGACCCCGCCGGCCGCGGATCTGCTGCGCAAGGCGGCCGGGGTGGAGAAGGGCTCGCAGACCCCCAAGCGGGAGAACGTCGGGCGCGTCACCAAGGACCAGGTCCGCGAGATCGCGGCCATCAAGATGGCCGACCTCAACGCGAACGACGTCGAGGGCGCCATGCTCCAGATCGAAGGCACCGCCCGCTCCATGGGCATCGAGGTCACGTCCTAGCCGGCGCCGGCAGCCGGTCATAGTCCCACCTCCGCAATGCTCCACCCCGGGCTGCGGAAGATCAGGATCACAACGGGGGAGGTCGGGCTCGACCCGACCGCCAGGAGGCACAGAACACATGGCACGACACGGCAAGAAGTACCTGGAGGCGGCGAAGCTCGTCGACCGCGAACGGCTCTACCTGCCACTCGAGGCGGCCGAGCTCGTCAAGGAGACGACCACGGTGGCGTTCGACGCCTCGGTCGAGGTGCACATGCGCCTCGGCGTGGACCCGCGCCATGCCGACCAGATGGTCCGCGGCACGGTCGTCCTGCCGCACGGTACCGGCAAGGTCGTCCGGGTCGCCGTCTTCGCCCAGGGTGAGAAGGCGCAGGAAGCCCTCCGGGCCGGCGCCGACGAGGTCGGCGGCGAGGATCTCGTCAAGAAGATCGAAGCCGGCTGGCTCGAGTTCGACGTCGCCCTCGCGACGCCCGATTCGATGGGTCTCGTCGGCAAGCTCGGCAAGATCCTGGGCCGCCGCGGCCTCATGCCGAACCCGAAGGCCGGGACGATCACCTTCGACCTCGAGCGCGCGGTCAAGGAGGTCAAGGGCGGACGCGTCGAATACAAGGTCGACAAGGCCGGCATCGTCCACGTCGCCGTCGGCAAGAGCAGCTTCGAAGCCGATGCCATCGTCGAGAACCTGGCCGCCCTGATCGATGCGATCAACCGCGGCAAGCCGGCTGGCGTCAAGGGCCAATACTTCCGGGGCCTGACCATCGCGAGCACGATGGGCCCGGGCATCCGGGTCGACGTGCCGGCCATCCTCGCCGCGGCCGCCGCGGCCTGATCCTTCGCCGGCGGGTCGCCGGCGCACCAGACGCGATGACGGCCGAGAGGCGCGTCATCTGAGAAGATACGAAGACGGACCGCCGCAGACAGCCTGCGCCCGCGGACCGCCGAGACCCTTCGGGGTCGCGACGGTCGGGGCTTGATCCGTCGCACCGGACCGGAGCGCCCAACCCCCGAACGGGTCGGGCCGACCGGGGACGACGACGAGCACGCCGAGGCAGATCGGCGCCGCACACCCTCCCGGGTGGGCCGCGTCCCTGCGAGTCGGGGTCAGCCTCCATCGGGAGGCGACCGAGGACCGTCGCAGGGGCCGCTCGACCAACGGTCGGGCTCCCACCGCCGCACGCCGGTCGCGTGCCGATGCACAGGAGGGCCCCATGCCCACGGAGGCCAAGCGAGCGACGGTCGCCGAGCTGCGCGAGGATCTCGCCAACAGCCGGACGCTGATCGTGTCCGAATACCGCGGCCTCAAGGTGAAGGAGATCGCCGAGATCCGGCGCGCCCTGCGCAAGCAGGACGTCACGTACCGCGTCGTCAAGAACCGGTTGATGCGCATCGCCGCCGAGGATTCGGTCGGTGCCGCGCTGAGCCCGCTGCTGATCGGCCCGACCGCCATCGCGTTCGGAGCCGACGAGGCCGGGACCGCCAAGGCGGTCCTCGATGCGACCCGTCCGTACAACAAGATCGTGCGGATCACGGGCGCCGTCCTGGGCGACAAGGCGATCGACGCCGACGCGGTCACGCGTCTCGCGGCCCTGCCGTCGCGCGAGGTCCTGCTGGCCAAGCTGGCCGGTGGGATGCAGGCGCCGGTCGCGACGCTGGCCGGCCTGTTCGCCGCGCCGCTGCGCAACCTGGGCTATGCCCTGGCGCAGGTCGCCGAGGCGAAGGCCAAGGCCGAAGGCGCCTGACGACGACCCTCACCGATCCACCATCCGACCGACCGAACACCATTCAAGGAGCGACATCCATGGCCACTGCCACGTTTTCCCAGGACGATCTGCTCGAAGCGATCGACAAGATGACCGTCCTGGAGCTGTCCGAGTTCATCAAGAAGTTCGAGGAGCGTTACGGCGTGACGGCCGCGGCACCGGCCGCGGTTGCCGCAGCCCCGGCTGCCGCCGGTGGGGCGACCGAGGCCGCCGCCGCCCCCGAGGAGCAGACCGAGTTCAGCGCGACCCTGACCGAGATCGGCCCGAACAAGATCCCGGTCATCAAGGTCGTGCGTGAGCTGACCGGCCTCGGCCTCAAGGAAGCCAAGGACCTCGTCGACGCCACGCCCAAGGCCGTCAAGGAGGGCGTCGCCCGCGACGAGGCAGAGAAGATCAAGGCCGCCATCGAAGAAGTGGGCGGCAAAGTCGAGATCAAATAGGCCAGCGCTGGGATCGGTCCTGGCGGGCGTTGCCGGCTCCGCGCGATCGCTCACGCACCTTGGGGTGCGCTCGCTCTCGTGCTCGCCGGCGCCTTCGCCAGGACCGTCTGAGCGCCGGTTCGCAGTTCGACGGCCCCGGGCAGGGCCAGCTCGTTCAGGATTCGACACCGAAACGGCTCCATTACCACGAATTGGGCCGTTTGACAATCCTGCAAAACGCGATATCCTACTCCTTCTGTGAGCGCGGCCCTCTTTTCCCCTTCATACCTCCGTCAGGGAGTGGTGCTTCATGCCGTCTGCCGCTGAGTCGTCGACTCGCGCACTGACCCCTTCGGGTCGCATCTCCTACGCTCGCATCGACAAGAAGGTCGATGGCATCAGCTACGAGAAATTCGAGATCCCCAACCTCATCGAGCTGCAGCTGGATTCGTTCGCCTGGTTCGTGGATAAGGGGTTGCGGGAGCTGTTCGACGAGATCAGCCCGATCAAGGACTTCACCGGCAAGGTGATGGAGCTCCAGTTCCTCGACTATGAGTTCGGGACCCCCAAGTACTCCGAGGAGGAGTGCCGGACCAAGGACCTGACGTTCAGCAAGCCGCTCTACGTCAATGTCGAGCTCCTGATCAAGGAGACGGGCGAGATCCAGCGCCAGCGCGTCTACATGGGCGACTACCCGTGGATGACCGACCAGGGCACCTTCGTCATCAACGGCGCGGAGCGGGTCGTCGTCAGCCAGCTCGTGCGCTCGCCGGGCGTCTACTACAGCGAGGTCGAGGACCCGGCATCCGGCCGGATGCTGTTCTCCGCCAAGGTCATCCCGAACCGCGGCGCCTGGCTCGAGTTCGAGACCAACAACAAGGACCAGCTGTGGGTCAAGGTCGACCGCAAGCGCAAGATCGCGGCGACCACGCTGCTGCGCGCCGTCGGCTACGAGCAGAACGACGAGATCGCCGCGGTGTTCGGGTCGGTCGACATCGACCCGGAGCACCCGTACATCGCGAACACCCTCGACAAGGACCTCACCCATACGCAGGCCGAGGCCCTGATCGAGGTCTACAAGAAGCTGCGCCCAGGCGATCCGCCGACCGGCGACAACGCTCGCCAGCTCGTCGAGAGCCTCTTCTTCAACTTCCGCCGCTACGACCTCGGTCGGGTCGGCCGCTACAAGTTCAACAAGAAGCTCGATGCGGTCTCCAGCCGCCTCGGTGTCGAGCTGCCGCGCGAGCAGCGGACGATCACGCGCGAGGACATCGCGGCCATCGTCGGCCACCTCATCGAATGCAACCGTGGGCTGCATCCCAAGGACGACATCGACCACCTCGGCAACCGGCGCATCCGGGCCAACGGCGAGCTGATCCAGAACGCCTTCCGGATCGGCCTCCTGCGGATGGAGCGGGTCGTCCGTGAGCGGATGACGATCCAGGAACTGGACAAGGCCACCCCGAACGCGCTGATCAACATCCGCCCCGTCGTCGCCGCCATGAAGGAATTCTTCGGCGGCAGCCAGCTCAGCCAGTTCATGGACCAGACCAATCCGCTGGCCGAACTGACGAGCAAGCGCCGGCTGTCGGCGCTGGGTCCGGGCGGCCTCTCGCGCGAGCGAGCGGGCTTCGATGTCCGCGACGTCCATCACAGCCACTACGGCCGGATCTGCCCGATCGAGACCCCGGAGGGTCCGAACATCGGCCTGATCGGGTCGCTGGCCACGTACGGTCGGATCAATAGCTACGGCTTCATCGAGACGCCCTACCGCAAGGTCAAGCGAACGGTCGGTTGGGATGAGCCCGGGCTGACCCAGTACGAGACCGGCACGGATCTCCTCTCGAAGGGCGGCGACGTCGTCCTCAAGGCAGGCCAGCCGATGAACAGTGCGGCCATCGCGGAACTGAAGAAGCAGAAGGCCCATGCCTTCCCGATCCGCCCGGTCGTGACCGACGACATCGAG
>CAVZVH010000020.1:0-117678 GCA_963778645.1 uncultured Chloroflexia bacterium
CAAGTACTCCGAGGAGGAGTGCCGGACCAAGGACCTGACGTTCAGCAAGCCGCTCTACGTCAATGTCGAGCTCCTGATCAAGGAGACGGGCGAGATCCAGCGCCAGCGCGTTTACATGGGCGACTACCCATGGATGACTGACCAGGGCACCTTCGTCATCAATGGCGCGGAGCGGGTCGTCGTCAGCCAGCTCGTGCGCTCGCCGGGCGTCTACTACAGCGAGGTCGAGGACCCGGCATCCGGCCGGATGCTGTTCTCCGCCAAGGTCATCCCGAACCGCGGCGCCTGGCTCGAGTTCGAGACCAACAACAAGGACCAGCTCTGGGTCAAGGTCGACCGCAAGCGCAAGATCGCGGCGACCATGCTGCTGCGCGCCGTCGGCTACGAGCAGAACGACGAGATCGCCGCGGTGTTCGGATCGGTCGACATCGACCCGGAGCACCCGTACATCGCGAACACCCTCGACAAGGACCTCACCCATACGCAGGCCGAGGCCCTGATCGAGGTCTACAAGAAGCTGCGCCCAGGCGATCCGCCGACCGGCGACAACGCTCGCCAGCTCGTCGAGAGCCTCTTCTTCAACTTCCGCCGCTACGACCTCGGTCGGGTCGGCCGCTACAAGTTCAACAAGAAGCTCGATGCGGTCTCCAGCCGTCTCGGTGTCGAGCTGCCGCGCGAGCAGCGGACGATCACGCGCGAGGACATCGCGGCCATCGTCGGCCACCTCATCGAATGCAACCGTGGGCTGCATCCCAAGGACGACATCGACCACCTCGGCAACCGGCGCATCCGGGCCAACGGCGAGCTGATCCAGAACGCCTTCCGGATCGGCCTCCTGCGGATGGAGCGGGTCGTCCGTGAGCGGATGACGATCCAGGAACTGGACAAGGCCACCCCGAACGCGCTGATCAACATCCGCCCCGTCGTCGCCGCCATGAAGGAATTCTTCGGCGGCAGCCAGCTCAGCCAGTTCATGGACCAGACCAATCCGCTGGCCGAACTGACGAGCAAGCGCCGGCTGTCGGCGCTGGGTCCGGGCGGCCTCTCGCGCGAGCGAGCGGGCTTCGATGTCCGCGACGTCCATCACAGCCACTACGGCCGGATCTGCCCGATCGAGACCCCGGAGGGTCCGAACATCGGCCTGATCGGGTCGCTGGCCACGTACGGTCGGATCAATAGCTACGGCTTCATCGAGACGCCCTACCGCAAGGTCAAGCGAACGGTCGGTTGGGATGAGCCCGGGCTGACCCAGTACGAGACCGGCACGGATCTCCTCTCGAAGGGCGGCGACGTCGTCCTCAAGGCAGGCCAGCCGATCAACAGTGCGGCCATCGCGGAACTAAAGAAGCAGAAGGCCCATGCCTTCCCGATCCGCCCGGTCGTGACCGACGACATCGAGTACCTCCCGGCCGACGAGGAGGAGGAGCACGTCGTCGCGCAGGCGAACGCGCCGCTCGACGAGGAAGGCCACTTCACCGCCGAGCGGATCCCGTCGCGGTACCGCGACACGTTCCCCGAGGCGCGCGCCAACCAGATCGAATACATGGACGTGTCGCCCAAGCAGGTCGTCTCCGTGGCGACCGCGCTCATCCCGTTCCTCGAGCACGACGACGCCAACCGTGCCCTCATGGGCTCGAACATGCAGCGTCAGGCCGTGCCGCTCCTGGAGCCGGAATCGCCGATCGTCGGGACCGGCATGGAGGAGCGCGCCGCGCGCGACTCGGGCCAGGTCCTCGTCGCCCGTCGCGGCGGCGTCGTGACCAGCGTGACCGCCGAGCGCATCCGGATCGAGACCGATGCCGGTGAGCTCGACGAGTACAAGCTGCTCAAGTTCGTCCGCAGCAACCAGGGCACCTGCATCAACCAGCGACCGATCGTGGACGTCGGGGCACGGGTCATCGACGGCCAGCCGATCGCCGACTCCAGCTCGACCGAGAACGGCGAGCTGGCCCTCGGGCGGAACGTGCTCGTCGCGTTCATGAGCTGGGAAGGTGGCAACTACGAGGACGCGATCGTCATCAGCGACCGCCTCGTCCGCGACGACCTGTTCACCAGCATCCACATCGAGAAGCACGAGATCGAGTCGCGGGACACGAAGCTCGGGCCCGAGGAGATCACCCGCGACATCCCCAACGTCGGCGAGGAGTCCCTCAAGGACCTCGACGAGGAGGGCATCGTCTACATCGGCGCCGAGGTCCGCCCCGGCGACATCCTCGTCGGCAAGATCACGCCGAAGGGCGAGACGGAGCTGACCGCGGAGGAGCGCCTCCTTCGGGCGATCTTCGGCGAGAAGGCCCGCGAGGTGAAGGACAGCTCGCTGCGCCTGCCCCACGGCGAGCGCGGCAAGGTCGTCGAGGTCCGCGAGTTCCGTCGCGAGCTCAACGACGACCTCCAGCCCGGTGTCAACCGGCTGGTCCGCGTGTCGGTCGCCCAGAAGCGCAAGATCTCGGTCGGCGACAAGATGGCCGGTCGTCACGGCAACAAGGGCGTGATCGCCAAGATCCTGCCGGCCGAGGACATGCCGTACCTGCCGGACGGCACCCCGGTCGACATCATCCTCAACCCGCTCGGCGTGCCGAGCCGGATGAACATCGGCCAGATCCTCGAGACGCACCTCGGCTGGGCGCTGCACGAGAAGGGCCTCAAGGCCGCAACGGCGGTCTTCGACGGCGCGACCGAGCAGGAGATCCAGGAGGAGTTGCGCACCGCCTTCCACCAGGTGCACGGCGAGACCAAGGCGCTGCCGATCAGCGGCAAGATCGACCTGCGCGACGGGCGGACCGGCGAAACATTCGACCGTCCCATCACCGTGGGCTACATCTACATGCTCAAGCTCCACCACCTGGTGGAGGACAAGATCCACGCCCGCTCGACGGGCCCATACAGCCTGATCACCCAGCAGCCGCTGGGCGGCAAGGCGCAGTTCGGCGGCCAGCGCTTCGGCGAGATGGAGGTCTGGGCCCTCGAGGCCTACGGTGCCGCCAACATCCTCCAGGAATTGCTCACCGTGAAGTCGGACGATGTCCTCGGGCGCGTCCAGACCTACGAGGCGATCGTGAAGGGGGAGGAGATCCAGCCGCCCAGGGTGCCCGAATCGTTCAAGGTCCTCATCAAGGAGCTGCGCAGCCTGGGGCTGAACGCCGAGATCCTGGACCAGAACGACGAGGAGATCCCGCTCGGCGAGGACGACGCCTCCGGTTACCTGCTCCCAGACCTCGGCGGGATCAACCTCGCCGGGTTCGAAGACTGATCATCACGCTCCTGTCCCTGTCCCCAGCCCAAAACCGCTACCCGCGGCGCCGCGTCTCGGCCGGCACGGCGTCGCCCGCTCACGGTCCGCATCGCGCTGCCGAGCCAGACGGCCGCGCGGAGGAGAACCATGCTCGAGGTCAATAACTTCAGCGCCATCCGCATCTCGCTCGCCAGCCCGGACCAGATCCGGGAGTGGTCGAAGGGCGAGGTCACCAAGCCCGAGACCATCAACTACCGGACGCTCAAGCCGGAAAAGGATGGGCTCTTCGACGAGCGCATCTTCGGTCCGACCAAGGACTGGGAGTGCTACTGCGGGAAGTACAAGCGGATCCGCTACAAGGGCATCATCTGCGACAAGTGCGGCGTCGAGGTCACCCGTTCGAAGGTCCGTCGCGAGCGGATGGGCCACATCCAGCTGGCCAGCCCGGTCAGCCACATCTGGTACTTCAAGGGCACGCCCAGCCGGCTGGGCATCCTGCTCGACATCAGCCCGCGCAACCTCGAGCGCATCCTCTACTTCGCGCTGTACATCGTCACCCATGTCGACGAGGAGGCCCGCAAGCGCGCCCTTGCGGCGTTGGAGGACCAGGCGGAAGGCCGCGGCGGCGAGGCCGACAAGCGCCTGACCGAGCTCGAGGACGAGCTCCGGACGGACGTGAACCGCCAGCGTGACGAACTCGACGCGGAGCTCGCCGCGACCAAGGCCGAGCTCGAATCGACAGCGCGCGTCCCGGACCGAGGAGATCGCGGCCGCGGCCCAGGAGCTGGCGGCCAGGCTCACCGAGCTCAAGACCGGCATCGCCGAGGAGACCATCGCCTTCGCCCCCACCGGGGAGGTCGTCGTGGCCGCCGGCGACAAGGGCGGCAAGGAGGCGACCGCGCGCTTGCGCAAGATCGTCGGCGCCCACACCGAGCAGGTGAACGCCGAGATCCAGCAGCGCGAGGCCGACGAGGCCCGTGCGGTCGAGCAGAAGAAGGACGATCTGCGCGCCGCGATGGACGAGACCGTCAGCCAGGAGCGCGACCAGCTCAAGGGCCAGGCGCAGGATGGCAAGGACGAGCTGCGCAAGCTGCGCGACGAGCTCACCTCGCTCAAGCCGATGCAGACGCTCGGCGAGAACGAATATCGCGTTCTCGACGAGAAGTACGGCTCCGGTGCCAAGGCCGGTCGCGTGTTCGGGGCCGGCATGGGCGCCGAGGCCGTGCGCGAGATCATCAGCCGGATGGAGCTCGAAGAGCTCGCCCGCACCCTCCACGTCGAGGTCCGGACGAGCTCGGGCCAGCGGCGCAAGAAGGCGATCAAGCGCCTCCGGCTCATCGAGGCGTTCCGCCGTTCCGGGACCCGACCCGACTGGATGATCCTGTCGGTGCTGCCGGTCATCCCGCCCGACCTGCGACCGATGGTCCAGCTCGACGGTGGCCGGTTCGCGACCTCGGACCTGAACGACCTGTACCGCCGCGTGATCAATCGCAACAACCGGCTCAAGCGACTGCTGGAGCTGGGCGCCCCGGAGATCATCATCCGCAACGAGAAGCGGATGCTCCAGGAGGCGTGCGACGCACTCATCGATAACGGCCGCCGCGGCCGGGCCATCGCCGGCACCGGCAACCATCGGCTCAAGAGCCTCTCCGACATGCTCAAGGGCAAGCAGGGGCGTTTCCGCCAGAACCTGCTCGGCAAGCGCGTCGACTACTCCGGCCGCTCGGTCATCGTCGTCGGGCCGGAGCTCAAGCTCCACCAGTGCGGGCTGCCCAAGAAGATGGCGCTCGAGCTGTTCAAGCCGTTCGTCATGCGCCAGCTCGTCGAGAAGGGCTTCGCCCACAACATCAAGAGCGCCAAGCGCATCGTCGAGCGCGTGCGCCCCGAGGTCTGGGATGTCCTCGAGGAAGTCATCAAGGACCATCCGGTCCTGCTGAACCGCGCCCCGACCCTGCACCGCCTGGGCATCCAGGCGTTCATGCCGGTCCTCGTCGAGGGCTCGGCCATCCAGATCCATCCGCTCGTCTGCACCGCGTTCAACGCCGACTTCGACGGCGACCAGATGGCGGTCCACGTGCCGCTTTCGACGGCCGCCCAGGAAGAAGCGCGGACGATGATGCTGTCGACCGCCAACCTGTTGTCGCCGGCCGACGGCAGCCCGGTCGTGGCACCCACCCAGGACATGGTCCTCGGGTGCTACTACCTGACGATGGACGCGGACGCCAAGTCGAAGAAGGCGGTCCGCACCTTCGCCACGGAGGACCAGGCCATCCTCGCCTACCAGCTTCGGGAGAAGACGGCCGCGACCCTCCACGAAGTCATCGACACCGAGGTCAAGGTCTGGGACGTCGAGTCCGAGAGCCTGCGCCCGGAGCGCCGTCGGACCACGATCGGTCGCGTCATCTTCAACCAGATCCTGCCCGACAAGCTGCGCTTCCATGACCAGGTCATGCGGCGCGCGGACCTGAAGGCGCTGGTCGATGTCTGCTACCGGCAATTGGGAGCCGACGAGACCGCGCACCTGGTCGACGGCATCAAGAGCGTCGGGTTCGAGTTCGCGACCCGTGGCGGCATGACGATCGGCCTCTTCGACATCGAGATCCCGAAGGACAAGGTGGCCCGCCTGGCGGCGGCCGACGATTCGGTGGGGGCCATCGACAAGCAGTTCCAGCGTGGCCTCATCACCGAAGACGAGCGCTACGAGCAGGTCGTCGGTGTCTGGCAGGACACGACGGCACGGATGTCCGACGAGATGATGAAGTCGCTCGACCCGACGGGTCCGGTGACGATGATGACCGCCTCGGGCGCCCGCGGGAACAAGGGCAACATCGGGCAGCTCGGCGCGATGCGTGGCCTCATGGCCGACCCGTCGGGCCGGATCATCGACGTGCCGGTCCGCAGCAACTTCCGCGAGGGCATGACCGTCCTCGAGTACTTCATCTCCACCCACGGCGCACGCAAGGGCCTCGCCGATACCGCCCTGCGGACGGCCGACTCCGGGTATCTCACCCGGCGCCTGGTGGACGTCGCGCAGGACGTCATCACGCGCGAGGAGGACTGCGGCACGGAGGAGGGGAGCTGGATCATCCGGAGCGAGTCGAGCGAGGAGAAGGACGGCTTCCTCAAGCGGCTCGTCGGTCGCCTGGCCGCGGCGCCGCTCCCCAACCCGAGCATCAAGGTCAAGAAGGGCGAGGAGCCGACGCTCCTGATCGAGCGCAACGAGATGATCACCGAGGAGGTCGCGGCTCGCATCGACGAGGCCGGGGTCGACGAGGTGCTCGTTCGCTCACCGCTCACCTGCGAGGCTCGCTACGGCGTCTGCCGGGCGTGCTACGGGCGCAACCTGGCGACCGGTGAGATGGTCGGCTCGGGCGAGGCGGTCGGCATCATCGCCGCCCAGTCGATCGGCGAGCCGGGCACGCAGCTGACGATGCGGACGTTCCATACCGGCGGTGTCGCCGGCCTGGACATCACCGCAGGTCTGCCGCGCGTCGAGGAGCTGTTCGAGGCCCGCATCCCCAAGGGCAAGGCCGAGATCAGCCACATCGACGGCATCGTCGAGGTCATCCGGGGCGACGGTCCGACCAAGGTCAAGGTCATCTCGACCGAGGTCTACGACACCACCCTCGTCTCGCCGCCGAAGGCCGAGATGCTGGCCGCGCCCGGTGACATGGTCGAGGCCGGCCAGATCCTGTCGCGGGCCACGGTCGACGGCGCCACGGTCGAAGTGGCGGCGCCGGTCAAGGGTTTCATCGTCAAGGACAAGCGGGGCCTCGTCATCCGTGCCGAGGACGTGGTCGAACGCGAGTACGTCATCCCGCACAACGCCAAGCTGCTGGTCGAGGACGGCCAGGAGATCCGGGCGGGCGATCCCATCACCGACGGACCGATCAACCCGCAGGAGTACCTCGACACGCGGGGCAAGGACGCCGTCCAGCGCTACCTCGTGAAGGAAGTCCAGAAGGTCTACCGGAGCCAGGGCGTCACGATCAACGACAAGCACATCGAGATCATCGTCCGCCAGATGCTCCGCAAGGTCCGCATCGACCAGCCGGGCGACGTCGACCTGCTGCCGACCGAGCTCGTGGACCGCCTCGAGTTCGAGGAGCACAACAACCGCGTCCTGGCCGAGGGCGGCGAGCCGGCAACGGCCCAGACCGTGCTGCTGGGCGTGACCAAGGCCTCGCTCAACACCTCCAGCTTCCTCGCCGCGGCGTCCTTCCAGGAGACGACCCGGGTGCTCACCGAGGCCGCCATCAACGGCGCCAAGGACCACCTGATCGGACTCAAGGAGAACGTCATCATCGGCAAGCTCATCCCGGCCGGGACGGGTGCGCCGGCGAACGTCCTCGCGCGCAAGGAGCGCGAGCGGCGGGCGGCCCTCGAAGCCCTCGCGGGCGAGGCTCTCGAAGACCTCGGCAGCGAGTACAACCCGTTCCTCGAGGACGGCGAGACCCGCGCTCCCGACGACGAGGCGACCGATCTCGCGCTCGCGGCCACCATCGCCGGCGGCTCCGACGACGAGTCGGACTTCGTCAACCCCTTCCTGTCGGCGTCCGAGGAGGCACGCGAGGACGAGGGCGGCGAGGAGCTCGCCGCGTCCGTGCCGGGCGGTGCCAAGGGCCGTGCCAAGAAGGCCGGGGAGGGTCCCGCCAAGGACTGAATCGAGGGCCTGTCAGGCCCGCCAAAGCGGCTCGTCGAGCGTTTGACACCCTCTTCGAGCCGCTGCTAGACTCCGCCTTCGTGGCTCCGGGAGGGGTCCGCCGAAGGCGTGCGCGCCGCAGACCATCTCGACCACCACCAACCCACCCCTGAAACGGTCCCCGCCGGCTGCCCGCCAGGCAGCGGCGACGCCCGACCGTCCGGTCCGTGACGACCGGAAGCCCGAACCATTTCCGACCGAAAGGAGCAGCGTCTTCGTGCCGACGATCAGCCAGCTCGTGCGCCATGGGCGCCAGCGCAAGATCTCCAAGATCAAGGCGCCGGCCATGCGCAAGAACTGGAACAGCCTGCGCCAGCGCCAGGTGTCGGTTCCGGGCGCCCCCCAGAAGCGCGGGGTCTGCCTGCAGGTCCGGACGATGACGCCCAAGAAGCCGAACTCGGCCCTGCGCAAGATCGCACGCGTGCGGCTGACCAACGGGATGGAAGTCACCGCCTACATCCCCGGCATCGGTCACAACCTCCAGGAACACTCGGTCGTCCTCGTCCGTGGCGGTCGGGTCAAGGACCTGCCGTCGGTCAAGTACCACATCATCCGCGGCACGCTCGATGCCGCCGGTGTGCGCGACCGGAAGCAGGGACGGAGCAAGTACGGCGCCAAGGCCACGGCCAAGCCGGGAGCCCGCTAGATGCCGCGACGGACCAGCATCCCGCGCAAGACGAAGTACGAGGTCGTGCCGGCCAACCGGATGACCGCACGCTTCGCTGCCAAGCTCATGAAGGGCGGCAAGCAGAACCTGGCGGAACGTATCCTGCGACAGGCGCTCGCGCGCGCCGAGGCGCAGGCCAGTCGGCCGGGACTCGAGATCCTCGAGGCCGCGATGCGCAACGCCACCCCCATCATCGAAGTCAAGCCGCGCCGCGTCGGCGGGGCCACGTACCAGGTCCCGGTCGAGATCCGGGGCGAGCGCCGCATGTCGCTCGGCGTGCGCTGGCTCGTCCAGTCGGCCCGCAAGCGCAACGGCAAGAGCATGAGCGAGAAGCTGGCCGCCGAGCTGGTCGACGCCATGAACGGCCTCGGCGCCGCGGTCAAGCGACGCGAAGACACGCACAAGATGGCGGAGGCCAACAAGGCCTTCAGCCATTTCAAGTGGTAGACCCGGGAGCGTAGGGAACACCGTGGCACGTCAGGTTCCGCTCGCGAAGACGCGGAACATCGGGATCATCGCGCACATCGACGCGGGCAAGACGACCGTGACCGAGCGGATCCTCTTCTACACGAAGAAGATCTACAAGATCGGCGAGGTCCATGAAGGCGCGGCCACGATGGATTGGATGCCCCAGGAACAGGAGCGGGGGATCACCATCACGGCTGCGGCGACGACCGCGTTCTGGGGCGATCATCGAATCAACATTATCGATACGCCCGGGCACGTGGACTTCACGGTCGAGGTCGAGCGGAGCCTCCGGGTGCTCGACGGCGCCGTCGTCGTCTTCGATGGCGTGGCCGGTGTCGAGCCCCAGTCCGAGACCGTCTGGCGCCAGGCCGACCGCTACGGTGTGCCGCGTTTCTGCTTCATCAACAAGCTCGACCGGACCGGTGCCGATTTCTGGCGCGGGATCGACGCCATCAAGGACCGCCTCGGCGCGAACGCCGTGCCGATCCAGATCCCGATCGGACGCGAGGACCAGTTCCAGGGCGTCATCGACCTGGTCGAGATGAAGGCCATCTACTACCGCGACGACCTGGGCAACCAGATCGATGAGGTGGAGATCCCGGCCGAATGCCTCGAAGACGCCCAGAAGTACCGCCACGCGATGATCGATGCCGTCGCCGAGATGGACGACGAGCTGACCCACAAGTACCTCGAGGGCCACGAGCTGACGGTCGAGGAGATCAAGCGCGGCCTTCGGATCGGGACGCTGACGACCCGCATCATCCCGGTCCTGACCGGCTCGGCCCTGAAGAACAAGGGCATCCAGAAGGTGCTCGACGCGGTCGTCGACTACCTGCCCTCGCCGCTCGACGTCCCGCCCATGATCGGCATCGACCCGAAGACCGGGGCCGAGGTCATCCGCAAGCCCGATGACAGCGAGCCGTTCAGCGCGCTTGCCTTCAAGATCGCGGCCGACCCGTTCGTGGGCAAGCTCGCCTTCTTCCGGGTGTACTCGGGCACGCTCAAGGCCGGTTCCTACGTCCTGAACCCCGTCAAGGGCAAGCGCGAGCGGATCGGGCGCGTCCTCCAGATGCATGCCAACCACCGCGAGGAGATCGACGAGGTCTACGCGGGCGATATCGCCGCCGCGGTCGGGTTGAAGGACACGTTCACCGGCGACACGCTCACCGACCCCGACCATCCGGTCGTCCTCGAGTCGATGACCTTCCCCGACCCGGTCATCGAGGTCAAGATCGAGCCCAAGACGAAGGCGGACCAGGACAAGCTGGCCGTCGCCCTGCAGCGGCTGGCCGAAGAGGACCCGACGTTCCGCGTCAAGACCGACCCGGAGACGACCGAGACGCTCATCGCCGGCATGGGCGAGCTGCACCTCGACGTCCTCGTGGACCGGATGATCCGCGAGTTCCACGTCGCCGCCAACATCGGCAAGCCCCAGGTCTCCTATCGAGAGACGATCCGCCGGGCGGCCGAGGGCAACGGTCGCTTCGTCCGCCAGACCGGCGGCAAGGGCCAGTACGGTCACGCGGTCATCAAGCTGGAGCCGCAGGAGAAGGGCGCCGGCTATGAATTCGTCGACAAGATCGTCGGCGGGACGATCCCGCGCGAGTACATCAAGCCGGTCGACCAGGGCATCCGCGAGGCGCTCGCGACGGGCATCTACGCGGGGTTTCCCGTGGTCGACGTCAAGGTGACCCTGTTCGATGGGTCCTATCACGATGTGGACTCGTCCGAGATGGCGTTCAAGATCGCCGGTTCGATGGCCGTCAAGGACGCCTTCGCCAAGGCCGATCCGGCCATCCTCGAGCCGATCATGAAGGTCGAGGTGCTCATGCCGGAGGAGTTCATGGGCGACGTCATCGGCGACCTGAACAGCCGCCGCGGCCAGATCGAGGGGATGGAGTCACGAGGCTCGACGCAGGTCGTCAGTGCCTTCGTCCCGCTCGCCCAGATGTTCGGCTACGTCACCGATCTTCGGTCCATGAGCCAGGGTCGGGCGACATCGTCGATGGAGTTCAGCCACTACGCCGAGGTGCCAGCGAACCTGGCCTCGGAACTCGTCCAGAAATCCAAGGGATAGCAGGAAGCCGGGAGCAGCCAGCATGGCCAAGAAGAAGTTCGAGCGCACCAAGCCGCACGTCAACATCGGCACGATCGGCCACATCGACCACGGCAAGACGTCGCTGACCGCGGCCATCACCAAGTACCTCGCCCTGAAGGGCGATGCCGAGTACCGCGCCTTCGAGTCGATCGACAACGCGCCCGAGGAGCGCGAGCGCGGGATCACCATCGCCATCGCCCACGTCGAGTACGAGACCGAGGCCCGCCACTACGCCCACGTCGACTGCCCGGGGCACGCCGACTACATCAAGAACATGATCACCGGGGCCGCCCAGATGGACGGCGCCATCCTGGTCGTGGCCGCCACCGACGGGCCGATGCCCCAGACCCGCGAGCACATCCTGCTGGCCCGCCAGGTCGAGGTGCCCTACATCGTGGTCTTCCTCAACAAGGTCGACATGGTCGACGACCCGGAGCTGCTCGACCTGGTCGAGCTGGAGGTCCGCGAGCTGCTCTCCAAGTACAACTTCCCGGGCGACGACATCCCGGTCATCCGGGGCTCGGCGCTCAAGGCGCTCGAGGCCAAGGACGACCCGGCCGACCCCGCCTACGGGCCCATCCAGGCGCTGATGGACGCGGTCGATTCGTACATCCCGACGCCCGAGCGGGCGGTCGACCGGCCCTTCCTCATGCCGGTCGAGGACGTGTTCGGGATCAAGGGCCGGGGCACGGTCGCGACAGGCCGCATCGAGCGCGGCATCGTCAAGGTCGGCGACGAGGTCGAGCTGGTCGGGGTCAAGCCCACCCGCAAGATCGTGGTGACCGGCGTGGAGATGTTCAAGAAGCTGCTCGACGAGGGTCGCGCCGGCGACAACGTGGGCTGCCTCATCCGGGGCATCGAGCGCGAGGAGATCGAGCGCGGCCAGGTCCTGGCCAAGTCGGGCTCGGTCAAGCCCCACACCCGGTTCAGTGCCCAGGTCTACGTCCTGACCAAGGAGGAGGGCGGCCGGCACACCCCCTTCTACAACGGCTACCGGCCCCAGTTCTACCTGCGCACGACCGACGTGACCGGGGCCATCGGCCTGCCCGACGGGGCCGAGATGATCATGCCCGGCGACAACGTCGAGATGACCGTCGAGCTGATCACCCCGATCGCCCTCGAGGTCGGCCAGCGCTTCGCCATCCGCGAGGGTGGCCGGACCGTCGGCGCCGGCGCCATCGTCACCATCACCGAGTAGGGACGAGATGGCGAAGCAGCGGATCAGGATCCGCCTCAAGGCCTACGATCACCGGCTGTTGGATCAGTCGGCGGCTCAGATCGTGGAGACGGCCCAACGGACGGGCGCCGACGTCGTCGGCCCCGTGCCGCTGCCGACCCGTATCGAGAAGTTCACCGTCCTGCGCTCACCGTTCATCGACAAGGACAGCCGGGAGCAGTTCGAGATCCGCACCCACAAGCGGCTCGTGGACATCCTGGATCCCTCGTCGAAGACGGTCGACGCCCTGATGCGACTCTCGCTAGCTGCGGGCGTCGACATCGAGATCAAGATGTGAATACGCGCACGCTGATCCGACCCACGGCGGCGTTGTCGCCTGCGCTCCCTCGCTCACGCACCTTGGAGTGCGCTCGCTCGGGTGCTCAGCTCCGCCTTGCCCTGGGCACGGCTGAGCGTGCGCTGAAGGACCTCTGGACATGAGTATCGGATTGATCGGTCGAAAAGTGGGGATGACCCAGGTCTTCCAGGACGACGGCACCATGGTCGCCGTCTCGGTGCTCGCCATCGAGCCCAACACGGTGACGCGCCTGCGCACGACCGAGCGCGACGGGTACACGGCCGTCCAGCTCGGCACGGACGTCGTCAAGAAGCTGAACAAGCCCAGGGCCGGCCAGCTCAAGGACCTGCCCAAGGTCGCGACGCTGCGTGAGTTCCGCGTCGACGACGTGGCCGCCTACGAGGTCGGCCAGACCGTCGGGCTGACGGACCTGTTCGCCGCGGGCGACGAGGTCGACATCACCGGGGTGTCCAAGGGCAAGGGCTTCGCCGGTCACATCAAGCGCCACCACTTCCACCGTGGCCCGAAGTCCCACGGCTCCGACCATCATCGCGAGCCCGGCTCGATCGGCCCGGGCACCACGCCCGGCCGGGTCTATCGCGGTCTCAAGATGGCCGGCCACATGGGCGATGAGCGGGCGACCATCAAGAAGGTGCGCATCGTGCGCACCGACCCAGACCGCAACCTGCTGCTCGTCAAGGGGAGCCTCCCTGGCCCGCGCGGCTCGTTGATCCTCGTGAAGAAGGCCTGACGCGATGCCGCAGACCAACCTGTACGACCGGACCGGCAAGCACGTCGGGAGCGTGGAGCTCAGCGACGAGCTGTTCGCCGCGCCGATCAACGCCGCCGTCCTCCACCAGGTCGTGACCGCCCAGCTGGCCGGCCGCCGGCTCGGCACAGCCGACACCAAGACCCGCGGCGAGGTCCGCGGCGGCGGCCGGAAGCCGTACCGCCAGAAGGGCACCGGCCGGGCCCGGCAGGGCTCCATCCGCGCACCCCACTACCGCGGCGGCGGCGTGGTCTTCGGGCCGCACCCGCGCTCGTACGAGCAGCGCCTGCCGCGCAAGATGAAGCGCCTCGCGCTGCGCGGCGCGCTGACCGCGAAGTTCGGCGATCAGGCCGTGAAGGTCATCGACACGTTCGGCCTGGATGCGATCAAGACCAAGGACCTGGCCGGCGTGCTGATCGCGCTCGAGGCCTCCGGCCGCGTGCTGGTCGTCTCGCCGGCGCGCGACGAGAAGCTCGAGCTGTCGGCGCGCAACCTGCCGACCGTCGAGATCATCCTGGCCGACTCGCTCAACGTGGTCGACCTGTTGAAGGCCGATCTCGTCCTCATCGAGCAGCCCTCGCTGGCCCGCATGCAGGAGGTCTACGCATGAGCGCGCTGACCGCGCCCGACATCATCCTGCGGCCCGTCATCAGCGAGAAGTCGATCGACGAGTCGGGCCGTGGCAAGTACACGTTCGCCGTTCACCACGACGCGAACAAGATCCAGATCAAGGCCGCCGTCGAGGAGCTCTACAAGAAGGAGAACGTGACGGTCGTGTCCGTCAACGTCCTGACGACGAAGGCCAAGGAGAAGCGGCGCGGGACGAAGCGCGGCCGGATCGTCGGTCATACCACGCCCTGGCGCAAGGCCATCGTGACCCTGGCCCCCGGCCAGAAGATCGAATTCTTCGAGGGGGTCTGACGATGCCGCTACGCAGCTACAAGCCCACCTCGCCTGGACTCCGGCAGATGACTCGCTCGACGTTCGAGGAGATCACCACCCGCGAGCCGCACAAGCCCCTCCTCGAGCCGCAGATCCGCGGGTCGGGCCGGAACAACCAGGGCCGCATGACCGTGCGCCATCGGGGTGGCGGGGAGAAGCAGCACTACCGCCGGATCGATTTCAAGCGCGACAAGCTGGGCGTCCCGGCCCGCCTCGCCACGATCGAGTACGACCCGAATCGCTCGGCCCGGATCGGCCTGCTCCACTACCGCGATGGCGAGAAGCGCTACATGCTCCTGCCCCACGGCCTGAAGGTCGGCGACGTCGTCGTGGCCGGCCCGGACGCCGAGGCGCGGGTCGGCAATGCCCTGCCGATCTCCAGCATCCCGCTGGGCACGACGATCCACAACATCGAGCTGGTGCCCGGCAAGGGTGGCCAGGTCGTCCGGTCGGCCGGCACGTCCGCGCAGTCTGCTGGCCAAGGAGGGCGACTACGCCCAGATCCGGATGCCGTCCGGTGAGGTCCGCCGCGTGAGCATCCGCTGCATGGCCACGGTCGGCCAGGTCAGCAACCTCGACCACGAGAACCAGAATCCTCGGCAAGGCCGGTCGTGCCCGGCACCTCGGCCAGCGGCCCGAGGTCCGAGGCGTCGTCATGAACCCACGCGACCATCCGCACGGCGGTGGCGAAGGCAAGTCCCCGACCGGGATGCCGCCCAAGACCCCGTGGGGCAAGCCCGCCATGGGCTATCGCACCCGGCGGTCGAAGACGACCGGACGCTTGATCGTCCGATCGCGGCATCGCAAGTAGCGGGGAGGTAGGAGCTGATGTCACGTTCAGTCAAGAAGGGTCCCTTCGTGGAAGCCCGCCTCCTCGGTCGGATCGAGGAGATGAACAAGCGCAACGAGAAGAAGGTCGTCAAGACCTGGTCCCGTGCGTCGGTCATCTTCCCGACCTTCATCGGTCACACCATCGCCGTCTACAACGGGAAGAAGCACGTTCCGGTCTACGTGACCGAGAACATGGTCGGTCATCGTCTGGGTGAGTTCAGCCCCACTCGCAGCTACCGCGGGCACGGCAAGCACACCGAACGATCGACGTCGCTGAAGTAGGAGCGAGTTGACCGTGCGTGTTTCCGCCTCCGCCAAGTACCTCCGGGGCTCGACCCGCAAGGCGCGCCTCGTGACGGCTGCCATCAAGGGCAAGCCCGTCGAGGAAGCCGCTGCCTTGCTTCGGTTCATGCCGCAGTACGCCGCGCGCGACGTCGCCCGCGTCCTGAAGAGCGCCACTGCCAACGCCGAGAACAACCACAACCTGGCGGCCGAGGACCTCGTCGTCCTCGATGCGGTCGCCGACGAGGGCCCGACGATCAAGCGGTTCCGGCCGCGGGCGCAGGGTCGAGCATTCCCTATCCACAAGCCCATGACCCACATCACCATCATCGTCGCGGACCAGGAGGCCTGACATGGGACACAAGGTCCATCCGTATGGCTTCCGCCTGGGTGTCTCGCGCACCTGGACCGCGAAGTGGTATGCGGACAAGGAATACACCGCCTCCCTCAAGGAGGACATCGCCATCCGCCAGCTCATCGACCGCCGCCTGGCCAACGCCAGCGTGAGCGGTGTCGAGGTGGAGCGTGGCATCAACCACGTGACGGTCACGATCCACACCGCCAAGCCGGGCATCGTCATCGGCAAGGGCGGGGCGAACGTGGAAGTGCTCCGCCAGCAGGTCGGCGCCCTGACCGACCGCAAGGTCAAGCTCGAGATCAAGGAGATCCGTCAGCCGGAGCTCGACGCGTACCTCGTCGCCATGAACATCGCCGGCCAGTTGAGCCGACGCATCGCCTTCAAGAAGGCGATGAAGCAGGCCATCCAGCGCTCGATGAAGGCCGGCGCCAAGGGCGTCAAGATCGCCGTCGCGGGCCGACTCGGGGGCTCCGAGATGGGTCGCCGTGAGTGGGACAAGGAAGGTCGGATCCCGTTGGCCACGCTGCGGGCCGACATCAGCTACGGCCAGGTCCACGCTCACACGACGTATGGCCGCATCGGCGTCAAGGTCTGGATCTATCGCGGCGACATCGCGCCCGAACGCGCCCCGGCGCGTGAGATCGGCGCCCCGACCCCAGCTGTGACGGGGGTCTGACGATGTTGATGCCGCGACGAGTGAAGCACCGCAAGGTCATGCGTGGACGGATGTCCGGCGTCGCCAAGGGCGGCTTCACCGTGGCCTTCGGTGAATACGGTCTCGCGACCCAGGAGCCCGCGTGGATCACCAGTCGCCAGATCGAGGCGGCACGACGCGCCATGACCCGCTCGGTCAAGCGCGGCGGCAAGATCTGGATCCGGATCTTCCCCGACAAGCCCGCCACCAAGAAGCCGGCCGAGACCCGGATGGGCTCGGGCAAGGGCGCTCCCGACCATTGGGTCGCGGTCGTCAAGCCCGGTCGGATCCTGTTCGAGATGGCCGGCGTCGACCACGCGTCCGCGATCGAGGCGATGCGCCTCGCCAGCCACAAGCTGCCGGTGGCCACCCGTGTGGTCGTCCGCGACGGTGCGAAGGAGGCCTGACCGATGGACATCGACAAGGTCCGGGCGCTGTCGGACGCCGAGCTCGACCTGGCCCTTCGCGAGGCCAAACAGGACCTGTGGGGGGCGCGCTTCGCGCTCTCGACCCGACAACTGAAGGACTTCAGCACGATCCCGCAGACGCGGCGAACGATCGCGCGGATCCTGACCGTCCAGCGCGAGCGCAAGCTCGGCCGGACGGCGTGAGGGAGATCACGCGATGACAGGAGCGAACACCCAGGTGCAAGGCAAGCGCAAGACGAAGGTCGGCCGCGTGGTCAGCGACAAGATGGACAAGACGATCGTCGTGTCCGTCGAGCGCCTGGCCCGCCACCGGCTGTACAAGCGGGTCATCCGCTTGTCCACCAAGTTCAAGGCGCACGATGAGGACAACGACGCCCGCATCGGCGACACCGTGCTGATCGAGGAGTCGCGGCCGCTCTCGGCGACCAAGCGTTGGCGGCTGGTCGACGTCGTCGCGCGGGCCGGCGATCACGGTCTGCCCGGCGAGTCGGTCGTGTCCGAGGAGGCCGAGACCATCGAAGCCATCCATGCGTCGGCGCATCCCGGTCGCACCCGGGCGGCGGAAGCCGCCGAGGCCGCCGAAGCGGCCGATACCGCCGGGGCCGAAGTGACCGATCGGGCCGCGGCTGCCGATGCGGCCGACGATGCGGCCGCGGCCACCGACGACGGCGAGCCCGCGACCGCCGAGACGGCGTCCGAGGAGACCGCCTCGTGATCCAACCGCAGACCCGCCTCAAGGTCGCGGACAACACCGGTGCCCGGACCATCCAGTGCATCCGGGTGATGGGTCGTTCGCTCAAGACCGAGGCTGGCGTCGGCGACGTGATCGTCGCCAGCGTCAAGCAAGCCATCCCGAACGCCGCCGTCAAGAAGGGCGACGTGGTTCGGGCCGTGGTCGTTCGTACGGCCAAGGAATACGGGCGGCCGGATGGCAGCTATATCCGATTTGACGAGAACGCGGCCGTGCTGATCAACAACCAGGGCAACCCGCGCGGGACACGCATCTTCGGGCCGGTGGCCCGCGAGCTCCGCGACCGTAACTACATGAAGATCGTGTCCCTCGCCCCGGAGGTGCTGTGATGCCCGCGCGAACCGCGCCCGTCCGCACGACGAAAGTGCCCGAGATCCGCAAGGGCGACACCATCGTCGTCCTCGCCGGCAAGGACGCCGGCAAGCGCGGGACCGTCGAGCGCGTCATCCGTCGACTCGCCGCGACCGGCGGCCGGAGCATGTACCGACGCGGCTCCCCGGCCGCGGGCGTCTCGGTCGTGGTCGAAGGGCTGAACATCTCCAAGCGCCACACCAAGCCGCGCCAGACCTCGAGCTCCAGCGACCGCATGCCCAAGATGCAGCAGGGCGGCATCATGGACATCGCCCAGCCGATCCCGATCGGCAAGGTGATGCTGGTCTGCTCGAGTTGCCAGACACCCACCCGGATCGGGCACGCCACGCTGGAGACGGGCCGTCGCGTCCGCGTCTGCCGCCATTGCGGCGAGCAGCTGGAGGTGAAGGCATGACCAGCCGACTCCGCGAGCGCTACACCGCCGAGATCGCGCCGGCGCTCCAGAAGCAGTTCGAGTACCACAACCCCAACGAGATCCCGCGGCTCTCGAAGATCGTCGTCAACATCGGTCTGGGCGAGGCCCTGACCAATGCCAAGGCGATCGACGCGGCCACGGGAGACCTCGCGCTCATCACGGGCCAGAAGCCGATCGTCACCAAGGCCAAGCGGTCGATCGCCCAATTCCGCTTGCGGACGGGCAACTCGGTCGGCGCCAAGGTGACCCTCCGCGGCGAGCGGATGTGGGACTTCTACGACCGGCTGACCACGCTGGCGCTGCCGCGCATCCGCGACTTCCGGGGAGTTCCCGGCAAGTCGTTCGACGGGCGCGGCAACTTCTCACTGGGTCTTCGGGAGCAGCTGGCTTTCCCGGAGATCGACTACGACAAGGTGGACCGTCTCCGCGGGCTGGAGATCAGCATCGTGACGACGGCGAAGACCGACGAGGAATTGAAGAAGCTTCTCGAACTCCTCGGCATGCCCTTCGCCTCGTAGGCGCGGGGAGGGAGAACCATGGCCAAGAAGTCGTTGATCGTCAAAGCGGGTCGAACACCGAAGTTCAAGGTGCGCGGCTACCACCGCTGTTACGTGTGCGGGCGACCGCGGGCGTACCTGCGTCGCTTCGCCCTGTGCCGCATCTGTTTCCGGGAGCGCGCCCTTCGCGGCGAACTGCCGGGCGTCACCAAGTCGAGTTGGTAGGGTACCGATGAACATCTCCGATCCGATCGCGGACATGCTCACTCGCGTCCGGAATGCGTCACGCGCGCGGCACACCGAGGTGGTCGTGCCCGCGTCGCGGACCAAGCGCGAGATCGCCCGGATCCTCAAGGACGAAGGTTTCATCGCCGACGTCCACGAGGAGCAGGACGGCACCGCCCCGGTCCTCCGCCTCACCCTCAAGTATGTCGACGGCAAGGTCCCGGTCGTGTCCGGCCTCAAGCGGATCAGCAAGCCCGGTCTCCGGGTCTACGCCCGCAAGACGGACATCCCGCGCGTCCTCGGCGGACTCGGCATCGTCATCGTCAGCACGAGCCAGGGGATCATGACCGGCCAGCAGGCGCGTCAGGCGCAGCTGGGCGGCGAAGTCCTGGCCTTCGTCTGGTAGGCGAACGACATGTCGCGAATTGGTCGCCTGCCCATCGCCGTCCCGGCCACCGTCGAGGTGACCATCGACGGCCGCACCGTCACGGTCACGGGGCCCAAGGGCACCCTGACCCGGGCGCTGCACCCGGACATGTCCGTCAGGCGCGAGGAGACCACCCTGGTCGTCTCGCGCCCGACCGAGCAGAAGACCCACAAGCAACTGCACGGGCTGACCCGGACGCTCATCAACAACATGGTCATCGGCGTCAGTGACGGCTACCGCAAGGGCCTCGAGATCACCGGCGTCGGATATCGTGCCACGCTGAACGGGCGGAAGCTCCAGCTCAACCTGGGCTATAGCCACCCGGTCGAGATCGACCCACCCGAGGGCATCAGCTTCGAGGTGGAGACCCCCACTCGCCTGGCCGTCGTCGGCATCGACAAGGAGCTCGTCGGCCAGATGGCCGCCCAGGTCCGGTCGACCCGCAAGCCCGAGCCGTACAAGGGCAAGGGTGTCCGCTATGCGGGCGAGCAGGTCCGGCGCAAGGCCGGCAAGGCCGGCAAGATCGGCGCCAAGAAGTAACCGATGACCAACAAGGAACGAGCCCGATGACACAGGTCGCCACCCGCGGCGCCGCGCGACGCAAGCGCCACGAACGGATCCGTCTGCGCCTCGCAGGGACCGACTCGCGCCCGCGCCTCGCGGTCTTCCGCAGCCTCAATCACATCTACGCGCAAGTCATCGACGACGCGTCCGGCCGGACGGTCGCCGCGGCCTCGACGACCGAGAAGGAGCTTCGCGGCTCCGCCTCGAAGAAGTCCGAAGAGGCGGCCGTCGTGGGCCGGCTCATCGCCGAGCGAGCCAAGGCCGCCGGTGTCAAGCGCGTGGTCTTCGATCGAGCCGGGTTCCGGTACCACGGGCGGATCAAGTCGCTCGCCGATGCCGCCCGCGAAGCCGGCCTCGAGTTCTGATCGGAAGGAGCCCACGTGGCACGCATCGACCCATCCAAGCTCGCGCTCGAGGAGCGCGTCGTCCAGATCAATCGCGTCGCCAAGGTCGTCAAGGGCGGCCGGCGGTTCAGCTTCAGCGCGGTCGTCGTCGTCGGTGATGGCGCCGGGCATGTCGGAGTCGGGCTGGGCAAGGCCGGCGAGGTCCCTGAGTCGATCCGCAAGGGCGTCGAGGACGCGAAGAAGAACCTCATCCGCATCCCGATGGTGGGCACCACGATCCCTCACGCGGTCCAGGTCCAGTTCAGCGCCAGCCGCGTCCTCCTGAAGCCCGCCTCCCAGGGCACCGGCGTCATCGCCGGCGGGTCCGTTCGGGCCGTGCTGGAGGCGGCCGGCGTCCGGGACATCCTGTCGAAGACCTACGGATCGACAAACCCGGTCAACGTCACCAAGGCGACGATCAAGGCGCTCCAGGAGCTCCACTCGGCCGAGGAGCTGAGTGCCCGCCGCGGCGTTCGCCTGACCAGCCGCATCTCCGGCCAGCCGGCGCCCGGCACGGAGGTGGTCGATGCCCGCTAAGCTCAAGGTGACCCAGGTCAAGAGCGAGATCAGCCACATCGCCCGCAACCGAGCCACGCTGCGTGCGCTCGGCCTGCGCGGCATCGGCAGCTCGCACGTCGTCCCCGATAACCCCGCGACCCGCGGCATGGCCCGCCAGGTCCGCTTCCTCGTGACTGTCGAGGAAGTCGACGGGTCGGACGCCCAGGAGAAAGCATGAAACTCCACGACCTCCGTCCCGCGGAGGGCGCGCACAAGGCCAAGACCCGTGTCGGCCGCGGCATCGCTGCCGGCAAGGGCAAGACGGCCGGTCGCGGGACCAAGGGCCAGAAGGCCCGGGCCGGCGGCTCGATCCCGCCGTGGTTCGAGGGTGGCCAGACCCCGCTGCACATGCGCATCCCGAAGCTGCGCGGGTTCAAGAACCGGTTCAAGGTCGAGTACGAGGTCGTGAACGTCGGGGCCATCGGTGCGCTCGTCGAGCGAGGCGCGCTCGAGGTCGAGGCGCCGTCCCGCAAGGCCGACAAGGCGACCAAGGGTTCGGCTGGCCCCCCGCAGATCACGATCAACGCGGACATCCTGCGCGCGGTCGGCCTGGTCCGGACCCCGAGCAAGCCGCTCAAGATCCTGGGCGCCGGCGATCTGTCGGCGGCGCTGTTCGTGGTGGCCGATGCGTTCACCGCGTCCGCCCGAGCCAAGATCGAGGCGGCCGGCGGCATCGTGAACGTCCTTGAGATCCCCTCGAAGCCGAGCCCCGCCCTGGGCGTGGATGGTGCCGACGCTGCCACCCGACGCAGCCGGCCCGCAGCGGCCGAACCAGCCCCGGCCCGGGACGGACCGGCCGAAACCGCCCCGGCCGAGGACGCACCGGTCGCCGAGGTGACGGCGGATGCCCCGGCGGATGCCCAGGTCGAGGTGACGGCCGAGGCCCCGGCGGATGCCCAGGTCGAGGTCACGGCGGACGCCTCGGCCGAGGAAGCGCCGGTCACTGAACCGACAGCCGACGCCGCTTCGGTCGCCGACGCCAAGGGCGAGGAAACGCCGGCCAAGGCCGGGCGAGCCAAGCCGGCGAAGGCCAAGACCAAGGCTCAGTCGAAGGGCAAGGCAGAGGCACCCGCCGTGGCCGACGAGCCGAGCGCAGAGACCGCCCCGGTGACCCGTGACGAGGCCGAGACGACGTCCGGCGACGACGCCTAGCCCGTGTTCGAATCCCTGCTCAACGCCTTCCGGGCGCCGGACATCCGGCGCCGGATCTTCTATGTCCTGGGACTCCTCATCGTCTTCCGCCTGCTGGCCGCTGTGCCGGTGCCCGGGATCAATCGCGATGAGCTGGCGACCCTGGTCGAAGGCAACCCGCTGTTCGGCCTTCTGGACCTCTTCTCGGGCGGCGGGCTGGCCAGTTTCTCGGTCGTGGCGCTGGGGCTGAACCCCTACATCAACGCCTCGATCATCATGCAGCTGATGCAGGGCGTCGTGCCGTCGCTGCAGGCGCTCAGCCGCGAGGGGGAATTCGGGCGCAACAAGCTCAACCAGTACACGCGGTACCTATCGGTGCCGATGTCGCTGTTGCAGGCCTACGGCTTCCTGGCGCTCCTGAACTCGCAGGGCGTGCTGACCGGCACCTTCGACCTGTCCAGCTTCGAGACCCTGACGCAGATCGCCACCCTCACGGCCGGCTCGATCGCCCTGATGTGGATCGGCGAGCTCATCACCGAGCGGGGCATCGGCAACGGCATCAGCTTCATCATCTTCGCCGGCATCGTGAGCCGCGCACCGTCCGCCCTCGGCGCCTTCTTCGCCAACCCGAACCTCTCGGCCGCGGTCGCGTTCGGGATCGTGGCGATCGCCGCGGTCGGGGTCATCATCTACATCCAGGAAGGGCAGCGCCGCATCCCGATCCAATACGCGAGTCGCGTGCGTGGCCGACGGATGTACCAGGGTGGCCAGACGTTCCTGCCCCTGCGGGTGAACCAGGCCGGCGTGATCCCGATCATCTTCGCGGTGAGTATCCTGCTGTTCCCGGCGCAGCTGGCCTCGTACTTCACGAACTCCGAGATCGAGATCGTCAAGACGATCGCGACCGGAGTCGCCACGTTCTTCAGCCCGAACTCGCCCGTTTACATCGTGCTCTACTTCCTCCTGACGATGGGCTTCACCTACTTCTACACGGCCTTCACCTTCAAACCGGACGAGACCGCCGAACAACTTCGGAAAAACGGCGGCTTCATCCCGGGGATCCGGCCCGGCCGTCCGACCCAGGACTACCTGGCCCGGGTCGTGAGCCGGATCACGTTCGCCGGCGCCCTGTTCCTCGCCATCGTCGCGGTCTCGCCGTCGGTCGTGGCCCTGGCCTTCCCGGATCTCGGGGCGCTCGGCCTGGGTGGCACGAGCCTGCTCATCGTGGTCTCCGTCGTGGTCGAGACGATGAAGCAGATCGAAGCCCAGTTGATGATGCGGAACTACGAGGGATTCATCCGGTGAGGTCGTCGGTTCTGGCGGGCCATTCCTGCGTCGTCGCCTCCGTTCGCTCGCTCACGCACCTCATGGTGCGCTCGCTCACGTGCTGGACGCCGCCTTGGACTGACCTCGCCAGCACCGACGACTGGGAGGGCCATCCACGACGATGACCGTTTACGTGCTTCTTGGACCGCCCGGTGCGGGGAAAGGAACCCAGGCGCCGATCCTCGCCGAGCGACTTGGCGTCCCGATCCTGGCCTCGGGTGACCTCCTGCGTTCGGCCGCGGCAGCCGGCACGTCGCTCGGGCGCGAGGCCGAGCGATACATGAGCCGCGGCCAGCTCGTGCCCGACGAGACGATCGTGCGCGTGTTCCTCGACCGACTGGAGGCGGCCGACGCACTCGAGGGCGCGATCCTCGACGGCTTCCCGCGAACGCGCGTCCAGGCCGAAGCGCTCGACCGGGACCTGGCCCATGCGAACCGCCGCGTCCACTCGGCCCTGTATATCGACGTGCCGCTCGAGGACCTCGTCCAGCGCATGGCCAGCCGGCGCATCTGCACCGCCAACGGACACGTGTACAACCTGACCTCCAACCCGCCCGAGGTCGATGAGGTGTGCGACCAGGACGGTTCGCCGATCGTCCAACGCGCCGACGACGAGGAAGCCACGGTCAGGGCCCGGATGAACCAGCAGGTGCCGCCGCTGCTCGACGTCGTCGACCACTACCGCTCCCAGGGCGTCCTCAAGACGGTCGACGGCCGCCGGGACATCACGGACGTGACGACCGATCTGCTCACGGTCCTCGGCCTTCCCACCGGGGAGGACTGAGATGGTCACGCGCAAGTCGCGTGCCGAGATCGAGCGCATGCGCCGGGCCGGTCGGGTCGTGGCCGAGGTCCTGGCCCTCATCGAGGATGAGCTGAAGCCGGGCGTGTCGACCGCGGAGCTGGACCGCCTGGCCGAAGCCCACATCCTCCGTTCCGGCGCGACGCCTTCCTTCAAGGGCTATCCCGGCATCAATCCGCGGCGCCCGTTCCCGGCCAGTGTCTGCATCTCGATCGACGATGAGATCGTCCACGGCATCCCGGGCGAGCGGACGATCCGCCCGGGCCAGATCGTGTCGGTGGATGCCGGCGCGATCGTCGAGGGCTGGCACGGCGACGGGGCTCGGACCTACTACATCGGGGAGCCGCCGGCCGAGGTCGCCGACCTGATCGATACCACCAGGCGGGCGCTCCAGGCGGGCATCGCCGCGGCCGTGCCCGGCAACCACATCGAGGACATCGCGGCCGCCGTCGAGGACGTGGCCGGTCCGAAGGGTTACGGCATCGTCCGCCAGTTCGTCGGCCATGGCATCGGGACGGCGATGCACGAAGAGCCGCAGGTGCCCAACTTTCGCACCGGCCGACCCGGTCGCAAGCTGGAGCCCGGCCTGTGCCTCGCGATCGAGCCCATGTTCACGCTCGGCCGAGCCGATGCGCGGGTCATGGACGACGACTGGACGGTCGTGACGCAGGATCGGTCGCTCGCCGCGCACTTCGAGGACTCGATCGCCGTGACGGAGCACGGGCCCGAGGTCCTGACGGCGCTGTGAGGCTCCGATGGTTGCCGGGACCGGGCATCTTTGATACGCTACGCGTTCGTGTGTCGGCCCGGTCGGGCCGGCACTGCGCGTGAGAAAAGGGAAGCACGAGGACCTGTGGCCAAGAAAGACGCGATCGAAGTCGAGGGAACGGTCATCGAGCCGCTACCCAATACGATGTTCGCCGTCGAGTTGGAGAATGGCCACCGGGTACTCGCCCACATCAGCGGCAAGCTGCGGATGAATTTCATCCGGATCCTGCCCGGCGATCGGGTCCGCGTCGAACTGTCGCCCTACGACCTGACCCGCGGTCGCATCACGTACCGACTCAAGTAACCGATCGACCACCGATCACCATGAGCCCGAGGATCCGTTGAAAGTCAGAGCTTCCGTCAAGGCGCGCTGCGACAACTGCAAGGTCATCCGTCGCCACGGCACCGTGATGGTCATCTGCACCAATCCCAAGCACAAGCAGCGGCAGGGGTAACCGATGGCACGCATCGCCGGCGTCGACATCCCGCGTGAGAAGCGCGTGGAGGTCGCCCTGACCTACATCTTCGGGATCGGCCTGCCGTCCAGCGAGAAGATCCTCGCCCAGACGAACATCAACCCCGACACCCGGGTCCGCGACCTGACCGAAGAGCAGGTGAACCGGCTTCGCGAGCTGATCGACCGGCGCTACAAGGTGGAGGGCGACCTTCGCCGCGAAGTGGCCCTGAACATCAAGCGCCTGATCGAGATCGGGTCGTACCGGGGTGTTCGACATCGCCGGAACCTGCCAGTGCGTGGCCAGCGAACCAAGACGAACGCTCGCCAGCGTCGAGGTCCCAAGAAGACCGTCGGCGTCCGGCGCAAGAAGTGACGAGGGACTGACCAGGCATGGCGGAACGCAAGAAGGCGGTCAAGCAGCGTCGGCGTGAGAAGAAGAACGTGCCCCAGGGTCACGTGCACATCCAGGCCACGTTCAACAACACGATCATCACGATCACGGACCTCAACGGGGCCGTCGTCAGCTGGGGCTCGGCCGGCGTGGCCGGGTTCAAGGGCTCCCGCAAGAGCACCCCGTACGCCGCCGCCCTCTCCGCCGATGGCGCCGCGCGCCGAGCGATGGAGCACGGCATGCGCCAGGTCGAGGTCTACGTCAAGGGCCCCGGTGCGGGCCGTGAGCAGGCGATCCGATCGCTCCAGGCAGCCGGCCTGGAGGTCAGCGCCATCACCGACGTCACGCCCATCCCGCATAACGGCTGCCGCCCGCCCAAGCGGCGCCGCGTCTAGAGCCCCAGAGGACCCATGGCCCGTTACACCGCATCCGTTTGCCGCCTGTGCCGGCGGGAGGGCGCCAAGCTCTTCCTGAAGGGCACGCGCTGCTACACCAAGAAGTGTGCATTCGAGCGCCGGCCGACACCGCCCGGGCAGCACGGCGTCCGCCGTCGCAAGGTCGGTGAGTTCGGCCTGCAGTTGCGCGAGAAGCAGAAGGTCCGCCGCACGTACGGCGTGTTGGAGCGGCAGTTCCGCAACTACTTCGTCGATGCGGAGAACCGCCCCGGCGTGACCGGCGAGAACCTGCTCCGCTCGCTCGAGACGCGCCTCGACAACGTGGTCTATCGGCTCGGGTTCGCCACGTCTCGGGCCCAGGCCCGTCAGCTCGTCGCCCATGGCCACTTCGCCGTCAACGGCCGCCCGACCAACATCGCGTCGTACCGGATGAAGCCCGGCGACAAGGTGGAGGTCCGGGAGTCGCATCGATCGCGCGAGCCGTTCAAGATCGCCAAGGAGACGCTCCGGAACCACCAGGCCCCAGAGTGGCTGAGCATCGACGCCACCAACCTGTCGGGATCCGTCGTGACCCCGCCGAACCGCGACCAGATGCCGCTCGACCTCAACGAGCAGCTCGTGGTCGAGTACTACTCGAGGTAACAGCACACACATGATCGAACTCGAGAATCGCAGATCGAGCCTGTCGAGGAAGCCGGCACGTACGCCAAGTACGAGGCTGGCCCACTCCAGGCCGGTTACGGCGTCACGCTCGGCAACGCGCTCCGGCGCGTCCTCCTGTCCTCGCTCGAGGGTGCCGCCGTGACGAGCATCCAGATCCGTGACGTCTACCAGGAGTTCTCGACGATCCCGGGCGTCAAGGAGGACGTCACCCAGATCGTCCTGAACGTCAAGAAGCTGCGCCTCAAGAGTTATGCGGCCCACCCGGTGCAGCTCCGCCTCATCAAGAGCGGCGCGGGCGCGGTCACCGCGGCCGACATCGCCGAATCCGCCGACGTCGAGATCGTCAACCCGGACCTCGTGCTGATGACCCTCGACACGGACGACGTGACCATCGAGCTGGACCTGACGGTCGAGCGTGGCGTCGGCTATCTCGGCGCCGAACGCGCCGAGGCCCTGCCGATCGGTGTCATCGCCGTGGACGCGATCTTCACGCCGGTCCGCAAGGTCAACTACTGGGTCGAGGGCATGCGGGTCGGTCAGATGACCAACTACGACAAGCTCACGATCGAGATCGAGACCGACGGCACGATCACGCCGGAAGAGGCGCTCAGCCGCTCCGCCGAGATCCTCGTCAACCAGTTCCGCCCGTTCGTGACGATCGGCATGGCCGCCGTGCCGGCGGCGGCCGTGACCGGCACCGCCGCCCTCCCCTCGAACATGCTGGACATGCCGATCGAGGAGCTGGACCTGCCGATGCGGGCCTACAACTCGCTCAAGCGCAACAACATCGTCAAGGTCGGACAGCTCCTGCAGCTCAAGGACGACGATCTCCTGCGGATGCGCAACTTCGGCAAGAAGTCGCTCGACGAGATGAAGGAGCGCCTCCGGATGCGCGGCTTCATCGTCCCGGATACGGAGACCGACGGTCTCGACATCGCCGACGGCGAGGAGTCGTTCGACGACGAGGCGGAGGCCTGACCCGTGGCGCACCGGATCGGCGGACGCAAGCTCAGCCGCAAGCAGGGCCCGCGCCTCAGCCTGTACAAGAACCTGACGGTGTCCGTCATCCGCTACGAGCGGGTCAAGACGACCGAGGCCAAGGCCAAGGAGATCAGTGGCCGGGTCGAGAAGATGATCACGCTGGCCAAGCGTGGCGATCTCTCCGCTCGCCGGGCCGTCATCGCCCAGTTCCCGAATGAACCACTCGTCGTCGACAAGCTGTTCGACGAGATCGCCCCCAAGTACGCCGACCGAACGTCCGGCTACACCCGGATCGTCCGTTTGGGACAACGCCGCGGCGACGCCGCGGAGATCGTCCAGATCGAGTTGGTCTGACAAGGAAAGAACTAGTCGTCGGCGCGATGCCGAGCTCAGCCGAAGGCGGCCCAGAGCACCCGCAGCGAGCGCACCCCAAGGTGCGTGAGCGAGGGAGCGGAGGGGCCAACGCACGGATGAGCCGGCAGGGTGCCGACCAAGCTGGCGGCCGAGAGGCCGTCCCCTCGCGCTACCGCGCGAGGGTCGAATACGACGGAACGGACTTCGATGGCTTTCAGGTCAACCCTGGACGCCGGACGGTCCAGGGGGTCCTGGAGGACGCGCTGCGACGCCTCGGCATGGGGGCGGAGCGACGAGTCGACGGGGCCGGCCGGACAGATGCCGGAGTGCACGCCGAGGGACAGGTCATCACCTTTTCCTACGACGGGCGTTTGACGGCGGCGGGACTGGGTCGGGCGCTCGATGCGCTCCTCCCCGGCGACGTGGCCATCCGGGATCTGCGCCGGACGACCTCGAACTTCCATCCCCGCTTTGCGGCGCGGTACCGGGAATACCGCTACACCGTCTGGAACGGGCCGCGCAGCCCGCTTCGCGAGCGATCGGCGCTCGGGGTGCGGGACCCGCTCGACACGGCCGCGATGGCGCGAGCCGGGTCGGTCTTCATCGGCCGGCACGACTTCAGCGCTCTCGGGGCAACGGACCGCTCACCGGTCCGGACCGTCATGTCGGTCCGGGTCCGGCGGGTAGGCCGGATCGTGACGATCGACGTCCGGGCCGACTCCTTCCTGCGAGGGATGGTCCGGCGGATGGTGGCCCTCCTCCTGGAGGTGGGCCTCGGCAAGTTGGATGCAGCAGCGGTTCGAGCGGCCATGACGGCCGGCGGACCGGCCTTCGACGGGGCCGCGGCCCCGGCCAAAGGGCTCTGCCTTCGGCGCGTCGCCTTCGGGCGATCGTCGGGCGAACGGAACGGAGAACACGAGGAACGATGAACGCCAAGACCATCGCGGTCCGGGAGAGCGAGATCGAACGACGCTGGTATGTCGTCGACGCGAGCGACGAGACGCTGGGCCGCCTCGCGTCGCGCATCGCGCGCGTTCTCGAGGGCAAGCACAAGCCCACGTACCAGCCCAACCTCAATTCCGGCGATCACGTGATCGTGCTCAATGCCGCTCGCATCGCCGTCACCAGCGACAAGCTGGAGTCCAAGCTGTACATGCGCCATAGCGGCTACCCCCGCGGTCTCAAGCAGGAGACGCTCGGCCATCTGCTGACCCGCCGCCCGGAGGAGGTCATCCGCCGCGCCGTCAAGGGGATGCTTCCACACACCACCCTCGGCACCCAGCAGCTGCGCAAGCTGAAGGTCTATGCCGGATCCGATCACCCGCATCAGGCCCAAAGGCCTGAGCCGCTGGCCTGACGAGGAGCCCGAATCGCATGTCGACACCAGCCTTCTTCTCAGGGACCGGCCGTCGCAAGACCGCCATCGCCCGCGTTCGGCTCCTGCCCGGCGAAGGTGAGATCGTGGTCAACGGCCGGACGCTCGAGGAACACTTCGGCAACGCGATCAACGAGGCGGAAGTGCGCATGCCGTTCCGGGTGACCGGCACGGAGGGCCGCTTCAACGCCCTGATCAAGGTCGAGGGTGGCGGCGTCACCGGCCAGGCCGGGGCGATCCGTCACGGCATCGCGCGTGCGCTGCTCGAGCTCGATCCTGATGGCAACCGCCTGCCGCTCCGCCAGGCCGGGCTCCTGACCCGAGACCCGCGCATGAAAGAACGAAAGAAGTACGGGCTCAAGCGGGCGCGTAAGGCGCCTCAGTACACCAAGCGCTAGTCAGCGGCGCGGTGCTGGGACGTCCATGCGTGCGTTGCCGAGATCGCTCGGTCGCTCACGCACCTTGGGGTGCGCTCGCTCCCTCCCTCGCCCGGCGCCTTCGCCTGAACGCCCCAACGCCGCGCGAGGCATGACAACGGCGCGGCTGGGCTTCGCCGCGACTGGGTTCGACGACGATCATCGGATGGTCATGACGTGACGGCCGCCGGGTCGTTGCGAGGACGCGACCTGTTGAGCGTCGCGGACCTGTCGGCGGCGGAGGCCCGTCGCGTCTTTGACACGGCGTCCGCGCTCAAGGCCGAGTACCGATCGACGCGGCGGCATGCCGATCCGCCGCTCGCTGGTCGGACGCTGGCGATGCTCTTCCAGAAGCCGAGCTTGCGAACACGGGTGACGTTCGAGGCCGGGATGGTCCAGCTCGGTGGCCACGCGATCTACCTGACCCACGACGTCGTCCTTGGTGCGCGCGAGAGCGTACGCGATGTCGCTCGCAACCTGGAACGCTTCGTCGATGGCATCGTCGTGCGAACGGGACCCCACGAGGTGGTCCTGGAGCTCGCGGCGCAGGCGCGGGTCCCGGTCATCAACGGCCTGAGCCTGCGCGAGCATCCGTGCCAGGCGCTGGCCGACGTGTTCACGATCGAGGAATTCGTCGGGCCGCTCGAGGGGCGCGTCGTCGCGTTCGTCGGCGACGGCAACAACGTCTATCACTCGCTCGCCCTCGTGGGCGCGGCGCTCGGGATGGAGATCCGGCTCGCGCACCCGCCCGGGTATGCGCCGAACGAACGGATCGTCGCCCGCGCCCAGGAGCTGGCCACGGCGTCGGGCGGTCGGCTGGTCTTCGGTCACGACCCCGCCCAGATCGTTCGCGGCGCCTCGGTGGTCTACACCGACGCCTGGACGTCGATGGGCCAGGAAGCCGAGACCGAGGAACGTCGTGACGCGTTCGCCGGCTATCGGGTCGACGATGCGCTGCTCGATGCGGCCGGTCCGGACGCGGTGGTCATGCACTGCCTGCCCGCCCATCGTGGCGAGGAGATCACGTCCGAGGTGATGGACGGACCGCGTAGTCTCATCCTCGACCAGTCCGAGAATCGTCTCCACGTCCAGAAGGCGTTGCTGGTCGAGTTGCTGGCAGGAGAGGACGCCCGGTGAGCGAAGCGCTCTACGAACGATACAAGGATGCGTTGCGGCGGGGGCACGCGGCCTCGCTTCGAGGACGGTTCGACGAGGCCATCGCCGCCTACGCCGAGGCCGCCACGATCGCGCCGGACCGCGCGATGCCGCAGGCGAGCCTGGCCGGGGTGCTCGCCCGGACCGGCCGCATCAGCGAAGCCCTGGCAGCGTACGACGTGGCCCTCGCGCGCGTGCCCGAGGACGAGGCCTCGCTGCGTGGCCGAGCCGAGATGCTCGCCATCGCCGGACGCCGCGCCGACGCCGCCGACACGCTCGATCGGCTGGTCGCTGTGCTCGATCGCGATGGGCGCCTCCTCGAGGCGACCGATGCCGCGCGCCGGGCCCTGGAGCTGGCCGAGTCACGGGGCCGGCGGGAGGGCGTGGCCGCCCTGGTCGCCCGCCTGGAGGCGGCCGGCATCGATCCAGCGTCGGCCGCCCTCGGCCGGGCGTTGGGCACGCTCGATGGGCCGGACAGCCCAGGCCTGGGTGCGTCGTCTCCGTTGCTCGAACCCAAGCGCGACCCGCGCCGCGCGGTGATGTCCGCGGCCGCCGTCCTGAGCACGGCCGCGGAGACCGCGCTCGACGACGGCGACAAGGATGAGGCTCGTCGGTGCTATCTCGAGGCTGCCGCCGCCCAGCGCTCGATCGGCAACGTGCACGCCGCCATGGACGCCTGCTACCAGGCGCTGGCCGTGTCGCCGGCCGATGGCGACGTCCACCTGAGCCTGACCGAGCTGTACCTTGACCGGGGTTGGCGCGCTCCGGCGGCCGAGAAGCTGGTCCTGCTCGGTCGGTTGGTCGAGCTGGCCGGCGACGACCTCACCCGAGCCAGGCTGTGCGCGATGGCCGCCGATCGCTTCCCCGACGATACCCGCCTGGCGGCGCTCTGCAGCTGACGGCCGCGCGAGTCCCGGACGCCGCCGCGAGGGCGGCCGGGCGGGGGTCCGATGCTACACTCGGGGGGCGATGGAGCTCCTGAGATCGATCCTCGACCAGGTCACCCCGACCGCGGTGATCGACATCGGGATCACGGCGCTCCTGATCTATTGGCTGTTCAGCCTGATCCGTGGGACGCGGGCCGTCCGGCTCGTCATCGGCGTGAGCGTCCTCATCGTCGTCTATGCGTTGGCCGTGGCGCTCAACCTCGTCCTCCTGACCCGGATCCTGCAGGGCGGCGCGGTCGTCGGCCTGTTCGCCCTGGTCGTCGTGTTCCAGCCGGAGCTTCGCCGGGCGCTGGAGCGGATCGGCCGGGTCGGGTCGTTCGCCTGGCTCCTGTCGCCGGCCGAGACGCGAGCCTCCCATCACGTCGCCGTCGAGGTCGCGCGGGCATCATCCGCCCTGTCGGCCGACGGCCACGGCGCGCTCATCGTCATCGAGCGCGAGACCGGGCTCGAGGAGGTCGCCGAGACCGGGGTCATGGTCCATGGTGACCTGTCGGCCGACCTGTTGCGAACGATCTTCTCGCCCCGGACCGCCCTGCACGACGGCGCCGTCATCATCCGCGACGATTCGATCCTGGCGGCGGGCGCGCTCCTGCCCCTGGCGGAAACGACCATCCATACCGAGCGCTTCGGGACCCGCCATCGGGCAGCGCTCGGCATCGCGGAGCAGACCGACGCGATCGTGGTCGTCGTGTCGGAGGAGAACGGCCAGATCAGCCTCGTGGAGCGCAGCCGGATCGTGCGGAACCTCAACGAAGCCCAGCTCGCGACCGCCATCCGCAACCTCCTGGACCCGAATGGCGCTCGGGGCGCCTTCGGATGGCGCCCGACCGGACCGACCGGGACGGGAGGCCGAGCCCCGCGCCTCAGCGACCTCGGTCGCCTGGTACGGCGGTCGAAGCCCGTGCTGCCGCCACGCACGACGTCGGACGATGAGCCGCCCAATACCGCGGCCGCACAGGCGCCGCGGTGACCCGAATCCTCCGACTCGTCGTCCACAACTGGCCCCTGAAGCTCGCCGCCGCGGGACTGGCGACCCTCCTGTACGGCGGCCTGGTCCTGTCCGAGAGCGCCTCGACGCTGCCAGTCAGCATCCCGATCACGCCCGTCGGGCAGCCGAGCGACACCTTCATCCTGGAGGACCTCCCGCCGGTCACCGAGGTGCGCTACGTGTCACCATCGGGTGCCCGGGCCATCAGCTCCACCTTCAAGGCCACCGTCGACCTGTCGAACATCACCCCCGGTTCGGGGGCCAAGTCCGTGCCCGTCGATGTCCAGTCCATCGACGACCGGATCGACGTCATCGATTTCTCACCCGACTTCGTCACGGTCCAGCTGGACGCACTCGTCACGCGCGAGGTCCCGGTCACGGTCGACCCCGGCACGATCCCCGACGGCTGGGACATCGGGCAGCCCACGGTCCTGCCCACGACCGTGGTCGTGTCCGGGCCGGCGTCGGTCGTCGGGACGGTCGTCGCCGCCCGGGCCTCACCGATCATCCAGGCGTCGGGCCTCGGCATCGACCAGGACCTGCCGCTGACCGCCATCGATCGGCTCGGCGATCCCGTGAGTCCCGTCAAGCTGGAACCTGACACCGCACGGGTCAACATCCTGGTCTTCGAAGATGTGCGCTCGAGGGTCATCCCGGTCAGCCCGGTGGTCACCGGTACCCCTGCGGCCGGGTTCGAGGTGGCCACCATCGCGGTCGATCCTGCCGTGGTGACGGTCGTCGGCGACGCCGAACGGCTGGCCGCGCTCGCATCCGTCGACACGGCACCCGTCTCCGTCTCGGGCGCCTCGAACACGGTCGAGCTGACGGTCGACCTCGACCTCCCGGACGGGGTCTCCGCGCTCGACGCCTCGACCGTGGCCGTGACCGTGACGCTCCGGCCGGTGACGTCCACGAGGGCGTTCGAGGTCGGATTCCGGTACGTCGGCGACGACATCGACCTCAGGTACTCGGTCCCAACGGACCGGGTGCTGATCACGATCGGCGGCTCGAACGCCGACCTCGACGCCCTGGTGGGCGCGACGCTGGTCGCGGATCTCGACGTCAGCGGCCTGGACCCGGGCACGACCGACGTGGCCGTCACCGTCGTCCTTCCCCCGGGCCTGACGCTCGTGACGGCCAGTCCGGCCACGATCCCGGTCACCGTGACCGCGCCGCCACCGCCCTCGCCCTCGCCCGCCGTGGCCTCGCCGTCAGCATCACCCGGCGGCTGAGCCGTCGATGGCCCGCCTCTTCGGTACCGACGGCATCCGTGGTGTCGCGAACGTCGATCTGAAACCGACCCTCGCGTACGCCCTCGGCCGGGCCACCGCCCATCGCCTGATCGGGGCGGGCGGGGCGCTCGTGACCGGCCAGGACACGAGGCGCTCCGGTGACATGTTCGTCGCGGCCGTCGCGGCCGGCGCCAGCAGCCTTGGCGCGGAGGTCCACGTGGTCGGGGTCGTGCCCACGCCGGCCCTCGCCTACGTGGCGGGGAGCGGCCCGTTCGCCGCGGGGATCATGGTCTCAGCCTCCCACAACCCGGCCGACGACAACGGTCTCAAGGTGCTCGATGGCGCCGGCCTCAAGCTCGACGATGCGGTCGAGGACCAGCTCGAACAGCTCATCTGGCGGTCCGACGACCTCGGCGGCGCGACGAACGCCGGTCTCGGGCGGATCGTCGCACGGCCGGAACTCGTGGACGACTACCGTCGCCATCGCCTCGCGCTGGCATCGAGCGTCCCGGCGAGCGGCACGCACGTGGTCCTCGATGGCGCGAACGGCTCCGGAGCGGCGCTCGGAACCGAGATCCTGCGGGCGACCGGCGCGGTCGTCGACGTCATCCACGCGGACCCGGACGGGGTCAACATCAACCTCGGGTGCGGCGCCACGGATCCGGCCTCCCTGGCCGAGGCGGTGGTCGCCCGAGGCGCCCATATCGGGTTCGCGCTCGACGGCGATGCCGACCGGATGATCGCCGTCGACGCGACCGGCCAGATCGTCGATGGGGACCATGTCCTGGGCATCCTCGCGCTCGACCGGTTGGGTCGCGGGGCCTTGGCCGGGGGTGTCGTCGTCTCGGTCCTCTCGAACGGCGGCCTGCAAGCGGTCGTCGAGGCGGCTGGCGGCCAGGTCATCCGGACCCCCGTCGGTGACAAGTACATCCTCGAGGGCATGCAGGTCTCGGGCGCGCGGCTGGGCGGCGAGAAGAGCGGCCACGTCATCGATCTCGATCACACGACCACCGGCGACGGCATCGTCACCGCGCTCGAGGTCCTGCGGGTGATCACCTCGACCGGCCGCGGCCTGGCGGAGCTCGCGGCCGACATCCCGATGCTGCCCCAGCAACAGCGGGCCGTGGAGGCTCGTCACAAGGACCAATGGGAGGCCGATCGGATCCTGCAGGCGGCCGTGGCCGAGGCGGCCGGGCGGCTGGGACCGACCGGCCGGGTGCTCGTCCGGCCGTCCGGCACCGAGCCGGCGCTGCGGGTCATGGTCGAGGGGCCCGACGCCGACCTGGTGGCCGAACTGGCCGACTCGCTCGCGAGGGTCGCAGGGGAGCGACTAAACTAGTCCCGGTGCCCACCCATCGGAGTCACCAAGGCCGACCCGCCCGACGCGGCGGCGGCGAACGGAGGACCTGACGGCATGTGCGGCATCGTCGGCTACACCGGTCCGCGGGAGGCGGGCCCGCTCCTGATCGAGGGGCTCAAGCGGCTCGAGTACCGCGGCTACGACTCGGCGGGCATCGCCCTGGTCGACGAAGCCGGCGACCTGTTCGTCGAGAAGCGCGCCGGCAAGCTGGCCAACCTGCAGACTGCCATCGCCGACCGGACACCGCACGCCGCCATCGGCCTCGCCCACACGCGCTGGGCGACCCACGGCCGACCGAACGACCTCAACGCCCATCCGCACCAGGATTGCACGGGCGAGATCACCGTCATCCACAACGGCATCATCGAGAACTTCCGGGAGCTGCGCGACGGCCTCGAGGCGCGCGGCCATCGGCTGACCTCCGAGACCGACACCGAGGCGATCGCTCACCTCATCGAGGAGGCCTACGAGGGAGATCTGGCCGAAGCGGTCCGGGCGGCCCTGCGGCGGATGGACGGGGCCTACGCGATCGTCGTGATGCATCGGGGCGAGGGCGACCGGCTCGTAGGTGCGCGCCAGGACGTGCCGCTCATCGTCGGTCTCGCAGACGGGGAGAGCTTCCTCGCGTCCGACGTCGCGGCCATCCTCGCCCACACCGATCAGATCGTGTTCCTCGAGGAGGGCGACGTCGCGGACCTGCGCCCATGGGGCGTCACGATCACGAACGTCGCCGGCCAACCGATCGAGCGTCAGGTGCACACCATCGACTGGTCCCCCGAGGCCGCCGAGAAGGGCGGCTACGAGCACTTCATGCTCAAGGAGATCCACGAGCAGCCCGAGGCCCTCGCCCAGTCCCTGACTGGCCGAGTCCATCGCGACGGGCACATCGTCGTCGAGGAGCTGAACGGGCTGGCCGAGACGCTCCCGGCGATCGAGCGGATCGAGCTGGTCGCGTGCGGCAGTGCGTACTACGCGTCGCTCGTGGGCGCTGCGGCGATCCAAGCCTGGACCGGCCTACCGGCACGGGCGACCGCGGGCTCGGAGTTCCGGTACAACCCGCCCCCACTCGACGGGCGGACCCTCGTCATCGCCGTCACGCAATCGGGCGAGACCGCCGACACCATCGCGCCGGTCCGTCTGGCCCGGGAACACGGCTGTCCGGTCGTGGCCGTCACGAACACCGTCGGCTCGGCCATCACGCGCGAGGCGGACGCCGTCCTGTTCCTTCAGGCCGGCCCGGAGATCGCCGTGGCCGCGTCCAAGACCTTCGTGACCCAGGTGACGACCCTGGTGGTGCTCGCGGCGGCCATCGCTCGCGCCAGGGGCGCGCTGGACGAATCGGACGAGCTGGCGCTGGGTGTGGCGCTGCGAGCGTTGCCGGCCGCGGCCGCTCGGGCCATCGAGGCCGCATCGGCGATCACGCCGGGTCTGGCCCGTCGGTATGTGAACTCGCGGGGGTTCATGTTCGTCGGCCGCGGCTTCGGACTGCCGGCGGCCCTGGAGGGTGCGCTCAAGCTCAAGGAGATCAGCTACGTCCACGCCGAGGGCTATGCCGCGGGTGAGCTGAAGCACGGCCCCATCTCGCTCCTTGACGCCGAGTGTCCGCTCGTCGCCGTCGTCACCCGATCCCCGGTCTACGAGAAGGTCATCAGCAATGTCATGGAGGGCCGTGCCCGCGACGCGCGGGTCATCGCGGTCGCGACCGAGGGCGACGTCCAGATCGAACGCTTCGCCGACGACGTCTGCTGGGTGCCGGACACCCACGACGCCCTGTCGCCGATCCTCGCGGTCATCCCGCTCCAGCTGTTCGCCTATCACATGGCGGTCGCGCGGGGCACGGACGTGGATCAGCCGCGCAACCTGGCCAAGTCGGTGACGGTCGAGTAAGCCGATGGCGGCGGGCGATCCGACCGACGCGTTTCCGCCGAACGGGGCGGTCCCGACCGGCACGACCGAGCTCGGCATCGACATCATCAAGGTGGAGCGCATCGGGGCCACCCTGGCCCGGTTCGGGCCACGCTTCTCGGGGCGCGTCCTGACCCCGGCCGAGCAGCGCTACGTGCGCGACCGGCCCGAGACGTTCGCCGGGCGTTGGGCGGCCAAGGAGGCGGTGTCGAAGGTGCTCGGCCTCGGCGTGCGCGGGATCGGCTGGCGCGACATCGAGATCGTGCGCCTGCCGACCGGTCAGCCCTCGGTCCGGCTCCACGGCCGGGCGGCCGCCCGTGCGGACCAGCTCGGGATGGGACGGATCGCCGTCTCGATCACCCATGAATCCGACTACGCGGTCGCGATCGCGTTCGGCATCCGGACCGCTGGTGGACGGTTCCTCTTCCCGCCCGACATCGAGGAGCGCCTGGACGACCGCGAGCGACGCATCCTCGCCCGGATCGAGCGACTGCGCGACCTGGCGGAGGCGGGTGGGGCCGGCGCCCTCGCGTCGGACGCACCTGACGCCATCGACGCACCCGTGGCGGCCGTTGCGCGACCTGACGGAGCCGTGCATGGGCTGTCATCCGATGACTGAGCGAGGACCCGTCGGGTTCGGCCGACGACCGGGCGAGACCGCGGCCGGGGAGGGGACCGGCACGACCATCGTGCCGGACGGCGCGGTCCGCCTTGACGACGACGCGGCCGGCGCCCTCCTGCCGGAGCGGCCGGTGCGCGGGCACAAGGGTTCGTTCGGCAAGCTCCTCGTGATCGCCGGATCGCTCGACTACGCCGGCGCGGCCCTCCTCGTCTGTCGGGCGGGTGGACGGACCGGGGCCGGACTCGTGACGCTGGCGGTCCCCGAGTCGCTGCAGCCGCTGTTCGCGGCCAAGGTCGTGGAGGCTACGACCATGGCCCTGCCCGAGGACGACCTCGAGGAGATCGACGCCGAGCGGGCGCTCGCCCGGATCCTGGACCACGAGCACGATGCGATGGTCGTCGGACCCGGGTTGCGGCCCGGCCTGTCGACGGTCGAGCTGGTCCGGGAGCTCATCGCCGTCGGTGACGCGGAAGCCGCGCCGATCGTGCTCGATGCCGAGGCGCTTCGTTCGCTCGCCACGATGGATGGCTGGTGGCAGACGATGACGCGACCGGGCGTGCTCACGCCACACGCCGGCGAATTCGCCCGGCTTCGGGCGGGGATGGGGGTGGATCCCGCAGCCGACGGTGACCTGGTGGCCGACGATGCGGCGCGCGTCGCGGCGGCCCGCAACGCGGCCACGACGTGGAGCCAGGTCGTGGTCCTCAAGGGCGCGGCCTCGGTCATCGCCGCTCCGGACGGCTCGGTCGCCATCGCGCCGTTCGAGAACCCGGCGCTGGCCACCGGTGGCACCGGCGACGTGCTGGCGGGCGCGATCGGCGGGTTGCTGGCGCAGGGTCTCGGTCCGTTCGACGCCGCCCGGCTCGGGGTCTACCTGCACGGCCTGGCAGGGGACGGGGCCAGGGAACGGTTCGGTGAGGCCGGTGTGCTCGCGTCGGACCTGCCGGAGGGTATCGCCCTCGCTCGCAAGCGCCTCGCGACGGCCGCCGAGCGCCGCCGGGCACGTGGCCGACTCGGATTCGGGGCACGGAGCGGGGAGCCGGGCGGGGCCGACGCGGGCGCGGCCGACGAGCCGACCGCGCCCCGCACGCCAGGTTCGGCGTCCCCGACGCCGGACCCCGTCTGAAGCGCACCTCGAGCCGAGGGATGGTGCCGGACGACCCGCGATCGTCGATCGACGAACGCCTCGCGGCCGCCGGGCTGCCGCCGCTGCCCCGGACCGCCTGGCTCGAGATCGATCTCGACGCGCTCGTCGCCAACCTTGCGCTGCTGCGCGAAGCGGCCGGGACGGACGTGCCCGTTCGCCCCGTCGTCAAGGCCGATGCCTACGGTCACGGCGCGGTGCCTGTCGCGCGAGCCCTGGTGGACGCCGGTGTCGAGGGGCTGTGCGTCGCGACGTTCGATGAGGCGCTCGCGCTGCGAGAGGCCCGCATCCGGGCGCCGCTGCTGGTCCTGTATCCGATCCCGCCCGCCTGGGCGCCCGACGCAGCCCGCCGAGCGATCGCGGTCAGTGCCGGCGATCCTGACCTGCTGGCCGCCGTGCTGGCGACCCTCGGGTCCGCGAGGCGGCCGGGGTCACGCCGCCTGCGGATCGAACTCGAGGTGGAGACCGGCCTCGGTCGTGGCGGATTCCTGCCCGAGGCGGTCGTCGGTGCGGCCCGAGCCATCCACGCGGACGGTCACGCGGTCGTGACCGGCCTGTGGACGCACCTGCAGGCGCCAGAGGACCGAGAGCGCACCGATCGTCAATTCGGGCGTTTCGAGGCCGCTGCGGCGGCCCTGCGGACGGCGGGGATCCGCTTGCCGGTTCGGCATGCGGCCGCAAGCACGAGCCTCCTGGCCGAGGCTGGCGGCCTGGTCGCCTACGACGGCGTCCGCCCGGGGCTGGCCATCTACGGCCTTCCCCCCGACGAGCTGCGCGCCGACCAGCGGCCGGCCGGGTTCGCCGCGCGACTGCGGCCCGCGCTCTCCCTCCATGCCCGGCCGGTCCGCGTCGCGGACCTCGCCGCCGGCTGGGGAATCGGGTACGGCCCGACGTTCGAGACCGACCGGCCCAGCCGGATCGCCACGCTGCCACTCGGCTATGGCGACGGCTGGCCGCGGTCGCTGTCGAACCGGGCGAGCGCCCTGGTCCGCGGTCGCCGGGTCCCACTCGTCGGGAACGTGTCGATGGACGCGGTCATGGCCGACGTGACCGACGTGCCGGGTCCACCGGTGACCACATGGGATGTCTTCACGCTCATCGGGCGCCAGCAAGGCCTGTCGATCACCGTCGCGGAGCTGGCGCAGGCGCGCACCACGAACTCCTGGGAGGTCGTCACAGCCATGGCTCGGCGGTTACCCCGGGTGTACTATGCCCGACCCGGACCCTTGGGTCTTCGCACGCTCAGCGAGTGGAGTTGACTTGGCGCGCATCGAGCTGTGGAACGGCGACATCTGTGACCTCGAGGTCGACGCGATCGTCAACGCCGCGAACCTGTCGCTCTGGATGTCGAGCGGGGTCGCGGGCGCGCTCAAGCGCGCGGGCGGTGACGAGATCGAGTTCGCGGCCGTTCGTCAGGCGCCGGTGCCGCTCGGCAAATCGGTCGTGACCACGGCCGGGTCCCTGGCCGCTCGAGCCGTCATCCACGCGGTCTCGCTCGATCGCGAGCGTCGCACGAGCGGAACGGTCATCGCCGCGGCCGTCCGCTCCGCGATGGCCCGGGCCCGAGAGATCCGCGCGACCAGCCTGGCCTTCCCCTCGCTCGGCACGGGCGTGGGCGGGTTCCCGCTCGACGAGGCGGCCCGGATCACGGTCCAGACGGTGCGCGAAGAGCTGCCCTGGTGTCCTACCATCGACCACGTGATCTTCGCGTTGCGCGGTCGGGCCGCCTACGAGGCATTCGCCGCGGCCCTGGCCGGCCCCCCGGCGCTCAGCAGCCCGCATGCGATCGCCGCGGGACCGATGTGACCTCGCCGCTCGAACCGACCGAGGAGCAGCGCGACGAACTGGTCGAGCAGGTCGCTCGCGAGATCCAGCTCCGTGGCCTGACCGGCCCGGCCGTCCACTTCCTCGAGGCCAGTCGGCCGTACCGCCCGCTCGGCGCGAACGCGATGCTCTTCTTCGATCCGGTGCTGCGCGGCCTGTTCGGCGGTGAGCTCTCATCGGCGACCGAGCTCATGGCCGACGATGCCGGGATCGAGCTCCTGATCGCCCGGCTCGAGGAGTACGACGACGAGGCGACCTGGGACGCGTGACCACGGCCCGGCGAGCGCCGGGTAGCATGGCCCGATGACGAGCGACCCGCGCGCCTTCCTCGCCATCGATCGCGGCGCGGCGACCACCGGCGCGGCCCTGATCGGGCGCATGGACCACGCCTGGCGCCTGCTCGGCTCGGTCGCCCTGCCGGCCCGATCGCACCCTGACGCCGCCGCCCACCTGCTCCTCGCCCGGGTGGCCGCCGCCGACCCGGACCTGGCGGCCCACCTGCGCGTCGACCCTGAGCGGCCCGACCTGCTGCCCGAGGTCACCGTGACCTCGACACCGGCTCGCCGGTTGGCTGTCGTCGCTGCCTCGGAACGCGCGCTCGCGCCCCTGGTCGCGGCGGCGACTCGGAGCGGATGGCGCACCGTCGGGGTCAGCGCCGAGACGACCGATCCACTGGCCATGTCCCGGCTCCTGCTCGAGACGAACACCGACGGCATCCTGGCCGGCGCCGGCGACCCGGCAGGGGCGGACGAGCGCGGGGCGCTCGCCGAGCTCACGGCCCTGGTGGCGGCCGTCGCCGCCCGGCGGCCAGAGCGGCTCGTGGTGCTGGCCGGGGCCATGACCGAGGGCGCGGCCGCGTTCGGGGACCTGAACGCCCGTGCCGGCGAGACCTTGCTGGCGCCCGCCGCTCGACCCGGCCCCGCGGGCGCGCCATTGCGCGACCTGCTCGCGGCGCTGGCCCTGCCGGTCGACGATGCTCGGCGGGTGCTCGGGGCGGCGGCCGTGACGCTCGCCGATGTGCTCGATCGCCGCGTGGAGCTCGTCGAGATCGGCTACGACGGTGGCCTCCGGGCCTCGGCGTTCCCGGCCGGCCCGTCGGCGCCCGCGGGCGTGGACGTGGCGATCGTGCCGACGGCCGGCCTCGCCCCGGCCGATCCGGACGATGCGACCGTCGATCGCGTCCTCGCCTGGACGACGGTCGCCTCGGATCGACATCGCCTGCGTGACCGCCTCCGGGAGCTGCGGATCGCTCCGTGGGCGGATGCGACGATCGATGGCGTCGCATTGCGGATGGCGGCGGCTCGCGCGGCACTCGCTCGACTGGTCGACGCGACACCCGAGTTCACCGCCGAACCGGCACCGGACCTCGTCGTGGCCGCGGGTGGCGTCTGGACCATCGTGCCGCCGCCGGCCGTCGCGCTGGCCCTGGCCGACGTCCTGCGACGTCCCGGCGCGAGCGGCTACGCGCTCGATCACGCCCGCCTGCTGGGGCCCCTGGGCTCCATCCCCGATCCCGCGGAACGCCGGGCCGTGATCGCGGACCTCGCCGATGACCTGCTGGCCCCCCTCGGCAGCGTGGTGACGCCGGCCGGCCTGCGGACCGGGCGGAGCGCCGGGAGCCTTGTCGTCCACGAGCGGCTACGTGGGACTGGCGGTCCCGGTCCCCGCAGTCGGGCCCCGATCGACCTGGTCCCCGGAGGGCTGGCGATGGTCGCACTGCCGCCGGGTTCGACCGCGACCGCCGAGTTCCAATTCAAGGACAGCGTCCGCCTGGGTGGCCGCGGACGCCATTTCGCGGTCGACGTCTCGGGCGGGCTGGCCGGGCTGATGGTCGACCTCCGGGACGTCCCGATGCGGCTGCCCGACCGGGCCGACCGGCGTCGCGAGCTGCTCGACGGCTGGCAGTCGACCGTCGCCGAAGGGGCGCCCGATGGGTAACGGTTGGCATCCCGGCGTCGGCATCGGCGATCCCGAGGGTCCGCCGCCGGCCGCCGGACCCGCCACGGACCTCGAGCTCGTGCCGCTGCGACACTTGGTCGAGTCGCCCGTCGATGCCGTCTTCGCCCTCTCGCCGGGCGACCGGGCCATCGTCGAAGCGGGCGCGTCGGTCGTGGTCGGCGCCCCGATCGCTGAGCGCCTGCGTGACCCGCGGCTCGAGGACAAGATCGTCACCGAGCCCGTCGAGCCACGCCCGGGCGACCGCTGGCACGCCCTCGGCCGGGTCGTCGGGACCGGTAGCGGGAGCTCCGGCCGCGGGCCGCACGGCGGGGAGTACCTGTTCCCGTGGCGGACACGCTGGCGCGTCGCCACTGGCGACATCGTCGACCCGCTCGAGACGCCGGTGGCGGGTATCGTCCGCGACGTGCGTCCGGGCACCTCGATCACGATCCGGGCCGCCGGGCGCGGCATCCGTGGCATCGTGGTCCTCGGTGGGCCCACCCGCGGTCGGCTGAGCCTGACCACCAAGCCAGACGGCGGCCTCCGCCCCGGTGGTCTCGACGTCGGCATGGCCGGGTCGATCCTCGTCGTCGATGCCCGGGTCGATGCTGAAACCCTGACGCGCGCCCGAGCGATGGGGGTCCGCGGCATCGTCGTGCCCGGGCTGGCCAGCAAGGAGCGCCGGGACTTCCTCGCGTCCGAGGCACGTCAACGGGCGGCCCTCCATCGGCTGCCTCCCTACGCCGTCCTGGTCATGGATGGCGCCACGCGACGGCCGATGGCCGGGCCGATCATGGCCCTCCTCGCGGCGATGGTCGGCCGGGAGGCCGCGATCGTGTCCGACCCGCCGATGCTCGTCTTCGATGCCCCTGACCTCGTCGCGCCGGCGCCATCGCCCGACCTCGTCCGAATCCGGGCCGGAGCACTGAGCGGCCTCGAAGGGTCGATGGCTCGGCCCGGCGGGACGGCGTCGGTTCGGCGGTGGGGTCGACCTCGAGGCCGGGCATGTCGAACTGGCCGACGGCAGCGCCGTGGCGGTCCCATTCGGCGACCTGGAGCGGTTCGCCTAGCGCCGCGCGCGGATCGCCCCACGCGCGACACCCCGGTCATTCGGCTACCCTCGCCCCGATGCCTGCCACCGGCCTGCTTCGTCGACACGTCACGAGCCCCGATCCCGGCGCCACGACGGCGCTGGGCGCCTCGCTGGCGGACGTCGCCCGCGCGGGCGACCTCCTGTGCCTGTGGGGCGACCTCGGCGCCGGCAAGACCCACCTCGCGAAGGCGTTCGGGGCCGCGCTCGGCGTTCGCGAGACGATCACCTCGCCGAGCTTCGTCCTGATGGCCGAGTACGAGGGGCGACTGCCGATGTTCCACGTCGACCTGTATCGGCTCGCGGATGCCGCCGACGTCCTCGCCGGCGGCCTGCTCGACGATCGGTGGGTCGGCGGCGTCACGCTCATCGAGTGGCCGGACCGATTGGGCGAGGCGATCCCGCCGGACCGGCTCGACGTCGTCATCGAGCGGGTCCGGCGACGAGCCGCGCGAGATCGAGTTGATCGCCCAGGGTGAACGGCACCGGCGCTACCTGGAGCTGTTCGGATGAGCACGACGAATGGCGGCGAGTTCGTGCTGGCCATGGATACGGCCACGACGCGCGATCGTCCTGGCGTTGGGCACGCTGGGTGGCGACCCGGTGGCCGCGACGAGCTGGCCGGCCGGCTACCGCCACGGCGAGACGCTGCTTCCGGCGCTCGAGCGGTTGCTGGCCGACCGGGGCGATCGAGCGCACCCAGCTCGCCGCGATCGTCGTCGGCACCGGGCCAGGCGCCTTCACCGGGCTGCGGGTCGGGATCGCGACCGCGAAGGGCCTCGCCCACGGCCTGGGCCGACCGATCGTCGGCATCCCGACCGGTGCCGCGTTGCTGGCCGCCACGGCGCGCGTCGCGGGGGTGCCGGTCGCCCGCTGCGTCGTGCTGCTGCCGGCCGGACCATCGGACCGGATCGTCGTGCGCGACGGTGTCGCGCCCGCGCTGCTGCCGGCCGGCCGCGAACCGGATCTCCAAGCCACCGACGTCCTGGTCGCCGTCGATCTCGACGAGCGTGCGCCGGCCGATGCGCTCGTTCGTGGCGAGTCGGCGCGCGACGGGATGGCGGCCGAGCTGCTCCGCGCGGGGGCGGCCCGACTGGCCGGCGGTGACGTGGATGACCTCGCTCGACTCGTGCCCGAGTACGTGACGCTGCCGCGCGGGGTCACGGCCGTCGGCGGGGAGGTGGCATGGTCGCACGACCCCCGCTGAGGCTCGGCATCGAGCCGATGCGACTCGAGGACCTGGTCGTCGTCCACGCGATCGAGCGGGCGAGCTTCGCCGCGCCGTGGCCGGCCAACGCCTACCGCAGCGAGCTCGAGACCAACCGGCTCGCCCACTACCTCGTCGCCCGAGCCGACGACGAGATCGTCGGGTACGGCGGGATGTGGCTGATGGTCGACGAGGCGCACATCACGACGTTCGCGATCCATCCCGCCTGGCGTCGACAGCGGATCGGGGAGCGGCTCCTGCTGGCCTTCCTGGACCTCGCGATCGACCGGCGGGCGCGCGAGGCGACGCTCGAGGTGCGGCTGTCGAACCTGCCGGCCCGGCGGTTGTACGAGAAGTACGGCTTCAAGCCGGTCGGCCTGCGCCCTCGCTACTACAGCGACGACGGCGAGGACGCCCTGATCATGACGACCGAGGCGCTGACCGGGCCGGTGATGCGCGAGCGGATCACCCGCCTGCGCGCCGAGCTGGACGCCTCACCCGCTCCGGAGCACCCCGACGATCGGTTCGAACGTCAGGGCGCTCTCGATCCTCCCGGTGACCCCGATGATCCCGACGGCGGCGATGCGTGAGTGGCCCCATGGTGCTCGCGATCGAGTCGTCGTGCGATGAGACGGGCATCGCCCTGGTCGAGGATGGCCGGACGATCCACGCCAACGTCGTCGCGTCCCAGGTCGCGTTGCATGCGGCGTCGGGCGGGATCGTCCCCGAGGTGGCCGCGCGGGCCCACCTGCGCTGGATCATCCCGGTGCTCGACGAGGCGTGGGCGGATGCCGACGCCGCGTGGTCCGATGTCGATGCGGTGACGGTGACCTACGGCCCGGGCCTGGCCGGGTCGCTGCTGGTCGGCGTCAACCTCGCGAAGGCCCTGGCCTGGGTCCACGAGAAGCCGCTCATCGGGGTCAACCACCTCGAGGGCCATGTCTATGCCGCCTGGCTCGCGGATCGTGGTGGCCCGGCGCACGCCGAGCCGGTCTTCCCGCTCGTCACGCTGGTCGTCTCGGGCGGGCACACGTTCCTCGCCGAGATGACCGGCCATCTCACCTACCGCGCGCTCGGCGCGACCGTCGACGACGCGGCCGGCGAAGCATTCGACAAGGTCGGCCGGCTGCTGGGTCTCGGGTATCCCGGTGGGCCCGCGATCGCGCGTGCGGCCGAGGCCGCCATCCAGCGCGACCGCGTCTTTCCGCGCGCCTGGCTCGGCGACTCGTACGACTTCAGCTTCTCGGGTCTCAAGACCGCTGCCCGGCGGATCGTCACCGAGGCCCGGGCGGAGGCCGGGATCGCCGAGGACCCCGAGGTCCCGCTGTCCGCGGACGTCGTCGCCGAGTTGGCCTGGGGCTTCCAGGACGCGGTGGTCGACGTCCTCGCGAGCAAGACGATCCGGGCGGCCCGGACGACCGGCGCCCGGTCGATCGTGCTCGGCGGGGGCGTCGCGGCCAACGCGGCCTTGCGCGCCCGCCTGGCCGGAGACGCGGACGAGCTCGGTGTGCCGCTCATCGTGCCGCGACCGGCGCTCTGCACGGACAACGGCGCGATGATCGGCGCCGCGGGCGCGCGGCGGTACGAGGCCGGTCATCGGTCCGGGCTGGACCTGGACGCCCGCCCGTCCTTGCCCTTGGCGGTCCGGACTCCAGCGGCATGAGCGGCAGCGCCCGCCCGCGGCTCGATCCGGCCGACGTGCGGGCCACGCTGCGCGCCGCCGGCCTGCGGGCCCGCCACGCCCTCTCGCAGAACTTCCTCGCCGACCCGGAGGTGCTCGAGGCGATCCTGGCCGAGGCGGCGCCCGAGCCTGATCGGCGCGTGCTGGAGATCGGCCCCGGCCTGGGGCTCGTGACCGGCGGCCTCTTGGCGGCCGGCGCGCAGGTGACCGCCGTCGAGCTCGACACCGGCCTCGCGGCGTTCCTGCGCGACCGTTTCGAGGGGCCGCTGGCGACCGGCCACTTGCGCCTGATCGAGGGCGATGCGCTCGACCAGGACCTCGTCCGGCTCGCGGAACCGCCATACGACGTCGTCGCGAACCTGCCGTACCACATCACCAGCCCGATCCTGCACGCGCTGCTCGGTGCGCCCCCGCGCCCGGAGCGCCTCGTGCTCATGGTCCAGCGCGAGGTCGCGGAGCGGATCGCGGCGCCGCCCGGGAAGATGAGCTACCTGTCGGTCTTCGTCCAGTACCACGCCCGGGTCCGGATCGCGTTCACGGTCCGCCCCGACGCCTTCGAGCCGGCACCGGCCGTCGAGTCGGCGGTCATCGTCGTGGAGCCGTTCGACGCCGACGACCGCCTGGACCCCGACGAGGAGGACGAGCTCTGGCGGCTGGTCCAGGCGAGCTTCCGCGAGCGGCGCAAGATGCTGCACAACGTCCTGGCCCGCCAGTTGCCGTTCGATGCCGGGCAGGTGACCGCGGCGCTCGCGGCCACCGGGATCGACCCCGACCGCCGGCCGCAGACCCTCGCGGTGGGGGAGTGGCTGGCGCTGCGCGAGGCCCTCGGGCCGATCGGATCGGACCGTCGCAGCCGGCGCGACGCGTCCCGCTCGTGATGGCCGCCGCGGACCCGTTCCGGCGTCTCGCGCCCGTCGTCCGACTCGCCCCGGCCAAGCTGAACCTGACCCTGGCCGTCGTGGGGCGTCGCCCGGACGGTTTCCACGACCTGCACTCGGTCTTCGTGCCGCTCGCGCTGGCCGATCGCCTGAGTCTTGCGCCTGCCGGCGGCCACGCGGACAGCCTGCACGTCGACGGCTTCGACCCGGGGCCGGCCGCCGACAACGTCGTGTTCCGGGCGCTGGCGGCCACGCGCGCGGCCGTGGGTGGGGGCTGGGTCGGCGGCCCGGGACCCGCGCCGGCCCTCGCCGCACGCCTGGAGAAGCGGATCCCGGTCGCGGCCGGGCTCGCCGGCGGGTCATCGGATGCCGCGGCGACGATCGATGCCGCGTTGGAGGCGTGGGGCGCCGAGCTCGATGCCGAAGGCCCGGCTCCGCCTGGCGGCCCGACTCGGCTCGGACGTCCCGTTCTTCGGCGCCGGTGGGCCGGCGCTCATCGAGGGGCGCGGCGAGCGGGTCGCGCCGCTGCGCGGGTTGCGCGGGTCCCCGGGCGTCCTGCTCGTGACGCCGGCCGTCCCGATCGCGACTCGCGACGTGTTCGACGCCTTCGCGGCCCTGCGCGGGACCGGCGATGGGTCGGTCCGGATGTCGTCGGTGCACCTGGCCGAGGAGCTCCGGTCCGGCCTGTCCGCCGCGGACCTGGTCGCCCGAGCCGGGGTCCTCACGATGGCCAACGACCTGCTGCCGGCGACCGCCGCGGTCATGCCCGAGCTCGTGACGTTCCGTCGGGCCCTGAACCGGCGCCTGGGGCGCCCGCTGGGCCTGTCGGGCTCGGGTCCGACCCTGTGGGCGCTCTATGCTTCTGAGCCGGAAGCGGCCGCCGCGGCCGACCTGGTCCGGGCGGGCCTGCTCGACGGGACGCTGAGCGCCCCCGGTGAAGCCGATCCGTTCGTCGCCGCCACGACCATCATCACGCATCCGTCCGCAGAGGAGCCGCCGACATGACCCGCCGAGCCGTCTCGACCACCGGAGCCCCAGCCGCGGTCGGCCCGTACAGCCAGGGCATCGTCGCCGACGGCTTCCTGTTCACCGCGGGCCAGGCGTCGCTCGACCCGGTCACGGGCCAGATCGTCGAGGGTGGCATCGAACCGGAGACGGAGCGGGTCATGGCCAACCTGACGGCGATCCTCGACGCGGCCGGTGCGACCTGGGCCGATGTCGTCAAGACGACGATCTTCCTCGTCGACATCGGGGACTTCGCGACCGTCAACGCGATCTACGCCCGGTTCCTCGCCGACCCGCCGCCCGCACGATCGACGGTCGGCGTGGCCGCCCTCCCGAAGGGCGCCCGGGTCGAGATCGAGGCCATCGCGCGACTCCCACGCTGAGCCGCGCCTCGGTTGACACTCCGAACGAGGCGCCCATACCATGCCGCCACCCATCCGATGACATCCGACCCACAAGCGCCGGGCCCATACCGCGTCGAGAGCGATCGCCGTCGCCCGACTCCCGCCCCGATGCGCTGCCCCTCGTGAACCCCCCAGATACCGACGCGACGAAGGCCGTCGCCGTCGTGCTCGCGGCTGGGCTCGGGACCCGCATGCGCTCGTCGCTGCCCAAGGTCCTCCATCCGCTCTGCGGGCGACCGATGCTGGCGTATGTCCTCGACGCCTGGGCGAGCACCGAAACAGGTCAGGCCGGTCCGTCGCCGGTCGTGGTCTACTCGCCGCCGGTGGCGGACGTCGCGACGGCCTTCGCCGATCGGGCCGTCTTCGCCCTCCAGGACGAGCCACGCGGCACCGGGGACGCGGTCCGTGCCGCCATCGACGCGGTGCCCGCATCGGCGAGCGAGATCGTGGTCGTGTACGGCGACGTGCCGCTCGTGACCGGCGCCGACTTCGATGCGGTGCTCGAGGCTCGTCGGGCCGATGACGCGGCGATCGCGCTTGCCACGGTCTTCGCCGCCGATCCGGCCGCGCTCGGTCGCGTCGTGCGCGGCGAGTTCGGGACCGTCGAGCGGATCGTGGAGGCGAAGGACGCGACGCCCGAGGAGCTCGACTCGAACGAGACCAACGCGGGCCTGTACGCCTTCGACGCGGCCTGGTTGCGCCGTCGGATCGCCAGCCTCGCACCGTCCGCGTCGACCGGCGAGCTGTACCTGACCGACCTGGTCCAGCTCGCTCGCGAGGACGGCCGGATCGTGGCCGCGGTCGGCTTCGAGGACGACGGTCGCTTTGACGGCATCAACGACCGCAACCAGCTGGCCGCCGCCGAGTGGAGCCTGCGCGTGCGGCTCAACGAGGCCCACATGCAGGCGGGCGTGACGATGCGCGACCCATCGACCGTGTATCTCGACTGGGCGGTCGAGCATCGCTCCGGACGTCACGCTCGAGCCCAACGTCATCCTGCGCGGCCGCACGAGCATCGGGACCGGCAGCGTGATCGGGCCGGGCAGCGAGCTCATCGACGCGACCGTCGGGGAGCGGACGACGGTCTGGGCGAGCGTCGTGGAGTCGTCGGTCATCGAGGACGACGCGAGCGTCGGCCCGTTCAGCCACCTGCGACCGGGCACGGTCGTCGGGCGCGGCGCGCAGGTCGGCAATTTCGCCGAGCTGAAGAACACGCGCCTGGGCGCGGGATCGAAGCAGCACCACGCGAGCTATCTCGGCGACGCCGAGATCGGTGAAGGCGTCAACGTCGGTGCCGGCACGATCACCGCCAACTACGACGGCACCAGCAAGCAACCCACGACGGTCGGCGACGGGGCGTTCCTCGGCGTCGACACGATGCTCATCGCACCGGTCGAGGTGGGCGAGGGGGCCAGGACCGGCGCCGGCGCCGTGGTCACCCGCGATGTCCCGCCCGGCAAGCTCGCCGTGGGCGTCCCGGCCCGCATCCGCGAGCCGCGACCCAAACCCGCACCCGACGAGGCCGGATGAACGACGCCGTCCTCGAGCTCGGCATCATCGTCGTTCTCGTCCTGCTCAACGGGGTCTTCGCCGCCACCGAGATCGCCCTGGTCACGATCCGACGGAGCCGCCTCCAGCAACTCGCCGAGGAGGGCAACCGGGGGGCGTTCCGCGTGCAGCGCCTCAAGGAGAACCCGGGCCGGTTCCTGGCCGTGATCCAGATCGGGATCAACTTCCTCGGCTTCCTCGCGTCGGCGTTCGCCGCCGTCAGCCTCGTCGACGGCATGCGGGACTGGCTGGCCGGGTTCGGCGCCGGGAGCGACCTGGCGGGCGTGGTCGCGCTCATCGTGGTCACCGGGCTGCTGACGATCTTCACGATCATCTTCGGCGAACTCGTGCCCAAGCAGATCGGCCTGGCCCACGCGGAGCGCGTGGCCATCTCGACCAGTCGGTTCATCGACGTCCTGGGCAGGGTCTTCGGGCCACTCGTCGCGTTCCTGACGTGGTCGACGCGGCGGATCAGCCGGCTCTTCCGGGCCGATGTCGCCGCCGACGAGCGGATCTCCGCGGAGGAACTCCGCCTGATCATCGAACAGGGCGGGGAGCAGGGGATCCTCGAGGCCGAAGAGGAGCAGATGATCCACGCGGTCATCGAGCTCGGCGACCAGCGCATCCACGAGGTCATGGTGCCGCGCATCGCGATGGTCACGTTGCCGGCGACCTCGACCCTCGACGACGCCATCGACACGGTCATCGAAGAAGGTCACAGCCGGATCCCGGTGTACGAGGACACGATCGACGAGATCGTCGGCATCCTCTACGCCAAGGACCTGCTGCCGTTCCTGAAGGGCACGCTCGCGGAGCGGCCGTCCGTTCGCTCGATCCTTCGGACGCCGGTCTTCGTGCCCGAGTCGATGACCGTCGACGACCTGTTGCACGAGCTGCAGCGGCGCAAGGTCCATCTCGCGATCGTGCTCGACGAGTACGGCGGGACGGCCGGCCTGGTCACGATCGAGGACCTGCTCGAGGAGATCGTCGGGGAGATCCAGGACGAGTACGACGAAGAGGAGCCGATGATCGTGCGCATCTCCGACGACGAGGCCCGGATCGACGGCCGCGCCGACGTGGACGATCTCGCCGAGCTGTTCGACATGAACCTGGGGCTCGAGGACGAGGACGAGTACGACACCGTCGGCGGGCTTATCTATCACCGCATCGGGGGCGTGCCCAAGCCCGGCGACCAGGTCACGGTCGACGGGTTGAGGCTGACCGTCGAGACGACCGACGGGCGCCGGGTCGGCAAGGTCCTCGCCGTGCGCGACCGTGACGGTGGTGACGTCGGAGACGACGAGGCGGATCGCTAGCTTCGCGAGCCCTCAGGCGCTGATGGCCGAGACCATGATCTCCTCGAGGCGGGCGCGGGCCTCGGGCTTCACGACACCGGCCGCGTCGAGCTCCGCAAGGGCCTCGTCGCGGTAGCGGCGAGCCTCGTCGCGCGTGTACTGGCGAGCCCCGGTCCGCTCGAGGATCGACACGATCTCGGCCACGTTGTCGGGTGCCGGCGCGGGCAGGGCATAGAGGGCGGCGAGTCGGGACCGGTCCTCGGGGCCGGCGGCTTCGTGCGCGTAGATCACCGGCAGGGTCTTCTTGTGGTGCGCGATGTCCGACGCCTCCTTGCCGGTCGACTGCTCCGTGCCCCAGATCCCCAGCAGGTCGTCATTGAGCTGGAAGGCGATCCCGAGGGCCCAGCCAAAGCCGCGGTACCGGGCGATGACCTCGTCGTCGTCGGTCGCGAGCAGGGCGCCCGCCTCGATCGACGCCGAGATGAGGGCGGCGGTCTTGCGTCCGATCATGTCGAAGTAGGCGTCGACCGTCATCAGTTCGACCGATGCACTGCTCGCGATGTCGAGGTACTGGCCTTCGCACAGGGCGAGGCAGGTCTCGTCGAACAGACGCATCAGGCGCAGGACCTTCGCGTCGGGGAACCCGAGATCGGTCAGGCGATGGAGGGCGATGCGCGACAGGCTGAACAGCGTGTCGCCGGTGTTGATGGCCTGGGGCACGCCGTGGACGGCCCACAGCGTCGGCCGGTGGCGGCGCTCCCGGTCGCCGTCCTCGATGTCGTCGTGGACGAGGCTGAAGTTGTGGCCGAGCTCCACGGCCGCCGCGCCTGGCAGCGCGCGGCGATGCTCGCCCGCGATCGAGTGATAGGCGAGGAGGCCGAGCAGCGGCCGGATGCGCTTGCCGCCCGGGGCCCCGGACCCGTCGAGCGCGAGGTGGTATCGGACCATCTCGTACAGGCCGTGGGTCGACGGGTCGCGATCGACCACGAGACGGACGATCTCGGCCTCCGTGTCGGTGATGAGGGCCGCCAGGTCGATGTCGGACGAGATCGTGGTCATCGTGGAAGGAGTGTACACGAAACGTGTACCACGCAGGTAGCCTGTTGACTGGAGCGGGTCGCCGCCAGATCGCCGGCCGGACGGCCCCGTTCGTCGGGCGCACGAATCAGACGCCGGCACGGGGGACGCGACCGCACCGGCGTCTACCTTCGTCTACGCGCAAGTGGCCGCCGCGGATCATCCCCGGTGCTGCGTGCGCCGACCGGGCGGTGCGGCCGGCCACCACCGGGGGCCTGCCGGTGGTACCGTCGCCCCGATGCCCGCCCCGCGCCGCTATACGACCGATGCCATCGTCCTCTCCAGGTTCGACCTGGGCGAGGCGGATCGGGTCCTGACCTTGATCACGCCGGGCGCCGGCAAGCTCAAGGCGATCGCCAAGGGCGTCCGTCGCCCGACGTCGCGCCTCGGGGGCAGCCTTGAGCCGTTCGCCGAGCTGACCGTCGCGCTGGCCCGCGGCCGGACGTTCGACATCGTCACGCAGGTGAGCGTCGGGCATGCGTGGCTGAACCTGCGTGACTCGCTCGAGAGTGCGGCGACCGCGTGGTACATCGCGGAGCTCGCGGACCGCTCGCTCGAGGAGCGCCATGCCGCTGAGCCGCTCTACGCGCTCCTGCGGCGGGCCTACGAGCTGCTCGACGTCGGGATGGCGCCGGGCCGTGTCGCCCGTTGGTACGAGATGCACCTGCTCGACGAGCTGGGCGTCCGCCCCGAGGTGGATCGCTGCGTCGAATGCGACCGCGTCCTGGAGTCGGAGGATCGCTTCCGCTGGGTCCCGCCGCTCGGCGGCGTCGTGTGCGACCGGTGCCCCGGGCCGCCGCACGACCGGGCTGGCCTCTCGCTCGACGCGCTCAAGCTGCTCAAGGCGTACCAGCGCCTCGACATCGAGGCGATCGCCGCCCTGCGTCTCGGGGCGATGGTCGAGCGCGAGGTCGAAGCCGCCCTGCGCGAGTTCGTGCGCGACGCCCTCGAACGTGAGGCTCGCTCGCTGGCCTTCCTCGACGAGGTCCGATCGGAACCCGTGGCGCGGCCGGCGGCCAGTTCCTCCGCCCGGCCGACCGCGCCCGCCGGCTGACGCCAGACCCTCGCCGCCCCGCGACCACCCATCCCAAGGAGGGACCGATGACGACGCCAGATCCATCGACCGATGCCGGCGCCCGCGCCCTGCGGCGACTGGCCGGCGACAAGATGGGCTGGCTCACGAGCGTGAACCCCGATGGCCAGCCCCAGAGCTCGCCGATCTGGTTCCTGTGGGCCGATGGCGAGATCCTCGTCTATTCGCGCAAGCGGGCGCCACGCAACGACAACATCCTCGACCGCCCGCTGGTCTCGTTCAACCTCGACACGGATCAGGGCGGCGACGAGGTCGTGACGATGGAAGGCGTCGCCCGGGTCGATCCGGACGGCCCCGCCGCATCGGCCAATCCCGCGTACATCGCCAAGTACCTCGCGAAGATCGAGGGCTACGGCTGGACGGTCGCGTCGTTCGAGGCCGACTACCCGGTGGTCGTGCGCGTGGCGCCGACACGCTGGCGGGTCGCCTGACGCCTCGATGACAGCGCGACGATGACGGCCAGGCGCCGGGCGCTCGTGGCGGCGGTCGCGGCCGTGGCCACCGTCACCGGGGTGCGGGCCACGGGCCGGGCGCTCGTCCGGCGGAGCGAGCGGCGCCTCTGTCTCACGGCCGAGCCGCCCCCGGACGCCGCTTCGGAACGGGCGCGGGAGCTGCACCGTCGTCTGCTCGTCGCCGACCTCCACGCTGATTCGCTCCTGTGGGGCCGGGACCTCCTGCAACGATCCGACCGCGGACACGTCGACGTCCCCCGCCTCATCGAGGGCAACGTCGCGCTGCAGGTCTTCGCCGCGAGCACGAAGTCGCCGCGCCACCTCAACATCGAGCGCAACGACGATCGAAGCGACGACATCATCCTGATGGCCCTCGCGCAGGGCTGGCCCCCGGCCACGTGGCGAAGCCTGCTCGCTCGTGCGCTGCACATGGCCTCACGGGCGGACGCCACGGCTCGCCGATCCGACGGACGGTTCACGCTCATCCGATCGAGGGCGGACCTGGATCGGTACCTGGCGCGACGCGAGCACGAGCCCGGGATCACCGCGGGACTCCTCGCGATCGAAGGCGCGCATGCCCTCGACGACGACCTGGCCAACGTGGAGGTCGTGGCCGACGCCGGCTTCCGGATGATGTCGCCGAGTCATTTCTTCGACAACGCCTTCGGGGGGTCCGCCCACGGCATCGAGAAGGGTGGCCTGACCAGCGCCGGTCGCGAGATGATCGGCCGCATGGAGGCTCGCGGGATGCTGCTGGACCTCTCGCATGCCTCGGGGCTGACGATCGACGATGCCGTGGCCGTGGCGCGGCGACCGGTCGTCGTCTCGCACACGGGCGTGCGTGGCACGTGCGACAACGCCCGCAACCTGTCCGACGATCAGCTCCGTGGCGTCGCCGGGACGGGCGGGCTGATCGGCATCGGCTTCTGGCCGACCGCCACCGGCGGCGACGATGCGGCGGCGATCGCCCGCGCCGTCCGGCACGCCGTCACGGTGGCCGGCATCGAGCACGTCGGCCTGGGATCGGACTTCGACGGCGCCGTCCCCGAGCCATTCGACGCCACGGGCATGGTCCGGATCACCGACGCGCTCCTGGACGCTGGCTTCGGCGACGACGACATCGCCAAGGTCATGGGCGGCAACGCGTTCCGGGTGCTGGCCGAGGGGCTGCCGACGACCTGACCGCCCGTCTCCTCAGACGAGCTCCGCGATCAGGGCGGCGGCGCGGGCCGCGCCGTCGGAGGCGACCGGGCGGTAGTCGATGGTCCGATCGATCTCGGTCGCCATCGCCTCGGCGATGGCCTCGGGATCCGACGCCGCGTAGTCCATCCGGCGGCCAGCGCCATAGCGATCGAGGCGGTGGGCGACGTGGCGGTTCTGCTCGAAGTGGTTCGCGAGGGGGAAGTACAGGAACGGCCGGCGACCTGCGACGAGCTCCATGGTCGTCGTCAGGCCGCCCTGGACGACGGCCAGGTCGGCCGCGATGAGATGTCGATAGAGCTCCGGCACGAAGGCGCGGACCTCGACGCCGGCCTGCGCCCGCAGCCTCGCCGGATCGATCCGTGGCCCGGCCACCGCGATCATCCGGAGGCCCGGGACGCGCCGCGCGGCGTCCGGGTAGCTCGCGATGACGCGCTCGAGCAGTGCCTCGCCGACGCCCGATCCGCCGACTGTGACGATCACGACCCGTTCGTCATCGTGGTAGCCGAGCTCGCGTCGCAGGCGCTCGCGATCGGCCACGAGCGCCGACGGGTCGAACCCGGTCACGTACCCGGCAAAGGTGAAGTTGGCCTCGGTCCAGGCCCGGATCGAGCCGAGTCCGGGGCCGAAGTCGTCGGGCACGATGTCGTCGGGGTCGCCGACGAAGATCGATCGGTCGCGGAGGCGTGGGAAGCGGGCCACGTGCTCGATCATCTCCGCGTTGTAGTCGGCCGTAAGGAACGCCTCACGCTCGCCGCCGGCGGGCATCGGCAGCCAGCCGACGAAGTCGGTCATCCAGGCGAACGCGGTCCGCTTGAGCTCCGGGTTCTCGTGCAGGAAGTAGTCGACGTCCCATGCCTCGTCGCCGATGACGAGGTCGTACTCGCCCGCCTCGACGACGTCGTGGAACACCATGAAATTGGCCACGAGGATCTCATCCATCCGCCGGATGGCCTGGAACGCGTTCAGGTCGTGCCCGGTGGACTCCGCGGCGATGTGGGCCGACTCACTGGCGAGCCATGCGCTGGCCGGATGGATCCGCTCGCCGCGCGTTTCGAGCACGTCGGTGACCGGCGACTGGGCAAGCCAGTCGATCTCGAGATCCGGATGGAGCTTGCGGAGCTCGTCGGCGATGGCCACGTCACGTTGGGCATGCCCGAGGCCGATCGGCGACGAGATGTACAAGGCGCGCCGGCGCCGGGCGAGCGCCCGGGTCCAGGTCGTAGGGCGGGTGGACGACAGCACGGTCATCGGGCGTTCTCCTCGAGTGAACGGACGAAGTCGCGGATCAGGAGGTTGGCGAGGACGGGCTGCCGGCCCGGGATCAGGTGGCCGGCGCCTTCGACCATCACGAGCGGCGCGCCCGTCAGCTCCGCGAGGCGATGCGCCCTGGCGATCGGCTGGCATCGATCGTCCGTCCCGTGGACGATCAGCGTCGGGCAGGTGACCTGTCGGCAGATCGCCTCGATCGCCTCGAGGTCCAGCGTGAAGTCCGCCCCGTTCTCGGCGATCATCGCGTCGACGGAGCCGTCGGTCGCCCAGCCTGCCGCATCGTCGATGAGCTTCGTCGAGTGGGGCTCCGTGGCCATCTGCTCGAAGAAGAACCGCGCGAAGCCCGCGTAGTCGCGGCGCCAGAAGTGCCGGTTGTACTTCGCCCATCCCTCGTCGGTCGGCAGCTCGTCGTCGAATGCCAGGTCCAGGTAGTGCTGATGCGGCCGACTCAGCCGCGGCACGCCGACGGCGAACGCGACGATGCCCTCGACGCGATCCGGTTGCGCGGCGGCGAGACGGATCCCGCGCCAGACGCCGTCGGTGCACATGCCGACGAGGACCGCACGCCCGGTCGTCGTCGCGTCCATCACCGTCACGATGTCGGCGACCATCCGCTCGTCCGTGTAGGCCGCGGGATCCGTGGGCCGATCCGAGCGGCCGTTGCCGCGCCCGTCGAACGTGACCACGCGCCAGAACCGGCTCAGGAACGGGACCTGGGCCTTCCACTGGCGCGAGTGCACGATCGGCGCCGAGGGGAGGAACACGATCGTCCGCTCGCCAGAGCCGTAGACGTCATAGGCGAGGCGGATCCCGTCGGCTGCATCGGCGAAACCGGACTTGTTCGGTCGACGGGCGACGCCGGACTCCAGCCCCTCAGACCGATCGGGCGGCGCCAGATCGATCATGCCCCGGTCCCCAGTCTCGTCACGAAGTCGCGGATCAGGAGATTGACCAGGACCGGGTCGCGCGCCAGCGCGGCGTGGCCGCCGCCGTGGAGGACGAGGAGCTCCGCGCCGATCTCCTCGGCCAGTCGTCGCCCGGCGCTCAGCGCGATGATCCGGTCGTCGTCGCCGTGGATGATCAGGGCGGGACATCGGACACGTCGCGCGAACGTCAGGGCTTCCGGCTCGCCGGACGGATGCGGCCCGAACGCCGCCGGCGGCGTCATGTACGACGAGCGTTCGGCGATGATGATCGTCTCCGGGTCGGTGTCGAGGGACCACCCGACGCAGTCCTCGATCTGCTTGGTCGAGTGGGGCTCGGAGAAGACCTGGCCGAAGAAGAACTCGGTGAAGCCGGGCCAGTCCCGCCGCCAGGCATGCGCGTTGTACTTGTCCCACGCCTCGTCGCTGTCGAGCACATCCTCGAACGAGGGCTCGCTCCGGTCCGCGGGCCACTCGACGCCGCCGACGTCGACCGCCGGCCCGATGAACACGGCGCCGAGGACGCGGTCGGGATGCTCGGCGGCCAGACGGAGGGCGTAGCCGCCACCCATCGACAGGCCGGCGATGATCGCCCGGTCCGTCCCGGTCGCATCGAGCACCGCGACCGCGTCGGCGACGAACTCCGAACCGTCGTATGCGGCGCTCGTCTGCGGTCGGTCGGACCGCCCGTTGCCGCGCCCGTCGAAGGTCACCACCCGGAAATGGCGGGCGAGATAGGGGATCTGGCCCTTCCAGTGGCGCGAGTGGATGATCGACCAGGTCGGCAACAGCAGGAGTGTCGGCGACCCGTCGCCGTAGCGCTCCCAGGCGACGCGCACCCCGTCGCGCTCGATGGAGCCCGTCTCATCCGGGTAACGCGCACGCGACTGTTCCGGCCGCTTCGCGAGCGCGGCCGGCCCACCCGGTCGCAGGAGGTCAGGCGCGCGGGCCATGACCCGGGGCCCACTGCCAGAGCGTGCCGGTGATCCGCCAGCCATCGCTCGTTCGCGCCAGGAGGGCATATTCGATGTAGACGGCCGAGTGGACGATCACGCTCGCGATGTCGCCCGACACGCTCGCGATGTCGATCTGGATCGCCCGATCGGCGCTGTCGCGCTGTCGCCCCACTCCACGCCTGGTCGCTTCGACCATCTCGTCCTTCGTGGTGACGTCGAGGACCTCGGAACGGGCCTTGTCCTGGCCCAGGGCGTGCTTGGCCAGGCCGGGATGCAGCGCCCGGTCCATCCGCTCGGCGTCGCCCTCGAACCAGCCCTCGAAGTAGTCGAGGATCGTGGCCCGGATCGCGGCCTGGTCGTCGGCCGCAGCATCCGGTGTCGGGGGCGCCAGCCAGGCCTCGATAACGGTCTCGGTCATGTCGGTCTCCCACGTTCCCGGGTCTCCAGGTACCGGATCAGGACCCCGATCTTGCGCAACGCCGAGCGCGCGGGGAGCACGTTCTCGGGGAAGCCGAGCAGGATGGCGGACTCGGCGCCGATGAACGGCAGGCCCATGAGCGCCCCGAGCTCCGCCGGCGTGAACGGCCCGAGGCCGCCCAGCCGATGCCCTTCGCGTTCGGCGACCTCGGCGAGCAGCTGGTACCAGTCGCCCTGGACGGCCCGTACGGCGGCGGCGACGTCGGGGTCCGACCAGCCGGCTGCGGTCATCTCCTGGAGGATCCGGACATAGCCCGATCGGAGGTCTTCGTCGAAGAAGTCACAGGCGCGTTCCCATTGCTGCCAGAGTGGCTCCGGGCCGCCGAACAGCGCGCGCTGGCGCTCGATCAACCGGGCATTCTCGGCCTCGAGGACGGCGAGGATGAGCTGCTGCTTGCTGCCGAAGTGATAGTGGATCTGGCTGAGCGGGACACCCGCGGCCTCGGCGACGCGACGGGTGGATAGGTTCGCGTACCCGTCCGCGAGCATGGTCGCCCGGGCGGCCGCGAGGATGCCTGTCCGCGTCTCGCCGGTGGCCTGGTCCCGGCGCTCGACCCGCGTCGCCGTGCCGGCCACGCTCGTCTCCTCCACGCGTCGAGCATACGTCCCGCGGCTCACGAAGCAACCGCGTACACAGCGGCCAGGACCAACACGACGCCCAGTGGGCGAGTGAGTCGTCGGCCGGACGGCAGGTTCTTCTCGATGGCGGTCAGACCGCCCAGGACGAGCATCGCCGGCAGGCTGCCGAGCCCGACCCCGAACATCACGAGCATCAGAGACCAGCAGCACCCGACGCAGAAGGCGCCGTGGGCGATGCCCATGGCGAGGGCCTCGCGCTGTTCCGAGACGCCACGCCAACGATTGACGACGAAGCCGAGTGGGCTGCGGCAGGCTTCGAGGCAACGCTCGCGTAGCGGACTGAACTGCCATAGCCCGGCAGCCAGCAGCGTCGTACCGATGATCACCTGGGGGTGCTCGGCCAGCCACGGGACGGCGACGACCGCAGCGTGGATCCCGCGGTCGGCGAGCCAGGCCGTCAGACCGAACGCGCCCCACACGACAAGGTAGCCGAGGAGGAGCAGGGCCACGAGACGACCGGGTCGCCGGCGCCGGCCGACGAGCGCCCCGAAGGTCATCACCAGGGGAACGCTCGAGGGCAGCATCATCGCGATGATCATCAGGACCCAGCCGACGACGAACAGCACAGCCTCGAGAGGCAGCGGCGCGACGACCCCGGCGTGGCCCATGTACGGGGCGTATGGCGATCCCTCCCACCACCACAACGCCAGCCACGCGGCCAGCGCCAGGCCGATGAGCAGCCCGCCCAGGATCGCGCGATCGCGGCGGGGGACGCGAAGGTGGGCGGGCGTGAACATCAGGCTGCGAAGCGGAAGTGGCCCTGGAGGGCGTTGTGGTCCTTGAGGTCCACGCTCGGGATGCCGTGCGGGCTCCCGTCCTTCGTGTACTGGCTCGCCTTGCTCGCGTAGACGGGCGAGCCCGGGATGGTGCTGAACACAGTCTCGGCGAGGGTCGTCGGATTGCCGGTCGCTCCGATGAACGGGGCCATCTCGGCATGCACGAGGTTGCCGATCGTCAGTCGTCCCTTGCCGCCTTCGACGCTGAACGTGATCGGGGAGCGTTCGACGGCGACGACCTCGCCGATCAGTCCGGCGAGATCGGCGACCGCGCCGCCCAGTTGGCCGGTGAACAGGCGAATCATCGCCGCCTCCTGTTCGGCGGTCGATCGGTCGTCGACGAAGACGACAGCCTTCCAGGACTTCGGGATGAGGATGTTCTTGGGGATGTGGGCCGAGACGGCCATGATCAGGCCGCCGACATCGACGCCCTCGATCGACCCCTTATCGATCCCCCAGGCGATCACCGTGTCACAGGTCTTGTAGTCCGGGTCCTCTCCGACCCAGCAGGGGCAGAGGACGTTGCACGTGCAGACCTCGAGCAGCCTGCCCTCGATCTCATAGGCCATGGTGAGCCTCCTTCCAGACGCTTCGAATCGGTCGGTCGACCGATATCGGTCGGTCGACCGAATCTACCGCAGGATCGACGGATGTCAAGCCTCGTCTTCGAACCCGGTCGAGGGGTCGGCTCTGGTAGCATCGATGGACCACATCCCGCGCGGCCATGCCAAGGTCGCGTACCAGCGGAGACCTCGTGACCACCCCCTCGCACGACTCCGACGACGTCGCGCCCGCCGTCGCCGAACTCGACACCATCGTGTCGCTTTCGAAGCGGCGCGGCTTCATCTTTCCCTCGTCCGAGATCTACGGCGGCATCAACGCCGTCTGGGACTACGGCCCGCTGGGGGTCGAACTCAAGAACAACGTGAAGCGCGCCTGGTGGCGGGCAATGGTCCAGGAGCGCGACGACATCGTCGGCCTCGATGCGGGCATCCTCATGCATCCGCAGGTCTGGGTGACATCCGGGCACGTCGGCTCGTTCAGCGACCCGCTGGTGGAGTGCCAGACCGACCATCGCCGGTTCCGGCTCGATGAGTTGCCCGGCGCCGAGGATCTCTCTGCCACCGAGCTGGCCGACCCCGGGATCGTGGAGCGGCTCGGGCTGCGCTGTCCTGTCGACGGCGGGCCGCTCTCGGCGCCGCGGCGCTTCAACCTCATGTTCAAGACGTTCATGGGTCCGGTCGAGGAGGACGCGTCGGTCATCTACCTCCGCCCGGAGACGGCCCAGGGCAGCTACGTGAACTTCAAGAACGTCCTGCAGTCGTCGCGCAAGAAGCTGCCGTTCGGCATCGCCCAGATCGGGAAGTCATTCCGCAACGAGATCAGCCCGGGCAATTTCGTCTTCCGGATGCGCGAGTTCGAGCAGATGGAGATGCAGTACTTCGTCCGGCCGGAGGCGGAGGCGGCCGCGGCCTTCGACAAGTGGCTGCCGAAGCGGCGGGCGTGGTACGAGCGCTACGGCGTCACGCCATCGCGGCTGCGGCTGCGGGAGCACGCGGCCGATGAGCTCGCCCACTACGCGAAGAAGGCGATCGACGTCGAATACCGCTTCCCCTTCGGCTGGAAGGAGCTCGAGGGGGTGCACAACCGGGGCGATTTCGACCTGTCGCGCCATTCAGAGGCGTCGGGCGAGGCCCTCGAGTATTTCGACCAGGCGACCGGTGAGCACGTGATCCCGTGGATCGTGGAGACGGCGGCAGGAGCGGATCGCGCGTCGTTCACGTTCCTCATCGACGCCTACCGCGAGGAAGAGGTCCGCGGCGAGACCCGGGTGGTCCTGCGTCTGCACCCGGAGCTCGCGCCATACAAGGTCGCGGTCCTGCCGCTGCTCAAGAAGCGGCCCGAGATCGTCGAACTGTGCCATCGGATCAAGGCCGATCTCCAGCGGCACACCATGGCCGTCTACGACGACACGGCGGCCATCGGCAAGCTCTACCGCCGGCAGGACGAGATCGGGACGCCGTGGTGCGTGACGGTGGACGTCGATTCGCTCGATGATGGCGCGGTCACGATCCGCGACCGCGATTCGATGGCGCAGGAGCGGGTCCCGGTCGAGGGCGTGACTCGCTTGATCCTCGACCGGCTGGAGGCGGCGCACGCAGGGTAGGGCCAGTGCCGTGCGGGATCGCTGGCCACGCTGGTCCGCGGCGGGAACGCTAGCCCCGCGCGGGACCGCTCGCTGCGCCGGCTTCCTCTCCTAGGGCGCCTTCGACGGCGTGACGACCGTCAGTGGCAAGGGGATGGCGCCGCGTAACCGACTCGGAACGTCCTGGCCGATCCAGCGCGAGATCCCGGCGGGCAGCGTCGAGAGGATGATCTCGTCCACGTCGAGGTGCCGAAGCGCGTCCCGCGCTGCCTGGACTGGATCGTGATCGCCGATCTCCCCGGTCGCCTCGGTCTCGCGTTCGCGAAGCCAGGTCAGGCTCGCATCGAGGCGGTCTTGCGCCGAGGCCAGAGCCTCGCCCTCCTCCCAGGTCAACCCGTGGGAGACCGGGGTCGCCGGCACGACCACGTGGAAGCGCGCCTGACCGGCCGCGAGGCGCTCGGTGATCTCGTGCCGAAGCTCCTCGCCCACCAGGGTCTGATTGGCGATGATGAGATACGTCCTCATGGGCGACCGTCCTCGCGATCTCGGTCAAGCGTACAACCGCCGTTCAAGGTCGAGGGGGGCTAGCGGGGACGGCGATAAGCGCCAGATGATCGACGCTCGCCACCATCGCTCCATGGACGATGTCCGCGTGGGGATGGCGCTTCGCGAGCTACGCCGGCGCGCTTCACTTCGACAGTTGGACCTGGCGCATCTCGCAGGCGTCTCGCAGTCCTTGATCTCGGCCATCGAGTGCGGACGGATCGGGTCGGTGACGATAAACACGCTCAGGGAAGTCTTCCGCGCGGCTGGCGCCGGGTTCGACGGGCACGTGATCTGGCGAGGCGCCGCGCTTGATCGTCTTCTCGACGCTCGCCATGCGTCATTGGTCGAGGCTTCAGTCAGCCGGCTGACGCGGATCGGCTGGCAGGCCCACGTCGAGGTTACCTACTCGATCTTCGGTGAACGCGGCTCCATCGATGTCCTCGCGGGTCGTGAGGAGCGGAGTGCTGTGACGATTGAGGAGGTGAAGTCCGAACTCGTGCGGCTCGAGGAGACGGTCCGCAAGCTCGACGAGAAGGGGCGCCTGGTGCGCGAACGAATCGCGTTCGAGCGCTTCGGATGGCGACCCCTCGTTGTCGGCCGCATCCTCGTGCTTCCGGACACCGACCGTGCTCGGGCGCAGGTCGGGCGGCATGCCCCGGTGCTGGACGTCGCCTTTCCGTCGCGCGGCGCGGCGGTTCGCCGATGGCTACGTGATCCGGTCGGGGACTTGTCCGGCATCCTGTTTGTCGCGGATGCCAGCCGGGGAGGTACTAACGCCAATGCGGTCGGGCATCGGCGGGTGCGGCGGCCGGTGAGGGCCACTTGACGGACGTACCACTGCCCGGGCTGATATGTGCGGCGATTCGGGCTCGGTTCCGGCTCGCATCCGGCTCGCGGCACCGACCGATCGGCGGTACGACCGCCCGGGCTGATATACGCGGCGATTCGGGCAGATGAGGAGAATGGACGCCGATCGGGCCGCGCCGGGATTTCGGCGCGTGCCCGCCCTACTGGTCGGCGTTCGCCTCGGCCGCATCGATGGCCGCGGCCAGGTCGGCGCCGACCACGCCCCGAGGTTCCTTGCCCTTCGGCCAGTACAGCTCCTTGAGGACCTGCTCCTCGGGGTAGCCGCGAGCGAGCAGCGTCTCCTCGGCGGAGAGGATCATGTCGGGGTTGCCGCAGATGTACGCGATCGAATCGGCGGGTGTGAGCCCCAGCTCATCGAGCACCGGCGCCAGGATCGCCTCGACCCGCCCGGTGCGCCCGGTCCAGCTCGCATTGCGGGGATCCGAGGGGCGTGAGACGGTCGGCACGTAGCGCACCGGATACCCACCGTCCTGCACCCAGCCCTCGAGGATCGTCCGGTACCCGAGCTCGTGCTCGTGCGAGACCCCGTTCAGGAACACGACGTTCCGGGGTCGCCCTTCCACGAGGAGCTGCCGCATCATCGACACGAATGGGGCGTTGCCAGTCCCCGACGAGATGAAGATGTGGGTCCGATCGTCGTCCTCGCGAAGCGTGAACTTGCCTTTCGGGCCGATCATGCGCATCGGATGGCCGAGGGGCAGGTCCCACAGCAGGGGCGTGAACGTTCCGCCGTTGACGTAGCGGACGTAGAACTCGTAGCCGTCGGTCCCGATGACGGCCGGCGGCGACGCCACCGAGTACGGCCGCTGGACGATCCGACCGTCGACCATGACCCCGATCGTCATGTACTGGCCAGGCTCGAACGGCGTGGGCTCGCCATCGAAGCGCACCCAGAAGTACCCGAGCGACTCGGTCTCGTCCTCGCGCCGGACCAGCCGGGCGTTGTACTGCGGGGCCTCGCGTTCGATGACCCGCGGCGCGACCGCCGCGGGCGCGTCCGGAACGAGGCTGGCGGGTTCGGTCATGGGCTGGGCGGCCTCCGTCGGTCGTTGCCGAGCGATGGTACCCGGCTCCGCGCCGCGGCCGCTGTACTCAAGAGGGTCGCGATTCGGGTGCAAGCATGCGACCCCACTGCACAGCCTGGCGACGACGCTCGCGGAGCGCCGCCGCCGACTGCACCGACCCTACGCCGTCAGAACGGCAGGCCGCGGCAGGACACCCTCGGGTTCCAGTCGGCGAAGAGACCGCTGGGGTTCTTCTTCCACAGCCAGAGGTGGATCTCGTAGAAGTCCGGCAGCTCGTACGCGTTCGGTGCCGTCACGAGGAACAGCCGCTTGCCGAAGAGGCGCGGCGGGTTCTTGCCGTAGGCCGCGTGCCAGGCATCTTTGAGCACGATGTACTCGACGGCGACGAGCTTGTAGCCGCCGCCCTTGCGCGGCTCGTAGACGAGCGCTTCCGGGCGGAGCGTGTCGAGCGCCGGGTCGCCGACCAGGTCGCCCTTGACGTAGTGCTGGCCCATGCCGCCGACGCCGGGGTTCTGGGCGCAGCCCTTGACCGGTCCGTAGCCGGCCGCCATGGCGAGATCGAGGTTGTGGAACGGAGTGGTGGCTGCCCGGACGTCGCCGAGGTTCCGACCTTCGTCGTTCCCCCCGGCGGAGGCGACCGCCGCACCGAGCATGGCGACGACCGATACCAGGGCGACGGCCGCGATGAATCGCGCTCGTTTGCTGCCCATCACGCCACCTCCGTCGTCAGTTCGTAGACCTCGGCGGTCGGGTGTCCCGCCCGCTCGTGGATCCGCATGACCGATTCCTTCGAGGGCCCGTTCGACAGGCAGAAGACCTTGCCCGACTCCGAGTCGAGCCAGGCTCGCTCGAAGTGGACGCCCTCCTCCCGCTCGATCGCGAGATCTCGCTCGTGGGCTTCCTTGAGTTGTCGCTCCGTCACGCCGACGAACCCGCTATGGACATCCATGAATCGCGCCATCGATGAACCTCCGTCTTCCGGCTCGGGACTGTGGCCCGGCCGTTCATGGAACGAGGTTCGCGGGGACGGCATGGCTGGTCATCGGTCAACTGACCGATAGACGCCCTCGGAGATGACCGATGCGCGATCCGCGTCGCGCTCGTGGACTGGGATCCGCACCGCACGCCGCTGAGCGGCCTGAGCCAGGTCGTAGCGCGTATCGTGTCCGAGTCGCCAGTCGCGCGGTGCTTTCGGAGCGAGGAGGCAGACATGCGCAGTCATCGACGCTTGTCCGGGGTCCTTGGCGGTTTCCTATTGGCCGCGATCGGGTCCGCCGGATCGGTTGCCGCGGCGCCGCCGCAAGACCCTGTCCTCCTCGTCCACGGCTACCGAGGCAATCCGTCGACCTGGCAGGACATGATCAGCGCCTTCGCCGCAGCAGGGCCGGACCGCCGTCGCGATCGATCTGCCGTCAGAAGACAACGTTGTTAATGCCCGCTCGATCCGCGACTTCATCAAGGCGAGGGGATGGAAGAGGGTCGACATCGTCGGCCAGAGCATGGGCGGTCTCTCGGCTCGCCAGTTCATCAAGTTCCTGCGGTCGCAGACGCCGGCCAAGATCGACGCCTACGTCTCCCTCGGCACACCACAGTACGGTCTGGACATCGCCTGCCTCCTACCCCCGTGGTACGGCGGCCAGATGTGCCCCGGGAGCCGGTTCCTGCGAGCTCTGAACAAGGGCGACGACACGCCGGGGAAGACCGCCTGGACGACGATCTACTCGAGCGACGACGGAATCATCCCGATCAGCTCGTCAAGGCTCGACCGCCGTGCCTGCCACGTCCAGGTCTCGGGCGTCGGTCACAACGACATGGACAACGATCCGGGCGTCTTCGCCCATGTCCTCGCGGCGGTCGATCGGACCTGCACCGGCGAACGCCGGTCCTGAGGCGGCCTGATCCGTTGGGTCCCGTTCGACACCGGTCCACCGGATAGGCGGCGCGCCTTCCGCTCCCCGTCATGTTCGCGTTGGCATCGTCGACCTATGTGACAACCGGCGGCCGGAAGGCCTTCGGACCAACGCTAGCGGCACATGTAGCGGGCGGCCCAGCCCTCGCGGCACCATCTCGCAACCCGAGCCCGCGAGGTCGCGACGCTACAATCACCCCTCACGCTCGATCCGTCCCAACGGCCCGTCGCGGCCGGCCGCGTACCCGCCGAGGAGATCACCCGATGACCGAGACCGCCACCCCCGCCGGCCAGCGCGCCCATCGCGCGGGCAAGCGCTACATCTACGCCTGGGGCGGTGGCAAGGCCGAGGGCGACGCGACGATGCGCGACCTGCTGGGCGGCAAGGGTGCGGGCCTGGCCGAGATGACCAATGCCGGGCTCCCGGTCCCGCCCGGGTTCACGATCACGACCGAGGCCTGCAACGACTACTTCGCCGCCGGCGAGCGCCTCCCCGACGGGCTCTGGGACGACGTGCTCGAGGCGGTCAAGGAGGTCGAGACGCAGACGGGCAAGGGCTTCGGCAACGCCGCCGATCCGCTCCTCGTCAGCGTCCGCTCCGGGGCGAAGTTCTCGATGCCGGGCATGATGGATACCGTGCTGAACCTCGGCTTGAACGAGGAGACGCTCCACGGCCTGATCGCCCTGACCGGCAACGAGCGCTTCGGCTGGGACGCGTACCGGCGCTTCATCCAGATGTTCGGGCGGATCGTCATGGACGTGAAGGGCGAGCGCTTCGACCATGCGCTGGAGGCATCGAAGGCGGCGCACGGCGCCGACGCAGGACACGGATCTCGGCGCCGACGACCTGCGCGCCCTGACCGCCGACTTCAAGGCCATCGTCCGCGAGGACACCGGACGCGAGTTCCCGAGCGATCCGTACGAGCAGCTGGAACTGGCGATCAAGGCCGTCTTCGCCAGCTGGTTCGGCAAGCGCGCGGTCGACTACCGCAACAACCAGAAGATCGCCCACGACCTGGGCACCGCGGTCAACGTCGTGACGATGGTCTTCGGCAACATGGGCGACGACTCCGGCACCGGCGTCGCGTTCACTCGGGACCCCAACACCGGCGAGAAGGTCCTCTTCGGCGAGTACCTCACGAACGCCCAGGGCGAGGACGTGGTGGCCGGCATCCGGACCGCCCCGAAGATCGCCCAGATGGCGACCGACATGCCCGAGGTCTACGCCGAGTTCGGTCGCATCGGCCAGCAGCTCGAGCGCCACTATCGCGACGTCCAGGACCTCGAGTTCACGATCGAGCGCGGCAAGCTCTACATGCTCCAGACGCGCTCCGCCAAGCGGACCGCGGCGGCCGCGGTCAAGATCGCCGCCGACCTCGTCGACGAGGGCGTCATCAGCCGGGACGAGGCGCTGATGCGCATCGAGCCCGCCCACGTCGACCAGCTGCTGCGCGACCAGTTCGACCCCGCGGCGCGGACGGCGGCCACGCGCATCGCCAAGGGCCTCAACGCGTCGCCGGGCGCCGCGGTCGGACGAGCCGTGTTCGACGCGGACGTCGCGGTCGAGTGGGTCGGGCAAGGCGAACGGGTCGTGCTCGTGCGGATCGAGACGTCGCCAGACGACTTCCACGGCATGGCCGTGGCCCAGGGGATCCTGACCGCCCGCGGCGGGGCCACGTCGCACGCTGCAGTCGTGGCGCGCCAGATCGGCAAGCCGTGCGTGGCGGGGTGTCACGAACTCCTCGTCGACTACGCCGCCAAGGTCGCGACCGCGAACGGCGTCACGTTCAAGGAAGGCGACTGGATCAGCCTCGACGGGACGACCGGCGAGGTCTTCCTCGGCGCGTTGCCCACGGTCTCGGCGCGGTTCGAGGAGCAGCCCGAGCTCCAGCGCATCCTGGGCTGGGCCGACGAGGTCCGCCGGATGGAGGTCTGGACCAACGCCGACAAGCCCGAGGAAGCGGCGATGGCCCGCAGCTACGGGGCGCAGGGCATCGGCCTGTGCCGGACCGAGCACATGTTCCGCGAAGGCGAGCGGCTGGAGATCGTGCGCGACGCGATCCTCGTGGCCATGGTCGCGACGCGAGCGAAGGCCAGGGCCGCGGCCGGTGAGCCCCTCTCCGACGACGAGTCGGCCGCCGTCACCCGGTTCGATGCCGCCATGGCCAAGCTCGAGGTCCTCCAGCAGGGTGACTTCGAAGGCATCTTCAAGGCGATGGACGGTCTGCCGGTCGTGGTCCGGCTGATCGATCCGCCGCTCCACGAGTTCCTGCCGAACCTCGAGGAGCAGCTCGTCAAGGTGACCCGGGCCGAGTCGACCGGCGGCGCGTCGGAGGAGGACAAGATCCTCCTGGCCACGATCAAGAGCCTGCACGAGCAGAACCCGATGCTCGGCCTGCGCGGTTGCCGACTCGGGCTGATGATCCCGGACTTCGTGAAGGTCCAGACGCGGGCGATCCTGAATGCGCTCGTCGCCGTCCAGCGCGCCGGCGGGCATCCGAAGGCGAAGATCATGATCCCGCTCGTCGGGCACGTGAACGAGCTGACCGCCACCAAGGCGATCCTCGAGGCTGAGGCGAAGGCGGTCGAGGCGGCCGCCGGCGTCAGCGCCGAGTACGTGTTCGGGACGATGATCGAGGTCCCGCGCGGTGCACTGACCGCGGACGAGATCGCCCGCGACGCGGAGTTCTTCAGCTTCGGCACCAACGACCTGACCCAGATGACGTTCGGCTACAGCCGCGACGACGCTGAGGGCGGCTTCCTCCTGAAGTACGTCGAGGACAAGATCCTGCCGGTCAACCCGTTCCAGACCCTCGATGACGCCGTTGCCGGGTTGATGAAGACGGCCGTCGACAAGGGCCGCGCGACGCGGCCCGATATCGAGCTCGGCATCTGCGGAGAGCACGGCGGCGACCCGGAATCGATCGCCAAATGCGAGCGGATCGGGCTCGACTACGTCTCGTGCTCGCCGTTCCGGGTGCCCGTTGCGCGACTCGCGGCGGCGCAGGCCGTGCTGACCGGCCCGAACGTGACAAGTAGCGCGCGTCTGCCGCGCTGGGACCCCGACCCGCGGGGCATCGGCGTCGGCGACGCCACCGCGCACATCGACACGCTCGACGCGCTGCGTGCCGTCGCGGCCCAGCCGGGGTGGGTCGCCGAGGAGCCGGAGGCGCATCTGCTCCCGCACCTGCGCGCCGCGGCCGAGGCCGGCGACGCCCCGCTGGCCATCGACGCGGCCACGACCGATCCCGACGGCACGTTCGTCGTCGAGGCCCGCTGGGTCGGGGACGCCGCCGCCGGTGCTCGCGATGTGCGGGTCGCCTCGCTCGCGTTGCTCGCCACGATCGCCGAGACGACGACCGTCATCCACGAGCGCCGGGAGGCCGGCGCCGCCGTCTTCGAGGTGGTGACGGGCACGCCTGCCCGGTGGGTCGTTCGCGACCCATGGCCATACGCTGCGCTTGCGCGTCGTCGGGGCGTCGCGCGCCGATCGTTAGGCCCCCGGGATGACCGCTTCGACACCGGGAACGACCCAGCCCGCCGACCCGGCTCCCTCGTCGGATCCGCCGCGTCTGCCCCATCGCGTCACCGTGATCGGCGGCGGCTTCGGTGGGCTCTACGCGGCACGCAGCCTGGGCATCGATCCCGAGGTCCGGGTCACGCTCGTCGATCGGCGCAACTTCCACCTGTTCCAGCCGATGCTGTACCAGGTGGCGACCGGAGCGCTCTCGCCGGGTGAGATCGCCCAGCCGCTGCGCTCGATCCTGCGCAACCGGCGGAACACGACGGTCATCCTCGGCGAGGCGGTCGGCCTCGACGTCGAGGCACGGCAGGTCCTCCTGTCGGACGGCGGTCCCATCGATTACGACACGCTCGTCGTGGCGACCGGCGCGCATCACAGCTACTTCGACCACCCGGAATGGGCCGCCATCGCCCCCGGTCTCAAGACCCTCGAGGACGCGACCGAGATCCGGCGGCGCATCCTCATCGCCTTCGAGGCCGCGGAGCGCGAGGCCGATGAGGAGCGGCGGCGCGAGTGGATGACGTTCGTCATCGTCGGAGGCGGTCCGACCGGCGTCGAGCTCACCGGGGCCATCTGCGAGATCTCGCGTGACACACTGAAGCGCGACTTCCGGGCGATCGTCCCATCCGACGCCCGGATCATCCTCGTGGAGGCGATGGATCGGGTCCTGCCGCCGTTCCCGCCCGGCCGATCCGCATCCGCCCAGCGCCAGCTCGAGCGACTCGGCGCCGAGGTTCGGACGAAGACCCGGGTCGTCGACATCGACGAGCGTCAGGTCCGCGTCGTCAACGACGGGGTCGAGTCCGTCATCCCGACCCGGACCGTGCTGTGGGCCGCCGGCGTGACGACCGCGTCATTCGCCCGGGTCGTGGCCAAGGCCACAGGTGCCGAGACCGACCGGGCCGGCCGGATCATCGTCGGGCCGGATCTGACGATCCCCGGGCACCCGGAGATCTTCGTGGTCGGCGACGCGGCCGTGCAGCCGTGGAAGGAGGGTCGCCCGACGCCGGGCGTGGCGCAGGGCGGGATCCAGGGCGGGTCGTATGCCGCCAAGGTCATCCGGCGGCGGATCCTGGGTCGTCCGTATGAGCCGTACCGCTACTCGAATCATGGCGACGTGGCGGTCATCGGACGCTTGTCCGGCGTCACCGACATCCCCTGGATGGGACCGTTCGGGCAGCAGGGCGGCTTCACGGCGTGGCTCCTGTGGCTCGGCATCCACGTCGCCTACCTGATCGGGTTCGCCAACCGGATCGTGGTCGTGACCCGCTGGGCGTTCAGCTTCCTGACGAAGGGACGAAGCACGCGCCTCATCACGGGACGGACCCTGCTGCCACCGATCGCCGAGCCGGAGCCGCCGGTCCTGGCGTCGCTGGACGAGGTCGAAAGGATCGACGGCGACGGCGCCACCCGCGCCCAGAGGCCGCCCGCGCACCTAGGCGGGGTGGCCTCGCGGGCAGCTCGATCAGGAAGGTCGTCCCGCCCGGGTCGGTCCGTTCGACGCCGATCCGCCCGCCGTTGGCCGCCAGGAGCTCACGCGCGATCGTCAGGCCGATGCCGCTCCCGCTGCGATGGCCGGTGCGCGGATCGACCGCCCGCGAAGCATCCGCGCGGTAGAAGCGCTCGAAGATGTGCGGGACGTCGGCCGGCGCGATGCCCGGGCCCTCGTCGGTGACCCGGATCGCGACGAACGACGCCTCGCCGCGGCGGCTCGACCGCCACGGTCACTCGGCCGCCGTCCGGGCTGTGCGTCATGGCATTCCCGATGACATTGCGCAGGACCCGGGACAGGTGCCCAGGATCGACGATCACGACCGTGCCGAGCGGCACGGTCGCCTCCAGGCGCAGGCCGCGCCCGCGCCGAAGGCCGTCGAGCTCCCGCTCGACCTCGTGGACCGCCGCCCCGAGATCGACCGCGGTCGGCTGCGCCTGGAGCGGCGCCGCCTCGGCGCTGGCGAGGTCGTTGAGCTCCGCCACGACGTTGCCGAGGGCCGAGGCGGCGGAGCGAGCGGCGTCGAGGTTCTCCCGGTCGGCCGGCACGACGCCATCGACCATCGCCTGGATCTGGGAGACGAGGACGGTCGCGGGCGTGGCCAGGTCGTGGGCGATATCGCTGGCCGCTCGCCGTCGCAGCATCTCGGATCGCTCGAGCCGGTCGGCCATCGCGTTGAACGAATCGGCCAGATCGGCCGATTCACGATCGTCACCGCCGGTCGCGCGGGCCGTGGTCTCGCCCGCGCCGAGGCGTCGCGCTGCATCGGCGACGTCCCGCAGCGGCCGTGTCAGCCGCGTCGCGACGTAGGTGGACGCGAGCGCGATGCCCAGCACGCTCAGGACGCCACCGACGAGCAACGTCACGTTGAACAGCGGGAGGAACCCGCGGTCGCCCACCTGGGCCGGCAGGTCGGCCTCGAGGGTGCCCAGGACCTGGCCGTCGGCCACGATCGGCGAGGAGTAGTGGGTGATAGCGCCATCCGGCTGGCGCCCGAACGCCGCCAGTGTCGTCCCGTCGTTCCCGAGGACCTGGACCTCGCCGCCCAGATTGTTCGCGAGACGGCGGGCCACGGCCAGGACACGCACGGGCCGATCCATCCGATCGGCGAGGTTGTCAGCGGCATCGTCGAGGCGCTGCTGCTGCTGACTGGCGATGACGGTCTCGAAGCCGCCGCTGACGACGCGATTGACGACGATCCCGGCGACGAGCAGGACGCCCAGGACGACGGCACTCAGGATCAGGCTGAGTCGCCACGCCAGCGAGGGCCGCTGCGACGCCTCGGTCACGCGCTATCCCGGCTCGCGACCAGCCGGTAGCCGACCTGCGGGATCGTCTCGATGAGCCACGGCGCCGCAGGATCGTCGCCGAGCTTGCGCCGGAGGTTCGCGACGTGGACGTCGACGACCCGGTCGTAGACATCGTCCGGGCGTCGGGTCACGGCGTCGAGCAGCTGCTCGCGGGTGAGGACGCTCCCGGGCCGGCGGGCGAGTGCGGCCAGCAGCCCCGCCTCGCCCGGCGTCAGTCGCCCGTGCCGCTCGGCGTCATCGCTCAGCGCTGCCCCCCGCTCCGTCAGCGTGTATCGGCGACTGACCGGGTCGATGACCAGCCGCCCGCCGGCGAGCGACAGTGGCGGCTCTTCGGCGGATGACCCGTCGGCGCTCCGGCCGCTGCGCCGGAGGATGGCGGCGACGCGCGCGGTCAGCTCATGCGGGTTGAAGGGCTTCGCCAGGTAGTCGTCGGCGCCCATCCGCAGGCCCGCGATCCGTTCGGCGTCACTGCGCTTGGCCGACGCGATGAGCAGCGGGATGTTGCCGTGCTCGCGGATGGCCTCGAGGACCGCCTCGCCGCCCAGCCCGGGCAGCATGAGGTCGAGCACGACCAGGTCAACGCCGTCGGCCTCGACGGCATCGATCGCGGCCCGGCCGTCACCGACGACGGTGACCGCATGGCCGTCGCGTTCCAGGTACAGGCGCAACAGCTCACCGAGGCGAGGCTCGTCCTCGACGACCAGGATCCGCGCAGGCGCTGGCATGTGCCGCATCGTAGCCGCGCCCATGTTCAGGAGTCGTGAAGACGTTGCCGACGCCCACACACGTTCTTCATGCCCCTCGACGATTCTGCGCTCAGCGACGCGACCACATCGGCCGCGTCCTCGATGGGGGTCAACACCGATGCCAAGTCTCAGGACCGCGGGTCTTGCCGGGGCCATGGTGATCAGCGCACTCGTGGGGGGAACGCTGATCAGCGCGGTCGCCGCCGCGCCCGGGTCGCCAACGCCCGATCCGGTCGCTGCTGCGGCCGCACCCAGCGGGCCCGCCGCGCGAGAAGTCGGCGCGTACTGCGCCGACTTCCGCTCGGCTTTCGCCGCGAACCTCGGTGTCACCGAGGCGGAGTTGGTCGCCGCGGCCCGGAAGGCGGCCGCCACGACGATCGACAAGGCCGTCACCGACGGCGACATGACGAAGGCCGAAGGCGATCGACTGAAGGCGCGCATCGCAGCAGCGCCAGCCGACGGCTGCGCGATGCTCACCGGCTGGCGAGCCAAGGTCGGCCAGGGCGGCCATCGACGTGGCACGGGACGGGCTGACCGCCGCGGCCGATGTCCTGAAGCTGACGCCCGCCGAGCTGCGGACCCAACTCCGCACCGGCAAGTCGCTCAAGGACGTCGCGGCGGCGCAGACCGTGCCGTACGCAACGGTGACCGACGCGATCGTGGCGGCTGTCAAGGCCGATCTCGACGCCGCGGTCGCGGCCGGCAACCTCAAGCAGGCCCGCGCTGACCGGATCCTCGAGCGTCTCGAGCAGCGCCTGGCCGACGGTCGACTCCGGCCGCTTCGGCCGGCGGCCTCGCCGACGACCGGCGGCTGACGCCGTCAGTCGAATGAGATGACCTGGCGCGTGTACTCGCCGCGGCGCATCGCCACGAATGCGTCCTCGATGTCATCGAGCCGGATGCGTCGGTCGACCAGTCGGTCGATCGGCAGCCGGCCGTCGAGGTGCCACTGGGCGTACCGGGGAAAGTCCACCGCCGGGTCTGCGAAGCCGTAGTTCGAGCCCAGGATCCGGCGGCTCTCGTCGACGAACGGGTAGACATCGAACGACGCCCGAGCCCCGAGCGGGGTCATCCCGACCAGGACCGCGGTCCCGGCCAGCGGCAGCGAGGCGAGGGCGAGTTCCACGGTCGACGGGAGCCCGATCGCCTCGAACGCGTAGTCCGGACCGCCGTCGGTCAGCTCGCGCAGGGCCCCGAGCGTCTCGTCCGCATCGTCGGACGCCAGCAGGCCGTCCGTGGCGCCTACCTCGAGCGCAACGGCGAGCTTCGCCGGCACCCGGTCCACGGCGACGATCCGCGACGCCCCCGCGATCGCGGCCCCCATGACACACGACAGCCCGACGCCGCCAAGGCCGATCACCGCCACGGTCGAACCCGGCTCCACCACCGCGGTCTTCAACACGGCGCCGACACCGGTCGAAACGCAGCACCCGATGAGTGCGGCCACCGCAGGGTCGACGCCCGCCGGGAGCGGGATGGCCGCGGCTTCCGGCACGACGGTCGCCTCGGACATCGTCGCGATGCCGCAGTAGGACAGGACCGCCTCGCCCGCACCGCCGCGCGCCCGTCGCCCCGCCCGCACCCCCGCCCGGCCGATGGAGCGCCGCCGTCCCGTCCGGCAGCCGGTGCCGGAACGACGGGGAGTCGGGGCAGGCCCACGGCCGACCGGCCACGCACGCCCGGCATGTCCCGCACGGCACGAGCCACGACAACGCGACCGGCTGGCCGACCCGCAGCGAGCGAACGCCCGGCCCGATCGCGTCGACCACGCCCGCGCCCTCGTGGCCCATCGCCATGGGCGTCGGGCGCGCCCACTCGCCGTCGCGGACGTGCAGGTCGGAGTGGCAGACGCCGGACACCGAGGATGCGCACGCGCACCTCGCCCTCGCGTGGGTCCGCCAGCTCGAGCGACTGCACGACGGCCGCCTCGCCGGTCGCCTCCAGGACCGCCGCCCGCACGATGGTGGTCACGCCTCGTTCTCGCGGCGCCGCTCGGCCACCCGGATCGGCTCATACGGGACGTAGGCGGGCCACCACATCGCCGCATCGACCGCATCGGCCACGTGCGTCAAGCGCGATGTCGGCGCGCGCCAGGCCCGCATCGACCGCCTCCCGCGCGACGGTGATGGCGATCTCCCGCGAGACCGCGCGGAGCGACGAGATCGGCGGGTAGAGGGCGCCCGACGCGACCCGCTCGTCGGTGACGGCCGCGTCCAGCGTCCGGGCCGCCAGCAGGAACATGCGGTCGGTGATGGTCCGCGTCTCGGCCACGATGGCCCCCAGACCCACACCCGGGAAGATGAACGCGTTGTTCGCCTGGCCGATCTCGTGGCGCACGCCGTCGAGCGTCACGGCATCGAATGGCGAGCCCGTCGCGACGAGCGCCCGGCCCTGGCTCCAGCGCAGGACATCGGCCGGCGTCGCCTCGGCAGCGGACGTCGGGTTCGACAGCGGCAGCACGATCGGTCGATCGCTCGGGCCGACGCGCTCGGCCATCGCGTCGATGACGGCCTCGGTGAACGTGCCGGCCATCCCGGTCGTCCCGACGAGGACCGTCGGCCGGCGGTCGCGGACGACCTCGAGGAGCGTCGGTCCGCCACTGCCATCGAAAGTGGTGCCGGCAGGCACCGCCCCGCCGCCCCCCGCGCCCACCGCGGGCACCGCGAGCTCCCGTTTCGTGCCATCGAGGTCGGTCCGGCCCGCGTGGACGAGTCCCTGGGTGTCGACCAGCGCGATCGCCTCGCCGATGGCCGACGGGGACAGCCCCGCTTCGCCCATCGCGGCCCGCAACAGTCGCCCGATCCCGACCCCGGCTCCGCCCGCCCCGACCAGCACGATCCGGGCGTCGCCCAGTGTCCGGCCCGTGGCACGCAGGCCGGCCAGCACCCCCGCCAGGACGACGGCGGCCGTGCCCTGGATGTCGTCGTTGAACGACGGGACGCGACCCTGGTAGCGGTCCAGCAGGCGCAGCGCGTTGGCCTGCTTGAAGTCCTCGAACTGGATCACGCAACCCGGCCAGACCTCCTCCACGCCGGTCACGAAGGCTTCGACGAGAGCGTCGTATTCGGCGCCGCGCAGCCGCGGCGCCCGGTACCCGAGGTACAACGGATCGGCGAGCAGGGCCGGGTTGTCGGTCCCGACGTCGAGCGAGACCGGCAGCGTCAGGACCGGGTGGATCCCGCAGGCCGCGGTGTAGACCGCGAGCTTGCCGGTCGGGATCGCCATCCCGCCCGCGCCCAGGTCGCCGAGGCCGAGGATCCGCTCGTTGTCGGTGACCACGATGAGACGCACGTCCTCGAACGGTCCCTGGCGGAGCAGGGCCGGGATGCGGTCGCGGTCCGCCGGCGTGATCCAGGTGCCGCGGGTCCGCCGGATGATGTGGCTGAATTCCTGGCAGGCGCGCCCGACGGTCGGCGTGTAGACGATCGGCAGGAACTCCTCGAGGTGGTCGGTGAGGAGCCGGTAGAAGAGCGTCGCGTTGCGGTCCTGGAGCGCGGCCAGGCCGATGTACTGCTCGAGGGCGTCGGACTTGACCCGGATGTGCTCGAGCTCGAGCTCGGTCTGCTCCTCGATGGACAGGACCCGATCGGGCAGGAGCCCGCGCAGACCGAATGTCTCGCGTTCCCCGTGTGGGAAGGCGAGCTCCTTGGTGAGCAACCGGCTGCCGAGCAACGCCGGCCCGGCGAGCCCGACGGCCGCGGGACGGCCGGCCGCGATGTCGTCGTACGGGTCGGGCAGGCGGCGCATCATCGCGAGGATACCGGGCGAACGTGGCCGACGCCGGGGCCTGCGCAGAGGCGTGATGTGGCGAGACACCCCGGGTGTAGCATTCCGGCGCGGGTCCCGAACCTCGGCCCCAGAACACCGCATTTCGTGACCCGAGCCTGAGCGTCGTCGGCGTCTCGCGTCGTCCGCTCGACCGATCGGTCCTGAGGGGATCGATGCACGGAGGGTCGTCGACCGTCGAGTCGACGGAGTGGAGGGTTCGGTCATGCATCGCCGTCGTGGGCTCGCGGCCGTCATCGCCGCTGCATTGCTCATCACCCAGGTTGCGACCGTCGCGGCGGCCGCCGGCGCCGGCACACCCGGATCGGCAGCTAGCGCCGCCGCGCCCATCGAAGGCAAACTCCAGCGCGATCTGGCGGCCGGACGCGTCCAGCGCATGGTCGTCGAGTTCCGCGCGAAGGCGGATCTGAAGCCCGCGGCCAACGTCAAGGATCGCGACAAGCGCGGGCAGGCGGTCATCGATGCCCTCAGCTCGACCGCCGGATCGTCCCAGCGCGCGGCCGTGGCCGCCACTTCGCAGGTCCGTGGCGTCGATGCCACCAGCTACTGGCTGACCAACGTCCTCGTCGTCGAGGGTTCCTCCGCGACGCTGGCCAGGCTCGCCACGACGCTCGCCAAGGACCCGGCCGTCGCCCGGATCCGCGCCGAACGCAGCTATCCGCTCATCCAACCGATCGATCCGAAGGTCGCGGTCCTCGCGGCCGTCGGCACGCCCGAATGGGGCGTCGCCAAGATCGGTGCCGACCAGGCCTGGGGCGAAGGCATCCTGGGTCAGGGCGTCGTCGTCGCCACGATCGACACCGGCGTCGAGTACACCCATCCCGCGCTCGTCAACCAGTACCTGGGCAACAACGGCGACGGATCGTTCTCGCACGACTACCACTGGTGGGATCCGTCGGGCATCTGCCCGGACCCGGAGCCGTGCGACAACGTGGCCCACGGCACGCACACCATGGGCACGATCCTCGGTGGCGACGGCCCCGGCGACTTCACGCCGGACATCGGCGTCGCGCCGGGCGCCAAGTGGATCGCGGCCAAGGGCTGCGAAGTCGTCGACTGCTCCGAGTCCGCACTCCTCTCGTCCGGCCAGTTCGTCCTCGCCCCCACCGACCTCAACGGCGAGAACCCGGACCCGGCCCAGCGGCCCGACATCGTGAGCAACTCCTGGGGTGGCGGCCCCGGTGACACGTTCTATCTCGAAACCGTCCAGGCCTGGCGCGCGGCCGGCATCCTCCCGGTCTTCTCGTCTGGCAACCCCGGTCCCTTCTGCGGCGAGGGCGGCTCGCCCGGCGACTTCCTCGAGGCGTTCAGCGTGGGCGCGACCGACATCGACGACGTCATCGCCGACTTCTCCGGTCGCGGTCCGTCGGGCTTCGGCAAGGTCAATCCCGATGTCTCCGCCCCCGGCGTGGACGTCGTGTCCAGCGTGCCCGGCGACGGCTACGAAGCCTTCTCCGGCACGTCCATGGCCGCCCCGCACGTCGCGGGCACGCTGGCCCTGCTCTTGTCCGCGGACAACGCGCTCCGTGGCGACTTCAACGGGGCGACCGGCGCGATCCGCTCGACCGCCGTGGACCGCCTCGACGATACGTGCGGGGGCGACCCCGATGGCGACCCGAACAACGTCTATGGCGAAGGCCGCATCGATGCGGCCGCCGCGGCCGCCCTCGTGGCGACCGGTGGAACCTTGTCCGGCACGATCACCGACACGGCCACGGGCCTGCCGATCAGCGGCGCCCAGGTCACGGCCGACAACGGCGTCCGCCCGTTCACGACGTCCACCGACGGGGACGGCAACTACGAGATGCTGCTCGCCGCCGGCGACTACACGGTGAGTGCCGCGGCGTTCGGCTACTTCGGCGCCGTCGTGCCGAGCGTGGTCATCGTCACTGACGAGGTCACGGACCAGGACATCGGGCTCGATCCGCTCCCGCTCTTCACGGTCAGCGGCACGGTCTCGTCGGCCGAGAACGGCTCGCCGATCCCGGATGTCACGGTCCGGGCCGTCGGCACGCCCGTCGATCCCGTCACGACCAACAGCGCCGGGCAGTACAGCCTGGTGCTCCCGATCGGCACGTTCACGCTCAGCGCGTCGGCCGATGGCTGCACCGAGACCGGCATCGCCGAGATCACCTCGGCCGGTGAGGACGTGACCCAGGACTTCGCGCTGTTCCGCAAGCTCGACGACTTCGGGCATGCCTGCGCGCCGACGGCCTTCGACTGGGTCGATGCCGATGGCCAGACCGCGCTGATCGGCGACGAGGTCGCGGGCCGGCTGCGCTTGCCGTTCTCGTTCCCGTTCTACGGCGAGGAGTACTCGCAGGTCTACGTCACCGAGAACGGCTACGTGAACTTCCTCGCTCCCGAGGCGGGCCTCTTCATCCCGACCGGGATCCCGGCCACGAGCACACCGAACGCCGCGATCTACGCGCTCTGGATGGACCTCTTCATCACCGATGTCGGGTCCATCGATTACGAGCTCGTCGGCACAGCGCCGAACCGGGCGTTCGTGATCGAGTACTCGGACGTCCGCGTCCTCGGCGCGGCCACGCTGCTCGATTTCGAGATGAAGCTCTGGGAGAACGGCACGATCGACCTCCTGTACGGCAGCAACCCGGCCAACCCGGGTGATGGTCGAAACGCCACGGTCGGCATCGAAAACGCGACCGGCACCGACGCCCTCCAGATCGGCTTCTTCGAGTCGAACCTCGAATCCAACCACGCCATCCGCATCACGACGGTCCCGACCGGCTTCATCGGCGGCACGGTGACCGACGCGAACGACGGCCTGCCGATCGCGGGCGCCGAGATCCAGGCCACACCCGGTGGCCGATCGACGACGACGAACGACGAAGGGCAGTACGAGCTTCGGCTGCTGGCCGGCTCGTACGAGGTCACCGCCACGGCCAACCTGTACGAGGACGGCACCGCATCCGCGACCGTCACCGACGACGTCACCACGACCGTCGACTTCAGCCTCCGCGCGCCGACGGCCGCGGTGGACGTCACCGAGATCACCGCCAATGTCGACTTCGGAGCGACCTCGACCCACCCGGTCACCCTGTCCAACGACGGCTCATTGCCGCTCGACTGGGTGGCGCGTGAGCGGGACCAGGGCGTGATCCTGCCACCGCTGCCGGAACCGTTGATCGCCGTGACGCGGGTGCCGAAGTGGGAGCGACAGGCGCTCCCGAAGGCCTTCCCGCGTTGGGCGCCCAACGACATCGCATCGGCCAGCTTGAGCACGATCATCAACGACCCGATCGGCGACGCCGGCGGGCCAGTCGATGTCGGGACCGTGCGGGCCGGCTCCGACGGCAGCACGGTCGTGTCGATGGCCCTCGACTTCAGCCCGGCCACGCCTATCTCGCAGGCGGTCGGGTACGTCTTCCTCGACACCGACGAGGATCCGTCGACCGGCGTCCCCGCGTCCGATCTGGCCGGCCTGCCGACCCAGGATATCGGCGCGGAGTACTTCCTTGACCTGTTCCTGACCCACGACGCGGACCCGGTGGTCCTCGTCGTCGACACTGCCACGTTCGAAGTCGTCGCGGCCGTGCCGGTGACATTCACCGGCCAGACGATGGCCTACGACATCCCGATCGAGGCGCTCGGCCATGACGACGGCCGGATCGCCACGGCGATGGTCCTCGGCGACTCCTCCGCCCCGCATGACTGGGCCCCGGACATCGGGCACGGCACGATCGAGCCGTTCAGCGAGGTCGACTGGCTGACGCCGAACCCGGTGACGGGCGAGGTGGCGGTCGGCGGCAACCAGGTCATCAACGTCACGCTCGGTAGCCCGACGCTCTCCCCCGGCGAGTACCACGCCCAGCTCGTGCTGGTGACGAACGCGCCGCGCTCGGAGCAGATCGCCATCGACGTGACCCTGAACGTGGCGCTGCCCGAAACGTTCGGCGGTGCCAGCGGCGTGGTCAGCGACGGCCACAGCGGCGATCCCATCGCCGGGGCGACCATCACCGTCCATGCCCAGTGGCCGCCTGGCACGCCCCTCGACATCGTCGCCACCAGCGACGCCGATGGCGCGTTCGCGATCATCGGGCCGGCCGGCACCTGGCCGACCGACATCACCAAGGACGGCTATGTGCCGGTCACGCAGGACGTCGTGATCGCCTCGGGCGTCTCGACGCCCGGTGCCGATGCGGCGCTCCACAAGATCCAGCCCCACGCCTCGCTCGAGGGCGACACCGAGCCCTCGTTCCTGATGCCGGCCGGTGATCAGGCCACGACCACCGTGGTCCTGGGCAACCTCGGTGGCCACGCGGACCTCCACTTCACCGTCGGTGAGGTGGACCTCGGCGGTGGAACCACCGGCCTCGCCGGCACGCCCGGGAAGCGAACCCTGCCCGCGGGCGCGGACCCGAACGCGCGATCCACGCGCGGCATCGGGACGGCCTCGGCTGGCGTCGCGGTCCCGCCACGCCTGGCCGCCGACGGTGACGTCGTGGCCAGCTGGCCGAGCGGGATGACCCTGCCGTGGGGCGTCGCGTACAGCGGCGACGTCTGGCTCGGCGACCCGATCGACCTGATCGACGTCCAGTTCACGCCCGCCGGCGAGCGGCTCGGCGACTTCGGGCTCAGTGCGCTTGCCGAATGGGGCGCGGACATGGCCTTCGACCGGGCCCGCGGCCTGATCTGGCAGGTCAACGTGGGTGGCGACAACGGCATCTACGGCTTCAACCCCGTCGACGGCTCGGTGGTCCAGGTGATCACCGGCTCGCCGTGGGAGCGGCACGAGCCAGCGTGGCCTCGCCTACGACCCGGCGGCCGATGTCTTCTACATCGGCGGCTGGAACGAGGGCATCGTGTACCGCGTGGCCGGGCCGTCCCATCCCACCCCCGGCGAGACGCTCTCGCAGTGCAGCCCGCCGGATGGAAGCATCTCCGGTCTCGCCTGGAACGGCTCGTTCGGGCTGCTCTGGGAGGCCACCAACTCCGACTCCGACACGATCTGGCTGATCGATCCGATGACCTGTGAGGCGACTCGCGGGATCCCGCATCCGGACGGCGGCGGGTTCGGCGGTGCCGGTCTCGAGCTCGATGCCATCGGCAACCTGTGGACCGTCGGCCAGAACTCGCTCAACGCGTACCTCGTCGAATCCGGCCTGCCCACCTTCAGCGACGTCCCGTGGCTGAGCGTGGCGCCGACCGAGGGCACGATCGCGCCGGACGGCACGGTCGACATCGACATCGCGATCGACACGACCGGGCTCGCTCCCGACATCTACCGGGCGCTGGTCGCGATCCTGACCGACGATCCCGACCATGGGGTCCTGCAGGTGCCCGTGACGCTGGTCGTCACCGACTTCCAGCAGGGCGTCAACGCCGGTGGCGGTCGGTTCGTCGACCTGGACGGCGACGTCTACGCGGCCGATCGCTCGTTCGGATCAGGCCCGTACGGCTACGTCCGACGTGGCTCGACCCGCAGCACCGGACGCGCCATCGCCAACACCCTCGATGACGGGCGGTACAAGAACCTTCGCGAGGACATGACCGCCTACAAGTTCAACGTGGCGAATGGCTTCTACCAGGTCGAGCTCAGCTTCGCCGAGCTCCAGTTCAGGAACGCCGAGGATCGCGTCTTCGATGTCAGCCTGGAGGGCACGGGTGTCCTCCGCTCGCTCGACGTCGTGGAGGAATCCGGTGCGCGCTACACGGCCCTCGACAAGACGTTCACGGTCGAGGTGACCGACGGCGTGCTCGACATCGGGTTCGCGGCGCCGCGCGGCCACAAGCCGATCGTCAATGCGATCCTCGTCACCCACGTCCCGGAGGGCGCCCCAGAGGTCTGAAGTCCCTGGGATGCCACTGGTCGGGCCCTGCGGAAACGTGGGGCCCGATCGATTCAGCCGGGGCCGATCGTGACCGTGCCGACCATCCCGTACGCCTCGTGGCCGGGGAGGTGGCAGATGTACAGCTGCGACCCGGTCGCGGCGAACACGACGGTCGTGGTCCGGGTCTCGCCGGCCGGGATCGTGATCTCGGTCGGGCGCGCGCCGTGGATCGGTTCCGTGCCGGTTCGGTGGCGCTCATGGACCGCGGCGTCGCCCACGATCCACTCGTGGTCGATCGGGTCGCCGTTGTGGATGGTGAACGTGACCGGCACGCCGAGCGGCACCGTCGCCACGCTCGGGCTGTACCGGGAGTAGTGGATCTCGATCGCGACCGTCGCGTCGGAACGGCCGGACATCTGGACCCATGCGCCGGCCATCCCGGCCACGCTCAGGGAGAGCGCGACGCCGCCGACCAGGGCGAGTGGCCCTGGTCGGCGGCTGGCACGGACCATCCCCGTGCCCGGGGACGTCGCCACGAGTTCGGTCATGCGCGTCAGGCGGCCTGCACCGGCGGTCGACGCCGGATCAGCAGCAGGATGCCACCGATGCCGCCGATGGTGAACGTGAGGCCCAGCAGGAGCCGGGCCGCCGCTTCGGCCGCGAAGTCACTCGCCGCGCCGGGCATCTCCAGACCGGCCATGACCCGCGACGGCTGCCGCGCCCCGCTGGCATCGACCGCGAGGTCGAACGCGAGCTGCGGTGCCGCGGCGTCGATGCGGACCTTGGTGAGCCAGGCGCTGTCGGGCACCCATTCCATGCCCCGGTCGGAGCGGAGGTCGTCGAGCAGCGAGGCCGTCGCCGGGGCGCTGTGGTCGAGGGCCATGCCGTTGTCCCCGGTCGGGATCGGCAGGATGGCCGGCCGGCGGTCGGTCAGCATGTAGACGTCGGCATCGACCCGCTCGCCGCCGGTCTTGCCGAGGGCGAGGATGCGGATCGGGACCCACGGGTTGGTCGTCGGGATCGTGATGTGGACCGGTGTCCCGTCACCGACCGCCTGTCCGCGCTCGGCGGCCGCATCGGCGTCGAAGACCGCGGCGAGGAAGATCGGGCTGCGCGACGCGTAGAAGTCGAGGACCTCGGGCGAGTCGGGTGGCAGCCGGAATCCGTGGTCGGTGGCCCACTTGCCGACGGCATCGGCGCCGCCGCGCAGGACGGTGATGTCGAGCGCGTCGATCTGGACCTCCATGAGGACCTCGGCCTCGTCGGAGGTCCTGGCACTCGCAGCGAGCGCCTCGCCAAGGAAGGGCGGCTCCGTCTCGCGGAGGAGGCGCTGGAGCGTCCAGTCGCCACCCTTCTCGACCTTCGAGGGGATCCCGGGCAGTGGCGTCAGGCTCCCGAAGGCCCCGCCGCCGCCGGCGAACTGGAAGGCCGTGATGTAGTGCTCCTCCCCGTCGTGGTAGCCGGCGAACGTGGTCGTACGGAGGAGGTTGACGGCCCCGTTCGGACCGATGAGACCCCCGCACGCGAGGGCCGGGGCCGCGACCGTCGCGGCGAGGACAAGGGCGGCGACAAGACCTCCGCCGATGCGAACCGTGGATCGGGTCATCGCAGACCCTCCTGGGTTGGTGGCCGGTCGCTGGCGGACCGGGCCTGTGGGTCCTCAGACTCCGCGCGCCGCCGTCGTGTTCCCGGGTCCCGGTGCCTCGTAGCCCCATCGCCGCATGGCCGGGCTGGACATCACCCGGCACACTGGACCGCATGCATGGCCGACCCGCCGCCCTGGTGCTGGGCGCGTCGCTGGTCCTCGCCCTCGTGGCGACGACGGGTGTCGCCGCCGCACCGCCCACCGCCACCGCCGCCGATTTCCCGGCGAAGGACAGCAAGTACCACTCCTACGCGGAGATGGTCGCCGTCCTCCAGGCCACCGAGGCGGCACACCCCGACATCGTCGATCTCTTCTCGATCGGCCAGAGCTACCAGGGCCGCGAGCTGTGGACGGTCAAGGTCTCCGACAACGTCGCGACCGACGAGCCGGAGCCGGAGGTCCTCTTCGACTCGCTTCATCACGCCCGGGAGCACCTGACGCTCGAGCAGACGCTCGCGATCCTGGCCTGGCTGACCGACGAGTACGGCACCGACACGCAGATCACGAACATCGTCAACTCCCGCGAGGTGTGGATCGTCTTCGCGGTGAACCCCGATGGCGCCGAGTTCGATCTCACCGGCAACCCGTATCGCGAGTGGCGCAAGAACCGTCAGCCGAACGCCGGCTCGGCCCACAAGGGCACCGACCTCAACCGGAACTACGGCTACAAGTGGGGCTGCTGCGGTGGCTCGTCGGGCAGCACGGCGTCCAACACCTACCGGGGCAGGGCGCCGTTCTCCTCGCCCGAGACCAAGGCGATGCGCGACTTCATGCTCAGCCGCCGGATCGGGGGCGTCCAGCAGATCAAGACCGCCATCACGTTCCACACCGCCGGCGAGGAGATCCTCTGGCCGTACGGCTACACGAAGCGGGACGTCCCGGGCGACATGACGGCCGACGACCACGCGGCGCTGGCGGCCATGGGCCGGAAGATGGCCCGGCTCAACGGCTTCACGCCCAAGCAGTCGAGCAGCCTGTATGTCACCGATGGCGACGAGATCGACTGGGCCTACGGCACCCAGCGCATCTGGATGTACACGTTCGAGCTCTACCCGAGCCACGCCAAGGTCTCGGGCCTCGCCCGCTTCTATCCGCCCGACGAGCTCATCAGGCGCGAGACCGAGCGGAACCGCGAGGCGATCCTGTACCTGATCGAGCGGGCCAGCTGCCGCTATTCGATCATCGGCAAGACGAAGACGCACTGCGGACCCCTGTTCGACGACTTCGAGACGGGCCAGGGCTGGGTCGCCGATCCGCTCCATACCGACACCGCCACCGCCGGTCGATGGCAGCGCGGCAACCCCGCGACCACGGCCAGGCAGGCAGGGAACGTCCCGTCGGGCTCGAGGGCCCTGGTGACGGGGACCGCCGCCGGCTCGAAGGCGAGCTCGCACGACGTCGATGGTGGCGTGACCTCGGTCCGCTCGAGGCTCATCGGCCTGCCGGCGACCACCGGCACGCTGTCGTTCCGGTACTACTTCGCCCACAGCTCGAACGCCTCATCGGGCGACACCTTCCGCGCCTACGTCGAACGCGAGGACGGGACCCGCACGCTCGTCAAGCAGGAGAAGGGCGCCGCGAACACCGACCTGCCGAAATGGACCACGGTCAACGTGTCGATGGCGCCGTGGGCCGGCCAGAACGTGCGCATCGTCTTCGAGGCCGCCGACCGGGGTCGCGGGAGCACGATCGAGGCGGCCGTCGACAACGTCCGGATCAGCCGCCCGTAACCGGGGCGAGCGTCACGCGCTCGAGGCGGCGCGAGGCAGCGAGACCCGGAACGTCGAACCGCCACCATCCGGCGAATCGACCGAGATCGTGCCGCCGTGGGCTTCCACGAGCCCGCGCGCGATCGCGAGCCCCAGCCCGGAGCCGCGCGACCCCTCGCCCTTGACGAAACGATCGAACACATAGGGCCGCAACGCGGGCTCGATGCCTGGTCCGGTGTCCGCGACCGTCAGCACGACCTCGTCGGCGCCGACCGAGCCGCCAAGCGTGACCGAGCCACCGTCCGGCGTGTGGCGCAGGGCGTTCGCGACCAGGTTCGAGAGGACCTCGCGGATCCGCACCGGATCGAGGTCCAGGATGGGCAGGTCGCCGGTCACGTCGGCCACGAGGCGCACGCCGGCTCGTGTCGCGGCCGGCGTGAACGAGCGAACCACGTCGCCAACGAGCACGTCCGGATCGGTCGGCTCCGAGTGGAGGGTCAGCGTGCCCGCCTCGGACAGGGTGAGGGTCCGCAGATCGTCGACGAGCCGCTCCAGCACCCGCGTCTCCTCGAGGATCGGGGTCAGGTGCGCCTCATCGGCCGGGTAGACGCCATCGAGGATGGCTTCGAGGTTGCCGGTGATGACCGCGAGGGGCGTGCGGAGCTCGTGGCTGACGTCGGCCAGTAGGGTTCGGCGCTGCTCCTCGTCGGTCTCGAGCCGGGCGACCATCGTGTCGAACCCGCGGGCGAGTTCCTGGACAGGCGGCATGTCCGAGCGGGTCTTCCCGACGCGGACGCCGTAGTCGCCGTCCTCGACCCGTCGCGTCGCCGCGAGCATCCGGTCGAGGTCGCGGGCCGATCCGATGGTGCCGCGGAGCAGGGTGGCGATGATGGCCACGACCGCGAGCACGGCGATGACGACGGGGAGTGGCCCGAGGTAGGACAGGATCGACGCGACCGCCGTGACGATCGAACCGACGACGATGAGGAACAGGATCCCGAAGATGCAGCCGAAGCCTTGTCGCCGGCGCCACGGCGGGCCCTCGCCCCATTCGTGCCGGCGCTGCCAGCGGGCCCGAGCGCGCATCTGCCGAGCGAACGGGTCGCGGCGGTCGAAGCCGGGGTCCTGCCACGTCCGGCCACGACCGCGGTCCGCACGCGGCGGCGGGGGCGTGCCAGGGTCCTGCGGCGGGCCGGGGTCCGGCGGCGTGCCGGGGTCCTGCGGCGGGCCGGTCAAGCCCCGGATCCCCGGTCGTCGGCGAAGCGGTACCCCACGCCGTACACCGTCAGCACGTAACGCGGCTCGCGGGGGTCGGGCTCGACCTTCCGGCGCAGGTTCTTGATGTGCGAGTCGATGGCCCGCTCGTACGACTCGAAGGCGACGCCACGGAGGGCGTCGAGGAGCTGGGAGCGGGTGAAGATCCGGCCCGGGCTCGCCGCCAGCGTGGCCAGCAGCCCGAACTCGGTCGCGGTGAGCTCGACGGTCCGGCCGGCGATCTCGGCATGCATCCGCGGCAGGTCGAGGACGACGTCAGCGGCCCGGATCACGTCGCCCGGCTCGGCTGCCCGCTCGCTCCGCCGCAGGACCGCCTTGACCCGGGCGACGAGCTCGCGTGGCGAGAACGGCTTGGTCAGGTAGTCGTCGGCGCCGAGTTCGAGGCCGAGCAGCTTGTCGAGCTCGTCGTCGCGGGCCGTGAGCATCACGATCGGGATCGACGAGTCGCGGCGCAGCTCGCGGGTGACCTCGAGACCGTCGAGGCCGGGCAGGCCGAGGTCGAGGACGATGAGGTCGGGGTGCTGTCGGCGCGCGGTTTCGACCGCGCTTCGGCCGTCCGCCGCGGTCAGCACGGCGAAGCCCGCGTGTTCCAGGTAGTCGCGTGCGAGTTGGACGATCTTCGCTTCGTCGTCGACGACGAGGACGGTTCGCATGGTGGCCATCGTAGTGGGGCGGGGGAGACGAGAGCGCCCCCGGGATGGATGCCCGGGGGCGCTTGGAAGGGAGGGACGGCTGCTCAGCCGGAGGGAGGGGTGGATGTCGGTGGGTTCGCGCTCGAGCCGGTGGTCGGACCGGTCGTCGGGCCGGATCCCGGGTCGTGGGCCTGGCGGTGCCAGTCCTCGAACGTGCCGTGGAACCGGGACTCGAAGTGCGCTCGGCGGGCTTCGGGATCCCAACCGGGACCGCCCCATGGTCCGCGGCGACCTCGGCCACCCCAGATCAGCGCCCGGATCAGCCCGAACACGATGAGGAGGATGATGATCGTGCCCAGGAACCCGAAGAACCCATGGCCGAACCCGGGGCCCCAGCCATAGCCATAGCCGTACCCGTAGGCGGGCGCGACGACCGGATTGACGATGGTGGCGCCGTCCGCAACGGCCTGGGTGACCGCCGTGGACAGGCCAGCTTGATAGGCGGTGGTGGCGATGATGCCTCCGCCGATGACGAGGACGACGACCAGGGCGATCGCCGCGATGGTGCGCGACATGTGCGCGGACTCCTTCTTGGGGGTTGATGTGGGATCCACCTCGGATCCCGTCTCTCACCACCGTCGCGCCGCGGTGTGGAGCGGGTGTGGAGGCGCGGTGGTCGGTTCACGGAGGCTTATGCACGAATTCGGCGCTGGAGGTCACCTCCAGGTCGGTATTCGTGTCGGATGCATAAGAGGCGGCGAGGGGGGCAGCGGGTGGCGGGGGGCGGCGGGCGCGGCGGAAGGCGCACTGGTGTGTATTGACAGTGTGACGTGACACTGTCACAATGCGCTCATGCCGAACGACGTCCGCTACTCGCTCACCGAACTGGCCGATCTGGCCGGGGTGACGCCGCGCACGGTCCGCTACTACCTCTCCAGCGGCCTGTTGCCGGGTGTCGGCCAGACTGGACCGGGGTCGAAGTACGGCGAGGATCACCTCGGCCGCCTCCGACTGATCCGGCGGCTGCAGCGCGATCACCTCCCCCTCGCGGAGATCCGGCGGCGCCTGGCCGGACTCGATGATGACGCCGTCCGGGACCTGGCCGAAGTCGACGACTCGCCGCCGCCCGGCGACTCCGCTCTTGACTACATCCGCACGATCCTGGCCTCCCCCAAGCCGGTGACCGGCGGGCCGGCATTCGTCGCCATGCCGTTGGCTGCCTCCGGGCCAGCCCCGGCCATCCACGTCCACCGCACTGGCGTCGCCGAATCGGTCGGCGAGTACACCAGCCCGACGGCCGAACCGCTCGAGCGCTCCCAGTGGGAACGCGTCGTCCTCGCTCCCGACGTCGAGCTCCACCTCCGGCGACCGTTGAGCCGGACCCAGAACAAGCGGGTGGATCGTCTGGTGACGATCGCCCGAGAGCTCCTCGAGGAGGACTGACCATGACCGCCAAGCTCGACCAGCATTTCACGGTCCGCCAGGACCGCCAGCACATCCGCGCCACCAGCCATAGCCAGCGCTTCGTGCTCGGCCGGATCGTCGCCCCGCGGGCGACCAGCGAGCGTCGCCGCGCTCCGGTCAACCTCGCCATCGTGCTCGATCGATCGGGCTCGATGTCCGGGGCCAAGCTCGACATCGCCAAGCGCGCGGTCGAGGAGGCCATCGCCCGGCTGGAGGCCGGCGATCGGTTCAGCGTGGTCGTGTACGACGATGTCGTCGACGTCGTCATCGAGTCGACGGTCGCGTCGGCCGAAGCGCGTCGTGGTGCGGTCGACCGGCTGCGCTCGATCGAGGCCCGCGGCAGCACCAACCTCGGCGATGGCTGGCTGCGTGGCTGCGAACAGGTCGCGGCGCACCTGTCCGAGCGGGGCGTGAACCGGTGCCTGCTCCTCACCGATGGCCTCGCCAACGTCGGCATCACCGACGCGGGGGAGCTGGCCGCGCATGCGGCCGCGCTCCGGGCACGAGGCGTGTCGACCACGACGTTCGGGGTCGGCAACGACTTCGACGAGCGGCTCCTGCAGGACCTGGCCGACGCCGGCGGCGGCCACTTCTACTACATCGCCGATGCGCCCCAGATCCGCGACGCCATCACGTCCGAGGTGGGGGAGACGCTGGAGATCGTCGCCCGTGACGTCGCGATCGAACTCACGGCCCGCGACGAGATCCGCGTCGAGCCCATCAGTCCGTACCTCGCCACCGAACGTGGCGGTCGAACGGTCGTGGCCATCGGGGAGCTCGGGTCGGAACAGGTGGTCGAGGTCGTGCTCCGGCTGTCGTTCCCGTACGGCGACCTCGGCCGCGAGGCCGGCGCCATCGTGGCCCTCACCGACCGTGATGGCGTCTTCGGGCCGGGCGGCGCCGGCGAGACCGAGCCGGCTCGGCTGAGCTGGACCTATGCGGACCACCACGCCAACGACGTGCAAGCCCGCGATCCCGAGGTGGACCGGGCCGTGGCGCGACTGTTCGCGGCCCGCGCGCGCCAGGAGGCCGTCATCAAGAACCGCGCCGGGAACTTCGGCGGCGCTCGGACCGCGCTCTCGTCGGTGGCGGAGCGGATCCGCTCGTACGCCGGTCGTGACCCGGAGCTGCGCGACCTCGTGGAGACGCTCGAGTCCGAGCAGGGGCTGTTCGCGGCCCCGATGGCCGAGGCCAGCCGCAAGAGCCACCACTTCGCGAGCGCCAACCTCGCCCGCAGTCGGGACGCCGGCGGCCATGCGGTCAAGCGCCGCTGAGGAGGCGCCACGCTGCGTGAAAGGGGCCTTGTCGGCCCACCCGCGCGGCGTATAGTCCAGCCGGAGGGCGCCCGAGCGATTCGGATCCGCGCGTGCCCAGCGGTGAGCGCCTCCTTGGTAGGAGGGATTCGATGTCCATCGAAGGGATCATCGTCGGACTGTTGGCCATCGCCGTCGGTGGCGCATGGGCCTTCTACGGGCTCTCGCTGTTCACCATCCTGCTGCCGCTCTGGGCCTTCGTCTTCGGGTTCCTGGTCGGCATGCAATGGAGCCATGACGTCTTCGGCCAGGGCTTCTTCACGACCGTCCTGGGCTGGATCATCGGCATCCTGTTCGGGTTCTTTCTCGGGGCCATCTCGTACTTCTGGTACTACGCGGCGGTCACGATCGCGGCCGGTGCACTCGGGTACACGTTCGGCGTGGGTCTCATGGATGCGCTCGGCATCGACGCGGCCATCCTCGGCATCGTCGTCGGGTTGATCGTCGGCGGCGCGTTGGCCATCGCGACGTTCCTGGCCGGCGTGCCGGCGCTCCTCGTCATCATCTTCTCGGCGATCAGCGGCGCCGGGGCCGTGGTGAACGGGGCCTTGATCTTCCTCGGACGGATCCAGGTCGAGGACCTCGACAGCGGCCTCCTCAGCGGCCTGCTGACCGACGGGATCATCGGAGTCGGGGCCTGGATCGTGATCGCGGCGCTGGCCGCCTTCTGGCAGTTCCGAAGGGTCGCCGACCTCGCGATCTCGGTCCGTCGAGAGGCCTACCGCTACTAGCCTCGTCCTCGTGGAGCCGCGGTCGCTCGTCGCCGCCATCGACCAGGGGACGACGAGCAGCCGCTGCATCCTGTTCGACCGAACTGGATCCATCCGGGCCACGCATCAGCAGTCGCACGCGCAGATCACGCCGCGGCCCGGCTGGGTCGAGCACGACGCCGACGAGATCCTCGAACGCGTCCAGTTCTGCGTGCGCGTGGCGCTTCGGGATCTCGGGGCCGACGCGAGTGCCCTCGCGGCGGTCGGGATCAGCGACCAGCGCGAGACGACCGTCGTGTGGGACCGCCGGACCGGCCGACCGGTCCACCACGCCATCGTCTGGCAGGACACGCGAACGGCCGAGGCCGGCGAGGCCCTGGCGGCGGCCGGGGTGGGCGGCATGGACCGGTTCCGGGCACGGACCGGGTTGCCGATCTCGACCTATTCGTCGGCGCTGAAGCTCGCCTGGATCCTCGACGAGGGCGGCACGGAACGGCGAGCCGCCGCGGCCCGTGGCGACCTGCTCTTCGGGACCATCGACACGTGGCTCATCTGGCACCTGACCGGCGGGCTCGACGGTGGCGTCCACGTCACCGACGTCACGAATGCCTCGCGCACGATGCTCATGGACCTCGAGACGCTCGCCTGGGACCCGGAGCTGCTCGAGGTCGTCGGCGTGCCCTCCGCGATGCTCCCCGAGATCCGTGGCTCGTCCGAGGTCTACGGGATGGGCGTGGGCGACCTCGAGGGCGTGCCGATCGCGGGCGATCTCGGCGACCAGCACGCGGCCCTCTTCGGCCAGACCTGCTTCGAGGCCGGCCAGGTCAAGTGCACGTACGGAACCGGCTGTTTCATGCTCATGCACACGGGCGAGCGCCCGGTCCACTCGACCCACGGGCTCATCACCACCGTCGCGGCCAGGATCGGGGAGGGCCCCGCGACGTATGCCCTCGAAGGCTCCGTCGCGGTCGCTGGCTCGCTCATCGACTGGCTGCGCGACAACCTCGGCATCATCGACGACGCCGCCGACGTCGAGCAGCTGGCACGTTCCGTCCACGACAGCGGTGACGTCGTATTCGTGCCAGCGTTCTCCGGGCTGTTCGCTCCGCACTGGCGCAGCGACGCGCGGGGCGTCATCGCCGGGCTGACACGCTTCGCGACGCGCGGCCACATCGCGCGGGCCGCCATCGAATCGGTGGCGTACCAGGTCCTCGACCTCGATACCGCGATGGCGGCCGACCTCGGCGAGGCACTCCCCGGGGAACTGCGCGTGGACGGCGGGATGATCCGCAACGAGTTACTGATGCAGTTCCAGGCGGACATCCTGGGCCGGCCCGTGGTGGCGCCACCGATCGCGGAGACGAGCGCGCTGGGGGCCGCCTATGCGGCCGGCCTCGCGGTCGGGTTCTGGTCGGGGCTCGACGAGCTCCGCTCGATGGACCGCGCCGATCGCCGCTGGGAGCCCGCGATGGGCGAGACGGAACGGGCAGCCGGCATCGCCCGCTGGCACAAGGGCGTCGAGCGCACGCTGGGCTGGGTTGACAGGCTGGGCTAGGGTTGGGGCAAGCCCCTCGACCACGTGCTCGCGTCGGGCTTGAGGCCGGTCTCCCTCTCATCTCAGCCGGCCCCGTCCCTCCCCCAGTCATCCGGGACGCTCCCTCGACGTGAGCCTGACCAGTCAAAGCGGGGCGCTCTGAGAGGAGAGGTCACTAGATGAAGCGTCGCCTCGTATTGCTGCTCGGCCTCGTCATGGCCCTGTCGCTGGCGATCGTGCCCGCGACCGCGGCCCAGGCGGCAACCACCATCCCGGCCCGCTCCCGAGCCAGATCGACCTGCCCGATGGCTTCCTGCCCGAAGGCATCACATCCGGGCCGTCGAGCAAGTGGGGCGGCTCGAACAAGCTCTACGCCGGTTCGCGGGTCGACGGCGCGATCTGGAAGGGCAGTGTCCGAACCGGCACCGGCTCGATCCTGGTCCCCGGGGTCGCCGGCCAGGCGGCATACGGGCTGCATGTCGACTGGCGTGGCCGCCTGTGGGTCGCCGGCGGGGCGAACCAGACCATCCGCGTCTACAACTCGAAGACCGGCGCGTTGCTGCGGACCTACACGTTCCCGACGGCCGGGTTCCTCAATGACCTGGTGATCACCCGCTCTGGCGTCTACGCGACCGACTCGATCAATCAGCAGCTCGCGGTCGTCCCGTTCCGGCGTTGGTCGCACCACTCGAACCATGCCTGGGGCAGGCTGCCGGCGACCACCAAGGCCAAGGTCATCCCGTTGGGTGGCCAGATCGCGTACACGACCGGCTTCAACGCGAACGGCATCGTCGCCAAGGGCGGCTGGCTGATCCTCGTCCAGTCGAACACCGGGCAGCTGTTCCGCGTCAACCCGCGGACCGGCGTGGCCAAGACGATCAACACCAACGGCTACAGCGTCGAGAACGGCGACGGGCTCCTGCTCCGCGGCCGCTGGCTGTACGTCGTGCGCAACCAGAACAACCTGGTGGCCGTGCTGAGGCTCGGCCTGGCGGCTCAAGTCGGCCAGGCTCGTCGGCGAGATCACCTCCCCGGGCCTCGACATCCCGACGACCGCGACCTTCGCGGCCGGCAAGCTGTGGGCGGTGAACGCCGGTTCACGACGCCACCGACCCCGACCACGCCCTATTGGATCACCAAGCTCAAGGTCAAGCCGTAGAGGTCGCGCCCCCGCGCACGACCACGTTCAACGGTTCGAAGCCGGTCGGTCCCCCGGGGCCGGCCGGTTTCGTCGTGTCGGGCGTCCGAGCGCGCGGGTACGGCCCGGCGTCGCGAGGAACGGGCTACGACCAGCGCGGCAGGGGCGCGAGGAACTCGGCGATGAGGTTGGCCAGGCGCGCCGGCTGCTCCATCCCGATCATGTGCGCGACGTCGTCCCAGACGATGGCCCGCGCGTTCGGGGCGTTCGTGACGAGGTGGCGGGCGGTGTCGACCGACTCGGTCGCGTCAAGCGTCCCGGCGACCGCCAGGAGCGGCATCGTCAGGGTCGCGAGACGATCGTTGGCCGGCGGATCGAGCGGGATCGGCTCGCCATTGACACGGTCCGGCCGAAGGATGTCGATCTGCGCCTCCCGGACCGCTTCGCGAATCGCGGCTGGGACGCGTTCCGGTGACTGGCCCAGGCCGTCGACCCAGAAGCGGACCATGGCATCTGCGATGGCCGGTGCGTCGGGCGGATCGGCGCCCTCGAGGCGCGTCCATCGATTCGACGGCGACCATCTCCTCGGGCGTGGCCGCGGCCTCGTACCCACCGAGGCCCGCGCCGACCCCGATGGCCGCCACGATCCGGTCGGGGAACTCGGCCGCCGTGTCGAACGCGATGACGCCGCCGCGCGAATTGCCGACCAGGGCCGCGCGGCCGATCCCCAGATGGTCGAGCACCGCGATCACGTCCGCGCGGTTCGAGAACGGGACGGCCTCGGTCGTGGTCTCGCCGAAGCCGCGCTGGTCGTAGCGCACGACCCGGTATCCGGTCTCGGCAAGCAGCGGCGACATGGCATCCCAAGCGTGCAGGTTCGCGATGCCCGCATGGAGCAGCACGATCGGCGGACCGGCGCCCTCCTCGACATAACGGAGCCGGCCGCCGGGAACATCGATGAAGTCAGTCGTCATGGCCGCATGGTACGGCGCCCTGAATCGAACTCCGCGCTCGGCCCGGCCGTAGCACCGAGCCGGCTCCGTCGCCGGTTCTGCGGGGCGAGGCTCGTCGCGCACGCAACCAACCGGTAAGTCCGCGGGGCTATGCTCAACCACGTGCCCGGCTCCGCTCGCGAACTCGACCCCGCCCGTCTGCTCGACGACCTGAACGACGCCCAGCGCGAGGCCGTCCTCGCGACGAGCGGCCCGGTCGTCGATCCTCGCCGGCGCCGGCACCGGCAAGACCCGGGTCATCAGCCGCCGGACGGCGTACGCGATCGCGACCGAGGTCGTGCCCGCAGGACCAGGTCCTGGTCGTCACGTTCACCGACAAGGCCGCGAGCGAGATGGTCGAGCGGCTCCAGGCGCTCGGACTCCCCGGGGTGACCGCCCGGACCTTCCACGCCCATGCGCTCAGCCAGCTCCGCCACTTCTGGCCGTCGCGCCACGAGGGCGAGCCGATGCCCGAGCTGCTCGACTCGAAGCTGCCGTTCCTCGTGCCGCTCGTCCGCGGCGCTGCCCGGCCACTACCGCTTCACGCCGGCGAAGGACATCGCGAGCGAGATCGAATGGGCGAAGAGCCGCCGACTGACCCCGCAGACCTACGAACGGGCGCTCGCCGGCCCGGCCGGGAGCACGCCCGCGAGGCGCCGATCCCGGTCGACCTGTTCGTGCGCATCTTCGCCGGCTACGAGCGGGCGCGGACTCGCGCCGGGCGGATCGACTTCGACGACCTGCTCGTCGAGACCGTCGACCTGCTCGAGACCGACGCCGAGGCCGCCGAGACCGTCCGCGCCCGCAAGCGCTGGTTCAGCGTCGACGAGTACCAGGACACGAACCTGCTCCAGCAGCGGCTGCTCGAGCTGTGGCTCGGCGACCGGCAGGACGTGTGCGTCGTCGGCGACGAGGACCAGACGATCTACACGTTCACCGGCGCCAGCAGCCAGTACCTGACCGGGTTCGCCGATCGGCATCCGGGCGCCCGGGTCGTGACCCTCAGCGACAACTACCGCTCCACGCCGCAGGTCCTCGAGCTCGCCAACCGCCTGCTCGCCTCGACGGGCCGCACCAAGCGACTCGAGACGACGCGACCGGCCGGCCCCGAGCCGACGATCGTCCGCCACAACACCGACGACGTCGAGCTCGCGGCGCTCGTCGACTGGGTCCGGGCGCGGATCGCCGGCGGCACGCCCGCGTCGGAGATCGCCGTGCTCGTGCGGATGAACGCCCAGCTCGAGCCGATCGAGGCCGCGCTGGCACGCGCGCCGGATCCCGTACCAGGTCCGCGGCATCCGGTTCTACGATCGGCCCGGAGGTCCGCGGCGCGATCGACCTCGTGCGTCGGGCGTCCGCGGCCGGGACGCTGACCGCCACGGGCCCGGCGCTGAGCGGCGCCGTGCGGGCGCTGTGGGCGATCGAAGCTCGGCTACGAGGACGATGGCGACGGGGCAGTTCGCGGCCGGCGGAGGGTCGGGCCGGCGAGGAGGCACGCGAGCGGACCGCGGCGCTCGACACGCTCATCGACATCCTCTCGACGCAGCTCGGGTCCGATGGCGGGCTGGATGCGGCCGGGTATCCTCGCGGAGCTGGACCGTCGACGCGCGGCGGAGCGCGCGGGCTCGGCCGATGGCGTGAACCTGCTGACGTACCACCGCGCGAAGGGCCTCGAGTGGGACGCCGTCGCGCTGCCGATGCTCGAGGACGGCTCGCTGCCGATCCGCCAGGCGTTCGACGACGACGCGCTGCTCGACGAGGAGCGGCGGCTGCTGTACGTCGGCATCACCCGGGCCCGGATGCACCTCGTGCTGATCTCGTGGGCCGCCGAGCGCGAGACGCGCGGCCGGACGACCCGCCGCCAGCCGAGCCGGTTCCTCGCGGACCTGCGGCCGCGGCCGGCGCAGCGGGTCACGCAGCTCCCCGATCGGTTCGAGGCGGAGCAACGGAAGCGCCAGGCCGTCCGGTCGGTGACCAGCGCCGGCGCCGACCCCGCCGACGACGATCCGCTGATGGCCGCGCTCCGTGCCTGGCGCACGGCCCGTGCCCGCGCCGATGCCGTGCCGCCGTACGTCGTCTTCCACGATCAGACCCTGGCGGCGATCGCCGAGATCCGGCCCGTCGAGCGCGGCGGGGCTGCGGCGCGTCAAGGGCATCGGGCCGGCCAAGCTCGAGACCTACGGCGACGAGATCCTCGAGGTCGTGCGCCAGGCGGGGTAGGGGAGTGGTCGGCGTCGTTGGCGCGCGGTTATGCACGAATTCGCGGGCGCCGAGAGCGTCCCCCCTTGTCGCTATGCATGTCGGATGCATAAGGGCGGCGGCGGGCGCCGGCGGGCACGGACTCGGTCTTTCGTGGACCCGGATGGACCCTCAGTCGGAGTCTGCCCGAATCAAGGCGACGTAGTAAGACGCGTTGCGCGTGACCCCCGAGTAGTCACCCGGCCGAAGGCTACCGACCTGGTTGTATCGGGCGACGAACCGCTCCGCAGCAGCCCGGCCGTCACTCTGCCCGTATCCGGACGACTCGGGCGTGAAGAATGCGCAATCCCGGTAGATACCGACGCGGAATCGCTTGCCAGTGACCGTTTCCAGCGTCTCTCCGTCGTGCCGTCGCACAAGGGCCAGGAGATCGTCATACGTCATCACACCCGACCGTATCGCGCGGGTGCGCCGTGGACAAGCCGGGCCCGTAGGCTGGCGACGGTGCGTCGCTGCACCCGGGTCCGCCAGTACGATGGCCTCGATGGCTCGATATCGACTCGTGCTCGACCCTGTCGCCGACGACCCCGAGATCGGGCGCTGGCTGGCGGCGCTCGAGGAGGTTCGGCGCGACACGCTCAAGGTGCTCAAGGGCATGCCCGACCGGCTCGTCGATCGCGATCCCCTCGACGGCGGCGACACGATCGGCACCGTCCTGTACCACATCGCGCTCGTCGAGGCCGATTGGGTCTTCAGCGACGTGCTCGACCGCGAGGCCGACATCGACCGCGATCTCTTCCCGGCCGACGACCGCGGGGCGGACGGTCGACTCAGCCCGGTCCGCGGCGAGACCATCGCCCAGCACCTCGACCGCCTGGCGCGCACGCGGGACCTGGTGCTCGGCGAGCTGTGCTCGATGTCGACCGATGCATTCCACCAGGTCCGCGCCCGGAACGACTACGACGTGTCGGCCGACTGGGTGGTCTTCCACCTGATCGACCACGAGGTCGAACATCGCGTCCGCTTGAGCGCGCTCCGCGACGCCTTCCGCCATCGACCGCCGGTCCGGCCGCGGGCGACCCGGACCCACGTGGCGCGTCCGGCTCGACACTAGGCGTGCGGTGATGGCGGCCTCGGGCCGCGCCTTCGTCGTGCGCCACACGCGCCTTCGCCCGGTGCCGGGCCTCGAGGAGATCCAGCTCCACCTGGCCGACGAGGTGTTGCCGCTCTGCCATGCCCTGCAGCTCGAGACGGGCGATCCGGACGCGACCTTCCCGTATTGGGCGTTCGCCTGGGGCGGCGGGCTCGCGATCGGGCGCTACCTGCGCGACCACCCGGAGGTCGTCACGGGTCGGCGCGTGTTCGACCTCGCGTCCGGTTCGGGGCTGTGCGCGATCGCCTCGATGCAGGCGGGCGCGGCCGAAGCCACCGGCGCCGACATCGATGCCTTCGCCGCCGCGGCGATCGAGCTCAACGCCCGAGCCAACCGCCACCGCGTCTCCGTCGTCGGTCGCGATGTCCTCGACGACGAGCCGCCCTCCGTCGACGTCATCCTCGCTGGCGATTGCTGGTACGACGCCGGCCTCGCCGCTCGCGCCCTGCCCTGGCTGCGGCGGGCCCACGATCGCGGGATCGATGTCCTTGTCGGCGATCCCGGTCGCCGCGACCTGCCCACCGACGACCTGGTCGAGCTCGCCTCGTATGACGTCCGCGCCACGACCGAGCTCGAGGACATCGCCCACCGCCAGGGCCGGGTCTACGGTCTCAGACGCTGACAGCCGCTCACGACCCCCTTATGCATCCGACATGCATAGCGGAGGGCAGGGTGGCTCTCGCCCGCGCCGAAATCTTGCATAAGACGCGGGCCGGCCGCCCGGCGGCCCCGGTCGCCCCTACATCGCGTCGACGGTCTCGACGACCTCGATGCTGGTGCCGCCGATGGCCAGGAGCGGACAGCCCTTGGCCAGCCCGACCGCGGAATCGATGCCGTCGGCCTTGATGATGCTGTAGCCGGTGGGCGGGTTGACCGTGCCGTCGCGGACGGCGCCGTCGGAGCCGATCGACTTGACCACCGACGCGGGGTTGCCGCCGTCGACCAGCGCAGGACCCAGGGTCCCGAACCAGTCGGTCCAGGCCTTCATGACCTGGGCGCCCTCTTCGGGCGTCGCCGGCATCGGGCCGCCACCGTGGTAGACGAGCAGGTAGTTGTTGGCCATCGGTCGGGCCTCCTCGGCGGGGTCCGGCACCTACACAGAGAGGCGCCGCTACCCCAACGACGAACGACCACAACCCGAATCGACAGGGCCCACCCTCAGACCCCCAGCACGAACCTGAGGGCCTGGTCGACGCGGTCCATCGCATCCGGGTTGAGACGCCCGGCCTTCGGGCCGAGCAGCGTCGCCGGGAACGTCGCGATCTGGTCGCACTTGATGTACCCGTCGCGGGGGAGTCCCGAATCCCTGCCGCGGATCGCGACCAGGTACCGCGGGTTCTCCGGCGCCGAGCGGGGAGCGCTCGTCATCGGGACGACGATCACGGTGGCCGAACGCTGCAATCGATCGGACCGTACGACGACAGCCGGGTGGACACCCTTCGTCACGTGACCGCCCAGATCCGGGAAATCGATGAAGTGGACGTCACCTCGAGCCGGTCCGACATTCGGTGGCGTGCGACCGATGCCTACCACTCGAGCTCCGACCACAGCTTCGCGGTGATCGGCAGGTAGGCGTCGGCCCAGGCGAGGCTCTCCTCGGCGTCGAGCTCGAGGGCGCGGTCGAGGCTTTCCTGCTCGACCGTCTCGGCAAACTGTCTGAGTGCCGCCGCGACCACAGCGCTGAAGGTGGTGTCGCTGCCCTTGGTCGAGCGGCGAACCAGCTCGACGAGTTCCGTCGGCAGGCTCACGGACACCTTGGTGTAGGGAACCTTGGCTTCACCCGGTCCATATGCCGCGACGGTTTCCGCGAACGCCCTGGGCTCCAATGGACCCGTCTCACTCATAGTACGACCGATGGTACGACCACAAGTAGGAGCCGTCAAGTCGGCCCCTAGCACTCCAGGCGTAGAATTTGGAGTCTTCCGACCCGCCCTCGAGTCGACATCGTGCCCCCTCGGACGGGCCGCGCTGGTCTGGAGGACGTGCCCATGCACGCGTTCCTAATCGATCTGGACAACAAGCCGGGTTCGTTCGCTCGCGTGGCCGAGGCGATCGCCGCCAAGGGCGTCAACATCACCGCGGTGAGCGGCGCGACCTGCGGCGACTCCGGCCGTGCCGCGATCATCACGAGCGACGAGGCCGCGACCCGCACCGCGATCACCGACATCAACGGCAAGTACACGGAGGTGGAGGTCACCGAGGCGGCGCTGCGCCACGAGCCGGGCTCCCTGGCGAAGGCCACGCGCCGGCTCGCCGATGCCGGCGTCAACATCGAGGCGCTCCTGCCCGTCGGCATGGAAGGCAACGACGTGATCGTCGCGTTCGTCACCAGCGATCCCGTGAAGACGCGCGAGGCGCTTGCACAGGTGGGATCGAGGGTGCGCTAGCCACCGAACCGGCACCACTCGAGAAAGGCGGAGCGGAGGGGCTCCGCCTTTCCATACAGGAGGTCCGGGGGCGCCTCGAAGACGCGTCCGTCAGCGCTCGGTCACGATCCCGAATGGGCAGACGTGGAAGATGTCGTCCGCGCCGAGGCCGCCCCCGAGGCTGTCGAGCACGTCCCCATCGCGGCCGACGACGCTGCCCCACGGATCGGCGAGAACGGCCCGTCCGTCGACCCGCCACGCCGCGAATCCGCTGGGCCAAACGACATCCACGGTGTCACCCGACTCGACCGAGACGAGGACGAGCTCGTCGTCGGTCGTCGCCACGCGTACCGGCGAGAGCAGGGCAGCATGGCAGGCGAACGAGAGGTTCGGTCGCTCGGTGGTGATGTGCAGACGGGTCGCGCCCTCAGGTAGCGCGGGACCCGTGAACAGCGGCAGCACCCTCAGGCCGACGGCTCCGACGATGATCAAGCCAGCTGCAGCGATGGAGATGAGGACCTTCCGGCGCCGCGACATCACAGGATTCTAGTGCTCTCGCTCGGGAGCCCTCACGGCCGCAGCCCGGCGGCGGCCAGCTCCGCCCGGGCGAGCCGCTCATACCGGCCGCTGGCCCAGTCGCCGAGGGGATCGGGCGTGTACTCGAGCAGGTCCGACCATTCGAGCCGGCTGACGGCCCGCATCGCCAGGGCGCGCTCGACCCGGGCGTCGCCGACGTCGGGCGCCGTCCGGATGGCCCGGTGGGCGGCCCGGACGCGCTGCAGCCGCTCCGCGCGCCAGGGCAGGTAGCGCACGAGCCACAATCCGATCGTGATCAGGGCCAGCAGCAGGGCGAGCACGAACGAGACCACGAAGATGAACTGCTCGAGCTCGGTGCCGAAGTCGGACAGCGGCCGGCCGGCGCCGGCGAAGGCGTCACGGGCGACGTCGTGGGCCTGCGACCCCGACGAGGGGCAGGCCGGCTAGCGAGTCGCCCAGGTCCTCGCCGCTCTGGATCATGTTCTGGCCGCCGGCGCGGACGATCCGGCCGGCCTCGGCGAAGCTCGACAGGAACTCGAACAGCTCCCAGACGATCCTCCCCCAGAACACCACCCACAAGATCGTCAAGGCGTCCGCGACCATTTCCTTGATCCGCGCGATCCGCAGCTCGCTCCAGAGCTTGATCATGGTGAGCCTCCCGCCTCCGTGACCGCCGTCAGCGTGACGGTATCGCGCGGGCAAGGGCCCATCGACCGCCGACGCGAGCCGGGCCGACCAGGTCGGCGCAGAATGAGCGCCGATGACCGGCCGTGACGATCAACCCTGGGATGTCCCGCAGCTCTCGGCGACGCCTTCCACTCCGAGCGGTTCGTCGACGCCTTCCGCGTCGCCGTCCGGATGCACGCTGGGCAGGACCCGATGGGACCCGACCATCCCGTTCGTCAGCCACCTGCTCGGGACCTGCGCGATCGCGCTCGAGCACGGAGCGAACGAGGATCAGGCCATCGCCGCGCTCTTCCACGACGCCATCGAGGACGTCGAGCCGACCGACCAGGTCCGCGCCACGATCCGGCTGTTCGGCGACGAGGTGCTCCGCATCGTCGAGGCGTGCACGGACTGCGACGAGCACCCCAAGCCGCCTTGGCGCGAGTGCAAGGAGCGGTACCTCGCGGCCGTGCCCGCCCATGATCGCGTCTCACTGCTCGTGTCGGCGTCGGACAAGCTGCACAACGCGCGGCGACTCGTCGAGCTCCTGCATCGGGATGGCCCGGCGGCCTGGGATCGGTTCGAGGGCGGTGGCGCCGACCGGCTGTGGTATTACCGGGCGCTCGTCACGGCCTACCGGGCCAACCCCGAGCACGATGTCGCGCTGATCGACGAGCTCGACCGGACGGTGACCGAGATGGAGCGCATCGGCGGGGGCACGTAAGACCCGCTCAGGCGCTTAGCCGCGGAGGTCGGTCAGGATCCGGTGTCCACCGACGCGCCGCCAGCGGATCGCCAGGCTCTCCGTCCAGGTCGATCCACTCGAACGTGGCGCGACCGTCGGGCCCGGTGAATGACCACGTCATCTCGAACAGACCCTGGGCGGCGACGATGGCCTTGACTCGCAGGCGATCGGGGAACGGCGTGGATGGCGTGGCACGGAAGGCGTCGCAGGCCGGACTGAACTCCTCGACCACGACACGCCGGAACATGATCCGCTCACGCTTCGTGAGGCGTCGATAGTCGGCCTCGAAGGCGGGCGTCGTCTGGTACCGCACGGGTCACGAACTACGAACGGTCGAGGTCGGCGAAGAGCTCCTCTGCGGAGTCGTGGACGGCGACCTCGCCCGTGGCGACGTGCGCATCGACTTCGCGTTCCATTCGCTGCCAACGCTCGGTCCAGAACCATGCCTGGTCGGCGGGCACGGCGACGGTCGGGTGCAGCTCGATCACGCCGTCGGGACGTTCGACGACCTCGACCTGGGCTCCGGGTCTGTCGAGGTCGAGGCGCCGCCGGATATCGGCCGGCAGGGCGATGAGGCCCCGTTGCTGGATCGTCACGTAGGTTCGACCGTCGCGCATGAATTGCAGCATAGCAGTATCACAGCCGAAGTCCAGTCGATCGATGTCACGGTCTTCCACGAGCCGACTCTACGAATCGGCGCTTATCTGGGGCTTAACCAGCCTGCGGAACTAGACTGGCGCGGTACGGTGGTCGTCCGGGCGCGTCTGTCGTAGCTGGCTCCAGGGGAGGGACGATGCGATGGAACTCAGGACCAGGCGCCGGTTGTTCGCGACCGTCTCGATCGGCGTCCTCGCGATCACCGCCTGTACGAGCGGCGCCAGTGGCACGGGTGGCGCGAGCAGCCCCAGCGCCGCCGCATCGGCAGGCGCGGCGGACGACCGTCGACGTCAAGCTCCAGGAGTGGTCCGTCGTGCCGGGGGCGCCGTCCGCTCCGGCCGGGAGCGTCACGTTCGCCGTGACCAACACCGGCCCGGAAGACGTGCACGAGTTCGTGATCCTCAAGACCGACCTCGACCCCGGTGCGTTGCCGGTCGACGCGAACGGCGCGGTCACCGAAACGGGGGCAGGCATCGAGGTGGTGGACGAGATCGAGGACATCCCCGTCGGGTCGAGCCAGGAACTGACGGCCACGTTGGCGGCCGGCAAGTACGTGCTCCTCTGCAACATCTACGACGAGACCGAGAAGGAAGCCCACTACAAGATGGGCATGCGGATCGCGTTCACCGCGGAGTAGCTCAACGGCGGGTCTCGGCCGGCGAGCGGCTACCGTAGGGGCATGGCCACTGACGCGAGCACGACCGACAAGACCATCCCGATCCTGCCCTGCCAGTCGATCGACGAGATCCTGGCCTTCTACGAATCGCTCGGGTTCGAGGTCACCTTCCGGCAGGAGCGACCGAACACGTCCGCCGTCGTCGAGCGAGGGGCGATCGAGCTGACTTCTTCGTCCTCAAGGCGCTCGAGCCCGCGAACAACTGGAGCACGTGCTACGTGCGGGTGTCGGACGTCGACAGCCTGTACGAGGCGTTCACCGGCGGCCTGCGGCAGTCGCTCGGCCGGCTGCCGTCACGGGGCATCCCGCGCATCAACGCGCTCCGGGACATGTCGTACGGCGTCCGCCAGTTCGTGGTCGTCGACCCGGGCGGTAACTACATCCGGATCGGCCAACCGATCGCGGCCGTGCCGGCTCCCCGGGCGGGCGAGGCTAGCCGCCTCGAACGTGCCCTGATCGCCGCCATCACCCTGGCCGACTCGAAGGACGACGCGCCCGCTGCGGTCAAGGTCCTCGAGACGGCGATGGCGGCCGACGATACGGCGCCGGATGCCGTACAGGTTCGGGCGCTGATCCTTCGCGCGGACCTGGCGGTCCGGATGGGGGAGCCGGGCGGGCTCGAGCGGCCCTCGCGAAGGCGCGAGCGATCGAGCTCAGCGCCGAAGACCGAGCGGCCATCCCCGATGACCTCGAGCGGGCCAGCGACCTGGACGAGGTGCTCCAGGGCAGGTGATCGGCGCGCAGCGGGACGCGCGCATGTCATGCTCGGCTGAACCGACCGGTAGCGACCGCGATGGAGGACTGTCGAGCTCGATGGATCGCGACGATCCCGCCTATCGGGGCCAGAGCGACTACTCCCGGCCGCTCCTCAAGGCGTATGACCCCGTGGTCCTCGGCATCGTTGCCCGGGCGGTCTGGCGGTGCCCGACGAGTCGACTGGTCGAGGGATATCGGCGGCACATCCGCGACCGTCACCTCGACGTGGGTCCGGGCACCGGCTACTTCATCGAACAGTCCGGCCTTCCGGATGGCAGCCGCGTGACGATCCTCGACCCGAACGCGAACGTCCTCGATCATGCCTCCCGGCGCCTGCGCCACCTCGACGTCACGGCCGTCGAGGCCGACGTCCTCAAGCCGCTTCCCGTCGATGGACCGTTCGACTCCGCGGCGCTGCACCTGGTGATCCACTGCCTGCCCGGACCACTCCCGCGCAAGGCCGCGGCCGTCGCCAACGTCGCCGCCGTCCTCGCACCGACCGGCGTGCTCTTCGGCGCGTCGGTCCTCGGGACGTCCGGACCCCAGACGTGGCTGTCGCGCCGGGTGCTCGGCGCCTTCAACCGGCGGGGCGCCTTCGACAACCTCGACGACACCGAGGAGGGGCTCCGCGAGATCCTGGCGGCATCATTCGAACACGTGGAGCTCGAGACCGTCGGCTCGATCGCGATCTTCGCGGCGACGAATCCGCGAGCTATGCGCGCCGTACTGATCGCGGCGCTGGTCGACATCGGCGCAGAATGGGCGCCCGCCCGATGGAGCCCGACCGATGGCCGACGAGCACGAACACCACGATCACGACGCGCACGACCACGAGCACCACCACGAGCACGAACACCACGAGCACCGCCCGATGGCGTACGCCGAGGCGGTCGAGCAGTTCCGGGCCGACAAGGACGCGTTCTTCAAGACCGACCCGCGCAGCCCGATCCCGGCCGGGGAGCGCGAGGCGTTCACCGGGCTGCCGTACTACCCGGTCGACGAGTCATACCGCTTCGAGGAGCCGGACGCTCGAGCCGTACACCGGCGACGAGCCCTCGCGCTTCCAGATCCCGACCTCGGACGGCAAGCTCCGGCCGGCGCATCGGGCGGGGACGCTCGGCTTCGAGCTCGGCGGCGAGCCGCGGTCGCTGACGGCGTACGTGCTCGATGAGGGCGACCCGACGTCGCTGTTCGTGCCGTTCCTCGACGCGACGAGCGGCACCGAGACGTACGGCGCCGGCCGCTACCTCGACCTCGAGCCCGAGGACGACGGGACCTACGTGCTCGACTTCAACCTCGCCTACCACCCGTCGTGCGTGTACGACCCGATCTACTCGTGCCCGCTGACGCCGGCCGAGAACCGGCTGCCGGTGCGGGTCGAGGCAGGGGAGCGGCTGGCGGAGGGGTACGGAGGCTGATCCGAGCCAGGCCGGCCGAAGCCAGTCGGCTCGAGACGCCACGAAAAGCCGTCGCCCCGGCTGCGTTCTTGAGTTCCACCGGGCCGACATCGCGGAAGGCGAACGGTGCGTCGGCAGCGGCGTCGACGATCTCGCGGCTAGCTCGACCGGGCCGACCAGCTCATCGACGCTGACGCCGGCTCGCTAGGCCGCCTCGGTGAGGTCGTAGGATTCATCGTGCAACTGTGGTCGCGCGGTAGAGTCGCGGGCCTATTCAACGGGCGAGGGGCGGCACAAACCAAAGGATGGAACCCGCGACACTCAGCTTGGAAGGGCTGTGGTCGCAGACTGTAGCGACCCCTCGTGGGAGCGTCTAGGAACGCGCAATTTGTCGCTCGCGTCATTCCACCAGCAGAGCCGCAGGTTCAATCTGAACCTCGACCCGATTTGTTCCGCGTCCTGAGTCTATGCCTTCGTTGGTGGCTGGCCTCCAATCGGTTGAGCGCCGGTTTACTTCTTGGCCTCCGCCAGGAGTCCCTCTGACCAGCTCAGCACTTCTTGCGGTGCCGTACGAGGCAACGCAGGAAGGAGCGCCCACAGCTCAAGGAAGTGGCTCACGGCGCTTGCGACGGTCTCAGCGATGTGGACCTCGTCTCTTGCGACGACATCTGCGACGGCGCCGCCGTACATGAAGCTCTGGAGAATGACTGACGGCGTCGCGTGTGTCTGTTCGGACCAGCTCGCGAAGAGATGCATGTACTGGTCGACACGCAGGACCATGGGAGAGTCTTCTGACATCTGTCGTGTGTGTTTGCCAGACCAGCTGGTCGCCCACTTCGTCGCGCCAGACTTTGTCGACTGCCTGAAGTCGTCGAAGATCGACTCAGCCAGGAGAGCCTGCCCCGCTGCGAGCCTCTCAGCGTCCACGGGGCGACCCGTTTTCTGGTCGTATTCGAGCCGACCAATCTCAGCTCGAAGGAGCTGCAGTAGACCGAACCTCTCGTACTTGTCCAGGGCGGCCCGACGGTCAACCGCTCCGTCAACCTGCTCCATGTTCAAGACAAGCTCAAACAGCTGACGGACAGCGGTCGATGCAAACTCCCAGTGGCCGTTCTCGCACAAGAGTCGAACGGTCTTCAGCGCGTTTAGCCCTCGTCCGAAAACCGCAACCTCTAGCTCGACGGTTCGGGCATCCGAGCGGCTGTATCGAAGGGCCAGCGCGGCGTCCGTGGCCGAGTCAATGACTTCGCGAAGGATGCGAAACGTCTTGCGCATCCGCTGTCGTGGAGTCTTGAGCACGGTCACTTGGTCCGTTGGCAATGTGGGCCGCGTGCGCTCCGAGGACTTATTCCGATCTGTCATCAACTGCCTCGCGAAAACCCTCCAATAGGCGATGGTGGCTACCAATTGTCGCGGTGAAGTGACGTCGAGGGCGAACGGCACCGCCGCGCCGCCAACGGTGGGCCGACGTCAGGCACGACGGGAGGGCAGGTCGAGCCGAAAGTAGAACGGATGTGCTAAAATTCGCCTCGCCCCAGAAGAGCGAGGTCGACGATGCACGGCGCGTCGGTCAACTGCGGCACCGACGACCAAGCCGAGGTATGAGCACGTGCACGCCGACGGGATCCGCCACAAGTCCGACCGGACCATCCCCGTCCTGTCGTCCAAGTCACCCAGGTTCGACACGGCGAGTTGCATCTGCCGGCAGTGTTGAGCTGACATCGGAGGTTGATGGCCGGCGGAGGACTAGGGCCTTTCGGCAGGCACACGACTTCTGAACTGGTGATGGCGATAAATTCCCGTTGATAGACTCGCCGGCATGCCCGCTGCTGCCACGGTGAGGGTCACTCCGCAAACACTCCGCGATGCCCGTCTGTATGCCGGAGCGACTATCGCGCAGGCTGCGGACGCGTGCGACCACCGCGACGCCGATGTCGATGGCTGGGAGCAGGGCAATACTGACCCGCCACTGGCAGCGCTTCGTGACCTCGCAGGGCTGTATGCCATCCCGCTGACGGCATTTCTACTCGACAGCTTTCCACCATTGCCCCAGCGTCCCCTGACCTGCGCACCTTCGCAGGGGTCGCGAAACCCGAAGCGACCATGGAGTTGACACGAGCGCTCAACCGGGCATCGGCGTTGCAGGCCTTCGCCGGCGAGCTGCTGGCCGAGTTGGACGTTGCTCTCCCGGAGCACCCCACTACCCAACCCGGCGATGCCCACGAGGTTGCGGCCGCTCAGCGAGCCGCGCTCGGTGTGTCGCTCGATGCGCAACGGAAATGGGGAAACCCGTGGACGGCGCTCCGAGGGTGGCGAACAGCGATCGAGCAGCACGGAGTCTTCACTCTTCAACTTCCCATCGCCGGCGGTGAGGTCAAGGCCTTCTCGCTGTCGGGAGAGCCGCCGGTTATCGTCCTGAACCAGTCGGACTTCGTTCGCTCGCGGGTGTTCAGCGTCATGCATGAGTACGCGCACGTACTTCTCGGGTCAGGCGCCATCTGCATCCCGGGATCAGGTCGGAAAGCGATGGAGCAGTCTCCCGAGGTCGAACGGTTCTGTAATCGCTTCGCCGGCGCCATTCTGGTTCCGGGACCTGCCCTGCGTCAGAACCACCTTGCCCAGGAGATACGTCACTCGACCACAGTCCCCGACAACGCAACACTGGAGCGACTTGCTGCGCACTTTCACGTTAGTTGGGCAGTTGTCTGGTATCGCCTGCGGCACCTGGGCCTCATCGGCCAAACGATGTTCTCGAAGAAATGGGAAGACTGGGACTCGTACCCGCCCCGGCGACCGGGGCGACCCGCCAGGACCCACGGAGAGCGAACGCTGTCAACCTATGGCGCCCTGCTTTCGACCCTCGTCCTATCTGCCGCCGACAGGTCCGTCATCACTACCGCCGACGCGGCGCATTACCTGACCTTCCCTGCCAGTCGCCTCGGCGATGTGCAGGCGGAGCTGTCGCAGCGGACGACGTAGCCGATGCAATTAGCCGGCGAGCCTCTATTCTCGTTCGATGCCAGCACCTTCATCGAGCTGCAGAAACAGCCGCGCCGAGCTTACGGCACACTGTGGCGCCACCTGGACGACCTAGCCGATGCAGGTCGGATGCTCGTCGCCGAGGAGGTCAAGCGGGAGTTGGGCGATGACCCCACTGAGGACCCCGTGAAGTTCATCCGGGACCACCCGCAGATCGTCGCGCCCACGGAGGACCTGTGGGAGACGGCGAGGATCGTCGCCAACAAGTATCGGGACCTTGTGGACTTCGCAAAGCCAAAGGGGACCGCGGACCCTTTCGTCATCGCGCTCGCGCTCGAAACTCGCGACAAGCAGATGGGACAACTCTGGGGGAGCGCGGCCGTTGTTGTGAGCGAAGAGAACCGGAAGCGCCCGAGCAAGAGCGCCATCCCGGACGCGTGTGACGACTACGGCATCAGGTGCGAGAAGCACCTGGAGTTCTTCGACATGGTCGGCTGGACCGACCTTTAGAAGTCATGCCGCGCGGAAGCTTCGTCCGCCTTCGGATGTCGTCACCGACGTTGCGACGGTAGATCGCGCGTGGAGAAGGTCTCCTCGGCAGCGCCGGCCGCTGCTATGAACAAGATCGCTGCCTTCATCTCCTGGGCAATGTTGTCCGAAGGGCAAGGAGACCGAAATCAAACGGGCAATGAGGGCCAGGCAGCCTCGACCTCCGCGCGCGTGGCGATGACACGAGGGGATCCGCGTCCGATTTTCGGGCGTGCCGCGAGGAACGCCGCCATTTCCGCGTACCCGGCTTCGCCCGGGAACAGCATCGCGTAGATGTGTGTCCGTAGACCAATTTCGCGTAGAACGACGATGGGCGGTCCGGCTGTCGGATAGGCCTCCCCCGAGTGAGCGTTCATTTCAATTTTGTGATTGACGTTCGAATCCGAGAAGACAACTGGGCGAGGAGGCTCCGCAAGAACGGCTCCGCCCGGTTCGACTCGATACAGGAGCACACGATCCGCGGTGTTCGGAGCTGCGCGGAAGTAGTCGACAATCGCGGGCTCGTTGAAGTGAACCTGGTGCCATCGACCACCGGCCTTGGGGACTTCGGCGACCAGCATTCGATCCGCCGCGTCTGGCGCCGCGGTTTCCGACAGGTCGACCGCCTCTTCCTCTACCGCGACTGCGGCCTCTTCGGCTTCTCCAGAGCGGCCTGGTGCGACCCGAGTACGCCTTGCGATTCGTCTCCCCAGCGCCACCCGCAAGCCATTCCGAGCCGCCCGATCAAGGGCCTCGTCGTCGATGTCGACGATCTCGTCCTTGTGCTCATCAAGAAATCGGTCCAACTCGGATACGTCGGGCGCTGCCGCCGCTGGGTACCGAAAGACCGAGAACGCCTCCAAATGGGATCGGAGGCCACCAGGCGTGAAGTTGCCTGAACCTACGATTACGGTGCCCGAGCCGTCGGTGCGGAGCGACCTAAGGATCTTCGGATGGAACAAACCATTCCGAGTGTTTCGGAATATCTTCAGCTGGAAGTTCGGCTTGAACTCGTCCTGTGCGATGAGAAGGAACTCCAGAGTCCGCCGATCGGTCACCGCATCAAGCCCAACCAACAATCTGAAGGTCCCATGTGTGATGAATCCGGCGAAGGCCGGGTCACCAACGATGCTGACCGCGCCTTGGACTGAAGCGAACGCGAAGATCCCCTGGATCTCGACCACTCCAGGATCGAGCAGCTGGGCAATCAGCTCTTCGTCGAGGTAGCTGGTGTTGGCCGATAACGCGTCTTGGAACCTGAACTCATATGCCATCAGAGCCTTGGTCTCCCCTCGTGAGGACGAAGGAACTGGCGCTACCTGCTGGCTTTCGCGCCGTTGCCATTCCGACCGTGATCGGCGCCGTTTCCGTTCGTGGCACCGTTGGATGGTGGCAACCCGGCCGCCGTCCCATTTGCATGATCAATTCTGGGGGTCGTGACTTCCTCGAACTGAGCCATGAGGCCCTCGTAGTTCATCACCTTAGGACCCGTGGTGGGCCGGACGCCTGGCTTGGCGAATACAAGGATGTATTCGTGGACGTTCTTGAACAGGAAGTTCGGAGGGTATGGATACGAGCCAAAGATTGGCCGCTGGACACCCGCCGGAGCCCCAGCGTCCGCCGGTTTTGTCTTTTGACCAGATGAGTTCATTGATCATGACGAAGCCGGCGTCGCGGAGCAGGATCGTGAAATCGGCCGCAAGGGGGAACGTGAGGAGGCCATGATCCGTGTGCTGGTTCACGTTTGCGGTCACGACGCAGACCTTGCGACCCGGTCGAAGCACGCGGTAGATCTCATCGAAGACTGACCTCATCTCGTCTAGGAATCGCTGTAGCCGGCCACGTTTCCCAAGTTCGTGGCTTCGTCGCCGTAGTCGGCTTTGTTCCAATATGGCGGGCTCGTCACCACGAGGTCCATGGTCGCGTCGTCGATGAACGTGAGTCGGCGGCTGTCCGCTTCGTGTACTTCCGACTCGGGTGACTGGATTGCCTGTCTGATCCGTCGCTGCGTATTCCGGGTTGAGTTCGACGGAGACGGCTCGTCTATGTAGACCGACGGCGACGCGTGCTGTCGTGCCGACGCCAGCAAATGGATCGAGGACGGTTTCGCCGACGAATGAGAACAGCTTGATCAACCGATGGGGGATCTCATCGGGAAAGACGGCCGGGTGGTTCGCGTTGGTTACATTGGCGATATGCCATACCGTCTTGGTGTACTCGCGCCACTCCTCCTTCGTGAGTTTGCTTGCTTCCCTGGCGCTAGTTGGTAGATTTTCGGTAAGGAAGGTTTCGTTGTGTAGTCGACTGGCTGGCTTCTTGAACGGGAAGCAGACCTAGATCTATCACGTGGTGAGCCTGCTACTCCGGCAGCAGCGGAGGGGGCAGTAGTGGGAGCTGCATCAGGCATGTTTTGGAATCCCTTGTATAATCTGAAGAGCGCCGGCAGGTTTTTGAGCATTGGCATTGCTTGTTGGACATATGGAGCGTAGGTTTGGGCAGTCTGCATAAACTGACCGGTAGATTGTAAAAACTGCTCCATTCGAGACGGTGCACCGGCAGCCGCAGCGGCTCCAAGGGCACCGGCAGCTACAGCGGCGTTTGCCATGTTAGCCATATTCCCATATCCCCTATGTTCGGGGCGCCTCCCATATTTGGCATGTTGGGGATATTGGGCGTGTTTGGCATCTGTGGCATCTGCGGCATTTGTGGCATCTGTCGCATTTGCGGTGCAATTGGTATATTATTCGGCATATTGGGAGGACCCATCGGCATTCGATATGGATTGCTTCGGTAAAATGGATACATGCTTTTCTCCTTCCGTTCGCATTAATAATTGACGCAATGCTTGATTAAAGCTATCATATGCAAATGGTCTACTAAATGTCCGTTTCATGTTACAATAGGAAAGATGTAGAGGAGTGAGTAAATGTCAAAATACACAGATTATCAATTTAAGCCATTTTTGCAGGACGCCATTGCAGAACTGGGTTTTACAGAACCGACACCAATTCAAAAAGAAATGATTCCGCTCGTATTAAAAGGTAAAAGCGCCATTGGACAAGCACATACGGGTACAGGAAAAACACATAGCTTTTTATTGCCGATTGTTGAACGTATTGTAGAGGAAAGACAGGAAGTACAGGCGGTCATCACCTCGCCTACGCGCGAGCTTGCGCAGCAGATTTTTGATGCCCTTCAGCAACTGATTGAAAAAACAAATATTCAGGCAAAACTATTCATCGGCGGAACGGATAAGCAGCGTTCAATCGATAAATTGAAAACACAGCCTCATATTGTCGTAGGGACGCCTGGCCGTATCAAGGACCTGGTCAAAGAGGGCGCACTTCTTGTGCACACATCACCGCTTCTAGTGGTGGATGAAGCGGATCTGGCGTTTGATATGGGCTTCATCGAAGATATCGACGGCTTTGCTGCCCACATGCCGGAGAAGCTGGAGATGTTCGTCTTCTCCGCAACGATTCCAGAGAAGCTTCAACCTTTCCTGAAGAAGTATATGGACTCTCCTGTTCATGTTCACATGAATGATAAACGTCCTGTAGCAGAAAATATTGAGTTTGTACTGGTTCCGGTGCGTTCGAAGTCTCGTAATTCACGTTTGATGGACGTTATTAAAGGAATCAATCCGTTCTTGGCGGTCATTTTCTGTAACACGCGTAAAAATGCGGAGCATGTCGCAGGATACCTGGCAGAGCAAGGTGTCCGCGCAGGCCAAATCCATGGTGATTTAAGTCCGCGTGACCGTAAAAAAATGATGAAGCAAATCCGTGATTTGGAGTTCCAGTATATCGTAGCGACAGACCTTGCTGCACGTGGAATCGATATTCAAGGGATTTCCCATGTCATCAATTATGAAATTCCGGAAGATCTTGAATTCTTCATCCACCGTGTAGGCCGTACAGCCCGTGCAGGCAATAAAGGAACGGCGATTACGCTGTACCAGCCGGAGGACGAGGATGCACTGGCGCGAGTCGAAAAAATGGGTATTCCTTTTGTACAGAGAGACGTGAAAAATGGTGAATGGACGGATCTGAAAGACCGTCATCAACGTAAAAACCGCGTCAAACATGAAAATGAAATCGACTTGAAGGCTAAGGCATTCGTTCGTGAGCCGAAGGTTAAGCCGGGGTATAAGCGCGCAATGAAATGGGAAATGGACAAAATCAAAAAGCGCGAACGCCGTATAAAAAACCGCGGAAAAAGATAATAAATAAATTCAATGGAAAAGCCGCTTCTCGGCTTTTCTATTTTTTAGGGGGAATTACGAATGCTAATTGGCTCACATGTTTCGATGAGTGGTAAGAAAATGCTATTGGGTGCCAGTGAAGAGGCCCTTTCCTATGGTGCCAATACGTTTATGATTTATACGGGTGCACCCCAAAATACACGCCGTAAATCCATCGCCGAATTGAATATCATGAACGGCCTGTTCCATATGAAGGAGCACGGCATGTCGAATATCGTCGTGCACGCACCGTACATCATCAACCTTGGCAATACAACAAAGCCGGAGACGTTCGAGCTTGGCGTCAATTTCCTGCAGGAGGAAATCAAACGTACAGCGGCACTTGAGGCGACACAAATCGTCCTCCATCCGGGCGCTCACGTAGGGGCAGGGGTGGACGCTGGCATCGCAAGAATCGTGGAAGGGCTGAATGAAGTGCTGACGGATGAGCAGCCTGTACAGATTGCCCTGGAGACGATGGCGGGAAAAGGCTCGGAAATAGGCCGGACATTCGATGAGCTGGCCCGCATTATCGACGGCGTCACACATAACGAGCGGCTATCCGTGTGCATGGACACTTGCCACGTGCATGATGGCGGCTACAATATTGTAGAGGATTTCGACGGTGTGCTGAATGAGTTCGATAAAATCATCGGACTGGATCGCCTGAAGGTACTGCACATCAACGACTCGAAAAATGTCCGCGGAGCCGCAAAGGACCGTCATGAAAATATCGGCTTTGGTGAAATTGGTTTCGATGCATTGAAATACATCGTGCATCATCCGCAGCTAATGCATATCCCGAAAATTTTAGAGACGCCTTACGTCGGTCCGGATGCCAAAAATAAAAAAGCGCCGTATAAAGCGGAAATCGCGATGCTTCGGGATGGTATATTCCGTCCTGAGGAAATCGAAAACCTGCGAGGGGACAAGGCAGACGTACTTCTTTAGTTTTAACTTTTTAACATAAAGACTGGGCATGTTTGGTGCCTGGTCTTTTGTTTTGGAGGAAAAACGTAAATAAAAATGCGGTAAATGACCAAAATAAGGTTACAATGAGGGATAATTCGGGAAGAGGGAATATGGTAAGGTTTTTTAAAATCATACCGTTGAATGATATAAGAAAGTGGGAGGGAATGGTATGAAAAATAAAATTTTTATTGCATTGCTGTCATTTGTGATGGTCTTTGTGTCGGTCTTGCTGCCGTCGCAGGCGCAGGCTTCGATGAACTTGAGCAACGCTGTCAGCAAAAGTTTGGGCAATGCAGGTGTAGGGGTTTCCATCAGGGATAGCGAGACGGGGCAGATTCTTTACCAGTATTATGGTGATACGGCGAGGAAGCCTGCATCCAACATGAAGCTGCTGACAGGGGCGGCGGCATTATCCTTGCTGGGGGAGGATTATCGTTATGAAACCTCGGTGTACATAAACGGCTATTTGTCGAACGGAACATTAAACGGGAATGTCTATCTGAAAGGAAGCGGCGACCCGACATTAAAGTATAGCCAATTGAATACATTCGCCACTGCCTTGAAAAACTACGGCATCTACAAGGTGAACGGCAACCTTTACGGCGACGAGAGTATATTTACCGGTGAACAATTGACACCGGGCATCGCAGCAGCCGATGAAAGCGATTATTATGCGGCGCGGACGACAGGACTCGTCCTATCACCGAATGACGATTTTGATGCCGGTACTATCATCGTACAGGTGAAAGGCGGAACCGCAGGGCGGAAGCCAGCTGTCAGTGTAGTGCCGAATGCGATGGGCATGACGATTTCAAATTATGCCACGACAGGTAGTAAAGGGACACGCAATACCTTGTCAATCACGCAAGTACGGGACAAGCCAGGTCGTCATTTCCGGCAGCATCCCTGCAGAGCAATACGTG
>CAVZVH010000021.1:0-946329 GCA_963778645.1 uncultured Chloroflexia bacterium
CGACCAGGCGGTCACGTGGTCAGCGTCCATCTCGTCCTGCTTGTAGATGCGGGTCTTGTTGGCGTCGTCGCCGACCGCGCACAGCGGGCAGTTGGAGACGCCGTCGGTCTTGGCCTTCTGCGTCTGTTGCTCGTAGGCGGCAACCTTGGTCTTGTCGTCGAACAACCGGACGTTGAGCAACTTGGGGTCCGTCTTGCCACCCAGCAGGTATTCGTAGATGCCCTTGTTGTTGAGCACCGCTGGATCGGCGCGGAGTGCGTCGATGTCAGCGTCGATGGCGGCCGCGTTGTAGGACTTCGAGTGGTAGGTCTCGTACAGCCGACCCCAGTCCAGCCCCCGCATCTCCTTGTCCGGGGGACGGGTGAAGACGCTGCCGATCCAGTCGATGACGGAGGTGAAGTAGGTCTTCAGACCGGTGATCTCGGTGTCTCCGCGATGCTGCGCTAGGTAGGCGTCGACGCTGATGCCCTGGGCAGACGAGACCCACTCCAGGGCCTCCTTGAGGATCTCCTGCCGCTTGGGGTCACCCTTGATGTAGGACGACCACTTCTGCATGTTCGCGTTCTGGCTGTTGGAGAACTCGGCCTTGGCCTTGGTGACGAACGGGCCGGAGTAGATCGCGTTCAAGCGCTCCTGGCTGTTCAGTGGCACACCGGCGATGTTGATGGTGTCGAACCACTCCTTGATCTCCTTCTCGGTGCCCTGGCAGTGATAGACGAGCAGGTCGCTCTCAAGGATCTTCTGCTTCGCCTCGGCGGGCAGCGAGGAGAAGGTCTGCTCCTTACCGTCCTGCTTGATCGCGAACTTGCCAGTCACGAACCGGCCGATGCTGGTGATGCGCTGCTGGCCGTCGAGGACCTCGAGGCTGTCACCGGCGACGTTGAAGTAGATCAGCCCCAGCGGGTAGCCCTTCAGCAGTGAATCGATGACGGCAACGTCCTTCTTGCCGTCGTTGTAGATGTAGTTCCGCTGGTACTCGGGCTGGATGACCAGCTTGCCGGCGAGGCCGAACAGCCCCTTGCCCTCGAGCTCGTTGTAGACGAAGCCCTCGACGATCTCCGCGACGGTGTAGTGCTTCAGGTCGGTCTTCACGACGGCGTCCTTCCGCCGGATGAAGATGCGCTTGTAGATGCGCTTCACGGGCTAGCCGACGTCGAAGTACGTTCCGGGGCCGAACGATTCGGCGCGGACGTAGCCGCCTGTCCGGTGTTCGACGTCATACGTACGCCATCGACAACCGCCTCGGGCCATACGTCTTCGTTGGCGCGTATGTCGTCGCCGTTGCCGACGATCTCGAACTGGTCGGGGTTGTACTTGTCCAGGAAGGTGATCGGGACGCCCATCATCCCGTCGTGGTCACTCGGGATCGCGTCGACGAACGGGAACTTCGATGGCGTCGAAGTTGTCGTACGGCTGGTAGCCGACTCCCCGGACTTCCTTGTGCTTGCTGAACTTGATGTTGTCCGCCATGGTCATCAGCTGCAGCGGTTCGTGACGACGACCGTGGTCGATGTTGGTGAACCAGCACGAGTTGCCGAGCCGCGTGTAGTCATGCTCGTCGTCCGACGGATAGCCGAGCTTCTCGGCCTTGAGCCGATCGGCGTCGGCCACTTCGCGCCCTTCGGGACGCCGAACACCATGTCGGTGCTGTTGGCCGTCGCGCCCTTCCACAGCTGGTTGCTCTTGATGAGCGGAAAGACTTCCTTGTAGGTGATCGCGTTGTTGTTGCCGATGATGGAGAACTTCTTGCCGCCCTCGACGAGCCAGGCGACGAACTCGCGGAACAGGCTGAATGGCGGGTTGGTGATGACGATGTCGGCCTCGTCGCGCAGCGCCGTCACCTCGTCGCTGCGGAAGTCGCCGTCGCCCTCGAGGTACTCCCACTGGAGGTCGTCGATGTTGATGACGCCGTCGCCGTTGATGTCCTTCGGCTTCGAGCGTGAACATCTTGCCGTTCGCGCGGGTCTTGGCTGGCGTCGAACGTCGGGCTCTCGTCTCGAACAGGGTCGGCTGATAGTAGACGCTCCGCCGGGTTGCTGTCCGGCGCGTAGGACGTCGAGATCAGCTTCTTGAGGCCGAAGTCCATGAAGTGCAGCGCGAAGAACTTGGTGAAGTTGCTCCACTCCGGGTCGTCGCACGGCAGCAGGATGACCTTGTCGCGGAAGACGTCAGGGTCGTACTCCAGGTAGGCGTTCATCTCGCGCTCGATGTCGGCCCACTGGGTGTAGAACTCGTCGTTCTTCGCGCGTCTTGGCGTTCGTGAGGTTGATGTTCGCCATCAGTCGGCTAAGGCCCTCTCGACAGGAGACCCCTCAACGACGGGGCTTGGTCGGTCTGTCGAGCAGGATACGGCGCAGCCGAGGAAGAACCGAACGCGACATTCGCGGCACGTTCGCAACACCGCACAGGGGATCGCGGCCTCGGGCTGGTTACCGCCGGGGGTCGATCGCTATTCGGCGACTGGTAATCTTAGACGGCGGCGGAATACCAAAGCAGATCGTCTCGTCCCGGTGCCGTGCCCTTGAGTCCGTCCGGGGGCGCCAGTTACCCTTGACCCGACATGGCAATGCCTCACGCCGACGGGACCGAGTGCAAAGAAGGCACTCGCTCGGTGCCCGACGGCTGGATTCCGTGCTGCGAAGCCTTCGCCGGTCACGTGGATACCTGCGACTTCGACATCCGCTACGAGTATTGGCGTAGCCGTGATGGGTGGTTTGTCGCGATTGCCGAGTCGGCTGGCGGTGGCGGGATCGAAATCAGCTACTGTCCCCACTGTGGGACAGAACTGACGGGCGCGCCCAGCAGGGCGGTCCGGATACCCTGAGCGCCGCCTGCTCGACCGGGAGACCCCCGGCTCACGCCGACCTAACGGGGGTTCCCCGTCACCTTCCGATCCGCCCCCGGAATCCGCTCCCGAGCCCAGGTCGGCATGGCCTTCCGCCATTACCGAACGCATGAGCGGTTGAAACAAAGCCAGTACCCGCCTGTGGGGGCGCGGCTCGTCGGCCTCGGGACGCTCGGCTTACACGGACGCGAGCGCCGCGCTGCGATCCAGGGAGACTGCGATCGTCGTCCTGGAGCCCCCGGGGGGGCGTTGCGCCTCAGCCGACTGTCTGACCGCTGGCGTAAGGTTGGGTCATGGGTCGACCCGCTGACACATCCGCCGATGTGCACCGGAGGCAGCTTGACGCGCTCCGATCGATGACGCCGGACCAACGACTTCGGATCGCCGACGAGTTGAGCGCGGCGGTGCTCGCCCTGGCCGCGTCCGGGATGCGCCATCGGCGGGAGTCCGCGCCCGCGCCGCGACGGGAGCCCCCGGATCGCCCTCGGTGACCTTCGCCGCCCTGCTCGCGGACGTGGTCGCCATGCTCGACCGCGCCAGGGTCCCGTACATGGTCACCGGCTCGCTCGCCAGCTCCTTTCACGGCGAGCCCCGAGCCACGCTCGACGTCGATGTCGTCATCGATCCGACCCCTGCCAGCCTGGCCAGCCTGACCGACGAGCTCCTGCGTTCGGACTTCTACGTCGACGCGGACGCGGCGCGACAAGCCCTCGACGACCGTTCGCAATTCAACGCCATCGGCTCAGGCGCGTTCAAGGTGGACTTCATCATCCGAAAGGACAGGCCGTTCTCGATCGAGGAATTCGGGAGGCGTCAGCCCGCTGATCTGCTCATCGGCGTGCCCGATGATCATGCCGGCCATTCGCGAAGCGACGGTGAGGAACTCGAGATCGACCTCTGAGCCTCCGGCGAGGCCACCGGCCGTACGAGAGGGGTGAACTTGTGACGATCCGCGCGTTCTACGACCGCTGGCCCCAGTACAACCGCCGCTTGATCGAGGCGATCGCGTCCTTGACGGACGAGCAGCTCGCGATCCGGCCATCGCCGGAACACTGGCCGATTTGGGCGATCGTCGGGCATCTCGCGGGGACCCGTGTCTACTGGCTGTGCGCCGTGGCCGGCGAGCCGGGCTACGAGTCCACCCCGTGGCCGGGTCTGCCGGAAGAGGGCTGGGAAGACGACCTCGCGCACCCGCGGAGCGCGGCCGAGCTCGTTGGCGCGCTCGAGACGACCTTCGCGATCATCGATCGCCTGCTCGACGCGTGGACCCCGGAGATGCTCACCGAGGAGTTCGAGCGCTTCTACCGCGACGAGCGACAGGTCCACTCGCGAACGTCGATCCTGCAGCGGCTGCTGACGCACGACGCGTACCACGACGGCGAACTGGCCCTGGCCCTCGGAAGTCACGACCTGGCGCCGGTCTACATCTGGCGGGCATACGGGCCCTGATCAGCGGTTAACAGGGAGTGCCGCGCCGGACGGTCAGCGGGCCAGCTCCGGGCGGGTCGACAGTGAGTTCGCTCTTGTCCGTCGAGTGCGTCTCACCCATAGTCCGCCCATCGTTGCCGCAGGACGGAGGGTGGAGCGGTGCAACTCCTCAACTGGTCGGGAGCGCTCATCGGACCCGGCTCCGAGTGGTTCTGGGCGATGCTCCAGTTCGTCGTCGTTGCCGGCACCCTGATCGGGCTGTACCGGCAGCTCCGGCTCCAGTCGAGCCAGGAGGCCATCGGACAGCTCGGTGCGTTCGACCGTGAGTGGCGCGACGAGCTGTACAACCACGTCCGCCTGGAGATCCTGCTCGCGCTCCGTGGTGGCGTGGACCCTACCCGCATCCCGGAAGGGCTGGCGGTTTCAATCGGAGCCTTCTGGGAGAAGATCGGCGGCTTGGTCCGAGCCGGCCACATCGACCCAGAGTTGCTCTGGAACGGCAGTGGCGGCGACTGCGCTGTCTGGTGGACGACGCTCGCGCCATTGACCCGAAGGCTGCGAGCCGAAGTCGAGGGTCCCACGTACCTCGAGAACTTCGAGTGGCTCGCTGGAATCATGAATGAGAGGAACCGACGGGCCGGGCTGTTGCCAACGGACGAGGCATGGTTGAAGAGCAACATGGAGCGTCGGATTCGCATGTTCCAGGACCTGATCCGGGTCCAGCAGTCGCTCCGGACGGTCGTGATCGCGTCGCCCGAGGCTGTTCCGGCAGCGCCAGTGCCGGCCGCCGCAGCGGCTGAGGGCTGAAGGAGCCGAATCCGAGACGCCCGTTCGGCGCGGATCGCTGCTGAAAGCTCTTTAGCTCGCCAACTTCTTGTAGCGGATCCGGTGCGGCTGATCGGCCGCGGTGCCGAGCTCCCGGTGGCGGTACTCCTCGTACTCGGTGAAGTTGCCCTCGAACCAGCGCACCACGCGGTCGCCCTCGAACGCCAGGACATGCGTGGCGATCCGGTCCAGGAACCAGCGGTCGTGGCTGATCACCACGGCACAGCCCGGGAATGACTCCAGGCCGGCCTCGAGCGCCCGTAACGTGTCCACATCGAGGTCGTTGGTGGTCATCGAGCAGCAGGACGTTGCCGCCCGACTTGATCAGCTTGGCCGCGCCGACAGGAACGTCCTGGCCCGGCACGAGATCCGGCACATGCGGTCCCGGCTGTTCCGACCCCAGACCAACCATGGCCGAACGCAGCCGCTCGCCGTTGGCGCGGTTGGGGTCGGCTTAGGTGCCTATCGGCTCCCCGAACGCTCACGTGGCGCTATCGCCACTCGGTTCACGATGTCGCTGGTTTGCGCCCTCGAGGACCGCGACAACATTGAGCGTCGCCTGCCGTTGAAGCTCGGCGATCGATTCCTCGGAGTAGAACGCGACGTGCGGCGTCAGGACCGCGGTTCGGGAGACCGACGAGCGGGTGGTCGACCGGGAGGCGCTCGGGCTCGAACACGTCGAGACCGGCGCCGGCGAGCCGTCCCTCGGCGGGCGCGATGCGAGCGCGTCGAGGTCGACGATCGCGCCGCGTGCACAGTTGACCAGGAACGGCACCCGGCTTCATCCGGCCAGCCGGTCCGCGTCGAGGAGCTCGCGTGTGGCCGGTGTCAGCGGCAGGTGGATCGACACGGCATCGCTAGAGCTCAGGAGCTCCGTCGAGTACGCCGGCTCGGCACCGGCAGCCCGGATGTCCTCCCGGACGTCGAGCGGTCGTTGACCAGGACGCGCATCCCGAGCCCGATCGCTCGGGACGTGACCGCCCGACCGATGTGCCCGAAGCCGACGACGCCGAGCAGTCGATCCGGCGATCCGATGGATCGGCATCCCGACCTCCAACTGCCACTCGCCCGCCCGAACCGACGCGTCGTACAGTGCGATCCGGCGCGCGACGGTCAGCAGCAGCGCGATCGCGTGCTCGGCGACCTCATCGACGCAGTAGACCGGGACGTTCGTGACCGGGATCCCCAGCTCCGTGCGATGTCGACCGCGATGTTGTCCACACCGACGCCGTAGCGGCCGATGACGCGCAGCCGCGCGCCGGCGCGGACGACCGCCGGCGTGCACGAGCCGGAAGCAGGTCAGGATCGCGTCGGCGGCGGTGCGAGACGCGACGAGCTCGTCCTCGCACCGGTCGGCGCAACGATCAGGCGTCCTCCGACCGCGGCCAGGAGTGCGGCCTCGATGTCAGTCGTGGGGCGGGATGATCGGTCACGAGGACGGTGTACAGGCATGCTCCTGACGGCTGAGTCTCGAGCGGCCGTCGGTTTCGGTTAACCATTGACACTATCGCGTAGAGTAGCGGGATGGACGCCACCTTGACAGCCCCGCACGTCCGGGTCGACCTCGATCGGCGCATCGAGCTCGTGTCGATGGATACCGATTTCAGGACATCACGGTCGCGCTTTACCGTCGGCTAGATCGGTCACGGCGGTCGTGCATTCGTACAGCCACAAGCCCGGGGTCCCTGCCCGGCTCGCCTGGATCGCCGGAGGCGATGGCCACGCTGGGCGGGCTGCGGCTCGATCCGGCGAGACGGCCGGACGCTCGGGTTCACATGCGACGGCTGGCACGAGCTGGCGATCCGGCGCGCGTTTCTCGAGGCATGCAAGGTGGATCCCGCCGACGCCGGTGACGATCCGGCCGCTCGTTATCGACGACAATCGAAGCAGCCAACACATCGCGGTCGCGAGCCTGGGCGATGGCGCGTATCAAGTCACCTCGAGCGGCGCGGCGGACGGTGAGGCTGACCGCGCTGCGGCCATTGGCAGCCGGCCTGGCGAAGCTCGGCGAGCTCACTATCGACCCCGAGGACCCGACGGTCGTCCGGACTCCCTGCGGAGCGCCGCACGACGATCTCGTCGGGATGCTCCTCCCCCGTGCGATCAACGTGCGTGCGGCGCTCCGCGAACTCGAGGAATCCGCAGCGCGCGGCGTCCTTGTGGCGCCAAGTGCCCAGGAGTCCGTGCAGCCGTGACGCTGCCGAGGACCGAGTCGCTGCCGTGCCGGCGCCGATGACGAGTCGCGAGCGGGTCCTCGCGGCGCTGCGGCGCGAGCCGGTCGATCGCACGCCGATCGTCAACCCGACGTCGGTCGCGACAGTCGAGCTGATGGACCTCGTCGACGCCCCGTTCCCAGATGCCAACCGCGACCCGGAGCTGATGGCTCGGCTCGCGGCAACCGGCCACACGGAGCTCGGATTCGACTCGGTGATGCCGGTGTTCTCGATCATCCAGGAGTCGTCAGCTCTCGGCTGCAAGATGCAGTGGGAGCAGAAGGACAACTGGCCGACCGTGCGGATGCGCGAGCCGATCTTCTCCTCGCCGGACGACATCGTCGATCCCTGACGACCTCCTGGAGCACCCGGACATGCAGTGCGTGCTCGAGGCCATCCGCATCCTGCGGCGGCGGTTCGGCGACGAGGTCGCGATCATCGGCAAGACGATGGGCCCGTGGTCGCTCGGCTACCACACGATCGGGCGTCGAGCCGTTCCTGCTCCTCTCGCTCGACGACCCGGACGCCACCGCGAGTGTTCTCGACAAGCTCAAGGAGATCACGATCGCGCTTCGGCCTCGCGCAGATCGAGGCGGGCGCCGACGCGCGTGACGCTGCCCGACCACGCCACCGGTGACCTCGTCTCGGGCGAGTACTACCGCCGATACCTGCGCGACCTTCACATCGAGTTCGCCGAGCGGCTTCCCGGTCCCGATTCATCCTCCACATCTGCGGCAAGACGACCGACCGGATGGGCTACATCGCCGAGACCGGGATGGCCGCGTTCCATTTCGATTCGAAGAACGACGCCGGCAGAGTCGATGGCGCATCATGGCCGGCCGAACCAGCCTCGTGGGCAACATCAACAACCCCGAGACGCTGTACTCGAAGGGCCCCGAAGCCGTCGAGCGCCGAGGTCATGCGCGCGCTCGACGCCGGTGTCCAGATGGTCGGTCCAGAGTGCGCGATCCCGCTCCAGACCCCGATCGAGAACCTGCGGCGATCCGCGAGACCGTCCTCGCCCACAGGCAGCGCGGATCAGTGACTGCCGCGCGCTGAGGATCCGATGCCCGACCTGATCGACGTCACCAACGAATTCCTCCGCGGCGAGATCGACGAGTTCATCGAGCGACCCGACGAGCGCGAACGGCTGATCGGCCTGTTCGCCGCGGCGAGTCGCGGAGATGCAGGCGATCTCGGCCGCGCTGATCGACGGCGACCATCACGACCGTGGACGCGCTCACCGCGGAGGCGCTCGACGCCGGCACGCCGCGCTCGAGGTCATGGACGACGGGCTGATCGCCGGCGATGGGCCTGGTCGGGCATCAAGTTCCGCGAGAACTTCATCTTCGTGCCCGAGGTCCTGGCCTGCGCCCGCGCGATGAAGGCCGGGATGGCCCACATCGAGCCGATCCTGTCCGCTTCCGGGGTGAAGCCGCGTCGGCAAGGTCGTGATGGGCACGGTCAAGGGCGACCTGCACGATATCGGCAAGAACCTCTGCATCATGATGCTGCGGGGCGCCGGCTTCGAGGTCATCGACCTCGGCGTCGACACGTCGCCCGACGCGTTCATCGAAGCTGTCGAGGAGCACCGCCCGCAGCTACTGGGGATGTCGGCGCTGCTGACGACGACGATGCCGAACATGGGCAAGACGATCGAGGCGTTCATCGACGCCGGCCTCCGCGACGCCGTGCGGATCATGGTCGGCGGGGCGCCGCGTCACCCAGGCAGTTCGCCGACGACATGGGCGCCGACGGGTACGGCAAGGACGCGGTCGCGTGCGTGGCGCTCGCGAAGTCACTCATCGCCGAAGGGACCGGCGTGCGTGCCTGATCGCTCGATGAGTGGCAGCGACGGCCATGGAGGCGCCGCGCCTGGTCGATCCTGATCGAGCCCGGCGCGAGCTACGAGCGCCTGTCCGCGATCTTCCTCGACATGATGCTGACGGTCGCCGACGTCTCGAGCCGACGCTGCCCGTACAAGGACCGACTCGACCACTGCACGGCCAAGTTCGGGTGTCGCAACCAGCGGAAGCCCGACGAGCCCGGCGGCCTTCGCCGTCTGCGGCGGCGACGACCGGCTCGACTATCGGAGCGCCTGGGAGACCACGTGAGCTCCGACGGCCCGGACGCGGCGATCGGCGAGGTTCGCTCGGGGCGCGACGCGCCGGGCGCTCGAGGTCGGCCGGACGATGTTCGACTACGCCGACGACCTGGCCATCCAGATGCCAGCGTCGTGCCAGCGTTCCGGGCGCTGTCACGAATGCGTCGTCGAGGTCGAGGCGGGCGCCGACGCGCTGTCGCGCCGACGGAGCCGGAGTCGTTCCTCCGACCGCCATTTCGGCTGGCGTGCCAGGCGGTGATCGAAGCGACCAGCCGTCATCGAGTTCCGCCCGCTCAGGCGTCGGCTGCGCATCGTCACGGGCAGACGACCTCGTCGACCGAGACCCGCGGCTCAGTGGCGAAGCCCTCGCGTCCGCGACGACCGCCGACCGCACTCGACCCGGCGGGACCGCTCGGGCTGGCGATCGACGTCGGCACGACGACCGTCGTCGTCGAGCTCGTCGAGCTCGGGCAGCGGCAGAGTCGTCGCCGGCGGCGCGTTCGAGAACCCGCAGGCCTTCGGCGGCAGCGACGTCATGAACCGGATCTCGTACGACGAGCGAGCAGCCGGGTGAGTTGCGACACGCGCTGATGCGGGCGCTCAACGACGAGATCCGGCCGCTGTGCCAGGACTCGGTGATCGACCGCCACGCGGATCACGAGGCGCTCGTCGTGGGCAACACCACGATGCGCGACTTGTTCTTCGGGATCGACGTCCCGCCGATCGGGCAGAGGCCGTACAAGTCGCGGATCGAGCTCGAGCGGCTGGCTGGCGAGCGGTCGACGACTGCGCTCGTGGAGCGCGCCCACCGCGTCGGCCTGTGGATGCACCCCAGGGCCCGGTTCGTAGCGCGCCCCTGCTGGCGAGCCACGTCGGCGCCGACGTCGCGGCGGATCTGGTGACCATCGACGCCGACCGGCTGACGGGCTCATGGATGCTCGTCGACATCGGGACCAACACCGAGGTCGTCGTCGAGCGACGGGTCGCGGATCGTCGCCGCCTCGTGTCCGGCGGGGCCGGCGTTCGAGGGCGGGCTCGTCCGGTACGGGATGCCGGGCGCCGACGGCGCGATCGAGCGAGCGCGTCCTGGTCGACGACGGCTGGGACTGACGGTGATCGGTGGCGGCGCGCCGGAGGGAATCTGCGGGTCCGGCCTCATCGACCTGCTCGCGGAGCTTCGCCGTCACGGGCTGGATGACGCCGCTGGGCGTGTTCCGGGATCGGGCCGCGAGGTCGTCATCGAGCCGCAGCGCGGGCATCACGCTCTCGCGGGTCGACGCCAGCAACCTCGCCCAGGCGAAGGCCGCCAATGCCTGCGGACAGGCGATCCTCCTCCGTGCGCTTGGGCTCGCTCCCGCTGAACTCGACACCGTATTCCTCGCCGGCGGCTTCGCTAGCCACCTCGACGTCGCGGCCGCGATCGAGATCGGGTTCCTTGCCGCGATCCGGCCGGAGCGAGTCAAGACGCTCGGCAACGCGTCGATTCGCGGGGCCCGAGCGCTCCTGCTCGACGCGGCGCGCCGGGACACGATCGAGCAGTACCTCGACGGCATCGAGCACGTCGAGCTCGAGACCACGCCGGACTTCTTCGAGCTCTTCGTCGAAGCGTGTCGGTTCGAGCCGCTCCCCCACGACGGCGCCGTGCGCGCCCATGCATGACCACGCCTCAGCACGAAGTCCGTGACCCAACCCGCGTTCATCGTCATCGGCGAGAACATCCATGCGACCCGGGTGCTGCTTCGCGCCGGCCGGCATGTCGAAACGGACGGCGACGACGAGTGGGTCGCCGTTCGAGGACGCCGAGGGCGAGCCACAACGGCTGCCGATCCCGGACTGGTATCGCAGGACGCAGCCCTACGCGCGAGGGACGCCTCAAGCACATCGCGATCGCCATCCAGATCGCGCTCGACGGGGGTCCCGACGCGGACGACGCGGTCGCGTATCTGCGGAGTCACGTCGCGCGCCAGGTCGACGCCGGGGCCGCGTACCTCGACCTCAACGTCGACGAGCTGTCGCCGCGGCTCCCCGACCAGGAGCGCGGCGATCCGCTGGCTCGTCAGGCACGTCCAGGACTGGACGGACACGCCCGTCGCCGTCGACTCGTCGCATCCCGAGATCATCGAGACGGGATTGCGGGCGGCGCGATCCGGCTCGCGGCCGATGCTCAACTCGGCCTCGCTGGAGCGACGTTCATCCGTCGAACTCGCGGCCGAGAGTCGGCGGACCGGTCGTGGTGACCGCGGCCGGCGCCAGCAGGGATGCCGTCCGATGCCGGCCGGTCGCGTCGCGAACGCGACCACGATGGTCGAGGCAGCCCTGCGGCCGGGATCCCAGCGGCCGACATCTACGTCGACCCGCTGATCTTCCCGGTCTCGGTCGACGGGGAATTCGGCCGCCACGCGCTCGACGCGATGCGGACGCTACGCGGTCGGTTCGGTCCGCGCATCCACATCACGGGCGGGATGAGCAACGTGTCCTTCGGGATCCCTGGCCGGCGGCTGCTCAACGACGTGTTTCTCCGCTTGGCCATCGAGGCAGGCGCTGACAGTGGGCATCGTGGACCCGTTGGCCGTGGACGTGTCGCGGATCATGACGTTGGACGTTGAGGACGGGGCGTACGCCATCGCCCGCGACGCGCTCCTAGGTGTCGACGTCGGGTGCCGAGCGTTCCTCAGCTCGTACCGCTCGGGTGCCCTGGCGGCGTATGGTGCGGCGCCGCCGGCGCGCAAGGCCAGTAGGCGGGAGGAGGGATGAGCGCTCGATACAGAATCCTCGCCTGGAACGGGATCCCAGCCCAGGTGACGGCGACCGATGAGACAGGAGGACGGGCGAACCGGATGCTTCCTGACTGGTTCGGGCAGGAGATCGACCGAGTCGCGATGCGCGACGGGCTCGTTGCCAGCGACGAGTACCTCGCTCGCTGGCAATGGTCGGAGTTCACAACGCAGCCGGGCAGCGCAGCCGACGTCGCGGATGCGGTCGTCGAGGAACTGGTGGCCGGCTGGCGCCTGCGGCCGGACGGCCCGAGGCAAGCCGACTCGCCTGAGTAGCCTCCCCGCCGATCCCCTTCGCCTTGTGGGCCGCCCACTTCAGGATCGGGATAGCACCCCTGCGTCCAGGAAACCTCGCACGAAGGTCGATGCATTCGCAAGGAGCACATCGAACTCCTCATCGGTGAATGTGCGACCCATGTTGTCACGCTTGAAGCGCTCATTGGTCGCTTCTTTGAGCGCACGTGCTGCGACCGTCGCGGCTTCCGGTGGATCTCCAGCCAATGGTGTCCGGTCGTCCGGCCACAGCCACTCGGTTGTAACCGATCCATGAAAGCCACCGAGTCGCAGAGCTCCAAAGAGTCGCACCCAGTCAAGGTGGCCATGGCCGGGAGGACGCCGGTTACTGTCGGCGACCTGGAGGTCGAGAAGCCACGGCGCAGAGTCGAGGATGGCCCGCGCTGGATCGACCTCTTCGATGTTCAGGTGGAAGGTGTCAAGGATCACACCGACCCCTTCGCCCAGCTCCTGGGCGAGGCGAACAGCCTGATCAGCACGATTGATGAAGTTGGTCTCGAACCGATTGATCGGCTCGACTCCGAGCCGGACCCCGAGCGGTGCAGCCACCTCGAGCACGGCCATGAGGCCATCGACCGCCCATCGCCATTCGATATCGGCCTCCGCCCGAGGCTTGAGGCGCCCGATCTCGCTCGGCTGCAGACAGATGAGCCGACCGCCGAGAGCGTGTGTGAAGCGGGCCAACGCCTTGAGATACGCGATGGTCTCCGCCCGCACTGCAGTTTCGTTGGAGATGAGATCGAGGCCGCCGAGTGACATCGCGTTGGTGCCCAGGCAGACGATCCCAGCGTCCTCGAGCGCTCGGCCAGCGCGGTCAACCTCGATCCCGTCCGGGTCGCCCATTACCAGCAGCGCGTCGTAGCCCGCCTTCGCAAGGCGAGGTGCGAGCGACTCGATGGGCTCGAGGTCGCGTCCAATGCGAGAACGCCAGCGTCACCGGGCTGCTTGGTTCCATGCTGATCAGGGGCCGCTCAAAAGACCGCGAGCGGGTTGACGGATGCCCCAGTGAGGCCGTCCGCTCGAATCGGTGCAGCCGTTAGCAGGAACTCGTAGCGACCTGTGCTGGCAGCGACCACGGCCAACTCCTCGACTTCGGTATTGTCGAGCATGACGAGCCCCATTGCGACCATTCCGATCTGATGGAGCGGGAGCGGCAATCCGGGATAAGGGGACGGCAACTGCTCGGTACAGTCGCCGGAATAGACCGCCACATCCCGCTCGAAGAGCCATGGGATGCAATCAGCGAGCAGCCCGGCGCGCTGTGGCCAACTCTCGGATCCAAGCGCACGAGCGCGGGCTGCCGATCCGCTCCGGACGACCACGGCGTCGCCCGAGGCGACAGAAACCGCGCCGAGACGCTCCGCTGCCTGCAGATCAGCGACGGAGATGCCCTCGGCTGGATCGAGCCAATCAACGCCTCGCGCTCGGGCTACGTCGAGCAGGACGCCTCGCGTGAACACCCCGGCTTCCAGGGCTCGAATCGATGCGAACGCGAGGCCGCTCGCAGTCACCCACTCGGACGCGGCACGCTCGTTGTACATCCGACCGTCGAGATACGTGTGTCCGAGTGCATCGAAGTGCGTGATAGCAAGGCCATGTGGCGCGATGTCGAGGGCATCGAGGCAGCCCAACGGTGGGACCTCAGCGACATCGAGCATCCGGTGCTGTGGGGGCGTCGGGTTCGTCGGGCTGGTCTCCCAGTCCAGGACCCTGCCCATCGGGACGACCTGACCGGTCTTGACGAGAGCGGCGGCCTGAACTCTCTTTTCGTTCGAAATCAGGTTGGCCGTGCCAAGGTCATCATCCGGACCCCATCGCCCTCGGTTGGAACATCGGTCGACGAGGGCTCGCACGTCCGTCTCTGTCCATGCCTCCGCCGGCGTCATTGGACTCCCTGCTGGGTCGATCGGGGGGATGGATCGGGAATCGGCTCCAGCCCAGCGTCGCGGGCCACAGCCATCAGGGCTTGCCATGTCTCCTCGTCGACTGGGATCCCCTCAGAAGTTCTAGTCAAGCGCGTCGCTCGCTCTGGGTCCCCCGGCACCATGACCCGATCAAAGCCCGGTGCAGGAGCGATCGCCCGATTCGCTCCAGAAGGTCATCGCTGCGCTGTCCGACGGTCGCAATGGGCGAGAAGAGATCGGAACGCACGAATAGGCCCAGGATGCCCTGATGGCGCATGACAGGTTCCGCCGGACTATTCGTCGCGAAGTCATCGGCACCGGTCAGGATTCGGCCGAGCCACTCAGCCTGGAGCGAGATCGCATATCCCTTGTGCCCGCCGAATGGGACGTGCGAACCTCCATGGATCAGGGCCTCGGGGTCATCTGTCGGACGCCCGTCGGTGTCTGCGAGCGACCCCGGCGGAAGGCGACGACCCAGTCGTCGCGCCTCCGACACTTTCATACCCGCGACAGCGGTCGTCGCAAAGTCGAACGTCAGCCCCTCGTTCCGGCCTCCAGGCGTCGCGAACGCGATCGGGTTGGTATGAAGGATCGGTTCACGACCGCCGAACGGCACCGTTGCCGGAGCCTCGACCCCGTACCCGCCGGCGTACAACATCGCGACGACACCTTTGGCGGCAGCGAGCTCCACGAAGTGACCGACCCGACCGATGTGACCGCATTCCACGATGGCGACAGTGGCGCACCCGTGCTCGAGCGCCTTCTCGGTACCCACCTCAGCGGCCATGAGCGCGGCGACATGGCCGAAACCCCAGTGCCCTCGAACCCGGCAGGCGACTGGAAGATCGACGTCGACGGTGGGAGTCGCCCTCGGATCAACCCGGCCCTCTCGAATGGCATGCACATACCCCGGCACGTGGATGACGCCATGCGTGTCGACTCCCACCAGGCTGGCCCGAGCAGGTGCTCGGCAACGATGGTGGCGTTCTTTGGCGATGCCCCCTCGGCCTCGAAGATGCCCGCGATGAAGAGCTGGAATGCCGCAGCGTCGATCCGACGCGATCGTGTTTCTCTGGGCTCATCCACGTTGGCTGCGCTCAATGACGGAACCGCTCCTGGACTTCGTCGTACGCGAGTGGGTCGGACTGGAGTAATCGAAGGAACTCCGCCTCTGCCGCCACGCCTTCCCGTGCTCGCGCCGCGAGTCCGTCCGCGATCTCGAGGGAACGGAGATGACGCCGTTCGTATCGCCGTGGAGTAAGTCTCCTGGTCGTACCGCGAGGCCACCGACCACGACCGGCACGTCGATGTCCAGCATCAGCCCATTGCCGTGCGAGGCGACAGTTCCTGCGGCGAACACGTGAAAGGTTGGCAGCCGATCGAGGATGGCTGGCAGGTCACGCACGGATGTGTCCGTGACCGTCCCAACCGCCCCAAGTCGCACCATCAATGTCGAGATCACATCGCCCAACCAACATCCGCGCTCGCGCTCACCTCCGACGTACTGGGAGACCACAACAACCGGCTTCGGTGCCGACCGAATGGCGTCCATCAAGTTGTACCAGCCCGTCGGATCGTGCCGTTCCGCGCTCGTAGTCGTGCTGTCGAACGTGACCGTCACGGCGTAGCCAACCATCGGGGAGGCGCGCTGGGTTAGCAGGCAAATCATGGACGATGTGAAGCCGTCAGTCTGGTCACGAACTGCGAAGGTCTCGATGGCATCGGAGAGGGTGGGGGTGTCGAACTCGCCCAAAGCTGTAGCGAGATCGAGGGCTCGCTCAATCATCGGTAGATGCTTCCTCGACGGTTGGTTTGACGCTGCCGGTAGCTAGACTCTGCCGGATCGCTTCTAGGTCGCGCTCGACGTTCTCGAGATCGCGGCCGCCGCCCATGAGTCGGAACAGTTCGTCAGCGGCAACTTCGCCTCGCTCGAATGTTCCGGCGAGCCGCCCCTGCGACAGGATCACGAAGCGATCACCGACCGGCATGGCGTGCTGGACGTTGTGCGTGATGAGCACCACACCAAGGCCACGAGCGCGAGCCATCAGGATGTGCTTCAGGACCGTGGCGGCTTCGCCGACGCCGAGGGCAGACGTTGGCTCGTCGAGGATGAGAACGCGAGCCCCATACCGCTCGGCACGCGCGATCGCCAGGGTCTGTTGCTCGCCACCACTCAGGGTGCCTGCCGCCTGGCTCGTGTCTCTGATATTGATCCCGATGCGTCCCATCTCTCGACGAGTGATCTCGTCGGCGGCCGCACTGTCATAGAAACGCAGCGGTCCGATCGACCTGCTGGGCTCGGATCCTAGGACGAAGTTCCTGGCCACGCCCATCAACGGCATCACGGCCAGATCCTGGTAGAGGGTCGAGATGCCTTTGGCTCTCGCGTCGCGGGGCGAATTCAGTCGGACCTCATTCCCATCCATCAGGATGCGACCGGCGTCGTGATGGTGGTATCCGGACAGAATCTTGATCAGCGTTGACTTGCCCGCTCCGTTGTCGCCGAGCAGGCAGACGACGTTGCCGGCATCGACCGTGATCGAGACATCATCCAGTGCGACGACACGGCCGAAGTATTTGGAAATACCCTGCGCCTCGAGAAGCGGAACCGCTGCCGGCTGAGTCATCGGTGCCCTTCCGACGCCTTCCGTTTTGCGACTTGATTAAGCATCACACTGATCAGCAGGAACAGACCAAGAGCGGCTTGATACCAGTCGGATGCAACGCCCACGAAGAACAGCCCCTGCCTGACGATGGCGACGGTCAATGCTCCTAGCACCGTACCAATCGGGGAACCGTAGCCACCCGTCAGGAGTGACCCCCCGACGACAGCGGTGATGATGGCCTCAAACTCCTTCTGGGCGCCGCGTCCCGCCTCAGCGCTGCCGAACGACAGCACCTGGATGACCGTCAGGAGCGCGCAGGAATTCCCACCGCGACAAATAGCAGAACTCGAACGCGGTCGGTCGGCACGCCAAGCGCCCGAGCATGCCGCTCGGACCCGCCTGTGCCATAGATCCAATTCCCGAATGTCGTCTTGGTGAGCACGATGGTGCCGACGACGGCGAGCGCCAGCCACCACACGACGCTGACATGCATGCCGCCCGGCAGCGTGCCGGCAAAGAACACCTTGATGGGGGACGCATCGATCGTGTCCTGCAGTCCGCCGATGATCGGAGAGCCCGCGACCGTGATCGTCAAGCCGATCGCGGCTCCCCGCAGCAAGAACATCGTCCCAAGCGTAACTAGGAACGACGGAAGACCAGTCCTGATCACGAGGATGCCATTCGCCAGCCCGATCAGCCCGCCCACCACCAGCGTCACGACGACGGCCAGCGGGACGGGCAGACCAAGGTTCCCGATGCAGAGTGCGGCGATTACGGCTGTAAAGCCGACCTGAGACCCGACGGAGAGGTCGAATTCGCCGGCGATCATCAGGAGCGTCACGGCCGTGGCGACGATCCCGACCTGTGCCGCAACTTCGAAGTAGTTGACCGTCGCGTCGAACGTCAGGAAGCCACTGTCACCTGCGGTGATTGCGAAGAATGTCCAAACCACCACCAAGCCCACGACCGCTGCGAATTCGGGTCGGTTGGCGAGCCGCCGGACGACGCCGATCGATCGCAGCCGCATGGAGCTTGGGCTCGAGACGCCTGGCGCGCCCGCAAGATCAGACATGCGCACCTCGCCATGCGTGCGAGCGGGCCTGACTAGGCCCGCTCGCCTACGTGTCCCCCGAACTCAGGGGCTAGAAGGTCCCGTTGCTCGCGGATTCAAGAACACTTTCGATGTTCGTCGCGTCGATGAAGAATGGACCGGTTGGAATGACGGCCGCGGCGCCCCCGGGCAGGTTACCGGTCGCGAGGTAGATCGCCATGGAGGACACGGGGATGTAGCCCTGCAGATACGGCTGTTGACCGATCGCGAAGTCCACCGTGCCGGCCTGGATCCCGTCCGTCGCCTCCTGGAACGTGTCGAACGTCGCGCAGTGAAGCTTCCCTTGGAGGCTCTTCTCGGTCTGGATCTGAACACACGAACTGACCGTGAAGGGGACCCCGATGCCGATGACGGCGTCGTACGTTGGATCCGCTTGCAGTTTCGTCTCGATGATGTTCTTCTCCGTTGCCGGGTCATTCAAGTCCCCGACGATCTGCTCGGACTTCCCGCCGAGAGCGACCATCGCGTCCGAAATTCCCTTGCAGCGTGTTGACGTTGCGATGTTCTCTGGGACTGCGTTGTCACAGAGGACGTTGCGCGCACCGTTGGCGTAGAGCGTGGCCCCGGCCTGATAGCCGGCGTCGTATTCGATCGACCCAACGTGGAGCATGGACCCGACATCCTTGAAGTCATCGACTCCCGAGTTGTACGTGAAGACCGGAATACCTTTCGCCCTGGCGGCTTGGATCGCGGCCTTCTGGGCATCGGGCGATGGGAGCGAGATGATGAGACCCGCGGGATTCTTCGCCACGGCCGCATCGATCAATGGACCCATCTGCGCCGGATCTTCCTTCTCCAGAGCTGCGAACTCGACCTTGATCCCGTAGCCAGCGAAGTCCCTGCCCGCAGCGTCGGCGCCGTTCTTGATCGTGGCCCAGAAGCCTCCGGATGTGCCAAAGGACGTGTGGGCGATCACGATGATCAGCTTGTCGCCGGTTGCGGCTGATGGCTCGGTGGTCGCCGGCGCCACGGTGGCCCCGGTGGCCGCGGTGGCCCCGGGAGATTGGGCGCCGGGGGATTGCGACTCAGTCGTCGTTCCACACGCGGCTAGCGACAGTGCCGCGACGACAGATCCGGCGATCCAGGTTCGCCAGCGGCGCTTAGGTCGGGGACGCTCCGTTCCCACAGCGAGACTCGTCGTCATCTAGGTTTCCTCCATTGCGCAGTCGTCAGTTCGCGCTCCGCATCGGCTGTCGCAACCGGTTCTCGGTCGTGGAGAGCACGAATCGCCCAGGCGCCTCCTCCGCATCCTCACCTCCACGCAGCGGTCGTTGTGGTACCTAGACCGTGTGCTGTTAACGGTTGACCGCAACTACCCAGCCTTTATAGGGCTTCACCGCGCTGTTGGCAAGCCGCTGCTGGTGTCGCGCGGGGCTTGACAGGCTGCCGAGATTGCGCGGTATGGTCGCGTGCCAGGCCGTTGATGAGGGTGACCGTGACGCCATTCGAACTGATGGACATGACCGGCAAGGTCGTGATCGTGACGGGCGGGTCCCAAGGCATCGGCGCAGGATGCGCACGAATCCTGACGAGCGTCGGCGCAACAGTGGTCATCGTGGCTCGAAATGCCGCCGATGGCGAGCGAGCCGCCCGTGAGATCAGCCGAGTCGGTCCGGGACGATGTGAGTACCTTGCCGCCGACCTAGGTGAGCTAGAGAGCTCTGCGCGAGTGGTTTCTACGGTCCTCGCGTCACATGGTCGCCTCGACTGCTTGGTCAACAACGCCGCTTCGTACACGGGCTGGCTGCCGATTGACGAGATCGACCTGGATGTGGCCGATCGGGTAATGCGGACGAACGTCCTTGCGTACTTCGCGCTTGCGAAGGCGGCTCTGCCTCAGCTACGGGAAACGGGCGGCACCATCGTCAACGTCGGAAGTATGGGCGGAGAGATCGGCCTGTGGCACGACTCGATCTATGCCGCGACGAAAGGCGCCATTCTCTCGTTGACACGTTCACTAGCGATCGACGAGGCGGTCCACAACGTGCGAGTCAACGCTGTCCTCCCCGGTAACATCTTGGTGGAGCGGCGGGTGCGTGCTGCCGAAACGCCAGGCGGACAGCGATTGCACGCATTCCTCGAGCACAGCCAATGGCTAGGTCGAAGCGGGACGCCTGACGAGATCGGCCTGGCCGTTCTGTTCCTGGCCTCGGACCTCTCAACCTTCTGCACCGGCGTTGGACTCGTTGTCAGCGGCGGCCTCGAGCTTGGGATCGGGTCGAAGCGACCGTATGGCGAGTTCGCGACAGAGAATCAGTGGGACCCTCATCACGATTCGTGATGCGGATGGGCGACCAACGCATCATGCTCATCGTCACGAAGTAGGGTGGCGTCATGGCCAGACCCCGTAAGCCCCGGGTAGACCTCGACCTTTCCCCGCCCCGCGATCGCGAAGAGCTTTGGGAAGGTGTCGCTCACGACCTGCGATCGGCAATCGTTGGGGGCGGGATACCGCCTGGCGCGAGCCTTGTCGAGGCGGATCTCGCGGCCCGATTTGGAGTGAGTCGAGGCCCCATCCGCGACGCCCTTCGCGAGCTTGCCCGTGAAGGGATCGTGGTCGACCTGCCACGTCGCGGGACGATCGTCTCGACCTTGACGTTTTCCGACATGCGCGACGTGTATGCCGTCAGGGAAGGGCTCGAGACGGTTGGGGCACGCTTCACGATCGAGCGGGCGACGGATGAGGGATTGGCGAGTCTCCGGGGCCTGGTCGAGGCAATGGAGTCGGCCTGGGCCCGCCGGGCCAACTACACCGAGAGTCTCGATGCCGACCTGGCCTTCCATCGGCAGGTGCTCGCGCTCTCGGCGAGTGCGCGACTCGTTCCCCTCTATGAACAGATGCTGTCCCAAACCCAACTGCTTGTTCATGGGGCCGCGATTGCAAATCCACGATTGCGCCTGGGACTTCGGAAGTCGGCACATCGTCGCATCCTGGATGCCGTCGTCGCCCGGGACGCGGGTCGCGCCAGGCGCGCGATCGAGGATCACTACGCGTACGCCGAGCAACGCCTGTTTGGAAGTGGACGTCGAGCCGAGCCGACAGGTCAGGACCGCTAGCTCGATCGCTCGCTCGCTCGACCCCTGCACTTTCGCATTGCTCAAAGGCTGGGTCCGCGGTGCTACACTTAGCAGAAGTAAACGGTTAACCGTTACTTCTGACTTGGCGGCGAAGCACCGTGGAGTCCTTCGCAGCTGTCTGGCCTATAGGGGACCTTCGAATGACGTCGAGCACGGCGGACCTGGACGAGTTACTGGCGTCGTCCGGGTTTGTGCAGGATCCATACCCGCTCTACCGCGATCTTCGAACCCACAGGCCCGTGCATTGGAGCGATCGATGGGGCGTCTGGGTGCTCACGCGGTACGACGACACCTTGGCCGTACTCCGCGACCCGAAGACCTTCTCGAACGCCGGTCGGTTCAGTGCACTCCTCGACCAATTACCGCCGGATGTGCAGCCCGACGTCGAGCCGCTGCGACAGCACTACGGCTCAGGCTTGATTCAGTCGGACCCGCCCGACCACACCCGACTGCGAGGGCTGGTTCGCTTGGCGTTCACCCCTCGAGCGGTCGAGGGTTTCCAAGGCCGCATTCAAACCATCGTTGACGATCTCTTGAATCGCGCGGCGGCGAAAGGTCAGTTCGACCTCGTTCGGGATCTGGCCTACGCACTACCGGTGTTCGTCATAAGCGAGATGCTGGGAGTACCGACTGACGATCTCGATCGCGTGTTTTCGTGGAACGCCGACATCGTGGGTCTCCAAGCGACCGGAGGGGCAAGTGAGGATCACGCCCGTCGGGCGGCGGTTGCCACCACGGAACTCGAATCCTTCTTCGGGGACGTCATTGACGAGCACCGTCGCCATCCAAAGCCGGACCTTCTTGGTTCGCTTATCGATGCTCAGGAGAACGGCGCTCAGCTCTCGAGAGAGGAGTTGATCGGGACCTGCGTAACTCTATTGCTGGCCGGTCACGACACCACAAAGAGTCTGATCTCGAACGGCTCGTTGCTGCTGTTGCAGCATCCGGCAGCGAGGTCTCGGTTCCAGGAGGACCCTGAAGTCCTGGCTACGGCGATCGAAGAGATGCTTCGGTACGAGAGCCCGATTCAGCGCGGATGGCGGCGGGTGGCCACCGATGTGGAATTGCGAGGCGAACGTCTCAAGAAGGGAGATCTCGTCTATTTCATGTTCGGTGCCGCGAATCGCGACCCTGACGTGTTCTCGAATCCGGATGGGTTTGACATTGAGCGGTCCGAGAATCGCCACCTCGCGTTTGGCTACGGCATCCATTTCTGTATCGGCGCACCGCTTGCTCGGCTGGAAGGGTCGATCGCAATGACGACGCTCTTCCGTCAGTTCCCGAACATCGAGATGGTTGACACGACCGTCGAGTGGCAGCCAAGCGTGCACGTTCGGTGCCCGGCTCGACTCGTGCTCAACCCATCAATGTGAAGGCGAGGGGCACATGGGAGGATTTGGCGTCGATCTTCGCGTGTGCTTCGTTGGGGACTCGATCGTCCACGGAACAGTCGACCCGCTCGGGCTCGGATGGCCGGGTCGATTGTCGCTCTCCGCGGCTCGCATTGGACGACCATTCACGTCATACAACCTGGGTGTCCGGGGCGACACGTCCGAGGACGTCCGGCGGCGCTGGGCGGCTGAGGTCGCCTATCGTCTGATTGACGGCATCCGCGGCGCGGTCGTTTTTGGGTTCGGGCTCAACGATTCGCTTGCCGACCCTTCGGGCTCATGGCGGGTCCATCCCGACCGATTGAGCGACAACACCAGGGACATCCTGTCGCGCGCCGCCGGGCAATGGCCGGTGCTCGTCGTTGGCCCGGCTCCGGTGGACGACTCGCGGCTGCCTCCGGGCCTGCCAAGCCGAGTGGGCCCGATATGGTCGACCTCGAACGCTCGTATTGCCGAGGCCAGCGCAAGAATGAGCGCAGTTGCTCTCGAACTGGGGATACCGTTTCTCGCACTCTTCGCCGAACTGGTGGATCTGCCTGAATGGTTGACGACGATGGCCGAGTCGGACGCCGTCCACCCCTCGTCTGGATACTCCTTGATCTCCGATCAATTCGAACGGTGGCCGGCCTGGCTGAGCCTCCTCGACGGGTGACGGACGCATGATCGACGGGTTCCCGTCCGGCATTCGTGCGGCGATTCTCCACCGCGTGAACGATCCACTGGAGATCGCAGAGGTTGGCTTTCGTGCGTTGGGGCCGACAGACGTTCTCATCCGAAACGTGGCGAGCGGCCTTTGCCATTCGGATCTCGAGATCATGCTCGGATCGCTCGCGGCGCCACTGCCCATCGTCCTCGGTCACGAACTGGCCGGCATTGTCGAGATCGTCGGCCGCGATGTCACGTCGCTGCGCCCAGGGGATCACGTCGTCGGATCGTGGATGCCCAACTGCGGGAGATGCTTCTATTGCATCCGAGATCAGCCCGTCCTGTGCGTGCGGACAGCCACGACGCTGGGAGCCGGTGGGCTGACGGACGGTCGATCCCGGATCGCGCACGACGGACGTCCCGTGAGCCATTTCAGTGGCATCTCCTCACACGCGCAGTACTCGATCCTCTCAGAGGAAGGCGCCGTCGTGATCCCGCATGAGATGCCCCTTGAGCTGGCATGTCTCCTCGGCTGTGCCGTCTCGACCGGGGTCGGGGCCGCGATCCGCGTCGCCCGGGTCGCTGTCGGCTCGTCTGTCGCCGTCGTGGGTTGTGGCGCCGTTGGCTTGAACAGCATTCAGGGAGCGCGCCTGGCAGGTGCGGAGATCATCGTTGCGATCGACCGTGACACGGCAAGGCTTGCTCGAGCCGAGCAACTTGGGGCGACGCACGTGGTGAATTCGCTCCAGGTCGATCCAGTCGAGTTCGTCCATGCGCTGACCGAGCATCGGGGCGCCGACTACGCGATCGAGGCGGGTGGCAGTGAGGACACGATGCAGCTCGCCATCGAAGTCTCACGCCCCGGGGCAACCGTCGTCATCCTAGGGAAGGTGGCTCCCGATAAGGGCGTCACCTTCCGCTTCGGCTCATTGATGGGTGAGCGTTGGATTACCAGATCGTCGTATGGCGGCGTCCGCCCGCCAAGAGACTTCCCATTCCTTTGCCGAGCGTATCTTGACGGACGCCTGCTGTTGGATGAACTCGTCGACCGACGAATCACGTTCGACGAGGTCAACGACGCATTCGGTCAGATGCGGCGAGGAGAGGTCGTGCGAATTGTCCTAGACCCTTGGGGCGAAGGCACCCCCCGCCCGCCAGTTAAGCCGGGGTTGGCTTGACTCTTGGCCATGTCCTGCGCTCGCGATTGCGGAGTCGGAGTGATCCTCATCACGCTCGACCCACCACGCATGTCCCGTCGGCAATCACGTCGCAGTCCAAGCTTGACGCGAGTGCACGGCGACGGGTTCGCACGAACCCGGTGACAACAGGGAGGTGCGAGGATGCCGATGAAGATCTCGCTTGACCCATACATGTTTCGGACCACGCCCCTCGCAGAGTTGCCGGGATTGGTCGCCGACCTCGGCTATGAGTACATCGAGCTCTCACCCCGCGAGGACTTCATCCCGTTCTTTCGGCACCCACGCGTGGACACGGAGACGATCCGGTCGTTCAAGGCGGCGCTTGACATCGCGGGAGTCGCCGTGTCGTCCCTTCTGCCGCTGTTCCGCTGGTCGGGTCCCGACGAGGACGAGCGGCGAGCCGCAGTGCGCTACTGGAAACGGTCCATCGAAATCGCGGTCGAGATGGGCGTCACGGTCATGAACTCCGAGTTCAACGGGCGCCCGGAGAATCCATCGATCTCTGAGGCGCAGTTCTGGAAGTCGTTGGAGGAGCTACTCCCGATCTTCGAGCGGGAAGGTATCCACCTCGCGCTGGAGCCCCACCCCGACGACTTCATCGAGGACGGACTTGCGGCGGTGAACATGGTCCGGGGCATCAACTCGCCGAACGTGTCGTTTCTGTACTGCGCTCCGCACACCTTCCACCAGGGCGGCAACATGGCCGAGATCATGCGCTCGGCTGGGAATCTGCTGACGCAGGTTCACGTCGCCGACTGCCTCGACCATCGCGCCTCCTCCGGCCTGCGCTACATCATCAATCCACCAGGCACCACGGCGCGCGTGCATCAGCACTTGGACATCGGCCAAGGCGAGGTGCCGTGGGATAGGTTCTTTGACACCCTTGGGGAGCTTGAGTTCGACGGGATCATGACCGTGTGCGTATTCGCCTGGGAGGACCGGGCAGCCGCGTCCAGCAGCTTCATGCTCGAGGAGATCCGCCGCCGCATCACCGGCTGGTCACATCTATCCAACCCTTCCGACGCGAGTGCCTGACGCCAATTGACCTACGCTTCGTCGATTGTTTAGCCAGCGACGCCGGGAGTCGGCCCTCCCGGTCGGCGAAGTGCTCGAGCCCGGGCCGCCGCCTTCGGTGACGGGTTCGTTCCGCCCGAGTCGTCGATCAGGTTCTGGCTGAACTCAAAGATCCGGCTGCCCAAGACGTGGAGCGTGAGGTGGGCGAAGGCGAGCGTGGAGTCGCCATCGAGGAGGTACCAGGATTGACTCGGAGCTAGGTCGCCAGCTTCTTGTAGCGGATCCGGTGCGGCTGGTCCGCCGCGGTGCCGAGCTCCCGGTGGCGGTACTCCTCGTACTCGGTGAAGTTGCCCTCGAACCAGCGCACGACGCTGTCGCCCTCGAAGGCCAGGACATGGGTGGCGATCCGGTCCAGGAACCAGCGGTCGTGGCTGATCACCACGGCACAGCCCGGGAATGACTCCAGGCCGGCCTCCAGCGCCCGCAGCGTGTCGACATCGAGGTCGTTGGTGGGCTCGTCGAGCAGCAGGACGTTGCCGCCCGACTTGAGCAGCTTGGCCAGGTGCACCCGGTTCCGCTCGCCGCCCGACAGCTTGCCGACGGCCTTCTGCTGATCCGTGCCCTTGAAGTTGAAGCTCGACACGTACGCCCGGGCGGGCAGCTCACGTGCCCCGACCTTGATGAACTCGTTGCCGCTCGCTGATCTCCTCGTACACGGTCTTGTCAGCCTGGAGGTCGTCGCGGCTCTGGTCGACGTAGGCCAGCTGCACCGTGTCGCCGAGGGTGATGCTGCCGCGGTCGGCCGGCTCCTGGCCGACGATCATCCGGAACAGCGTCGTCTTGCCGGCCCCGTTGGCGCCGATGATCCCGACGATGCCGGCCTTCGGCAGCGAGAACGAGAGGTCTTCGATGAGGACCTTGTCGCCGTAGGCCTTGGCGAGATCCTTGACCTCGATGACCGAGTCGCCGAGGCGGGGACCGGGCGGGATGGCGATCTCGAGCTCGCGCTCGCTGCGCTTGGCGTCGTTCGCCTCCGACAGCAGCTGCTCGTAGGCGGAGAGGCGCGCCTTGCCCTTCGCCTGTCGGGCCCTCGGTGCCAGGCGCACCCAGTCGAGCTCGCGCGCGAGCGTGCGCTGGCGGGCGTCGCTGGCCTTCTCCTCGTGCGACAGGCGCTCGAGCTTCTGCTCGAGCCAGGACGAGTAGTTGCCCTCGAACGGGATGCCGCGACCACGGTCGAGCTCGAGGATCCACTGGGCGACGTTGTCGAGGAAGTAGCGATCGTGGGTGATCGCGACGACCGTGCCCGAGTACTCCTGCAGGAACCGCTCGAGCCAGAACACCGACTCGGCGTCGAGGTGGTTGGTCGGCTCGTCGAGCAGCAGCAGGTCGGGGTGGCTGAGCAGGAGGCGGGCGAGGGCCACGCGGCGCTTCTCGCCGCCGGAGAGGGTGGTGACGTCGGCGTCGTCGGGCGGGCAGCGCAGGGCGTCCATCGCGATATCGACGTTGCGCTCCAGGCTCCACGCGTCGGCGGCGGCGATCTTGTCCTCGAGGGCCGACTGTTCCGCGCCGACGGCCTCGTAGTCGGCGTCCGGGTCGGACCACTTGGCCATGACCGCGTTGTACTGGTCGATCAGGTTTTGAACGTCGCGGACGCCGTCGAGGACGTTGCCCTTGACGTCCTTGGTCGGGTCGAGCTCGGGCTCCTGGCTGAGGAAGCCGACGGTGAAGCCGGGCGTGAGGCGGGCCTCACCCACGAACCCGTCGTCGAGCCCGGCCATGATCCGCAGCAGGCTCGACTTGCCGGCGCCGTTCGGGCCGATGACCCCGATCTTCGCGCCCGGGTAGAACGAGATCGAGATGTTCTCCAGCACCGTCCGATCGGGCGGGTAGTGCCGGGCGAGCTTGTAGGTGGTGTAGATGAACTCGTGGGGCATGGGTCAAGGGTAGCGGGCGAGGCGGACACGGGGCGGCCCGCGACTCGGCGATGTCAGCGTGACGCCCGCCCGTTAGGCTGGTCGAATGGCGGAGATCGACCTCGGCGCGGCCCCCGATGGTCCGGGGACGCACGCCCTCGTCATCGGCGTCAGCCACTACCCGAACCTCGCCGGGGACGCCGCCACCGAGGCCGGCCTGCGCTACGGCCTCGAGGACCTGAGCAGCGCCGCCCGCTCGGCGTCCGAGGTCGTGGCCTGGTTGCTCAACGAGTACCGCAATCCTGGCGCGCCGCTCGCCAGCCTCCGCGTGCTCCTCTCGCCCGCTGAGGGCGAGACGCTCGCCGACGGCGTCGTCGAGCGCCTGCCCGCGTCATACGCGGCGACTCGAGACGCGGTCGAGGCCGATCTGATGGCCTTCCGGGCCGCCTGCAGCGAGCGACGCGAGAACGTCGGGTTCGTGTACGTGGCGGGCCACGGCATCCAGCTGACGAAGCGAGGCGCGATCGTCCTCCTCGAGGACTTCGCCGATCCCGGCCGGGTCGAGCTGTACGGCGCCATCGACATGGTCGGCTGTCACGAAGGGTTCGAGGGCGACGCCTACGCCGCGAACCAGTTCTGGTTCGTCGACGCGTGCCGCCAACTGCCCGCGATCGCCCGACAATTCGAAGAACTCGAGGCCGGTGTGCTGAGCCTCGCCAAGCCGCCGGGCGAGGTGGAATCGTCACCGCTGTTCCTCGCGTCGGCGTCGCGGGATGTCGCCTTTGCCGAGGTCGGCGGCATGACCCTCTTCAGCCAGGCCGTGCTCCGAGGGCTCCGCGGCGCGGCGGCCGAGGGACCCGAAGATGACCTGAGCCTGGGCTGGCATGTCCCCGCCGGAAAGCTCGGTGATGTCGTGAAGGAGATCGTCGGCAAGCTCGCCGGGGCCAAGGGCGAGGAGCAATCGGTCCAACCGACCGGATGGGCGGGCCGGGCCGTCGTGCACCAGTTCGAAGGCCCGCCCGATGTCCGCGTCGTCCTCTCGCTCGAGCCGGATGAGGCGGCGGCGAAGACCAAGGTCTCCTTGCTGTTCGATGCCGACGAGGCCCAGAAGACGGTCGATGGCGCCGCCGAGTGGCCGCTCGAGCGAACGCTCCCGGCAGGCGCCTACCAGATCAGGGTCGAGACCGAGGCGCCGTATGCGCCGGTGGGCCCCAGGCTGGTGCAAGGTCATGCCGCTCGAGTTCCGCGACAAGGTCAAGGTGGTCTGATGGCCCAGGGCAAGCTCCTGATCTCGTTCAAGAGCAGTTCCTTCTTCCTTGGCCAGAACCTGCCCGTGGAGGTCCGCGACGCGAGCAACAAGCTGGTCACCCGATCGGCCGGACCGGTCGCCGTGGACCTGCCAGCGGGGCTCTACGTCGTGGAGGCGACGCTCCCCGGCGGCAGCCGGCTCTCGGAGGTGGTGGCGGTCGCGGCTGGTCCGCCGACCCAGCTGGTGCTCAGTGGCAAGAAGGGTGGGGCGGCCGCGTCGAAGACGACGACGACGCTGCCGAGGAGGTCGCGGTCGGGGGATCGCCGGTCGGGGAGGCGGCGGACCGGGAGGATATGCCCCCGGCCGAGCTCGTCGACCACCATGCGGTCGAGCTGCTGGAGCAGCGCGGCTCCACCTGGATCTTCGACACCACGCTCTGAGCCGGATGAGACGCCGGTGGCGACGTTCGTGGTCGACGGCACGAGGATCAGCACGTCGCTGCCCGTGAACCCGAGAGGCAAGCCCGAGGAGCGACCGTGCACCGTCACGTTCCTGCGGCGAGCGGGGAGGATCCGCGTCGACGTCGGGTTCGTCCGCCAGCGGCGTGTGGCGTGGACGCTGGAGGGCATGGTCAAGTCGGACGACTCGGTTTCGACCGCGGAACTGTTCAACAACGCCGACTACGTCCTGTTCGAGAAGTACCAGGATCCGCCGGCCGCGGCGCTCGGCGGACTCACGTTGCATCGCATCGGCCGCCTGCGCGAGCGACACGCCTGGATCGAGAACCTCGCGCGGGACTTCCGCTGGGTGGCCGACGGGCGCGTGCTCCTGGCGGCGCTTCTGTCGACCAGCGAGGCCCCCGCAGAGCGCGCTCGCGGCCTCGCCGAGCTGCTCGAGGTCGCGCCACAGCGACCGCTGTTCACCGACGGCCTGGCCCTCATGGTCAAGCTCCTCCGCACCTGGCCCGACGAGGCCGGCAAGGACGAGCGGCGCGCGGCGTTATCGGTCATCACCTCTGATCCGGCGACGGTCGACTGGGACGCGATGACCCTGACGAAGTACGACGAGGGCTGAGCGTGCCGCTCGAGCTCCGGTTCCTCCCGGCCAGGGAGGGCGACGCGATCTGGGTCCGCTGGGGCGACGGCCTCGATCACCAGCTCATCATCGACATGGGCAAGGAGAGCACGGGCAACGCGATCCGCGGGCGGCTCGAAGCTCTCGAGACGAAGGATCGGCATTTCGAGCTGCTGGTCGTGACCCACATCGACGGCGACCACATCGGCGGCGTGCTCACGGCTCTCGCGGATGCCCCACCGCTGGATGAGCTGACCTTCGGCGACATCTGGTTCAACGGTTGGGCGCATCTGCACGGCAAGTCGGTGCCGCGGCCAGGGGAGGGGACGGGGCTCGAACCGATGGGTGCCGCCCAGGGCGAGCGACTCACCTCCTGGCTCAACGTGCCGTGGAACGAGGCGTTCGGGCGCGGACCGATCCGGCGGGAGGATCCGCTGCGGACGGTCAAGCTCTCGGACGAGCTCACGCTGACGGTCCTGGGCCCGACGACCGAGCGGTTGGAGCAGCTGCAGGACACGTGGGAGGAGGAGGTCCACCTCGCGATCGAGCGGGGCACGCTCACCGAGGTCTCTCCGGGACTGGAGGCGATGGGTCGGCGCCGACCGGACAAGCCCGAGCTTCCGACCAAGGGCGACCTGCACGTGCTCGCCGACGAGGTGTCGAGGCCCGATCCGTCGCTGTCGAATGGCACCAGCATCACGCTGCTCCTCGAGTGGCGGAAGCGGCGGGTGCTGCTCACGGGCGACGCGTGGGCCGCCGATGTGGTCGACGGCCTCGCGCGTCTGGGTGAGCCGGCTCCGGTCCCGATCGACGTCTTCAAGCTGCCGCACCACGGCAGCGAGGGGAACGTGTCGAATGCGCTCGTGGCCGCCGTGGCGTGTCCGGCATGGGTGTTCTCGACCGATGGCAGCCGCCACTATCACCCGGACGCCGCCGCGGTGGCTCGCGTCGTTCGCCATCCGATGGATCCTCGGCCCAGGCTCCTGTTCAACGTCCCGAGCGACTTCAACGAGTGGTGGTCCGACAGGGACTGGAAGGACAGAGTTCGGCTACTCGACCGAGACCGGAACGGACGAAGATGGCCTGACGGTCACCCTCGAGCCAGGCTGACGGTTGGTTCCACCGTCCCTATGCATCCGACATGCATACCGACCGCAGGGTGACCTCTGGGACCGAAATCGTGCATAAACCCGCGACGCTCCGGATCGCTCGTCAGGGACGCCGGTTCGTACTCCAGCAACACGCTCCCCGACGCGAACGTCCGGGTGCCGATCAGCTTCAACTCCAGAGGCCGGTGAAGTGACCCGAAGATCGCCTTGCCCTTGCCGAGCGCGGTGCTCGTGACGAGGAACCGGTACGTGTCGATCAGGCCGGCCTCGCTCAGGGTCGCAAGCAGGTCGGCGCCGCACCCAAGCTGGAGGTCGGCGCCGTCCGCCTCCTTCAGCCGGCGGACCGCGTCGATGACATCGCCCTCGAGCACCGTCGCGTTCGGCCGCAGCTCGGGCTGCCCGCGCGACACCACGAACTTCGGCGTCTCCCGCCAGAACTGGGCGAACTCGCGCTCCACCTCGGACGTCGCCGGATCGTCGATATCGAGGTCGTCCCAGTAGTCCATGACGTCGTACATGACCCGGCCCATGACGGCGCCGCCGGCGTCACGAGTGAGGTCGTTGGCGAACCGATGCTCGTCCTCGGCCGGGTCGTAGTGCCCGAGGCCGCCGTCCGGGTCGGAGTACAGCCCGTCAGTCGTGAGGATGATGTAGAAGTTCAGCCGTCGCATCGGGTACAGCCTAGCGCTTCGAGGCGCGGCCGCGTCCGCCGGCGTCCGTCTCGGTCCCGATCCCGGCCTTTCGATCCAGCGCCTGGAGCAGGTCGTGCGCAGCGAGTTCGACCGCCTTGTGCCGCCACTCGGCGGCGCGGTAGTGGCAGGCGATGATCCCCGAGCGGTGGATCCGCTTGAAGTCACCGAACACGAACGCGTGGCGACCCTTGGTCTCCTCGGTGGCGCCGTCGGTCAAGCCGAGGAACCATGCACCGTACTCGTCCCAGGAGTGCTTCTCGAGGTAGTCGTTCTCGTCCTCGGCGCGCGGCTGGACCTCGCCCCAGTCGCTGCGGAGCACGTACCGCCGTGCTTCGATGAGTCGCTTCGCGTGCTCGACGGCGCGCTTGTTCACCGTGTATCTGGCCATGATCACCACGCTGCCACGGAACGCTTGAGGATGCTCGCCAGGCACGCAACTGGAGGCTACAGACGCCTCGCGATTGGTCGACTTTGACGGGAGCCGCTCAGCATTTCGAACCTTATGGGACGTCTCCGCGAGCCCACGGACCCGACGCGAACGCCGATAACGCCCACGCGTAGGCATCCTTGCAGGTACCTTCGCATGGCTGAGGCAGGACGACCTCGAAGGTGACGACGTCTCCAGCGATCGAGTAGTCGACGACGAGATCTCCGGCATATTGGAACTCGGTCGCGTGCGACGGGAAGGCGAGCGTGTCGGCGTCCACGATCAAATGGTCACCGCCATCGACCTGCTGGCCATGTTCGTCCTTGGAGCCGAACCCGCCCGAGGACGTGAGGAAATGCGAGTGCTCCAACGGTCCCCGTGCACCAGCACAGACATCCCCGGCGGTAGGCGCCGCCCCTCCGCCGTAGAAGTTGCCAGTGAGCCAGTCGACGTGCGACTCCGCGAGGCCGGCCCGTTCGAACGCGGCGAGCATCTCCTGGCAGCTCTGCGCGCGATGCCACGTTCCGAGGACGTCGCTTTCCGCGCTGAGCGATTCTGATGCTGAGGCGGCTGGCGTCGTGGCTTCCTGAACGCTCGAAGTCGATGCGCCACTCCCACACCCGCCAACGAGGACCAGCTCCAGTGTGAGGAGCGCGCAAACAGCGGCCCTCATGTGGACCCCTCATCCATCGTCATGAACTCGTTCACGCGCAAGAGACGCCAGAGCGGGCGGTGGTACCACGGCAGCAGCGCACGACTCGGGTCGACAACGACCTTCGGATCGGTCAGGTGCGTCGTCCGGCGTCGGACCCTGAGCTCGGCCTCACCGGCCGCCAGGATGTTCTTGACCCATTCGACGTCCCGTCCGTACATCAGGGAGATGACGTGGTCGGGTCCATGCCGGAACACCTTGACCGGGATCCGATAGCGACGCCCGCTCTTGCGACCGACGTACTCGAGGATCGCGAACCCGGGCACCCACGCGGCCACTCGGCGGAAGATCGGGTTGAAGATCCTCGTCGTGAAGGACCGGAGAGGGCGGAAAAGGGTCAACGCACACTCATCTGGGGAGTATGCGCCCCGATCCTCACCGGTGGCCAGCAACCCAGCATGCTGGTATACTGGGCCGATGAAAGTCACCATCGATCTCGACGCTGAGCTCTATCGCGCCGTCAAGGTGGAAGCCGCCCGATCGGACCGGAGCGTGCGAGACGTCGTGGACGAGGCGCTCGAGGCCTGGCTCGATGCCACGGAGGCAAGCGAGGATCGCGCGTCCGCGGAAGCGGCGCTCGCGGAATACCGACGGGAGGGCGGGGAGTCGGCGGCGTCCGTCTTCGGGTCGTTGGCCGCCGAGACCCAAGCCACGTATGGCCCGGACGAGCGTGAGTGAGGGCCGCCTCAAGGTCGAGCTCGCGCCAGCCGCGCAACGTCAGCTCCGCCGCCTTCCGCCGGGCGACGCCGCGCGACTTCGGGGCCCGATCCTCGCCTTGGCGATCGATCCGCGGCCGCCCGGCGTCATCAAGCTCGCAGGCACCGATTTCTGGCGCCTACGCGTCGGCGACCTGCGGATCGTCTATCTGGTCGATGACGGGGAAGGGCTCGTCATCGTCCTCAAGGTCGCCCGACGCTCCGAGAGCACGTATCGCCGGGTCGAGCGGTGATGAGCCGCAGGTGAGGGGCGCGGCCTGTGCCGCAGCGTCAACGACGCGGCCGCGGGCCCGCAGGCTGCGCGACGTCGAGGAGGGGCCGCCGGAGCCACTCCGTCCTCGACTTCGACCGGGGCCGGCGATGACGCCACCGGCGCCCAAGACGGCATCGCCTCGGCGGCCTGCGGTCGGGCGAACAGGAAGCCCTGGCCCTGGTCGCACGTCGACTTCGCGACACGATCCCGCTGGTCCTGGCGTTCGATGCCCTCGGCGACGATCTCGAGACCCAGGGAGCGCCCGAGGTGGACGATCCCGCCGAACAGGGCCTCGCCCTCGGGTGTCTCGATCTCCTTGGTGAACTCCCGGTCGATCTTGAGGATGTCGATCGGGAAGCGTCGCAGGTAGCTGATCGACGAATAGCCAGTCCCGAAGTCGTCGATGGCCAGCCGCACGCCGATCGCCTTGAGCTGGCGAAGCATGGCCTCGGCCGCGGGGTCGGCGACCAGGATCGTCTCGGTCACCTCCAGGATCAGCGATGACGGGTCGACGCCCGTTCTCTGCAGCGTCCGACGGACCTCGTCGATCAGCCACCCGTCCTGGAGCTGGCGGCCGGACAAGTTGACCGACAGGGCGAGGCCCGGCATCTGTTCTTGCCAGGTTCGGAGCTGCCTGCACGCGGTCTCGAGGACCCAGGCGCCGATCTCCACGATGGCACCGGTCTCCTCGGCGATGGCGATGAACGCCGCGGGTGGCAGAAGTCCGCGTTCCGGATGCTCCCAGCGCACCAGCGCCTCGACGCTCGTCGTCGCGCCGGTTCGCAGGTCGACGATCGGCTGGTAGTGGATCCTGAGTTCGGACCGGCCCACGGCGCCGCGCAAGTCCGCGCGCAGCCGTGCCCCGTCGTCCGCGGCGGCTCGTTCTTCCGCCTCGTACAGACGATGTCGACCCTTGCCGGACTGCTTCGCGCCGTACATCGCGAAGTCGGCGTTGCGGATCAGGCTCTCAGCGTCCTGCATGGCGGCGGAGCCGACGTCGACGCCGACGCTGACCGAGACGCGGACCTGGCGGTCGACGGTGTCGACGGGCCGATCGAATGCGCGCACGACCCGGGCGGCGATCGCCGTCGCCTCGAGTTGGTCGGCCACATCCTCGATGAGGATGCCGAATTCGTCGCCGGACAGTCTCGCCACCGTGTCCCCGCCGCGCAGGAGGCGCTGGAGCCGCGCTGCCACCCCGACCAGGACCTGGTCACCGACGTCATGTCCGTACCGGTCGTTGACGACCTTGAAGTCGTCGATATCGACGAACAGCAGCGCAGAGCGTCGGTCACCCTCGTTTGCCCGACGAGCGAGGGCGTGCGCCACGCGATCGCCGAAGAGGCCACGGTTCGGCAGGCCGGTCAGGTGATCGTAGAACGCCTGGTGACGGATCTCCGCGTAGAGCCTGGCATTCTCGAACAGGACGCCTGCCTCGCTCGCCATCATCTGCGCCAGGGCCACCTGACGATCCTCGAGCGGTTTGTCGCCGCGCGTCATGAGCTCGACGGTCCCGATCGCCTGCCCGTTGACGACCATCGGGATCTGGAACATCAGGCGCCCGCCGAGCGCAAGCAGGAAGCTGATCTCGTTGGGTTCGGCATCCGGATCGACGGCATCGATGATGGAGACCAGGCGGGAATCCAGGACACGGGCGGTTTCCGGGTACTCGGACAGGGGATACACGTCTCGCAGGCCCGCCCGCCGCTCGATCGGGTGATAGCCCACGGTCCGGACATGGTTCTGGTCACGCTCCCAGGCGTAGATCCCACACTCGTCGAACCCGACGGCCTGTGCCATGTGACGCGCGATCAGATCGCCGACGGCATAGCTGTCGATGGCGGCCGCCACGTCCCGGCCCATCGCCACCACGCTCTCCAGCTCGCGCGTCCGCTCGGCGACCTCGGCGTACAGGGCGCGCGTCGTTCGCTCGGCGATCTGCTCGGCCTCGCGTCTGGCCTGGCGCGCGCGTTCGAGGCGTCGCCGGAGGCGCTCGATCTCAGTCGCCAATGCGGACCTCGATCGTGCACCGTTCGTCACCGCGCAACATGCAGCGTGGTTGGGCGATGACGACGGTCTGCCCGTAGTGGACCGCGGCCCCTTCGATCATGCCTTCCGCGAAGGCACAGAGCCGCCGCGGCGACCCGTAGAGCATCGTGATCGTCCCGTCGGTGGCAGTCGCGTATCCGAACGTGGGCACATCCGCGCCGGGATAGAGCTTGCGGACCTCGGGATGGATGATGTCGTTGAGCGTGGGGAGGAACGTTCGCAGGTCCTCATGCGGGTCGAAGAACCCGGGGTAGGCGGACGCGAGCGCCGGCAGCAATTCCCGTCCGAACCAACGGGTCACCTCGTGGGATGACATCCCGGTCAGTGTCGATGCGCCCTCCACGAGCGCCGTCAGCTGCTGGTCCGGATAGGTGCCGAGCGACGTGTACACACCGTCCAGGCCGGAGGCCTCGAGCAGGTCGTCCCACGCGTCTTCGCCGTGGGTACGGGTGAACGCTCCCTCGAACAGGTCGAAGATGATCCCCTTCATCGGTCGGCGACGGGTGGGATGAGCTGGGCGTCCACGTTCTGATGATGGGTTCGCGGTGCGGACCGGCAACGACACCACAGTCCTGCCGGTTCGGGGGGATGGTCCTACGCGCGCTCGCCGACGACGTGCGCGGACGCGACGAATTTCGAACTAGGATGCGTCAACCCATGCTTCCTGAATATTTCGCGATCATCGGCGCCATCATCGGCTCGCTCGGCGGCTTCTATTACCTGTACGAAACCATCGTCGGCAAGGCCCAGCCCAACCGCATCACCTGGCTGCTGTGGGGGATCTTCCCGATGGTCATCTTCGTGGCCCAACGGGCGCAGGGGGTCGAGGGCTTGTCCTGGACATCGTTTGTCGCCGGCTTTACGCCATTGCTGATCGTGGCGGCATCGTTCTTCAACAGGAAGGCCTATTGGAAAAGCGCACCGCGCGACTACTACCTGATGGCGGCGGCCATCGTCGGCATGATCCTGTGGGCCATCACCGACAATCCGAACTTGGCCATCCTGTTCGCGCTGCTGGCCGATATGCTGGCGGGCATACCGACTCTGATCAAGGCGTATCGCCATCCTGAGTCCGAAAGCTGGATCGCCTATGCCATCAGCACCGTTGGCTTCGGCATCAGCTTCCTGTCGGTTCAAACCTACGACTTTGAAAACACGGCCTTCGTCGCCTACGTGTTTGCGACCAACGGCGTCTTGGCATTGCTGGCCGCACGGGGCCGCAAGCCTGAACAGGCAACCAGCTGAAGGATGTCGCGAGTCGGCCGGCCCGGTCGATGTGGCGGGCCACCTCTGGGGCGAGGTCGGCGTAAGCTCGATCGCGTGACCGTTCTCGATGCCCTCGAAGCCGGTCGGGAGGCCTTCCAGGTGCGGGCCTGGGGCAAGGCGTACGCCCAGCTGTCGGCGGCCGACACACTCGAGCCGCTCGGGTTCGACGACCTCGTGCGCCTCGCCCAGGCCGCCGAGCTGATCGGCCGCCACGAGGACACAGACGAGCTGGCGGAGCGCGCCTACCGGGAAGGGCTTCGGGTGCGAGACCTGCCGGGCGCGGCGCGAGCGGCGTTCTGGCTCGGCTTCGGGCTCATCGCCCGCGGAGAGTTCGCGCGCGGCGGCGGCTGGGTCGCACGCGCCACTCGACTCATCGAGGAGGAGGGACTCGACACGGTCGAGGCTGGCTATGTCCTGCTGCCCGGCGCCATTCGGGGGATCGATGAAGGCCGGCCGGCCGAGTCGCTGGCGGCCTTCGAGGAGGCCTCCCGGATCGCCGCGCGCTTCGACGACCCTGACCTCGCGACCCTGGGACGGCTCGGCCAAGGGTCGGCGCTGGTGAATCTGGGCGAGATCGATCGCGGCGTGGCCTTCCTCGACGAGGCGATGGTCGCCGTCACCGCGGACGAGGTCTCGCCGATCGTCGTCGGGATCGTCTACTGCGCGACGATCGAGACCTGCCAGCAGATCTTCGACCTTCGGCGCGCACAGGAGTGGACGGCCGCATTCACCCGCTGGACCGAGTCGCAACCCGAACTGATGCCGTTCCGTGGCCGATGCCTGCTGTACCGCGCCGAGCTGCTCCAGTTCCACGGCGCGTGGAAGGATGCCTTCGCCCAGACGAAGATCGCCTACGACCGGCTGTCGACGCCGCCACCGGAGCCGGCGGTCGCCGAGGCCCTCTACCAGCAGGGCGAGCTCCACCGGTTGCGAGGGGCGTTCGAGCCGGCCGAGGAGGCATATCGCCAAGCGAGCCAAGGAGGACGCGAGCCTGAGCCGGGTCGGGCGCTGCTCCGGCTGGCCCAGGGGGATGCCAGTGCCGCGCTGGCGGTCATCCGCCGCGCAGTCGACGAGCGGCAGGATCCATTGATGCGCGCCAGGCTCCTCGAGCCCTACGTCCAGATCGCCCTCGCAGCCGGCGATCCGTTCGCCGCCCACGTGGCTGCGACGGAGCTCGGCGCCACAGCCGAGTCGTCGCGCGCGCCGCTGTTGCGCGCGATGGCGGCCCGGGCCCAGGGGTCGGTCGCGCTCGCGGACGGGGAGGCGAACGCGGCCATCGCCATCCTGCGGCGAGCCTGGACGTTGTGGCGGGATCTCGAGGCACCGTACGAGGCAGCCCGCGTCCGCGTGCTGATCGGTCAGGCCTGTCGCGCCCTCGGCGACGAGGACACGGCAGCGTCGGAGTTCGATGCGGCGGGCGATGTCTTCCGCGTCCTCGGCGCCGGGCCCGACCTCGCGCGTGTCGAGGCGATGACGAGGTCGCGTCCCAAGACGGGCGGCCCAGCCGGGCTCACGGCCCGGGAGGTCGAGGTCCTGCGGCTCGTGGCGGCGGGGAAGAGCAACCGGGCGATCGCGGAGGCCCTCGTCATCAGCGAGAAGACCGTGGCTCGGCACGTCAGCAACATCTTCACGAAGCTCGACCTGTCGTCGCGCTCGGCCGCGACCGCCTACGCATACGAGCACGGGATCCGCCCGACTACATAGTTCTACCCATGCCGCCGCTGCGCGGTTTGGACAATCCGGCCGATGCGGCCGACGTCGACCGGGACCTACCGTCGTCGCTGGCACCCGTTCACGCGGGTGCCTCCGAACCTCAAACGACGACGAGGGGTTGCGCCATGGGCAGCGAACACCGACAGACGGAGCGGTTCGACACCGTGATCATCGGAGGCGGGCAGGCAGGACTGGCCGCCGGGTACGAACTGAAGAAACGGGGCGTGCCGTTCGTCGTCCTCGAGTCGAATGCCCGCATCGGCGACAACTGGCGGTCTCGATGGGAATCGCTCCGGCTGTACAGCCCGGCCCGCGCCGACGGCCTCCCGGGCATGCCGTTCCCGGCCGCGAAGTCCGCCTACCCGACCGGGAAGCAGATGGCCGACTACCTGGAGTCCTACGCCAGCGGTGGCCAGCTGCCGGTCCGGACCGGCGTCCACGTCGATCGGCTGCGGGCGCGGGAGGACGGCGCGGAGGGCTACGTCATCGAGGCCGGTGACCAGCGCTTCGAGGCGGCCCAGGTCGTCGTGGCGACCGGCCCGTTCCGGCATCCGAATGTCCCGGAGTTCGCCGGCCAGCTCGACCCGGCGATCCGCCAACTGCATTCGAGCGAGTACCACGGCCCGTGGCAGCTCCAGGACGGTCCGGTCCTGGTCGTCGGTGCCAGTCATTCCGGCGCCGATGTCGCCCTCGAGGCCGCGACCAACGGCCACCGGACCTACCTGTCCGGTCGGATCCACGGTCAGCTGCCCGTCCCCCTCGAGAGCCGTCGAGGGCGGATCGGCTTCCGGTTCATGGTGCTCGCCGCCAAGCATGTGCTGACGCTTCGGACCCCGATGGGCCGCGCGATGGCGCCGCACGTCCGGATGGGTGGGGGACCGCTGTTGCGGGTCCGGCGGCAGGATCTGGACAAGGCCGGCGTGGAGCGTTCAGAGTCGCGCACCGAGGGTGTCAAGGACGGCATGCCGGTGCTGGCCGATGGCCGAGTGCTCGACGTCGCGAACGTGGTCTGGTGCACGGGCTTCCGCCCCGATTTCAGCTGGATCGAGCTGCCGATCACGGGTGACGACGGTTGGCCGGTGCAGTGGCGGGGGGTCGTGGCCTCGGCGCCCGGGCTCTACTTCCTGGGCCTGCCGTTCCTGTACGCCTTCGCGTCGATGCTGGTCGCCGGTGCCGGACGGGATGCCGCCTACGTCGCCGATCACGTCGCCGAGCGCGCGAAGACAAGACAGAGCGCCCGCGGTCGGGGATCGGCGGCCACGTCGAGCCAGGTCGCCTGACGGAGGCCTAGCCGAGACGGCCATACTTCGACGCCTGGGGGACTCGAGTGGCGTTGGAGGTCGGTGCGATGCGGTTCATCCAGGAGTTCGGGTACACCGTCAAGGTCGGGCAGGACGAAGCTCACCAGAAGTGGGTGATCGCGAACGACGAGCGCCTGAGGGCGGCCGCGCCGGCGGGGTCGAAGTACATCGGGACGTTCGCCGTGGTGATCGGCTCCGAGAAGCAGGCCGGCAGTTACCGCGTCCTCATGGAGCTCGACAGCTACGGTGCCATGGATACCGCGGCGGCCGTGGGGAAGGACCCGAAGAGCGAATGGGCGAAGCTCCTCATCGAGTCGAGCAAATTCTTCGATCTCGACCTAAACGCGCCCTGGAGTACCACGCTCATGAAGGACGTCGTCGACGCGACGATCTGGGACCCGAAGACCTAGCGAGACTCTTCCCGCGCATACTGGCCGTTCGAGGGACCTCGGGCACAGGACCCGGGGGCCTGCCGGCTCGAGAGGGAGACGACATGGCCGATCATCCGAACGCGGCTTTGGCGCGCAAGGCGATGGATGGGTTCAACAACGGCGACATGGAGGGGATCTCGGCGTTCCTCGCCGAAGACGTGGTCTGGCATGAGATCGGACGGACCGAGCCACGTCGAGGCCTGGCGGAGATGGCCGCATCCATGGGATCGTCTGACTTCGAGATCACCGCGAAGCTCCACGACGTCGTCGCGAACGACGACCACACGATCGCGCTCGCAGACGCGACGGCGACCCGCGGCGGCAAGACCTTGAACTACCGGACCGCGGAGATCATGCACATCCGCGACGGCAAGGTCGTCGAGCGTTGGGCGTTCTCGGACGACACGGCGGCGATCGTCGAATTCTTCAAGTAGGAGTTCAGGCCCCGTCGGTCGGCGCCTGGCGCCTCTGTCAGATGCCGATTCGGCACGAACCCCTCGTGGACTCGTGACGAGACGGCAAGAACGGCAGGATTCGGGCGGCCGTTCACGCTCGTTGATGGCACGAGTGCATCTGGTAGATGCACGGCGGCCTTCGCTCTGCGCTGAGGTGCGCTGCAGCCCCGCCACGGTGCCCTCCGGCACCGCCCTCGAAACCGAGGCGTGGATCTCGGCGTCTCCGGGCCATCGGCGACCGCATGCGTCGCCAGCCCAGATGACACGGAGCCTCCCATGCCGCCCACCACGATCACGCTCACCCTGCCGACGTCGCGCATCCGTTGGATCGGGATCGGGCTGGCCATCGGCCTGCTCGTCGCCGCGATCGCGAGTCCGGCGTTCGCACCACGCGCCGCTCTCGCAGCGGGCGAGACCCCGCCCGAGCACACGATCAGCGTCACCGGCACGGGCCGGGTCATCATCAGCCCCGACGTCGCCGACCTGCGCCTCGGCGTCTCGGTCACCAAGCCCACCGTGAAGGCCGCGCAGGCCGCGGCCGCGGCATCGATGACGAAGGTCATGGCAGCCCTCAAGAAGCTCGGCATCGCCGACGCGGACCTCCAGACCAGCGGGCTCAGTCTCCAGCCGGTGTACCAGTACAACAACAACGCGAACCCGCCGAAGCTGACCGGCTACACGCTCTCCAACGGGGTCTCGGTCACGATCCGCGACCTGGCCAAGCTCGGCGACGCGATCGACGACGGCCTGGCGGCCGGCGCCACCACGCTCGACGGCGTGACGTTCCGGGTCGATGACCCGGCGAAGGCCCAGCAGCAGGCCCGCGTACAGGCGATGACCCAGGCAAAGGCGATCGCGGACACGCTGTCGTCGAGCGCCGGCGTCTCGATCAAGGGCGTGGCCTCGATCAGCGAGACCAGCGGCCCGATGCCATACCCCGTGTACTACGAAGCGGGTCGCGCCGCCGCGATCGCGGACGGGTCCACGCCCATCCAGGTGGGCACGAACGAGGTGACCGTCACGGTCTCGGTGGTCTACCTCATCGGCTGAGCGCCAGGGGTGCTGTCGATTCGGGCCGGGGCCGTTCGTCGTTGGGTCAGAAGGGCAGCCGAGGCGACTGTGACCCCGGTCCCGGATGAGGAGACCGAATGATGGCGACAACGGGACAGGTGATGCACGTCGAAGTCGTCGGCAAGGACGGCAAGGCCCTGCAGCGCTACTACGGCGATCTGTTCGGCTGGAAGATCGACACGAACAACCCGGGCGGCTACGGGATGACCTCGCACGAGGAGACCGGGGTGGTCGTCGGCATCGGTAGCACCCCGGACGGGTCGGCCGGGCACGTCACGGGCTATGTCCGGGTCGCCGACATCAACGCGACCCTGGCCAAGGCCACGTCGCTCGGTGGCTCGGTGATCATGCCCAAGTTCAGCCCCGACGGGTCGGCGCAGCTGGCGCTGATCGCCGATCCAGAGGGCCACGTGATCGGCCTGACCGAATAGGGTCGCTTCCCCGCACGGACGAGCCGGGCCCATCCAGGGCCCGGCTTCTTCATGGGTTGACATCGGCGATATGACTGACGATAGTCATACATATCATGAGCAGTCGAGTAGGAGAGCGCGGCCAGATCACGATCGAAAAGGCTATCCGCGAAGAGCTCGCGATCTACGCCGGTGACGAAGCGGTCCAGCGTGTCGAGGATGGCCGCATCGTCATCGAGGTGATCCCAGGTCGGCACCGGCGGTCGATGGCGGGAACACTTCGCGATAAGGTCCGGCGCAGGCCACCGAATGAGTCGTGGCCGACCCTTCGTGCGGCGGCCTGGGAGACGCCCGATCCGGATCGGTCGGGGTCTTGATCTCCGCCGATACCTCGGTGCTCGTTCGCTACCTCGTCGGGACGCCGGCTGCACAGGCCCGACGGGCAGCCGGCCTGATCGATGATGACGCGGTCGAGATCGGGATCTCGCCGGTCGCGCTGGCGGAGTGCGCGCACGTCTTGCGCACGCAGTACGAGGTCGAGCAGCCCGACATCATCGATAGCCTCATCGGCCTGATCCAGCGCGAGAACGTCCGCGTGCTCGGCCTTCGGACCGATGTGCTCGTGGAGATGCTGGTCCGTGCCCGCCATCTGCCCGGCCGTCCGATCCCGGACGCGATGATCGTCGCCGCGGCTGTCGCCGCCGACGCGCTCCCGCTCGCGACGTTCGATCGCGAACAGCGACGGTACGGGGTCGCCGTCCGCGAACCGTGATCGGCACGGCACTGATCAGGCTGGGCCGGCGGTCCCCACGGCGATCCGGTAGCGGAGGTGCTGCGGCCCGGACGCGGACGGTGAGATCGACACACCGATCCAGGCGGGCAAGGTGGTGCTGTCGAAGGAGGTCAGCGTCGGGACCAGCACCGGGCACTCGACGGTGAACGTCCCGCCATCCACGCCGTCCGGGTGGTCCTTCGTGAGATCGCCCCCGGCCGCGTGCAGGTTCACGGTCAGTTCGCCGTCACCGACACACACGACTGCGACGGCGTAACGCGGCCCGATCGTCGAGAGGATCGTGGTCTCGTGGGCGGGGCCTTCGTTGCTGTCCGTGGCCGCCAGGGTCCAACCCGGCTCGAAGGCTGTCACGTCCAGCGGCGGGAGACTGGGGACCGGCGTGGGCAGCGGAGTCGGGGTGGGAGTCGGGGACGGTGTGGGTTCGGCGGTGGGAGCGGCGGTCGGGCTCGAGACAGCGCCATCGCTCGGTGGGGCCGGAGTCGCGCAGGCGGCGAGCAGCCACAGGATCGCCAACAGCGCGATGCGTCGCATGTCCCCTCGCTCGATGCCACGGATCGACACGCCGTGCGGCCGCAGTGTACGGCGCGGCCGGTGCCATCGACGGATGTTCCGGGCGACGCGCGTCGACGCGCAAGGCGTCCCCGGCGAGGACCTCGGGCGGAGGCTAGCTCGCGTCGGCCTCGTCGAACGCCAGCGTCCAGGACTCGTCGAGCGCGGCGTCGAGCCAATCCGGCTCAGCCGAGGCGGCGGTGGCCTGGTCGGCCAGTCGTCGATCGACATACGCCTTGAGTTCGATGGGTCCGGCCTCCCAGAGGCTGCTCGTGCCGTCGATTCGTGGTGTTGGCTTCTTGGCCATGGCCTGGTCCTCCCGTGGTCCTGCCAATAGCGGCAGGTCTGTGGCCTCGAACGTTGGCGCGACGCACCGCGCGACGGTACTGGCGGGAAGTACCACGACCGGTGCCGGGACCTTCAGTCGTGCGAGCACGGGACACGCGGTTGAGTCGCCGGTCGCGGGCGTGCTAGGGTCGTGGCCATGAGCGACCTCATCGCCCAGACGATCAACGTCCTTCGCGTCGATGCCGGTCGCTGGCAGGCGCTCGCGATGCTGGATCGGGACCTGCTGGGGCGGCAGCCGGCGCCTGGGGAGTGGTCGGCGCTGCAGTGCCTCGGACACGCCGCGGATACCGAGTCGGCCGTCTTCGCCGAGCGAGTTCGGGCGATCCTGACCGGCCAACCCGTGCTGCGCAGCTACGAACCGGACGTCGAGTCGACGCCGGTCACCGCCGAGACCGATCCGCAGCACCTCGCCGAGAAGCACGAGCAATTGCGGGCCCGCAGCCTGGAGCTGCTGGCCACCGCGACCGAGGCTGACCTGGACCGGACGTCGCGCCACGCCGATCTCGGGATCGTGTCGCTGCGTGAGCTCCTCAACGAATGGGCTGCCCACGACCTGATGCACATCGTCCAGGCCGAGCGCGCCGTCATGCAGGCGTTCATCCCGGGCTCCGGGCCGTGGCGCCACTACTTCGCGGATCACGACGTGGAGGGCAAGGTGGCCGAGGCGTCAACGCCCGGCTGACCCGCGCGCCGGCTCACCGGCGACGATCGGGCGGCGCGCCTCTCAGAGCGTTCTCAGGGTCCCGGCCCATCTTGATCCCCGTCCTACCTCCCCGGCGACCCAAGCGCCGGCGAACCGAATGACCCGTCTGACGTCCTCCTCCCGTCTCCCGCGGTCGACCGGCTCGCCGGTGCTCGCCGTTTCCGGACCCGGGGCCACGCCTCGCTTGACCGACCGGTCGACCACGCCCACCCTTTCACCATGACCCGACGACCGCCGCTGGTGGCCGCGCTCGCCGTTTCCGTCGTCGTCGCCATCGTCGGCACGGTCGTCCTCGCGAACACGCTGGCCGGCCCGAACGACCAGAACAGCCTCGTCCGTGACCCGAATGCCAGCCCCACGACTGGCGCCGAAGCGGGCCCGGCCGGGACGCCGACGCCGGTCCCGACCCCGCGCCCGATTCCGAAGCACGAGGTCTACGGCTACATCCCGTACTGGGAGATGGACGACGGCATCGCGGCGCACGTGCGCGGCACCGACCTCTCCACCGTCGCGCTGTTCTCCATCACGAACAAGCGCAACGGCACCATCGACACCGGCCAGAACGGCTACCGGAAGATCACGGGTCCGATCGGCCGGCGGCTGATCCAGGACGCCCACGACCGCGAGGCGCGGGTCGAGGTCGTCTACACGAGCTTCGGCTTCGAGCGCAACCAGCGCTTCTTCGGCGGCAAGATCGAAACGCAGGACAAGGTCATCACGGGCCTGGTGACATTCGCGGAAGAGACCGGAGTCGATGGCATCAACGTCGATGTCGAGCAACTCGAAGGCGAGTTCGTGGCGGCCTACGGCGCGTTCGTCGGACGGCTGCGGCGACGCGCTCCGGGAGAAGATGCCGAAGGCCCAGGTGTCCGTCGCCACGACGGCCAATATCGGCGGCGCCTCGATGGCCGCGGCAGCCGCAACGGCCGGTGCGGACCGCATCTTCATGATGGGCTACGACTACCACTGGCCCGGATCCGCGCCCGGGGCCTCGTCGCCGCTGGACCGGCGCGACGGTGACGATCGCGACCTGATCTGGTCGCTGAACCTCTACGAGCTGCTCGGCGTGCCGGTCGATCGAACCCTGCTCGGCCTGCCGCTCTATGGCATGGTCTGGCCGGTGACCGGGCCGGAGCTCGGAGCACCAGAGACCGGTCGCGGCGATGCCTGGTTCCCACGCAAGAACGTCGCCTTCCTGCTCGATCCGGCGTCGGTCCCGACGCGCGACGCGATCGAAGTCGTCGAGATGTACGCGGAAGAGACAGGGACCGGCGAGCCCGTTGGCTGGGAGGCGATCTACGTCGACTCGCCTGGAACGCTGACGCCGAAGCTCGCGCTTGCCGACGATCGCGGCCTGGCGGGCGCAGGGTTCTGGGCCATCGGCTACGAGCGCGGCCTGCCCGAGTACACGAAGCTCATCAACCGATTCCATGCTGGCGAACTCGACTAGACGCAGGTCGCGGCGTGGATCGCCGGGCAGGCCGATTGGCCGCCCTTCGAGGTCACCGGCGACGTCGAGCGCGAGCGTGCCCGCGAGGTGATCGCCCGCTTCTGGCCCGACTGATTCCGGGTCGCCCGCTCGACTATCCTCGCTCGTAAGGCTGGACCGAGCGCCGACATCGGATGGAGGATCCATGGACGACCTGGGCTACAACCTGATCAAGTACGTGCACGTCGTCTGCGCGATCATCTGGGTCGGCGGCGCGTTCTTCGCCCAACTGTTGGCGGTCAAGGCCCAGCGGTCCTCGGACCCGATGGAGCTCCCCAAATTCGGTCAGACGGTCGGCGAGCTCGGCATGCGGGTCTTCCTGCCCGCTTCCATCCTGCTGTTCATCGCCGGACTGATCCTCGTGGCCCAGCGGTGGTCGTTCGGGTCGGTCTGGGTGTCGGTCTCGATGGTCCTGTGGCTCGTGTCGGTGCTGGTCGGGGCGCTGTATATCGGACCGTCCGGGGTCAGGGTCGGCAAGATCCTCGAGGCCGAGGGGCCCACATCGGTGGCCGGCCGCGCCGGCCTGGCCCGCATCCTCCTCGTCTCAAGGCTTGAGCTCGTGAGCTTCGCGTTCGTCGTCTTCCTGATGGTGGTCAAGCCCGGCAACTGACCGAGCGATCCGGCGCGCGCGGGGCCTCGCCCCGGCGGCCCAGGCGGCCCTAGGCGGTCGACGCCTTCGTCGGCACCGGCGTCAGGTGGGTCATGACGCCATAGGTCTCGCCGGTCTCGGGGTCCTGCCTGGCCGCCACGACGAGGCGGCGGGCTCCCCAGGTCGTAACGATGCGGCGGGCCAGCGGTTTGCCGCCGCGGTAGACCTGGTCCATCAGCTCGAACGCCTCGGTCGGCAGGCCGACGAGCGCCTCCCTGGCCGGCTGCCCCACGCAGCGGGGCCCGAAGAGCTCGACGAACGCGGCGTTGCCGTGGACGATCATGTGCCCCGGGCCGACGTGGAACGCGGCCGGGCTGGGCGATCGGGGCAGGCTCATCGGATCCCACTCGGGTCATGTCCGTGCAAGCGGCTGCGCTGATCGAGGGTGTAGAGGAGCCCGAGCGACGGGGCGATGACGATGGCCGCGACGACGAACACGACCAGCAGGCCAGCCAACGTACCGGCGGGCGCGGCCGCCTCGGTGAGGGACATCGTCCCGGGCAGGATGTCGGGGTACTGCGCGACGCCCCAGCCCCAGACGATCGCGGTGACCGCCCCGACGGCCATCGCCCGCGTGCCGCGCGGGCCGCGTCGGCTGAGCGCGACCAGGGCGCCGAGTCCGAAGACGCCGGAGGCCACGATGAGCGGCCAGCCGCTGCGAAGGAGATCGCCCGAGATGACCGGCGCATCGAGCTGGATCACGAAGATCCCGACGATCGCGAGGGCGCCCGCCACGATCGCGGCGGCCGTGGCTCGGCGGCGGAAGTAGGACTCGAGCTCGGCGAACCCCAGCCGTCGCGCATCGTTGACCAGGAAGACGGCGGCGAGGTACGCACACACGGCGATCGCCAGGAACCCGACCAGGATCGACGTCGGGTTGAGCCAGCTCCCGAACAGGTCGGCGGGTGCCGGGGAGGTCGAGACCCGACCGCTCGCGATCGCGCCGGCGACGGCGCCGAGGAAGAACGGCGTGACGACCGACGAGACTGCGAAGACCGTCTCAGCGAGGCGACGGGCGGTCGGTCCTGCCGCCACCGGTCGGAAGGCGAACGCGGCGCCGCGCAGCACGATCCCGAAGGCGGCCAGGCTCAGCGGTACGAACAGTGTCGACATGATGGCGGCGAAGGCCGGCGGAAAGGCCGTCCAGAGGATGACCAGATCGAAGATGAGCCAGGTGTGGTTCGCCTCCCAGACGGGCCCGATGGCGGCCGTGATCAGGGATCGTGCCCGGTCGGCCCGCTCCCCGCGGCCGGCCGCCAGATCCCAGAAGCCCGCCCCGAAGTCGGCGCCGCCGAAGACGGCATAGGCGGTCACGCCGAGCCATAGGACGATCGCCGTCAGGTCGATGATCGTCATGCGCGAGACCCGCCGTCGGCCGAGCCCGAGGGTCCGTACGGCACACGGTCGGTCTCCTCGGCACCACCGGCGTCCCGTCCGCCGGCCGCCAGATCGGCCCTTGCCCAGCGCCTCGAGAGCGTGCGCAGCGCGAACAGGGTCGCGACCCCGAGCCCGGTGTACAGCACGACGACCGCCACGAAGGTTGCCTGGACACCGCCGGTCTGGGTCACCGCATCACTCGTTCGCAGCACGAGATAGACGACCCACGGCTGACGGCCGACCTCGGTGACGATCCAGCCGGCTTCGAGCGCGATGATGGCCCCGATCCCGGCCAGGGCCGCCGCCCGCAGGAACCAGCGCGCCGTCGCGTAGTCCCGCCGACGGATCCGGAGGATCAGCCCCCAGACGCCGAGGAGCACGAGCGCGGTGCCGATCCCGACCATCGTGTTCCAGGCGAGGTGGACGACCGTGGCCGGCGGCCGCTGGTCGACGGGGATCTGGTCGAACCCGATGACCACCGTGTCCGGGCTGAAGCCGGCCAACAGCGACCCGAGTTCGGGGATCTCGATACCGCCCACGACCACGCCGTCGACCAGGATGCCCCCGAGCGTCACTGGCTGGTGCGGGCCCGTGGTCATGATGTACTCCATCGCGGCGAACTTCGCCGGCTGATCCTTGACGAGCTCACGGGCCGCGATGTCGCCGACGGCCACCTGGATGGGCGCCGCGATGGCCGCGGTCACGAACGGGATCAGGAAGCCGAGGCGCAGGTATCGGTCCGCCTGACCGCGAGCCCGGAGCAGCCCGACGGCGTACACCGAGGCGAGCAGGAAGCCGGTCACGAGGTACGCGGCCAGCAGCATGTGCGGGACCTCGTAGAAGGTGGCGCGGTTGAAGATGACCTCAAGCGGCTGGACCGATGCGACCCGCCCGTCGGGACCCAGGACGTAGCCGGCCGGCTGGTTCATCCACGCGTTGGCCGCCACGACCGAGAACGTCCCACCGATGCCGGCCAGGATCACCGGGATGCCACTCCACAGGTGGGCGCGTGGCGAGAGCCGGTTCCAGCCATAGATGTAGATGGCGATGAAGATCGCTTCGAGGAAGAAGAAGATCCCCTCGATCGCGAACGGCAGGCCGAAGGCCCCACCGAAACGGCCCATGAGGACCGGCCAGAGCAGGCCCATCTCGAACGAGAGGACCGTGCCGGTGACCGCACCCACCGCGAACGTCACGGCCATGACCGTCGACCACCGACGGGCGAGCAGCAGGGCCACTGGGTCGCTTTGGCGCAGGCCGATCCAGTTGGCGACGACGACGAGGAAAGGCAGCCCCACGCCCAGGCACGCCAGCACGATGTGAAAGCCGAGGGTGAATGCCATCTGCGACCGGGCGGCCAGCAGCTCAGCGGGAGCGGCGTCGAGCGGGAACGGGATCGGGATCATCGGGCGGCTCGATCGTACTCCCGACCGGATCGGCGGTCGCGCACACGCGGTCCGCGCCCCGATCGACGTCGGGCCGAGCCCCTCGATGTGCCGGCCGACCCTCCGAAATACCTGTGCTAGGCTGGGTATTCGCCACGCTGCGTGGCGGGCTCCGCGTGGTCGACTTCCTCTCGAACGGGCCGTGCGTTCCGCCATCCGCGTTCGGGAACTGTTGGAGGCCCTCATGGCCACCGGGACCATCAAGCGAGTCATCGCCGATCGCGGCTTTGGATTCATCTCCGCCGAGGATGAGAAGGAGTACTTCTTCCATCGCGGCGCCCTGGATGCCTCGATGGAGTTCGAACGCCTGGTCGGCGGCGAGCGCGTCGAGTTCGAGATCGAAGAGAGCCCGAAAGGCCCGCGCGCATCGAACGTTCGGCCCGCCGAGTGACAAACTCACGTCCCGTCATCTGACGGGACGCCTGCCCCCCGTCTCGAAACCAGCGGGCTAAGCGACTGGGACCTTCGGGGGATGCCCGCCGGTCGCGCCGAGCGACACCGTCGGGTCATGAAATTCCTCCTGCGCATCGGCGTCGTCGCCGTCTTCATCGTCGGTGGCCTGGTCTTCCGGGATCGGCTCGGTGGAAGCCCCGCCGAGCTCCAGGTCGGAGACTGCTTCGACGTCCCGACGACGATCGATCAGACCGTCAACGACGTGCAGCACCATCCGTGCACGGAGACCCACACCGGCGAGGTCGTCCTCGTGACCAAGCATCCGGCCGCCAAGGGGGCACCGGAGCCGGGCGACGACGAGCTGACGTCGTACCTGATCAGCACCTGCGGCGCAGCCCTGACGAAGTACGCCGGATCGGACACCGACAGGTTCGATCTCGGTGCGTTCTATCCCACCGAGGAAGACTGGAAGAACGGCGACCGTGGGGTCACCTGCTATCTCACGATGCTCGACGAATCCGCGATGACGGTGTCGTTCAAGACGAAGTGACCGCGCGGGCTCAGTCCCGGCCCACCGTCACCAGCACCGCACAGTGGTCCCCGGCCGGCGGGCAGCGCGTGGCTTCCTTGAGCGGCCGAAGGCCGGGCCCGGTCATCACGACATCGATCCTGATGAGACCGATCCCGAGCGGCTCGAGGAGGTCCGGGCGGTAGGTCCAGCCCGGCCCGACCCCGACATCCGCATGGGCGTCGCGAAGCCCGGCCGTGAACCACGCGAACGCAGGCTCCGTCGGTGCCGTGTTGATGTCGCCGACCACGAGGACCGGTTCGCCGGCGGTCAGGGCCTGGTCGATGTCCTCCGAGATTCGTGCGAGGGCCGCGTTTCGCAACGTCGGATCGAACCCGACCGGCAACGCGAGTGGTCCTCGGGGCATGCGCGCCGGCAGGGGATGGACATTGAGGATCCAGATCCGGCCGCCCGGCACCTCGACGATGGCGTCGAGCCTGGACGGGTCACCCTCGAAGGTCACGTCCGAGAGCGGATGGCGGCTGAGCAGACCAAGGCCGAGCACATCATCCCGCGGATAGAAGGCCTGGTAGGGATAGTGGCTCGTGAGCACCGGGTCGGTCGCGATGGCGTCGGCGAACTCCGGTGTGAGTTCCTGCAACGCGACCACGTCGGCGGACATCGGCTGGAGGAACGCGACCGCGTCGGGCGCGGCACGGGACATGATCTCGAGGTTGAACGTCGCCACTTCGACAGTGGGCCCATCCGCGACTGATCCCGGCGGCGACCACCACTCACCGCCGAAACGCACGACGGCGGCGATGCCCAGGACGACCAACCCGAGACGCAGCGCCCAGGCACCACGAAGGACGGCAAACGGCACGAGGAGGAGCGCCGCGATCGTCAGGTGGGCAGCGAGCACCTGGGCGAGACCGACGGGTCCGTCACCAGGTCCCGGGACGAGGCCCGCAAGGTCGAGGATCGCGACTGCCACGACGAACGCGGCGAGGACTCGAAGCAGCGCGCGACGTGGCGCGGCGTTCGGTCCTTCGGCTCCCACGCCCCCTCGGACGATCGCGAGCGGGTGTTCGTGTCGCGGGGTCCTAGGGCGGCGCCCCGAGGCAGGGTCACGCGTCGATGAGCGGCGCCACCTCCCGGGCGAATCGCTCGGCCTGAGCCACGACCTCTGCCGGATCCGTCGTTTCGAAGTAGAGCGCCAGATGCGTGGCCCCGTGACCCGCGAACGCCTTGGCCTCGGCGGCGATCTCCTCGGGCGTGCCGCGCATCGCGTAATAACGGTCGCTTGCCGCGCCGAACTGGACACGGACCCGCGCCGACAGCCACGGTGCCGGCCGACCGGCCGCCTCGGCCGCGGCCCGCACCACCGGCACGCGCTCGCCGAAGGCCATCGGGCTGGCCGCGCTCGAGTGGTAGCCGTCCGCGAGTCCTCCCGCCCGCCGCAGGGCCGGCTCAGCCCGGCCACCGACCACGATCGGGAGCTCGGCCCCTTGCTCGGGAAGTGGCCCGAAGGCGAAGTCGTCGATCGTGTGGAAACGTCCGTGGAACGGCTCGGTCGAACCGGACCACAGGTGACGCCACAGCCGGATGGTCTCGTCGAGATAGGCGCCGCGGACGTGGAACCGGTCCGCGACCCCGATGTTCCCGAACTCGTCGCGATTCCAGCCGACCCCGACGCCGGCGACGACCCGGCCGCCGCTCAATGAATCGAGCGAGGCGAGCTCCTTCGCCAGGAGGACCGCGTTGCGCTGCGGGACGACGATGACGCTCGTCCCCAGGCGCAGGTTCGGGTGCCGGGCACCGACCCAGGCCAGCGTCAGGATGGCCTCGTAGATCCGGCCGTACTCATCGGCACCGGCGCGGTTGATGAGGACGTGGTCGGTCGTCCAGACGGTCGACCATCCCAGCCGTTCGGCGACCTCGGCGGCGGCCTCGATGCCTTCGGGCGACGAACCATCGGGAAAGTTCGGGAGCGCGAGGCCGTAGTCCATGGCCCCCGGATGGTACGGGAATGACCGACTGGGCTCGGCTGTCGTTGGACTCCGCGGACCGGACCTTGAGCGGCGTACCATCGGTCCAGGCGAACGATGGACGCTCGATGCCATGGCATTTCTTGCCACGTCGGGTTCGTCGCCGGGAGGTAGTCGTGGGCATCATCGCGTGGATCGTGTTGGGGGCGATCGCCGGCTTCATCACGAACATGATCATGGGCGGCAAGGAAGGCGTGATCCAGACGATCATCCTGGGCATCGTCGGTGCCGTCGTCGGCGGATTCCTGGCCGGGAGGGTTCTGAACGTCGCGGACGTGACTGGCATCAATATCGAGAGCATCGTGGTCTCGGTGGTCGGTGGAGTCATCGTCGTCGCGGCCTACCGGGTGCTCGTGGGTCGACGCTCAGCGATCTGACAGCGGCCGCGACTGGCTGCTGGGAAAGGGCCGTGAGCGAGGCCGAAGACCGCTACTTCGCCGAGATCGTCGCGGACTGCGAGGGCGTCCTCGGTCGCGGGATCGAGCTGCTCGAGCTGGACCGCGAAGACGGCGATGACGCCGTGCGGCTCGTCGCCCGGTATCGACTCGAGGACTGGATCGGGGAGAGCACCGCGAGCGGAGAGACGGTCGTCGCCGCGCACGCCGCGCTTCGCGCACGGCTCTTGTTCGATCGGATCCGCCTGGGCTTCACGGCGATCATCGAGCGTACTTGACGGTCATCCATACGACGTCCGCCCGCGAAGGACGGTACGGGGTAGCTAACCCGGCGAGCCTGAGGAGGTGGGGAGTGGCACACAGCGCGGTCCTGAAGGAGATCCGACGCCTCGATCCGGTGAAGGACCATCAGAGGATCGCGTTCCTGACGTCGCTCCAGGAATTCCCGTGGGACACGACACGCTCGCTGGAGCTCGCGCTGTTCCGTGCGTTCGCAGTCGCGAAGGGGACGACCCTGCTGGCCGGCACCGGCGAGTTCACCGAGCGGACGCAGAAGCGGTACGACGACACGGTCCTGATCCTCGCCGAGATCCTGGAGCACGGCTACGACAGCCAGCGGGGCAAGGCCGCCCTGCGGCGGATCAACCAGATGCACGGCCGCTACTCGATCCCGAACGACGAGTTCCTGTACGTCCTCTCGACGTTCGTGTTCGAACCGATCCGCTGGAACGAGCGATTCGGCTGGCGACCCCTGCTCCGGCAGGAGAAGCTGGCGTCATTCCACTTCTGGCGTGAGATCGCCCGGCGCATGGCGATCAAGGACGTGCCGGAGGACTATGCGACGTTCGAGCGCTACTACGAGGACTTCGCGATCGCGAACTATCGATATGCGCCGGAGAACGGGGCGCTGGCCCGAGCGACGCGGGATCTCCTGCTGAGCTGGTACCTGCCCAGGCCGCTCTGGCCACTCGGCCGGCCGTTCGTCCACGCGATGATGGATGACCGACTGCTCGACGCGGTCGGACTACCGCATCCGCATCCGGCCATCCGACGATTCACCGAAGGCGCCGTTCGGTTGCGCAGCCGGATCGTCCGCCGCCTGCCGCCGCGCCGGCAACCACGACTGATCACGCGCCAGCGCCACCCGACGTATCCGAAGGGCTACACGATCGAGGAGCTCGGCGTCCACTGAATGGCCCTTCCGATCGACCGTCGCGCGACGCCGGTCGGGATCCTCGACACGGAAACGGCGAGGGCTCCGAGAGCCCTCGCCGTTCGTGGTGGAATGCCGGGTCGGGGACCCGGGTCGCGGCGCTCTAGGCGATCGCGGTCGCCGGCCGCAGGACCGGAACCTTGACCTTCTCGGTCTCGGCTCGCGTCGCCCACACGAGGCCCAAGCCCGTCAGCAGGATCGTGACGCCGAAGCCGGCGAGGAGGGCGGCGATGCCCAGCCCGATCTGCAGTGCCGAGGCCGTCACGCTGCCGACACCGAGCTCGGCGATCAGCGCGTGTGCGGTGCCTGTCCAGACCTGTCCGCGGGCCGCAGCCTCGATGGGGTTCGAGCGGTCGAAGCCTGTCCAGTAGCGGCCCTCGGTCGCGAACTCGTAGGTGCCTGCCGCGTAGACCGTGCCGTCGTCGGCCGTGACCGCCTCGTCGAGGACGATCGTCGTGGTGCCGTGCAGGGTGTGGTAGGCGATCGTCGCCATCTGGTACATGTATTCGCTGGCAGTGTTGACCAGCGGGTCATTCGGGTTGAGCTCCGAGGTGTTGACCGCGTAGCCCCAGTCGTTGGTCAGGAGCGACATGATCGCCACGGCGCCTTCGGTCTCGCCGCGGTCGACCAGCTGTCCGGATTCGTTGTAGCTCAGGGTGACATTCTGCGCGGCGCTGAATGCCTGGAGCGACTTGGCTCCCTGGTCCGTCTTGTAGAAGGCAAACCCACCGCCCGCGATGAACGCGAGCCCGATGACTGCCAGCATGACGCCGAGGCCCTTCAATCGATCGTTCATGGTTCCATCCTCGCTGACTTCTTCTACTTTGGCTCTGTCGGAAATCAGAGTCCGCGATGCGTTGGATTTGGGCTACGGGCCATGCCGACCGTTCTGACGGGCCGATCGACCCTGTTTGGAGCGAATGACACGGGTGGAGGGCCGAATCCTCCCAGCCCCGGCCGGGATCCAGGCCCCGGCTGGATACCCTCCGGGGGTATTGACAAGGGCTTGACAAATCGCGTTCGAGGCGCATGATTGTCACCACGCAGGGCTTGTCAAGACTTGACAGGCCCACAGTCATGTCCGGCTCCTGGCGGTAGGGGTCGAACGAGCGGATCGGGCGCGGCAGGGCGTTCGGTTCGGAAGCAAGCGCAGGAGGCGCCATTTGTCGGTCGGTGTCGCAGCCGAAGTCAAGAGCAAGCTGTCGGTCGTCGAGGTCGTCGGCGAGACGGTCACACTCAAGAAGGCGGGCACCACCTACAAAGGCCTCTGTCCGTTCCACGGCGAGAAGACGCCGTCGTTCGTGGTCACCCCGGTCCGTGAGAGCTGGCACTGCTTCGGGTGCGGACTGGGCGGGGACATCTTCAGTTTCGTCATGCAGCGGGACGGCGTGCCGTTCCCCGAAGCCCTCCGCACGCTGGCCAGTCGCGCCGGCGTCGAGATCGACGAGCGGACGAAGCGCGAGGATGCCCACAAGGCCCGGCTCCGCCAGGTCCTCGACCACGCGATCGGCTTCTATCACGCGGTCCTGATCCACAAGGCGCCGACGGCGCTGGCGTACCTGCGCGACCGTGGTTTCACCGACGAGACCATCGAGACCTACCAGCTCGGCTGGGCGCCGGCCGGCTGGGACCAGATGACCAAGACGCTCGCGACCAAGCGCGACGTCCGTCCGGAGGAGCTCGTCGAGGTTGGTTTGGCCTCGCCCCGGACGAGCGGTCGCGGCGGGGTCTACGACAAGTTCCGGGCTCGCGTCATCTTCCCGATCCGCGACCAGAGCGGTCACGCGGTCGGGTTGGGTGGACGACTGTTGGAGGGCGAGGGACCCAAGTACCTCAACTCACCATCGACACCGCTCTTCGACAAGAGTCGGACGCTCTACCTGATCGATCGCGCCAAGGGCCCGATCCGACGCCAGGACCAGGCCGTCATCGTCGAGGGCTACACCGACGCGCTCATGGCCCACCAGGCCGGGTTCGACAACGTCGTGGCCTCGCTCGGGACCGCGCTGACCCCTGGTCAGGTGGCGTTGCTGACCCGTTACGCCAAGCGGATCGTGCTCGCCTACGACGTCGACGCCGCGGGCGAGAAGGCGGGCACGCTCGGGGTGACCGCCCTCGCCGAGCTCATCCGCCAGCTCCAGTCGGACGCGACCGGGGTCAAGCTCGAGGACGTGCGCGTCGCGCGGTTGCCGGACGGGAAGGACCCGGACGAGGTCGTTCGCGAGTCGACGGACGCCTGGACGGGTGCGATCAGCGCCGCCAAGCCGCTCGTCGAATACCTCATCGGCCACCACGCGCAGCGATTCGATCTCAAGACCTCGTCGGGGCGGCTGGGCTTCGTCGACGCCGTCATGCCGTCCCTTCGTGACATCGCCGATCCACTGCGCCGCGACGAGGCGTTGCAGGAGGTCCGTCGGGTGTCCGGGGTCGAGGAGCGCGTGCTGCGCCAGGTCCTGGAGCGCCGCCTGGCGGCGACCGGTCCGGGCCGCGCCGGCGACCAGCAGTCCCGCATCACCGCCGACTCGGTGCTGGCCTCGCCAGATGCGCTGCCGATCGAGTCCATCCTGCGGGCCATCACCCCCGTCGAGTCGGAGCTGCTCCGTTTGCTCCTGCTGGTCCCGGACGAGCAACTGCGCGTCGCCGAGGAGCTCGGACCGGACCAGCTGCCCTCGACCGTCGCGCGCGAGCTGTTCCGGGCGATCGTCCTCCAGCGTGAGTCCGACGACCGGGGCATCCACCCGCCGTTCGACGGTGCCGCGCTCCTGCTCGTGCTCGACGATGAAACGGCGGCGCTCGCCCGCGCGTTGTATGCGAAGGCGGGACCGGATCCGAGGACGCTCGACGCCCACGACCTCGACTACGAGATCAACCGACTCCTCATCCAGCTCGAAGACGATCGGCTGCGCGAGCGCAGCGAATACAACGAGGCCGCCCAGGGGGAAGCCGAACGAGCGGGCGACGCCGAGTCGATCGCGCGACTCGAACTCGAAGGACGACAGATCAATGAAGCACGCCGGTCGCTGGACCGACGTCGAGACCAGACCCGGCTGTTTCGTCAGCCATCGGAGGTAACCCATGCCCGCTGACCCGCTTGACAAGCAACTCGTCGAGGCCGTCCTGGCGCGGCCGCGCCGAGCCAAGGCCGATATCGAAGAGGCGAAGCTCGCCGGCCTGCGCCCGTCGCGCGCCAAGGTCGCCGTGGTCGTCGCGGACGACGATGACGATGATGACGACGACGACGATCTGGACCTGGGTCCGGAGGCTTCCGATGACGGTGCCGACGTCGGGGTCGTGATCGTCGAGGACGACGCGGCCGATCCGGCCTCGAAGCTGCCGGTCGACGCGCCGGCGAAACTCAGCCCGGCCGAGGTCGAGGAGCCGACCGCCGAGGACCTCGAGGCCATCAGCGCCGACATGATCGGCATCGATGACCCGGTCCGCATGTACCTCAAGGAGATCGGCAAGGTCGCCTTGCTGACGGCCGAGGAAGAGGTCGTGCTCGCGAAGGCCATCGAGCTCGGTGAGCAGATGGTCGAGGAGCCCTGGAAGGGGCTCGTTTCGCTCCACGAATGGACCCTCCACGACACGGAACGCAAGACCCGGACCCAGAAGCCGCAGCACCGGCTGCCGTACGGGCCCGAGGCGCATGAGGTGGTCGCAAAGGGGATCTCGGCGCGGTCGACCAGGGACCTCCTGGTCCAGACGCCCGACTTCCACCTGATCAAGGCGGGCCGCGACGCCCAGTCCGATGGCACGAAGGAACGCCTCCGGGAAGCGAAGAAGCTCCTTCATGCCTACAACGACGTGACGACGGCCGAGACCTTCCTGCCGCTGCTGGACTGGGCCTACCTGGCCGTCCACAACGGCGATCTGGACTCGCGCGACAACGTGGGTCTGCGCGCGATCTACGACTGGACCCGCGAGGGCGTGGCATTCCCGGCCCTCCAGCGCTGGGTCGAGGCCGGCCACGACGCCGAGCTGCTGAAGCAGATGGGCTTCGATCCGGAGGTGCCGCTCAACACGAAGTTGCGCGATCGCAAGGGCGACATCGTGGTCATCGGGCGCGACGCGCGCGAGCAGCTCACGTCGGCCAACCTGCGGCTGGTCGTGTCGATCGCGAAGAAGTACATCGGGCGCGGGATGTCGTTCCTGGACCTCATCCAGGAAGGGAATATCGGCCTGATCCGGGCAGTCGAGAAGTTCGACTTCGAGAAGGGCTTCAAGTTCTCGACGTACGCGACATGGTGGATCCGCCAGGCCATCACCAGGGCCATCGCCGATCAGGCGCGGACGATCCGCATCCCGGTCCACATGGTCGAGACGATCAACCGCCTGATCCGCGTGTCGCGCGGCCTCCTGCAGGAGCTGGGCCGCGAGCCCACGGTCGAGGAGATCGCCGAGGCGATGTCCAAGGGCCAGGAGGTCCAGGTCACCCCGGAGAAGGTTCGCGAGATCATCAAGGTCTCGCAGGAGCCCGTCTCGCTCGAGACGCCGATCGGTGAGGAAGAGGATTCCCACCTGGGCGACTTCATCGAGGACCGGGGCGCGCTGGCACCGGCCGAGGCGGCCTCGCACCAGCTCCTCAAGGAGCAGGTCGAAGCCGTCCTGGACTCGCTGACCGGACGTGAGCGGCGCGTGTTGCAGCTCCGGTTCGGGCTTGAGGACGGCCGCGCGCGGACCCTCGAAGAGGTCGGCAAGGAGTTCAACGTCACCCGCGAACGGATCCGCCAGATCGAGGCCAAGGCGCTGCGCAAGCTGCGGCACCCGTCCCGGAGCCGCAAGCTCAAGGACTATCTGGAATAGATCGCGCTCGGGTCGGACGGCCGTCGCGATCTCCGACCCGGGGTGGTGTGGGTGGTTCCTGCGCGCACCGCTTTTGCCGCGTCGCCGTTCCGCTCCTTGCTGCCCGGTAGTACTTTTGACCCCTTCCTACGGGGTGTACCAATGGACGAGTCCGAGCAGCACAACGTCTCCGAGTCTTCCGAGTCGACCGTCGCCGTTGACGAGCAGCCTGCTGCCGCGCCAGAGGCGGAGCATGACGCCGGCCCGCGAGGGTTCCTGAGCGAACTCACCAACGCGATGCGGGGCGCGGCTGAGCGCGAACGCGAGCGGGTCTCCGCCGAGGTCGATGCCGCCACCGAAGCGCATGTCGAGAAGGTGCGTGCCCGTGCGGCCACCGAAGCGGCCGAGCTGCGCCGCCTGGCCGAGGACGACATCGACGGCATCCACGCCTGGTCGAAGGAAGAGACGATCCGGATCCGCGACGAGACCGAGCTTCGGATCGGGACACGTCGCGAGGAGCTTCAGGGCTACCTCATCCGGCACGCCGCGATCATCGACGGCGAAGTCGGTCACGTCGAGGGCGCGGTCCGCGACTATCGGACCGAGCTCGATCAGTTCTTCGCGCGCCTGGTCGCCGAGACGGACCCGGCCGCATTCGCGCGCATGGCCGACGAGATGCCCGAACCGCCCGACCTGGGCAAGGTCGGCAGCGCGGCCCGAGCCGAGGCCGTCGCCGCCCTGGCCGAAGAGCAGGACGCCGCGGACGCGGGTGTCGCCGACGCGGTGGCGAGTGCCGAGGTCAGCGGGCAGCAAGCGGCCGCCGCCTCGACGGCCTTCAACCCCATGCAACCCGGCCCGGAACTCGTGCCGGTCATGAACCAGGCCAGCGAGATGGCGAACGGCAGCACGGTCATGGCCGACGTCGTGGCCAGCGGTGAGGCTACCGCGACGAGTGCCGAGGCCGCGAGTGACGCGGCCGATGCGTCGACCGAAGCCGGGACCACGTCCGGTGAGGCGGCCGCAGAGGCGACCGAGGCGGCCGGCGAGTCGACCGAGCAGCCCAACGCCGCCGTCCGCATCCTGCGGTCGATCGCATCGTCGCTGGCCCCGTCGTCGGAGCACCCGAACGAGGCCGTGGCCGAGACGGTCCCCGCCGGGGCCACGGCTGACGAGGACGAGCCCAAGGCGTAGACGCTCGGCGCCGCCGCGCCGCACGGGGGCTTGCCGTCGGGCGGCTTTCGAGCCGCGGGATCACCCGTTCCTTGCACCTGATGCAAGAATCTGACGTCGCGTTGCGTGAACTGCACGTTCTGTCGCCGGGAGATCCCCTGGTCATTCGATCGTTGCATCCCACGAACGATTCGGGTCGATACCTGCCCGTCCGTGTCTATTCCTTGCAGGACATGCAACTTTCGACGCACTAATCGTGTTGGTCTCCTGGTCGTGGCGACGGTAGTTGCATCCGATGCAATCTGGTGTGCAGGCGTCCGGCTGCAGTCAGAGCATGACGACCGAGCTCCCGCCTGGGTCAACGCCGGCCGCAAGAAGCTCCAGCGCGCGCGAGCCTCGGACCGGGAACGTGTCGCGCAACACATCGCCATGGGCACGCATGAACGCGCGGTTGTGTCGGGAGTCGAGGAGCAATAGGGTCATGTGTGTCACGTCTCCGTCACGCATCTTGAGTGCGAGGCGACGCTCCATGGCCTGACGGTCCCGAGGCCTCGTTTCGGCCTCGATACCGAGGCGCCAACCTGATCCTGCGACGACGGCATCCCACGCCCGCCGATCCGAGGGATCAGGGAACGGCACCTCCGTGTGGAAACGCAGCGATGGATGCAGGCGATCTCGAAAACGTCCAATGAGGCCCGCGTGGGCGGCGTCTCGCAACGGTTCGCCGCTTGGATACGCCCGGGCGGACAATTCCAAGCCGACCACCGCAAGCAGCTCGCTGGCTTGCTGGATCGAGAGCGACGCGGCGACTCCGCGCTCGATTCGGCTGTACTGCGCCGCTGAGATCCCGACGGCACGGGCGACGTCGCGCCCAGACAAGCCTCGATCTAGCCGGCCGTCCCGTAGCTCGCGGCGGACTCGCGCCGTCAGCTCCCGCCCACGGGCTGCACCGACATCGACGGATCGTTCTCTGGATCCCACGGAGGCATCATGCCGGTGCGGGCTCACCCCGCCCTTACCTGGAACGCAGGGCCCACCGTTCCGCGGTGAGCCCGATCGCAGCGGCCGACCCGGCCGACCGGGCCGAGCCCGCGGGCCCGGCCGACCCGACCCGGCGCAGCCGACCGGTCATCCAGTCGCGGTACCAGGGAGCCCAGGTGTGGGCGCCGGTCCGTCGATCGCCGGCCACGCCGTCGTGATACTCGGCATAGGTGTGCCCGAACGGCGGCTCGCCGTCCGAGCGGGTCGAGGTGTAATCGCCGGCATCATGCAGGCCGGGAAGGACCGCCTCCCCGAGGCCCGCTGCCCGATAGAACCCCTCGACCTGGTGGAGCCATTCGTGGACGTAGCCCTGCTCGGGTGTCGGGTCCGTCGCGAGGGTCCGCCAATGGTCGGTCGAGATGGAGCTGAAGCCCGCCCCGAACGTCGCATCGGATGCACCGATCGTGCAGCCCCAGCCACATTGCGGCACATCCGGATCGCCCGGCCAGAGCGCGAAGATCGAGTCGTAGCGATCGGGTGCCGGCATGGGTCTCCATGGCCTCCCGGCACTCGCGCGGCCCGACCCACCAGCGGCCAGCGCCGCTCGACGACAGCGACGGGATCGGTCGCCGGACCTCGATGACATCGAGTGGCGCCAGCTCGGCGAGGCCGTCGCTCCAGTCCCGGACCGCGGCGGGCAACCGTTCGACGACCCGTTCGACGGCCGCGCGCTCCTCGCGGGTCATGACCCGACGGGCGCGGCGACGCTTGAGCCCCGATCCCCAGCGGGCGTCGAGTACGGGGTAGAGGAACACGACAGTTCGAAAGCGCTGGGCGGTGGGGGAGGCCATCCGGAGGAGGGTATCGCGACCGGAGCACGCCACGCAGCGGCGAACGCGGACTCGACGGGCGCTCCTGCTAGCATCTCGACCGTGACCCAGGAGTCGTCGTGACCACCGCCTCGAAGAAGGCCAAGCCGTCGTCGTCCGGCCCCGGCCCGCTCGTCAGCGTCGATTGGCTGGCGGCGAACGTTGCCCGCCCGGACCTTCGGCTCGTTCACGTGTCGACCGTCCGGCGCGTCTACAACAAGCACCATATCGCCGGCGCGACCTACAGCGACCTCCACAAGGAGCTCGCGTTGCGCGGGACCGCGCCGGAGACGGGCGAGGCCGTACGCGAGTGGCTCGTCCCCACCCGCGAACAGGTCGAGGCCATCCTGCGCCGCTGGCGGGTCGGTACGGGCGACCGGGTCGTCATCTACGACGATATCGGCCTCAATCGCCATGCGATCCGCGGTTACTGGCTCCTCCGGTTGTACGGCTTCCCGAAGGATCGAGTCCACATCCTCGACGGCGGCATCGAAGCCTGGCGACGCGCCGACCAGCCGACGACCACCGACATCCCCGAAGCCGATCTCGCCGACGGGCTGCGCGCGCCCGTCGAGCTCGGCGAGCGCGACGAATTCGCTGGTCGCGACGTACGACGAGGTCCTGGCCTGGAGTCGCGAGTCGAACGGCGGCGCCGATGCACCGACCCGCATCCTCGACGTCCGAACGGCCGGCGAGTATGTCGGCGCCGACCTTCGAGCGAAGCGTGGCGGCCACATCCCGGGTGCACGCCAGCGCTGCTTCGTCGACCTGCTGACCGACGACGGCACGTTCCGGCCGGTCGATGAGATGGTCGCGCTCGTCCGTGCCTCGGGCGCCGACCCGGACCAGGTACGCGTGACGTACTGCCAGGGTGGGGTGCGCGCCGCGCTCGTCTGGTTCGTCCTCCACGAGTTGGCCGGCTACGAAGACGTCCGCAGCTATGCCGGCTCCTGGGAGGAATGGGGGAATCGCGCGGACAGTCCCATCGACAGCCCCTAGCCTTCGCACCCCACCGAGGGCTATCCTCGCCCACAGCGATGACCACGACGCGTGGTCGGGTCCTGACGAGCGCGCGCACGTCGGAGGGAGCGAGAGATGAGCACCGCTTCAGGCACGACGGACCAGGCCCAGGCGATGATGGCCGGAGTGGCCAGATCGTGGGGTCTCGTGCTCGTCATGGGGATCCTGAGCATCGTCATCGGGATCCTGGCCATCGTCTGGCCGGGTGCGACCATCGTGACCGTCGCGATCTTCTTCGCCGCCTGGCTGTTCGTCAGTGGCATCTATTCGATCGTTGGTGCCTTCACCGAGGACGCGAGCACGGGCCACAAGGTGCTCTCCGCGATCATCGGCGTCCTCTCGGTCATCATCGGGTTCTCGCTGTTGCGGAGCCCGTTCCAATCGGTCGAGGTCGTGATCTTCGTGTTGGGGATCTTCTGGGTGTCGCAGGGGATCGTTGGATTCGTCATGGCCTTCGAGGTCAAGCAGGGTCGCGGCTGGCGACTGGTCAGCTCGATCCTCGGCGTCATCGCCGGCATCATCATCCTGGTCTACCCGATCAGCTCGGCCCTGACGCTGGCCTTGTTCGGCGGCATCTGGCTGATCATCCTTGGTATCACCCAGATCGTCGCGGCCTTCCAGCTTCGGGGTCTCGCGAAGGCCGGTTCCTGAAGCCCGGTGGTCGGGGCGGCGCCCGGCCTCGTGCTATCCTGTCGCGCGGCGTCGACCCGACGCCCACCACGCGTGCGGCCCCGGCACAGCGCTCGGAGCCCCGCGTCTCCGCTCCGGCGTAGCTCAGTGGTAGAGCGGGCGGCTGTTAACCGCTTGGTCGTAGGTTCGAGTCCTACCGCCGGAGCCACTCCCTTACTGGATCCGATCGGGTAACACTGTCGTTGGGCGTCGACCTCCAGACGGTCGGCCAGGCCGGGACTCCGATTGGGAGTGACCGCCTGCATCGGCTTCCGGCCGTGCACCGAGATGAGCCACGGATCGGGATGGGCTGCGCCGGGACCGAAGATTGATCGTCGGCTCCCTCCACCCCGTCAACGTTCGGGCGCTACTCGGTGACGGTGACAGTCAGGTTCATCGAAGGATGGATGGTGCAGGTCACCTTGTAGGTGCCCGGCGAGAGCCTGATGTCGTGCGTTTGGTCCCCGCTGCCCATCGAGATGGCCTCGAAGGCCGGGCCCGCGACCTCTGTGCCGTTCTCGCCGACGACGATTCGGTGATCGAAGTCGTCGTTGTTCTTGAAGGTTATCGGGTCTCCAAACGCAACGGTGATGCTGGCCGGGCTGAAGGCGTTGCTCGAGATGGTGATGGTGCCGTCCCCTCCCGCGCCGCCATCTCCGCCGGTCGGACTGGCCGTGGGGCTGGCGCACCCGGCCAGGACGATGACCAGGGCCATTGTCCAGGCGAGCGTTGCCCTGCGTGGTGGGCGAGCGGCAACGAACGGGGCATGCATGGTCGGCGACCTCCTCCCGGTGACATCGGGGCGGGGCGTTCCGCCTGCACGCATTTTGGGGCAGGCCGCGCACTGCCGCCACCCGCCCCAGCGCCCACGTAAGGAGGTATGCCGGCAGTACGGTCGCTGCAGTGGCGTCGGACAGGCGACCGGCGGCCTCAGCCTGATGCCATCGCTCGCACTCAACGGACCCGACCGGTAGGGTCGTCCTGAGGGCCCCCCGCCGATGGCGGTGTGCGGAAGCCGGCTTGGCCGCGAACGGTTGAACGTACAATCTCCCGAATGGACGGCCACGCGCCCAGTCGGACCGGCCCGGCCCGACCGAGGTCAGGTCCAGAGTAGGCCGGGAACCCGTTCGTAGGCACGCATGACCGACCGACGCTCACGCTTCCAGTTGCCGACCAGGCGATCGACTGCCGGGACGGATCCACCTCACGAGCCGGCCCCCGAAGTGTCGATGGAAGCACGTCCGGAGGACGTCGCGGCACCCGTCGAGCAGAGCGTGGTCGATGCCGCGATCTATCGCGAGGGCCACCGCATCGAGACGCCGCCGACCGTGGCCGACGCGGCGCGACACATGCGGGAGCAGCCGGGCACCATGGCCTGGATCGGACTGTTTCGGCCGTCCGCCTCGCAGCTTCTCCCGGTCGCCGATCAGTTCGGGCTCCACGAGGTCGCGGTCGAGGACGCGATCGTTGCCCATCAGCGGCCCAAGCTGGAACGCTACGGGGACACCCTCTTCGTGGTCCTTCGTGCAGCGACATACCTCGACGACGTCGAGGAGGTCGAGTTCGGCGAGATTCACGTGTTCGTTGGACCGGCCTTCATCCTGACGGTTCGACACAGCCGGACGCCCGATCTCAGCGCCGTCCGCCACCGGATGGAAGGTGACCCGGAGCTCCTTGCCCGTGGCCCAGAGGCCGTGCTGTACGCGATCCTCGATAGCGTCGTGGACGGCTATGCCCCAGTCATCGCCGGGCTCCAGAAGGACATCGATGAGATCGAGACCGAAGTCTTCCGCGGCGATCCGAATGTCTCTCGTCGGATCTATGAGCTGTCCCGCGAGGTGATCGAGTTCCAACGAGCGACCCGTCCGCTCCTCGGGATGCTGGACGCTTTGGCCCTCGGCTTCGACAAGTACCACACTGACGATGACCTGCAACGCAACCTGCGGGATGTCGCCGACCACGCCACGACCGTCGCCGAGCGTGTCGCCGTGTTCCGCCAGATGCTGACCGACATCCTCACGGTGAACGCGACCCTCGTGAACCAGGCGCAGAACGAGGAGATCAAGCGGCTCACTGAGGCCAGCTACGACCAGAACGAGGAGGTCAAACGCGTCTCGGCCTGGGCCGCGATCCTATTCGCGCCGACGTTGATCGGCACCGTCTATGGCATGAACTTCGACTCGATGCCAGAGCTCCACTGGGAGCTTGGCTATCCGCTTGCGCTGGGCCTGATGATCCTCACGAGCGTGACGCTGTGGGTGATCTTCAGAAGGCGGGGATGGCTATGACGGACGACGACGGGCAGTAGCCGAGGCGGTTATACGTACAATCTCCCCATGGAAGGGCCACGCGCCTCCGCCGGCACCCACGGGTGACCTCGAGGACGCGCCGTCGGGTCGCCGGAGCCATCGTCGTGATGGTGGCAGCTGGAGGGGTGGCGATGATGGCGGCGCGACCGGACCTGGGACCAGCGCCCGCACCAGGCGTCCCGGGGACCCCGTTCTCCGACGGCGGCAGCTGGATCTACCACTACATCCACACGCCCGAGCCGCCCACGTACGGCGCGACGACGTTCTCGACGATCACCGAGCGGATCGTTGGTGACTACTACACGAGTCGCGGCATCACCAACCTGATGATCTACGCCCCGTACCGCAGCACCGGCGCGTTCCGCGGCCTGCCGGCGATCGACTTCCTCGACACGAGTCCCGAGAACGGAACGATCGAGGACTTCCGGACGATGGTCGCGACAGCCAATGCCAAGGCCATCACCGTGACCATGTACATCGCCCTGATCTACATCAGTCCGCTGAACCCGATCTTCGAGAAGGCACAGGAGGATCGTCGCAACGGCGTCGATTCGCTGGAACGCCGGATGCTTCGATGGGATGAGCGTGTCCCGGAAGGGTCCAATCCGCCACCCGGCGGCGCACCGCCTGACGAGCAGGAAGTTCCGCGCCCGGTCGAAGGCGACTGGGCATGGAGCGAGGTCGCGCAACGCTGGTATGCGACCAGTTGGGGTCTCCCTGCCGTCGACTACGCGAGCGATAGCACCCGCGAGTACGCGAAGGACGTGCTCCGGTTCTGGATGGATCTCGGGGTCCAGGGGTTCGAGTACGACATCCCGATGTCGTACTGGGGGATGCAGGGCACGGACGAAGCCCGGCAGACCGAGGTCATGGTCACGACGCCTCGCGAGCACCGGCCCGACACCGAGCTCTACCTGCACGCCGAGGGCTATGGGACGTTCGAGAACGAGGCGTACAGCGACCGGGTCGGCTTCACGCACATCATGATCAACGGCGACGACGACCTGGACTCATTCGTCACCCGAGCGGGGCGCGTCCCGCAGACGGGCACGGTCGATCAACTCGAGGACCAGTGGGCGACCTATTTCGATCCTCGCCAGGCAGCAGGACGGGGCGTCTACGCCGTGTCGCTCTACGACATCGATCTCGATCCACGGCTCCGGGCGCTGGACGCGGCCGTCCAGGCGGGCATGGGCGCCCAATACGCCATCGATCACGAGGAGCTCATCGAGAACTCGAACGGCCCGATCCTCCCCGCGACGACCATCGAAGGCGTGTGGGACGTCTTCCGGTCGCTGCGAGCGTCGCCCGCCCTCTCACCCTCCGCGTCGCGGCAGCGGGTGCCGACCGTCGATGATCCGAGCGCCTATGCCATCAAGCGGACCAGCCTGGACGGCACCCGCACAGCCTTGCTCGTCTACAACTTCCACGATGAAGAGGTCACGATCACGCTCGACCTCGCGGGCAGCGGCATCGCGCTCCCGCAGCGTTCGATCGACCTGGTGACCGGCGAGCCCGGGCCGATGCTCGAGTCGACCGCGCCGACCTTCACCCTCGAGCCCTACGGCTATCGGTTCCTGGATGTCCGGACGAGCGTGTCATGAGTCGTCCCGACCGTCGCGTGCCAGTGTCCGAGGCGAGCGCCGCCCCGCGCCAACGCCGGCCGACCCAGGCCGACGTGGCCCGACTCGCCGGGGTGTCCCAGGCACTCGTGTCGTACGTCCTGAACGGCACCGATGTGAGCGTGACACCTGCGACTCGGCGGAAGATCCTGCATGCGATCGAGTCGCTCGGGTACATCCCACATGGCGCGGCTCGCAGCCTGCGGACCCGGCAGACCATGACGATCGCGTTGGTCGTGCCGGACATCACGAATCCGTTCTGGCCCGAGGTGCAACGAGGCGTGCAGGAAGTCGCCGACCGCGCCAACTACCAGGTCATGACGTTCAACACCGACAATGAACTCGGGAGACTCACCAGCGTCTGCCTTTCCATCCTGGGCGCCGGGGCAGACGGCGCGATCATCTGCGACCTGGGTGAGTCCGCCCGGGACGTCGGTCGGCTGGTCTCGAACGGTATTCCCGTCACCTATATCGGTGGAGGCCATGGAGTCGATGCATCCGTGGATCGGGTCGGGATCGACAACGTCGCTGCCGCCCGGGAAGTCGGGCTCCTTCTCGCGAAGCGCGATCTCGAGCGGATCGCCATCATCGCCGGGTCACCGGAGACGACGAATGGAGCCGATCGCTTGCGGGGCTTTCTCGAGGGCCTCCGTGATGGGGGTCGATCACCCGCGACGACGGAGATCGCGTACGGCGACTTCACGTTCGAGAGTGGGCAGCGGGCGATGGACGAGCTGATCTCTGGCCGAGGCGTTCCGCCCGACGCCGTCTTCGCAGCCAATGACCTGATGGCGCTCGGCGCGATGCAAACGCTCCAGGGGGCCGGGTTCGACATCCCGAAGGACACGGCGCTCATCGGCTTCGATGACATCGCGGTCGCGCGGATGGTGACACCAGGCCTGACGACCGTCGAGGGGCCCAAGCGCGCCCTCGGCCAGCGAGCCGCCGAACTGTTGATCTCGCGCATGAGCATGGACATCGACGCACCGGCGCGCATCGAAGTCCTGCCGTGCTTGCTGGTTGTCCGAGCGTCGGCGTGACGCCGATCCCGTATTGCGACGATCGACGTTGACCTGGGTGTCATCCACCGGCGCGTGACGCGTTTCGACGGGCGAGGTCGCGGAGCTCGCGGTCGGCGGACGTGAACACGGTTCTGATCCGGCGCTGGGACGATCGATCGCCTCGTGTCGCAAGGGTATCCAGCCAGGCGAGGCCGCCGGCGACGATCGTCCTGAGGTAGGTGATGTCGGCGCGTGCGTCGACGTGACGATCGCCCACGAGATAGATCGGCGACGTATGGGCGGCCATCTGGACCGGCCATACATGCTGTGCGATGAACGGACTCGAGGTGCGCGCAGCGATCCAGCCACCTTGCGAGGCCCGGATCGTCGTCTTGAGTTCCAGGAACCGATCGCCGCGGGGCTCGGTGGTCGGCCTCGATGACGCTCCCGTTGTAGACGAGTTCCAGTCGGTCGAGGGGAGCCACGCAGCGGGCTGTCGCATGCACGGCAAGGCTTGCTCCCGGTCCGATCGCGATCTCCTCGCCGAGCCCGACGCCTTCGACAGCCAGATCGATGAACGGTCCGCTGGAGGTGGACGTTCGACCGGATCGCACGGCGTTGGTCCAGCTCTGCCACGAGGTCGGGCCTGTCCCCACTTGCGCGTAGGTCCGCAGGCCACCGATGGGCATGCCCGCACTCATCTTGTCGGTGCCACCGACGACGGGAACGCGCAGGCCGCTGTTGAGCAGGCGGTACCACTCGCGCGTGGCGTAGGTGTCGACACCCGACCAGAAGTCGCGGATCTCCAGGGCGTCGACGCGGCCGAGGGCGACGTCGGCGACCACCTCGCAGTACGGGTTGGGGAAGTGCGGGACGACGGCCAGGCCACCCCGCAGTCGACTGTCATCGGCCCAATCCGAGATGCTGGTCCAGGCCGCGTCGCCGAGGTACGACTCGTCAGGCCCCGCCGAGCTGAGTGGGGCCGTGATCCTCCCGCTGGTCCCGAGCAGCGACAGATGCCCCAGGATGTGCTGGCGGTTCTCGGTCCCGACCCAGACGAGCGTGCCGTCTCGACTGACCGGCGATAACTCGCCGGTGACGTCACCGACGTTCGTGAACAGATCGCCCCATTGGGCCGCCAGCAGGTTGACGATGCTCAGGCCCTCGGCCTGACCCTCCAGCCACGCCGTCTCGGGCGACAGGAAGTGAACATGGGTGTCGGCGCCGATCCAGCCTTGTCGCCGAACGTCGCTCGTCCGCTTGAGATCGACGACGACCGGATCGCCTGAGTTGGACACGCCGGCCTTCACGACCATCCGGACCGGCTCGAATTCGAAGCCCTTGACCACCTCGACGAAGACGTCGTTTGCCGGAAGGCGGACCTGGAACGATCCAGGCACGTACGCGTAGTTCGTCCGGCCGAGCTTGAGATCGGCGCCGTAGTCCTCGAACCAGCGATCGTTGACCTCCTGCCGGTGGCCGACCGGAGGCAGGTACCTGCCCTGGCTGGTTCGAACGTGGACTCGCGACGGCGTCAGGGCGCCGGTCTCGGAATCGCGAACCTCGAACGAGACGAGGCGCGTCGGCTCCGGGAGCCTCTCGATGCGGACGCCGTTCGACAGCCGGGTGTGGCGCCGCCGCCTCAGCTCGGCCATCGACGCGCTCGCCCCCGCGACGGTGACGGCTCCACCCTCGGCGGCCGCGACCTGGACGATGCGGGCGGTCGGTGGGACCGGCCCGGCCTCGTCGCCCCACCCGACGACCGCGGGGCGACGCCATGCGGTCCGATCCGTCGGTTGGAGGTCCAGCGTGCGCGCGATCAGGCCCAGATCGACCTCCACGGCGGGCGGTGAGTCTGACGCATCCGAGTCGACGACGAGGCTCATGAGGCGCGCACGCCGGAGCGGGTGGGCGACCGACCGGACCAGGGTGATGGCCCCGATGGCAATCCAGTCCGAGCTCGTCGCCTGGAGCTGTAGACCCGCGAGTGGCACGGCCGGGCGGGGGTTCCGAAGGGCGAACAGCCAGTAGGCTCCGAATGGAGGGACGGTCGGCTCGCCCCATGCCACGCCCGCGTAGTCCCCGCCCTGGACGCCCGTTTGATCGGCGCCCCATTCACCCTCGGCATGCGGACCGCGCCACTCCCTGGATCGGACATCGCGATGGGGAAGACTCGCGAATGCGGCTTGACCCCAGCCGACGACGAGGTCGTTGATCTCGAACCGTCGCCGGATCGGCACGCTCCGCCGGACCGCGTCCGCATACACGAGCGAGTAGGTGGCGAGGCGGGCACCTGGGTCGAGGATTCCCGGACCCGGAGCATGTCCGCTGGTCGCATCTGGGCCCGTGGAGAAGTGGGCAACGACCACCCAATCCGTCAGGGCGTCATCGATGACGACATCCGCGTGAGGCGCCGTTGGCAGACCGAGCCAGCGCTGGCGAGGCGTCGCGCCATCGGATGCAAACTCGAACGGGATCCCCCACAGCGTCTGGTCTCCGCCGGGAAGGGCCCGGATGGCACCGCCGATGCTGGGGTGGAGGGCAACGTCGGTCGTCGATCGCGGACCATCCACCGGACAGATGGCGGAGACGGGCACGGGCGCAAATGAAGGCCGCATGCGTCAGGATGTGAGGCGGCCGAGGGTCGCGGTCGCCAGAGCACGCTGGTCCGTTGCCTTCCCGATGGCCAGCGACGCCAGTCTGGCGCTCATACGCTGCTCGCTCTTGAGCCGCTTCGAGCCGAGCGACGTCCGCCAGGTCGGAGGCAGCGATCGGGCGCCCGCCAGTGCACCGGAGATCGACCCGACCATGGCCCCGATGGTATCCGTGTCGCGCCCGAAGTTCGCCGCGGATTCCACGCACCGCAGCGGATCTCCCTCGGCCAGGGCCAGGAGGCCGAAGACGGCCGGCACCGTCTCCCGTGCGTCGCAGGCAACGGGTTGGCGGAACGTCTGGTGATATCGACGCCGAAACGTCTCGTAGTCTTTCGCCCGCCTGGCCAGTATCAGAGCCTGCGCGATCAGGCCTCGCATCACCGCGCCGGAGCGCCGATGCAGGTCGGCTCCGGCACCCCCGAGCACATCAGCGAGTGACGCCCCCGGCACGACGGCGATGGCGACGGCGGCCGCGATAGCCGCGGCGGCGTCGGCGCAGAACGAGACCGGTCCCTGGTGGATCAACGACCCCAGGGACCACGCCTGGATCGCGGCGGCACGCGCGTTTCCAGCGTTCACGATGCCGACCGGCGCGATGCACATGGCCGAGCTCGAGCTCGCCATGTTCCCGTTCGCGACGCTCCGTGCGTCGAACCCCATCGCCAGCTTCTCCGCCGTCTGCAGCACCGACACGAAGAACTTCGGTCGTAGCGGGCCAGTGAACAGGTCGCGATGGGCGATCCATCGTTCTGCCCAGTCGTCCGGTCCGGCATACCCGTCGGTCGCCAGCAAGGCCTCGCAGAGGAGCAAGCGCATCGCCGAGTCATCGGTGCCAGACCCTGCAACGGCCGTGACCCAACCGAACCGGCTGGCGATGTCGTCGGGCTCCATGTTCTCCGTGGGTGTGCCCATCGCGTCGCCGACCAACCCACCGATGAGACATCCCAGGACTCGATCCTCGAATTCCCTCGCCGCGGGCGCGACCTTCATCCCTTGAGTCCCACCGACGCGATCCCACCGATGAGGCGGCGCTGCAGGACGAAGTACAGGATGATCGGTGGCGCCATCATGAGGAGGTTTGCCGCCATCACCAGGTTCCAGTCCGTGCCGCGAAGGGTCACGCTGTTGGCCAGGCCCAGGGCGACGGTGAACTGGCTGTTTCGCTCCAGATAGATCAGCGGTCCGAGGAGGTCGTTCCAGCTGCCCAGGAACACGAAGACGGCGCACACCGCGAGGACCGGCTTGGTGAGCGGCAGGATGACCCACCAGAAGATCGCGAGATGCCCGGCCCCATCGATCCGTGCCGCCTCGTCGAGTTCACGCGGGATCGTACGCATGTACTGGCGGATGAGGAACACGAAGAAGGCGCTGCCGAAGAATGACGGCACGATCAGGGGCAGGTACGTCCCGTACCAGCCGATCGTGTGGAAGATCAGGAACTGCGGAACCATCAGCGCCTGCCACGGGATCAGCATGGTCAGGATCAGCAGCCTGAAGAGGCGATCCCGCCCGCGAAATCGCATCCGAGCGAACGCGTATCCCGCCACCGAGCAAGAGAAGAGTGTCCCGATCAGGTTCCCGGCGAAGATCGTCAGCGTGTTCAGCATGTAGAGGCCGAACGGTCGATCCGGCTGCGTCATCGTGCGGACGAAGTTGTCGAATGCGAAGAACTTCGTCGGGAACCACTCCGCCGGGATGGTGAAGACCGGTACGCGATCGGGCTTCAACGCGACCGTGATCATCCAACCAACGGGCAGGAGCACCACGACGGACAGAAGGATGAGCAACGCGACCGTGGCGCCGCGACGGGCCAGCGCCGACCAGCGAATCGGCTTCCGTGGTGGGCTCGCGAACGACGGCGCCAACGGTTACTTGCCTTCGGTCTCGTAGTACACGAACCGCTCCGAGGCTCGCATCGCAAGCAGGATCACCCCGGTGGCAGCGAGGACGAAGACCAGGCCGAGGGCGGATGCGTAGCCGATCCGACCGCTGCGAAAGCCCTCGTTCCAGAGGTTCAGGAGATAGAACAGGAGCGACCCGCTCGAGCCTCGGCTGCCGCCGAGGACGTACGCGACGTCGAACACCTGGAAGGACCCGATCAACGTCGTGATGAAGAGGAAGTAGAGCGTCGGCGAGAGCATCGGCAGGGTGATGTGCCGGAACTTCTGGCGGGAACCGGCGCCGTCGATCTCCGCCGCCTCATAGAGCTGGGCGGGGATGTTCTGGAGACCGGCGAGGTAGATGATCGCGGCGCCACCGACCGTCCAGACGCTCGTCAGGACGACGGCCGGCACAGCCCAATCCGGGTTCGTCAGCCACCTCGGCGGGTTCTCGATCCCGAGACTCCGCAGCAGCTGGTTCAGGATCCCGAACTCCGGGTTGAGGATCTGGAGCCAGAGCACGGCGACCGCGACCCCGGCGATGACCGATGGCACGAACATGATGGTTCGGAACAGGCCGATGCCCCGCACCGGACGATTGAGGAGCAGGGACAGTCCGAGCCCCAGGACCAACAGGATCGGCAATGACAGAAGCGTGTAGCGGAGCGTCACGCCGACCGATTGAAGGAACCGGCGGTCGGACACCATCGAGACGTAGTTGTCCAGACCGACGAACCGCGGTGTCGTCGCGAGGGTCCAATCGGTCAGGCTGATGGCGGCCATCACGACGACGGGAAGGCCGATGAACAGACCCAGACCGGCCAGCCACGGGCCGACGAAGAACCACGCGGCGGGCTCGTCCGAGGACAAGCCCGCCGGTCGTGCGAACCGACGTTCGCGGGAGATGCCGGACACTACCCGTCGGCCGAGCACGGTAGGAGTGGAGCGCCGGACCGTGCTACTGGATCTTGTCCCACGACTCCCATTCCCGGTCGAGGTCCTCCTGCATGAGCGGAGCCGCGGCTCGAAGTGCGCTGCCCGCGTCGCCGTTCTCGACGATGCTCGTGAAGGTCTCATCGAGGATCGGGCCCAACACGGAGAAGAAGCCGGGCACGAAGGCCCGCTGCCTTGCCTGAGCCGCCAGGTCGAGGAGGATCTGTCGCTCAGGCGCTCCGGTGGCCCAACCGGTGTCCTTGGCCAGCTGGAGATCGAGTGGCGGCGCGCCGGCCTCCGCTCGGACCTTGTTGCCCTCTGTCGCGATCCAGACCACCAGCTCCTTGGCCTCGTCCGGGTGCGACGCCTTGGTCGGGACGGCCCACATGTCCATCCAGGTCGATGCCCACACGGGCTCACCGGCACGCTCCACCGGAAGGGGAGCCACGCCGACGTCGACGCCCTGCTCCTGGAGCTCGCCGACGGCGGTGTTATCGCCGATCGCCATGGCCAGCTGATGGGTCGCCAGGAGATCGGTCGATTCGATGCCGGCCGCCTCCTGTTCGGCTCCTGTGATCCCGACGCCATCCCTGGCCATCTTGGCGAGGACGTCCCAGGCATGGATCGTGGCTTCGTCGTCGACCAAGCCGATCACGCTGCGACCATCCTCGCTGTAGAGATTCGTCGTGTCCATCCACCAGTGTGTCGGCGCGACCTCGCCTCCCCAGACCCGCTTCGCCAGGTCCGGATCCGGCTTCGCGAGCGTCGTGGCGACCTGCGCGTACTCGTCGACCGACATCGGCACGGTCGCCGACGGATGCGGCAGACCCGCGGCGTCGAATGCCTGCCGGTCATAGAGCAGCACCACCACCCCGAGGTAGCTGCCAAGGCAGTACAGCTTCCCGTCGAGCATGCAGCCCCCGAGCGGGCCCTGGGCGTATCGAGTGAGGTCGATGCTGTTGCTCGCGAAGACCTCATCGAGGGGATGGAACGCGCCCGCCTTGAGCCAGCGTGCCTCATACATCAGGGCGACGTCGGGCGGTGAGCCAGCGGCGAACGCCGTGTCCAGTTTGGTGACGTAGAGGTCCTCCGGCACGAGCGTGACTTCTAGCGTGATGTTCGGGTGGGAGGCCTCGAAGCCCTCCTTGAACCTCGGGAGGATGCCGTCCTCACCCTCGAAGACCCAGAGGTCGAGCGAGACCTTCTCGCCGGTCGCGGCCGAGCTCGTGGCGCCCGCCGAAGCGTTGCTGGAACCCGTCGGTGTCACGGACGATGGTGCCGACGTCCCGCATGCCGAGATGAGCAGAGCGCCGGCCATGAGGGCGCCGGACGTCCGCCTGCCGAAGACCGTCATGATCGAGCCTCCTCGAGCTCCGTGCGTTCCGTGTTGTCATCCGCGAATGAGGTCGCCGCCGGGGCGACCCGTACCTCGTAGCTCCCCATCGTGCCCTCCTCGCACACCAGCCCGACCGCACCCCCACGAAGCGAACGCGGCGATTCGTCGACCACGTCGGCGATCAACCCGCCATCGACCCATGCCCTGATCCGAGGTCCGATCACCTCGAGCGCCAACGCGTACGACCGGAAGTACTCCAGGTCGAATGCGACGTCCGCCAGGACCGTGACGTCGTCATTGGCCCGGACGACCCTGGCCCGCCCTTCGTTGGTGAGCAACAGGGCGTAGTAGCGACGGAGACCCTGCACGCGCGCCGCGACACCGGCCGCGGCCGCCATCCACAGGGTCACATCCGCGTCGACGCGATAGTCGGTCCAGTCGAGGGACCCCTGACTGATGAGGCCCGTCCCCCGGTTCTGCGAGAAGCGGTAGGTCTCAGGTTTTCGTGCCTCCCAGACGTCGACGGCATCGATCCATGCGCGGCGCCACATCGTTCCACCATCGACGGGGCGACCGAGCCTCACGGTCGGTGACCCCGACCATGACAGCCAATCCAGGTGGATGGCGCCCTTCGCCTGGCCCGAGACCTCGACCCCGACTTCCGCGATCGGCTGACCGCCGGTCTCGGGCACCGGCCAGCGGAGTTCGACTCGACCGCCGGGCTCCAACGACTCGGCCGGACCGCGGAGCCAGCTGAGCTCGTCATTCCCCGTGTAATGGGCGAGGATCAGCCGAGTCGTTGACCGGACCAGTGGTGTCATCCGACAGTCGGACCGCCGCCCGGAGGTCCTGGCCGGCGTGGAGCGTCGGGGAGGCCAGGAGCCGATACCCGATCATGTTGATCGCGCTCGGCGGGATGAACGTCGGTGTCGTCAATCGCGTTGACCCGGGGCCCGGATGGTCGAAGCCACAGCGCAGGCTTCTGCGCCCCGTGGTACTCCCGCCTTCGACGTTCATCAGCATCGGCGGATCGCCGGTGGCATCCGTGTCGGCCGCAAAGCCCTGGACCGCGCCATCGAACTCGAAGTGGAAGCGCGCCCCGCGCTTCGGGAGGACGGGATCCTCGCCTGCCATCCGACGACCCGCCGTGGTGATCCGCCCTGCCTCGATCACGGCGTCGGTGATCGCGCGGCCCCCCTCGGCAGTCGGCAGATACATCCGATCCGCCACCGGGCCACGCCAGTCGACCGTCCCGCTCAATCCGGCGAGACCAACCTTGATCCCCATCAGACAGCCGATGTTGCCGGAGTTGCAGTCGGTATCCCAACCACCGGTGTTGACGATCGAAAGGGTCCGGCTGAAGTCGTCGTCGCCCCATAGCAGGCTCAGGATCATCAGGCCGTGGTTCGGGACGACATGGACGTTGCCGCGGTATCGGTGGTATCCGTATCGCTCAGCGAGCCGCTCCCGGGCGACCCGCCAGTCCGGTTCGCCGACCCGCCAGTCCCGCAGGTCGGCGATCAAACGGGCGATGACCGAATCGGGCGGGATGAAGGACAGCCCGGTGTCGAGTAGACGGTCGAGGTCCCCATCGACGAACGCCTGGGCTTCCATCGCGGCGAGCAAGGCCGCGGCGTGCACGGCCTCGCCGTCGTGGCTGACGCTCGCCGCCGTCCGGGCGAGTGCCGCCGCCCGTGCCGGATCTCCCGGTGACGCCATCGCCCAGGCGTCGATGAAGATCTGGGCGCCGATCTGTTCGGACGTCTCACGACCGTTCAAGGCGGCCGACCCGCTGCGAGGTGCCGGTACGCCCGACTTGAGACGCAGGTAGGCGGTGTGCTCCGTCGAGTGTCCGAGGCCTCCCCACCACAGGATCGTGCGGTTCTCGATGAGGTAGTTCAGCCATGCTCGGCCGACCGCCTCGGACCCGAGGTCGGGGTCGTAGCCGCTGTCCTCGAGAGCGCGGAAGAACGTGAACGTCCCCGTGATGTCGTCGTCGGTGACGATCAGCGGGACGCCGAGCTGCTCATGGACATAGCCGGTGATCTCGCCGAGTTCGTCGGTGATCCGCTCGTAGGTCCAGCCTTCGACCGGTCGGCCCAGGTAGACGCCGATGATCTTGCCAAGGACGCCGGCGTAGACACGCTCCTCGTAGTCGGTCGGGATCGACGACAACTCGAACGCTCCTCCTGCGAGTTATTCGTATCAGCATGCGAGGCCGCTTGGCCGCGCGTCAATCCTCGGCGACGACGAGGCGGTCCGCATGACGCTGCCGGTCGGCGACCTACGGTTGCCCGTGCGGCTCGCGATGTAGGCTCGCCAGCCACCGTACGCGCTGATGTCCCGGTCCGTCGGCCGGAGCCGTGCCGGATCGAACAGGACACCCGGCACGACACGTCCGTCGATGAGTTCGACCGATCCCACATAGAGACCCGGCGGCTCCCCGTGAACGACGCGTTCCAGGACGTCTCCGAGAGGCGATAAAGTTCGCCCAGCACGGCGATGCCACCGCTTTCGACCTCATGCATCCCGGGATGTCGGTCGCCGATCGAGTGCAGTCGATACCTCGGCGCGGTCGAGATCGATCCGAGGAAGGCCGCTCCGTCCAGGTTGGCGTGGAGTGCCAGGCCCTTCATGAGGGTTCCGTTCACGAAGAGCAGGGACCCATCGTTGGCGGGACTGCTTCGGCTGGCGCTCCTGTCGTCCGGTTCCACGGCGCTCCTCACTGCTGGCGATCGTCGGGGATAGGATGATACGTATCATCGACGGGCACGGGCTCGGGTGGATCGAAGGTCGAGGAGGAGGAGCAGCCTCGGATGCCGCCTGACAGCGAAACCGTCACCTACAAGCAGGTCGGCGAGCTTGCGATCAAGGCCGATGTCTCCATGCCCGCCGGCAAGGGTCCGTACCCGGTCATCGTGTTCATCCATGGTGGCGCCTTGATCATGGGCAGCCGGAGCTGGATCGATCCGATCCAACGGGAGTCCTACCTGAGCGACGGCTTCGCGGTCGTCTCGATCGACTATCGGTTGGCTCCCGAGACCAGGCTCGCCGCGATCGTCTCGGACCTCGATGACGCGATCGCATGGGTCCGCGGCGCCGGCGGACGGCGGTTTCGGCTCGATCCACGTCGCGTGGCCGTCGTCGGACATTCCGCGGGCGGCTACCTCGCGTTGCTCGCGGGCGCCCGAGTCAAGCCCGGCCTCCAGGCGCTTGTCTCCTTCTATGGGTACGGTGACATCACCGGGCCGTGGTACAGCCGTCCCGATCCCTTCTACCTCACCAAGCCGCTCGTCGACGAGGCCGACGCCTGGGCAGGCATGCGTGGGGCACCGGTCTCGAGCGTCGAAGGCTCGGAGAACGACGCCCGTCATCGGTTCTACCTCTACAACCGGCAGCAGGGTCTGTGGCCGCAGAACGTCGAGGGCCACGATCCCGCCCGCGATCCCGGCGCATTCGCGCCGTACTGCCCCGTCCAGCTCGTCACGGCGGCCTACCCGCCCACGCTCCTGTTGCACGGGGACCACGACACCGATGTCCCCCACGAACAGTCTGTCTTGATGGCGTCGGCCCTCGAGGCAGCCGGCGTGACGCATGCCTTGATCACGGTCCCGAACGGCGATCATGGCTTCGATCGCGAGATGGATCGGCCCGACATCGCCGATGCCTTCGGACGCGTCCGAGCATTCCTCCGGCGTCACGCCGACGTGTCTCGTGACCGTCCCGAGGCCGGCGGCCTCCGGTCGTAGACCGGTCCGTCGCGGTGGTCAGCGTTGGTCGACGGCGAGGCGGACGCCGAAGGCGACCAGGATCGCGCCCATGACCGCGTCGAAGGCTCGGCGGATCCGCGGGCGGCGCAAGACGTGGCCGGCTCGGGCGACGACGGCCGCGTAGGCGCATAGCCAGGCCAGGGTCATCGACACGAAGACGAGCCCGAGGACGAGCATGGCACCGGCCGCACCCGACCCGGGCGCCACGAATTGGGGCAGGAGGCTCGAGAAGAAGATCGCCATCTTCGGGTTGCCAAGGTTGCTGAGGGCGCCTTGCCGAAAGGCCTTCCGCGGGGCCAGACCCGTCGAGCGGGGTCCGGTGAAGTCCTCTACGCGCCCGGGCCGTGCGGCGAGCCACAGCGAGTTCGCGCCGAGATAGATGAGATAGGCGGCCCCGATCAGCCGGATCGCGGCGAAGGCGGGCTCCGAGGCGACCAGCAGGGCCGTCAACCCGAGGCTGGCGGCGACCGTCCAGCAGGCCTGACCGAGCGCGACGCCTGAGGCCGTCCCGATGCCGGCCGCGCGGCCGCCGAGCAACGTGTTCCGGATCGTCAGGGCCGTGTCCTGCCCGGGCGTCATGATCACCACGGCCGCGATTCCGAGGAACGCCGCGAGCGAGCCATCCATGGCGCGAAGTGTCGGCCCTGGTTCGCGGTGGCGGCAAGCCGCCTTCGATCTAGGGCTCGCCGGCGTCGGCGGGCGGGTCGGTCGCGGCGGCTGGCACAGGTTCTGCCGCGGACTCGTCCGGCTCGGCATCGACCGCCAATTCGTCCGGCTCGCCCGCCGCGATCTCACCCGCCACGGAGTCGATCGACGACTCGCCCAGCTCGGTGTCGTCGCCGGCTTCGGCATCGGTGATCTGCAGCGCGTCGTAGAGCTCCGAGGGTCGATATGGGCGCACGAGCACGGTCGCCCCGACCGCGGCGAACGCCTCGCTCTGCGCGGCCAATCGCTCCGGCAGGATCACCACGGCGGGAAGGGAGCTGTGGCCGAGGAGGCCGCGCGCGACCTCGAGCTCGTCGGCGGTCGCCTGGGCCAGGTCGAGGACGATCGCGGAGACCGAGGTATCGCCGCTGGCGAGGCTGAGTGCCTCGCGAGCCGAGCGGCGCGAGATCGTGTCGGCGCCGCCAAGCCGGAGCGTGACCTCCAGGACCCGGAGCCATCGCTCATCGGCCGAGACGACAAGGACCTGTCCGGAACCCACGTCGCCCACTGTACACTGGCGCGCGGCGTGGATGAACGTGTCGAGATGCTGCTGCAGGCCGTTGCCGACCGCAACGGATCCGACCTGTTGTTCGCCCCCGGCGCCCCGCCCACCGTCCGCGTCAACGGCATGCTCGACCGGCTCTCCAACGACACGATGACGGCCGAAATCGACCACCGAGCTCGCCCGAACGCTGGCGGGCGCTCGCTGGGATGAGCTCCAGGTCCGCCGCGAGCTGGACTTCAGCTTCTCGTTCGGCGAGGCGGCCAGGGTGCGGGCGAACCTGTTCTTCCAGCGCGGGACGCTGGCGGGAGCGTTGCGGTTCGTTCCGTACGACATCCCGACCCTCGAGGGGCTTGGGGCTCCGGCCGCCTGTCTCGAGCTGATCCACCGCCCGCACGGACTCATCCTGGTCACCGGCCCGACCGGCGCCGGCAAGTCGACCACGGTCGCAGCGATGATCGATCGGATCAACCGCGAGCGCCCGGTCCACATCATCACCATCGAGGACCCCATCGAATACGTGCACCGTCACCACCGTGCGATCGTGGTCCAGCGAGAGGTGGGGTCGGACACCCATGACTTCGCCGGTGCCCTGCGCTCGGCGCTGCGAGAGGATCCCGATGTGGTCCAGGTCGGCGAGATGCGCGACCTCGAGACGATCGCCGCGACGCTGACCATGGCCGAGACGGGGCACCTCGTCTTCGGGACGCTCCACACGAACGACACAGCCCAGGCGATCGATCGCATGGTGGATGTCTTCCCGCCCCAGCAGCAGCGGCAGATCCAGATCCAGCTCTCCCAGACGCTGGCCGCGGTCATCCATCAGCGGTTGGTGCCCCGCGCGGATGGCGAGGGCCGGGTGGCCGCCTTCGAGGTGATGCTCGGGACGCCGGCCATCCGCAATCTCATCAAGGAAGGCAAGTCGAATCAGATCCGCAACGTGATCGCGACCGGTTCGTCGTTCGGGATGTACACCCTCGAGGCTGACTTGCGTCGCTTGGTCCGCGAGAAGGTGATCTCGATGGAGACCGCGACGGCCGAGACGACCCACCGGAGCGAACTCGACCCACACGACTAGCGAACGAAACGCCCCTCCCGAGCGGGAGGGGCGTTTCGAGTGTCTGCAAGGTCGGGGCGAGCCCGACGTGATGTTGAGCCCGGGGCTAGGTGCACCCGCCGGTGGCGGCCGCGGAGACGAGCCCGGCGGCTGTCCAGGTGTACGAGCCCTTCGTCTGCGCCTGGCGGATGTAGTTAGGGGACAGCGGCTGCGAGCCCGCGCCCACCGGCAGCGCCGTGAACGTGTTCGTGGCCGCGGCCTGCGCCGTGACGCCGACGATGTTGTTCTTGGCCAGCATGGCGTCCATGGCCGTCTGGACGGTGCGCAGCTCCTCGGCGCACGCGTTGACCTTGGCGGTCCCGGTCAGCCCGACGAGACTGGACGTGACGACCGCGGCCAGGATTCCCAGGATGGTCACGACGACGAGCAGCTCCACCAACGTGAAGCCCCGCTCATCCCGGTCCGTCCGGCGCAGCGTTCCGATCATCTGTGCGTGCTCCTTGTCGTGTCGACCCCGGTTCAGGTCGCTCTCAACGTCGCCGATCGGCGAAATCAGTCCATTGACGAGGTGCTCCTCGGAAAGAGGCGCACCACCTGCGGCTATCGTCGTTCCGGGTGGTCAGGAACAAACCGCCTGATGGTCCTTGCGGGCGTGGTACTTCGGCTCGCTCCGGGGTGCTCTGGGTGGGTCGGGAGACCAGCCGTGGTGCGCCGAGGCACGGGATCTGCCCATCCGGTCGTACTAGCGGGCGCCGCGGCTCATTGATTGGTCGACCAGCTCAGGAGCGTGGGCGACCCCGATCCGACGTCCTCGTACGTCGTCGTGACCGTGGAGTTGCCGGCCGTCGAGGTGACGGTGACCGTGCCTGGGACGCCGTTACCCGTCGCGACCTCGAGGAGCAGCGCGTCCCAGTACGGGTTCGGCGTCACGTCGGAGGAGAAGCCGATGCGGGCCTGCAGGCCGTTCACCGCGCCCGTCGTCCAGGTGCCAGCGGCGGGCGCCACGATCACGGAGGCGTACTGGAGCGGTATCAGCGACATGTCGCCGCTGAAGACGACGCGCTCGGTGGCCCCGTCGAAGATGCTCGCCTTGCCGTTGTCCACCGGCGTTCCGGCGGCGTGATAGGCGACGATGCCCGAGACCCCAACGATGCAGGTCGCCGCGGTGTCCGCCATGCCCAGCTCCAGGTAGTCGCCCGCGCCGATGGTCCCCTGGCGAACGTACCCGGCGCCGCTATTGAGCGGATCGTCGGCAAGCCGCGTGTAGGTGTTGGCATCGATCGGCGTGGCGTCGTCGTTGGCGAACGAGGCCGGGTTGACGTTGGTGCCCATGGCAACCGGTCGGAGCGCGACGACGCTCCCGCCGCGGATCGGGAAGTCGCCCGACGTCGCCGAGATCAACACATCGTCAAAGTTCACCGTGTAGGCGTCGGCGTTGACCGTTGACCCGAACCGGAGCGTGTTGACCGTGGACGCGGCTCCCGCGGCCGAGACGGAGGCCTGGGACACGCCGTCGAGCCGCCACGCTGCGGTCCTCGGATTGGCGTTGGCGATGACGCGCAGGTCCAGCCGATACCAGGTGTTGGCGCTGACCGCCGAATTGGCCGTGGTCACCGCGGCGTTCCCGAATCGGATCGTGAGGCGGTTGCTGCTGTTCTGGAAGCCGACGCGCAGGTCGTTGCCCGCCGCGATGTCCACCGACAGGAGCTCGGCGACGTCGGCCGACGGGAGCGCCGCGAGACGCAGGTACAGCCGGACCACCGCGACGCCGCCAGCGGCCGAGATCCTGGCGCTGTGATTGGCGCCGGTCGGGTCCACGATCCCGAGCGAGTACGAGCCGGTCCGGTTCACGGAGCCGTCGGCGATCACGCCCGCACCGTTGACGTTCGAGAACAGGCCACCCCCGACGGCACTGACCGTGCCGTGCTCGAACCCGGTCACCTTCGTCGGCGACGGCGATGAGCACGGCGCTGCCGGGCTGACCCCGACCGTGGTATTGACTGTCAGGCCGTTGACCGTGATCGCCGGCGGATCGCCGGCATTGCCGTTCCGCTGCCACCACATGCCGAGCTCGGCACCGGCATCGGCGGCGTGCAGGTCACCGGCCTGTTCCTCGTTAGCCACGGTCGTCCGGATGGCGACCGAGGTGTGGGTCGCAAGCGCGCTGCCCATCAGGAACAGCACCGTGACGAGGGCCAAGATGATGGCCAGCGATTGGCCGCGCTCGTCGCGATGGAGGCGCACCACGGCGGCCCGGATGGCGCGGCGTCGCGCGGCTCCGGCCGGCATCACCATTGCCTCGGGGCTGTGCGCAAGATCTGCGACACGGTCTCTCCGCTGACCCCGGTCAGCGTGAGCGTGACCAGGATCGTCGAGCGGCCGGTCCCGATCTGCACGGTCCGCCACGTGCAGCTCGACACGTTCTTGATGAGGGTCCGCGAGCCCGAGCCGCTGACCCGCTCGAGCCACGATGGCCCGGACGGGCTCCCGGCGACCGTTCGGTAGCGGACCGATGCGCCACCCTCGTCGAACCCGAGGTCGATGGCGGTCGTGCAAGGGGTCGCGGCGGTCAGCGCCTTGGCCGGTGCACCTGCGCTGGCCATCGCGCCATCCCGGTCGAAGCTCAACGACGCGATCGACAGGTCGCCGGCGAACTGGCTACGGTCGTCGGCCCGCTTGCGCAGGTCGTTGGTGGTGAAGATCGTCGTGGAGATCACGCTCATGACCATTGCCGCGATGGCCGTGCCGACGAGGACCTCGGTCAGGCTCGCGCCGCGCTCGCCGGTGTGCAGCCGGCGCACGGATCCGAACCCGCGCCACCACGGGGCATGCAACCCCCGCTTCATCGCGAGGCCTTCGAGAAGTCGAGCGTCGCGACCGGCGAGCCGCCCTGCGAGATCGTCAGGTCCAGCTTCTGGAGGCCGTTCCCGTTCTGCGTGCCGCTCCAGGCCGACGTGCCATCCCACCAGGTGACGGCGATCGTGCGCGAGAAACCACCCGGGAGCGTCTCGTAGTAGGCGCTGTAGTCACCGTCGGCCCGGTATGGCGCGGCCTTGATCCGTGCGGTCTGGGCACGCGCGACAGCCTGGCCGATGGCGATGTCCTCGGCGTCCCGACTGGCGATGGCGAACGTGGACAGGCTGGCCATCAGGACCATGAGCGCGATCCCGAGCAGGGCCGAGGAGACCAGCGACTCGACCAGTCCGACGCCCCGCTGGTCGTCGTGCAGCCGGCGGAGCCAGCGTTTCATTGGATCTGGTTGAGGATGCTGTACATGGGGGTCACGACCGACAGGGCCACGAACCCGACCACGAGCGCGACCCCCAGGATGAGCATCGGTTCGATGATCGTGACCATCTGCTTGGTCTTGTAGTCGAGCTCGTCATCGAGGAATTCGGCCGCCTGATCCAGGTACCGATCGAGCGTGCCCGTCTCCTCGCCGACCTTGACCATCTGGATCAGCAGGGATCCGAACAGCCCGGATGCCTTGAGCGGCGCGGTGATCCCTTCGCCCGCGAGCAGGCCGTCCCGCACCGGGCTGAGCCGCCGGACATAGGACTCGTTGCCGGTGCCGGTCGTGGCGATGTCGAAGGCGCGTGCGATCGGGACGCCGGCGCGGAGCAGGATCCCGAGTGTGCGGGCGAATCGGGACTCGATCCCGAGCTTGACCAGTCCACCGATGACCGGGGCGCGCAGGATCGCGCGCTGACGGATACGGCGAACACGCGTCGTGTTTCGGACGATGGACAGGACCATCATGATCGCCACGACGATCCCCACGGTCTGCATCCCGTAGGCGCCGCCGAACGCCCCGACGGCGAGCATGATCTGCGTGGTCAGCGGCAGCTCCGCCTCGAAGTCCGCGAAGAGCGTGACGAACGACGGCAGGACGACCGTGACCAGGATGGCGACGACGACCGACGCGAGGCACAGGACGATCGCCGGGTAGAGCATGGCCTGGCGGATGCGACGGGACGTCGCCTCGGCCCGTTCAAGGTATCGGGCGACCTGGTCGAGGATGGCGTCCAGCTCGCCGGTCGCCTCGGCCGCGACGATCATGTCGATGTACAACCTGGAGAAGACCCGCGGATGCCGGGCCAGCGAGCTCGACAGCGGCTCACCATTGCGAAGCTGTTCACTGAGGTCGTCGAGGGTCCGCCGGAACAGCGGGGAGACGGCCTGCTCGCGGACGACCTCGATGCCATCGAGGATCGGGATGCCGGCGCGGATGAAGGTGGCCATCATCCGGCTGAACAGTACGAGCTCGACCCGCTTGATGGTGTTCAGCCCCGGGATGATCCGCTCGAGGATGTTGGGCTCGGCGGGTCCAACCGACTTCGCTCGGCGCATTCGAATCCCGGTGAGGCCGGTCATCAGCTGGTCACCCCACGGAGGGCTTCGCTGACAGTCGTCACGCCGGTCGCGGCCTTGCGCAGGGCGTCGATGCGCATCGGGACCATGCCATCCTCGAGGGCCTGGTCGCGGACCTCGTCGTAGTGCGCGTTGGCGGCCACGAGGCGACGGATGTCGGGTGTGACGCGAAGGAGCTCGTAGGCCCCGACGCGGTCGAGGTAGCCGGTGCCCGCACAGTAGGTGCAGCCACGGCCGAGGAAGGCATGCGGGGGTTGCTTCAGGCGCGACGCCTCGTAGAGCGACTGTTCCTCGGCGGTCGGTTCGATCTCGATCCGGCAATGCGAGCACACGCGTCGCATCAGGCGCTGACCCATGACCCCGGTCACGCTGGCCGACACCAGGAATGGCTCGATGCCCATCTCCAGGAGCCGGAACAGCGCGCTCACGGCGTCCGTGGAGTGCATCGAGGAGAGGACGAGGTGTCCGGTCATCGACGCCTGGACCGCGATCTCCGCGGTCTCCCGGTCGCGCATCTCACCTACCAGGATCACGTCGGGATCCTGGCGCAGGATGGCCCGAAGACCGAGCGCGAAGGTGAGGCCCGCAGCGGCGTTGACCTGCGTCTGGTTGACGTTCTCGAAGGTGTACTCGACCGGGTCCTCGATGGTCGTGACGTTGAGGGCGGCGCGATCGAGTTCGTTGATCGAGGCATAGAGGGTCGTCGTCTTGCCGCTGCCCGTCGGTCCGGCCACGATAAGCATCCCGTAGCGCGAACCGAGGAGCCGCTGGTAGACCGGCTGGACATCGGTCGGGACGCCCAGCTGGGTCAGCCGCAGCACGGAACGATCACGGTCGAGCAGGCGCATGACGACCTTCTCGCCCCAGATGGTCCGCATCGTCGCCACGCGGATGTCGACCGAGCGGCCCTCGACGTCGAGTGTGATCTGGCCGTCCTGGGCGCGCTGCTTCTCGACGATGTTGAGCTCCGCCAGGATCTTGATCCGGCTGACGAGACCTGGTGCCAGGTCGGCCGGCAACTCGGCGACCTCGCGCAGGATGCCGTCGACGCGGGCGCGGATGCGCAGGCCACTGGCATGCGGCTCGAGGTGCAGGTCGCTGGCCCGATCGCGCAGCGCCTGGGCGACCAACAGGTTCACGATCTGCACGACCGGCGCGGTCTCGAGCGCCTGGAGCTGCGGGGCCGTCGTGCTGGTCTCCTGCGGAGCGACCACCTGGCGGGTGCTGGTGAACGCGCTGACCTGGGCCGCGAGGTCGCCGACGCGATACCGATGCCGGATCGCGACATCGATCTCGGATCGCAGGGAGAGCAAGGGGATCACCGGTCGCCCGACGAGGGCCGCGACCTCGTCCAACATGGTCTGGTTGCCCGGATCGTCGGTCGCGACGAGGAGGTCCTCGCCGGCGCGGCCGGAGAACGCGAGTGGCATGACCCACAGGCGCCGGGCGTCAGCCTCCGAAAGCGTGCGCATGGCCGCCTCTTCGCTGGGCCGTTCGCGCAGATCCACGAGTGGCGTGTCCAGCTGGACCGCGAGGACCGCGGCGAGGGCGACTTCGTCGAGGACGCCGTCCTCGCGCAGGATCTCGCCGAGGCGCTTGCGTCGTTCGCGCTGGGCGCCGAGCGCGTCGAGGAGTTGCGCGTCCGTGATCAGGCCGGCGCGAAGCAGCATGTCGCCCATCCGCGGCGTGGGTGTGGCCGGGACGACCGGCACCTCCGGTGCCGTCGCCTCTTCCTCCGGGACGAACTCGGCGGCCGGGATCCGTGCCTCCACCATCAGGCCGCTCCAGGCCAGAGGAGGCCGACCAGCGGTCGCCCGGCGAGGGCGGCGGTCGCGGCACCCACCGCAAGGGCCGGGGCGAAGGGGACAGGATCGCGACGGCCGAGGCGACCCAGGGCCATCAGCAGCAGACCGCTCACCGCACCGAGCGCGAAAGCCACGAAGAGCGCCACCAGGACGGCGGGCCAGCCCGCTACCAACCCGATGAGGGCCGCCAGCTTCGCGTCACCCATGCCCATGGCGCCTCCGCTCACGGAGCCGAGCACGATGAAGAAGGCGGCGGCCCCGAGGCCGGCGAGGAGGAACGACCACGCGGGGCCATCGGGCCGGACGAAGGCGACGCCGAGTGCCACGAGGATGGCCGGATAGACCGCGACGTTGGGGATCCGGTGCCGACGCACGTCGTAGACGGAGATGCCGATCAGGAAGGCCGCGTAGCCCACCACGAGCGGGACGGTCCATCCCGGCCAGCTCGACAGGGTCTCGAACACTCGTCTTGCACCTCGGTCGCCGTGGCGGCACTCGTGGCCGGCGGCACGACACGCGTTACTGCCGCCCAGCCGAATGGATCGTCCGGGCATGCAGGTCCGCACCCAGAAGGTATGGAGGTCGGGGGCGTGCGGCCATGGTACGAACGTCGCCCCACCGCACCTGACCGGCCCGGAGCGCGGCGGACCGCCCCGGCGCTCAGTCTGGCTTGCGCACGACCATGTATGCCCCGGCGATCAGGCCGGCGCCGACCAGCAGGACGAGCACGGCCGAGATCCCGACCTGCGCCGCGTCGAAGGTCGCCGTCATCGATCCGAATGCCGTGTCCGGTGCCGGCGGCACGGGGATCGCCCCTGTGATGGCGGTCACCAGCACGACGGACGTGTCGTTCGAAGGGTCGGGATCGGTCGTGCCGTCGGATGTCACCGACGCCGAGTTGGACAAGGCGCTGCCGACGGGTGCTGTCTGGACCAGGAAGACATGGACCGAGAAGCTCACGTTCTCATCGATCGAGAGGCCCGCGACATGGAGGCAGGTCACGTCCTGGCCGGAGGCGTTGCAAGCCGGATCGGAGCCCGCCGGCCGGAAGGTGAGGCCGTCGGGTAGCCGGTCGGTGACGGTGAATCCGCCGACTTGGTTCGCCGGTCCGCCGTTGGTGACGGTCAGCACGTAGTCGAAGCCGGCCGGTTCCCCGGCCGTCGCCGTCGCCGGGCCGGTCAGGGTGATCGCGAGGTCGGCGGTCGCGCTGACGGTCGTGCTGATCGTCACGCTGTCATCGCTCGGATCGATCTCGGTCGTGGCGCTGCTCACGGTCGCGGTGTTGACGAGCGTCGTGCCGTCGGTCGTGTCGGCCGGGACGCTCGCCCCGATGCGCACGATGACGGTCTCCCCGGCGGCCAGCGTGCCCATGTCGAGGGGACTGCTCCAGGCGGTGCCGCCGGTCGGGTCGCAGCCGCTGCCGGTGCAGTACGTGACGCCGGTCAGCTCGACCGGCAGGACATCGACGAGGCTGACCGAGTCGGCATCGGCCGGTCCGCCGTTGGTGATGGTCAGCGTGTAGACGAGGGCCGCGCCGGCCAGGGCCGGATCGGGGCTGGCGACCTTGAGGATCGCGAGGTCGGCGGTCGGTGGATCACCGACGGCGAAGTCGCTGAAGCCCGTCATCCCGGTCGCCGTGATGCTGGTCGGGGTCGGAGGCGTGATGGTCGGCGTCGTCCACGTCGCCCCATCCAGTTTGCCGACGATGAACGCGGCCGTCGCCGCCGCGAGATCGACATCGGCGGGAACCCAGGTCAGGGTCATGTCGTACGTCCCGAACGCGATTCCCGCGTTCGTCAAGGTCCAGTACCGGTTCACGCTCATCGGCGGGAAGATCGGCGAGCTGGCGAGCGCCGGATGGTCGCCCGACGTGGTCGACGTGGTGAGGAGGCCCCCGATGGCGACCGAGTCGAAGGTGACGGCGGCCGGGGCGTACACGGACGCGTCACCGACCTCGAAGCTGACCGCCACCGCCGAACCGACCGCCACGGGCTTCTGGAGCTGACCGATGACCCAGCCGGTCCCGCGCACGACCGAGCCGGCCGGCCCGATGGTGACCGTCGACGAGCCTGCGTCGAGATTGCTGGCCGCGAGGCCGAGGATGCCTTCGATGGTCAGGTCGGCGAGCATCGAGACGCCCGCCGGGGTGTTGATCGTCAACGTTCCGAGCGTCGAGACGCTGGCCGGCAGCACGATCCCCGGAGCTGCGCCATTCACGACGATCGTTGACAGGGCATCCGCAGAGAGGTTGTCCGGGGTTCCCCCGATCGGACTGCGGATGGTCAGCGACTGGCCGCTGATGTCGAAAGGCCCGCTGTTCAGGGCCAGGGTGCCAGTCACGCTGACCGCGCTGCCAAGCGCCGCGCCGGCGGCATCGTCGATCGTCAGGTCGAAGAACACGATCGTCCCCGTTCCACCGATCGTCTGGCCGGCCAAACCGTCCAGGATCACGCTGCTGGTCGCAGGAGTGAATGTGCCGTTGATGGTGACGTCGCCAGCGATGGCGATCACGCTCGCCCGGCCGCGCAAGGTGCCGCTCACCAGGAGGTCCCCCCCGACATCGAGCGGAGCGTTGGCAGCGGGCCCTGTGTCCAGGACGCCACTGGCAACGGTCAGGTCGGTGTCGACCGTCAACCCGTTCCCGAGCGTGACGGTGCCACCGAAGACCGTGAGATCGTTGAATGCCATCCCGTCGGACGTCAGGGTGCCGGCCGTCAGCACGACCAGGCTGCTGCCCGGGTCGACCAAGCCCGCGCTGTACGTCCAGTTGCGCCCGGTCCGGATGGTGCCGACCAGGCTGAGCGTGCCCGACGGCTTGTCGATGACCAGGTTGGGCAGCGCCCCGGCGCCGGGCACGGCAGTGGCCGAGCCGGTGAAGGTCTGGTCGGTCGGCCCGTCGATGACCAGGGTGCCCGTCCCGCTGCCGCTGGTGGAGGCCTGGTTGATCGGGCCGCGGGCGGCGATCGTGCCGGTGTTGAACACGCCGCTGACGAGGTTGAGCGTGCCGGCCACGGTGGCCGTGTCGGTGGCCACCCCGGTGATCGTCCCGCCGCGCAGGTCGAGGTCGAAGAAGGGCATCGCCCCGCTCAGGGTGCCGGCCGTCAGCACGACCAGGCTGCTGCCCGGGTCGACCAAGCCCGCGCTGTACGTCCAGTTGCGCCCGGTCCGGATGGTGCCGACCAGGCTGAGCGTGCCCGACGGCTTGTCGATGACCAGGTTGGGCAGCGCCCCGGCGCCGGGCACGGCAGTGGCCGAGCCGGTGAAGGTCTGGTCGGTCGGCCCGTCGATGACCAGGGTGCCCGTCCCGCTGCCGCTGGTGGAGGCCTGGTTGATCGGGCCGCGGGCGGCGATCGTGCCGGTGTTGAACACGCCGCTGACGAGGTTGAGCGTGCCGGCCACGGTGGCCGTGTCGGTGGCCACCCCGGTGATCGTCCCGCCGCGCAGGTCGAGGTCGAAGAAGGGCATCGCCCCGCTCAGGGTGCCGGCGGTCAGCACGACCAGGCTGCTGCCCGGGTCGACCAAGCCCGCGCTGTACGTCCAGTTGCGCCCGGTCCGGATGGTGCCGACCAGGCTGAGCGTGCCCGACGGCTTGTCGATGACCAGGTTGGGCAGCGCCCCGGCGCCGGGCACGGCAGTGGCCGAGCCGGTGAAGGTCTGGTCGGTCGGCCCGTCGATGACCAGGGTGCCCGTCCCGCTGCCGCTGGTGGAGGCCTGGTTGATCGGGCCGCGGGCGGCGATCGTGCCGGTGTTGAACACGCCGCTGACGAGGTTGAGGGTGCCGGCCACGGTGGCCGTGTCGGTGGCCACCCCGGTGATCGTCCCGCCGCGCAGGTCGAGGTCGAAGAAGGGCATCGCCCCGCTCAGGGTGCCGGCGGTCAGCACGACCAGGCTGCTGCCCGGGTCGACCAAGCCCGCGCTGTACGTCCAGTTGCGCCCGGTCCGGATGGTGCCGACCAGGCTGAGCGTGCCCGACGGCTTGTCGATGACCAGGTTGGGCAGCGCCCCGGCGCCGGGCACGGCAGTGGCCGAGCCGGTGAAGGTCTGGTCGGTCGGCCCGTCGATGACCAGGGTGCCCGTCCCGCTGCCGCTGGTGGAGGCCTGGTTGATCGGGCCGCGGGCGGCGATCGTGCCGGTGTTCACGGTCCCGCCCGTCAGGGTCAGCAGACCGTTGGCGATCATCGTGCTCGATGCCGCGATCGTCTTGGCCCCGGCTGCGAACGTCACGTTGCCGTAGCTCGCCGACGCGCCGACGTCGATGGTGGCGGCGCCGCCCGCGAACCGAAGGATCCCGCCGTTCGGAGCGAACGTGCCAGCCCCCTGCGTGAAGTTGCCGGTGACTGTCAGCGTCCCGGATGTCGAGGTGAACGCGCCACCGGTCAGGGCAAAGGGACCGTTGACGGTCATCGCGGCGGTCCCTCCGGCGAATGTGCCATCCGCCTGGCTGAACCCGACCCCCCCGACCGTCACGCTCACACCCGCCGCCTGGGTGATCGTCCCGGTGTAGCCCGTGTTCACGATCAGGCCGCCGCCGGCCCCGCTCAGGTTGATGTTCACGTTGATGGTCACGGGCTTGACGCTCGTGCCGTCGAACACGGCGGTATCACCTGCGCCTGGAACCGAGCCTCCCGACCAATTGAGTGCGGTGTTCCAGTTGTTGCCCACGCCCAGACCGGTCCACGTGCGGGTCGCCCCGTGGGTCGCTGGTGGCGAGGCCATGATGAAGCATGCGACCGCGGCACCGATCGCCAAGACGCGCAGTGCTGTGCGTCCTCGGTGTTTCGGATCGGATCGAACGCTGCCGGGTGTCCCGCAGGCGATCGCCTGCGATATGCGCGCTGACATCCGGATGTGACCGGCGCCTCCCCATCTAGAGTCCAGCCCCCAGACCCCGACGATCAGGGCGGTGTCTCGCGTGTGCCCGTCAGCAAGGACCTTAGCAGCCTCGGATGGGTCCCAGCCGGCCGGTGGCGCTATTCGTCGAGGTGGCTGGCCTCGTTCCAGGTCTCGATGACGGGTTGCTCCCGCTCCCAGCCGAGGATCGAGACCGTGGCGGTCGCAAGGGCGAACAAGCGTCCGGAGGCCGGAGGTTGTTCCAGCCAGCGTGCGGCCAGCACGCGCAGGAGGTGACCGTGGCTGAAGATCAGCACGTCGCCATCCACGTCGGCGTCGAGGCAGCGCGACAGCACGCGATCGGCTCGCTGCGCCACCTCGTCCGCGGTCTCGCCGCCCGGCCATGGTCCGGCCCAGATCGTCCAACCCGGGAAGTCCTTCCGGATGTCCACGGTCAGCCGGCCCTCCAGGTCGCCGTAGTCCCACTCACGGAGATCCGGCTCCATGGCGGCCGCGTCGCCGAACCCGGCCAGCCGGGCGGTCTCGGCCGCCCGCGACAGTGGACTGGTCAGGACCAGCGCGAACCGATGGCCGGCCAGTCGCTGGCCGAGGGCCTGGGCCTGGTCGCGCCCGAGGTCGGTCAGTGGCACATCCGTCCGGCCGGTGTGGCGGAGAAGGCGGGCCCACTCGGTCTCGCCGTGGCGCACCAGCCAGAGCTGCCGCTCGGCGGCCGGCTCAGTCACGAGTCGTGGCTCAGTCACGCGTCGCGGCCCGATCGAGAGACGTGTCGGGTCGCCCCGTCTTCGGCCGGTTCGGCGGCGAAGAAGTCGCGCGGCCGCCAGCCGAGGATCGAGGCCATGGCGTTCGTCGGGACCTGGGCGATGCGCGTGTTGTACCGGTAGACCTGGTCGTTGTAGAGCTCGCGGCGGTCCGCGATCATCCCCTCCAGCCGTTCGATCTCCGACTGCAGATCAGCGACGTTGGCGGCCGACTTGATCTCCGGATACCGCTCGACCGTCGCGAACAGCGTCCGGATGGCCGTGGTGGTCTGTTCCGATACGCCGGCCTGGGCCAGGATCGGCTCCGTCGGGGCGTACGCGGCCCGGGCGCGGGTCACCTCGATCAGGACATCCTGCTCATAGGCCATCAATCCCCGCACGGCCGCCACGAGGGCGGGCAGCTGGTCGTGCCGTTGCTTGAGGACGACGTCGATGTTCGACCACGCCTTGTCGATCCGCTGGCGGAGCGCCGTCACGGCGTTGAAGGTCGAGACGACGATGAACCCGACGATCAGGGCGACAAGCCCGACGGCGAAGGCCGCGGCGTATTCGGGCGGGCTCACGGACCGAAGCCTCCGCCGAGCATGACGGCGAAGACCATCGCCGAGACGACCGAGACGACGGCGCCGACGAGTCCCAGCAGGAACCGGTCCTGGTGTCGGACCGACGCGGCCGTCGGCGTGCCATGCGCGATGAGCAGGGGCACCTCATCCGAGGCGGCCACGACGAGGGTCTCCGGATCGATCTCGAACGTCCGCTCGACCCGAGCGGCCTCGTCGGGGCCGGCGAGCGGCAGCCGATTCGCGGCGGGGTCGATGTCGGCGGCCCGGATCGGCCGCCCGATGCCGAACCCTGGGATCGCCGCGTTGCCCCAGGCATCGTCGGGATCGGCCGCGAGCGTGCCGGCAGCGCGGGCCGCCGCCAGGTCAGCGGCCACCTCCGGATCGCCGGCCGCGACCGCGTCGGCCCCCGTGCCGATGTCCGAGCCGGCTGGATCGGACAGGTCGCCGAAGGGGAGGGCCCGCCCTACGACCGTGATGGCGTCGCCCGGTTCGAGACGGGCCTCGCGGTACCGGTGCCGGCCGCGGCGCTCGGCCAGGGATGACCGCAACGTGGAATCTCGCGGATCGCGGACCCGGAGCAGTTCGGCGATCGCGGCGTCGCGGTCGGGCTCGCCGACGCGCACGCCTTCGCCGATCCGCATCGAGAGCCCGGGCGGCTCGTCGCCCAACGACCCGGTCGACTCGTCGAACCGGACCGGCGCGTCGATGCGGGCGCCACGCGGGAAGATCCGCAGGCTGCCCGTCGCATCGCGGACGCGGAACCCGACCGCTCGCTCCTCGTCGTCGCCCGCGTCGCCCGGCACGAGGTCGTCGTCCTCGTCGCCGATCGTCGAGCGGTAGAAGACGCACGGCACGCTCTGGAGGAGCGAGACCAGCATCATTTCGGCGGGCTCGATGACACCGCTGATCCGGACCTCGCCCGCGGCGATGGAGCCGATCTTCGAGGTCGACGTGTCGGAGATCAGAGAGGCCGTCCGGTAGCCGCCCATGCCGCGCCACAGCAGGGCCAGGCCACCGATGAAGCCCGCGCCCGCGAGCATCGCGACCGCGGGGACGATCTCCAGGTCCATGCCGTCATCGTACGGGACGGCCCCACCGCGGACGGGATCAGTCCGATGTACGGCGCGGCCGGACCGAGAGGATGAGCAGCAGGACGCCGAACCCGATCGCGATCACCGGCCAGACGACGGACAGGTCGACCGCTGGCATGAACTCGCGGACGAGGAAGGCGCCGCCGAGCAGGATCAGGATCGCCCCCATGAACACCCCGGCGCGTCGTCCGTCGCCCGACGCGGCGGGGGCGTTCCAGCCCTCGGCCGTCGGACCGGCCGCGCCGGTCGTACCCGTCGGGACGCCGGGAGCGGTACCGGCGAACGGGACGACCCGGCCGTCCGGCCCGACCCAGCCGCCGGGCGGTACCGGTTCCATCGGACCGACCGCGGCCGTGGCCTCGCTGCGGGCAGCGTCCCAGCCATCGGGCGCCTCGGGCACCACGATGGCCATGACGATGTAGACCACCAGGGCAAGGCCGCCGCTCAGGATGGTGACCAGGACCCAGACGATGCGGATGATCGACGGGTCGGCGTCCATCACGCGGGCGAGCCCACCGGCGACGCCGGCCAACATCCGATCGTCACGGGACCGGTACAGGCGATCAGCCACGGCAGCCCTCCTCCGGATTCAGCGTGAACGAGCCGGCGGCGCCCTCGGTCACGAGGTCGATCCGCTGGGCCGCGGTGTCGAAGTCCGGCGAGGACCAGGTGTCGCCGTCCTGGACCAGGCCCTCGCCGTCGTAGTCGAACGACGTGATGACACTATCGTTCGTCTGGAGTCGCATGGCGACACCCGGCGGCGCGCACAACGCCACCGAGCCCGCATTGAGCTCGATCGAACCGTGGGTCGAGGTGGCGGGGAGCGTCAGCTCGAGGGAGCCCGCATTGACCTCGGCGAGGATCTCGGTGACGACGCGCGCGTCGCCGAGGTCCACGGTCGCGCTGCCGGCGTTCAACTCGAGATCCATGACGTCAAGGCTGGCGTCGCTGAAGTCGAGGGTCGCGGACCCGGCGTTGACGGCGACGTGGACGCCCAGGCGCGGATCCGTCGGCAGGGCCACGCGCCATGTCGCATGGCGACCGACGAAGTCGAGCGGCCCACGCTCGCCATCCGCCGACTGAACGACGAGCAGGCTCTCGTTGCCGCTGATCTCCGGACCGGCGGGCGTCCGATCCTCGCCTTCGACCGACCAGCCCGTGCCGGTCTGGGTGGTCATCTCGAGGTCACCGCAGTCGAGCTGGAGATCGACCTCGGCCTCCTCGAACAGGGCCCCGGACTGGGCCGGGAACGACACCGCCCGTTCGGCCTGACCGCAGAAGTCACCGGGAAAGCCCGCGGCGCCGGCCGCGAGCAAGCCACCGACCATCACGCCGGCAGTGGCCGCCACGAGCAGGCCGCCGACCGGCTCGAGTGGCGTCCTGCGCAGGATCAGCCCGAGGCCGACGCCGACGAGGATGAGTGGCCAGAAACGCCACCAGTCGACGACCTGGTCCGCCGACAGACCGCCCGCCCGGACCGCGAGCGGGATGGCCCCGACGAGGATGAAGAACAGGCCCCAGCCGACGAATGAACGATCGATTCGCATCGCACCACCATCAACGCTGAACGACCGATTCGCATCGGCCGATGTCAGGGTCCGAGTGCGACACCCGTATGCTAGCCTCGCCCGCAAGAACGCATCGAACGCGTCCGGAGTCGCTGGAGGGATGGTCCATGCGCTTGAGCGACTGGCGCGCCGCCGCGCCGCGCAAGGATTCGATGGCCCCCAAGGTGCTCGCGACCATCCAGGCGGCGTTGTCCATCCTGGGGGCCGATGCCGACCCGGAGTGCTGGGTCGTTTGGGGCGATGACCCCGCCATCCGCTATTCCGTGCTGGTGCCGGGGCCGGCGGGCCTGGCCCAGATCAATGTCCGGGTCAACGTGCCCGGGGAAGGTCCGCGGGCTGCCGGCAAGCTCCTCCGCTGGAATCGGGTCCAGCTCGGGGAGCTGGCGATCGAGATCCAGGGCGGCCATCGACTCATCAACTTCCAGGTCGAGGGCAACGTCCTGCGAGGGTCGGATGCCGACGCGGATACCGTCGCGGAATTCGTCCTGAGTCTCTACGACGCGGTCGACGGTCGGAGCGCCCCGGTGACGGTGATCGCGGCGACCGGTCCCGCCCAGGCCAAGGCCAAGCGGCGAGGGAAGCCCGTGCCCCTCCTGCCCCCGCCGAAGGGGGCGGACCGCTGATCGACGCGGTGATCTTCGACCTGGACGGCGTGCTCGTGGATTCCGAGGTCTGGTGGGACGAGGTCCGCGCCGGGTTCGCGGCCGACCACGCTCGACGATGGACCCGGGACGACCAGGCGGCCGTCATGGGCGCGAACTCGCGCGCGTGGGCTCGGATCATGCGCGATCGCCTCGCGCTCAAGATGTCCGAGGAGGACATCGAGCGGGCCATCGTCGATGGCGTCGTCGCTCGGTATGCGCACCAGGGCGCCCCGCTGATCGATGGCGCGGTCGAAGCGGTTCGACGGATCGCGGCCGACTGGCCGGTCGCCATCGCCTCGTCCGCGCATGCCGACGTGATCGCGGCGGCGCTCGCGTCGACCGGCCTGACCGAGACGTTCGAGGTCGTCGTGTCGTCCGACGAGGTGGCCCATGGCAAGCCGGCACCGGATGTCTATCTCGAGGTTGCGAGACGGCTGGGCGTGTCACCGACGTCCGCCCTCGTCGTCGAGGATTCGCAGAACGGGGTCCGAGCCGCCAAGGCGGCCGGGATGACCGTCGTCCTGGTGCCCAACGCGAGCGTGCCACCCGCGCCCGGCACAGCCGACCTCGCCGACTTCGTGCTGGAACGGCTGGCCGATCTCGATCCGGCCACCGTCCGGCCGGCCGCCCGGACGTGACGAGCGAGCCGGGGGCGCCCACCATCCACCCGCTCCGCCGCACCATCCGGTACTACGCAGCGCGGATCGTCGTCGCCGGGCTGACCCGCGGTTGGCTCCGCGTCCGGATCGAAGGCCGTGAGCGACTGCCGGCCGGTTCCGCCATCTATTGCTTCAACCACCTGAGCTGGTCCGACCCGTTCATGCTGATGGCGACCCTGCCGCTCCGCCCGCGCCTGTTCTTCTTCGGACCGAAGGAGGAGGACATGCACGTCGGTGGCCGCAACCGGGTCATGCACTGGACAGGGGCCTCGATCCCGTACAAGCCGGGCAAGAACGACCTCCTGGTGGTGACCCGACGCGTGGGCGCCGTGATCGACGACGGCGGTGTCGTGGCCATCGCCGGTGAGGGCCGCATCCACCCGGGCGAGCGCGACCTCCTGCCGCTCAGCGAAGGCGCCGCCTACTTCGCCCTCCGATCCGGCGTGCCCCTCGTGCCGATCGCGATCAACGGGACGAGTTGGCTGCGCTTCGGCGGCCGTGTCCTGGTCAGGGTGGGGGAGCCGCTGCCCGCGGCCGGACGCCCCACCAAGGATGCCATCCGACTGCTGACCGCGGAGGTCTCGGCAAGCCTCCGGGCCATGGTCGCCGACGCGCCGGACGTGCCACGACCTGGACCCGTCGGGCGTTGGCTGACGGAGCAGTTCAACGATTGGCCTGAAGGGTCGAGGGAGGCCGCCATCGCGGCGTCGGCCGTGTCGGCGTCGTCGGTGCCCGCGCCGGCGTCGGCGCCGGCATCAGCACTGATCGATGCGACCGCCCAGGATGCCTCGGCCGAATCGTGACGGTCCGGCCGGACCGACCCGTGCCGGGGCGACTCGGGCGCTCGCTCTGGCATACTTCGCCGCGTCGAACGAGGAGGGCAGGAGGGACCGTGGAAGCGACCGGGCTGTCAGTCGATCCGAAGGAGTACCGGGCCCGCCTGGCCGAGCAGCCTGACAGTCAGATCGACGCCTGGGTCGCCGAGCTGTTGCGAGACGTGGTGATCCGCCGAGGCATCGTCAAGGTCGTCGACGACTTCCGACGGGTGGCCGGTCTCGACGAGGCCGGATTCGAACGGGTGTTCGCTTCTGGGGGCGGGCCACCGGCCGCTGTGGGCCGCGATCGGGCGGGCCATCTCATCGTCCCGGCCATCACCCTCCACGCCCTCGTGCCCGGCCTGCGCTCGCAGGTCGCCGACGCCCGCGACCGCCTCATCGCGTACCTCGTCGCCAACTTCGGGGAGACGGTCTTCGTCTGAGTCGTCGCCTCCCGTCCCGCCGGAGCCCGCCCGGCAGCCCGCCCCCGGCCGTCGGGCGCGCACCGTCTCGGTGGACTCATCCGGCTGTCCCACCCGTTCCCATCGGTGCTCGATGGTCTAGCGACCGCGGCCTTCGCCCTGCTGGCCGGCGGCGACCCATCGACCGTCCTCCGACTCGGGGTCGCGATGACTGCGCTCCAGGTCTCCATCGGGATGGTCAACGACCTGATCGACGCGCCCCGCGACGCGGGTCACAAGCCCGGCAAGCCCATCCCGGCCGGGCTCGTGTCGCCGGCCATCGCGAGGGTCGGGGCGATCGTCTCGGCCATCGCCGGCCTGCTCCTGGCCGCGCCATCCGGTCCCGCCACGGTCGCCTTGGCGGTCGTCATCCTGGTGATCGGTTTCGGGTACGACCGGTTCGCGAAGGGGACCGCGTGGTCATGGCTGCCGTTCGCGTTGGGGATCCCGCTGCTGCCGGTCTTCGGGTGGCTCGGAGCGGTCGGGACGGTGCCGGGGTCGTTCGTGATCCTCGTGCCGACGGCCGTCGTGGCCGGGGCCGCGCTCGCGATCGCCAACGCACGAGCGGACATGGAGCGCGACGCGGCCGCCGGGGTGGTCTCGGTCGCCACGGCGCTTGGTCCGGACCGGGCATGGATCCTCGCGGCCAGCCTGCTCGGATTCGTCGGGGGCGTGGCGATCGGCTCGCTGCTGGTGATCGGACCCGGGCCGGTCGCGCTCGCCGGGGTCGCGCTCGGGATCGTCGTCATCAGCGTCGGCACGTGGCTGGGCCGTGCCGCTGACGCGCTCCGGCGCGAGCGCGCATGGGAACTACAGGCGGTCGGTGTCGCCGTCCTGGCCGCTGCCTGGCTGGCCGGGATGATGGGGGAGTCCGGCCTGGGCTAGGTGCCCCTAGTCGTCGCTCCGGACCATCGCGATCGCATTCTCCAGCTTGAGCTTCGTGATCGTCAGGTACTTGACCAGGTTCGCGCGGTCCGTCGAGGGGATCGTCTGTCGAACGTCCGAGTGACGCAGCACCTCGACGAGTCCCTCGACCGCCTCGGCGAGCTGCTGCTTGGCATCGACCAGCGAATCCTCGGTCATCTCGACTCGAGCCCGGCCGGTCTGCCAGTCATCGTTCGACCCATTCGTCTCAGACGGCTGCTCGGCCACCAGCGCATGGACGTCGGCGTCGTCGTCCCCGGTCTGGACGACGACCAGGACATCGATGTCCTCGTCCTCCGTCGCGACCCTTCGGATCGTCCGCCGGCCTTCGATCTTCTCGCGCAGCTTGACGAGCGTGAGCTCGCCGCGGGCCACCTGGTCCGCCAATCGCCGGCGCTTCTTGGGGTCTTCGACCTTCATCAGTTCGTACGCGTGCGACAACGTGTCTTTGCGCAAGGACACCAGCTCACGGACCTCGGCCGGCGCGTCGGCGAGACGCAAGCGGTTCTCGAGGTAGCCCTTGTCCTTGCCGAGCTTGTCGGCGAGTTTTCTGATGCTGTAGCCATGCTCGCGGACCATGCGGTCGTACATCGCGGCTTCGTCGAGGGGCGACAGGTCTTCGCGTTGCAGGTTCTCGATGATGGAGATCTCGAGCGCCGTGTCGTCGTCGATCTCCTCGATGAGTGCAGGGATGGTGGTCAGGCCGGCGATGCGCGAGGCACGCCAACGCCGCTCGCCGGCGATCAACTGATAGCGCGTCGCATCGAGCGGGCGAACCAGGATCGGCTGGAGGACGCCGTGTTCGCGGATCGAGGCGGCGAGTTCGTTGAGTGTCGCCTCGTCCATGGCGAGGCGCGGTTGCTCGGGGTTCGCCTCGATGCGATCGATGGCGACGATCCGGACGCCGATCGAGCGGATCGGGCCGTCCGACGACAGCAGGCTGACGATGGCCGGTGAGAGCTCGCGGTCTTCCGACAGGCGGCGGGCCGCAGCGGCGCGGAAATCAGGCCGGGACAAGGTCGACCACCTCCTTGGCGAGCTCGCGATATGTCCGAGCCGCCTCACTGGCCCCCGCATAGGTCGTGATGGGTCGACCGACGAGGGGCGCCTCGCCGAGCTTCACCGTGTTGCGAACGATGCTGTTGAAGACGTGATGGTCGCCGACGACGCGCAGCTCATCGAGCATGTCGCGGGCGAGGTTGGTCCGGCTGTCGAAGAACGTCGGCAGCAGCCCCAGGATCCGCAGGTCGCGATTGAGCTTGAGACGGATCGCGTAGATGACCTTGACGAGATTGTTCAGACCCTTCAATGCGTAGTACTGGGTCTGGACCGGGATGATGACGCCGTTGGCAGCGACGAGGCCGTTCACCGTCAGCAACCCGAGGTTCGGAGGACAGTCGATGAGGACGTAGTCGTAGTCGGACACATGACCTTCGATCGCTTCCCGCAGGATCTGTTCCCGCCCGAGGGCCGTGAACAGTTCTCCTTCGGTCGAAGCGAGATCGATGTGCGCGGGGGCGACGTCGATGCCGGCGCTCTCCGTGGGGAGGATGACGTCCTGGAGGGACGACCGACCGTCGGCGAGGACATCGGCCATCGAGCGCTCGACGGTGTTGAGGTTGATGCCGAGACCGGCGGTGAGATTCGCCTGGGGGTCCATATCGATACAGAGGACCCGGTGGCCATCTTCGGCCAGGGCTCCGGCGAGATTGATCGCCGTCGTCGTCTTGCCGACGCCGCCCTTTTGATTCGCGATCGCGATCACATGCACCACGGGGGCATCACCTCGAATCCGTTGTCGATGGCACTCCGCAGCCGACGGAGTCGGGGAACAGCCTCGCCCATGCTACCCCCTCTGCATCGTTGACGAACAACGGGGTTATCCACAGCATCGCGGACTTGTTCACCGAATCTGTGGATATCCGGGCACGGGTCCACACCCCCCGATGCTCCCGCAGGGACGTGCCGACGCCTCGGTCGCCGCCGCTATGATGGCGGTTGTCCTTGCGCAAAGACGCCGACGATGGGAGCGGATGCCGTGCCCGACAACGCAGAGCGGATGGGCCGCCTCGACGAGATGCGCGCCAAGTCGCGGCTCGGCGGCGGAGCCGAACGCATCGACCGCCAGCATGCCGCCGGCAAGCTGACCGCACGCGAGCGCCTTGACCTCCTGCTCGATCCAGGCTCGTTCATCGAGCTCGACGCGTTCGTCACCAGCCAGGGCAGTCCGGACGAGTCGTACCTCGGCGACGGCGTGGTCACCGGCCATGGGAGCGTCGACGGTCGACCCGTCTTCGTCTTCAGCCAGGACTTCACGGTGTTCGGTGGGTCGTTGTCCGAGGCATACGCCGGCAAGATCTGCAAGATCATGGATCTGGCGATGAAGGTCGGCGCCCCGGTCGTCGGGCTGAACGATTCCGGCGGCGCCCGGATCCAGGAAGGCGTCGCATCGTTGGGCGGCTACGCCGAGATCTTCCTGCGCAACGTCATGGCCTCTGGCGTCATCCCGCAGATCTCGGTCATCCTCGGCCCGTGTGCCGGCGGCGCCGTCTATTCGCCGGCGATGACCGACTTCACGGTCATGGTCGAGGGGACGAGCTACATGTTCGTTACCGGGCCTAACGTCGTGAAAGCCGTCACGCACGAGGATGTCGACGCGGAGTTCCTCGGCGGCGCCACGACGCACACCACGCGCAGCGGGGTCGCCCACCTGAACGCCGCTGACGAAGCGACGGCCTTCGACCACGTGCGTCGACTGCTGGCTCATCTGCCGCAGAACAATCTGGGCGATGCGCCGCGAGTCGACACCGACGACCCGGCGGACCGGATGGACGTGGAACTGGACACGATCATCCCAGACGACCCGCGCACCCCCTATGACATGCACCAGGTCCTGCGTCGCGTCATCGACGACGGCGCACTCCTCGAGATCCAACCGGGCTGGGCTGCGAACATCATCGTCGGATTCGCCAGACTCGGTGGTCGGAGCGTCGGGATCGTCGCTCAGCAGCCGTCGGTCCTCGCCGGTGCGCTGGACATCGATGCGTCGGTCAAGGCGGCGCGGTTCGTCAGGACCTGCGACGCGTTCAGCGTGCCGCTCGTCACCTTCGTCGACGTCCCCGGCTTCCTGCCCGGTGTCGGCCAGGAACATGGCGGGATCATCCGGCACGGCGCCAAGTTGCTCTACGCCTACTGCGAAGCGACGGTGCCGAAGCTGACCGTCATCACGCGCAAGGCGTACGGCGGGGCGTACGACGTCATGAGCAGCAAGCACATCCGGGGCGACATCAATCTGGCCTGGCCCAGTGCCGAGATCGCCGTCATGGGTGCGGACGGTGCCGTGAGCATCATCTACCGCGACGAACTCGCTGCGGCCGCGGACTCGAGCGCCGAACGCGCCCGGCTGGTCGAGGCGTACGAGGCCGAGTTCGCCAACCCGTACATCGCGGCGGCACGGGGCTACATCGATGATGTCATCCGACCGTCCGAGACGCGATCGCGATTGATCCGATCACTGGAACTCTTGCAAGACAAGCGGGAGACGAACCCGCGGAAGAAGCATGGCAACATCCCGCTCTGAGCCCGGCAGCCCGTCTTTGCGCAAAGACGGCGGACCGAGGAGGCGGTGAAAAGCACGGCGGGTCGGTCGCCAGGCAGGCCGTTCGGACGGGTCCTTGTCGCGAATCGCGGCGAGATCGCCGTCCGGATCATCCGGGCCTGTCATGAATCGGGGATGACCGCGGTCGCCGTCTTCAGCGACGCCGATGCCGAGGCCCTGCACGTGCGACTCGCCGATGACGCGATCCGCATCGGGCCGCCGCCACCGGCCGAGAGCTACCTGCGCATCGATGCGATCCTCGAGGCGGCAGCGACCTCTGGCGCCGAGGCCGTGCATCCCGGGTACGGCTTCCTCGCCGAACGCGCGGCATTCGCCCGAGCCGTCGTCGCCGCGGGGTTCGTGTTCGTCGGCCCGACCGCCGCCACGATCGACGCCCTGGGCGACAAGCTCGGGGCTCGCCGGCTGGCGCGATCGGTCAGCGTCGAGACCGTGCCGGGCACGCTCGACGCGGCGCCGGTCGACCGGCCGGACGCGCTCCCGACGATCATGGCCGACGCGGACCGGATCGGGTACCCGCTGCTGGTCAAGGCCGCGGCCGGTGGTGGCGGGCGAGGGATGCGGCGGGTCGGACGCGCGGCGGATCTGCCCGGGGCCCTGGCGGCGGCCACGGCGGAGGCAGCATCGGCGTTTGGTGACGGGGCGGTCTACCTGGAGCGGGAGATCCAGCCGGCGCGCCACATCGAGGTCCAGCTGCTCGGGGACGAGACCGGGCAGGTCGTCGCCATCGGCGAACGTGACTGCTCGATCCAGCGCCGGCACCAGAAGCTTGTCGAGGAGTCGCCGGCGCCCGGGCTGAGGGCTCCGGAACGCCGCAGCCTCCACGAGGCGGCGGTCAGGATCGGAACCGCGGCCGCCCTGACGAACGCGGCCACGGCCGAATTCCTGCGGGCGCCGGACGGCTCGAGCTATTTCCTCGAGGTCAACACCCGGCTCCAGGTCGAGCACGGCGTGACCGAGTTGGTCACGGGTCTCGATCTCGTCCAGGAGCAGTTCCGTCTGGCGGCGGGCGAGCCGTTGTCCGAGGCAGTCCTGGCCGCCACGGCCCAGGCGGCGGATCCGAGCGGGCATGCCATCGAGGCCCGCCTGACGGCCGAGGATCCATCGCGAGGTTTCTCGCCGACCCCCGGTCGCGTCCGGCATTGGGTCATGCCGTCCGGGCCGCACGTCCGCGTCGACACCGGTCTCGGCGTGGGGGACCGGATCCCCCCCGAGTACGACAACCTGATGGCCAAGGTCATGGTCGTGGGTGCGGATCGAGCGGCCGCCATCGCGGCGCTGCGTGGCGCCCTCGACGAGACCGAGGTGGCTGGCGTTCAGACCACGCTGCCATTCCATCAATTCGTGGTGCGTCACCCAGGGTTCGCCCGGGGCGAACTCGCCACGGACTGGGTCGAGTCCGCCTGGGACGGGCCGGCCGAGCGCGCAGCGGTGGTGACCGATGCGGCGGGGGCGGCCGCTGACGCGGTCGCAGCCGGGAGGCTCGGCTTCGGGATCGCGACACCGATGCCCTTCGGGTCCGGTAGCCCGGCGCCGGCGCCCGCGGCTTCTGGCTGGGGCGTCGCCGCCCGTGACGAGGCGGTCGACCGATGGCCGGCCTGACTCGGTACCGGGTCACGGACCGGGCGAGCGGCACGGTCCTGGCCGAGGTCGATGTGGACCGTGCGGGCGAGCGTCCGCCGGATCACGCGGACCCTGCGCGGCGGACGCTGGTCCTGCCGCTCATCGCCACCCCGGCGGGCGATCCCAGGGCCGGTGACCCACAGGCGGTCGAGGTCGTCGTCGATGGTTGGCGCTTCGAACTCGAGGTCGAGGACGCCGCGCGAGCCGAGCTCAGGGCCCGGGCGACCCGGGCTCGTGACGCGGCTGCGCACGACGGCCCGACCGAGGTTCATGCCATCATCCCTGGACGCGTCGTGTCCGTGGCCGTCAACCCGGGCGATGCGGTGACCGCCGGCGGCCGGCTGCTGGCGGTGGAGGCGATGAAGATGGAAAACGAGGTCCGCGCGCCGCGGGACGGCGTCGTCGAGCGCGTCGCGGTCGGACCCGGTGAGACCGTGGAGCTGGGCGACCTCCTCGTGGTCATCCGATGACCCGCCCGGACCGCCCATCCGGCCCGATGCCCGACCCCGCGCGCGAGCGCTGGCGGGAGAGCCTCCGGGCCAAGGCCCTGGCCGCGGCGCCCGAACGGCGCGAGCGATTCGAGACCTCCAGCGGCATCGAGATCCGGGACCTCTACACCCCGGCCGACGTCGCCGGCCTCGACGAGGATCGGGACCTGGGTCGACCCGGTGCGTTCCCATTCACCCGTGGGGTCCAGCCCACGATGTACCGCAGCCGCCTCTGGACGATGCGCCAGTACGCCGGGTTCGCGACGGCCGAGGAGACGAACCAACGGTTCCGCTACCTCCTCGAACAAGGCCAGACGGGCCTGTCGGTCGCATTCGACCTCCCGACCCAGATGGGCTACGACTCGGACGCCCGGGAGGCAGCCGGCGAGGTAGGCCGGGTCGGAGTGCCGATCTCCAGCCTGGCCGACATGACCATCCTGCTCGACGGCCTGCCGTTGGGCGAGGTCAGCACCTCGATGACCATCAATGCCACCGCACCGATCCTGCTGGCCCTGTACGTCGCGGCGGCGGAGGCCCAGGGCGTTCCCCGGTCGGGGATCTCCGGCACGACCCAGAACGACATCCTCAAGGAGTACATCGCGCGCGGCACGTACATCTTCCCGCCGCGTCCGTCGATGCGCCTGGTCACCGACGTCTTCGAGTTCTGCGCGACCGAGCTGCCCAAGTGGAACACGATCTCGATCAGTGGCTACCACATGCGCGAGGCCGGGGCGACCGCGGCCCAGGAGCTCGCCTTCACGCTGGCCGACGCGATCGCCTACGTCGAGGCGGCGGTCGATCGGGGTCTCGACGTCGACGACTTCGCCGGTCGGTTGAGCTTCTTCTTCGCCGCCTGGTCCGAGCTGTTCGAGGAGGTCGCGAAGTTCCGGGTGGCGCGGCGGATGTGGGCGACCATCATGCAGGAGCGGTTCGGAGCATCGAACGCCCGTTCGCTTTTGTGCCGATTCCACGTCCAGACGGCGGGTTCCAGCCTCACGGCCCAGTCAATCGACAACAACGTCGTGCGGACCACCATCCAGGGCCTGGCCGCGGTCTTGGGCGGTGCCCAGAGCCTGCACACGAACTCACGCGACGAGGCGCTCGCCCTGCCGACCGAGGAGGCTGCCCGACTGGCCCTCCGGACCCAGCAGATCATCGCGTTCGAGGCCGGCGTGACCGAGACCCCGGACCCGCTGGCCGGCTCGTACTACGTCGAGAGCCTGTCCAACGAACTCGAGGCCGCAGCCTGGGCCTATCTCGACCAGATCGAGTCGATGGGCGGAACGCTGTCGGCGATCGAGCGCGGGTTCCAGCAGCGCGAGATCCAGGAAGCGGCGTACCGGGTCCAGCAGGCCATCGAGTCCGGCGATCAGATCGTCGTCGGCGTCAATCGCTTCCGCGACGACGAGGTCCATACCCCGCCCCTCCACAGGATCGACCCCGACGGCGAGCGCCGCCAGATCGAGCGCGTAAAGCGCGTCCGCGCAGAGCGGTCGGCCGCGGCCTGGACGGGTGCCATGGACGAGCTTGGTCGCGTGGCGACCGGGGACGGCAATCTCATGCCGGTCATCCTCGACGCGGTCCGGGCACATGCCACGGTCGGCGAGATCAGCGATCGCCTGCGGGTCGCCTGGGGCGAGCACCGCGAGCTCATCACGGTCTAACTCGGGACGATGCTACGGTCGTGATCAGCGGAACGATTCCTGACTGGGCGGCTACCGCGCTGCGTGTGGCCGGGGACGCCCTTGCGCATGCTGCGGGATCGATCGAGCGTGGAGGGTCGCTTTGTACGGTCGCGATCGTTGAGCGTGACGGAGGGTTGGAGATCGTCCGGTATGAGGCCGACCGCGTTGACGAGAGCGTCGAGATTGCTCATGTCGATCTCCGGGACAGGCTCAGGGAGGGCGGCTCCGCGGGTCTGGTTTATGACGGGTTCGTTACCGTGCAGACCGGAGAACGGACCGATGCGTTGATGGTCGAGGTGTTCGGCCCGGCGGCGGAGCTCTTGGGCAAAGTCATCCAACCCTATCGGCCGGCTCGCCGTTTCGGGCTTCCGGTCGTCGGCCGGCCGTTCGCGATCGTGGGTCCGCCGATCATCTCCGATGACATCCAGGTTCCCGATGCCGAGCGGATTTTTCTCCAAGGGGCACGGGATCACGAACTCGCCGGTCGGCTGTTCGGCGCCTAGCTCATCACCGTCTGACCCCGAGCGCGAGGCGCCAATGGCGTCGCCATCTGCCTTCGGGCGATTCGACCAGCACCTCGAGAGCCGTCGCGCGGTGAGTGAAGGGCAGCCAGCGTTTCGCTTCGGTGGCGACTTCGTCGAGGGGCGCGGACGCGTCGTCGGTCACGGTCAGGTGCGGGACGGCCTCATCGAAGATCCCGCCGTACGGCTGGTATCCCGGGAATCTCGCCACGACGGCGTCGGTCAGGGCCGTGATCGGCGCCGATGGCTCCGGGACGAGGTAGACGACCGTCGGAAAGCGGCCCACCTGCCGGAAGACGATCTCGAAGGGCTCGACGCCCCGAGCGAGGCCAGCGAGCGTCGATCGGCCATTGCTCGTCAGGTCCGATGCCGGGACGAACGGGAACAGGATCGTGATGTGTGCCGGGACGCCCGCGCGGGCAGCCTGGTCCCAGTGGCGTCGGAGTCGGTCAAGACCGGATGGCACCGGCACCCGGATCACGATCGCGCTGACAGGCTCGGTCGCGGCCATCCGCGACAGCGTACGCTGACCGGATGAGCCCCAGGCCACGCGCCAGCCAGGTCCCTGAGGAGATCCGTCGTCTCGGCAGGATCCATCACGTGGCGCTCATCGTTCGGTCGATCGACGACGCGCTTGGCTTCTGGCGCGACGCGCTCGGCCTCGGGCTCGAGACCGTGATGGACATCCCGACAGACCGCGTGCGGATCGCCTTCCTCGGAGTGGGGGAGTCCAAGATCGAGCTGGTCGAGCCGACCGACGACAGCACCGGGGTCGCCCGCTTCCTCGAGTCCAAGGGCGAGGGCTTCCACCACGTGTGCTTCGAAGTCGGCAACCTGACCGAAACGCTGCTTCGCCTCGAGATCGACGGCCTCGAACTCATCGACACGGCGCCGCGAAAGGGGGCCGAGGGGCCAGTGGCGTTCATCCACCCACGCGCGTGTCACGGCGTGTTGGTCGAACTGATCGAGGCGCCGGGCGGGCCGGCGTGGACGTCCCTGGGGTTCGAGGCCGGCTAAGCGCCGCGCGTCATTCGCGGCAGGGCCCGCGCGCCTCAGTCGCGGCGGCCTCGCGCGCGCGGATCGTCCTTGACGGGTCGCGGCTCACGACCGGGGCGAGGCGGGTTCGGGAGCGTCCCGGGCGCCATGTCCGGCCGGCGCGGCTCGGGTCCACGCGCTCGGGCGGCCTCGACGGCGATCGCGAACGCTTTGCCAGTGGCGGCCGGCACGCTGCCCATCCAGGCAGCCTCGATCTCGGCGACTCGCGCGGTCTGGGCGGCTCGCCGCTCCCGCTCGGACTTGGAATGCTTTGCCATGGTCCTTCCTTCCGGAGTCGTGCGGCCGGACGGTCCTGGACCCGTTCGTGGAAGCGCGACCGCCCAAGTCTACCCCGGCCGACGCCGAGGGCGTGCCGCTCAGCTCCGGGGCTTCGTCGCCCGCAGCGAGAACATGAGCGGCAGCTCGCCGCCCGCGTCGGCCGGCAGACGCCAGGTATCGTCCGGCGCCTTGACGAGCCAATCCGCCGGCCAGTCGAGGAACGGGTGCTCGACGAGCGCCTCGATCCGCAGCCCCGCGTCGATGAGCGCCGTGACGATCTCGCCGAGGCCGTGATCCCAGGCGTGCTCGGTCTGGTCGCCGACCTCGGCGTCTGGATCCGCGTACGAGCCCTTGACCGGGAACACCAATGGCTCGGCATGTTCCCAGTACGGGTAGGCGAGCCGGAGCTCACCGGTTGCCACGCCCTCGTTCTCGAAGGCATTGAAGATCGGGTGCGCTTCGGTGATGAAGAACGTGCCGCCCGGCCGCACGAAGTGGGCCGCGACGCGTGCCCAGCCGCGGATGTCGGGAAGCCAGTTGAGCGCGCCGCGCGACGTGTACACGACGTCGAACTCGCCCTCGAGCCTGATCGGCAGGTCGTAGAGGTTCGATTCGACGAAGCGGGCGTCCGGGAACCCGAGCTCGATGGCCAGGGCGGTCGCGAGCTCGATCGCCGTCGGCGAGATATCGGCGCCGGTGACGGTCGCACCGAGCCGTGCCCATGAGAGCGTGTCGATCCCGAAGTGGCACTGCAGGTGGAGCAGGGACTTGCCGGACACGTCGCCGACCATCTCGATCTCGTATGGCCGGAGCCGGACGCCGCCGGCCTTGAAGGCCGCGAGATCGTAGAAATCGCCGGCCGCGTGGATCTTCGTCCAGACGTCCCAGAGCGCTCGATTCGCCTCGAACGACGCCTCCCGCGACGACGTCGCCTCGCTCACCGCAGTGACCAGGCGAAGAGCACGTCCGGGGCGCGATCGGCCGTTCGGCAGAACCTGACGACCTGGCCGGCCAGGTCCCGGATCCACGGCTTCTCCTCGCCCGGCAGCGCGCCGAGCTCCTCCTCGACGAGGTCGATCCAACGACCGGCGATGGCGTCGATCGCCGCATCCGGCACCCGGGCGACCGCGGTGATCCAGGTCGGGTCGATCCGTTCGATCGTCCGGTCGCCGCTGGTCTCGCTCGGACCGTCGAGCTCGAGGCGGGCGTCAAGCAGGTCGGCTGGTTCGCCGCTGCCCGTCACCGTCCGGGCGGCTTCCGCGAACAGGTCGAGCCAGGTCGGATCGAGCCCACCCCCGAGCGAAAGGTGCGCCTCGAAACGGGCATGGTCGTCGAGCGCGCCGAGGTCGTCGAGGCCGATGACGAGCAGGATCTCCTGCACATCGCCGGCGATGAGGTCCATCCGGGCACCCATCAGCCGCCCTTCGCCGCGACCTGGTCGGCGTAGTCGATCATGTCGAGGTCGCCGGGAGATCGCCCGGCCGCGGTCAACAATGCGGCCGACTCCGATCGGTGCTGGGTGCCATGGTTCACGACGTGGGCGAGGCTCTGCCAGCGGGGGACGCCATCGTCGATCTCGTCGAGCCACGGCTGATCGAGCGTGGCGAGCCAGGCGTCGTAGGCGACCCACTCCTGCTCCCACGAGGCGCGCAACTCCTCGATCGTCGACAGCGGCTCGTTCTCCGGACGCGGCGTCTCGTCGGAACCGGACAGGCCGTGTCGCCAGCGCTGGGTCGAGCCGAGGTGGTGGACGAGGATCCCGCCGAGCCCGCGCTCATCGATGACGTTCTGCGCCGACCACGTCGCCTCGTCGATGCCGACGGCCGCGTCGAGCACCTTGGTCGTCGCCCATCGATCGAAGCCGAAGAGGTAGCGAACGTCGGAGATCAGCATGTCGGCCTCGTTAGCCGCGATAGCCCGCATCGCGCAGGAGCTCGGGGAGCTCCGTCGGGGAGCCGGCGACGCGGAACCCGGCCGCCTCGAGCGCGGCGACCTTGGACGCGGCCGTCCCGGCGCCGCCCGAGATGATGGCCCCGGCGTGGCCCATCCGCTTGCCCTCGGGCGCGGTCCGTCCGGCGATGAACGCGACTTTCGGCACGTCATGGAGGTGGTCCATTGCCCAGGCCGCCGCCGTCTCCTCCGCGGCCCCGCCGATCTCGCCGATGAGGACGATCGCATCCGTTTCAGGGTCGGCCGCAAAGAGCTGGAGCACGTCCAGGAAGGTCGTCCCGATGATCGGGTCGCCACCGATCCCGACGCAGGTCGACTGGCCGAGACCGGCGTCGGTCATCGCCTGGACCGCCTCGTAGGTGAGCGTCCCGGAACGGCTGACGACGCCGACTCGCCCTTCGCGATGGACGGAGCCCGGGATGATCCCGACCTTCGCCCGGCCGGGCGACGTCGCGCCGGGGCAATTCGGGCCGATCAGCCGGGCGCCGTTCGCGCGAACGACCTCCACGACGGGGACCATGTCGAGGGCGGGGATGCCCTCGGTGATGCAGAAGATGGTCTCGATCCCCGCGGCCGCCGCCTCCATCACCGCGTCGGGCGCGCCGGCGGCAGGCACGAAGATGCACGACGCGTCGGCGCCGCTCTGCCGGACGGCCTCGGCGACCGTGTCGAAGACGGGCACGCTCCCATCGAGGGCCGCCTGGCCGCCCTTCCCGGGCGTCACGCCGGCGACGATCCGGGTGCCGTAGGCCTGCATCGCCCGGGCGTGGAACTCGCCCTCGCGACCGGTGATGCCCTGGACCAGCAGGCGCGTCTCGTGGCCGACGAGGATGCTCATCGGAGCACGCCACCGGCGTCGGCAGGGCCCGCGACACCGGACGCTCCCCGGGATGCCGCCACAGCCTTGGCGGCGGCGTCGTCGAGCGAAGTGGCGGTCTCGAAATGGGCCTCCTCGAGGAGGGCGGCCGCCTCCGCGGCATTCGTGCCGACGATTCGCACGACCATCGGGACGTCGCGCGACTGTTGGCCGCGCGCTTCGATGAGCCCGCGCGCCACCTCGTCGCCGCGCGTGATGCCGCCGAAGATGTTGACCAGGATGGCATCGACCTTCGGGTCGGCAAGGATCAGGCGCATCGCCGCGGTCACCTTGTCCGCGCGAGCCCCGCCGCCGATATCGAGGAAGTTGGCCGGCTCGCCGCCGGCGCGCTTGACGAGGTCCATCGTCGTCATCGCGAGGCCCGCCCCGTTGACCATGCAGCCGATCGTGCCGTCGAGCTTGATGAAGGTCAGCCCGGCCTCGCGTGCCTCGCGGTCGGCTGGGTCTTCGTCGTCGGGATCGCGCAGCGCCTCGAGGCCCGGATGGCGGGCGAGCGCCGAGTCATCGAGCGTGACCTTCGCGTCGAGGCAGACGAGCCGCTCGATCGGCGCGCCAGCGGCGTCGGCCTCGCGGACGATCGCGAGCGGGTTGATCTCGACGAGGTCGGCGTCATAGGCCCGCATCGTGGCCACCAGGCCCTTGGCGATCGAGGCCGCGGCCTTGAGGTGACCGCCGAGGCCCATCGCGAACGCGAGGTCGCGGGCCTGGTAGTCGAGCAGCCCGAGCAGCGGGTCCGCGTGGCGCCGGATGATGGTCTCCGGATGTTCGGCCGCGACCACTTCGATCTCTACGCCGCCCTCGGCCGAGCCCATCAGCAGGACCCGGCGATCCGCGCGGTCGAGGACCGCCGCGAGGTAGAACTCCTGGACGATGTCGGCCGCCGGGCCGATGAGCACCTTGCGGACCGTGATCCCCTTGATGTCCATCCCGAGGATCGCCTCGGCGACCTGCGCGGCCTCGTCCACGGAACCCGCGAGCTTCACGCCGCCGGCCTTGCCCCGGCCGCCGACGAGGACCTGGGCCTTGACGACGACCGACCCGGCGCCGGCCGACAGGAATCGGTCGGCGGCGGCGCGGGCCTCGCCGACGGTGTGGGCGACCTCCCAGACCGGGACCGGGAGGCCCTGGGCGACGAGCAGCGACTTCGCGTCGGCTTCCTGGATCTTCACGCGCGGCCGGTGCCTCCGGTTCGATCTGGGTTCGGGAGCGTGATGGTAGCGGAGCCCGTCGGCCGCCACCATGCGTGCAGCGTCGCTACAATCGGGCCATGGCCCACCGAGTCACCCTGATCCCCGGCGACGGTATCGGACCGGAGCTGGCGGAGGCGACACGCCGCGTCCTCGACGCCTCAGGGGTCGAATTCGAATGGGAGGTCGTCGACGCCGGTGAGGCCGTGATGGCCGAGTACGGCACACCGCTTCCGGACCATGTGCTGGAGTCGATCCGGCGCAACAAGGTGGCGCTCAAGGGCCCGATCACCACGCCGGTCGGCGAGGGGTTCCGCAGCGTCAACGTCACGTTGCGCCAGGCGCTCGACTTGTACGCGAACCTCCGGCCGGCGCGCTCGATCAAGGGCCTCGAGTCGCGCTACGAAGACGTCGACCTTGTCATCGTCCGCGAGAACACCGAGGACCTGTACGCCGGCATCGAGCACATGGTCGGCCGGGATGCCGCCGAGAGCATCAAGATCATCACGCGCGAGGCGTCCGAGCGGATCGCCCGCTTCGCCTTCGAATACGCCGTCGCCAACGGCCGCCGCAAGGTCACGGCAGTCCACAAGGCGAACATCATGAAACTGTCCGACGGCCTCTTCCTCGAGAGCTGCCGGACGGTCGCGGCCGACTACGAGGACCGCATCGAGTTCGAGGACCGGATCGTCGACAACATGTGCATGCAGCTGGTCCAGAAGCCCGACCTGTACGACGTCCTGGTCCTGCCCAACCTGTACGGCGACATCGTCAGCGATCTGGCGGCCGGGCTGGTCGGCGGCCTGGGCGTGGCGCCGGGCGCGAACATCGGGCTCGAGGCGGCCGTCTTCGAACCCGTCCACGGCTCGGCGCCCAAGTACGCCGGTCTCAATAGGGCCAACCCGACCGCGCTCATCCTGTCGGGCGTCCTGATGCTCAGGCACCTGGGGTATCCGGAGACGGCCGAACGGGTGGAGGGCGCCGTGCGCGGGGTCATCGCCGACGGTCGCGCCACCACCTACGACCTGGGCGGCGCCACCGGGACCAGCGAGTTCGCCGACGCGATCATCGAGCGCCTCGCCGCGGCCCCGGCCGGGGCGTCCGCCCGAGCCGACTAGGCGCGGCACGCGACACTCGATCGGAGGACCCGAAGCTCGATGACCACGCTTCCGACCCAGGCCCGGCCGGGGCTCAAGCCGCCGCCCGGCAAGCCGGTGGGCACGGCCCCCCGAGGCTTCGGCGCGACGAGTCGCAAGGAGGCCTGGTGGCTGGCGCCGGCGGTCCAGGGGACGCTGTTCACGCTCTGCGCCACGTACCTCTTCGTGAGCGGGATCCTGTTCACGCCGCTGTTCGGAGCCTCCGTCCCCTACGAATTCGACAACTACCTGTCGCCCCTGTTCTCGCCGCTGATCGCGCCCGAATGGCTGCCGACCTGGTTGAGCCCGGGCCTGTTCATCCTGTGGGTGCCGCTCGGGTTCCGCGCGACCTGCTACTACTACCGCAAGGCCTATTACCGGTTCTATTTCCAGGACCCGCCGGGCTGCGCCGTGGCCGAGCCCACGATCCACCGGCGCTACCGGATGGAGGCGGCCCTGCCCTTCGTCCTCCAGAACCTGCACCGGCTCTTCCTGTACCTCGCGTTCGTCCCGCTCTTCTTCCTGTGGCTGGATGCGGTCCTGGCGTTGCGCGACGAGCACGGGGCGTGGCGGATCGGCCTGGGCGTCGCGATCCTCGCGGTCAATGCACTCCTGCTGACCGGCTATTCGCTGTCCTGCCACTCGCTGCGCCATCTCGTCGGGGGCAAGCTGGATTGCTTCTCGTGCACGCGTCGGACGCAGGTCCGCTACGGCGCCTGGCAACGCCTGACATCGTTGAACCGCTATCACATGGCCTGGGCGTGGACGAGCCTGATCTCGGTCACGCTGGCCGACGTCTACATCCGGTTGTTGGCGATCGGCGCGATCGTCGATCCGGCGATCCGCTTCTAGCTTCGCCGGCCAGATGGCGCGATCGGACCCACGGACCCACCCATACGACGTCCTGGTGATCGGCGCCGGTGGCGCCGGGCTGCGCGCGGCGATCGGCGCCCGGGCAGCCGGCGCGAGCGTCGGCCTCGTCTGCAAGTCGCTCCTCGGCAAGGCCCACACGGTCATGGCCGAAGGTGGCGTCGCCGCGGCGCTGGGAAACGTCGCGTCCGCCAATTCCTGGCAGGTCCATTTCCGCGACACGATGGTCGGCGGCAAGCTCCTGAACCAGCCGCGGATGGCCGAGCTGCACGCGAAGGAGGCGCCGGCCCGGGTCAACGAGCTGGAGTACTGGGGCGCCGTGTTCGACCGGACCCGAGATGGCCGGATCCTCCAGCGACCATTCGGCGGGCACTCGCACCCGCGTCTGGCCCATGTCGGCGACCGAACCGGGCTCGAGATGATCCGCACACTCCAGGACCAGGCGGTGGCGGCCGGCATCGACGTCTACATGGAATGCACGATCACCCGGCTGATCCAGGGCGGCGACCGGGTGACGGGGGCGTTCGGTTACTGGCGGACGACCGGCGTCCCGGTCGTCTTCCCGGCCAAGGCGATCATCCTGGCGACCGGAGGCATCGGCAAGGCCTACGAGATCACGTCGAATTCATGGGAGTACAGCGGCGATGGCCAGGCCCTCGCCTACGAGGCGGGTGCCGAGCTCATCGACATGGAGTTCGTCCAGTTCCATCCGACGGGCATGGTCTGGCCGCCGGGCGTGCGCGGCCTCCTGGTGACCGAGGCTGTGCGTGGCGAAGGCGGTATCCTGCGCAACCGCGACGGCGAGCGGTTCATGTGGAAATACCTGCCCGAGGATCGCCGGTCCGAGTACGCGGCGACCGACGACGAGGCCGCCCGCTGGGTGACGGCACTGTCCGAGGGCCACGAGACGGATGCGCGGCGGCCACCGGAGCTCTCGACCAGGGACAACGTCTCGCGCGCCATCTACACCGAGGTGCGCGAGGGTCGCGGATCGCCACACGGCGGCGTCTATCTCGACATCAGCTACCTGCCACCCGAGCTCGTCCGCCGCAAGCTGCCCTCGATGTACGAGCAGTTCAAGGAGCTCGCCGACGTCGACATCACCGCGGGGCCCATGGAGGTCGGCCCCACGACGCACTACGTGATGGGCGGCATCCGCGTCGAGCCGGACACGGGTGCGACGAGGGTGCCGGGTCTGTTCGCCGCGGGTGAGGTGGCCGGTGGGATGCACGGGGCCAACCGGCTGGGTGGTAATTCGCTCTCCGACCTCCTCGTGTTCGGGGCCCGGACGGGCACCAGCGCCGCGGCCCTGGCATCCGAACAGTCGGAGTCGCTGTACCTGGACCCGATCCAGATCGGTTTGGCGGAGCGCGAGCTGGACGCGCCACTCGAGCGCGCCGACGGGGAGGACCCGTACGCGATCCAGCGCGACCTGCAGGACACGATGCAACGGTTCGTCGGCATCTTCCGGATCGAGGCCGATCTCCTCGACGCGCTCGACCGTTTCGCCGAGCTACGCGCCAGATCGGCCAACATCAAGGTCGGCGGCGGGCGGGTGTACAACCCGGGCTGGAACCTCGTCTTCGAGCTGCGCGCCTTGCTCACGGTCTCGGAGGCGATCACCCGCAGCGCCCTGCAACGGACCGAGAGTCGTGGGGCGCACAGCCGCCTCGACTATCCGGATCTGGACGACAAGCACTGGGGCACCCGCAACAGCGTCGTATCACTGGCCCGCGACGGTGGCATGGCCGTGACCGCGGCCAAGCTCCCGAAGATGCCCCCCGAACTCGCCAGTCTTCTCGACGGCGCACACTGACGACGGAGGGATCGATGCCCCAGGCACACCTCAGGGTCTTCCGCGGCACCCCCGGCACGGCCGGCCACTTCGACGAGTTCGATGTCCCGGCCGAGGAGGGGATGGTCGTGCTCGACGCCCTGCACTGGATCCAGGGCCACGAAGCACCGGACCTCGCCGTTCGCTGGAACTGCAAGGCCGCGAAGTGTGGCTCCTGCGGCGCCGAGGTCGACGGCCAGCCGAGCTTGACCTGCAAGACGCGCCTGTCCGATTTCGACCTGGACGAGCCCATCACCGTCGAGCCGATGCGCGCCTTCCCGCTCATCCGCGACCTCGTGACCGATGTCTCATGGAACTACAAGGTCAACGAGACGATCGAGCCGTTCACGCCACCCGACGACGTGCCCCAGGAGGCATGGCGCTGGCAGCAGGAGGACATCGAACGGGTCCAGGAATACCGCAAGTGCATCGAGTGCTTCTTATGCCAGGACGTCTGCCACGTCCTCCGCAACCACGAGACCGAGCGCCCGTTCATGGGCCCGCGCTTCCTCGTCCGCGCGGCCGGCCTCGAGATGCACCCGATCGACCAGGCCGACCGGACCGAATACCTCAAGGACGCTGGTGGGATCGGCTACTGCAACATCACCAAGTGTTGCACCGAGGTCTGTCCCGAGCACATCAAGATCACCGACAACGCCATCATCCCGCTCAAGGAACGGGTCGCCGACAAGTACTACGACCCACTCCGGATGGCGTGGCGGTTCCTGCGCGGCGGCAGCGACTCGTCGTCGGGCAGCCGGGTCGAGCTGCCGGTCCTCCAGGGGCCGGACGCGCCGCCCGACGAGACACCCGGTTGAGCGACACCCTCTTCCCCGACCTGGCGCCCGAGACGGCCGACTCCGGGAACGGGCGGGCGTCGACCGGATACGTGATCCGGACCGACGGCGCCGCACGTGGCAATCCAGGTCCGGCGTCGCTCGGCGCCGCGTTGTTCGATCTTCGGCGGCGTGATGCGCGCGACCACCGGGCCGCCCCGGACGCCTCCATCTCCGACTATCTAGGCGTCCAGACCAACAATGTGGCGGAGTACACGGGGGTGGTCCGGGCGCTCGAGCTGGCACGGGAACTGGGAGCCCGCGAGGTCCACCTGTTGCTGGATTCGAAACTGATCGTGGAGCAGCTCGCCGGTCGTTGGCGGGTCAAGGACGCGAAGCTCATCCCGCTCTGGTCGGCAGCCCGTCAGACGCTGGCCGGGTTCGACCGCTGGACCGCCGGCCACGTGCCGCGGGCGCAGAACTCGGTCGCGGACCAACTGGCCAACGAGGCCATCGACCGTGCCCAGTCCGGTGGGCCGGCGTCGGTGGTGCGCCGGCCCGGGGACTGAGCGCGGGTGTCCGACCCGAACCGTCGCGACTCCGAGGGCAGCTGGCCACGGGACCGTCCGGTCCGCTGGGGCGCCCTCGGGCGAACCGTCTCGAGCTTCGTGCTCACGACTGTCGCGTTCGTGGTCCAGTTCGCCCTGGTCGTCCCGCTCCTGCTGCTCCAGGCTGACGCTGGCGGCGGTTGGCTGCGAGCCGGTGTCGGCCTTGTCTGGGGCCTGGGCACACTGTGGGCCGGGTGGTGCTGGGTGACCGGCCAGTCACGTTCGATCCTGGCGCCGATCGGGACCGCGGCCCTGATCTGGCTCGCGTGGGTCGCGTCGGGATGATCGAGCGACACGGGCGTAGGATGAGCGGGTCAGCGAGGCGGTCGGATGGTCGCGCGCCGCCCGGGGTGACCCGTCGGCGGCGTGAGGAAAGTCCGAGCTCCGCAGCGCAGGGTGGCGGGTAACGCCCGTCCGCCGTGAGGCGAGGACCAGTGCCACAGTGACGATGCCGGCCGCCGGCCTTCGGGTCGGCGAACGGAGTGAAACGCGGCAAACTCCACCCGGAGCAAGGCCAAATAGGAGGGCGCAACCCGATGACGGGCAACCGTCGCCGGGGGAGAGGTGCGCTGCCCAGCCCTCGGGTTGGCCGCATGAGCCGTCGGGCGACCGGCGGCCACAGATGGATGGCCATCCTCGTCGCACGCTTCGGTGTGCGATGGGACAGAACTCGGCTTACAGACGGCCTCGCTGACTGACGATCGCTGATCTGCGGGGCCGCTCCGGCGTTGTCGCCTGCGCGCGTTCACTCACGCACCTGGTGCGCTCGTTCACGTGCTCGGACTCCGCCTTGGGCTGACCTCGCCCTGCGGGCGATCGGGTCCGTGGCTGCGACGCCGGGCGATCAGTCTTCGTCGGGGCGGAAGATGTGGGGGGCGATGCAGGAGTTGCAGACCGGCGTCGCCGCCTCGAGGTCACCCAGGGGGATCGGCACCTTGCGATCGGGGAACAGGCATTCCACGTCGTAGACACGCTCGCCGCCCGCTTCGACCTGGATCAGGCGTCGGAACGTGCACCGCTTGATACGGTGCGGCGCCAGGTGGAAAGCGTCAGGCTGCGGCGGGATGACCGGCAGAGGAAGGGCCATGAAACTGGGATGAAGCCTCGTCCGTGCGGCCGGATGGTGTTCCGGTCCACTGTGGCGGCGGAGCCTAGCACCACGGTACTCGACCCGGCAAGGCGCGAAAGGTACTAGCGCACGCTCAGCGTCGCGTCCATCCGGAGGCCGACCGGAGAGCCCGGAGACGACGATGCTAGCCTTGCCTCGCTCCGCGAACGCACGACAGACGGAGGGTGAATGGCAGACGAGCCGAGCGCGGCTTATCGGCCGCCAAGCGGCCGTCGACCTCCGACGCGCACGCCCGCACCTCCCAGTGGCGACGACTGGACCGCCGAGGATGTCCTGTCCGAGGCGGCTGCCAACCCGACCGGGTCGCCCGACGTGGACGACGCCACGGCGATCCCTGACCCGGCGACCTGGCTGCCGGCGCTCGAGGGTCGATCCACCACACCCGACGTCTGTCCGTTCCTGCGCGGCGTCGGTCCCGATGCAGCCATCGGCCTCCCCATCGAAACGCCCGACGTGGCCAACCGATGTGCCGCGCTGCGTGAGCCGGTCCCACAATCGCTGCGTCAACAGGAGCTGGTCTGTCTGACCTCGGGCCACATCAACTGCCCGCGCTACCTCCGAGGTGCACTCATCGCGAGCGAGGCCCCGAGGGGCCGGATCCGAGCCGGGACGGGGGTGACGCCGGCGATCACGGTGGCACTCGCGGTCCTCGCCCTCTCGTTCGGGGTGTCCGTCGCCTTTGTCGTCGCCAACGGCGGACTCACCCTGCCGGTCGCGGCCAACGTGGAGAGTGCCCCGCCATCAGCGGCGGCGATCGAATCGTCCGCCGAGCCGGGCGCGGGCGCTACGCCGGGCGCGTCGGGAGCCGCGACGATCGTGCCGGCCTCGCCGGTGCCACCTGCCATCGCACCCGCGCCGATACCGTCGCCATCCGCGACCGCAGAGCCCACACCCGAGCCGACGAAGACCGCGAAGCCGAAGCCGTCGTCGAACCGGTACGCCCTGCTCAAACCGTGCCCGGACAAGCCGAGGTGCTGGATCTATGTCATCCGATCGGGCGACAACCTGTTCAGCATCGCCAATTACTTCGGGGTGTCCCTTGAGCGGGTCAAGGCCCTGAACCCCTGGACGCTGACCGAGCGCCTGCGGGCCGGCCGCGAACTGATCCTGCCGCCGCCCACTCGCTGACTTCCCCGGGTCGGCGAGCCCGCGAGCTGCGCAGCAGCCGGCTCACGTGCCTAGCCCTGCGAGCCAAACTGCTTGCATCAGGTGCAAGCAACGTCGGCCTGCTCCTGATCGAGCATCCAGATCCGTCGACAAACGTGCATCTGACGCGATGTCGCGACACGCCCGCGTCGGCTCAAAGCCCGACGAGCTGAATTCGTGCATGCGATGCAAGGAATCACGTTACAGAACGGCCGCCGGCGACGGGACATGCATCTGATGCAAGGCTCTGTTGGATTCTTGCACGTGCGGGAAACATCTCACGCCGGCCGCCGACCGCGAAGCCCGCGTCGCGGGCCGCGTGCTACCAGCACTGGGCGTGTCCAAGGGTCCGGCCACGCCCGCCAACGCCCTCCACGAACTCCCTATGTGTGAGATCGCCCATTGACGGGGCGGATCTGCGCGCTAGAATGCATCGAAGTGGCGCAAAGTGGTGAGAAGTGGGGAACGACGCGCTCCCTGAGGACCACCGCGGACCCGACCCATCCGACGGGCCATCACGGGCCACCGCGCCACTCGGCCGCCAGAGGCCGTCGCCGCCCTGACCGAAACCCGTCGATCGCGGAACCAGCCGCCAATAGCCAGGGGTAGCCCGACAGGTGTTCACCGGCGAGTACCGGCACACGGTGGACGACAAGGGACGGATCGCCGTCCCCGCGAAGTTCCGCGCCCAGCTCGACACGGGTGCGGTCATCTCGCGCTGGCTGGATCCCTGCCTGGCGATCCACACCCAGGCCGGCTGGGAGGACCTGTCGGCCAAGGTCGCCGCCCTGCCCCTGACCGACCAGACGGCGCGTCGGTTCTCCCGATTCGTCTTTGCCGGCGCGGTCCCGGCCGAACTCGACCGCCAGGGACGCGTGCTCGTCCCGGCCTACCTGCGCGAATCGATCGGCCTGGCCGGTGAGGCCGTGGTCGTCGGGACGCGCGATCACGCGGAGATCTGGGCGCCCGGCAGTTGGGACGACTACCGGCGTGCGCTCGATGACCCGCAAGCGCTGGCCGATGCCTTCCAAGGCCTCGGGATCTAGCGCCACCACATGCGCTTCCAGGGTCCGCTCGGGATCCGATCGTTCTGGATGGAGGAGAGATGAAGGCAGGGCACACACCGGTGCTGGCGGAGGAGGTCATTGAGATGCTCCAGCCGGCTCCCGGAAGCCTTCAGATCGATGCCACCCTGGGCGGCGGTGGGCACACCGAGCGGATCCTGGAGGCGTCCGACCCTGATGGCCGCCTCCTCGGTCTCGATGCCGACGGGGCGGCCGTCGCCAGAGTCGTCGACCGTCTTGGGCCCCGCTTCGGTGACCGGCTCGTGGTCCGACAGGCGAACTTCCGGGAGCTGGCGACGGTGGCGCCCGAGGCCGGGTTCGGCGCAGTCGACGGCGCGTTCTTCGACCTCGGCCTCTCGAGCTTCCAGCTCGCCGACGAGGAACGGGGCTTCGGCTTTCGGACCGGCGGCCCGCTCGACATGCGCTTCGACACGTCCCGCGGCGTCCCCGCCGCTGAGCTGCTGGCGACCCTCGATGCCGCCGAACTGACCGCCCTGTTCCGGCGCTATGGCGAGGAGCCAAGGGCTGGCCGCATCGCCAGGGCGATCGTCGACGCGCGCAGGACCGTGCCGATCCAGACCGCCGAGGAGCTGGCCGCCCTGATCGAGCGCGTCGCGCCGCCGAATCCGCGCCAGCCGCGACGGACGCATCCGGCCACGCGGGTCTTCCAGGCCTTGCGAATCGCGGTCAACGAGGAACTCGACGCGCTCGAGGCGGGTCTCGCCGCGGCCGTCGACCTCCTGCGACCCGGCGGACGGCTCGTGGTCCTCAGCTACCACTCACTCGAGGACCGGATCGTCAAACGGTTCTTCGCCGCGGAACGGCGGGGCTGCATCTGCCCGCCGCACGTGCCCATCTGCGTGTGTGGACACGAGCCTCGCCTGCGCCTCGTGACCCGCCGCTCGTTGACCCCGTCGGCGGCGGAGGTCGCCGCCAACCCTCGCGCTCGAAGTGCGCGCCTGCGGGCCGCCGAGCGCCTGGCCGCCTGAGGAACCCGATCGGATCGACGGTGAGCGCGGTCGGATGCGCCGGGCCACCACCAGCAAGGGAAGGAGGAGTCCAGATGAGCAAGCGTCACCAATCCAGTCGACGCAAGGTGTATGGCCGGCGACAGCACGAGGTGCGCGAGCGGCACGACCGCCGGCACCATCACGTGGGCTTCGAACTCGAACTGGACGACTGGGGTCCGACCGCCCCGTCGGATCCGCTCGCCTTCCTCGATCCGCGCAGCCCGCGGCTCCGTTTCTCCCCGGCTGATTGACGATGGCCATCTACGAGGGCGCACGCCCAAGGACCATCGCCCTGCCGCGTGGCCCTCGGCTCGCGGAGGGACCCACGCTCGGGCGTCGCCGCATGCGCGTGGCGGTTCGGGCGGGCCGCCGATCCAATCACCTCGGCCTGGTCCTGGGTGCGATCGTGATCACGTTCCTGCTCGCGTTCTTCTGGCTTGCCCAGGTCGTCCGCGAATCCGCGACCGGCTACGACATCGGCCGGCTGGAGGTCCTCCAAGGTCGGCTGGACTCGAGAGAGCAGGACCTGCGGTCGGATCTGAGCCGACTCGGCCATGAGCCCGCCATCCGGAAACTCGCCCTCGACGGCGGCCTCGGCCAGCTGGGCGATCCCATCGTCCTGCCGGCGCGCTGATCGATCGACCGACGATGCTGGGCCGAACGGATTCACGGACCCGCCTCCTGCTGTTGCTGCTCGTGTTCGTCGTGGCCTCGGTGGCCCTCCTCGGGCGCCTCGCGTACTGGCAGGTGGTGCAGCACGACGTGCTGGCCGCCAGGGCCATCGCCCAAACGACCGTCCGATCGGAAGAGCCGTCCCGGCGCGGCGAGATCTACGACCGAAGTGGCACCGTCGTCCTGGCGACCACGGTGGGGCGGGATCGGCTCGTCGCGGCCACGAACCAGCTGACGTTCGAACAGCGACGCCAGACCGGGGATGAGCTCGTCCGCATCCTTGAGCTCGACCCAGAGCGAGCCGCCGCGCTCCGCGAGAAGCTCGCGAGCGGCAAGGCGTACGTCATCCTGACGCGCGAGATCGACGCGACGACCGCCGACCGGATCCGAGTGGCCAGCTCGGCTCGACAGCTCACCGGAATCACCCTGGAACCGGAACCGATGCGGGTGTATCCGCAGGACGGCGGGAGCCCTGATTCCTCGCTGGCCGCGCACCTCCTTGGCTTCGTCAATCGGGATGGGAGCGGCCAGTACGGTGTCGAGCAGGCGTACCAGGATGCGCTGGCCGGATCCCCACGGATCGTCGTCGCGGAACGTGACACGAATGGACGGACGCTGCTCGACCAGGCGACCGTCGTGGACCCGGGTGTCGCCGGGCAGGACGTGCGCCTGACCATCGACGCCGGCCTCCAGCTGGCCGTAGAGCAGGAGCTCCTGGCGGCCTGGGTCGCCGACAAGGCCAAGAGCGTGTCGGCCGTCGTGATGGATCCATACACGGGCGAGATCTACGCCGAAGCGACCGTGCCCTCGTACGACGCGAACCTCTACCGCCAGATCGCGGATACCGCGCCGGAGCGGTTCATCGACCCGGTCGTGTCCAATGTCTACGAGCCCGGGTCGGTCTTCAAGATGATGACCGCCGCGGCCGCCCTCGAAACGGGCTCGGTCACCCTCGCGACCCGGATCAAGGACGTCGGGACGCTGCGGCTCGACAAGGGCGAGTCGAAGGTCGATGACGCCGACCGCAAGGGCATGGGCTGGATGTCGTTCGAGGATGCCATCGCGTTCTCGCGCAACGTCGTGGCCGCGAAGGTGGCGCTGGGCCTCGGCAAGAACACCCGCGCGTCGTCGGCGATCCTCTACGACTGGTGGCTCAAGCTCGGCTTCGGGGCGCGGACCGGGATCGATGTCGCCGGCGAAGTCCCGGGCATCGTTCGCGACCCCGGCCTGACGCCCTGGGCCCAGATCGACCTCGCCAACGGGGCGTTCGGGCAAGGCGTGGCGGTCACACCGATCCAGCTCGCGAGCGCGTTCGCCGCGCTCATGAACGGGGGGACGACGATCCACCCGCACGTGGTCAAGGCGGTCGGCACCCACGAGATCGAGCCGGTGTCCGGAAACCGCGTGATCGACGTGGCGCGTTCCAGGCAGCTCATCGGGCTCATGAACCACGTCGTGACGACCGTGCCGTTCTACAAGAACCGCACGCTGGTTCCCGGCTACGAGGTTGGGGGCAAGACCGGGACCGCCCAGATCTGGGATCCCGAGGCGCGCAACGGCCGGGGCGGCTGGAAGGTCAACCTCTTCAACTATTCGTTCGTCGGCTACATCGCCCGCGAGCGCGGCGTGCCGGACCTGGTCGTCGCGATCCGCATCGAGGAAGGCCAGCCCACCGTGGTCCGCGTCGGGCAGCTCGAGATGCCGGTGATGTCCTTCGAGCTCTTCCGGCGCATCGCGACCGACGCGATCACGACACCCGACCTGCTGACCGGCCGCCCGACGTCGCCCCTGGCCCGGGACCGGTGACGGTGGCCTATGGGAGACTGGGCGCCGTGACCGAGGTCGACCCGTCGCATTCGGCGTCCCGGACGCCAGGCGGTCCGTCCGCACCTGTCCTCACGGCGGACGACCTGGTCCGCCTGACCGGCGGGCGCCTGCTCACCCGGTCCGCTCGACCGATCCGCGGCGCCGCGGTCGACTCGCGGGAGGTCGGGCCCGGCTCGATGTTCGTGGCCCTCCCTGGTGAGCGCACGGACGGGCACGGGTACCTGGCCGACGCGGTGCTGGCGGGTGCGGCGGCCCTGCTTGTGACCCGGCCGCCGGCCGATCCTTCGACGCTGGGCGACGTCACGATCGTGCGCGTGGCCGATGGCCTGGCGGCCCTTGGCGCCGTCGCCGCCGGCTGGCGTCGACGCTTCGATCCGCTCGTCGTCGGCGTGACCGGCAGCATCGCCAAGACCTCCACGAAGGAGGCGGTCGCGGCGGTCCTCGGGCAGCGGTTCGAGACGCTCAAGAACGAAGGCAACCAGAACAACGAGATCGGCCTGCCGCTGACGGTCCTCCGCCTGGGCCCCGAGCACGAGGCGGCCGTGCTCGAGATGGGGATGTACGTCGGCGGCGAGATCGCCGACCTGGCCCGCATCGCCCGGCCCACGATCGGGATCGTCACGGCGGTCCAGGCGGTCCACCTCTCGCGGATCGGGTCCCTCGAGGCGATCGAGGCCGCCAAGGGCGAGCTCCTCGAAGCGCTGCCGCCGGGTGGGACGGCCATCCTCAACGCGGACGACGCCATCGTGCGAGGGATGGCGGCGCGCACGGTGGCCCGGGTCGTGACCTACGGGTTCGCCGACGACGCCGACGTGGGCGCGGAGGCGGTCCAGCCGAACGGCCTCGACGGGATGCGCTTCGTCGTGCGCGCATTCGGCGAGCGCCGGCCCGTGGAGATCCCGGCACTCGGCCGCCTGTCCGTCCACAACGCCCTGGCCGCCGCGGCGACGGGCCTGGCGGCCGGGCTGACGCTGGATTCGATCGCGACCGGGCTCGCGGGCGGTTGGTCCGCGCCGCATCGGGTCGCGCTCGTCCGTCTCGGCTCCGTGACGATCGTCGACGACAGCTACAACGCCTCACCCGGCTCGATGTTCGCGGCGCTCGAGCTGCTGGGCGACCTGCCCGGCCGTCGCGTGGCCGTCCTCGGGGAGATGCTCGAGCTCGGCGAAGCGCACGACGATGGCCACCACGCTGTCGGCGAGGCGGCCGGCAAGGTGGCCGACCTGGTCATCGTCGTCGGCGCCGGGGCGGGCGGCCTGGCCGAGGGAGCCCGGGATGCCGGTCTGGCACCGGGCCGGGTCCTCCAGGTCGGCGACGCCGCCTCCGCACTCGAGACGCTCCGTCCCCGCCTGCGCGATGGCGACGTCATCCTGGTCAAGGCCTCGCGCGGCATCGGTCTGGATGCGCTCGTCGACGCGCTGCGTTCGGAGCGCGGCGAGGCGTCGGCACGATGACCGTCGGACTCATCCAGGGGCTGCTGCTGGCGTTCGCATTGGTCGTCATCCTCATGCCGCCGTACATCCGGCTGCTTCAGGCCATCGGATTCGGGAAGCGGATTCGCGTGGAAGGTCCGGAGAGCCACTACCTGAAGGAAGGGACGCCCACGATGGGCGGCCTACTCATCGTCATCGTCGTGCTGGCCATCTACTTCCTCCTGGAGCAGCAGCCCGATGCCTCGACGTTCGCCCCGATCGCTGCCCTCGCCGGCGTCGGCTTGCTTGGTGCGTTCGATGACTACCTCAACGCCCGGACGGGGGAGGGGATCCGGGTCCGCCAGAAGCTCATCTGGCTGACCGTGGTGGCGTTCGTCGCCGCGTACCAGATCCAGCAGACCTACGAGATCACCGCCATCGCGGTGCCGTTCGTCGGCGCCGTCCCGATCGACCCATGGGTCTATGTCCTCTTCGCGGCGTTCGCGATCGTGGCCACGGCCAACGGCGTCAACATCACCGACGGCCTCGATGGCCTCTCCGGCGGGACGGTGGCGATCGCGTTCGTCGCATACATGCTCATCGCGCTGCTGAACACGCCCAACCAGGAGAACCTCGCCCTGCTCTGCGCGCTCATCATCGGCGCGCTGCTGGGATTCCTGTGGTTCAACGTGCACCCGGCCCAGGTCTTCATCGGCGACTCCGGCGCCCTGTCGCTCGGGGCGACCCTGGCGGTCACCGCGCTCATCACGGGGCAGATCCTGGTCCTGCCGCTGATCGGCATCATCTTCGTGGTCGAGACGGGGTCGGTCATCGTCCAGGTCGCCTACTTCCGGTTGAGCGGTGGCCGGCGCCTGCTCCGCATGAGTCCGATCCACCACCACTTCGAGCTGGGCGGATGGGACGAGGAGAAGATCACGATCCGCTTCTGGATCGTGGGCATCCTCGCGTCGCTCCTCGGCGTGACGCTCTTCCTGGCCTCCCTGAGCCGATTGCCCTGATGACGATGACGATCATCCGTCCCATCGACCCCGATGCGCTGACCATGGCCGGCGTGCGCGACGGCGTCCTGCGCGGCCGCGCCGTGATCGTGCTGGGGTTCGCCCGGAGCGGCATCGCGCTGGCACGCTTCCTGGTCGACGCCGGCGCCCGAGTCACGATCTACGACGGCCGAGCCGCCGACGAGCTGCGTGGGGCCGAGGCCGCCCTCGAGGGTCGAACCGTGCGGCTCCTCCTCGGCCCGGCGATCGACCCGGCGGGCCTGTGGGCCGGTGCCGAGCTCGTGACCACGTCGCCCTCGATCAACCCGGACTACCCGACGACCGAGCCCCGCCTCCGGCAGGCAGTTGCGGGCGTTGGTCGAGGCACGAGCGGCTGGTGATCCGAGCGTGCCGGCGGTCATCTCGGAGCCGGACCTCTTCCTGCGCCTCTGCCCGGCGCCGACGATCGGGGTGACCGGCACGAAGGGCAAGACGACGACGGCGTCACTGACGGCGGCGATCCTTGCCGCCGACCCGACCCATCCGGTCGTGCTGGGCGGCAACATCGGCGTGCCGATCGTCGAGCGACTTCCCGAGCTGACCGCCGACCACCGCGTCGTGTACGAACTCTCCGAGTTGCAACTGCCGACCCTGTCGCGCGGCACGACGGTCGCCGTGTACACGAACGTCACGTCGGACCACCTCGACCGTCACGGCAGCCTGGAACGCTATCGAGCCGCCAAGCGACGCCTGGCCGAGCTCGTGGATCCATCCGGCGCCATGGTCCTCAACGCCGAGGATCCCGTGGTGGCCGCCTATGCCGACATCGAGCGAGCGCCGGCGGTGTTCTATCGCCGTGGCGCGCCGCCGCCCGGCGGGCTCGGTGTGGTCGAGGGCTGGATCGTCGCCGATCGCGTGGGTCGCCTGGCACTGGCCGGCGGGGCGCCGGCAGCGACCGGTCCCGATGGCCGGGTCATGCCCGTGGGCGACCTCTCGGTGCCGGGCGCGCACAACGTCTCGAACGCCCTGGCCGCGGTGGCGGTGGGGCTGCTGTTCGGCATCGAGCCCGAAGCCATCCGCCGGGCGGCCGCCTCGTTCGGTGGTGTCGAGCATCGCCTCGAGCCGGTCGCGGTGATCGATGGCGTCCGGTTCGTCAACGATTCGCAGGGCACCCAGCCGGACGCGGTCATCGCCGCGCTCCAGGCGTTCCCGGCACCGATCGTGCTCATCGCCGGCGGCCGCGACAAGGGCGTGGACCTGTCCGGACTCGGTCCCATCGTCGCCGAGCGGGCCGTCGCGGCCGTGCTCATCGGCGAAAGCGGCGTGGACCTCGAGCGCCAGTTCAGGGCGGCCGGCCTGTCCCGGACCGAGCGCGCTACCTCGCTCGAAGAGGCCGTCCGGATGGCCGATGCGCTGGCTCGCGAGGCCCTCACGGCGGTCCGGGCGGGAGGCGCCGGACCCGCCGACGACGCGACCGTCCTGCTCAGCCCGGCGGCCGCGAGCTTCGACATGTTCACCGACTACGCCGCGCGCGGGGCCGCGTTCAAGGCGGCCGTCGGCGCGCTGGCTGCCGAGCGCGACGCCGGGAGGGATCGATGAACCTCGCGCCGCCGATCCCGCGCTTCGGACGGCCGTCGCGCGACGCTGAAACGATCGAGGACGAGGCCCGCCGGACCGCGAACCGAACGCCGGTCAAGCCGAAGGCCGGGCAGGTCCTCCAGCGTGAGCGCCACCAGGCCGACTACGTGGTCCTCGTCGTCGTGGTCGCGCTCACGGCCATCGGCATCCTGATGGTCTACTCATCGTCGGCCATCCGTGGGTACCTCTCGGCGGGCGACCCGTTCGTCACGGTCGGCCCGCAGATCCAGTGGGCGGTCCTCGGGATCGGCGCGATGGCGGCGATGATGCGCGTCGACTACCGCTACCTGCGCCTGGTGTCGGTGCCGTTCTATGTGCTCGCGATCGTCCTGCTCGTGCTCGTCTTCGTGCCGCAGTTCAACATCGTCGTCGGCGGCTCGGCTCGCTGGCTGCGACTGGGTCCACTGCCGGCGATCCACCCGGCGGAGATCGCCAAGCTCGCGCTCGTCATCTACCTGGCCCACTGGTTCGCGAAGCGGGGGACCCGCGTCCACGGGTTCTGGGGCGGAACCCTCGCGTTCCTCATCATCGTCGCGCCGATCGTGGCCCTCGTCTTCAAGGAGCCGGACCTTGGGACGACGATGGTCATCACGTTGACCGCCTTGACGATGTTCTTCGTCGCGGGTGCCAACACGTGGCACCTGGCGGTCATGGGCACGAGCGCGGTGATCGCGATGATCTACGTCGGTCTGCGCCCCTACCAGATGGACCGGATCCGGGCCTGGCTCGACCCCTGGTCGGACACGCTCGGTGACGGATTCCACACCGTCCAGGGCCTCCTTGCGCTGGGCGTCGGCGGCCTGCTCGGGAACGGGCTCGGCCAGAGCCAGGTCGCGGTCCCCAACGCCTTCAACGACTTCGTCTTCGCGGAGATCGGCCAGGAGTTCGGCCTGCTCGGTGGGGGAGTCGTCATCCTGCTCTTCCTGACCTTGGCCTATTCGGGCCTCAGGATCTCGTTGCGCGCGCCCGACACGTTCGGCGCGCTCCTGGCAGCCGGCATCACCGGCTGGCTCTGCCTCCAGGCATTCATCAACATCGGCGTCGTCGTGGCACTGTTCCCGATCACCGGCATCACCCTGCCATTCATCAGCGCGGGCGGCTCGTCGCTCATCATCAGTTTCGCGGCGATCGGGATCCTGCTATCGATCTCCCGGGAGACCATCGAGAAGGGGACATGGAACGACGATGCGATTGCTGATCGTCGGCGGGGGGACGGGCGGGCACATCTACCCGGCTCTGGCCGTCGCCCGGTCGCTCCGCGCGCGTCCGGGCGCGCCTGACCTTCGCTGGCTCGGCGGCCATCGAGGGCTGGAAGCCACGATCGTGCCGGCGGCCGGGATCCCCATGCGCCGGCTCGCGGTCCGGTCGTTGCGAACCGCCAGGCTTGACGTGCACGCCGTCCTGGACCCCATCCGGCTGGGGGTCTCGGTTCCCCAGGCTGCCGCGATCCTGGCCTCCGAGCGGCCGGCCGCCATCTTCACGACCGGCGGCTACGTCGCCATCCCCGTCCTGCTGGCGGCCGCCGCCATGCGCATCCCGGTCGTGCTCTGGGACGGCAACGTGATCCCCGGCCGCGCCGTCCGGGCCACGGCCCGTCTGGCGGACGTCATCGCGGTCTCGTTCGAGGCGACCTGCGCGACCCTGGCCAGCGCCGCCGCCGGTGTGCCCTGTTACGTCACCGGCACCCCGATCCGGGACATGCGCGAGCTCGACCGCGAGGCGGCCCGCGTGCGCCTGGAGATCCCCCGGGACGAGCGCGTCATCTTGATCTTCGGTGGCTCGCAGGCCGTCCGCCGCTTCAACACCGCGGTCTCCGAGGCGATCGACCGCCTGGTCCGCCGCGTCACCGTCATCCATGTCACAGGCGACGACGGCTACGCCGCGGCCCTGGGCGATCGAGAGGCGCTGCCGACCGATCTGCGCCTCCGCTATCGGCCGTACCCATTCCTCCGTGACGAGATGCTGCCCGCGCTGGCGGTGGCCGACCTGGTCGTGGGGCGCGCTGGCTCGTCGACGCTGGCCGAGGTGAGCGCGCTGGGCGTGCCCATCGTCGTCGTTCCGTATCCCCACGCCGCGGGTCATCAGCGAGCGAACGCGCGCGCGCTCGTCGACGCCGGAGCGGCCCGCCTCGTGGACGACGAGGCATTCGATGCGACGGCGCTGCTCGATGCTGCCACGCTCCTCGAAGATCCCGCCGCCCATGTGGCGATGGCGGCCGCCGCCCGCTCGCTCGGCCGCCCGGCGGCCGCGGACGCGGTGGCCGACCTGGTGATGGCGGCCGCCGAGCGCCGGCCGCTGCCGGACCCGGCCGCCATCGATCGCCGATCCCGTGGGCAGACCGCGTGACCGCGACGTTCGACGCCATCGCGATCGGGACCGACATCCAGCGCCGGATCGGGGTCAAGACCTCGCGGGCCGAGCCGCTCGGGCGGTTCACGACGATGCGGGTCGGGGGACCGGCCGACCTGTTCGCGACGGTCCACAACGCGTTCGAGCTTCGTGCCCTGGTCCGGTTCGCGCGCTCGAGGGAGCTCCCACACCTTGTGCTGGGGCGGGGGAGCGACGTGGTCATCAGCGACGCGGGTGTCCGGGGTCTCGTCATCCAGGATCGGGCCGAGGGCTCCCGGGTCGATGGTGTGGCCTACACCGCGGATGCCGGGGTGCCGATGGCTCGCGCGGCGACCGAGACGCAACGCGCCGGCCTGAGCGGCCTCGAGTTCGGCCTGGCCATCCCGGGCTCGGTCGGGGGCGCGGTGTGGGCCAACGCGGGCGCGCATGAATCGGATGTCGCGTCGATCATCGAGTCGGCGCGGGTGCTCGATGCCGCTGGGTCGGAGTCGGTCATGCCCGCCGCCGATCTGGCGCTCTCCTACCGCGACAGCCGATTCAAGCGTCGCGAGCCGGGTCGCCCCCGCGAACTCATCGTCGATGCGACCTTCCGCCTGGAGCCCGCGGACCCGGACACGATCAAGGGTCGCCTCGACGAGATCCGCCGCTGGCGCCAGGCCCATCAGCCCCTCGGGCTGCCCTCGGCCGGCAGTGTGTTTCGCAACCCGCCCGGCGACTCGGCGGGCCGCCTGATCGAGGCCGCCGGGCTGAAGGGCCGGCGCATCGGTGGCGCCGTCGTCTCCGAGAAGCACGCCAACTTCGTCGTCAACGACCAGAAGGGGACGGCAACCGATGTGCGCCGGCTGATGGAGGTCGTCCAGGCCGAGGTCGCCGCCCGCCACGGTGTCCAGCTAGAGTTCGAGGTGGAGTTCCTGGGCGACTGGTCGGGCTGGGAGCCGGTCGCATGAGCCACGAGCGCGTCCCGGTCGTCGTCCTGCTCGGCGGCCCGTCGGCCGAACACGACGTCTCGATCGTGTCCGGCACCGCGATCGCGGACGCGCTCCGGTCCGTCGGCTACCCGGTCCGCCAGGTGCTCATCGACCTCGACACCCGCTGGTGGTGGCTGCCGGCCGACCACCGCCGGGACGGGCGGCCGCAATCCGTTTACGACGATCCGTCCGGGCTGGGCGCCGAGGATCCCTTGGCGACCGGGGCGGCGCTGGACCGTCTGGCCGCCATCGAGCCCGCGCCGGTCGTCGCGATCGCGCTCCACGGGCCGTTCGGGGAGGACGGGACCGTCCAGGCGCTGCTCGAAGCCGCGGGGCTGGCCTACACGGGGTCCGGGGTTGCCGCGTCGGCCATCGGCATGGACAAGGCGATCTTCAAGCGCCTGTGTCGGGGCATCGGCCTGCCGGTGGTCGATTGGCGTGAGGTCCGCGCGCCGCGCTGGGCGGCGGATCCGGACGCCGTCCGAACGGAACTGGAGGCCTTCGCGGCCGGCGCCGCAGACGCGCGGCTGATGATCAAACCGGCTCGCCTTGGGAGCTCGGTCGGGATGACCCTGGTCCACGATCCCGGCGAGCTCGAGGCGGCCCTGACGCTCGCGTTCCGCTACGACACGCTGGTGCTCGCGGAGACGTACGCCGCGGGCGCGCGCGACCTCGAGGTGTCGGTCATCGGGAACGACCCGCAGGCCCTCGAGCTGTACGGCCCGGGCGAGATCATCTCCGGTCACGAGTTCTACGACTACGAGGCCAAGTACACGGCCGGCTTGTCGGAGACCTCGACCAACGCCGAGGTGGGCCCCACCCAGCACGCCATCATCCTCAAGATCGCGCGGGACGCCTACCGGGCGATCGGCGCCGAGGGCTTCGCTCGGATCGACTTCCTCCTTGCCGGCGACACGATCTACCTGTCCGAGATCAACACGATCCCGGGCTTCACCCCTATCAGCCTCTTCCCGACCCTGCCAGCGGCGGCCGGGTACTCCTTCGCCGACGTGTGCGCCCGGGTCGTCGAGCTTGGGCGCGAGCGCCACGCCGCTCGGGTCGCCGTCCGGCTCGGCCCGGACGACCTCCCGCGGTGAGCAGTCGGCCGGCCGCTCGCAGGTCGGTGCCGGCCGGCGGGCATGGGCGTCGGGTTCGACCGGTCCGGCGGGCGTCGGCCGGCTTGTCGCGGGTACGCGCGGGCGCGGCCCTCGTGGCCCTGGCGTCGGCCGCCGCCATCTACGGTGCCGCCTCCTCGTCCGCCTTCGACTACGCGAAGCTGCGCGTGCTGGGCGCCCGCTACACGGACGTCGCGGCCGTCGAGGCGTCCCTCGCCTCGGTCCGCGGCGACAACCTGTTCGCCATCGACACGAAGCCGCTCGAGGCGCAGCTCGGTGAGTTGCCGACGGTCGCCCGGGCGCGCGTGTCGGTCGAGCTGCCGGACACCCTCGCCGTGACGCTCGAAGAGCGGGAGCCGATCCTGGTCTGGAAGGTCGGCGAGCGACGCTACCTGGTTGACGACGCCGGCGCGCTCTTCGCCATGCTGACGGACGAACCACCACCCGAGGCGGCGGCGCTGCCGGTCGTGGACGACCACCGAGCGGCCTCGGCCGGCCTCTCGATCGGCCGGGCCCTCGACTCGGTCGACCTCGATGCCGCCACCCGGTTGGCGTCGCTCCGACCCGCCGACGTCGGCAGCGAAGCCGAGCGGCTGGCCGTCGGCCTGACCGACGAGAACGGCTTTCTCGTTCGGTCGCGACCGGCCGGCTGGACGGCCATCTTCGGCTTCTACACCCCGAGCCTGCGCACGCCCGCACTCATCCCGGGCCAGGTCAGACTCCTGCGCAGCCTGCTCATCGGGCGGGAGGCGCAAGTCGAGCGGATCATCCTCGCGTCCGACACCGACGGCACGTTCATCCCGCGGCCGACACCGACCTCGAAGGCATCGCCCGAACCCAGCGCCGCTCCATGAGCGCGGTGGTGGCCGCCACCGCGCGTCGTCAGGTTGCCGCGCCCGCTGGCGGTCGGGTAGCCTTGCCGAAACCCACAGGAACGAGGACGACATCGGCGTGCTGCTCCCCCTGCTCGGGCTCCTCGTGGGCGTCCTGGCGGGTCTCGTCCTCAACGTCAACGTCAGCTTCGAGCTCAGCCGATACTCGGCGGTGGCGATCCTCGCAGCACTGGACTCCGTCCTGGGTGCGGTCCGTGCAGAGCTCGATGGGGTCTATGACAATCGCATCTTCATCAGCGGGTTCTTGGTCAACGCGATCATCGCCGTGGCCCTGACGTTCATCGGGGATCGGCTGGGCCTGGATCTCTACCTCGTGGCGCTCATCACATTCGGTCTGCGGATCTTCAACAACGTGGCCCTCATCCGCCGCCACTTCCTCTAGATCGATCAGGCGAAGCTCGGGACGGGAGACACGAACGACCATGGTGGAACGCGAAGCGGTCCTCGTCGGCATCGACGTCGGCACGAGCAAGGTCTGCGCGCTCATCGGTGAGGTGAGCCGCGACGGCCGGCTGACGATCATGGGCCATGGGACCGTCCCCGCGTCCGGCCTCAAGAAGGGCGTCGTCATCAACATCGACCAGACCGTCCGGTCGATCGCGGACGCGGTCGAGCGCGCGGAGCGGCTGTCCGGCTGGAAGATCGACCGGGCCTTCGTTGGCGTCGGCGGCCAGCACGTCGAGAGCCTCAACTCGCCGGGCCAGGTCGCCGTCACCGCCCACCACCGCGAAGTCACCCGGGAGGATGTCAACCGCGCGATCGAGGTCGCTCGGGCGGTCTCGATCCCATCCAACCGCGAGGTCCTCCACGTCGAGCGGCGTGGCTTCACGGTCGACGGCCAGGAAGGCGTCAAGGACCCGCTCGGGATGAGCGCCCTGCGACTGGAGGTCGAGACGCACATCGTCACGGCGTCCGCGACCGCGGTCCAGAACCTGTCCAAGTGCGTCGCGGCGGCGGGCGTGAAGATCGACGAGCTGGTCGCCGACTCGCTGGCATCGGCGGAGGCGGTCCTGTCCGAGACGGAGAAGGAGCTCGGCGTCGCGGTCGCCGACATCGGCGCCGGGACGATCGACCTCGCGCTCTTCCAGGATGGCTCGCCCTTCCACACTCGGGTCCTGCCGGTCGGTGGCAACAACGTGACGAACGACGTGGCCATCGGCCTAAAGACGAGCCTGCAGGTGGCCGAAGAGCTGAAGATCCGCCACGGCACCGCCGACCTGCGCGCGGTCGAGGAGGACGACGACGAGGCGATCAGCGTCTCGGTCCTGGGCGAGGACGCCGGCCGGACCGTCAGCCGGCTCGAGGTCTGCCAGATCATCGAGGCGCGGATGCGCGAGACCTTCGAATTGCTCGGCAACGAGATCCGCGCGGCGGGCGTGGGCATGCTGCCGGCGGGCATCATCCTGACCGGCGGCGCATCGCAGCTGGCCGGCGTCGCCGAGCTCGGCCGCAGCGTCCTGCAGATGCCGGTTCGCGTGGCCGCGCCGGCGGGCATCGGCGGGCTCGTGGACACCCTCCTCAACCCGTCCTACAGCACGGCCGTCGGGCTTCTTCAGTGGGGCGCCATCAGCCTCTCGTCCGGGGAGCCGCTGCGCTACGAGTCGGCGCCGGCCGGTGGTGGGCTCGGCCGCATCCGCGACGCGCTACGGAGCATCTTCCCGTAAGGACGACCGAGCTCACCGTCCGGACCGGCAACGGCCCGCGCCTCGCGAACCTGACCGAGGCGTGCGCCGGGTTCGTCGCCGACGAGGGCGACGGGTTGTTGTCCGTGTTCGTGCCCCACGCCACCGCCGGGCTCGTGGTCGTGGAGATCGGGGCTGGCTCGGATGACGACCTCCTGGCCGCCCTGGAGCGACTCCTGCCCCATGACGAAGGCCCGTACCGCCATCGCCACGGCTCGCCCGGCCACGGCGCCGACCATGTCCTGCCGCTCCTCGCTTCGCCGTCGCTGACGGTGCCGGTCGTCGGCGGGCAGCTGATGCTCGGGACGTGGCAATCGATCTGCCTGCTCGATCCCAACGGCGACAACCCGACCCGTACGGTCCTCCTGTCGTTCATCCCGGGGGACGCGGCCTGATGGGCCCACGCTGATGGGCGGTCCTCGACGTCGTCGGCGCATGCCGCTCGGCCGGCTCGCCTCGCTGATCGTCATCGGGATCCTGCTCATCGTCGCGACCGGTGTCGTGGTCGCTTGGCTGGAGATGAACGCGACGTAGCCGGTCGGCGCGCTCGGGTCGGCCCGACGGGGCCGGTGCTGCGGGGCAACGGAGGCTGACGTCCGCGGCTCGCCGGAGCGTATCTGGGGCTTGTGGGGTTCCGCCGGTCGGGCGCTATACTCCGTGCCTGTTCGCGGGCCGACTCGCCCCAGAGCGCCGCGACGGATCGCCGACTCCGCATCCGTGCCGACACGCCGACACTTCCGACACCGCGCCCCGACCGCCAAGGGTCACTGGAGGATAACCCGATGACGTTGCGTTCCGACTCCGAGAACTTCGCGCTGATCCGCGTCATCGGGGTCGGTGGTGGCGGCAGCAACGCCGTCAACCGGATGATCCGGGCCGAGATGATGGGTGTCGAGTTCATCGCCTGTAACACGGACTCGCAGGCGCTCCTCCAGTCCGACGCACCCCACAAGATCCGGATCGGCGACAAGGTCACCCGTGGCCTCGGCGCCGGCGGGGACTCGTCGATCGGCCAGCGGTCGGCCGAAGAGGACTCGGAGAAGATCTCCGAGGCGCTCGCGGATTCGGACATGGTCTTCATCACGGCCGGCCTCGGTGGCGGCACCGGTTCGGGCGCCGCCCCGGTCGTCGCGCAGATCGCCAAGGAGGGCGGGGCCCTGACGATCGGTGTGGTGACCAAGCCGTTCGCGTTCGAGGGCAACAAACGCAAGCTCGTCGCGGAGAAGGCAGCGGAGGAGCTCAAGGGCCAGGTCGACGCCCTCATCACGATCCCCAACGATCGCCTTCGGGATGTCGTCCAGAAGAACACCAGCATCCTCGACGCCTTCCGCGTCGTCGATGACGTCCTGCGCCAGGGCGTACAGGGCATCAGCGACATCATCACGGTCCCGGGCCTGATCAACCAGGACTTCGCCGACGTCCGCGCGATCATGAAGGACGCCGGGTCTGCCTTGATGGGCATCGGCCGGGCGACCGGCGAGAACCGCGCGGTCGAGGCCGCCCGGATGGCCATCGCGAGCCCGCTCCTCGAAGTGGACATCAACGGGGCGCAGGGGATCCTCTGGAACATCACCGGGTCCTCGACCCTGTCGCTGTTCGAGGTCCAGGAGGCGGCCGAGGCGATCAAGGAGGCCGCCGATCCGGAGGCCAACATCATCTTCGGCACGAGCTTCAACGAGCGGCTCGGCGACGAGGTCATGGTCACCGTCATCGCGACCGGCTTCGATGGCGGCCGCAAGCGCCACTCGACCTCCCGCGAGGCGACCGGCGTGATGGACACGTCCATCTCCGCCCGCGCGCCGCGGGAGCGGGATTTCCTCGAAGAGCTGCAGCGCCAGCGCGACGAGGTCAGCCCCTCGGTCGATCGCAGCGACGACGTGGCCGCACTGGTCGCCAGCGCCCCACGTGCCGAGCGGTCGGTCGGGGAGTCGGCGCCGCCCAAGCGGGCCACCACCTACGACGCCGAGGATCTGGAGATCCCCAGCTTCCTCCGCCGGAAGTGACCGTCCGGTGGTGACGCCACCGGACCCGATCCACGTCGAGGCATTCGTCCAGGCACGCGAGCGCGTCCTCGCGCGGATCGCTGACGCCTGCTCTCGCGTCGGGCGCGACGCCGGCACCGTCACCCTCGTCGCGGTCTCGAAGACCGTCGACGCCGACCGCCTGCGCGGTGCGGTGGCGGCCGGGCTCACGTTGCTCGGCGAGAACCGCGTCCAGGAGGCGGCCGTCAAGGCGGCCGAGGTCCCCGGCGCTCGTTGGGAGCTGGTCGGTCCGCTCCAGTCGAACAAGGCGCGCCGCGCGCTCGAGACGTTCGAGGCGATCCAGTCGCTCGACTCGGTGGAGCTCGCGGAGCGGCTCGACAGGCTCGTGCCCGAGACACGCCCGGGAGCCCGGTTCCCGGTCCTCGTGCAGGTCAACGTCGACCTCGACCCGGCGAAGCACGGCTTCCAGCCGACCCGGGTCGACGAGGCCCTGCCCGCCCTGCTGGCGCTTCCGAACCTCGAGGTCCGCGGCCTGATGACCGTGGGTCGGTTGACGACGGATGCGACGGCCGCGAGGCACACCTATCGCGAACTGCGCGGGCTGTCCGAGCGGCTGCGCGAACGATGGCCCGGGCTGGGCTCCGAGCTGTCGATGGGCATGACCGACGACTTCGAGCTGGCGATCGAGGAGGGGGCCACGATCGTCCGCGTCGGGCGGGCGCTGTTCGGGGAGCGGCCGCACGAGCATGGCCCGGGCGACCACGACCATACCCACTGACGGTAGACTGGGGTCGGCCCCCAGGCACGCCAAGCCCGCGGATGCGCGGGCACAGTCCCACCCGAGGTCTTGAGCCAGACCGACGTCCGATTTGCCGTACGCCTCACCCCGCGCGCCGCGCTCGATCGAGTCGATGGCGTGCTGGAAGGCGTGTTGAAGGCTCGGGTCACCGCCCCAGCCGTCGAGGGCGCGGCCAACAACGCGCTCGTGCGCCTGTTGTCTGACGAGCTGGGGGTCGCCCGGCGCGACGTCCGCATCGTCGCGGGGGCGGGCAGCCGGGAGAAGCTCGTCGTGGTCGAGGGGGTGGAGCCGGCGGCCGTCATTGCCCGTTGGCCGGGCCTGCGGGTATGATCGGCCCGTCTCGTCCGGCGCCCGGTGCGGCGCCGCGGACCTCTCGGGCGATTGGCTCAGTCGGTTAGAGCGCGCGGTTCACATCCGCGAGGTCACTGGTTCGAATCCAGTATCGCCCACCATCGTGACCCCAACAGAACGCTGGCCTTCGTCAGGCCGTCTTTCTGCGTCCATCGGTCACATGAACGCGGGCTCGCGGGTCGATGACATGACCCGACCGACCGCAGGAGCGTGCGCGTGGAGGACCAGGACTGGCTAGCTGAGCGATTCGAGGCAAACCGCTCCCACTTGCGCGGCGTCGCCTTTCGGATGCTCGGCTCCGTGACCGAGGCGGACGACGCGGTCCAGGAAGCCTGGATCCGGCTGAGCCGCACGGACACGAGCGATGTCGACAACCTGCGGGCCTGGTTGACGACGGTCGTCGGGCGTGTCTGCCTCAACATGTTGCGATCGCGCAAGACGCGCCGCGAAGCGTCCCTGGAGACCCACCTCCCGGATCCCATCGTGGGTCCGGAGGCGGGAATGGATCCCGAGCAGGAAGCCTTGCTGGGCGATTCCGTCGGGCTCGCCATGCTCGTCGTCCTCGACTCCCTGACGCCCGCCGAACGGATCGCGTTCGTGCTGCACGACGTCTTCGCTGTGCCGTTCGACGAGATCGCCCCGATCGTCGGCCGGACGCCGACGGCGGCAAGGCAACTCGCCAGCCGTGCCCGTCGCCGCGTCCGGGGCGCGCCCGTGCCCGACGTCGATCTCGATGGCCAATGGGCCGTCGTCGACGCCTTCCTTGCGGCGGCCCGTGCCGGTGACTTCGAACGCCTCCTGGCCGTTCTCGACCCGGAGGTCGTGCTGCGCTCGGATGGCGGGGAGGCGCGTCCGGATCTGGTCTCGCTCATCCGCGGCGCACCGGCCGTCGCCGAGGGGGCGATGACCTTCCGTCGGTTCGCGGAAACCGCGACGCGGGTCCTCGTGAACGGGATCCCCGGGGGCGTTGCCTGGGCACCCGACGGGAGACCATTCGCGGTCGTAGCTCTGACGGTCAGGAACGCGAGGATCGTCGCGATCGACGTCCTTGCCGATCCGGTGCGGCTCGGCCAGTTGGATCTCACCGAGGTCGCCGGCTGAGGAATGATCCTGGAAGCCGGTGCGCTATGCCGCAGTCGGCGGTCCGAACCAGGTGGTGAGCGCCTCGACGAGCCCCAGCTCGGCTCGGTCGCCTACCCAAGCCACATATCCGTCAGGCCGAACCAACACGGCCGTCGGAGCGGTGACCGCGCCGATCGCCGGAAGCTCCCACGCACCATCGTATGCGGCGTCGATCAGCTGCACGCGATCGGCCCATGGCGTGATATCGAAGCCGCCGGGCTTACCGAGGTTGAGGAGCACCGGCCGGGCATCGTGCAGCAAGGTGAAGAGCCTCAGCGGGCGGTCGGCGGTGACCAGGTCGAGATCTGGCATGCGGCGTCCGAGCAGCGGGTGACCCTCGCCGAGGTCGTAGTGAATGTCCAGACCGGACATCATCGCGCCGAATCGTTTGCGCGGCTCGTCCATGCTCAGCAGCTCGGTCACGCTTTCGCGCAGCGCCTCGATGCGATCGTCGGGGCGCATGAGCGCGACCTGCGCCATCGTGTTGCGCAGCACGCGGGCGGCGACTGGGTGGCGCTCGGCGTGGTAGGTATCCAGGAGGCTTCCCGGCGATGTCCGGTTGACCACCTGGGCCAGCTTCCATCCCAGATTCACGGCGTCCTGCACACCGGTGTTAAGGCCCTGTCCGCCGATCGGGGAATGCACATGCGCCGCGTCGCCGGCCAGCAGGACGCGCCCCGCCCGGTAGGTCGCGGCTTGCCGAGTCATATCGGTGAACCTGGAGAGCCATGTGGGACTGTGGATCCCGTAGTCGGTCCCGTAGACGGCGATGAGCGCCTCGCTGAGATCGCGCAAGGTGGGTTCGACCGTGGCTCCGACCTGCGACTCGGTCAGCATGACCCCCACCGTCCCTCCTTCCTTGTAGACCACTTCGCCATCGCGGATCTCGTACTCCACCTTGCCCAGGGCATGCATGCCAGAGGCATCGCGGCGGATGCCCAACTCAGGCTCCCCGGTCATCTCGACCTGGGCGATCAGGGCGCTCGTGGTCGCATCCCAGCCGGGGAAGTCGATGCCGGCCGCTTTTCGGACCAGACTGTGTCCTCCGTCGCACCCGACGAGATACTCCGCCCGGAGCGACTGGCCGTCGGAGAGCTCGACGTCGACGCCGGTGTCGTCCGCGGCGAAACCGGTGACCTCGATGCCGTACTGGATCGGCACCGCCAGCTCGCGGACCCAGCCGGCCAATATCCGCTCGATGTGGTTCTGCCACAGCCCGAGCCCGTAGGGGTGTCTGGTGGGAAAGTCGCTGATGTCCAACCGGACGCTGCCGAATCCCGCGACCTGAGCTATCTGTCCTTCCGAGAGGAACCGATCCGCGACGCCACGCTGATCGAGGACCTCGATCGTGCGTGACTGCAGGCCGCCTGCGCGCGAGCCAGCGAGGTCCTGGCTGGCGCGCCGCTCGACGATCGCAACGTCGACGCCCGCCAGCGCCAGCTCGCCCGCCAACATCAGCCCCGTCGGGCCGCCTCCGGCGATCACCACCACATGCTCGGCCATCGCCACCCTCCGATGCGGAGACACGCCCCAGGTCTTGAGGCGGCGGTCACGTTCGCGTCTTCTTGCGGGTCCCCGATGTAACGACCCGAATCCTATCGTCGGCAAGAAGGAGACATCGACATGAGCGTCATGACTGCGACCAGTACGCGCGTGCCGCGGCGGGTGTCGCTCTTCAACCCGATCCTCAAGGCCCTGTTGGCCGCCGGCGTTCCGCTCGGCTTCAACGGGCTCATCACCATTCGCGGCCGGAAGAGCGGGCTGCCGCGTACCACGCCCGTGGCGATCATCCGAGTCTCAGGCAGGCGCTGGGTCTGGGCCCCGTGGGGCGAGGTCCATTGGGTGCAGAACCTTCGAGCCGCGGGCAGCGCGACCATCACCGTTCGCCGCCGTGAGGCAGAGGTGACTGCGACCGAGCTGGACGCGAGTCAGCGAGTCGAGTTCTTCCGCGACGTCCTCGGTCCTCTCGCGCGAAGCATCCCGTTCGGCTACTGGTTCATCCGCATCGTTGATGGGGTCGATCTCGACCATCCGTTGGAAGCGGCCGAGGGTCGGCGCGTCTTCGAACTCCATCCACTTCGGTGAGGTCGGCTGCCGAAGTCGGGGATCGGGCCTCGCGCGGCGACTCCCAGGCGATCTCGCGAAGATCGTCGAAACCCGCGTCACGCGCCGCGCTGCTGCCTCGTCAGAACGGGTGAACGCGGTCCTCCTCCCCGCGTACCGAAGCCCCCGGTCCTCCCCCGGGGGCTTCGTCTCGTCCATGGGCGCCGCTCAGGCAGGCGCGGCCGCCAGCCGACGAAGGACCGCCGGCAGGATACCGCCGCCCGTGTAGTAGTCGACGTCGATCGGCCCGTCCAGGCGGGCGATCGCCTCGAAGCGGCGCTCACGTCCGTCGCCACCGGCGGCCTCGTCGTCCCGCACCACCACCGTCACGCTCTGGCGCGGCGAGGCGCCGTCGTCAAGGCCGAGGATGGAGAAGGTCTCCCGCCCGGACAAGCCGAGCGATCCTGCCCCATCGCCCGGCTTGAACTGGATCGGCAGGACGCCCATCCCGACGAGGTTGGAGCGATGGATGCGCTCGAAGCTCTCGGCGAGGACGGCCTTGACGCCGAGCAGTGACGGTCCCTTGGCCGCCCAGTCGCGCGACGATCCGGAGCCGTATTCGCGACCGGCGATGACGATGAGCGGCACCTGCTCCTCGATGTAGCGCATCGCCGCGTCGTAGATGAACGTCGTCTCGCCCGACGGCCAGTGGACCGTGTACGGCCCTTCCTTGGGCTCCACCATCCGGTTACGCAGGCGGATGTTGCCGAACGTGCCGCGGACCAGGACCTCGTGCTGGCCGCGTCGCGCGCCGTACGAGTTGAACTCCAGGGGGCCGACGCCTCTCGCCTGGAGCCATTGGCCGGCCGGCGACCAGGGCGCGATCGAGCCGGCGGGCGAGATATGGTCGGTCGTGACCGAGTCGCCCAGGACCGCCAGCGCGCGAGCCCCGACGATGTCGCCGGGGGGCTCGTGACCGGCCGACATCCCCTCGAGGAAGGGCGGCCTGGCGATGTATGTCGACAAGGGATCCCAGGCGTAGCGATCGCCCGAGGGGATCGACAGCGCGCGCCAGCGATCGTCGCCTTCGAACACGACCTCGTATGTCCGCCGGAAGAGTTCGGCATCGACGGATTCGGCGATGACCGAGCGGATCTCGTCGGCCGACGGCCAGATGTCCGCGAGGAAGACCGGGGATCCGTCGCGGTCCGTGCCGAGCGGCTCACGGGTCAGGTCGATGTCGACTCGCCCTGCGAGCGCGAACGCGACGACCAGGGGCGGTGAGGCGAGGTAGCTCGCCCGGGCCAGCGGATGGATCCGGCCCTCGAAGTTGCGATTGCCCGACAGGACCGCCGCCACGACCAGGTCGTTCGCCTCGATGGCTCCGGCGACCGCTTCGTCCAGCGGACCGGAGTTGCCGATGCATGTCGTGCAGCCGTAGCCGGCCAGGGCGAACCCGAGCGCCTCGAGAGGCGCCATGAGCCCGGCCGAGGTCAGGTAGCCGGTCACGGCCTTCGATCCGGGCGCGAGCGACGTCTTCACGGCCGGGTTGACGCGCAGCCCACGCGCCACGGCGTTCCGGGCCAGCAGGCCCGCCCCGACCATCACCGTCGGGTTCGACGTGTTCGTGCAGGATGTGATCGCCGCGATCGCCACAGACCCCGTGTGGATGGTGACCCGCTCCCCACCGACCTCCACCGGCACGCCGCGGTACGAGCGATGGTCGCCCGCTGGCACACCGGCCGGGACCGGTTCGGCGGGCGGTGCCGGGCGCGGTCGGCTCGGATCAGCGGACGCGAACGCGGGCGCATCCGAGGCCGGGAACGACTCGGCCGAAGCCTCGTCGACGGCCGATGCACCCGCCACGGCCGCTTCGGCGTCGGCGGCATCGCCCGCCTCGAGCCCATCCGGGAAGTTCGTGCGGAAGTTGTCTCGCAAGAGGTCGAGTGGCACGCGGTCCTGGGGCCGGCGCGGCCCCGCCACCGACGGCACGACCGTGGCCAGATCGAGGATGAGCAGCTCGTCGAAGGTCGGACCATCGCCCGGCTCGCGCCAGAGCCCCTGGGCCTTCGCGTACCGATCCACGAGCGCCACACGCTCGGGCGATCGACCGGTCAGGCGCAGATAGGCGAGGGTCTCATCGTCGATGGGGAAGAGGGTCGCGGTCGCCCCGAACTCGGGGCTCATGTTGCTGATCGTCGCCCGGTCCGCCAGCGACAGGCCGGCCAGGCCGTCGCCCGCGAATTCGACGAAGGCGCCGACCACGCCGTGGCCACGCAGGAGCTCGGTCACGACCAGCACGAGGTCCGTCGCCGTGGCGCCCTTGGGCAGGTCCCCGGTCAAGCGCACGCCGACCACCTTGGGCATCGGCTGGTAGAGCGGCTGGCCCAGCAGGACCGCCTCCGCCTCGATCCCGCCGACGCCGTACCCAAGCACGCCGAGCGCGTTGATCATCGTCGTGTGCGAATCGGTCCCGACGAGCGTGTCCGGGAACGCGACCCCGTCGCGCTCGTCGACGACGGGCGCCAGGAACTCCAGGTTGACCTGGTGGACGATGCCGGTCCCGGGCGGCACGATCCGCAGGTTCCGGAACGCGGTCTGCGCCCAGCGCAGCAGCTGATAGCGCTCGATGTTGCGCTCGTACTCCCGTTCGACGTTGAAGGCGAAGGCGCCCGGCGTCCCGAACTGGTCGACCTGGACCGAGTGGTCGATGACGAGGTCGGCCTGGACGAGCGGGTTGACCCGGGCGGGGTCGCCACCGAGCTCGGCCATCGCGTCTCGCATGGCCGCGAGATCGACCACGGCCGGAACGCCGGTCAGGTCCTGAAGGATGACGCGCGACGGCATGAACGGGATCTCCGCCTCGGCGGCGACGCCGGGCTGCCAGGCGGCGAGCGTCTCAACGTCCTCCGGCCGGACGATCCCACCGCCGGCATGGCGGAGCAGGTTCTCGAGCAGGATCCGGATCGTGACCGGGGCGGAGGCGAGGTCGATCCGATCGGCCAGGACGGCCAGCCGATAGTGATCGGGCAGGCCCGGGCCGAGCGGTGCCCGGGCGCCGAAGGGGTCATGGGCCGGCAACGTATCCATCCTCACTGGCTCGCTACACTCGACGCGTGCAAGCGTACCGCGACCGTTCCCGACACGCGGGCGCCCGACGATGAGGGCGTGGGGCGACCTGCCCGGGGACGACCCGAAGCGCGATCGGGAGGACACCGAAGCCGCGCTCGATGCGGCCGGCATCGACCTCGACCCGGTCCCGCCGGGCTTCCATCGGCACGACGACGAGGTGCACCCCAGCGACCACCAGCACCCCCACCACCATTCGGATCCCGGGCAGCCACCGGTCATCGGCATCGTCGGGGCCGGTGCCGTCGGGACGGCGCTGGGCGTCGCCCTCACCCGAGCCGGCTGGCCGGTCCACGCGGTCGCCAGCCGTGACCTCGGCCGACGCGAACGGTTCCGCGCCCTCGTCGACGGGTCTCGGGCATACGCCGAGGGACAGGCCCTGGTCGAGGAGGTGGAGCTCATCATCATCGCCGTGCCGGACGATGCGATCGCGAGCCTGGCCGCCGGCCTGCGGATGTACGGCGGTCAGGCCATGGTCCACACGAGCGGTGCGCTCGACGCGGACGTGCTCGCCCCGGCCATGGCTGCGGGCACCCAGATCGGAGCCTTCCACCCCCTGGTCGCCTTCGCCGACACGGAACGAGCGGTCGCCTCGCTCCATGGTGCGACGGTGGCCATCGAGGGCGACGACCAACTGGCCGCGCTGCTGGCCGAGATGGCCGAGGCGATCGGCGCCCACCCGGTCCGGCTGGCCTCAGGCTCCAAGGCGGCCTACCACGCCGCGGCCGTCCTGGCCGCCGGTGGCTTCGTGGCGCTCCTCGATGCGATCGCGGAACTCGGACGGGTGGCCGGGCTGGACGAGGCGGGCGCGCTGGCCATCTACGGGCCCCTGATCGAGGGCACGCTGGGCAACGCCCGCGCCCTCGGGGTCCGGGCAGCCTTGACCGGTCCGATCGCCCGTGGCGACATCGGGACCCTTGGCGCCCACCTGGCCGCGCTGGAGGCCCATGCCCCCGATGTGCTGGCGCTGTACCGGGCCGTCGCCGAGCGGGAGGTGGACCTGGCCGTCGCCCGTGGCTCGTTGGCACCGGAGCGCGCCCACGAGATGCGCCGCGCCCTTGCAAGGGCGGATCGAACCAGTACCATAACGACCTGATGAATCACAGTATCGCCGCGAAGTACGCGGCTCGGCCGGCGGCTCATTTCGTGCGCCCCTCGGTTCGCACGAAAGAGCGACGACTCGGTCTCGGTGCTGGCGGCGCGTTCCGGTCGGCCGCCGAGCGCGCGACCGTCCTGCGCCGGCCCGACGTCGCGCCCCTGGTGAGGCTGCGCGGTCGATGGCGTTCGATCCAGCCGGCCGTCGGCGCCCGACCCCCCGGCGGCCGCCCGCAGCCGCGTGTCGTCATGCACTGGGCCCGATCCGGCCATGGCGGGGCGATCCGTCGTCCGAGCGCCGCTCCGGCGCCGTGGCGCGCCTGAGGACCGCGACCGCCACCTCCGCCGGCGGGATCGTCGTCCGCCATGAAGCCGGTCAACCGTGGCTCGTCGTCGGGAGCCGGCGTCGCGAGCGCGACGGGCGGACCTGGACCCTGCCCAAGGGCACGCCGAAGAGCGGCGAGACCACCGAAGAAACGGCCCTGCGCGAAGTCGCGGAGGAGACCGGCCTCAAGGTCCGCATCACCGGCCCACTCGACTCGATCGAGTACTTCTTCGTCCAGTCCGGCACCCGCATCCACAAGACCGTGCACTATTTCATGATGGAGCCGACCGGCGGCGACCTCGCCCGACACGACCGCGAGTTCGAGGAGGTCCGCTGGATCCGGTTCGCGGACGCCCCGACCACGCTGACCTTCGAGACCGAGCGAGCCCTCGTGGCCCGTGCGGCGGAGCTGGTCGACCCCGACTCCGTCCCGGCCGGCTCGTGACCGAGCCCGAGTCGAGCGAGCCGCTGACGCACGAACCGCACCTCACACCTCTAGCGGAGCGCCACACGGCCCTGGGGGCTCGCTTGATCGAGTTCGGCGGCTGGCTGATGCCGGTCCAGTACGGCTCGATCCTCGACGAGCATCGCGCGGTTCGCGAGCGCGTCGGGCTGTTCGACCTGTCGCACATGGGCGAACTCTTCGTGGAAGGCCCGGAGGCGGGTCGAGCCCTGGCCGCGGCGCTCGTCTCGAACCCACCGGCCCTTGCGGTCGGGCGTGCGCACTACTCGATGATCGCGGCGCCCGACGGCGGGATCATCGACGACCTCATCGTGTACCGGGTGGCCGAGGAGCGGTTCCTGGTCGTCGCCAACGCGAGCAATGCGGCGGTGGTCTCGGATGCGCTCGCGGAGCGGCTCACCGGCTTCCGGGCCATCCTCGACGATGGCTCGCTCGCGACCGGACTCCTCGCGATCCAGGGTCCACGCGCGGTCGAGGTCCTCGCGCCGCTGACCGCGATCGACCTGGCCGGGCTGCGCTACTACGCCATCGCGGAAGGTGAGGTGGCCGGGATCCCAGCCCTGGTCGCGCGGACGGGCTACACCGGCGAGGACGGGTTCGAGGTGTTCGTCGACACCGGCCGGACGGTCGAGCTGTGGGACGCGCTGCTGGGCGCCGTCCGGGCGGCCGACGGCGTCCCCGTCGGACTGGGCGCCAGGGACACGCTGCGTCTCGAAGCGGGGATGCCGCTGTACGGCAACGAGCTGGATCGCACGACCACCCCCTACGACGCCGGGCTCGGGCGGGTCGTCAAGCTGGACAAGCCCGACGACTTCGTGGGGCGCGCGGCGCTGGAGCGGATCGCGGCCGCGGGACCGACGAAACGCCTCGTCGGGCTGGTCGTCGAGGGACGCGGCATCGCCCGTCACGGGTACCCTGTCCTGGCCGGCGACCGGCGAACGGGCGTCGTCACCAGCGGGACCCAGTCGCCGACGCTCGGCGTGCCGATCGCCATGGCGTATGTCGCGCCGGGCGATGCCGAGCCGGGTACGATACTGGCCGTGGAGATCCGAAACGCGCCGGTCCCCACGAAGGTCGTCGACCTGCCGTTCTACCGACGCCCGACCTGATCGGACGGGAGCCGAGGCCCCCGATCCGGCCCGACGCGCCCGCCGCTCGCGGCGTCTCGCCGCGCCAGGAGGAGGTACGGCCAGCGATGGTCCCCAACGACCTGCGCTACACGAAGGACCATGAGTGGGTCCGCGTCGACGCCGACGAGGCGGTGATCGGGATCACGGCCTACGCCGCCGATCAGCTCGGCGACATCGTGTTCGTGGAGCTCCCCGACGTCGGCAAGACGCTCGACCAGTTCGCGGCATTCGGCGTCGTCGAGTCGGTCAAGGCTGTGAGCGACCTGTATGCCCCGGTCGGCGGCGAGGTGGTCGGCACCAACGAGGCCCTGGCCGGCACCCCGGAGGTCGTCAACGGAGACCCGTACGGCGCGGGCTGGATGCTCCGCGTCCGACTGGCCGATCCGGGCCAGGTCGAGGAGCTCATGGACGGCCCGGCCTACGACGCCCTCATCGCGGCCGGCTGATCCTCCGAGATGCCGTACGGACCGCACACCGCCGATGACCGCGAGCGGATGCTCGCGGCGCTCGGACTGACATCCGTCGACCAGCTCTTCGCCGACATCCCGGAAGCCCTGCGCGCCTCGCGCCTGGACCTGCCGCCACCGGAGCCGGAGCTGGACCTGGCGGCCCGACTGCAGTGGTTGGCCGGACGCAACCGGACGGACCTGGCGTCGTTCCTGGGCGCCGGCGTGTATCGCCACTGGAGCCCGCCCGCGGTCGACCAGATCCTCCTGCGCGGCGAGTGGTACACGGCCTACACCCCGTACCAGCCCGAGGTCAGCCAGGGCACGCTCCAGTCCATCTACGAATACGAATCGCTGATCGGCGAACTGGTCGATCTGGACGTCGTCTCGGCATCGCACTACGACGGCGCCGCCGCGACTGCCGAAGCCGCCCTGATGACGTGCCGTGCCACCCGGCGCGAACGGGTCCTGGTCAGCCGTGGGGTCCATCCGCACTATCGCCAGACGTTGCGAGACGTACTTCGGCGGTGGGCTCGAGCTCGAGGAGATCCCGCTCGTCGCGGACGGACCGGCGTCGGGCACGACCGATCTGGCCGTCCTGGAGCGGATGCTGGCCGATGGCGATCGCCCGGTCGCGGGCGTCGTGGCGGCACAGCCGGACTTCCTGGGCCTCCTCGAACCGATGCGGTCGATCGGCGAGCTGGCCCACGCGGCCGGTGCCCTGTTCGTCGCGGTCATCGAGCCAGTCTCGCTGGCCGTGCTGGCCCCGCCCGGCGCGTACGGAGCGGACATCGCCGCCGGGGAAGGTCAGCCGCTCGGGATCGCGCCCCAGTACGGCGGCCCGTATCTGGGCCTCCTCGCCTCGACCGACGCCCTGGTTCGGCAGATCCCCGGCCGGCTGGTCGGCATGACCACCGATCTCGACGGTCAGCGCGCCTTCGTCATGACCATGCGGGCGCGCGAGCAGGACATCCGTCGCGACAAGGCGGCCAGCAACATCTGCACGAACCAGGCACTCCTCGCGCTCGCCGCGTCGATCTATCTCGCGACGATCGGGCCGCACGGCCTGCGCGACGTGGCGGCCCTCGGCGCGGCCCGTGCGGCCGAGCTCGAGGCGGCCCTGGCCGCGGTCGGCGCACCGCGCCTCCACCCCGGGCCGTATCTCAATGAGTTCGCGATCCAGGTTCCCGATGCGCCGGCGGTACACCGGCGGATGCTCGAACACGGGATCCTCGCGGGCCTGGTGCTGGCCGATGCGGTCCCCGACGATCCGACGCTGGCCGACGGCCTGCTCGTCTGCGCGACCGAGGTCACCACCTCGGCCGAGATCGCGCGGTTCGCCACCGCCCTCGACGACGTCATGCGCGGTCGGCCGGCGGTCGGGGTCGAGGCGGGCGCCGGTGAGCGGTACGTCGACGCCGCCGCCGCGGGAGCACGCCGATGAGCGTCACCGGTCCGCGGCTGCAACCCACGCTGTTCGAGCGCGGCCGACCGGGCCGCGGCGGCGGCAAGATCCCGCACCCGCCCAAGGACGCCCTGGCCCGCATCCCGGAGGACGCCCGCCGGGTCGACCCACCGGCGCTGCCCGAACTGAACGAGCCCGAGGTGGTGCGCCACTACGTGAACCTGTCCCAGTTGAATTTCGCGGTCGACACCGGCTTCTACCCGCTCGGTTCGTGCACGATGAAGTTCAACCCCAAGCTCAACGAGTGGGCGGCGCGGCTGCCCGGTTTCGCGTCCCTGCATCCGCTCGCGCCCGACGAGGTCGCCCAGGGCACGCTCCAGCTGCTCTGGGAGCTGGAGGCGGCGCTCGCGGCGATCTCCGGCATGCGGGCGGTGACCCTCCAGCCGGCGGCGGGCGCCCAGGGTGAGTTGACCGGGATCCTGATGATCCGCGCGTATCACCGCGAGCACGGGGACACGCGTCCGCGATGAGGTGCTGGTTCCGGACAGCAGCCACGGGACGAACCCCGCGACCGCATCGATGGCCGGCTTCCGGACCATCACGATCCCGTCGGCCCACGATGGCGGGCGTGGACGTCGAGGCGTTCCGCGCCGCACTCGGTCCGCGGACGGCGGCGGTGATGATCACCAACCCATCGACGCTGGGCCTGTTCGAGTCGCGCATCGGCGAGCTGCTCGAGGCGGTCCACGAGGCGGGCGCCCTGGCCTACATGGACGGCGCCAACCTGAACGCCATCCTGGGTCGGTTCAAGCCCGGCGAGGCGGGCTTCGACGTGATGCACTTCAACGTCCACAAGACGTTCTCCACGCCCCATGGCGGCGGCGGGCCGGGCGCCGGCCCGGTCGGGGTCGGGGAGGCGTTGCTGCCGTACCTGCCGACGCCGCGGGTCCTGCGCGAGGACGACGGCTCGTTCCGCCTCGAGCGGCCGGGAGAGCGACCGACCTCGATCGGACGGTTGCGCAGCTTCGTCGGCAACACCGGCGTCCTGGTCCGCGCGTACGCGTACATCCGTGCCCACGGCGACTCGGGCCTGCGCGAGGTCAGCGACGACGCGGTCCTGGCGGCCAACTACCTGAAGCTCCGGTTGGCCGGGACCTACGACCTGCCGTACGACCGGCCGTGCAAGCACGAGTTCGTCGCTTCGGCCGCCGTCGATCAAGAAGCGGACCGGGTGTCCGGACCCTGGACATCGCCAAGCGCCTGATCGACCACGGCTTCCATCCGCCGACCATCTACTTCCCGCTCATCGTCGATGAAGGGATGCTCATCGAGCCCACCGAGACCGAGTCGGTCGAGACGCTCGATGCGTTCGCCGACGCGCTCATCGAGATCGCGGCGGAGGCCGATTCCGATCCGGATCGGGTCACGAGCCGCGCCCCACACGGCGCCGGTCCGGCGCCTCGACGAGGCCACCGCGGCCCGCCAGCCGAACCTGCGATGGCGGCCGATGACCGGCGCCCAGACGCCCTGCCCGGATTGACCGTCGTGCTCGCACGAATGAACCTTTTCCGGACCGCTAGCGGTATCTTGTAGGTACTAGTGCCGCCGCGGCGGATATCACCGCGTGCTCGGAGAACGACAACGAACGTACGACACGGCCGCCAAGGCCTCTGTCGCCACCCATATCGCCGACGCCGACCTGATCCGCGGGATCGCAAGCGGACGACCTCGAGATGTTCGAGGCGTTCTACGAGCGGTATCGGGCGTTCGTGTTCCGGACGGCCTTCGGGCTGACCGGCGACCGCGAGCTCGCCGAAGAGGTCCTCCAGGACACCTTCGTGCGGGCCTATCGGCATCGCGCCAACCTGCTCGGTGACCGCTCGCCGCTGCCCTGGCTCAATCGTGTGGCGCTCAACCTGTGCTATTCGGCGCACAGCCGCCGGCGCCTGCCGTCCAGCTCGATGGACGACGCGACGAGTCAAGGCCTGCGCGACCACGGCATCCTGCCGGCCGAGTACGCCGAGCAGCAGGAGCTGTGCCGCTGGGTGCGGGACGGCCTCGCCGCCCTGCCGCCGAAGCATCGCAGCGTCATCGTGCTCTACTACCTCGACGGTCTGTCGTTACAGGAGACGTCGGCGGCGCTCGGCGTCCGGCTCGGGACCGTGAAGTCGCGCCTCCACTACGCCCTGCAGGCCTTGCGCCTCCAGCTGGCGTCGACGCCCCGACCCAGGCCGAGGCGCCGGTCGTGTCGCGGCAGGTCGTGGCGCGTCCGGTCGAACGGCCCGCCCGGCCCCGCCGATGAACATCTTCGGCTCGAAGGACGCGTGCGGACGGTTTCGGCCCGCGCTCACCGACTGGGTGGAGCATCGCGTCCAGGGTCCGGTGACGGCGTCGGCCTTCGATCACCTCGCCCGCTGCCGGCGGTGCGAGCTGGAGCTCACGGAGATCGCCCAGACGGTGATCGCGCTGCGTCGCCTCGCCGAGCGGGCATCCGCGCTGGAGCCACCGACCGATGGCTGGCAGGACCTGCGAGTCCGCCTCGAGGCCTCGCGCCGACGATCTCACGCCGGCCGGCCGGTCGCGTTGGGCGCTGCTCGGGTCGATGCTTGCGCCCGCCCTCGTGGCGGTCCTCGCGCTGCGCGTCGCCGAGTCGGCACCGATCGGGGTCGGCTGGATCAGCGACGGCCTGGCCGCCCCGTCCGCGTCGATCAGCGTGTCACGCCCGATGTACGACCCTGGCTCACGTCTTCTGACCGAGGACATCGTCATGGTCCTGGCCGGCCGTTCCCCGGCCGGCGATGGCGCGACCACGTGGCTCGCCGTCACCCCGTCCTCCACCGATCGGCGGGACATCCCGCCCGCGGTCCGTCGTGCGGCGATCCGATCCGAATCCACCATGCCTCGCTCGGCCACGCGGTCGTAGACGCGAGCCAGACATCTGCGCCGTCCAGCCGACGGCGTGCCAGAAAGGAGCTCTGAACACGATCGAAGACCAGTGGGACTTGACGCGATGGGACCGATACCCGCATATACTGCACCGACTTCCGCGCCCGGCGGAGATGGATCGGTGTGCCGGTCCGCAGGCCGGCGTGGTCCGATCCCAGTCAGGCGCCGAGCGGCGACTTCGACTGGGCACAGAGGAGGAGATCAGCGGATGACTTCGAAGAAGTATCGCGGACTCGCGATGCTCGGCGTCCTCGCCATCGTGGTGACGGCGTGCGGTGGCTCGACCCCGAGTGGGTCGGGTTCGGCGGCGCCGGCATCGGCCGGCCCGAGCGCAGCACCAGCCAGCGAGGCGCCGGCGACGACCGGTGACTTCACGTTCGTCGTCGACAGCGAGCCGACCACCTTGGCCGGACCGCCTGACGACCTGCCGACGTCGTGGATCACAGCGCTCCTCTACACGGCGCTGTACCAGCCGAACTACAAGGTCGAGTACGTGCCCGCTGGCCGCCGACGGCCCGCCGGTCACGTCCGCCGACGGCCTGACCTGGACGGTCAAGCTCAAGCCCGGGATCAAGTTCCACGACGGCAGTGACATGACCGCCGAGGACGTCAAGTTCACGTTCGACCTGCTCGGCTCGCCGAACTGCCGCGTCAACCCGGATGCGTGCTCGTCGATCGCTGACAACGTCGCCTCGACGACGGTCGTCGACCCGACCACGATCACCTTCGTCCTCAAGCAGAAGTACGCGCCGTTCATCTCGTCCGGCCTCGGCAGCCTGATCCTGCCGAAGAAGGCGATCGAAGAGTCGTTCGCCCGATTCCAGACGGCGGCCGGCGCGGTCACGGAGGCCGAGGTCACCGCCCTGGTCGACAAGGTCGCGGCCGAGACGTCTGCCGACAATCCCAATTGCGTCGTCGCCGAAGGCGCCACGGCGCCGGCGAGCTGCCTCTTCTCGACGTACACCGCCGAGCTCGAGGCGATGCTCGCGCAGGCCAAGATCGAACCCGTCAACAAGGCCGCCTACAACACCGGCGGCGAGACCCTCGACCAGTTCGACCCGGAGGCCTACGCCCAGGGCTCTGCTGACCCAGGTCAATGACCTGAAGCTGACCCTCGGCGCCACCGCGATCGACCAGATCGCCGCGTCGCAGAAGATCATCGACTTCGGCAAGAACCCGATCGGTGCCGGTCCGTTCAAGTTCGTCAAGTACAACGCCGGCCAGAACGTCGAGCTCGCTCGCTTCGACGACTACTTCGGCGGCGGTACCGCTGTCGATCCGACCAAGATCCCGGCGAAGGCCTTCGCCGTCGTCATCCGCAGCTCCGCCGCGGCGACGGCTGCCCTGGGCAACGATGAGATCCAGTGGCAGCAGAAGATCGAGTCGGACGCGTACACCGACCGTCAAGGACAACCCGAACGTCCAGATGGCCGAGTACCCGGACAACGGCTACTTCTACATCGGCTTCAACCTGCGCGAGGGTCACCTCTACGCGGACAAGGCCGCTTCGTGAAGCGTTCTCGATGTGCATCGACCAGGACAAGACCGTCGAAGTCGCCACGGGCGGCAACGGCGTGCCGGTCCGGGCGAACATCCCGCCGTTCTCGTGGGCCTTCGACCCGAACGTCAAGCCGTACGTGCTCGACGTCCCAGGCGCCAAGGCCAAGATCGAGGGCGCCGGTTGGGCGCTCGGTTCGGACGGCGTCTACGCCAAGGACGGCAAGCGCCTGTCCTCCATCCTGTACGTCCGCGTCGGCCGGCCGCAGCGCCTCGCATTCGCCGAGCTCGCTCGCGACCAGCTGAAGGAGTGCGGCATCGAGGTCGAGGTCGTGGAAGGTGACCTGAACACCGTCCTGATCCCGAAGGTCCTCGACTACCCGAACGACTTCGACACGTATCTCGGTGGGTGGTCAACGGCCCTCGACCCGGACGACTATTCGATCTTCCACAGCTCGGAGATCCCGTCGAAGGACGACGCCATCGGCGAACAACTTCCCGGGTTGGAAGAACGCCGAGGCCGACTGCGCTCCTGGAAGCCGGTCGCACCGAGCTCGACCAGGCCAAGCGCAAGGAGATCTACGCCGAGTTCCAGAACCTCATCCACGATGAGCTTCCGTACTACTTCACGTGGGCGGACCTCGCTCACACCGGCCTGTCAAAGCGGATCGCCACGCAGAACGAGGCGCTCGACCTGACCAGCGTCGGCATCAATTACTACAACGTGGACGCCTGGACCGTCGCGGCCAAGTGAGCCGCCGGACCTAGCGGTCCCCATGTAGCCGGACACGGGCGGTGGCAACTTGCCACCGCCCGTGTCGTACCATCTAACGAAGGACGCGCATCGGCGGCTTCCGAGCTGACGCCGAGACGAGCGGAGTACTCATGGCTACGTACATCCTTCGCCGCCTGATCCAGGCAATCCCGATCCTGATCGGGATCAGCATCGTCTCGTTCCTCATCATCAACCTCGCTCCGGGTGACCCCACTGACCGCTTCCGGTCCGGTCGCGTCTCTGCCGAGACGATCCAGAACCTGATCCGGCTGTACGGCCTCGACAAGCCGCTGCTGGAACAGTTCGTCAGCTGGTTCACCACCTTCTGGTCGTTCCCCTGGAACCCGGCCGCATGGGGCTACTCGTTCGTCGACGGGCGGCCGGTCATCGAGAAGGTCTTCGAGAAGATCCCCACGACGCTCGAGCTGATGGGCACCGCGCTCATCGTCACGATGGTCGTGTCGATCCCGCTCGGCGTCCTCGCCGCCGTGAAGCAGTACAGCTGGGCGGACAAGATCATCACGACGCTGGCCACGATCGGCTATGCGCTGCCGTCGTTCGTGCTGGGCATCCTCCTGCTGTACATCTTCTCGATCAAGCTCAACCTGTTCCCGTCGTTCGGGCGCCAGACCCTCGGCCAGGAAGGCAACTTCGGCGACTTCGCTTGGCACCTCGTGCTGCCGGTGGCCAGTCTGGCGATCCAGCAGATCGCGGGCTGGAGTCGCTACATGCGCTCCTCGATGCTGGAGGTGCTTCAGCAGGACTACGTCCGCACGGCCAAGGCCAAGGGACTGGCGGGACGCCACGTCGTCTTCAAGCATGCCCTGAAGAACGCCCTGCTACCCATCATCACGCTGCTGGGCCTGACGCTGCCGAGCCTGCTCGCCGGCGCGGCGATCACCGAGACGATCTTCTCCTGGCCGGGTCTCGGCTTCATGGCCGTCCAGAGTGTGCAGACGAACGATTTCCCGGTCGTGCTCGCGCTCGTCATGGTCGGCGGGATGATGGTGCTCCTGGGCAACCTGTTGGCCGACGTCCTGTACGGCGTGGTCGATCCGCGGATCAAGTACTGAGGCGCATGATGGAGCGAATCGACAACACGGTCGCCGTCGGCACGACGACGCGGCCCGCGGACACCCAGGACGAGATCGACCTCATCCCGGTTCGCACCTACTGGCAGCTCGTGCGGCAGCGGTTCCTGCAGCATCGGCTGGCGGTCATCGCGCTGTTCGGCATGGCCGCGATGATCACCATGGCCATCATCGTCCCGACAGTGACCGGCGACGAGTATGCGCAGACCAGCCTGTCGCAGTCCTTGCTGCCGCCGTCCCTGGAGCATCCGCTTGGGACGAACCAGATCGGCCAGGACCTGTTCCTGCGCCTGATGAAGGGCCTCCAGACCTCGCTCTTCATCGGCTTCATGGCGGTGACGATCATCGGGCTGATCGGTGTGACCCTCGGCGCGATCGCTGGCTTCTATGGCGGCTGGCTCGACAACCTGGTCATGCGCTTTGTCGACGTGATCCTGTCGCTGCCGGTCTTCTTCCTGATCCTCATCATCGTGGCCGTGCTTGGCAAGGGCTCGGCGCTCGTCGTCATCATCGCCATCGGCCTCACCGGCTGGACGCTCGCCTGCCGGCTGGTCCGGGCAGAGTTCCTCAAGCTGCGTGAAGCGGACTTCGTCCAGGCGGGCCGGGCGCTGGGTGCCTCGAACCGGCGGATCATCTCGCGCCACATCCTGCCCTCGTCGCTGGCGCCCGTCGTCGTCGCCGCGACGCTTGGGATCGCCGACTCGGTCGTGGCCGAAGCGGCCCTGTCCTTCCTCGGCTTCGGCATCAGTCCGCCCGATGCGAGCCTGGGCAACCTGCTCAAGAACTTCGAGGAAGACCTCCAGGTCCGTCCCCAGATCCTCCTCTGGCCGTCGGTGACGATCGTGCTCGTCGTCCTCTGCGCGAGCTTCCTCGGCGACGGCCTGCGCGACGCGCTCGACCCCCGCCAGCGGATCGAGAGCAAGTGACCGCCTCGGTTCAAGGGGGCCGTCGGTCCAAGCGGGCCGACGCTGCCGGCCCGCTGCTCGAGATCAAGGGGCTCAAGACCCACTTCTTCACGCAAGACGGGATCGTCAAGGCGGTCGATGGCGTCAGCTTCGCCATCGGCGACGGCAAGACCCTGGGCGTGGTCGGCGAGTCCGGCTGCGGCAAGAGCGTCACGGCCATGTCCGTCTTGGGGTTGGTCAGTCGCCCCGGCAAGATCGTGGCGGGCCAGATCCTGCTCGACGGCCGGGACCTCGTGAAGTTGCCCGAGAACGACCTGCGGGAAGTTCGGGGCAACGACATCGCGATCATCTTCCAGGAGCCGATGACGTCGCTCAACCCGGTCTTCACGGTCGGTGACCAGATCGCCGAGGTCGCTGGCATGCACCTGCATATCGATCGCAAGGCGGCCATGGCCAGGGCCGTCGAGATGCTCTCCTTCGTGGGTATCCCGGATGCCAAACGGCGGGCGAAGGAGTATCCGCACCAGTTGTCCGGCGGCATGCGCCAGCGGGTCATGATCGCGATGGCCCTGTCGACCAACCCGGCGCTGCTCATCGCGGACGAGCCAACGACCGCGCTCGACGTCACCATCCAGGCGCAGATCCTCGAGCTCATGAAGGAGATGCGGACACGCAACGGGATGGCGATCATGCTCATCACCCACGACCTCGGCGTCGTGGCCGAGATGGCCGATGACGTCGCGGTCATGTACGCGGGCAAGATCGTCGAGCAGTCGACGGCGGAGACCGTGTTCGAGCGACCGCATCATCCGTACACGCGCGGCCTGCTCGCTTCCATCCCGCGTCTCGGCGAGCGCCGTACTCGGCTCGAGGTCATCCAGGGCACGGTGCCGAACCCATTGAATCTGCCCGGCCGGTTGTCTGTTCAAACGTCGCTGCCCCTACGCGATGCCCATCTGCGACACGCCGCCGCCGCTCCAGATGGTCGAGCCTGGCCATCTGTCGCGGTGCTGGCTGACGCCGGCCGGTCAGCCCCCCGCCGTCGGGACGGCCGCGCCCCCGGACGCCGCCGAGGCCGCTGCCGCCAGCCTGTCGGCCGAGGATCCATCGTCCGGCATCCAGGCCAACCCTCTATGACCGAGCCATTCGCCGCTTCGGGGATCCCCGAGACCGGCACGATGCCGCCCGTCGCGCCACCGATCGGCGTCCTGTCCGACCACCGCACGGCGACCAAGGCGGGTGAGACCGACACGCTCGTCGAGGTCCAGGATCTGGTCAAGCATTTCGAGATCCGCGGTGGGCTGCTCGGGTTCCGGAAGATCGGGGCGGTCCGGGCGGTCGACGGGGTCTGCTTCGACGTTCGCCGAGGCGAGACGCTCGGGCTCGTGGGCGAGTCTGGGTGTGGAAAGACGACGCTCGGCAAGGTCATCCTGCGGCTGATCCCGCCGACGTCGGGCCGGGTCGCCGTCAACGGCCGCTCGATCTTCGAGCTCAGCGACAAGGAGATGGTCCCGGTCCGGCGCGACATGCAGATCGTGTTCCAGGACCCGTACGCGAGCCTCAACCCGCGGATGACGGTCGGCGAGATCGTCGGCGAGGGGCCATTCGTCCATGGGCTCACGAACAAGCGGGAGCGCGAGGACGTCGTCCGCGAGCTCCTGGGACGAGTGGGTCTCAATCAGACCCACATCCACCGCTACCCGCACGAGTTCAGTGGCGGTCAGCGCCAGCGCATCGGGATCGCCCGGGCGCTCGCCCTCAATCCGGAATTCATCGTCTGCGACGAGCCGGTGTCGGCGCTTGACGTCTCGATCCAGAGCCAGGTACTGAACCTGCTCGACGACCTCCAGCAGGAGCTCGGGCTGACCTATCTGTTCATCGCCCACAACCTTGCGGTCGTCGAGCACATCAGCGACCGGGTCGGCGTCATGTACCTGGGCAAGCTCGTGGAGCTGGCCAAGGTGGACGACCTCTACGCCACGCCAGCGCACCCGTACACGGTCGCCCTGTTGTCGGCCGTGCCCGAGACCGACCCGAGGAAGCGCAAGAAGCGCATCGTCCTCAAGGGCGACGTGCCGTCCCCTGCGGCGCCGCCCTCCGGGTGCCGCTTCCACACGCGATGCTGGCTGCGCACCCAGCTCGGCAACCCGGAACGATGCAAGACCGAGGAGCCGGCGCTTCGCGAGATCCGGCCCGGCCAGGAGTCCGCGTGTCACTTCGCCGAGGAGATCACGCCGGAGACGATCGAGGTGGTCGGGCGCACGACGGATCACGTGGCGACGGCGGGGTTGGCGGCGGGCTGAGATGCCCGACGCGCCCGAAGGAGATTCGCTCCCGGCGCGACGCTCGGTCGGCGAGCGAGCCGCCCAGCGCGACCGGATGCAGCGTGCTGGTCGTGACCGCTACTCGAGCCTGATGCACACCCTGCATGCCGGACAGGAGCTGCCTTGGCAGCAGCCGCGGCCCCAGTCCCGCCGACTGGCCTGGCATCCGATCGCCTGGAAGTTGCTGCGGGTGGCCGTCATCGCCGTGCTGCTGTGGATCGGGATCACGACGGCGCTTGGGCTCTGGCGGGACGTTCGTGTCGACGTCTGGTCCGGGCCGGACGCCTCCGTCACGTCCGGTCAGCGATTGGCCGACTGCCCACTTGTGGGACGGGTGACCGATAGCCTGTTCCCGAACTGGATCCGGTACGACGCCAAGATCTTCCTGCTGACGGACACGATCCGGCCGATGGGCTTCGAGCCCGATGCGGACTTCCCGCCGACGGGCTACAGCCACGGTTCGATGGCGCTCTACCGGGTCGCGATCACACCCGAGGGGCAGGCAGGGCGGATCGTCGTGGTCAAGTTCGAGACGTCCGCGGTCGGCCAGGTTTACCGCCTGGCACCCGACTGTTCCTGACGTGGCCCCGCTCAGGCGGGCGCGTCGGCGGTGGATGTCGTGGTCGCGGTCGCTGATGGACCCCGGAAGTGGCAGGCGCACAGGTGCCCGCCTCCGAGGTCGATGAGTGGCGGGATCTCGTCCGCGCAGATGACCGGGCCGCCGAGCTCCTGACGGAGCTGGCAGCGAGGATGGAAGCGGCAACCCGACGGGGGATCGACCGGGCTCGGCACGTCGCCCTTGAGGATCACACGCTGGCGTCGAAGCTCGGGGTCGGGCACCGGGATCGCCGACATGAGGGCGACGGTGTACGGGTGCTCCTGGTGCTTGAACAGCTCGCGCCGGTCGGCCATCTCGGCGATCCGGCCGAGGTACATGACGGCCACGCGGTCGCTGATGTGCTCGACGACGCCCATGTTGTGGGCCACGAAGACGTAGGTCAGGCCGAGCTCCCGCTGCAGGTTCTTGAGCAGGTTCAGGACCTGGGCCTGGATCGACACGTCGAGCGCCGACACCGGCTCGTCACAGACCACGAGGTCGGGTTCGAGGACGAGGGCCCGGGCGATCCCGATGCGCTGACGTTGACCGCCGCTGAACTCGTGTGGATACCGACGCGCGTGGTATGGCTGGAGGCCGACCATGTCCATCATGCGAGCGACCTTCGTGCGTCGCTCGGCCGGTGTGCCGGTGCCGTGGATCCGGAGCCCTTCGCCGATGCTGTCGGCGATCGGCGCTCGGGGATCCAGGCTGGCGAACGGATCCTGGAAGATGATCTGCATCCGGCGCCGATACGGTTTCAGGGCGCTGCCCTTCAGCGCCGTCAGATCGACGCCGTCGAAGACGATCCTGCCCGAGGTCGGCTCGATGAGCCGAAGCAGGAGGCGACCGACCGTCGTCTTGCCGCAGCCGGATTCCCCGACGAGGCCCAGCGTCTCGCCGCGCCGGATGTCGAAGCTGACGCCGTCGACCGCCTGGACCATGCCGATGGTCCGCTGCAGGACGCCGCCGCGGACCGGGAAGTGCTTGACGAGGTCGCGCACCTCGACGAGCGGTCGATTCGACGGGATCGCGGCCTGGGCGGCGTCCGAACGAACCGACGACATCAGGCCGCCCGACGAGGTGGGCTCGATCATGTCGATCCGACCGGGTCGGCCGTGGGACGCTCCCTCAGGTGCCCGGCTGCGTCGTGATAGACCCAGCAGCGGACTTCGTGACCGGCATCGACCGGTCGGAGCTCCGGATGGACGTCGAGCGCGAGGTCGACGCTCTCCTCGATGCGGGTGAGGCAACGCGGGGCGAAGCGGCAACCCTTCGGCAGGTCGATCAGATTCGGGATGTTGCCCGGGATGACCGAGAGCTCGTCCTGGATCACCCCGACGACCGGGATGGACCCGATGAGGCCCCTCGTATACGGATGCAGCGGGTTGCGGAAGAGCGACACGACGTCGGTCTCCTCGACGATCTCGCCGGCGTACATGACGGCCACCCGGTCGCACATCTCGGCGACCACCCCAAGGTCATGCGTGATGAGGATGATGGCCGTGCCGGTCTCATCGCGCAGGTTCCGCATCAGGTCCAGGATCTGGGCCTGGATCGTGACGTCGAGCGCGGTCGTCGGTTCGTCGGCGATGAGCAGCTCAGGCTCGCAGGCCAGGGCCATCGCGATCATCACGCGCTGCGCCATCCCGCCGGACATCTCGTGCGGGAACGCCTTCAGACGCCGTTCCGGGTCGGGGATGCCGACCATCCTGAGCAGCTCAAGGGCGCGCCCGTGGGCGGCTTTGCCCTTCATCCCGCGGTGGATCTGGAGGACCTCCTCGATCTGGTGACCGACGTCCCAGACCGGGTTGAGCGACGAGGTCGGTTGCTGGAAGATCATGCTGATCTTGTCGCCCCGGATGCGACGCATCGCGTCGGATGGGAGCTTCAGGAGGTCCTGGCCGTCGAAGATGATCTCGCCGGCGTCCACGTTGCCGGGCTTGGCCACCAGTCGCATGATCGACAGGCTCGTCACGCTCTTGCCACAGCCGGATTCACCGACGAGGCCCATGATCTCGCCGCGGTCGACGTGAAAGTCGATGCCATCCACCGCGCGGACCAGACCGTCCCGGGTCTTGAACGTCGTGTAGAGGCCCCTGATCTCGAGGAGCGGTCGATCGCCGCGGGGCTTCTTGTGGCGTCGGGCGCCCGGCGGCACGAGTTCCTCGACGATGGTCTCGTCGAGCGATGGCCCCAGGCTGTCATGCAGCGTCGGCGCGTCAGCGTCGACGGGCTCGGTCACCGGTTCAGCCTCGGATCCAGCGCGTCGCGCAGGCCATCGCCGAGGAGGTTGAAGGCGAGGACGGTCAGCGTGATCGCGATACCCGGCGCGAGGATGATGTGCGGGGCGCTGAACAGCTGGTTCCGCTCCAGGCCGATCATCGATCCCCATTCCGCCACCGAGATGTCGCCGGTCACGCCGATGAATGAGAGGGCGGCGATCTCGAGGACCGCACCGCCGATGCCAAGCGTGCCGGCGACGACGATCGGCGTCAGCGAGTTCGGCATGATCCGTCGGAACAGCACGCCGGCCGTCGATTCGCCGAGGGCGCGTGACGCCGTGACGTAGTCGTTCTGCTTGGCTGAGAGGACCGAGGCACGGGCGACCCGGGCATAGATCGGGATCGCCACGATGCCGATCGCCAACAGGGCGTTGAAGAGGCTCGGCTCCAAGGCCGTCAGGATCGCGATCGCCAGGAGCAGCGAGGGGAAGGCCAACAGCACGTCCATGAGCCGCATGAAGGTGTTGTCCACCCATCCGGAGAGATAACCAGCCAGCGCCCCGATGGTCGACCCGACGAAGATCGCGAAGCCGATGGCGGCGAGCCCGATGACGAGCGAGGTCCGCGCCCCGAAGACCACCCGGCTGAAGACGTCGCGGAAGTTGCCGTCGGTCCCGAACAGGTGCTCCGGCTGGTCCCTCGGACAACCCAGGAGGTGGACGCAGGGTGCAGAACGTTGTTTGACGCCGTCCTCCACGCCGAGCAGGCGGCCGTCAGGGTCGTGCGTGGCGATCTGCTCCGCGAAGACGGCCGTGAACACGAGGAGCCCGAGGAGGATCAGGCCGACCACGGCAGACCGCTGGCGGAGGACGTTGCGCAGGGTGTCCCGCCAGAGGCCGGAGGTCCGGGGCTGGGCGGCGCCCTCGAGCGCGAGCGGGTCGTTGATCCCTGGGGCGAGCACGCCGTCACTCATCTAGTAGCGGATCCTCGGATCAAGGAAGCCATACGAGATATCGACAAGGAGGTTGACCATCACATAGGTGAACGCGATGAACAAGGTGAATCCCTGGATGACGACGTAGTCGCGTCCGCTGATCGCCTCGAACAGCGTCCGGCCGACGCCCGCCAGGTTGAAGACCGTCTCGGTCAGCACGGCGCCGGACAGCAACGCGCCGAGCTGGAGGCCGATGATCGTGACCACCGGCAGCATGGCGTTCCTGGTCGCATGGCGCAGGATCACGCTGCGCTCATCGAGGCCCTTCGCCCGCGCGGTCCGGACGTAGTCGAGCCCAAGGACCTCGAGGAGGCTCGAGCGCGTGATCCGGGCGATGATCGCCAGCGGGATCGTGCCGAGCGCGATCGCCGGCAGGATCAAGTGCCGGAAGGCATCGACGCCCGCGGCCCATTGCCCGCTGATGAGCGCACTGAAGACGTAGATCCCGGAGACGAAGTCCAGGAACACCCGCGGTGGCCCCGTCCAATCCTGGAGTCCCCAGACCACGGCTAACGGCACGACGCTCACGCCGGAGCTCAGCCTCCCCGACGGGGGCAACGCGAACGGCGTGTCCTTGAGGACGATCGCGAACACGAAAGCCAGCAAGAGCCCGAGCACGAAGACGGGCACCGAGACACCGAGATTGGCGAACACCATGGTCCCCAGGTCCGCGGTCGAGTTGTGGCGGTACGCCGAGATCAGGCCGAGCGGGACGCCGACGCAGACCGCGAAGAGCATCGCCAGGAGGGTGAGCTCGATCGTCGTCGGAAGCCGCTCGACGAGGAGCGTGGTCACTGGCCGCGAGTGCTTGATGGAGTCGCCCAGGTCGCCGCTCGCGAGCTGTTGGAGATAGCTGATGAACTGGATCGGGATGGGCTGATCCAACCCATAGCGGTGGATGAAGTCGTCGCACACCGCGTCGGTCGCCCGTTCGCCAAGGACGGCGCGGCAGGGATCGCCCGGCACGAGGCGGGCGAGCGCGAACACGAAGAACGTGATCCCGAGCAGGACGGGGATCGTGACGAGCAGTCGGCGAAGGATGAACCGAGTCACCGCTGGTCGTCATTCACTCCGATACGTGCCGAGACGTACGTGTCGGGGGGCGCCGCTGGTGCGGCGCCCCCCGATCGATCCTTTCGCGAAGCGAACGGGGTTACGGGGCCGGCGGCGGCGGGTTGAGGAACCCACCCCACAGGCCGGGGAAGTACTCGAACGCCGCCGTGCGTCCCTTGTGCAGCGGATGGTTCGCATCCCACTGGAGCGCGTAGCTCAGCACGACGTCGTTCGCGTCGAGGTCCGCGCCATCCTGGAACTTCACGCCATCGCGCAACGTGCAGGTCCACGTCGTCGCGTCGGCGTTGGCCGTGCACTCGGTCGCGAGCGCAGGGATCGCCTCAGCGCCACCGACTTCGTAGCGGTACAGCGACTCATTGACCATCTCGCACGCACGGAGGGTCTCACCGTCCGTCTCGTCCCCGCAGTAGAGGCTGAGCGGTTCAGCATTCTGCATCCAGACGAGGGTGTCCCGATCGGCCGCCTTCATGGTCGCGAAGACTTCCGCGCCGAACACCGATGCATAGGAGTTCTCGACGTCCGCCTTGTAGGCGGCGCCGGACGCCCCGTGCACCATGAAGAACGCAGGAACGTGTTCCTTGATCAGGGTGTTGGCGGTCGTGTAGGCCGCCGTGCGGGCCGCGCCGTCAGAGGTCGCGACCGCCGTGTTCAGGGCTTCGACGATGTCGGGGAACGGGGTGCCGAACTTCTTGCCGGAGCCCGAACCGAAGTGATAGTCGAGGAAGTTCGAGGGGTCCGGATAGTCGGCGCCCCAGCCGACCATCATGAGCCCATCGAGCGTGCCGGCGGCAAACCCGTCGAGCATCGCCGCCGATTCCAGCTGCTCGGGCACCGCGGTGATGCCGAGATTGGCCTTCAGCTGCTGCGCGATCTCGATCGCGATGGCCGGCGGATCGGTCACGTAGCCACGGACTGCCGCGCGGAACTGGATCTTCGTCTCGAAGCCGTTCGGGAACCCGGCTTCCGTGAGCAGCGCCTTCGCCGCGACCGGATCGAACGCCCAGTTCTTCTCGCCCTCGCAGGCAAACGGGATCTCGCACGGCGTGAAGTAGTCGGCCGCAGTCGAGCCGGCCGGATAGAAGTTGTCCACGATCAGCTGGCGGTTGATGCCCATCGCGATCGCCTGGCGGACCTTGACGTCATCCCACGGTTCCATCGTGTTGTTGAATCCGAGGAAAGACGTGTTCAGGCCCGGACGTGGGGCGAACTTCAGGCTGCTGTCAGCCTGGATGATCGGGATGTCCGGCGTGCCCGGGTTGTCGATGCCGTCGACGGTGCCTGCCTGGAGCTCCAGGAGGCGCTGGGCCGACTGGTCGCTCCATCGGAATTCGAGGTTCGGCGTGAGGGCCTTGTCGCCCCAGTAGCCATCGTAGGCCTCGAAGACCATCCGGTTGCCCTTGCTCCACTCCTTGAGCTTGTAGGGCCCGGTGCCATTCGGCTGGTCAAGGATCGAGCCGTCCGCCATGTGGGCCTCGAGATAGGCCGTGTCGTGGATGCCGAACGCGCTGAACGCGATCTTCGGCAGGAAGTCGGCGGCGGAGCCGCACAGCTGGAACTCGACGGTGGCGCGGTCGACCGCCGTGATCTTCTTGAGTTGCCCCGTGTACGGTGCGGTGCCGCAGGGGGCCTCGCCGGTCGCCGGATAGACCGTACCCTCGAACGCGGCGGCCGAGGGCGCCGTGGAAGGCGCTGTCGACGCGGGCGCGCTGGGGCTCGGCGACGACGCCGGGCTCCCGCAGGCCGCGAAGACGATCGTCAGCGACGCGGCCAAGACCGCGCCCTTGATCGACCACCTTGTCGGTGTCTGGGACATACTTCCAGTCTCCTCCTGTGTGCTCCAGGCGGCGGACCGCGTGCCTCCCTGTCCGAGCTGTGGAGCGTTCCTGGTGCTGTCCGGAACCGAAGTCCCGGCGCAGGTCCACGGAAGCCTAGCATCAGCGCGTCCGGTCGTCACGCGTCGAAAACGACTTGACTAGGGGGATGCCGCCGGAGCGTTCAGGTGACCGCCGAACCACCGGACGAAGTGGCGGAAGGCACCCTCGCGGCCGGCGTGCAAGGGGTGCGCCGCGTCCCATTGGACCGCGTAGCTCAACACGACGTCGGTCGCGTCGAGCGTAGCGCCATCGTGGAACACGACACCGGATCGCAGCGTGCACGTCCAGACCGTCAGTTTCGGGTTCGGTTCGCACGATGTGGCGAGCGACGGCGACGTGGACGCGCCCGCCGGGTCGTACGCATACAAGCCCTCCGACAGTTGCGCACACACGAGCCCGGCGATCGCGGCCGGCTCGTCAGCGCAGTACAGTCCGGCTGGCTCGGCGATCGTCAGCCAGACGAGCTGGCGGCGGTCGCCCGGCGTCATCGATGCGAACCGTTCCACGCGGAGCGGCGAGGCTGCCGCGCCATCGACGTCGGCTCGGAATGCGGCGGTCGAACCGGCCCGAGCGACGGGGATCATCGGGACGTGGGCCCGAATGGCATCGTTCGCCCGTGCATAGGCCGCCTCCCGCTCGTCCGCGACGACGGTCGCCCTCCCGTTCGCGAGCTCCGTGCCGATCGCCGCCACCTTCTTGCCGAATTCGTTCGAGGCGCCCGGCCCGAAGCGCGGGTCGAGGAACGCCGTGACGTCCGGGTAGGTCACCTCCTGGCCGAAGAGGTGGATCCCGTCGAGCTTGCCGGCGTGCACGTCGGCCAGGAACGGCTCGTCGGGCATGCTCACGAGCTCGGCCCGGATCCCGAGGTTGGCCAGGAGCTGGGCTTTGAGCTCCTGGGCGACGCCGGTCGGATCGGGCAGATACGGTGTGGCCGCTTCCCGGTAGCGGATCTTGGTATCGAATCCGTTCGGGAAGCCCGCGGCGGTCAGCGTGTCCTTGGCCAGCAGCGGGTCGAAGTCGTACCAGGGGTCGCCGGCGCAGCCGTGCGGGATGGCGCACGGCGTGTAATGCGACGCGACCTCGGAACCGGGCGGGAAGAAGCCCTCGACGATGCGCCGCCGGTCGATGCCCAGCGCGACGGCCCGGCGCACCGGCTCGAGGTTGAACGGGGGGGACGTGTTGTTGAAGCCCAGGAAGAAGGTGTTCAGGCCAGGGCGAGGTTCGAGCTGCAGGCTGAGGTCGTCGACCGCGGCCCTGACACCGGCCGGATCGACCCCTTCGATGCCATCCACGGTGGCGCCACGGAGCTCGCTGAGGCGCTCGGCGGGGTTGCCGAGCCAACGAGCGACGAGTCGCTCGTTCCGGGCAGGCGCACCCCAGTAGGTGTCGCTTCGCGCCAGGTCGATCTCGGAGCCGCGAACCCAGCGCTCGAGCCGGTACGGGCCAGTGCCGTTGACGTCCGTGACGATCGCCTGCTCGCCGGACTTGCCAGGGTCGATGTGCGCTCGGAGCCACGAGGCATCGTTGATGGCGAACGCCGGCGCGGCGATCTTCGCGAGGAACGCGACATCCGGTCGGCAGAGCTCGAAGGTCACGGTGGAGGCGTCGGTCGAGGTGATTCGCTTGAAGTTGCCGAGATACGGCGCGTGGTTCGCGTCCGTTGCCTCGGCCTGTCCGCACGGGGCCTCGCCATCGGCGGGATAGGACATGGCGACGAATGGCACGCTGCTGGCTCGCGGCGTGGCCGGCGGTGGCGTCTGCGTGGGTTGCGCCGTCGCGATCGGTCGCACGACCGTGCCACACGCGGCGACGAGCATGGCCATGACGATCGACGCTGTGGCGGATCCGGAAGGTCGCGTGCGTGATCGGGACAACGGCTCGCTGATGCTCCCATCGAGATGGCCCGGATCGTCCGCGCCGCATCGGGCTCGCTGCCCGCCTGAGCGTGCGGAAGCCTAGCATCGGTCGGTCTCGCTCGTCGCGACCGCTCCGGACAGGCCCCGGGACGCTCGGCCCAGCGGGTCGTCGCGTATGCTCCGAGCGTGAGATCGATCCGGATCGCCATCGCCCAGATCGCCCCTCGACTGGGCCAGCTGGACGAGAACCTTGCCGCGCACCACGAATTGCTCGGCGAAGCGCGCGCGGCCGGCGCCGAGCTGGTCGTCTTTCCGGAACTCGGGCTGACCGGTTATCAGCTCCAGGACCTGGCGTCGGAGGTCTCGATGCGCCTCGACGATCCGAGGCTGGCCGAACTCGCCCACGCGACCGAGGGCCTGTCGGCGATCGTGTCGTTCGTCGAGGAGTCGGCGGATCATCGGCTGTTCATCGCCGCGGCGCTCATCGAGGACGGCGAGATCCGGCACGTCCACCGGAAGCTGTTCCTCCCCACCTATGGCTTGTTCGATGAGCGGCGCTTCTTCGCCGCGGGCGACGTCCTCCGGGCAGTGCCATCCCGCCTCGGGGTGGGGATCGGCATCGCCATCTGCGAGGACTTCTGGCACCTCACGGTCCCACAGCTGCTAGCGCTCGACGGGGCCCAGATCCTCGTGAACGTCTCGTCGTCGCCTGGACGCGACCTGGCCGCCACCAACGAGGTCGGCCTGGGGACCGCGACGTCGTGGCGGACGCTCATGCGCACGTACGCGCAGCTGACGACCTCGTTCGTCGTCTTCTGCAATCGCGTCGGCGTCGACGAGTCCATCTCGTTCTGGGGTGGCTCGGAGGTCATCGGACCGAATGGCGCGGCGGTGTTCAGCGCCCCGCTCTACGACGAGGGCCTGTTCACGGTCGAGATCCAGGCCGCGGACATCCGACGGGAGCGGATCGGCCTGCCGTTGCTGCGCGACGAGCGCCCCGAGCTCCAGGTCCGCGAGCTCGCGCGGATCGTCGCCGAACGGGCCGGTTTCACGCCGGATGCCACCGCCGAACCGGGCGCCGAACCAGGTCTTGACGTCGTCCCGGCGGAGCGACGGCCGCGTCCGATCGGATTTGGCTCCGACGCCGAACGAACCGCCGCCCGCGGCCGGCGCAAGGCGACCGACCGATGAGCTCGAGCGATCTGGCCGACGAGCACGCTCCGCCGTTCGAGTTGCCACCGGAGCTCTCGATCGACGCGGATGTCGCGCGCCGGGTCATCGCGGAGTTCATCCGGGGCCAGCTCCGCCAGGCCGGCTTCGATCGACTCGTCCTGGGACTGTCGGGCGGCATCGATTCCGCGCTCGTCGCCTATCTCGTGGTGGAGGCCGTCGGCGCCGACCGGCTACTGTGCGTGCTCATGCCATACCGCACCTCGTCGCCCGCCTCGCAGGGCGACGCCGAGGCGGTCGTCAAGGCGCTCGGGACCGCGGCGACCCTGGTCGACATCAGTCCGATGGTCGATGGCTACTTCGCCGATGAGCCCGACGCGAGCCCGCTTCGGCGCGGCAACTACATGGCCCGCCAGCGGATGGCCGTCCTGTACGACCACTCGGTGACGTTCGGCGGCCTGGTCGTCGGGACCGGTAACAAGACCGAGTCGCTCATCGGCTACACGACCCTGTTCGGCGACTCGGCCTGCGCGTTCAATCCGATCGGCGACTTGTACAAGAGCCAGGTCCGCCAGCTGGCGATCGCCGTGGGTGTTCCCGACACGATCGTGCGAAAGGCACCTTCGGCCGACCTGTGGCCCGGTCAGACCGACGAGACCGAGGGAGGCTTCGACTACCCAGCGCTCGATCGGCTCCTGTTCTGGCGGGTCGACAAGCGTCGCTCGACCGAGGAACTCGTGGCGCTCGGCTTCGATCCGGCCACGATCGGGCGCGTCGACCGGATGATCGCCGGGTCCGAATTCAAGCGGCAGGTCCCGCCGATCGCGAAGCTCGGCCCCCGGACGGCCGGCGTGGACTATCTCTACCCGCGCCGGCGACCGGGCTCGGCCCGGGAGTGAGCGACGCGGCCGGGGCGCAAGAAGGCGGCACCGGCGGCACCGGCGGCACCCTGTATGTGGTCGCGACACCGATCGGGAACCTCGGTGACATCACCTTGCGGGCGATGGAGACGCTGCGTACGGTCCCGCTCATCGCGGCCGAGGACACACGCTTGACCTACCGCCTGCTGTCGCGCCACGGGATCGAGACCCGGATGACGAGCTACCACGCACGGAGCGGGCCGAGCCGGGCCGAGGCGCTCCTGGCCCACTTGCGCGCCGGTTCGGACCTGGCCCTGGTCACCGACGCCGGGACGCCCACCGTCAGCGACCCGGGCGGGGAGCTGGTGGCCGTGTGGGCCCGCGAGGGCGGCACGGTCGTGCCGTTGCCGGGGGCGTCGGCCGTGTTGGCCGCCGTGGCCGGTGCCGGTGTCGCGGGGCCGCGCTGGGCGTTCGAGGGCTTCCTGCCGCGCTCCGGGCGCGAGCGTCGTGAACGCCTGGTCCGCATCGCCGCCGACGATCGCGGGACGGTCCTGTTCGAGGCCCCGGCCAGGGTGACGGCGACGTTGTGGGACCTGGCGGCGGCGTGCGGCCCGAAACGCCCGGGAGCGGTCTGTCGAGAGCTCACCAAGATCCACGAGTCGTTCGTGCGAGGCACGCTCGGCGAGCTGGCCGAGGCCGCGTCCGACGGGCGGATCCCCCCGCGCGGCGAGTTCGTGCTGGTGATCGGACCTGACGACGGCAGCCAGCCATCGGCGGAGCGGGAGGTGGGCGAGGCGGCTCGGCTCGAGGCGGCGATCGCCGAGGTCGAACGGCTGGTGGCCGCCGGGACGGCCCGCGGCGAGGCCGCTCGGCAGGTGGCCGCCGCGACCGGCATCCCGAGACGCCGGCTGTACGGGGTCGCAGCCATCCGCTGATGGCTCGGGTCAGCGCCGCTCGAGCGTCGCGCCGCCGGCCATGACCTGAGGACGATGGTTTACACCCGCGGTACTGTCGACAACATGTTGTTCATGCTGGCTGCCCACGGTGAACCACGATCCAGGTATGCAGCCAAGGAGGAATGCCATGAACGTCCGGTCCACCTCGCCCCGGCGCTCAACGCGACGCTCGGCGGCGACCATCGTCGCGGTGGCGACGCTGGTGATCGCGGTCTCGCCCGCCAGCGCCGCCCCACCAAGCACGGCTATCGGACCCAACACCACGACCGCCCCGTACGTCCTGCCGGTCGCCGACGATGTGAAGATCACCTCGTTGCTCACGGTCGGCGACGCCGGCTCGGCATCCAACGCGTATGAGCTCGTCGGCATCCCGGACGGGATCGGCGTGTCACGACATCGCGGCAAGGCCATCGTCTATCTGAACCACGAGCTGCGTGACGCGCAGGGGATCGCTCGCCGCCACGGCGTGACGGGTGCGTTCGTCTCGCGTTGGGTCATCGACCGCAAGACGCTCGAGGTCAAGGCCGGCTCGGATCTCGTCGACCCGGGCGTCCGCTTCTGGGATTACCCGAACGGCAACTACGTCACCGCCGGTGCGCGCTTCGCGGACCTGGCCGTGCAGGACGTGACCTTCGGCCGGTTCTGCTCGGGCACGCTGTCCGACCCGGGCGTCTTCTATGACGAACGCACCGGCCGGGGCTACCGGGGCCAGATCTATTTCGGTAACGAAGAGGACACCGACAACGGGCGCACGTTCGGCATCACCGCGAACGGCCAGGCCGTCGCCCTCCCGCGACACGGGCTCTTCTCCTGGGAGAACACCGTCCCTGCCAACAACAAGGGCGCGACCACGCTGGTCATGGGCCAGGAGGACGGTCCCGGTGACGGCAGCCAGCTCTGGACGTATGTCGGCACCAAGCAGTTCTCCGGCGAACCGGTCGCGAAGGCGGGCCTGACCAACGGCCTGAGCCATGTCGTCGACGCCGTCGATGCGGCCGTCACCGACGACGCGACCTGGCGAGCCACGTACGGCAAGGGCGTGCCGGGCCCCGTGACGCTCGTCAACATCCCGTGGAGCCTGACCGGCGCCCTCCAGAATTCGCTGGCCAAGACCGGCGGCCTCAGCCTCAACCGCGTCGAGGACGGGATCTGGGACCCGCGCCACCGGAACGACTTCTACTTCGTCACGACCGAGGGCGGCCAGAAGGACGGGACCGGCCTCGACTCGCGCGACGGTGGCGGCCTGTGGCGGCTGCGATTCAAGGACATCGACAAGCCCTTCGACGGCGCCACGCTGACGCTCCTACTGGACGGCAGCGAGTCGCTCGGTGGCACCGAACCGAAGTTCAACAAGCCGGACAACATGGGCATCGACCGCCACGGGAACCTCCTGATCCAGGAGGACCCGGGGTCCAACAACCACCTCGCTCGGATCATCGCCTACCGGATCAAGGACGGCGCGCTCGGCGTCGTCGCCCGCTTCGATGCGGCGCGCTTCGGCCCCGCCGCGAGCGGCAGCCCGGCCTTCCTGACGATCGACGAGGAGTCGAGTGGCATCGCCGACGCCGAATCGACCTTCGGCAAGGGGACCTTCGTCTTCGATGCCCAGATCCACACGGCCAACGGGTTGCCCGTCGGCCCTGGCGCCGGAACGGTCGAGGAGTTCGTCGAGCATGGGCAGCTGCTGCTGCTCAAGGTCAAGGATTGGGACGAGGTCTACGGCGACTGACCATCGCTCCTGGCAGGGGGTCGCGAGGGCCGGGCGCCAGTCGCCCGGCCCTCGTCGTCGTCATGTCGCGGGTCAGGTTCGGCGGCGTCCTCATTCTCCTCGGCGGCCTCACGGAGGCCCGATCGTGCGCCGGCGATCGCCGCGGCCGCGCTTCGGATGCCTAGGCCCCATTCCGGTCCGGCCTCGCGAGCGAGCGCTGCCGCGGTGCGCTCGTCGGCGAGGACGTCGAGCACGGCGTCGGCACCGTCACGGACGCAGGCGCCCGACGGCCGTGAGCGTGGCCAACGGCCCGTCCATCGCGGGTGTGTCCGCACCCAGCACGGCCTCGCCCGCCATCGCGCCGGCCCGCAGGTCCCGCTCGACCTGGAGCCGCTGCCGGTACAGGACTTCCCATTCCTCGTACGGGATCACGATCGTGGCCAGCGTCTCGTCGATCTCGCCGAACGCCGCTGCGGCGGCCCCGTCGAAGCGTGGCGGATGCTTGGTGTCGCCAGACCCGTTGCCGAGAGCGGTCAGGCGGTCCTCGATCGCCTGCGCCTCCGCGCTCACCGTCAGGTGGGCGGCCGAGGTCGTCAGCCGACTGGCCATCGCCGCTCTCGCGCGGGCAACGAGCTCGGGCTTGCCAGAGATCATGAGATCCATCGGATAGATGAGGATGTCGAGACCGGGGCCGTGGAGCTGGATCATCCGTTCGGGCACGAGGGTGCTCGAGCTCGAGCCACCGACGGCCGCCAGCCATCGAGCGGGTCGTGACATCGCCGCCGGTGCGGCCTGTGGCTCGACGTCCAGCCCGGCATCGCTCACCGCCCGATCCAGGTCCGCAGCGACCTGATCATAGGCGCCGGGATCGACCACGAGGGGGACATGGGCGTCCGTCCAGCGTCGCGCGAGGCCGTGCGCCTTACGCCAGATGGCCAGGCCGGCCAGGAAGACCAGCAGGACGGCCAGGAGTACCGTCAGCGGATAACCGCGGAGCACGGCCTCGACCGCCCGGCGGCCATGGCGATCCGCGGGCGAGGACAGGGCCAGGGTCAGGATCCCAACGAGCGCCGGCACGATGAGCGCGCCGATCAGCATCGCCAGGCGGATGATCTCCTCTGGCACGACGTCCTGCGGGGGCACCAGCACGAGCAGGAACGCCCCGATGTCCGGGAACGCGACGCCGGCCACGAGCACGATCCAGATGACGGAACCGAAGGTGATCCCGAGGAGCAGGATCTGCCTGGACGCCGGGACCCGACCGAAGAGCAGCGTGCTCGCCCAGCCGAGGGCCGTCGTCAGGATCTTGCTGGCGAACCGCGATCCGAATGCCACGAGCGCGGCGAGAATGGCCACGCGCGTACCGTGGTCCGCCCCGCGTCTCGCGGATGCGCGTCCATTCGCCTACGGCGTTGCGTTCGCGTGACGCCTGGCGGGGCGCGGGGCCATGCCCGGCTGGGCTAGGATTCCCACGCCTGGCGGGGCGCGGGGCCATGCCCGGCTGGGCTAGGATTCCAGGGTGACCGCCGCCTCGACGCCGGGACCCTCGGCCGGCCCTGGCCTCCCGATCCTCGGGCAACTCTCGCCCGTCGGACGAGTGTTCCTGCTCGGGACGGTCGTCGTCAGCGTGGCCGCGATCGTCCTCGACTTCGGGCTGCACGTCGACGAGACCGTCCTGTTCCTCGTGTCGGCGGCCGGGATCCTGGGCCTCGCCTGGGTGGTCGGGCTCTCGACCGAGCGGCTCGGCTCCCTGACCGGGCCACAGGTCGGCGGCATCCTGAACGCGACCTTCGGCAACATCGCGGAGCTGATCATCGCGTTCTTCGCGCTTCAGGCCGGGCTCATCGACGTCGTCAAGGCATCGATCACCGGCTCGATCATCGGCAACCTGCTGCTGGTGCTCGGCGCGAGCGTGCTCTTCGGCGGACTCCGCCACGGCACCCAGACGTTCAGCCAGCGGATCGCCGGCTCGAACGCGGCGCTCCTGGTCGTCGCGGCCATCGGACTGTTCGTGCCTGCCATCTTCGCGTTCTCCAGCGACCCGGGTCAGGGAACGCGGACAGAGGAGTCCGTCCTCGTCGCGCTCGCCCTGATGGCGGGCTACGTGTTGTCGCTCGTGTACCAGTTCACGAACCCGGAACAGACCCTCGGTGGCCACGGCGAGCCGGCCGGCCACGCGCGGTCCGGCGTGGGGGCGCGGTACGGCGGTCGCGGTGCTGCTCATCGCCGCGGTGTTGCTCGCGGTCCTGTCGGAGATCCTGGTGAGCTCGATCGACACCTTCATCGAGGCGTTCGGGCTCACCCCGTTCTTCGTCGGCGTCGTGCTCATCCCGACGATCGGCAATCTGGCCGAGCACCTGGTCGCGGTGCAGCTCGCCTACAAGGACAAGATGGAGTTCGCGATGGCGGTCTCCTACGGGTCGAGCCTGCAGGTCGCGCTCTTCGTGGCACCCGTCCTGGTCCTGCTCGGCGTGGTCATGGGCCAGCCGATGGACCTCGTCTTCCAGCCGCTCGAGGTCGCCGCGGTCGGCGCCGCCGTCGGCATCAGCGCGCTCATCGCGCTCGACGGCGAGTCGAACTGGCTCGAGGGGGCGCTCCTGATGATCGTCTACGCGATCCTGGCGTTCTCGTTCTTCGAGTTCGTGGCACCGACCGGACTGTAGAACGTCCCACCGCGACCCTGACGGAGTAGCAGCTCATCGACGACGCTAGTTCAGCGGCCACGACGGCGCGGGAGGGGTACGCGCACCGCCGTGGCCGAAGGGGACGGGCGATCGGTCAGGCGGCGGTCTCCTCGGCCTCGGCCTCCTCGTCGTCGTCGTCGCCGGGCTCGCCGACGTCTCGGCGTCCTCGGGGATCGGCTCGGCCGCGGGCGCCTCGCCGAGGGCCTCGGCCTGGGCCGCTCAACGACTCCGCGGCCTGCTGGGCTTCGTAGTCCTTCTTGCGCCGGCCGGACAGCATCTCGACGTGCGCGGCGACGATCTCGGTCTTCCAGTGGCGCGCGCCCTTGTCGTCGTCCCAGGAGCGCGTCTGGAGACGACCCTCGATGGCGACCTGCTGGCCCTTGCCGAGGTACCGGCCGGCGATCTCGGCGAGCCGGTCCCACGTGACCACGGGGCTGTACTCGGCCTTCTCCTTGCCGGCGCCGAGGAACTCGTTGCTGGCCACGGTGAAGGTCGTGACGTTCTTGCCGCTGGCCAGGCTGCGCATCTCCGGGTCGCGCGTGAGGCGCCCCGTGAGCAGGACCTTGTTCACGGTCCGATCTCCTTCCCGGTCGGCCGGTCGCACCGGTCACGACCCTGCGTCTGCGGCGGGCAGTCACGGCGGGCGGATGTCAGGTCGCCGGCCCCGGCGGACCGGGCCTCCGGCGGATCGGCGGTTCGGCGTTCGGCGGGGCCGGCTGAGAGACCTGGCGGGCGAATCGGACCCTAGCAGCGAGGCCTTATCGGGCCGGTATCCGGGCTTCACCGCGGCTGCACGGAGCGCGTCGGGGCGTGAGCCGCGGGATCAGCCGGCGGTCGCGCCTCGTGGGTCGCGGGCCGCTGGTCGGCGGCAGCGAACCACCGCCGAGCGGATCGATCGGGCGACGGCGTGGCTCGGGCCGGACCGGGTCGGGACCGACCGGAGCTCGACCGAGCGCCGAGCCCTCGCCCGCCATCGCCGCCGAGGCGCCGTCGGAGGTGGTCGCGGTGATCTGGGGCACGGCCTTGGGTCGCGGCGAGCGTCGCGTGTGGCCGACGCGCGCCGCCGATCTCGGGCAGGATCAGCTCGTCGGTGTGCGTGCTGGCCTGCTCGCCGCATCATCGCGAGCACCGTCGGATCCGGCTCCGGGGCGTGCGCGGCGTACAGGTCGCAGAAGAGGTTGACGAGGTCCGGGTCGAACTGCGTGCCGGCGTGGCGGCGCAGCTCGGCGATCGCCTGGTCGTGGCTCATCGCGCGCTTGTACGGGCGGTCGTGGATCATCGCGTCGTAGGCGTCGGCGATGGCCACGATCCGGGCGCCGAGCGGGATCTCGTTGCCGCGCAGCCCGTACGGGTAGCCGTGGCCGGCGAAGCGCTCGTGGTGGTGGAGGATGATCGGCACGGCGTCCTTGAGCGCGGCCGCCTGCTCGAGGATGACCTGGCCGATGCGCGGGTGCTGGACGACCGAGCGCCATTCGCCGGTCGAGAGCGCGGACGGCTTCTCGAGGATCTCCTCGGGGATGGCGACCTTGCCGACGTCGTGCAGCAGCGCGGCGACCTGGATCCGGTCGATCTCGGCCTCGGGCAGCTGCAGCTGTCGCGCGATCTCGACCACGATCGAGGCGATGAGCGCCGACGGCTGGCCGCGGTAGTGGGGGAGCGGGAGGATGTACGAGGCGAGCGCGGCGGTGGCCGCCTGCCGCGCCTGCTTGCCGATCTCGACCGCCCGGGCCCGACCGGCGTTGGAGATCGGGGCGCGCGGCACGCGGGCGTCGTCGTCGGGCTCCTCGAAGATGTAGGTCTGGTTCCGCCCGAGCGACTTGGCCGAGTACATCGCCGCGTCGGCGTCGCGGACGAGCGACTCGGCCCGCAGGAGCGTGCCCGACGCCGCCGGCGATGCCGATCGAGATCGTGACCGACAGGTCCGGGTTGCCCTCGACCGCGAAGCGCTCGCGCTGGACGAGGTTGCGCAGCTTCTCCATCAGGACGGCGCCCTCCTCGACGTCGGTCTCGGTGAGGATCAGCATGAATTCCTCGCCGCCGTAGCGGCCGATCATGTCGCTGGCGCGGAGGTTCGCGCCGAGCGTCTGGGCGACGCCGCGCAGGACGATGTCGCCGGCGGCGTGGCCGTAGGAGTCGTTGACGGTCTTGAAGTGGTCGATGTCGACGAAGGCGACCGACAGCGGCCGCTCGTAGCGGCCGGCACGCTCGACCTCGGCGAAGAGCGCGGCCAGGAGGGCGCTGCGGTTGGCCACGCCGGTCAGGCGGTCGAACGTCGCCAGGTCGTTGGTCTCGGTCATCGCGACCGAGATGCCGTTGATCGCGCGACCGAGGCGGCCCTCGAGGCCGGTGCCCTCTGGCCTTGACCGTGATCGTGTAGTCGCCGGCGGCGATCCGCTCCGCGGCCTTGACCAGGCGGCCGAACCGGATCCGCAGCAGCAGGTAGGTGACGCCCGCGGTCAACGACACGCCGATCGTCGCAGCCGCGATGGCCGCGATGACCGAGCGTCCGACTTCATTCATCCATTCGGTCGCCACATCGGGCACCGAGACGAAGAGGATCCCGAGTCGCGACCGGAGCCGCAAGCGCCAGGACCCCAAGCAGGCGCATCACCGTGTCAAGGCTACCGGCGGGCCGGTCCCTCACGGGTCCGAGGAGGTACCGGTGCGCAACACCCGGTGGTACGGTCGGCGACCGGCTCCGTCCTCGCGGCCGTGGCCGGCTGCTATACTCCGGCCGTCCTCGTCCACAGCGGGCTCGCCACCGCGACGGCCCGCGAACCAGGAGGTCAGCGATCGCGCTAGGAGGGCGCATCGGCCGCCCCGTGAGGCGACCGAGCGACCGGACGACGGCGATCCGCCGAAGACGTCGGCGGCGCGACGCGGGAGATGTCTATCCAAGTCAGCCCCAGACCTGTCGGTCTGGGGCTTTTTGATTGGCGACGCCTGAGATCGGCCGATGCGGGCGTTGTCGGCTCCGCCACTCGCTCACGCACCTTGGGGTGCGCTCGCTCGCGGATGCTCGCCGCCGCGCCTCGACGCCCGAGGCGCCGCTCCGCGAGCCACGGTCGCGGCTTGCGTGAGCGAGCGCGGCGCACCGACGATCGATCGCCGGCATGGCCGATCCAGCCCGCGCCGTGGACGCCGCCTGATGCCGGCCACCGTGATCGTCGGGTTGCAGTGGGGCGACGAGGGCAAGGGCAAGACGACCGACTTCCTCGCGGAGCAGGTCGCGATGGTCGTGCGCTACCAGGGCGGCGACAACGCCGGCCACACGGTCGTCAGCGGCGACGAGGTGTTCAAGCTCCGGCTGACGCCGTCGGGCGTCCTGTACCCGCACATCACCTCGGTCATCGGCAACGGCGTCGTGGTCAACCCGGTCACGCTCATCGACGAGCTCGACATGCTGGCCTCGCGCGGGATCGACGTCAGCCGCGTCCGGGTCAGCCGCAGCGCGCACGTGATCATGCCGTACCACGTCGCCCTCGACGTGGCCAACGAGGCCCGCCTCGACGGCGACGAAGGTCGGCACGACCGGGCGCGGGATCGGGCCGACCTACGGCGACCGGGCCTGGCGCCTCGGCCTGCGCATGGAGGACCTGCTCGACCGGGCCGTCCTGCGCGAGCGGATCGCGCGCGTGCTGCCCGACAAGAACCTGCTGCTCGACCTCGATGGGCGCCGAGCCGTTCGAGGTCGGCGCGCTCGTCGACGAGGCGCGTCGGCTGGGGCGAGCGCCTGCGCGACCACCTCGACGACACGACGTGGCTCGTCCAGGCGGCGCTGGCGCGCGGCGAGCACGTCCTGCTCGAGGGCGCGCAGGGCACGCTGCTCGACCTCGACCACGGCAGCTATCCGTTCGTGACCTCGTCGAACCCGGTCGCCGGTGGCGCGTGCACCGGCGGCGGGATCGGCCCGCTCCAGGTCGACGAGGTCATCGGCGTGATGAAGGCCTACTCGACGCGGGTCGGGTCCGGGCCGTACCCGACCGAGCTCCACGACGAGATCGGCGCGGGGATCGCCGAGCGCGGCCACGAGTTCGGGACGGTGACCGGGCGGCCGCGGCGCGTCGGCTGGTTCGACGCCGTCCCGCTGCGCTATGCCGTCGCGGTCAACAGCGTCAGCACGATCATGCTCAACAAGCTCGACATCCTGTCGGGCATCGACCCGCTCCGGCTGTGCGTCGCCTACGAGATCGACGGCCGGCGCGTCGAGACCTGGCCGTCGAGCGGCGCGGCGCTCGCGCGGGCGACGCCGATCTACGACGAGTTCCCGGGCTGGGCCGAGCCGATCCACGACGTCCGCTCGCTCGCCGACCTGCCCGAGAACGCGCGGCGCTACCTGAGCGCCATCGAGAGCCACGCCGGCGTCCCGATCGTCCTCGTGTCGGTCGGGCCGGAGCGGACGCAGACGATCGAGCGGGCCTGGCGCCCGATGCGCAACCGGGCCGGGATCCCGGCATGAGCACGGCCAGCCTCCTGATGCCGACCCGGATCCTCATCGTCGGCGGAGGTGGCCGGGAGCACGCCCTGGCCTGGAAGCTCGGCGCGGAACCGGGCGTCAACGAGGTGATCGTGGCGCCCGGGAGCGACGCGATCGCGCGCGAGCCGCGGGTCCGCTGCCTGGACGGTCGATCCGCTCGACCCGGCCGCGGTCGTGGTCGCTCGCCCGGCAGGTCTCGGCCGAGCTCGTCGTCATCGGCCCGGAGGCGCCGCTGGCGGCCGGCGTCGCCGATGCGCTCGCGAGCGGCCGGGATCGCGGTCTTCGGGCCGTCGCAGGCGGCCGCCCGGATCGAGAGCAGCAAGGCGTTCTGCCACGAGGTCGCCGCGGCCGCCGGCGTGCGGATGGCCCGCGCGGCGACGTTCACGACCGTCGAGCCGGCGCTGGCGTTCGCGCGCGAGCTCGCGTCGGCCGGCGACGGCGTCGTGGTCAAGGCCGACGGGCTGGCCGCCGGCAAGGGCGTGACGGTCTGCGACGACCTCGACGAGGCGGCGCGCGCGCTCGATGGCGGCGCTGGCGGCGCGGGGCGCCCGGGTCGTCGTCGAGGAGCGGCTCGCGGCCGCGAGGCGAGCCTCATCGCCCTCGTGCGACGGCCGCGAGGCGCTCGCGCTGCCCGCTGGCCCGCGACCACAAGCGCCTGCTCGACGGCGACGAGGGGCCGAACACCGGCGGCATGGGCGCCTACAGCCCGCTCCCGGACCTCGCCGACGACGACGGTCCCGGCGCTCCTGGAGGCCTTCCACCGGCCGATCCTCGCCGAGCTGGCCCGCCGCGGCACCCCGTTCCGTGGCGCGCTGTACGCCGGCCTGATGCTGACCGACGACGGCCCGGTCCTGCTCGAGTGCAACGCCCGCTTCGGCGACCCCGAGACGCAGGCGCTCCTGCCGCGCCTGGCCGTCGCGCTCGGGCCGCTCCTGCTGGCCGCCGCCCGCGGCGAGCTGGCCGGCGCCGCCCGGGCACTCGGGCTCACCGACGGCGCGGCTGCCCGCCGTTCCCGGGCGCGACGGTCGCGATCGTGCTCGCGAGCGCCGGCTACCCGGACGCGCCTCGCTCACGGCGACGCGATCCACGGCCTCGACGTGGCCGCGGCCGACGGCGCGCTCGTCTTCCACGCCGGCACCGACCATCGGGCCCGACGGCACCGTCCGCACGGCCGGCGGCCGGGTCCTCTCGGTCGTCGGTCGCGGCCCGGACCTCGCGGCGGCCCGGCCGCGGCCGAGGCGGCCGCCGACGCGATCACCTTCGCCGGCGTCCAGCGCCGCCACGACATCGGCCTCGCACCGGCGTCGCCGCCGGCCGCATCCGGGAGCGCCGCGATGATCCGCCGCTACACGCTCGCCGAGATGGGCGCGATCTGGTCCGAGGCGGCCCGGTTCGAGGCGATGCTCCGGGTCGAGCTGGCGGTCGCCCGCGCCCAGGCCGCGCGCGGCCTGATCCCGCCCGAGGCGCTCGCGGCGCTCGAGACGCGCTCGACGCGTCGACGTCGAGCGGATCGCGGAGATCGAGCAGACCACCGACCACGACGTCATCGCCTTCGTCAGCCAGGTCGCCGAGTCGGTCGGCCCCGAGGGTCGCTACCTCCACCTCGGCCTGACCAGCAGCGACGTCGTCGACACCGGCCTCGCGCTCCAGCTCCGGGCGGCCGGCGAGCGGCTCCTGGCCGACTGCGACCGCCTGACCGCTCGCGCTCATCGGCCGCGCCCGGGCCGAGGCCGAGACCGTGATGATGGGCCGGACGCACTCGGTCCACGCCGAGCCGACGACGCTCGGTCTCAAGCTCGCCGGCTGGGCGTTCGAGCTCGAGCGGGGCCGGACGCGCCTGGCCGCCGCCGTCGACGAGATCGGGACCGGCAAGATCTCCGGGCCGGTCGGGACGTACAGCCATCTCGGCCCGGACATCGAGGCCGAGGTCCTCGCGGCGCTCGGGCTCCACGCCGACCCGGTGAGCACCCAGATCGTCCAGCGCGACCGGCACGCGGCGCTGCTCGGCGCGATCGCCATCGTCGGCGGCTCGCTGGAGCGCTTCGCGACCGAGGTCCGCAACCTCCAGCACACCGAGATCGGCGAGCTCCAGGAGCCGTTCACGGCCGGCCAGAAGGGCTCGTCGGCGATGCCCCACAAGCGCAACCCGATCCTGTCCGAGCGGATCGCCGGGCTGGCCCGGCTGCTGCGCGGCTACGCCCACACGGCGCTCGAGGACCAGCCGCTCTGGCACGAGCGCGACATCAGCCACTCCAGCGCCGAGCGGGTCATCCTGCCCGACGCGACGATCGTGCTCGACTACATGCTCGTGCGGATGACCGGGCTGGTCGACGGGCTCGTCGTCCGCTCCGAGCGGATGCGCGAGAACATCGCGCGCGGCCTCGGCCTGCACGCCTCGTCGCGCGTGCTGGTCGCCCTCGTCGAAGAGCGGCGGGCTGTCGCGCGAGGAGGCCTACGCGATCGTCCAGCGCGCGTCGCTGCGGGCGGCCGACGAGCGCGCGCCGCTGCGCGACCTGCTGGCCGTCGACCCGGCCGTCGCCGCGGCTGTCGCTCGGCCAGCTCGACGCCTGCTTCGACGAGGCGGCCTTCCTGCACCACGTGCCGAGGTCATCACGCGGCTCGACGGCCTTGCGCGACGCCGTCGCGGCCCGCACCGTCGATCACCAAGCCGACGGTGCCCGATGCTGCTGGCTGACCGCTTCCTGCGCTCGGGCAAGGTCCGCGACCTGTACGAGCTCCCGGACGGTCGGCTGCTGCTCGTCGCCTCCGACCGGATCTCGGCCTTCGACGTCGTCCTGCCGACGCGCGATCCCCGACAAGGGCCGCGTCCTGACCGGCCTGTCGCGGTTCTGGTTCGCCGAGACCGCCGGCATCGTCCCGAACCACCTGCTCGACACGGATCCGGTCATCGTCTCGACGGCATTCGCCGCCGCGCTGGAGACTGTCGACCGATCGGACGCCGACACGGGCCCGCTCGCCGGGCTGCGCGGCCGGATCATGGTCTGTCGGCGAGCGGCAACGTCGTGCCGATCGAGGCGGTCGTCCGCGGCTACCTCGCCGGGTCGCGGCTGGAAGGAGTACCGGCGACCGGGGCACCGTCTGCGGCCTGCCGCTGCCGGCCGGCCTGCGCGAGAGCGACCGGCTGCCGGAGCCGATCTTCACGCCCGCGACCAAGGCGGAGCAGGGCGAGCACGACGAGAACATCGACTTCGACCGGATGGTCGAGCACATCGCGCGCTGGAGCGGCCAGGCTGTCGCGGGCGAGCTGGCCGAGGCGATCCGCGACCAGGCCCTCGGGCTCTATCGGCTACGGCGCGGCGATCGCCGCGCGACGCGGGATCCTGCTCGCCGACACGAAGTTCGAGTTCGGGCTCGTGGACACCGACGGACCGGTCGCAGCTGATCCTGATCGACGAGGTCCTGACGCCGGACTCGTCGCGCTTCTGGGATGCCGGCGCCTACGAGCCGGGCGGCGCCGCAGGCGAGCTTCGACAAGCAGTTCGTCCGCGACTGGCTCGAGACCCAGCCGTGGGACAAGACCGCGCCCGGGCCCGATCCTCCCGGACGACGTCATCGACGGCACGCGGGCGCGCTACATCGAGGCCTACGAGCGGATCACCGGCGCCAGCTTCGAGCGCTACCTCCAGGAGGACGTCATCGCCCCATGACCAGCTTCCGGTTCGCGGTCAACGTCACGCCCAAGCCCGGCATCCTCGATCCGCAGGGCCGGGCGGTCGAGGGCAGCCTCGGCCACCTCGGGATCGAGGGCGTCAGCGCCGTCCGCGTCGGCCGTCGGGTGGAGCTGACCGTCGACGCCGCCGACGAGACGGCCGCCCGCGCCGTCGTCGAGCGCCTGGCCTCGGAGCTGCTGTCGAACCCGCTCATCGAGGCGTACGCGATCGAGGCCATCGGGGCGACGTCGTCGCTCGTCGGCGCCGCCACGGGAGCGGACTGATGGCCGTCCGCGTCGGCGTCGTCGTCTTCCCGGGCAGCAACTGCGATCGCGACACGGTCCCCGCGCTCGACCTCGCCGGCGCCGAGCCCGTCGTCCTGTGGCACGAGCAGGCGACGCTCGACGGCGTCGCCGCGGTCGTCCTGCCGGGCGGCTTCGCGTACGGCGACTACCTGCGGGCCGGGGTCATCGCCCGGTTCAGCCCGGTCATGCGGGCCGTCGCCGACTTCGCCGGCCGAGGGCGGGCTCGTCCTCGGCATCTGCAACGGCTTCCAGGTCCTCGCCGAGGCCGGGCTCGTGCCGGGCGCGCTGCTGCGCAACCAGTCGCTCCGGTTCGCCGGCCAGGAGGTGCGGATCGCCGCCGAGCGGCCCGACACGCCGTTCACGCACGCCCTCGAGGTCGGGCGGCCGCTGCGCATGCCGGTCGCCCACGGCGAGGGCTGCTACTACGCCGACGACGCGACGCTCGATGCGCTCGAGCGCGACGGCCAGGTCCTGTTCCGCTACGTGGACGCCGCCGGGGCCCCCGCCGGACCCGACGACGCGGCGAACCCGAACGGCTCGCTGCGGGCGATCGCCGGCGTCCTGAACGCCGCCGGCAACGTGGCCGGGCTGATGCCCCACCCGGAACGGGCCACCGAGGCGATCCTCGGCTCGGACGACGGGATCGCGATCATCCGCTCGCTGGTCGAGAGCGCCGGCGCGCGCGGCTTCGGGCGCGGCGCCACGCCGGTCGGCGCCGGCAGCCGATGACCATCGCCGAGCGTCCCGTGGAGCCGCTCCACCGCCGGCTCGGCGTGACCGACGACGAGCTCGACGCCGATCCGGGACCGGCTCGGCGGCCGCGACCCGAACGACCTCGAGCTCGCGATGTTCAGCGTCATGTGGAGCGAGCACTGCTCGTACAAGAGCTCGAAGCCGCTGCTGCGGACGCTGCCGACCGCCGGCGAGGGCGTCGTCGCCGGCCCGGGCGAGAACGCCGGCGTCATCTCGATCGGCGACGGGCTGGCGGTCGCGTTCAAGATCGAGTCGCACAACCACCCGTCCGCGGTCGAGCCGTACCAGGGCGCCGCGACCGGCGTCGGCGGGATCCTGCGCGACATCTTCACGATGGGCGCCCGGCCGATCGCGGTCCTCGATGCGCTGCGCTTCGGCGACCCGGCGGACGCCCGGACGCGCCACCTCGTCGACGGCGTCGTGCGCGGCGTCGGTGGCTACGGCAACTGCGTCGGCGTCCCGACGGTCGGCGGCGAGCTCGTCTTCGACCCGACGCTACCAGGGCAACCCGCTGGTCAACGTCATGGCCATCGGCCTGCTGGAGGAGCGGCGGCTGACGCTGGCGACGGCCGGCCGGCCCGGGCAACCTCGTCGTCCTGTACGGCTCGACGACCGGACGCGACGGGATCGGCGGCGCGTCGGTCCTCGCCATCGCGACCTTCACCGACGACGACCCCTCGAAGCGACCGTCCGTCCAGGTCGGCGACCCGTTCGCCGAGAAGCTGCTCATCGAGGCGAGCCTGGAGCTCATCGAGCGCGGCCTCGTCGAGGGTCTCCAGGACCTCGGCGCCGGCGGGATCACGTGCGCCACCTCGGAGACCGCCGACCGGGCCGGGACCGGGATCGTCGTCGACCTCGACGCGATCCCGCGCCGCGAGCCCGGCCTGGAGCCGTTCGAGGTGATGATCTCGGAGTCGCAGGAGCGGATGTGCGCCGCGGTCCACCCGGAGCGCTGGGCGGACGTCCGCGAGGTCTGCGCGCGCTGGGGGATCCCGGTCGCGATCATCGGCCGGGTCACCGCCGACGGCGACATCGTCGTGATCGAGGGCGGCCTCGACGCCGACGGCCGCCGAGCCCGGCTCGTCGCGGGAACTCGCCCGCATCCCGGCCCGCGCGCTGACGAGCGACGCGATCGTCCACGACCGGATCGCCGCCCGCGCCGACGCATCATCGCGCGGCGCCGGCCCCCGGCGCACCGCGGAGGCCGTCGATCGCCTGCCGGAGCGCGGGATGGATCCCGGCGCGGTCCTCCTCGCCCTGCTCGGGTCGGCGAACCTCTCGTCGCGGCGAGTCCGTCTTCCACCAGTACGACTCGACGGTCGGGGCGGACACCGTCGCCGGACCCGGGCGCGGCGCGGCCGTCCTGCGGGTCAAGGGCACGACCAAGGCGCTCGTGGCGACGACGGACGGCAACCAGGCCGTCGGCGTCAGCCGATCCGTGGCTCGGCGCGGCCCTCTCGGTCGCCGAGGCGACCCGCAACGTCTCGATCACCGGCGCCCGGCCGCTCGGCGTGACGAACTGCCTCAACTACGGCGACCCGACCCGACCGGAGGCGTTCTGGCAGCTGACCGAGGGCGTCCGCGGTCTGGCGGACGCGTGCCGGGCGCTCGGCCTGCCCGTGACCGGCGGCAACGTCTCGCTCTACAACGAGTCGCCGACCGGCGCGATCGCGCCGACCCCGGAGATCGGGGTCGTCGGGCTGCTCGACGACATCGCGACGCTCGTCGGCCCGGCGTTCCAGACGCCGCTCGACGCGATCCTGCTCGTCGGCGACCCGACGCCCGGGCTGGCCGGATCGGCCTACGCCGCGCTGGCCGGGGCCGCCGCGGAGGACGACCCGCCCGGTCTCGATCTCGCGCGCGAGGCCGCGCTCCAGGCGTTCATCCGCGAGGCGATCGCCCGCGGCCTCGTCGCGTCGGCCCAGGACGTCTCGGGCGGCGGACTCGCCGTCGCCCTCGCCGAGTGCGCCATGTGGGGCGGGCTCGGGGCGAGCGTCCGGATCGCCGGTCGCGCACTCGCCGGCCGTCGACCTGTTCGGCGAGAGCCCGTCGCGGCTCGTCCTCAGCTGCCGGCCGCGCTTCGCCGCGGCGCTCGAGCTGCTCGCCCGCCAGCACGGCCTGCCGGTCGAGACGATCGGCTCGGTCGGCGGCGACCGGCTGGTGATCGAGCTGGCGGGATCCGGCGCGACCGGCGCCGCCGAGGAACGGGGCAGCCGGATCGCCGACGCCCTCGAGGTGCCGCTGGCGGACCTGCGCCACACCTGGGAGCACGGGCTGTCCCGGGCCCTCGGCTGGGAGGGCTGACCGATGTGCGGCGTCTTCGGCGCGGTCCTGCCCGGCGGCGAGGCGACGGACGCGGCCTCGATCGCGGCGCTCGGGCTGTTCGCCCTCCAGCATCGCGGCCAGGAATCGGCCGGGCTGGCGGTCAGCGACGGCGAGCAGCTGATGCTCTACAAGGACCTCGGGATGATCAGCACGGTCCTCGACGAGCGCCGCCTGCCGAGCCTCCGCGGCGGCCTCGCGATCGCCCACTGCCGCTATTCGACGACCGGTTCCACGATCTGGGAGAACGCCCAGCCGACGTACCGGCTCGGTCCGCGCCGGGCCCTCGCCATCGGCCACAACGGCAACCTCGTCAACACCCGCGACCTGCTGACCCAGCTCGAGGGCGGCCGCGCGCGCCTGCCGGCCTCGACCGACACGGAGCTCCTGACCGCGCTGCTGGCCGACGAGCCGGCGGCCGACACCGTCGAGGCGCTGCTGCGGGTCCTGCCACGGGTCCGCGGCGCGTACAGCCTGGTCATCCTCGACGAGCGGCGGGTCATCGGCGTCCGCGATCCGTTCGGCTTCCGGCCGCTGGTCCTCGGCCGGCTGCCGCGCACGGCCGCACCCGGCGGCCCGACGACGGCCTGTGGCGCGGCGACGACGCGACGGCCGGCTGGTGCCTCTCGTCGGAGACGGCCGGCCTCGACATCGTCGGCGCCGAGTACGTCCGCGACGTCGAGCCCGGCGAGATCGTCATCCTCGAGCGCGGCCAGGCGCCGCGCTCGGTCCGCTTCGCCGAGGCGACCCCGGCGCTGTGCGTCTTCGAGCTCATCTACTTCGCCCGGCCGGACTCGTACATGGAGGGCCGCAACCTGTACGAGGCGCGTCGCCAGATGGGGATGCAGCTGGCGCTGGAGCACCCGGTCGAGGCCGACCTGGTCATGCCGGTGCCCGACACCGGCGCGCCGGCGGCGGCCGGGTTCGCCGAGGCATCCGGGATCCCGTACCGCGAGGGGATGTACCGCAACCGGTACGCCGGGCGGACGTTCATCCAGCCATCGCAGGGCTGCGCCACCGCGGCGTCACGATCAAGCTCAACCCGCTGCGCGAGGTCGTGAACGGCAAGCGGCTGATCGTCGTCGACGACTCGATCGTGCGCGGGACGACGACCAAGCGGATCGTCGAGCTGCTGCGCAAGGCCGGCGCGACCGAGGTCCACGTCCGGATCAGCGCGCCGCCGATCTACCACCCGTGCTTCTACGGCATCGACACGTCGATCGAGACCGAGCTGATCGCCTCGACCCACACCGAACGCGAGATCCGCGACTTCATCGGGGCCGATTCGCTCGGCTACCTGTCGATCCGCGGCGTCCTCGCCGCGCTCGAGCTGCCGTACGACCAGTTCTGCTTCGCCTGCTTCGACGGCCACTACCCGGAACCCGTCCCGTACGACGCGGCGAGCCGGAAGTTCATGCTCGAGGAACCCCTGACCGTCCGATGACGGCACGCCCTGGGCGCGCGGCACTGCGTACCGCGCGCCGGGCGTCGACGTGGCGGCCGGCGAGCGCGCCGTCGAGCTGATGCGGGCGCACGTCGAGTCGACCCACCGGCGCGGAGGTCATCGGCGGCCTCGGCGGGTTCGGTGGCGCCTTCGCCATCCCGGCCGGCTACCGCGAGCCGTTGCTGGTCGCCTCGACCGACGGGGTCGGCACGAAGACGGCGATCGCCGCGGCGCTCGGTCGCTTCGACACGATCGGCATCGACCTCGTCGCGATGTGCGCCGACGACGTCGTGTGCACCGGCGCCGAGCCGCTGGCCTTCCTCGACTACGTCGCCGTCGGCCAGCTCGATCCGACCGCGGTCGCCGAGCTGGTGGGTGGCGTGGCCGCCGGCTGCCGCGAGGCCGGTTGCGCGCTGGTCGGCGGCGAGACCGCGGAGCACCCGGGGCTGATGGAGGCCGACGCCTTCGACCTGTCGGGGACTGCGATCGGCGTCGTCGAGCGCGAACGGATCATCGACGGGTCGGCGGTCCGCGCCGGCGACGCGATCCTCGGCCTGGCGTCATCCGGGCTCCACTCGAACGGCTACTCGCTGGTGCGTGCGCTGGTCGCCCAGTGGGACCTCGACCTCGCCGAGCCGTACCAGGCCCGGCTGCGGCGGACGCTCGGCGACGCGGAGACCGAGGCGACACTCGTCGATGCGCCCCACGAGGCGATGGCCACGCTCGGCGAGGTCCTGCTGACACCGACCCGGATCTACGCGCGCGCCATCCTGGCGGCCCGCGCGGCGCTCGTGGCGGCCGGCACGGACCTGCACGGCCTCGCCCACATCACCGGCGGCGGCCTGCCCGGGAACGTGCCGCGGGCGCTGCCCGACGGACTGGCGGCCCGACTCGACCCGGCTCGCTGGCGCATGCCGTCGGTCATGCGCCTGTTCGGTGCGCTCGGCGGGATGGACGACGCGGAGCTGCGCGCGACCTTCAACGGCGGGCTCGGCATGATCGCGGTCGTGCCCCCGGATGCGTTGCCCGTCGCCATCGAGGTGCTCGCCGCGCACGGCGTGCCGGCCGTGCTCGTCGGCGAGGTCGTGACCGCGGAATCGGTCGGTGGCAGCCGCTACGTCGAAGGGCCGCTCGAGGGCGCCGGGTGAGCGGCCGCATCGCGGTCGGGGCGTCCGGCGCCGGGTCGAACCTGCGGGCGCTGCACGCGTCGGCGGTCCGCGGTGAGCTCGGCGGTGCGATCGTCCTCGTCTTCGCCGATCGCGCGTGCCCGGCGCTCGACTGGGCCGCCGAGCAGGGGATCGACACGGCACTGGTGCCGGGCGGCGACGACGCGACGCTCGCGGAGACGCTCACCGCGGCCCGGGCCGACATCGTCGTCCTGGCCGGCTACATGCGGATCGTCGGGCGCAAGGTGCTGGCGGCGTTCCCGGACCGGATCCTGAACACGCACCCGTCGCTCCTGCCGGCGTTCCCGGGCGCGCACGCGGTGTCGGATGCGCTCGCCCACGGCGCGACCGTCACCGGCTGCACGGTCCACCTCGTCGACGAGACGCTCGACGGCGGACCGATCGTCGCCCAGGAGGCGGTCGCGATCCTGCCCGGCGACGACGCGGACGCCCTCCATGCCCGCATCCGGGCGGTCGAGCACCGACTGCTGCCCCGGGCGGTCGGTCTGCTCGCGGCGGGGGCGCTCTCGGTCGCAAGCGACGGCCGGCACGTGACGTTGGACCTCGATCGTGCCGATGCGGCGCTCCCGCGGCCGCGCCGGGCGCTGCTGTCGGTGTCCGACAAGACCGGTCTCGTCGATCTCGGACGCGGGCTGGTCGCGCGTGGCTTCGAGCTCGTCTCGACCGGCGGCACGGCGCGAGCCCTCCGCGACGCGGACCTGCCGGTCACCGACGTGGCCGCGGTGACCGGGTTCCCGGAGATGCTCGACGGACGGGTCAAGACGCTGCACCCGCGGGTCCACGGTGGCCTGCTGGCCGATCGGCGCCTGCTCGACCACCGTCGCCAGATCATCGCCGCGGCGATCGCCCCGTTCGAGCTCGTCGTCGTGAACCTGTATCCGTTCGCGGCGGCACTCGAGCGACCCGGGATCACCGTCGACGAGCTCATCGAGGAGATCGACATCGGCGGGCCGTCGATGGTCCGGGCCGCCGCCAAGAACCACGCCAACGTGGCGATCGTGACGTCGCCGTCGCGTTACGCCGCCGTCCTCGCCGCACTCGACGACCCGGCCGGCCTCTCCGATGCGCTGCGACGCGCGCTGGCGCTCGAGGCGTTCGCGCACACCGCGGCCTACGACGCCCGGATCGCCGCGGAGCTGCCGGGCCGGTTCGCGGCGGCCGGCCTCGATCTGCCCACGAGCCGGGCCTGCCGGGGGCGGACGATCCGTATCCCCCGACCCTGACGATCGCGCTCGAGAAGGTCGAGACCCTGCGCTACGGCGAGAACCCGCACCAGCCGGCGGCCCGCTACCGACGACCGGGCACGACGCTGGCCGACGGTCTGTTCGGCGTCGAGCGGGCGCCGCTCCAGGGCAAGGCCCTCTCCTACAACAACGTGCTCGATGCCGCGGCAGCCGCGGCCCTGGGACGGGCGCTGCGCGGGCCGGGCGTCGTGATCGTCAAGCACACGAACCCGTGCGGCGCCGCGGAGCGCGCGTCGCTCGTCGAGGCCTGGACGGCGTCGCTCGAAGCCGACCCGATCAGCGCGTTCGGTGGCGTGGTCGCGCTGACCCGGCCGGTGACCGGACCGGTCGCCGAACAGCTCGTCTCGATCTTCCTCGAGATCGTCGTGGCCCCGGCTTTCGAGCCCGAGGCGCTCGTGGTCCTGGCGCGGAAGCCGAACCTGCGGGTGCTGGTCGACGAGGCGCTGGCCGACGAGGCGGCCGCCGGGACGGTGGATCCGATCGCGTCGATCCGCACGGCCGGCGGGGCGTACCTCGTCGGCGCGCCGGATGCCGCGAGCGACGATCCGACCACCTGGACCTCGGTCACCCGTCGGGCTCCGACCGACGCCGAGCTGCTCGACCTCGACCTGGCCTGGCGCCTGGTGCGCGGCGTGACCTCGAACGCGATCGTCCTGGTACAGGATCGCCGCCTCGTCGGGATGGGCAGCGGCCAGACCTCCCGCGTCGATGCCGCCCGGCAGGCGGTGACCAAGGCCCACGCGATGCTCGGTGCGGGCTCGACCCAGGGCGCGGCCTGCGCATCGGACGCGTTCTTCCCGTTCCCCGACGCGGTCGAGGTCTGTGTCGCGGCCGGGGTGACGGCTTTCGCCCAACCTGGCGGCTCGATCCGTGACGCGGACGCGGTCGCTGCCGTCGACGCCGTCGGCGGCACGATGCTGATGACCGGAACCCGCCACTTCCGGCACTGACGGATGACCGAGGGATCCGAGCCGCGGGCCATCCGGCCCTGGTACGTCCCGATGGGCGGACGCGACCGCGACGAGTCGCACCGGTCCGCGACACCGCTCGAGCTGCTGTTCGACCTGTGCTTCGTCGTCGCGGTGGCGCAGGCAGCGGGTGCCCTGCACCACGACCTGGCCGAGGGCGAGATCGGACACGGCCTCGTGAGCTACCTCATCGTCTTCTTCACGATCTGGTGGCCGTGGATGAACTTCACGTGGTTTGCCTCGGCCTACGACACCGACGACGTCGCCTACCGGCTGCTGACGTTCGTGCAGATCGTCGGCGTCCTCGTGGTCACGGCCGGGGTGCCGAGCGCCTTCGACGATCTCGACTTCACGACCGCGGTCGTCGGGTACGTCATCATGCGGATCGCCCTCGTCGCCCAGTGGCTGCGCGCCGCGCGCGAGGATCCGGCGGGACGGCCGGTCGCGATGCGGTTCGCCATCGGTATCAGCATCTTGCAGCTGTTGTGGGTCGCCAGGCTGGCGATCGGTCCGCCGTGGGGCTTCGCAGCGTTGCTGCTCCTGGGCGCGCTCGAACTCGCCCTCCCGGCCTGGGCGGAGCGGGCAGGACGGCCGACGCCGTGGCACGCCGAACACATCGCCGAGCGGTACGGCCTGTTCACGATCATCGTCCTCGGGGAGTGCGTGTTGGCGACCACGACGGCCGTCCAGTCCTCCCTCGCGGCCGGTGGCGTGTCCGGCGAGCTCGTCGCTGTGGCCCTCGGTGGGCTCGTGCTGGTCTTCGGGCTGTGGTGGGCCTACTTCAAGCACCCTGGCGGGATCAGCGACCGACTCTCGCTGCGGGCCGCCATCGCGTGGGGCTACGGCCACTACGTCGTGTTCGCGTCGGTGGCGGCCCTGGGGGCCGGGCTGCAGGTCGCGGCCGATTCGATCCTCGACGACGTCCATCTCACGCCGCAGGCCGTGGCGCTCACCGTCGCCGTGCCGGTGGTCGTGTATCTGGTCGCTGTCGGGCTGCTCCACGGCCGGCCGTGGAGCAGCCGGCTCATCCTCCCGATCGCCGTCGCGTCGGTGGCCATCCTCGGCACGGCGCTGTCGGCAGGCTGGATGGGCGTCCCGATCGCCGTGGTGACCATGTCGCTGCTGGTCGCCGCCCTCGTGGCCGTCAGCGTGGTGTCGATGGAGCGCGATGGGCCGCCTCAGTCCGACGCACCCGGCTTGACGATGCCGGACTCATAGGCCAGGACCACCGCCTGCACCCGGTCGCGCAGGTCGAGCTTGTCGAGGATGTGGGCGACGTGGGTCTTGGCGGTGTGCTCGGTCACGACCAGCGCCTCGGCGATCTCGCCGTTCGACAATCCGCGGGCGATCAGGCGCAGGACCTCCGCCTCCCGTGGCGTCAGCCGATCGAGATCGTCCTGGCCCGCGGACGGTCCGAGCGCGGACGCGAACCGTTCGATCAGTCGCCGGGTGACCGACGGTGCGAACAACGACCCCCCGTCGGCGGCCACCCGGATCGCCGCCACCAGCCGCTCCTCCGGCGCATCCTTGAGCAGGAATCCACTGGCGCCGGCTCGCAGCGCCTCATAGACGTATTCGTCGAGATCGAAGGTCGTGAGCACGATGATCCGCGGCGGGTTCCGAGGCCCATCGAGGATCCGCCGCGTCGCCTCCAGCCCATCGACATCCGGCATGCGGATGTCCATGAGCACGACATCGGTCGGATGCTCGCGGACGGCCTGCACGGCCTCGCGGCCGTCGCCCGCCTCGGCAACGATCGTGATATCGGGTTCGGCACCCAGGATCATGCGGAAGCCGGCCCGGACGAGGCGCTCATCATCGGCCAGGACGACCCGGATGGTCACGTCGGCGCGGACGCCAAGGGGAGCCGGGCACGGATCACGAACCCGCCGCCGGGCCGGGTGCCCGTCTCGAGTCGGCCGTCGTAGAGTGAGACGCGTTCGCGCATCCCGATGAGACCGTGTCCGCCCGGGTCGGGACGACGCGCCCCGACGCCCGTGTCGGCGATCTCGAGTGCGAGGTGGTCCTTGTCGTATCGAACGATCACGCTGGCCGTCGCCGGCCCGGCATGGGCGAGGGCGTTCGTCAGGGCCTCCTGCACGATCCGGTACGCCGACAGGTCGATGCCCGGGGCCAGTTCGACCGGCGTTCCCTCGATCGTCAGCTCGACCGGCAGGCCGGCGGCGCGGACCCGGTCGACGAGCGCATCCAGATGCCGAAGGCTGGCCGGTGGCGACAGATCCATGCCGTCCTCGGGCTGGCGCAGGACCCCGACCAGGCGTCGCATCTCGGCGAGCGCCTGCGTCCCGGTCGCTTCGATGGCGTCGAGGGCGTCGTGTGCGGCGGCTGGGTCGGTCCGCATCGTCTTTCGGGCACCCCGCGCCTGGAGGATCACGACGCCGATCGAGTGCGCGACCGCATCGTGCAATTCGCGAGCGATGCGAGCCCGTTCGAACGCCACGGCGGCGTCCGCCTGCTCGACGCGGCCCTGTTCGAGGGCGGACTCGCGCTCCCGCCGGGACCGCATCGCCAGACCGGCCAGCCACGGCCCACCGAGCAGCAGGATCGGCAACGCCGCGTCGGCAGGGTCGGGCTCGGTGCCGATCTCCCTGACCACCGCCACGGCCAGGAGGACGGCGAGACCGGCGACACCGATGAGGGCCGACCGGTCGCGCGTGTGGGCCCCGACCGAGTAGGTGGCCACCATCGTCGCCACGATCACGCTGATGGGACCGCCCAGCGGCTCGGTCAACGAGCCGACGGCGGCCACGATGGCCAGGCCGAGCGGGATGAGCGGAGCCTGCCGCCGCCAGGCCAGCGAGGCGGCCAGGAGCACCGCCGTGAGGAGGGCCACCGTCTCGCCGACCGGCGTGGTCACGATGGGCTCGTCGGCCTGATCGGTGACGATCAGCGTCGACTCCAGCCAGACGCCGACGACCAGGGCGATCGCCAGCAGGCGATCGCCATGCCGCCGCAACTCAGCGAGCAGACCCACGGCTGAAGGCTAGCGTGCCCCGCGGTGGTCCGCGTCGCTCCGGAGAGTGATGCATCGGCCGACCGTTCATCCGCCGAGGCGAGCCGGATGTGGACGACGCGACGGTGGCCGCTGCTACCATCGCGCTCCCATGTCGGATCGAACCCGCTACTACCTGACCACGGCCATCGCGTACGCCAACAGCAAGCCGGGCGTGCACACGCTCTACGAGGTGATCGGCGCCGACGTCATCGCGCGCTGGCACCGGATGCTCGGCGACGACACGCGCTTCCTGACCGGGACCGACGAGCACTCGATCAACATCGCCCAGAGCGCGATCGACGAGGGTCGGTCACCGCGGGAGTTCGTCGACGAGAAGGTCGGGCTACTTCAAGGCGGCCGAGGACGCCCTCGCGATCAGCCCGGACCGCTTCATCCGGACGACCGATCCGGACCACGTCCGGGCCGCCCAGGAGCTGGTCCGGCGGGCGCACGCCAACGGCGACATCTACCTCGGCACGTACGAGGGCTGGTACTGCCCGAACGAGGGCTTCCGCAACGCGACCGACGTCCAGGAGACGGCGCGCGGCACGATCTGCCCGAACCATCCCGAGGTCCCGCTCCAGTGGCTGACCGAGCGGAACTGGTTCTTCCGTCTGTCGGCCTACCAGGAGCGCCTCGAGCGCCACTACGCCGAGCATCCGGACTTCGTCCAGCCCGACTTCCGGCGCAACGAGATGCTCGGCTTCATCCGCGGCGGCCTCGAGGACTTCTCGATCAGGCGGGAGCGGACGCCGGGCGACTGGGGCATCCCGTTCCCGATCGCCGAGAACGGCGAGACGTCCCTGCGCGAGGACGGCACCTGGGACCCGGAGGCGGGCAAGATCTACGTCTGGTACGACGCGCTCATCAACTACGTCACCGGCGCCGGCTTTCCGGACGACCCGGACGCCTTCGCCCACTGGTGGCCGGCCGACCTGCACGTCATCGGCAAGGACATCGCCCGGTTCCACACGATCTTCTGGCCGGCGATGCTGTGGAGCGCCGGGCTCGAGGCGCCACGGCACGTCTGGGTCCACGGCTGGCTGATGGCGGCCGGCGGCGAGCGGATGAGCAAGAGCCGCGGCAACTTCCTCGACCCGAACGACTTCGTCGCGGCGTTCGGGGCCGACGGCGCCCGCTACGTCGTCCTGCGCGAGGTGCCGTTCGACCGCGACGCCGAGGTGAGCTGGGACTCGTTCGTGCGGCGCTACAACGCCGACCTCGCCAACGACTTCGGCAACCTCGTCAACCGGACGGTCTCGATGACCAACCGCTACCTCGATGGCGAGCGGCCGGCGCCGACGCCCGAGCCGCCCGAGGGCACCGCGATCCCGCCGATCTCCGACCTGGCGTCACGCTGGCGGCACACGGTGGGCCGGTACCGGGAGCGGCTCGAAGGCTGCCTGCTGCACGACGCGCTCGCCGAGCTGTGGGAGTTCGTCGGCGGCGCCAACAAGGTCGTCGACGCCGAGCAGCCGTGGGAGCTGGCCAAGGCCTGGAAGGCCGGCGACGACGCGGCGGCGACCCGCCTCCGCGGCGTGCTCGGCGATCTCGTCGAGGCCTGCCGGCTCGTCGGCCTGGCGGTCGCGCCGTTCATGCCCGGCACGGCGCCGCGCGTCCTCGGCGCAGCTCGGCTACGACTACCCCTACGGCGCGGACGGCAACGGCGGCCCGCCGATCCTCGACGAGCTGGCCTGGGGCGCCCACGCGAGCCGAGGCCGGCCGAGTCACGGCGCCGGAGCCGCTGTTCCCGCGGCTCGATGTCGAGGCCGACGCGCCGAGCGCTGAGCGGGTGCGCCTGATCGACAGCCACTGCCACCTCAACGCCGATCGCTTCGAGGGCGACGTCGACCAGGTCGTCGGCGGCGCCCGCCTCGCCGGCGTCGAGCGGATCCTCGTCCCCGGCTGGAACGTCGCCTCGTCGGAGCGGGCGCTCGCGCTCGTCGACCGGTTCCCGTGGCTCGATGCCGCCGTCGGCGTCCATCCGCACGACGCCGCCAAGGTCGACGACGCCGGCTGGGCGCGCATCGCGGCGCTGGCCGCGGACGACGCGGGTCGTGGCGATCGGCGAGACCGGCCTCGACTACGACCGCGTCTTCAGCCCGATCCCGGACCAGCTCGACGAACCTGCGGCGAAACCTGGCGCTCGCGCTCGAGACCGGCAAGCCGGCCATCCTCCATTGCCGCTCGGCCGACGGCCGGCGCGACGCCCAGGACGCGCTGGTCGCGGAGCTGCGCGCGGCCGGGGTGGGGGACGGCCGTGGGCCGGCGCGTTCGGGGATCGGCCGCCGGCCGTCATCCACTCGTACTCCGGGCCGCTCGACTACGCCCGGGCCGTCATCGACCTCGGCCTGGCCGTCAGCTTCTCCGGGCTCGTCTTCCGGGCGCGGCGAGGAGGCCTCGGGCGAGGTCGCGGCCCTCGTGCCCGGATCGCGCGTGCTCGTCGAGACCGATTCGCCGTTCCTGTCGCCGCCCGGCGCACCGCGCTCGCGCAACGAACCGGAGTGGGTCCGCGTCACAGCGGCGTGGCTCGCGGAGCGCCGGGACGTCTCGCTCGACGCGTTCGGGCCCGACCTGGTCGCCGCCTACGACCGGACGTTCCCGAGCCCCCGGAGGATCGCATGACCCATCCGCCGCGTCGCCCCGCAGCCGCGGCCGCCCTTCTCGTCTGCCTGGTCGTCGCGTCGGCCTGCGCGCAGGCCACCCTGTCGCCCAGCCCGACCCCGAGCCCGAGCCCGAGCGCGAGCGCCGCCGGATCACCGACACCGTCGCCGTCCGCCGCGCCGACCGCGACCCCGAGCGCGGCGCCGACCCCCACCGCCAGCCCGAGCGCGGCCGCGGCCTGCGCGGTCGAGCCGCAGGAGGGACCACTGCCGTCGGATCGCATGACCGACGTCGTCGTCTCGACCACGGCCGACGGCGACCTCGTCACGTTCGTCTTCGGCAACCCGTCGCTGCCGGGGCCTGCCGGGCCGCCACGCGGCGATCTCATCGTCGCGGAGCCGCCGTACACGCAGCGGGCGAGCGGCCGGCCGATCGACATGCAGGGCGAGCACGTCCTCCAGGTTCGCTTCACGCGGCATGTCGCTCTCCGACGACGTCGGGCGACGCAGACCTACAACGGGCCCGACGGAGTTCCGGCCCGACCTTCCGGTCCTGCGCCACGCGGTCCTGTTCGACGCCTTCGAAGGCCAGATCGGCTGGTACATCGGCTACGACGGCCCGGGCTGCGTGACGCTCGGCCGCGACGGCAACGACGTGACGGTCGCCATCCAGCGTCCGTGATCCGGGTCGGCGCGGAGCGCGGTCCGGCGGGGCCGGGTTGACAGGCCCGCCCGGGTTCGCTAATCTCCACTTGGCACTCTCGGCATGAGAGTGCTAAGCATCGCGAGGCCGCGACGGCGCGAGCACCCGCACTGGCCCGTACGACACGGATCGGCGGGAGGCTGGGGACAGCGCCCGGCGCGATGCCCGAATCAAGGTTCCTGGGACATCGATCCGGCCGGCATCCCGGCCGGTCGAACGTCCCAGCAGTCCACGCCCGACGGCCGGCCCTGGCCGCAACAGGAGGAATGCACGTTGGCCAAAGCCACTGCCATCGCGACGAAGCTTCGCCCGCTCGGTGACCGCGTCGTCATCAAGCCGAGCGCCCGCGAGGAGATGACCAAGAGCGGCATCGTCCTGCCGGACACCGCCAAGGAGAAGCCCCAGGAGGGCACGATCATCGCCGCCGGCCCGGGCAAGATCCTCGACGACGGCAAGCGCGAGTCGATGGACGTCAAGGAGCGGCGACAAGGTCCTGTACGCCAAGTACGCCGGGACCGAGTTCAAGATCGACGGCGACGAGCTGCTCATCGTCAGCCAGAAGGACATCCTGGCGATCGTCGCCGACTGACGGCCTCGCCGTCGGCACACGTCCACCGACCCACACGTTCCTGGAGGGACATCCGAATTGGCTAAGCAGACTCATCTTCGACGAGACCGCTCGTCGTTCGCTCAAGCGCGGCATCGACCGCCTCGCCGACGCCGTCAAGGTCACGATCGGTCCGAAGGGCCGCAACGTCGTCCTCGACAAGAAGTTCGGCTCGCCGACGATCACCAACGACGGCGTGACGATCGCTCGCGACATCGAGCTCGACGACCCGTTCGAGAACATGGGCGCGCAGCTCCTCAAGGAAGTCGCGACCAAGACCGACGACGTCGCCGGCGACGGCACGACCACCGCGGTCGTGCTCGGCCAGGCGATGGTCAGCCGAGGGCCTCCGGGTCGTCACCGCCGGCGCCAACCCGATGGTCGTCAAGCGCGGCATCGAGGCGGCCGTCGAGGCCGTCGTCGCCGAGATCACGAAGCAGGCGCGCCCGGTCGACAACCGCGAGCAGATCGCGGCCGTCGCCGCCATCAGCGCCGCGGATCCGGAGGTCGGCGAGATCATCGCCGAGGTGATGGACAAGGTCGGCAAGGACGGCGTCATCACCGTCGAAGAGGGCCAGAGCCTGGGCCTCGAGAAGGAATACACCGAGGGCATGCAGTTCGACCGCGGCTACATCTCGGCCTACTTCGTGACCAACCCCGATCGGATGGAGGCGGTCCTCGACAACCCGCTCATCCTGATCACCGACAAGAAGATCTCGAGCGTCCAGGACATGCTCCCGGCGCTCGAGAAGGCGGTCCAGCAGGGCAAGCCCACGCTGATCATCGCCGAGGACATCGACGGTGAGGCCCTCGCCACGCTCGTCGTGAACAAGCTCCGCGGCACCGTCTCAGGTCCTCGCCGTCAAGGCGCCGGGCTTCGGCGATCGCCGCAAGGAGATGCTCCGCGACATCGCCGTCCTGACCGGCGGCACCGTCATCAGCGAGGAGATCGGGCGCAAGCTCGACTCGGTCACCGTCGAGGACTTCGGCTCGGCCCGTCGCGTCGTCGCGACCAAGGACGACACGACGATCATCGACGGCGACGGCAAGGCCGACCAGATCAAGGCGCCGCATGAGCCAGATCAAGGCGCAGATCGAGGACACCACCTCGGACTACGACCGGAGAAGCTCCAGGAGCGCCTCGCCAAGCTGTCCGGTGGCGTCGCCGTCATCAAGGTCGGCGCGGCCACCGAGGTCGAGCTCAAGGAGAAGAAGCACCGCATCGAGGATGCGCTCTCGACGACCCGCGCGGCCGTCGAGGAGGGCCTCGTCGCCGGCGGCGGCACCACCCTCCTGCAGGCCATCCCGGCGCTCGACAAGATCAAGCTCGAGGGCGACGCCCAGGTCGGCGTCGACATCGTGCGCAAGGCCCTCGAGGCCCCCGCCCGCCAGATCGCCGACAACGCCGGCGCAGCACGGCGAGGTCATCGTCGCGCACGTCAAGGCCCTCAAGCCCGGCTTCGGCTACGACGCGCTCAAGGGCGAGTACGGCGACCTGTTCAAGACGGGCATCGTCGACGCGGCCAAGGTGACCCGCTCGGCGCTCCAGAACGCCGCCTCGATCGCGGCCATGGTCCTGACGACGGAGACGCTTGATCACGGACATGCCCGAGAAGGAGAAGGCCGGCGCCGGCGGCGGCCACGACCACGGCGGCGGAGGGATGGACTTCTAGTCCGTCGTTCCACCGCAGATCCTCGAAGGCCCCGCGGCAACGCCGGGGCCTTCGATTCCTGGCCTTCTGCCTCCGCGTCCAGGGCCGTGCCAGATGTCGGTCCGCTTGGCCGCGACCGAGACCGTTTGACAGGTCATGCCGTCACGGTGACCCTGTGCTCGGTCGTCCACGGGACGACCGCAACACCCGAGGAGTCCCATGACCCACCGACTACCGAGCGCGCCTGCGCTCGTCGCTGCCATCGCCATCCTCGTCGCCGCCTGCGGCGGACCCACGGCACCCGCCCTGACCGACCCGACCGAGATCATCACGGCCGGCCTCGCGTCGACCGAGGCCGCCAAGAGCGTCCACCTCGACGCCACGCTCGATGGCACCGCGACGCTCGCGCTGCCCGGCCTCGGGGGCCCCGCCGCGCCGATCAAGCTTGACGGCACGACCGCGACCGCCGACCTCGACATCGCCGGCGGCGCAGCCAGGGTGACGTTCAACGCCCCGGCCCTGTTCAACCTGACCGGCGAGCTCATCGTGGTCGGCGGGCAAGGCCTACCTCAAGACCACGCTCACAGGGCGAGAAGTACAACGTGATCGACCTGGGCGGGACCCTCCCGATCGACCCATCGGACACGAGCGGCCTCGTCGACACGCTCGGCGACTTCCTGCTGCAGCCGGGCGTCGACCCGGTCAAGGGCGACGACGTGGCCTGCGGTTCGACGCAGTGCTACACGGTCACGGCCGATCTGACGGCGGAGGAACTGATGGCACTCGGTCTCGGCGCCGTGCCCGGACTGCCGGTCGACCTCGCCGGCGCGAGCCTGGCCGTGACGATGCGCGTCGAGAAGGACCTCCCGCACCACCTGGCCGGGCTGACCGCGGCCGTCACGATCGGTGAGGGCGAGCGCCCTGACCCTGGACGCGATCCTGTCCCGCTGGGACGAGCCGGTGAGCATCTCGGCGCCGCCGGCCGACCAGGTCAACACCGGCGGGTCACCGGTCCGGGAGCCAGCCGGGCCGCTCCGACCTACAATGGCGAGGTGAGCCCCACCCGCCGTCGCCGGACCGGCGACCCAACGCTCGACGATGCCGCGGCAACGGCGCCGGACACCGTCGGAACGACGTTCGCGGACCTCGACGAGGCGCCGCTCGACGATCGAGGAACCGACCTGGATGCGCGACGCGCCGGGCCCCGGCGAGGACCCCTCGATCCCGGTGCCCGTCGCCGATCCAGCGGTCCTGGCCGCCCGTCGCAAGGAGCGTGCCGAGCAGATCGTCCGCGCCCTCAACCCGGAACAGGCACGGGCCGTCACGACCACCGACGGTCCGTTGCTCATCCTGGCCGGGGCCGGTTCGGGCAAGACCCGCGTCCTCGCCCACCGGATCGCCTATCTCGTCGGCGTCCACGGCGTTGCCCCGTGGCGGATCCTGGCGGTCACGTTCACCAACCGCGCGGCGGCGGAGCTGCGCGAGCGGATCATCTCGCTGATCGGCGAGCCCGGCCGCGACGTCGCAGGCCGGCACGTTCCATTCGCTCAACGCCCGGGTGCTGCGCCAGGACGGCGAGGCCATCGGGATCGGTCGTCGATTCGTCATCTACGACACCGACGACCAGCAGGCCCTGATGAAGCAGATCCTCAAGGAGGAGGACCTGCCGCTCACCGGCGAATTCCGTCCGAGCGCCGTCCTCGGTGCGATCAGCCGGGCCAAGAACGAGATGCTCGACCCGACGTTCCTCGTCGAGACAGGCGTCGAACCACCGCGAGCGGATGATCGCCCGCCTGGCGACGCGCTACCAGGAGCGGCTGCGCAAGGCGAATGCCCTCGATTTCGACGACCTCCTGCTCGAAGGCGTCCGCTTGTTCGAGGAAGCGCCCGACGTCCTGGCCCGGTACCAGGACAAGTGGCGCTACCTCCACGTCGACGAGTACCAGGACACGAACCGGGCGCAGTACCTGTGGGTCCGCGCCCTCGCCGCGAAGCACGGCAACCTCGCGGTCGTCGGCGACGACGACCAGTCGATCTACTCGTGGCGCGGCGCCGACCTGCGCAACATCCTCGACTTCGAGCGCGACTGGCCCGAAGGCGACCGTCGTCAAGCTCGAGCAGAACTACCGCTCGACCCAGCTGATCCTCGACGCCGCCCACGCGGTCGTCTCGCGCAACAGCGCGCGCAAGGACAAGAAGCTCTGGACGCAGAACGCCGGCGGGCTGAAGATCCAGCGCTTCGAGGCCTACAACGAGGAGGAGGAGGCGGAATGGATCGCCCGCCAGGTCGAGGGCCTGGTCGGCGGCCGCGGCAGCGCCCTCACCCGTCGGGCGGAGGAGGACGACGCTGACACACGGTTCCGCGCCCGCGACATCGCGGTGATGTACCGGATGAACGCCCAGTCCCGGGCGATCGAGGAATCGTTCCTCCGCTACGGCATCCGCTACCAGCTCGTGGGTGGGACGCGCTTCTACGCCCGCCGCGAGGTCAAGGACGCGCTGGCGTACCTGCGCATCCTTCGATCCGACACCGACAGCGTCAGTTTCGAGCGGGTCATCAACGTCCCGCCGCGCGGGATCGGCGACAAGACGATCGAGGTCCTGCGCGCCGCCGCCGCGCGCCCTGAGGGTTCGTTCTGGAGCGCGGTCGAGGCAGCCGGGCACGGTGAGCTCGAGGGCCTCGCGTCGCGATCGCGCAGCGCCCTGGCCGAGTTCGGGGTGCTGGTCCGGCGGCTGCGAACACGGGTGGGCATGCTGGCCCTGCCGGAGTTGCTGGACGAGGTCCTGGAGGCGTCCGGCTACCGTGCGATGCTCGCCGACGGCTCGGAGGACGGCGAGGAGCGTTGGGCCAACCTGTTGGAGCTGCGCTCGGTCACCACCCGATACGACGACCTGACCCCGGAAGACGCCCTTGACCGCCTGCTCGAGGAGACCGCCCTCGTCGCGGACCAGGATTCGTACGAGGGCGATGCCGATGCCGTGACGCTCATCACGCTCCATGCGGCCAAGGGACTGGAGTTCCCCGCCGTCTTCATCGCCGGGCTCGAGGAAGGCCTCTTCCCGCACAGCCGGGCCCTCGACGATGAGAAGGAGCTCGAGGAGGAGCGTCGCCTGGCCTACGTCGGGATCACGCGCGCGAAGCGTCGCCTGTATCTGTCGCACGCGTGGCGCCGGGCGACCTGGGGCATGGGCCAGGCCTCGGTCCCGTCGCGCTTCCTGCTCGAGATCCCGGCGGAGTTGATGGTCGGCCCGCAGCTCGGTGCCACGGACGAGCGCGACCTCGATCTGGACCTCGTGTTCGGCGCGCGCCGCACGAGCCGATTCGGGACGCCGGTCCGTGGCGGGACCGGCGGCGCGGCCTTTCGGCAGGGGAGCGGCCGGCCGGGTGCGCCCGGGCCGGGCGAGCCGTTCCGGCCCTCGCGCGATCTCGCGGCCAAGCGTGAGGCCTACGCGTCCGGTGCGCCGTCGGGCAGCCTCGGTCGGCCGGTCCGTGCCTGGGACGACGACTTGTCCGCAGATGGCGCCGAGGTCCGACCGCCCGCGGCAGCTCGTCCCGCGCGGCCCGTGATCCCAGGCGAGCGCCAGTTCCGGGATGGCGACCGGGTTCGCCATGGTCGCTGGGGCGATGGCATCGTGGTCACCTCCAAGCTGACCCGAAGCGACGAGGAGGTCACGGTCGCTTTCAAGGACCCGGCGGTCGGTCGGAAGCAGATGCTGGCGAGCCTCGCGAACCTCGAGGTCGTCGGGTGACCGAGGTGGTGCCGGACCTTCGTTCGATCCATCGTCTCGCCGACTTCGAGCCGCTCGCCCGGCTCGCCATGGAGCCCGCCGCGTTCGACTACGTCGCCGGTGGCGGCTGGGACGAGGAGACGCTGGCCGACAACGAGGCCGCCTGGCGACGACGGCGACTCCGGCCGAGGGTCCTCGTGGACGTAGCCCGGATCGATCCATCGACGACATTCCTGGGGGCGCCGGCGGCCCTACCGGTCGCGATCGCCCCGATGGCCGTCCACGGCCTCGCCCATCCCGACGGGGAGATGGCGACCGCCCGGGCTGCGGCGGCGCTCGGGGTGCCGTTCACGCTCTCCACGACCTCGTCCCGGTCGATCGAGGAGGTCGCCGCCGCCGCCCCGGATGGCACACGCTGGTTCCAGCTGTACGTCCAGACGGATCCGGGCGTGACCCGCTCGCTCGTCGAACGGGCGGCCGCCGCCGGCTTTCGCGCCATCGTCCTGACCGTCGACCTGCCGGTCCTGGGCTACCGCGACCGCGATCGGCGCTCGGGGTTCGAGCTCCCGCCACTCGGCAACTTCGCGGCCGATGGCGCGACACACGGCAGCCACGCCATGCGTGGCTTGGAGCGCTTCGAGGACCAGATCCTGACCAGCCTGAACTGGCAGGATCTCGCGACGATCCGGAGCTGGTCGGACCTGCCGCTCGTGATCAAGGGCGTGCTGACGGCCGAGGATGCGCGGCTCGCCGTCGAGCACGGCGTCGACGGGATCGTGGTCAGCAATCACGGCGCGCGCCAGCTGGACCGTGTGGCAGCACCGATCGACGCCTTCGGCGAGGTGGCCGAGGTCGTCGCCGGACGGGCCGAGCTGTGGGTCGATGGTGGCGTTCGTCGAGGGCTCGATATCGCCATCGCGCTGGCCCTCGGCGCACGAGGCGTGCAGATCGGCCGGCCGATCTTCTGGGCCCTCGCGGCGGGCGGCCAGGCCGGCGTCGAGCGGGCCCTCACGATCCTGCGCGAGGAGTTCGAGATCGCGCTGGCCCTGCTGGGCACACCGACGACGGCCGACATCCGACCCGAGCACGTCGCGCCGCGGTCACCGGCCTGACGGACGACTTCGACGGGCCACCGTCGCGCGCCGGTCCCGTGCGTTCGGTACCCTCGCACCGATGACCGTCCAGCTCCCGCCGGTCGATCCCGCCCTCGTCGCCGAGGCGGCCGCGCTCGACATCGAGTCGGCGGCGTCCCGCCATGCGTCGCTCTCCGGCCAGATCGACCGCGCCAACGAGCTGTACCACGGTCAGGACGCGCCCGAGATCAGCGACGCCGAGTACGACCAGCTCTTCCGCCAGCTGGTCGCGCTCGAGACGGCCCATCCCGAGCTGGTCACGCCCGACTCGCCGACCCAGCGTGTCGGCGGCGCTCCGACCGGCACGTTCGACGAGGTCCGCCACACCCGGCCGATGCTGTCGCTGGCCAACGCCTTCAGCCACGATGAGCTCCGCGCCTTCGACGCCCGCGTGCGCAAGGGCCTCGGGTTGCCGGCCCCGCCCGATCCGGCCCCGGCCCTTCGCTACGTCGCCGAGCTGAAGATCGACGGCCTGGCCATCAGCCTTCGCTACGAGCGAGGGCGCTTCGTCCAGGGGGCGACCCGCGGCGACGGCACGACCGGCGAGGATGTCACGGCCAACCTGCGCACGATCTCGGTCATCCCGGCCCGCCTGACCGAACCCGCCACGCTCGACGCCCGCGGCGAGGTCTTCATGCCGAAGGCCGAGTTCGCCCGGATCAACGCGGAGCGGGAGGAGGCCGGGCTGCCGCTCTACGCGAACCCGCGCAACAGCGGCGCCGGCTCGCTTCGGCAGATCGACCCGACGGTGACGGCCGGCCGCAAGCTATCGGCCTGGTTCTACCAGCTGGTCGAGGACAACGCGTCGGTCGACACGCAGTCGGCGGCCCTCGCCCGGCTCGCCACGCTGGGCTTTCCCGTCAACCCGGAGCGCGATGCCGACCTCGACATCGAGGGCGTGATCGCCTTCACCGAGCGCTGGCGCGAGGCCCGGCACGCGCTGCCGTACGAGACCGACGGCGTCGTCGTGAAGGTCGACCGGTATGACCAACAGGCCCGGCTCGGGATGGTCAGCCGGGCGCCACGCTGGGCGATCGCCTTCAAGTTCCCGCCGGAGCAGGTCGAGTCCTTCGTCGAGGACATCGTCCCGTACGTCGGGCGGACCGGGACGCTTACCCCGGTCGCCCACCTGACGCCGACCAAGGTGGCCGGATCGACCGTCGCGCGCGCGACCCTCCACAACCTCGATGAGATCCGGCGCAAGGACCTTCGCATCGGCGACTGGATCGTGCTCCAGAAGGCCGGCGATGTCATCCCGGAGGTCGTGCGGCCGCTGGCCGAGCGCCGGACCGGCTCGGAGCGCGAGTTCCGGATGCCCGAGCGCTGCCCCGTATGCGACACGCCCGTCGTCCAGGACGAGGGCGCGGTCCGCGTCTACTGCCCGAACCCCGAATGCCCCGCGCGGGTCTCCCAGGAGTTCTCCCACTTCGTCGGGCGGGGCGGCATGGACATCGAGGGGGCCGGCTGGAAGGCACTCGAGCAGCTGCTCCAGACCGGCCTGGTCAAGCGGCGCGGCGACTTCTACCGGCTGCAGGTGACGGACCTCGAGACCCTTGAGCGATTCGGCCGGAAGAGCGCGGAGAACCTGCACGAGGCGATCCAGCGATCGCGCCGCCGGCCGCTGGCACGCGTCCTGAACGGACTCGGGATCCCGCAGGTCGGTGAGCAGACGGCGATCGATCTCTCGCAGTGGCTCGTCGAGCGTGTCCCGGATGGTCCGGAACCCTGGCTCGTGCGGGCCGCGTCCGCGCTGGAGGCGAGCACGCCGGAGGACTTCGAGCAGGTGTACGGGGTGGGGCCCACCGTCGCCTCGAGCCTCGCGGCCTACTTCGGTCCGGGTGGGCCCGGCGGCGACGTCCTGCGCGACCTGGCCGACGCGGGGATCGAGCCGGAGCTGCCCGCTCCGCGTTCCCCGGATACCTCGAGCGGCCCGCTGGACGGCAAGACCGTCGTCGTGACCGGGACGCTCGAAGGCTTCAGCCGGCAGGAGGCCGAGGAAGCGATCCGTGCGGCCGGGGGCAAACCCGGCGGATCGGTCTCGAAGAAGACCGACGCTCTCGTCGCCGGCGAGAACGCCGGCTCGAAGCTGACGAAGGCGCAGGAGCTGGGCGTCCCGGTCCTCGATGAGGATGGGTTCCGCCGGCTGCTCGCGGGTGATGGCTAGCGGCGACCGACCGAGTACCGCTCCAGCAGCTCGCTCACGGCGTTCCTGGCCGCGGCCCACTCCGGGTGATCGCCCAGGATGTGGGCATCGGCCCCGAACCGGCGCAGCTGGGTCATCGCGGTGACCAGGGCGTCGTGCGCCAGCTGGCGCTGCCGGCCGGCCTCCACCTGCCCGGTCACGAGGTAGCGTCGCACGACGTCGAACGGCGCCGACCAGCGCCCGACTCGCAGTCGGTCACCCTCGCGGAGGGTCTCGAGGAAGTCGTCGTCGCCCACCGGATGGCGGTCGTGTTCGGTCTGATGCCGGACGAGGTCGACCCGGCGACCCGGTTGCTCGAGGCTCGCCAGCCGCCCGTCGTCGTCCACCGTGACGTAGCAGACCGGGCAGATCGGGAGCTCGACATGGGCCGGCGGTGGCTCACCGTAGGGGAGGCCGCAGCGGCGGCAGAACGTGGCATCGGCGCGCGCGGCCGGGGTTCCGCACTGGAGGCAGGCTAGCGTCAGGATCTCTGCATGGCCGGGCACGACCGAATCATGGCCGACCGCGCTGGCTCGGGGCCATCACACCTTTGGTGCCCCGATCCCTTCCATCAGTCATGGTGGCGCGGCCGATCCGGCCGGGCCGTCGGCTATCATCGGGGCATGGCCACCCTGTCCCGATCGGACGTCGAGCACGTCGCCCATCTCGCCCGCCTCGGGCTGACCGACGACGAGCTCGCGCGACTCGAGGGCCAGCTCAACCACATCCTCGACCAGTACGCGATCCTCGCCGACGGTCCCGACCGACCACATCGCCCCGACCGCCCAGACGATCGAGCTGGAGAACATCCTCCGCGACGACGTCGTCGCCTCATCGCTGCCGGTCGAGGCTGTGCTCGTCGAACGCAGCGGCGCGCGACGGCGACTTCATCGTCGTGCCGGCGATCCTCGGCGGCGACTGAGGGGCTCTCCGATCATGTCCCTGGAGCTGACGCGCCTTCACGCGCACCACATGGCGGCCCGCCTGCGCGTCGGCGAGTTGTCGTCGCGCGAGCTGACGCAGGCCCATCTCGACCTCGCCGACCGACAGAACCCCGGCCTCCACGCCTGGCTGACGATCGACCATGCGCCCGCCCTCGCCGAGGCCGACGCGGCCGATGCCCGGCTCGCGACGGCCCGCGCGGACGGAGCGGCCGCGCTCGACGCGCTCCACCCGCTGCTCGGGATCCCGGTCGCGCTCAAGGACCTTGTTTCGGTCAAGGGCGGCCAGTGCACGGCTGGGTCGCGGATCCTCGAGGGCTACGTCGCGCCGTACGACGCCCACATCACGGAGCGCCTGCGCGCGTGCCGGCGCGGTCATCCTCGGCAAGACGAACATGGACGAGTTCGCGATGGGCTCGTCGACCGAGCATTCCGCCTACGGACCCACCGCGAACCCATGGGCGCTCGATCGCGTTCCGGGCGGCAGCAGCGGGGGGTCCGCCGCGGCGGTCGCCGCCTTCCATGCACCGATCGGCGATCGGGACCGACACCGGTGGGTCGATCCGCCAGCCGGCGGCGCTGTGCGGGATCGTCGGCATGAAGCCGACCTACGGCCGCGTCAGCCGGTACGGGATCGTCGCATTCGCGAGCTCGCTCGACCAGATCGGGCCGTTCGCGCGCGACGCCCGGGATGCCGCGATCCTGCTCCATGCGGTGGCGGGTCGCGACGAGCGGGACTCGACGTCATCGCCCGAGCCCGTGTCCGACGCATTGCTGACGCTCGGCCACAGCGATGACGAAGCCGCCGCATCGCTGCGGGGCAAGCGCCTGGGCCTGCCAAGAGAGTACTTCGTGGCCGGCATGGAGCCCGGCGTGGAGGCGCGCGTCCGCGAGGCGGTCGCGGCGCTCGAAGACGCCGGCGCGATCGTCGAGGAGGTCAGCCTGCCGCACACGGCGTACGGCCTCGCCACGTACTACATCGTCGCGCCGGCCGAGGCATCGGCGAACCTCGCCCGCTACGACGGGATCCGGTACGGGCCCCGGCTGGGCGAGGACGGAGATGTCCTGGCCATCTACCTCGCGACACGTGGCCGGGGCTTCGGGGCGGAGGTCAAGCGCCGGATCATGCTCGGCACGTACGCGCTGTCGGCCGGCTACTACGACGCCTACTACCTGAAGGCCCAGAAGGTTCGGACGCTCATCAAGGGCGACTTCGACGCCCTGTGGACGCAGGGGTTCGATGCGCTCGTCGCGCCGACATCGCCGACGGTCGCGTTCCGGATCGGCGCGCGTCTGGCGGATCCGGTGTCGATGTACCTCTCGGACGCCTGCACGCTGCCCGTCAACATGGCCGGCCTGCCCGGGTATCAGCATCCCGTGCCGGTCTCTCGGACGGCCTGCCCGTCGGGCTGCAGCTGATCGGCGCGCCATGGTCCGAGGCCTCGCTGTTCGGCCTGGCGCGCGGCTACGAGGCGATCACAGCGTCGGCCGACTGGCGCCTCCTCGAGCCCACCGACCTCGCCGCCCTCGACGATCCCTCGACGCCCACACCGGCGGAGCGACTGGCGTCGCTCGCCGGGGCCGAGGTGGCGTGATGGAGCTCGAGACCCGCCCGCCGATCTGGGAACGTGCCCTCGCGCAGCGGGTGCTGGGCGTCCCGCCGTCGGGATCCGCCGTTTCTTCGACATCGCGGCGACGATGGACGACGTCATCAGCCTCGGGGTGGGGGAGCCGGACTTCGATACGCCCCGCGCGATCGTCGAGGCCGGGGTCGAGATCGCTCCGCGAAGGGCGGACGCACTACACCTCGAACTACGGGACCTTCGAGCTCCGGCGCGCCCTCGCCGATCACCTGGACCGCCGCTACGGCGTCCGCTACGACCCGGCGACCGAGATTGCTGATCACCGTCGGCGCCTCGGAGGCGGTGGATCTCGCCCTCCGGGCCACCTGCGACCCGGGCGACGAGGTCATCCTGCACGAGCCGTCGTACGTCGCCTATGTCCCGGCGATCGTGTTCGCCGGTGGGACGGTCCGGCACGTCGCGACGCGCTTCGAGGACGACTTCGCGATCGACCCGGCGGCGGTCGAGGCGGCCATCACGCCGCGGACCAAGGCGCTGTTCCTGGGCTACCCGTGCAACCCGACCGGGGCCGTGCTGACGCCCGAGATCCAGGACGAGCTGGCGGCCATCGCGGTCCGCCACGACCTGCTCGTCTACAGCGACGAGATCTACGACCGTCTCGCGTACGGCGCCTACACCCACCGGGCCATGAGCGCGCTTGCCGGGCATGCGCGAGCGGACGATCCTCATGGGCGGGTTCTCGAAGGCGTACGCGATGACCGGTTGGCGCGTCGGCTATGTCGCCGCCCCGGCGCCGATCCTCGAAGGGATCGTCAAGGTCCACCAGTACGGGATCATGTCGGCCTCGACGATCGCCCAGGACGCGGCGCTGGTCGCCGTCGTCGAGGGCGAGCCCGACGTCGAGCGGATGCGAGCCGAGTACGACCGCCGCCGCCGGCTCATCGTCGACGGTCTCAACGCCCTCGGCCTCGAGACATTCGAACCCCTGGGCGCCTTCTACGCGTTTCCGCGGATCACCTCGACCGGGCTCTCGGACGAGGCGTTCGCGCAGGGCCTGCTCGACCGAGGAGCACGTGGCGGTCGTCCCGGGGAGTGCCTTCGGGCCGTCCGGCGCCGGGCCACGTGCGGATGTGCTACGCCACCTCGTACGAGCGTCTCCAGGAGGCACTCGTCCGGATCGGCCGGTTCGTGGAGACCGTCCGATCCTGACCTAGCCCGACGCCCTTCGGCGCCGCAGCGCCTCCTCGATGGCCCAGATCGCGAGCGGCCGGAGGTAGACGGTCGCCCGGAAGTTGCCCTCGGCGTCGTACGCCTCGGGGGTGCGGAACCAGAGGCCGCGCTCGTAGGTCACCGCGGCCACGCCACGGGCCGTCTCCCAGCCTTCCTCGACGAGGCCGCGGCCGATCATGAACGCCGCGAGGGCGTAGGTCGTGCCGACCCACACTTCGGCCGACTGCTCGCTCGATCCGTCGACCGTGCCGTCCGGCCGGATGCCGTTGACGGCCCCCATCCGGCCGCCCTGGAAGCCGAGGACGTTCATCCGGTGGATGGTTCGCAGCGCCGCATCGACCCGATCGCGCGGCAGGAGATCGCCGAGGCCCGTCGCGTCCGCGTACCACTGGCCGGCGAGCTGGTCGGCCATGATGCTGTCCGAGCTGGGACCATGGCCGTCGTCGTAGGCGTAGTGCTCGTCGCGCCAGAGCCGGACGTCGAAGGCGACCTGCGCTCGTTCGAACCAGCCCTCCCAGCGACGGGCGGCCTCGGGCTCGCCAAGGCGCCGGGCCATCGCCTCGGCCGCCGCCAGCGCGGCGAGCCAGAGGGACCCGCCGTAGGCGGACGGGCCATGCATCGGCCAGGTGTCGTAGGTCTGGTCGGGCAGCCCGTCGTGTTCGGGGAGGCCGTCGCCGTCGCGATCCTTGGCGGACAGCCGCGTCATCACGTCGTCCACGGTCGGCCACACGTCGCGGATCAGCGCGTCGCCGTCGGGTCCGGCTGCCACGGCATCGCGCCAGACCTGCAGGACGAACTTGGGCCCGAGGTCCTTCCAGCCGTTGACGTCCTGGAACCGGTAGCGATTCGGTCGATAGAACGGGTCATCGTCGGGCCCGCCGACGTCGTGCGGCACCGTGCCCCCGACCTTGCGCGGCGCCGACAGCTCCGGACGCCTCGATGGTCACGATCTCGCGGTCGTCGACCGGGATCGCGGCGAGCAGGTCGCGGATCCCGCGCATCTCCAGCTCGGGAAAGAGCTCCAGGATCGCGAACGAGGCGTAGAAGTCGACGTCCACGGTGTCGTAGAACGGGTAGTCGAGGCACTCCAGGAGCGCGAACCGACCCACGTAGTCGGCCGCCGGCTCCGGCGTCGCCGACCTCGCCGTGCTCCCAGAACGAGCCGCCATCGACGAGGAAGTAGAGCTCGTTGAAGAGCGCCGACTTGTACCAGTCGGGCCGCTCGGGATCCGCCAGGACCGGGCGCCTGCCAGGCCTCGATCAGGCGTCGCCAGGCGGGCGTCTCGTCGAGGGCGTGCGTGGCGAGGTCCCAGGCACGCAGGCCGCTGCGTCCCCAGTCGCGGGTGTAGCGCTTCCACCAGCGACGCCCCGCCCCGAACTCGACCATCGGCAGGTCCCAGGCGATCGCGAACCGGATCGATCGGCGCTCGCCCGGCGCGAGCACGACGGTCGCGGCGACGGCGGCCCCGGATCGCCACGCGCCGGCCCGGTCGGCGGCTCGTCGACGACGTCGTCGAGCCGGCCATCGGCGGCGAAGTCGGCCCACAGCTCGGTGTCGGCGGTCGGATCGAAGAGGCGCGCGCGCTGAGCTCGACGCCGTCGCCGCCCTGGGCGGCGATCGCGAAGGTCCCGCGCAGCGCGGTCGGGGCGTCGTCACCGGCGTCGCCGAAGTGGATCCCCGACGACCGTGGCCGTCGCGGACGACGTCGTGCGGCGCGGCCGGCGGCCGGTCCGTCGGCCGCCGGCGGATCGGCCCACGTGAACAGGAGCCCGACCGTCAGCGGGTCGGGCCCTGGGTTCTCGACCCACCACTCGAACGCCCCGACAGGCAGGGCACTCCGCGTCGAGGTCGCCGGCGATCACCGGCGAGAGCTGCTCGCCGACCAGCGCGCACGCCGAGGACGTCAGGCTCGAACACCTGCCAGGCCCGCGGGAAGAGCGCGTGGTACGTGCCGCCGCCGACCGGCAGGTCCCAGCCCCACTCGGACAGATCGGTCGGGCGGAGGGCCGACAGGACCGTCGCCGCGCGAGCCGTCCGGGCCGCCGACGAAGATCGAGAACCCGTCGGCGGCGACCGGCTCGTGGCGGTGCCGGCCGACCTCGAGGTGCCAGCGGGCGGCGTCGCCGCGGTACGTGCGCCCGATGCTCCCCGTCCCGAGGCCACCGATCGGGACCCCGGCGAATTCGCCGTCGTCGATCATCGGGATGTGGACCCGGCTGTGACCGACGTTGTCGCAGGGGACGCCGATGCCCCGCCGCCAGGCCGACGATCGGGATGACGGGCCAGTCGACGGCCTCGCTCTCGCCGAGTTCGATCGCGCTCACTTCTCGACCCCGGTCACCACGACGCCGCGCATGAACGCGCGCTGGGCGAGCAGGAAGACGACGATCGGCACGATCATCGTCATGAGCGACGCCGCCTGGATGAGCGTCGGCTGCTCCGCGTACAGGGCGTTGTACTGCTGGATCGCGATCGACAGCGGCTGCAGCTCAGGCTTGCTGGCGAGGTACAGGAGCGGGACGAAGAAGTCGTTCCAGGCGAAGAAGAAGTGGAACAGGCTGACGGCGACGATGGCGGCGATCGACTGCGGGACGATGATCGACCGCAGGATCCGGAACGGCCCGGCGCCGTCGATCATCGCGGCCTCGTCGAGCTCGCGCGGGATCGTCATGAAGTACTGGCGCAGCAGGAACACGTTGTACGCGTTCGCGAAGAAGTGCGGGATGATCAGCGGCAGCCAGGTCCCGTTCCAGCCAAGCCAGGTGAACAGCACGTACTGCGGCAGCAGCGTGACCTGGAACGGCAGGATGATCGTCGCGATCAGCACGACGAACATCGCGTTCTTGCCGGGGAACCGGAAGCGCGCGAACCCGTAGGCCACGAGGATCGACGACAGGACGGCACCGATCGTGCTCAGGATCGCGATCCCGAACGTGTTGCGCAGCAGCCGCGGGAAGTTCGAGCTGGTTCCAGGCCGTGGAGAAGTTCTCGACCAGCGGCGCGAACGTCCACGCCTGCTCGAGCGTCCGCCAGCGGCCCTGCCACTCGATCGGCGTCGGCTCGGGAGCCGCCGGATCCACGAACACGCTGGACTCGCGCCCGGGCTCGATGAGGATCAGCTGGCGCGTGGTCCCGTCCGGGAAGGGGACGGTGTACACGGGGTAGGGCTCGCCCTGGTACTCGGCCGTCTGCGGCGCCGCCGGCCAGACGGGTGCGCCGGGTGTGGTGGACTGGCCGGGCTGCTGGAACGCCGTGGTGGTCATGTACAGCAGCGGCAGCAGGTATGCGCCGATGATCAAGAGGGTGACCATCAGCAGCATCGACGTGCCCAGGAACCGCCGATAGGACTTCGCCACCGGGCTCCGGTCGCTGAAGGCGCGGTTGCGGGCCTCGCCCTTCTCCTGCGCCTGCGCGGTGGTGGTCATCCTTCGCCGCCGGCGTAGTACACGCGACGCCGCGCGAACCCGAAGAGCAGGAGCGCGAGGCCCAGCACGATCGCGAACAGCAGCCAGGCGATCGCGGCCGCGTAGCCCATGTTGTTGAACACGAAGCCTTCGCGGAACAGCACGAGGTTGATGAACAGGGTCGCGTTGTTCGGGTCACCGCGCCCATTGGTCATGACGTACGCCTGGGTGAAGTACTGGAACGTACCGATCAGGACGATCACCAGGTTGTAGAGCAGCACCGGCGACATCAGCGGGATCGTGATGTTGCGGAACGACTTCCAGGCGCCCGCCCCGTCGATCCGCGCGGCCTCGTACAGCTCGGTCGGCACCGACTGGAGGCCCGCGATGTTGATGATCATGAAGTTGCCGATCGCCCACAGACCGATGATCGACAGCGTCGGGTAGATCCACGTCTCGCTGTTGATCCAGTCGGGCTCCGGCAGGCCCAGCGCGCCCAGGATCTGGTTGAGCCAGCCGGTCTCGGTGTTCATGAAGCCCGTCCACACGAGCGTCGAGGCGACGAGCGGGATCATGACCGGCAGGTACACCAGCGCCCGCAGCGGGCCCTTCATCGGCAGCCTGGGGTGGTTCAGGAGCAGCGCGAACCCGAGGCTGGCGAGCATCGTCACCGGGATCGCGATCAGCGCGAACTTGAACGTCGCCACGAGCGACTGCGCGATCGTCGGATCGTTGGCCATTCGAACGTAGTTGTCGAGGCCGATGAACGTCGTCGCGTCCGGACGGACCAGGTTGAAGTCCGTGAAGGACATCACCAGGGAGGCGAGCATCGGGCCGGCGGTGAACAGGACCAGGCCGATCAGCCACGGCCCGATGAACACGAAGCCCCAGAAGGCCTCGCGGACCGACGGCCGGAGTCGCCAGGGACGACCGCCGGGCAGCTGCGTGGTCGGCAGTTCCTCGATCGTCGCACTCATGGGTCCTGGGTGGCTCCGTGGGGTGGGAGGGGCCCGGGTGGGGGCTGGATCGTGGGAGTGGTTCGGCCTCCCGGGTGGTCGAAGACCACCGCGGGAGGCCGCTGGAGGAGGAGGGAGCTAGGGGTTCTTGTCCGGGGCAGCGTCGAAGATGCCCTGGAGCGTGGCCTGGAGCTTGTCGAGGTCAGCGTCGATGTCCGCGCTCTCGGCGGTGCGATAGCCGACACCGAACGCCTGCCAGGCGGCCTTGCTCTTGGCATAGTCCGGGACCCAGGCCTGGTGGTTGGGGATGTCGGGGTTGCCGAGCATGGCCTCCGCGACGGCCCAATCGAGGTCGGCCTTCGGGTAGGCCTTTTCGATGGCGTCCTTGAACGGCTGCGTCTGCGCCGGGTCGGCCGGCATGGCGCCGTAGATGGTCGCGAGCTCACCGGAGGCCGCGAGCGCCGACAGGACGCGGAACGCCTCGTCGGGGTGCTTGGTGGTCTTGAGCATGCTGAACGTGTCCGCGTGCAGCTTGGCCGTGGTGGCGCCGTTGAACGACGGGGCGACGGCCCAGCCGAAGGCGTCACCGACGATGGGCTTGGCCGGTGCGGCCGGGTTCACGCAGCACGCGTACCACGTGTGGATCTCGGTCATGGCGAGGTTGCCCGACTGGAACGGGTTGCCCTTGGCCAGCAGGTCGCCGTTGACCTGGTTCTGGTTGGGGATGAAGTGGTCCTTCCAGACGCCGTCGTTGAACCAGTGGATGCCGGTCCGCATCGCGTCCGGGATCTGGGCCGTCTTGCCGTCGTCGGCGAGGAACGAGCCCGCGCCGAACAGCGCTGTCTCGGCCGTCGGGGCGTTGTCGGCCCACTGGGAGTCGAAGCCCCACTGGACGATGTTGGCGGGGTCGAAGTCCGGGCTCGCGGCGTCGTTGCCGTTGGCGTCGACGGTGAGCTTCATGCCCAGTTCGCGAACGGCGGCCATGTCCCACGGCTTGCCTTCGTAGAGGTCGCCGACCTTGGTCGGCGGGTACGGCAGCTTGGCCTCGTCGAACAGCTTCTTGTTGTACCAAAGGAAGGACGGGTAGGTCCCGAACGGCACGCCGATCGTGGCGCCGCCCTTGCCGATCTTGAAGAAGTTGGCCAGGGCCTCGGGGTACTTGCTCATGTCGTACCCGGTCGAGTCGATCAGCGGCTGCAGGTCGGCCACCTGGTCGATGAACAGGTTCAGCCCCTCGACGCCCACCGGACCGATGATGTCCGGCGCGTTGCCGGCCGCGATCTGCGTCTTGAGGATGTTGGCCGCGACGTTGTTGTCGAGGATCTCGAGCGAGATGTAGGCCTTGTCCTTGTTCGCCGGATCGTTGTTGAACGCGGCGACGAAGTCCTTCTGGACCTGGATCTGCTGGGGCTGACCGCCCGCGCCCAGACCGACGAACCAGCGGATGATCTGGCCGCCGTTGGGGCCGGGGACGCTGGCGTCGACGGGCTCCGGGGTGAGCAGCGGGGTCGGCTCGGGGGTCGCCGAGGCGGCAGCGGACGCCGAAGCGGCCGCACTCGCGGATGGCGACGTGGTGGCACCGCCACAGGCGGTGACCAGGATGGCTGCGATCGCGATCAGGGCGATCAGGACGCTGGGTGCGGATCGAGAACGTTGCATCGCTTTCGACTCCTCCTCTGCGAGATCAGGATCGATCTCCACCTCTCAATGAGGTCGAATAGGGGGGACTGGGCGTCGGCCTGTCAGGGTCGACGCCCGCCGGTCGCCGGCCGGCTCAGGGCATGTGCCTCCCGGCGCTCGAGGCGCGTCGAATGAGTTCGGTGGCGAGGATCACGCGCCGTGGCACACGATCCGAGCCCTCGACGAGGTCGACCAGCAGGCGGGCCGTCTCATGGCCCATCTCCTCGATCGGTTGGCGGACGCTGGTGAGTTGGGGGCGCGCGGTCGAGGCGACGGGCGAGTCGTCGTACCCGACGACCGCGACATCCTCGCGGAACCCGTCGGCCGGCGGCATCGAGCACGGACATGGCCCCGGCCGCCATCAGGTCCGACGCGGCGAAGACCGCGTCGATGTCCGGTCGGGCGGCGAGGAGGCGCTCCATGGCGGCGGCGCCGCCATCCTGGGTGAAGTCGGCCGTGGCCTCGAGGGTCGGGTCGGCGCCGAGGCCGCCTTCGATGACCGCCTCCCGATAGCCGGCCAGGCGGTCCGTCGAGGCGACCATGTCCGTCGGCCCCGAGATCGTCGCGATGACGCGCCGGCCACCGGTGATGAGATGGTCGACGGCACTTCGTGCCCCGCCCCGGTTGTCGACATCGACATAGCTCGCCGCGCTCGCCCGCAAAGGGCGTCCGACGACGACGGTCGGGATGCCGGCGGCCGCGATCCGGGCGGGCAGGGGATCGTCGCCGTGGAGGCTCACCAGCAGCGCCCCATCCACGTGACCGGCGGCCAGATAGTCGGACGTTCGCTGCGAATCGGCCAATGAGGCCGGCATGAGCAGGACCAGCTGGAGGTCGCGGGCCGACAGCGAGGCGCTGATGCCGCGCAGCAGACGCGGGAAGAAGGGATCGCTGAACAGTCGGCCCGTCGGTTCGGTGATCACGACGCCGATCGACCCGCTGCGCCGCGTGACGAGGCTGCGGGCCGCACGGTTAGGGACGTATGCCAGCTCGACGATGGCGGCCTCGACGTCGCGCCGGATGTCGGCGCTGACCCGCGTGGAGCCGTTGACGACGCGAGAGACGGTCGCACGGGAGACGCCGGCGCGCGAGGCGACTTCCTCGAGCGTCGTGCCGTTGCGTCGGTCGCGGGCTGGGGCATTTGCCACCGAACCGTCTCCCTCTTGTGAGAGCGCTCTCACGCTTGATTTGCACTGTAACAGGGCCTGTCAAGAGAGCGCTCTCACGCTCGTTCGGTGCCGCTCAGGTCGCGGTCCGGCACGGCATCGCGGTCGGCCGGGGGACGCTGCGGTCACCGTCGCCGATCGTTGGCCGCTGTTGGGCGGCGTCCTCTCGTGCTGGCGGGAACCTATGCGACACTTCGTCCATGGTCGAGATCGCGCCAACCCGGCCCGCCGCCCTCGAGCGCTACGAGGCGGTCATCGGGATCGAGGTCCACTGCCAACTGCGCACCGTCTCGAAGATGTTCTGTGCCTGCTCCACGGCCTACGACGGCGCGTCCCCGAACAGTCATGTCTGCCCGGTGTGCCTCGGTCTGCCCGGCGCCCTGCCGGTCATCAACCGGCGCGCCGTGGAGCACGTCCTGGCGACGGGACTCGCGATCGAGGCGACCGTTCCGGCTGCGACGCGCTGGGACCGCAAGAACTACTTCTATCCGGACCTGCCAAAGGGGTACCAGATCAGCCAGTACGACCTGCCGCTGGCATCGCGCGGCCGCCTGACCTTCGAGACGTCCGAGGGACCGTTCACGGTCGCGATCACCCGGGCCCACCTCGAGGAGGACACGGCCAAGCTCGTCCACCCGGACCGTGGCCAGGCCGGCAGTCGCAGCCTCGTCGACTTCAACCGATCCGGGACGCCCCTGATGGAGATCGTCACCGAGCCCGAGATCCGCACCGCCGAGCAGGCCCGTCGATATGCCGAGGAGCTCCAGCTGTTGATGCGCGCCATCGGCGCATCGGACGCCGACATGGAGCGTGGTCAGATGCGCGTCGAGGCCAACGTCTCGCTTCGGCGGCGCGGCACGGAGCCATTCGGGACCCGGATCGAGGTCAAGAACATGAACTCGTTCCGCTCGGTCGAGCGGGCGATCGCGTACGAGATCGAGCGACAGGCCGCGGCGCTCGACGCCGGCGAGCCGCTCGTCCAGGAAACGCGCGGCTGGTCGGAGGAACGCGGCGAGACCTATCGCATGCGGGTCAAGGAGACGTCCGACGATTACCGCTACTTCCCCGAGCCGGACCTGCCACCGCTCCATCTCGACGAGGCGTGGCTGGCCACCGTGAGAGCCTCGCTGCCGGAGTTGCCGGCCGCCCGTCGAGCGAGGTACAGCGACGTGCTCGGGCTGTCGCCCTACGATGCTGCGGTCCTGGTGGCCGACCCGGACGCCACGGCGCTCTTCGAGGCGACCTCGGCCGTGGATCCGAGACTGCCGGCCAAGGCGGTCGCGAACTGGGTGAGCGGCGAGTACCTGCGTCTCCGGAATGCCGCCGCGGACCCGATCGCGGTGGACCCGAAGGAGCTCGCGGCGGTCATCGCCGCGGTCGCCGATGCCTCGATCTCTCGAGCCAACGGTCGCGAGGTGCTCGAGGCGCATGTCGTCTCGGGGCAGTCGGTCGCGTCCATCATCGAAGCTCGCGGCCTGCGGCAGATCACCGACGCGAGCGCGCTGGGCACGGTCGTGGACGAGGTCCTCGCCGCGAATCCGGCCGCGGTGGCCGACTACCGGGCCGGCAAGCTCCAGGCCGTGGGCTTCCTCGTCGGCCAGGTCATGAAGGCCACCGGCGGACAGGCGAACGCGGCATTGGCTGGTGATGCGGTCCGGGAACGACTGGCCGCCCGGACCGAGCAGGACGCGGAGGGCTGACCGGGTGGGTCCGATCAACATCGTGTTGTGGGTCGCGGGTGCGGCCCTCATGGCCTACGGCTATCGACGCGCCAAGGGACCGTGGGCCCGGTACCGGAGTCTCAAGGAGCAGGACGCCAATGTCGCCCGCTACGAGGCGTGGCGGGGCGGGACCCGCGACGACGGCAAGACGGGCGCATCGGTCGCGATGGAGGTGCTCCGCCGCCAGGCCCAGGTCGCGGCAGCCATCGGCATCGCCGGCTTCGTGCTGGTGTTCCTCGGGTTCTTGGTCAGGTAGACGTCGCGCGACCGGCGATCCGCCGCCATTCGATGGCCGTGCAGCGATCCATCACGACGGCCAGCCCCGCGCCCTGGGCGATGCGAGCCGCCTCCCAGTTGACGACGCCGAGCTGAAGCCACAAGCAGCGCGCGTTCGTTCCTGCCGCTTCGCGTGCGTGCGGGACGCACAGCTCCGACCGCCGGAAGACGTCGACGATGTCGAACGGTCCCGTGGCAGGCGACCGCCTCGGCCAGTGACCGGAAGGCCGACACCCCCATCACGGTCCGGACGTTCGGGTTGATCGGCACGCAATCGAATCCATGATGGAGCAGGTAGCGAAAGACCGCGAACGACGGCCGCGACTCGTCGTCGGACGCGCCGACCACCGCGATGCGGCGCGTCGCGCGCAAGACCGCGTCGATGCCCACGTCATCGAGGACCGGGACCGGGCCACGTCCTTCCTGGAGGTCAAGGGACGCGGAGGCCCGATCGCGCTCCTCGCGGGTCATCGATCCTGGGTCACGTCCGGGCCTCGCGCGCGTACGGCTTGCCGATCGCCGCCGGTGGGACGCTCCGGCCGGCCGCCGCGACCAGGACGACGAGGGTGACGACATATGGCAGCGCTCCGTAGAACTCGGCTGGGATGGACCGCAGGACGTCGCCCAGCTCGTCGGTCGGCGGGTTCAGGCTGATCGCCACCCGGAGTGCTTCCGAGGCCGTGAACAGGAGAGCCGCGCCGAATGACCCGAGGGGCGTCCAGCGACCGAAGATGACCGCGGCGATGGCGATGAAGCCGCGCCCGCTGGTCATCCCGTTCTGGAACGATCCGCTCTGCTCGAGGGTCAGGTACGCCCCGGCCAGCCCGGCGAAGATGCCGCCCAGGATGACGTTGCGGTAGCGCAGCTTGATGACGTCGATCCCGACCGTCTCGGCGGCCTTGGGATGCTCACCGACGGCGCGCGTCCGAAGGCCCCAGCGCGACCGGAAGAGCCAGATCTGGAGGAAGATGACCAGGAATAGGACCGAGATCGCGATCGGGCCATGGGCGAAGAATGCACGGATGATCCAGCCGACCAACGGCAGGTCGACCAGGCCGTCGGGCGGCACGAGCGGCTGGAAGATGCCGGCTCCAAGGCGAGGATTCGGCGAGATGATCAGCCGGTTGAGGTACCCGGTCAGACCGAAGGCGAGGATGTTGATGATCGTCCCGCTGATGATCTGGTCGGCCCGGATCGAGATCGACAGCCAGGCGTGGAGAGCAGACACGAGCATCCCGGTGGCGATCGCCGCGACCAGTCCGGCGATGATCGGCACGGTCGCCCCGAAGATCGGCGAAGGGCTCGTCGGTCCCATCGCCTGGGCGACCAGGGCCGCCGCCAGGAACGCCGTGAACGCGGAGCTCAGCATCATGCCCTCGATGCCGATGTTCACCACGCCGGAGCGTTCGTTCATGATCCCGCAGAGAGCGCCGAGGGCGATCGGAGCGGCCAGCGCGACGAAGATCGGAGCGATCTCGGGTACCGTCGCGACGAGGTAGCCGATCAGCTGGAAGATGACGCCGATGACCGGGATCGAGTCGAGGAACGTCGCGACCTGGTCCATCAGCGGGCCCGGCCGGCGTAGGAACTGGTGACGGTCTTGAGGTCGGCGATCCCGCCCGCCGCCCGGATCCGGAACAGGCGCCTGACGACGATGTCGGCGGCCAGGAACAGCAGGATGATCGCCTGGATGACATCGACGATCTCGACCGGGATGCCGGCCAGGACCTGCATCAGCCCGGCTCCAGCCCGAAGGGCGCCGAACAGAAGGGCGGCCGCGGCGATACCGAACGGGTGCGACCGGCCGAGCAGGGCGACCGCGATCGCGTCGAACCCGATCGCGGTCCCGTATGACGGGATCATGAAGTGACTGACACCGAGGATCTCGGTCGCTCCGGCGACCCCGAAGAGGAGGCCCGACAGGCTCATCGTCAACATGATGAGGAACGCCGGCCGCATCCCGGCATAACGAGCCGCGCTGGGGTTCGCTCCGACGCTCCTGATCTCGAACCCGAGGGTGCTCCGGTACAGGAGCCACCAGACCGCCGGCACGGCGGCGACGGCGAGGAGGACCCCGAGATGGATGTTGCCGCCGAGGACGATCGGCAGGGCGCTGTTGCCGAGGTCGCCGGTCCGGCCGAACGAGAACCCCGGGGCCAGAAGCGGCCCGAGGATCAGGAACCCGATCAGGGCAGCGGCGATCGAGTTGAGCATGATCGTGGTGACGACTTCGTGAGCACCTGAAAAGGCCTTCAGGGCACCCGGGATCCAGCCCCAGGCGGCCCCGGCCAGCATCCCGGCCAGCAGCGCCGCCGTGATCGCGATCGGCGCCGGTGCGGTCGCCAGGGCGGCGCCGACGCCGGCCGCGGCCGTGGCCGCGAGGAGGAACTGGCCCTGCCCACCGATATTGAAGAGACCCGCCTTGAAGCCGATCCCGACGGCCAGCCCCCCGAGGACGAGCGGTGTGGCCTGGAGGATCGTGTTGAAGATGGCCGTCGTCGAGCCGAACGCACCCTGGAACAGGGCTCCGTAGGCGACGAACGGCAACGCCCAGTCGATCGACCCGGTCGTGATGATGCTCGAGGCCAGGATGATCAGGGCGGCCACGATGAGGGCCAGGAAGACGGACGCCATGGGGATCGCGGCGATCGCCCAGATTCGTCCCAGACGCTCGCCGCGCCTGGACGGCTCCGCCGGAAGACCGTCGGTGGCGGTCACGAGGCGACCTCTTTGACTTCGGGCTCACGGCCGCCGGTCGCCATCAGCAGGCCGACCTCTTCCTTGTTGGCGCCGCGTCCGTCGAGCGTGGCCACAAGCTCGCCGCGATACATCACGGCGATTCGGTCGGACAGCTCGAGGACCTCGTCGAGCTCCGCCGAGACGAGCAGGATCGCCGCGCCGGCGTCGCGCATCTCGATCGCCCGGCGATGGATGAACTCGATGCTGCCGACGTCGAGGCCGCGGGTCGGCTGATCGAGGACGAGCATCTTCGGCTCGCGGCTGAACTCGCGGGCCACGACCGCCTTCTGTTGATTGCCGCCCGACAGCGTGTCGGCCGCGACGGTCGCCGAGGGCGTCCGGATGTCGAAGCGTCCGATCAGCTCGCTGCGCCCAGGCGTCGATCGCACCGTCCTGACGGACCGGTCCGCGGGCGAAGGGCGGCTGGTAGTAGCTGGTCAGGACGAGGTTGTCCTCGAGCGAGAAGCTCATGATCATCGCCCAGCGGTGACGGTCGCCCGGGACGTGGGCCAAGCCGTCCTCGTAGAGCTGCCGTGGGCCGCCAGCCGGTCACGTCGGAGCCGCCCATCGTGACGCTCCCGTCGGTCGGCTTGCGCAGGCCGGTCAGGGCCTCGACCAGTTCGTCCTGGCCGTTGCCGGCGACGCCGGCGATCCCGAGCGTCTCGCCGGCCCGGACCTCCAGGTCGACCCCGCGCGACGACCTCCCGTCCGCGGTCGTCCTTCACCCGCAGCCCGCGCACCGACAGGACGACATCAGTCGGGTGCGACTCGCCGCGATCGACGGTCAGCTGGACGTTCCGGCCGACCATCAGCTCGGCCAGGTCCTCCTCGTTCGTCGTCGGTCGGGATCCGCTGACCGACGACCCGGCCGCGCCGGATGACCGTGATCCGGTCGGCGATCTCGAGGACCTCGTAGAGCTTGTGGCTGATGAAGATGATCGAGTGGCCCTCGGCCGCGAGCCGGCGCAGGACCGCGAAGATCTCCTCGGTCTCCTGCGGCGTGAGGACGGCGGTCGGCTCGTCGAGGACGAGGATGCGCGCCTTGCGGTAGAGCGCCTTGAGGATCTCGACCCGCTGCTGCCAGCCGACCGACAGGTTCTCGATCCTCGCGTCCGGGTCGATCTCGAAGCCGAACTGCCGGCCCAGCGCGACGATCCGGCGGCGGGCCTCGTTCCGGTCGATGAAGACCGGGTTGGCCATCGTCTCCTCGCCGAGGAGGATGTTCTCGGCGACGGTCAGGACCGGGACCAGCATGAAGTGCTGGTGGACCATGCTGATGCCGCGATCGATCGCATCGTGCGGGCCGAGGATGTCGACCGGCTGGCCGTCGATCAGGATCGACCCCTCGTCCGGCACCGCTAGCCCGTAGAGGATGTTCATCAGGGTCGACTTGCCCGCGCCGTTCTCGCCGAGCAGCGCGTGGATCTCGCCCGGAGCGCAGGTCGAGATCGATCGCGTCGTTGGCCAGGACGCCCGGGATACCGCTTGGTGATCCCGCGCATCTCGAGGACGGTCTTGCGACTCGTCCATCACGTTGCCCCTTGGGTAGCAGTCGATGGATCGGATGCACGAACGGGCCGACGCGATGTCGGCCCGTTCGTGTGCTGTCAGTGCGGGTACGCCGGCGCGTCAGTCCTTCTTGTCGCAGGGGGTCGGCATGCAGGGATCGACCGTGCCGTCCTTCATCCCGGCGAGGGCCGCGTCGATCTTGGCCTGGATCTCCGGGGTGACGAGGTCCTTGTAGTCGCTCCCGAACGGCGACAGGCCGACGCCGACCGGGTCGGTCGAGGCATCCCAGACGGTCGTGCCGCCGACGTCGGTCTTGGCGTCGATCTTCTTGATCGCGGCCTCGACGGCGTTCGACCAGCTTCTTCTCGGCGCTGCTGAGGATGCACTTGGCCGACTGCGGCAGCGACTTCGACTGGTCGACGTCGACGCCGATGCCGATGACTCCCGGCGTGGCGCACGCTGCCTCGATCGAGCCGGCGCCGGACAGCCCGGCGACCTGGAAGATCACGTCGGCCTTCTGGCCGATCATCTGCTGGGCGATCGACTTGCCGGTGCCCGGGTCGTTGAAGGCCTTGGTGATGTCGGTCGAGACGTAGGCGACCTTGACGTCGATGTCCGGTTTGACCGACGCGGCGCCATTGCGATAGCCGTTGATGTAGCGGACGACCGGCGGGATCGTGTTGATGCCGCCGACGGTGCCGATGACGCCCGACTTCGAGACGCTCGCGGCAAGGACGCCGGCGAGGTAGCCGACCTGCTCCTCCTTGAACACGAGACCCTGGTAGTTCGGCAGGAGCGTCTTCGGGTCGCCCGCGCAGGCGAAGGTCGGGTCGCCCTTGCCGGTCTCGTCGATGCAGACGCCCTGGTCGACGCCGATGAACTTGACGGTCGGGTACTGCTTGGCGGCGATCGTCGTCGCGTCGCCCATCGCGAAGCCGACGGTCACGATCGTCCCGTAGCCCTGGTCGACGAACGTCTTGATGTTGGCCGCGTAGTCGGCCGGCGCCTTGGTGACGATGTTGCTGGACGTGCCGGCGATGGCCGTGGCACCCGCCTGGGCCCCGACCCACGAGGCCTCGTTGAACGACTTGTCCTCGAGCGTCCCGACGTCGGTCACGAGACCGACCTTCTTGATGTCGGCGGCCGTTCCGCTGCAGGCCGTGACGACAAGCGAAAGGACGAACAGGATCGACAGCCCGATAGCCCGGTTGCGCATGCTTCCTCCTCGATTGACCGCTCGACGATCCGGGGGGACCCGGAACGCCATGGCGGTCGGTTGGCCTCGCCCGGCGGGGGGCGTCGTACCGTGGCCGCATCCTAGCCGCGGCGGCTCAGCGACGGCAAGCGTTCAACGCTTCGGCTGCGTGGGTGAGGATAGCCCGACTGGATGGCGCCCGCGCGGTGGCTCCGCACGTGACGATCGAGCCGGCGTGTTGGCAGGCGAAGGCTGCCGCGACCGATACCATGCTGCGGTGGAAACGCCCGCTCCCGACCTCGAGGCGCCGACCTCGTCCACTTCGACATCGGCAAGCAAGTCGATGCGCTACCAACTCCGCTACGTCGCCCTGGGCGATTCGTACACGATCGGGACGTCGGTGGCGGCGAGCGAGCGTTTTCCGGACCAGCTGGTCTCGTCGCTGCGGCCCGATGGCCCGGAGCGTCCGGCTCGTGGCCAATCTCGGGGTCAACGGCTACACCTCGGCCGACGTCATCCGACGACGAGCTCCCGGCCCTCGACCGGCTCGAGCCCGGCTTCGCGACACTCCTCATCGGCGTCAACGACGTCGTCCAGGGCGTGTCGCGGGCCGATTACCAGGCGAACGTCGAACGGATCCTGGACGCTCTCCTGGCACGGCTTGCCCCCGATCGCATCGTCACGGTCGCCATCCCGGACTACACGGTGACCCCGGCCGGGGCGGACTACGGCGACCCCGGCCAGAAGCACGACGGGATCGTGGCGAACAACGTCGCGATGGCCCGGCTCTCCGGCGCGCGCTCGATCCGATTCGTGGACATCCTCGACATCTCCCTGCGCGCCTCGGAGGATCCGACGATGGTCGCTTCCGACGGCCTGCACCCCTCCGGCGTCCAGTACGCGCGCTGGGTCGAGCGGATCCGGCCGGTCGTCTTGGAGCTGTTGACCGGCTGACGGCGCGCAGAGCGGCGCGGATGCCCTGATTCAGACTCTGGTGCGCCGACGCATCAAGAACCGTCGAAAGTCCTACCCCCAACGTCCCGGAGGTACTAGCGTGCTGATGCTCGACGGCGCCAGGCACGCACCGCGAGCTACTGAGGGGTCAACATCGTGGGGGATTCCCGCCAGGTCCGCGCGTGGACCGTGGGAGTGGCGAGCCTGCTGCTCGCTGGTATCACCTGGGTTCCGTCTGTCCATGCGTCGTCAGCCTCCCCGGCTGGCGATCCGGCTGCGTCGACGCGGGCCGAAGCGATCGTGCCGTCGCCTGCGCCGACCGCGGAGGTCCAGGCGGCCCCTGCCGACACGGGCGCCTGGGGCCCGGTCCTCGACTGGGGTCAGCAGGCCAAGCACATGGTCATGTTGTCGACCGGCAAGGTCCTGGTCTTGTCGACCGGTGACAACGCTCGCGTCTGGAACCCGACGACGGGCGCCTTCACGCTGACGCCGTTCACCTTCGGCGACCTCCATTGCGCCGGCCAGACGACCCTCGCCGATGGCCGCGTCGTCATCATCGGCGGGCAGAACGGCGCGACCCACAACGGCACGAACATCACCGCCCTGTTCGATCCGGCCACCGAGACGTGGACCAACGGCCAACCGATGACCGACCTGCGCTGGTACCCGACCAGCACCACGCTCGCCGACGGGAAGGTGCTCGCGACATCCGGGGATGCGCCCGACGGGAGCCGTTCGCAGATCCCCGAGCTGTACGACCCCGCCACCGACACGTGGACGCGTCTGACTGGCGCACAACGAGATCAATACCTCTACCCATTCATGTTCGTCCTGCCCAACGGCCTCGTGTACGAGGCCGGCTCGAAGGCCTCGACCGCGCTCCTGAACCCCGCTGGAACCGGCAGCTGGTCACCCGGCCCGACGGCGCTGTACACGACGAGCGCCTATTCCGAGTCGGCCGTCCAGTACCTGCCCGGCAAGATCCTGCGGGCCGGTGGTGGCGACCCATCGATCGCGCGGGCCATGGTCGTCGACATGAACGTCGCCAACCCGGCCTGGCGTGAGATCGACCCGATGTCGTTCGCCCGGCGCCGGATGAACCTGACGATCCTCGCCGATGGCACGGTCATGGCGATGGGCGGGACCGGCTCCGGCGACAGCGAAGCGGCGGCTGTCCTCGCGGGCGAGATCTGGAACCCGGTGACGGAGGACTGGACGACGGTCGAGGCGATGGCCGAGGCCCGCATGTACCACTCGTCCGCGATCCTGCTCCCCGACGGCCGGATCGTCGTCGGTGGCGGCGAAGTGGGTGGTCGCCTCCGTGCCCAGATCTATTCGCCGCCGTATCTGTTCAATGGGAACCGACCGATCATCACCGCATCCCCGGCGTCGGCGGCCTACGGGACGACCCTCGCGATCACCAGTCCCAACGCCGCCTCGATCGCCTCGGTCGCGCTGCTGCGGCCGTCGGCCGCGACCCACGCCCTCGACATGAACCAGCGCTACGTCCCACTGACCTTCAGCCGCTCGGGCAACACGCTCAACGCGGTCGGACCGGCGACGGGTGGGGTGGCACCCCCCGGTGACTACATGCTCATCATCAAGAACGCTGCCGGCGTGCCGTCGGTCGCGAGCTGGGTGCGGATCGGCACGGCGAGCGGACTGCAACCCGGGACGGTCGCAGGCCGCGTGACCGACGCCGTCTCGGACGACCCGATCCAGGGCGTGACGATCGAATCGTCGGCGGGGACCGATACGACCGATAGCCAGGGCCGCTACTCGATCGGTGGCGTTCCGGCCGGTGAACTGCAGCTGACCTTCACCTCCGGGGGCTACGCTACCGAGACGCGGAGCGCGCTCGTTTCGGGCGGCCAGACCACGACCCTCGATGTCGAGCTCTCCCCTCCGGGCGGGGTGACCGGGCACGTGACGAACGCCACGACCGGCGGCGCGCTCGTGGGCGCCACGGTCACGTATCCGGGTGGGGTGACGATCACCGACGGGTCGGGTGCCTACCAGATCAACGGAGTGTCGGCCGGTACCCTGGACATGTCGTTCAGCGCCCTCGGCTTCGTCAGCGAGACCCGCACCGTGACCGTTCCGGCCGGCGGTGTCGCGACGCAGGACGTCGGCCTGACGGCGTCGGCCACGTTCGTCAACGGCGAGGTCAAGGACGCGGTCTCCGACGCCCTCCTCGTCGGGGCGACGGTCTCGGCCTCGACCGGCGCGACGACGACGACGGACGCGTTCGGCCGCTACCGCATCGACCTCCCGCCGGGCACCTACACCGTGACCGCGAGCGCCGTCGACCACGAATCGGGCAGCGGACCGATCGTCATCAACGGCGGCAGCTACGCGACGCTCGACTTCGCGCTCGTCCCGACGGCGGTCCCGCCGCCCCCGGTCACCTTGTCCTTCGCCCCGATCGCCGACTCCCACGGCAAGTCCAACAGCGCGACCAAGAACTACGGCACCGAGACCCTGCTGCGGCTGCGCCAGGGAACGTCGCCGTCCGACACGTTCTACAACGCGTATCTGCAATTCGACGTCAACGGGCTGGCCGGTCGCCCGATCACGAGCGCGACGCTCCGCGTCTTCGCGACCGACGGCGGACCGAGCGGCGGGACCCTCTACAGGATGGGAACGACCTGGACCGAGACAGGCGTGACCTGGACGAACGCGCCCGCCCGCATCGAGCCGGCGCTTCGCTCGGCCGGGCCTATCGCGAACAACCAATGGGTCGAGTTCGCGCTGCCTGCTGGCACGATCTCGGCCGACGGCCTGATCGCGTTCACGCTGGTTGGTGGGAACTCTAACAGCGTCTACTACACCAGCCGCGAGGGGACGAACAAGCCGGAGCTCCGCATCGAGGTGGGCGGCACGCCCACGCCGACCCCGACCCCCACGCCGACCCCGACCCCCACGCCGACCCCAACCCCCACACCTGACCCGACGCCGACGCCAACCCCGACGCCCGACCCGACACCCACGCCTGAGCCGACACCCACACCTGACCCGACGCCGACGCCCGAACCGACCCCGACCCCGACCCCCACGCCGACCCCGACCCCGACCCCCACGCCCACCCCGATCCCCACGCCCACCCCGACGCCCACCCCCCCGACCGGCGGGACACGGATCAAGGACATCACGTTCGAAGCCGGTTTGTTGAACCCGACGACGGGTGTCGACAGCCTCACGGGCGCGGTCACGCTCGAGACCGCGTCAGCGATCGGTGGGACCTCATCCGCCCGACTGTCCCAGAGCACTGGCTACCTGCAGGAGAACTTCACCGCGGCCAACGACCTGTTCGTCTCGTTCCGCCTGCGCGTGACGACGATCCCCAACGCCTCTCCTCGGATCGCGATGCTTTCCAGCGCCGGGACGACCAGCGGCAACATCCTCCTGACCCCGACGGGCAGGCTCCGCCTGCGGCTCGACTCGACCACGATCGGCGTCGACTCGGCCCCGCTCGTCCCCGGCACGACCTACAAGGTCGGCTTGCACCAGAAACGGGGGACGGGCGGTAACGCGATCCTGGAGGCGTTCCTCGCCCCCGACGGCGCCCCCTTCGGCGCCCCCTTCGCGAGTCGGACGAACGGCTCCTGGACGACCGCGATGGACCGGTTGCGCATCGGAGCGACCGCTAGTGGCCCGCTCAGCGCCGTGTTCGACGACATCCTGCTGGCCAACGGCGCGATGCCCGCCGGACCCCTCGCGTCGTCGTCGAGTGGCATCATCGCCGCCTCGGCGCCGGGCGTCGCCCAGCCGGGAGCGTTGCTGGCCAGAGCCTCGGTCCCCACGCGGCCCGCCGACGACCTGGTCTTCGTCTGCCCGATCTGATCAGGGCTGGCCGCGGCGCAGTTCGTGGAGCCGCTCGTCACTGATGCCGAAGTGGTGGGCGATCTCGTGGTGGACCGTTTCGACCACGGCCGCGGCCAAGCGCTCACGCGTGGGATTGGCGCGAGTGAGCGGCCCCCGGAAGATCGTGATCTTGCTCGGGACCATGGCACCGTCGGCGCCGTACGCCGTTCTCGGTACGCCCTGGTAGAGCCCGTACAGGCCGCGCGCGCCGACCGACGCGAGCTGTTCCGGCGTGGCTTCGTCCTCGACCACGATGGCCACGCTCCCGAGGCGTTCCCGGAACGGTGGCGGTAGCCGGTCGAGCGCGTCGATGACCATCGCCTCGAGGTCCGGGGCATCGAGTTCGGGCTGGTCCGTCACAGGTCCAACAGGATCCGTGCGATCGAAAAATAGATCAGCAGCCCGGTGCCGTCGACGACGGTCGTGATCAGCGGGGCAGAGACGACGGCCGGATCGATCCGGAGAGCCCGCAGGAGCAATGGCAGGGCGGCTGCGACCATCGCGGACCACAGGCAGATGGCGAGGATCGTGAGCGCGACGACGACGCCGATGTCGGGTCCGACGTCGAGGAGCACGGCGCGCCCGAATGCCACGATGGCCAGGATCAGGCCCAGGATCAGACCGACCCGCAACTCCTTGAAGACCACCCACCCGATGTCTCGAAGGCTGACCTCGCCGAGGGCCATGGCGCGAACGATGAGGGTCACGGTCTGGCTGCCCATGTTGCCGCCGGTCCCGATGAGCAGGGGGATGAAGAAGCTGAGCGCGACGACCTCTGTGAGCTCGCCCTTGAAGTCCTGGAGGACCGTGCCGGTGTAGCCCGCGGCGACGAACAGGAGCAGCAGCCAGAGGATCCGCTTGCGCACGAGCACGAACACCCCGGAGCTGCGATACGGCGCATTGAGGGGTTCTGAGCCGCCCAGGCGCTCGATGTCCTCGGTCGCCTCCGCCTCCAGGACATCCGCGACGTCGTCCTCCGTGATGATGCCAAGGAGATGGTCCTCGCCGTCCACGACGGGGAGGGCGAGCAGGTTTCGGTCGGTCAGCAGGCGGGCGGCGACCTCCCGGTCGGCGTCCGCACGGACCCGGACCGTCGATGGCGCCATCAGCTCCCGGACTGGCGTCTCGCTGGGACTCAGCAGCAGGCGGTACAGGGACAGGACGCCCAGAAGCGTCCGGTCCGGGCCCGCGACGTAGATGTAGTTCACTGTCTCGGCGTCGTCGACCAGCCGCCGGATGGCGGTGATCGCCTCCTCGGCCGTCGCTTCGGCGGTCACTGCCACGAACGCCGGGGTCATGATCCCGCCGGCCGTTTCGGGCGGGTACCGTGACAGGTCGCGCAGCTCCGACGCCTCCTCCGGCCGCATCCGGATCAGGATCTCCCGGGCCTCATCTTCCGGCAGCCGCTCCACGACGTCGGCGGCGTCGTCCGGGTCCATCTCCTCGAGGAGCTCGGCGGCTTCGGTTCGGCTGAGGGTTCGCAGGATCCGTGCCGCGTCGGCCGGCGACAGCTCCTCCATGAGCTCGGGCAGTTCGTCGTCGGGCAGCCACTGCAGCAGGAGGGCGACCTCGCTCGGTTCGAGCATCGGGATGAGGTCGGCCCACTCCGCCGGCCCGATCCGGTCCGTCAGCCCGCGGACGCCGTCGCGTTCGCGCTCACGGATGAGGGCCTGCACCTCGGTCAGGAGATCGGCGGTCTGCTCACTGGTCATGCTTCAGCTCCTCGAGGTCGCGCGAGGACGAGGGCGATACAGGGGCGATCGGAACCGGCGGTCGAGTATCGCATCGTCAGCGCCGGCCGGCCGGTCGCCGGCGTCCCGCCACGACCCGCGGCAGATGGGCCGGCCGGGATACCATGGCGCTCCCGATGACCGTCGCGCCGAACGACTTCACCCACCTCCATGTCCACTCCGAGTTCAGCCTGCTCGACGGCCTCGGCCGGATCACGGAGCTGGTCGACGCGGCCGCCCAGCACGGGATGGATTCGCTCGCGATCACCGACCACGGCGCCCTCTACGGCGCCGTCGCGTTCTACCAGGCGGCGAAGAACAAGGGGATCAAGCCGATCCTCGGGATCGAGACCTACGTCGCCCGCCGATCGATGTCCGACAAGGAGGGCAAGGCCGACAGCCAGCCCTTCCACCTGATCCTGCTCGCCCAGGATTGGACCGGCTACCAGAACCTCTGCCGGCTCGCGACCGACGCCCATCTCGACGGCTACTACTACAAGCCCCGGATCGACCGCGACCACTTGGCTCGCCACAGCGCCGGCCTGATCGGACTCTCGGCCTGTCTGAGCGGGGAGGTGGCGAAGGCGCTCGAGGTCGACGACTGGGAGCTGGCCCGCAGGGTCGCCGGCGAGTACGGCGACATCCTCGGCAAGGACCGCTTCTTCCTGGAGCTCCAGGACCACGGCATGCCCGAGCAGCGGCGGCTCAACGAGCAACTGATCCGCCTGGCGCCGGAGGCCGGGTTGCCCCTCGTGGTCACGAACGACCTGCACTACGTGCGCCAGGACCAGTCCGAGGCGCACGACGTCCTGCTCTGTGTCGGGACCGGGAACAACCTCGACACGCCCAACCGCATGAAGTTCGACACGCCCGAGTTCTACGTGAAGTCGGCGGCCCAGATGGCGGCCCTCTTCCCCGACCACCTCGAGGCCATCCGGAACACCCGTCGCATCGCCGAGATGACCGACATCGCGCTGCCGCTCGGGCAGCTGCGGATCCCGCATTTCCCGGTCCCGGACGGCCACACCGTCGAGACATGGCTCCAGGCCGAGTGTCAGCGCGGCCTGGAGCGTCGCTACGGGACGGTCACGCCGGAACTCCAGCAGCGCCTCGATTACGAGCTCGGCGTCATCATCGCGATGGGCTATCCAGCGTATTTCCTCATCGTCGCGGACTTCATCGACTTCGCTCGGCGCGAGGGCATCCAGACGACGTGTCGAGGGAGCGCTCCGGGCTCGATCGTGACCTACACCCTGGGTATCACCCCGGTCGACCCGATCCTGTACCAGCTGCCGTTCGAGCGGTTCCTGAACCCGGATCGCGTGACGATGCCGGACATCGATGTCGACTTCGAGGATGGCCGGCGCGACGAGGTCATCGCGTATGTCGGGCGGAAGTACGGCCAGGACCACGTCGCCCAGATCATCACGTTCGGCACGATGCTGGCGAAGGCGGCGATCCGTGACGTCGGGCGGGTGCTGGGGCACTCGTACGGCGAGGTCGACCGCATCGCCAAGGCGGTGCCCGGGACGCTCGGCCTTCGGCTGGATGAGGCGATCGCGGTGGCGCCCGCGCTCCGCGAGATGACCGAAACCGACCCGGGCGTCAAGCGGATCATCGACTTCGCGCGGCACCTCGAAGGCGTCGCCCGCAACGCGTCGACCCATGCCGCCGGCGTGGTCATCAGCCGTGAACCGCTGACCGAGCTCATGCCACTCCAGAAGGCGACGAACTCGGACGGGCTGATGACGCAGTACGAGATGCACGCGATCGAGGCGCTCGGCCTCCTGAAGTTCGACTTCCTCGGGCTCTCGAACCTGACCATCCTTCGCCAGGCCGTCGACACCGTCCGCGCCGAGCGCGGGGTCGAGATCGACCTCGACGCGATCCCGCTCGACGACGCGACGACGTTCGAGCTCCTCGCCTCGGGCGAGACGACCGGGATCTTCCAGCTCGAGTCCGCCGGCATGCGCCGCTACATCCGCGAGCTCCGACCGACGTCGGTCCACGACCTGGCGGCGATGGTCGCCCTCTACCGGCCCGGACCGATGGACAACATCCCCTCGTACATCCGGCGCAAGCACGGTCTGGAGCCTGTCACCTACCTCCATCCGCTGCTGGAGCCGTACCTGGAGAAGACCTACGGGATCTTCGTCTACCAGGAGGACATCATGTCCGCGGCCATCGCCCTGGGCGGGTTCACGGGCCCCGAGGCGGACACGCTCGGCTTTGCCATCCGCAAGAAGAAGTCCGCGGTGCTGCGCGCCCAGAAGGAGCGCTTCGTCACGCAGGCCGCGGAGCGCGGCGTGCCGGCCCGGACCATCGACGACGTCTTCGCTGCGTTCGAGCCGTTCGAGCGCTACGGGTTCAACAAGGCGCACGCGACCTGCTACGGGCTCATCGCCTATCAGACGGCGTATCTCAAGGCGAACTACACCGTCGAGTACATGACCAGCGTGTTGACCGCCTTCCGGTCCAACGAGGAGAAGGTCGCGGCGGCGATCGCCGAATGCCGCCGACTCGGCATCGCGGTCCTCCCGCCGGACGTCCACACGAGCCACCTGGAGTTCACCGTCGAAGGCGAGGCGATCCGCTTCGGCCTCCTGGCCGTCAAGAACGTCGGTCAGGGTGCGATCGAGTCGATCATCGCGGCCCGCGACGACGGCGGCACGTTCCGCTCACTCACCGATCTCTGCACGAGGATCGACCTCCGCCTGTGCAATCGCAAGGTGCTCGAGGCGCTCATCAAGGTCGGGGCGCTGAGCTCGATGGGCCATCCGGCGCAGTTGCTGCTCGGCCTCGACGACGCGATCGGCTCGGCCCAGGCCACGCAGCGGGATCGCGTGAGTGGCCAGACGTCGCTGTTCGACCTGGGCGCCGCGGACGCCGATGTCTTCGAGCGGCCGCTCCCGGCCGCCTCCGAGGTGCCGATGCGCGAGCGACTGCGCTGGGAGAAGGAGCTGTTGGGCCTGTATCTCTCCGAGCATCCGATGGGGGAGGTCGCCGAGCAGGTCGGACGGTTCGTCAACGCGTACTCGGGCGACCTGAAGGACGAGTCGCTCGACGGCCAGCGTGTCGTGGTCGGCGGCATCGTCACCGGCGTCCGGACGGTCGTGACCAAGCGGAACGAGGCGATGGCGATCGCGACGCTCGAGGACCTGCAGGGCACCGTCGAGGTCGTCGTCTTCCCGCGGCTGTACGAGACGACACGGCCGACCTGGCTCGACGGTTCGATCCTGCTCGTCGCCGGTCGAGTCGATCATCGGGGCGAGGACACCTCGCTCCTGGCCGACCTCGTGACGGACTGGGACGACGCGGTCGCGCGCGGCCCCGAGGCCTTCGCGGCGGAGGTCGCCGCTGGGGATCGCGGTCCGCGCGGGCGCGGCGCACCAGGCGGCCGGCCCGCTACCGGCAACGGCCAGGGGCCGGCCGGCTCCCGGCCGATGGTCGCCGTCGGACCGGGTGCCCCGGTCCGGACGCCCGTCGGGGTCGCCGGCGCGGTGCCGGCCTCGTCGTCGGTGCCGTTCGTGTCACCACTTCGCCAGGACGCGATCGCCGATGACGCGGAGGTGACCCCCTTGCCGCCCATCGCTCCGGCCGAGCCGATCCCCACCTATCAGGAGCCCGCCCGCCCATCGACCGCGGAGTCGGACGACCACGAGGAACCGGCCCTGCCGGATGAAGCGCGGGCGCGCGAGGCCGCGATGGCGTCCGCGGCCACGCCGCCGCTCGACGTCGGCGATGGTCGGGTCCTCCACGTCAGGTTCTCGGGCGCGTCGGCGGAGCGGGTGCTCGAAGCGATGCGGTCGTTCCGTGAGGTGATCCGCCAGCGCCCGGGCGAGACCCGGGTCGTCGTGCATGTCGACGTCGCGGGCAGCGGAGGACTGCCCATCGAGCTGAAGCCGGTCGCCTATGACGCCGAATTGCTGGCGGAGGTGCGCCGGCGGATCGGCGAGGGCGTCGTGGAGCTCAGCCTCGCCTGACCTCAGGCCGGTGTGCCGTCCGAGCCCGCGATCCGACGGACCGCCTGGACCGCCGACAGGCGCTCATGGAACTCGGCGCGGACGACGTTGACAGCGGCAGGCTCGAGATCGAGCTCACGGGCGATCTCGTTGATGACCCCGGTCTCCTCGGCCGAGATCGTGCCGCTCGCTGCACCGATCTCATAGCAAGCCCGGAGGATGTCGAGGCGCTGCTCGACGCTCGCCAGATTCCGGAACTCGCGCGTCACGACATAGTCCTCGGTCCCGCCGACCGTCCGCGACTGGAGCTTGGCCATCTCCGTGACGAGGACGGCCGTGGGCTCATCGACGACCCCATGCGACTGGATCGCGGCTTCGATGGCCGCCGTCTCCTCGTCGCTGATCGACATGTCGGCGTTGGCGGCGCGGGCCAACGTGTACGCCGCGGATGCCACGAACCGGGCACGCTCGGCCGGCATCGCCTCGAGGCGGGCGACGATCCGCCGGACCGTGGCGGTCTCACCGGCCGTGGTCGGCGCCGCGGTCAGGGCCGCTTCCGCCTGGTCGGCGGCGCGTTCGTTGTTTGAGCCGAAGATGCGTCGGAACATTCGATGCCTCAGGTCGGGTGTGGAGGGTGACCCGAGGAGGATGTCACAGCTCCGCAGGACGCGTCAGCGGGACATCAGCGACGCAGGAGACTGGGGATGTCGGGCTCCGGCCCGTGCCAACGTTCGAGCTCCTCGGTCGCAAAGCGCCCGTAGTAGTTGATGAAATGACCGCCGTGGGTGCGTAGCGTGTCCAGGGCCCTTCGCTTCAACCGGTCGTCGCCACGGACCCTGACCATGAGGACCGCACCGCCATCACGGACGGCCTGCTCGTAGTGGGCGAAGTCCGGGAGCTGGTCCATGACGGCGAAGGAGATCAGGCGGCGGAGCCGAGCGATCGGGCCGTTGACGGCGCCGCTCCCGTCCAGCCGAGCGGCTCCCTCGTAGCCGCGGAGGATGGTGATGTGGCGATCGGCGAACCCGACCGCTCGCAGCGCAGCCGCGGCCTGGGCCGCCGTCGCGGCGTCGGGGAAGACGGCCAGCATCCGGTCGACCGGATAGCCGATGAAGCGGGTCGAATTGCCGGATCCCATGGGCAGATGGTGCGCCATCCGGTCAGATGCCGCCGCATCCGGTCCTATCGGTGGGTCGGCTCCTGGTCGGGCGTCTCGGACGCATCGGTCGGATCGTCGATGCGGTTCTGCTTCAGGGCCTGCTCGCCGCCCCGCCGGTCGCGCACGACCCGGATGCCGCGGCGGATCTGCTCGCGGAACAGGATCGGCGCGCTGATGATCGTCGCCTGGGCGATCGGCAACAGTAGGTTTGCCGTTCCCGGGTCGATGGCGCAGACCATACAGGCGATGTCGACGTGCATGCCCCGATGCAACCATGGCCGACCGACGGCGTCAACGGTACGGATGGTGCCGAAGGTGGGACTCGAACCCACACGAGCTTGCACTCAACGGTGTTTGAGACCGTCGCGTCTGCCATTCCGCCACTTCGGCCGGGCGCCGCGCGCATCGTAGCGCCTTGCGGCCCGTCGGCCCGGTGCGTCGGTCCACCATCGCGGCGGAACCCTCCTTGCGCCGAGCGCGTCTCGCCCGGGACCGATGCTAGACTCGCCCAGCCTCAAAATCGCCGTCCGGAGGAATCCCCCGACCGTGGAGGACCTTCGCTCGACGACGGTCTCCGACGACCCCGTCCAGCGCCGCGATCTCATCCTGCTCGAGCGAGCCCGTGACGGGGACCTCGATGCGTTCAACGACCTCGTCGTCCTGTACCAGGACGCCTTGTTCGCGCTCGTGGTGCGCATGGTCCCGGACCGCGACCAGGCGTCCGATGCCGTCCAGGAGGCCTTCTTCTCGGCGTTCCGCAACCTGCGCTCGTTCCGTGGCGGGAACGTCAAGTCATGGCTCAACCGGATCTGTGTCAATGCGGCGATGGACACGCAACGGGCCAAGAAGCGTCGACCGGTGCAGCCCTACCCGGAGCTCGAGGACGAGAACTGGCAGCCACCCGCGGGCGAGGAGGCCGATCCGGAGCGAACCGCCGTCCTGACCGAACGGACGCACATCCTGCGCCAGGCACTCCTCGGGATCACCGACGACCAACGGACCGCGATCGTCCTGTTCGATGTCGAAGGCTATGACTACGCGGAGATCGCGGACATGACCGGTGTCTCGCTCGGCACGGTCAAGTCCCGGATCCACCGCGGGCGACTCGCCCTTCGCGGGTTGCTCGAGGACCGGATGGAGCTCTTCCGTGGCTGATCGACACGGATCCCACGACCTCGAGGCCATCGTCGCCTTCGCCGACGGCGAGTTGACGGGCGTCGAGCTGGAGGCGGCCGCGGTCCAGGTCGAGGCCTGCCGAGCCTGTGCCGACCTGGTGGCCGATCTGCGATCGCTCGCGCTCGCCGACCGACGGCTGGCGACCCCGGCCCGGCCCCGCGATTTCCAGCTGACCGTCGCCGATGCCGAACGGCTTGGGCGGCTCGGGCCGGAACCATCGAGCATGACCTCTCGTCTGGGCCAGGACATGATGGATACGCCTGCGACCCACAAGACCCATGATCCCGAACGCATCGCCGCCGCCGTGGGTGGCGCACTCGAGGAGCCCGAGCGCCGAGAGATCGACGCCTGGCTGGCGAGCTGCTCGGCCTGTGCCGAACTCCACGCCGACCTGATGGCGATCGCGAGTGCCGAACGGGCCCTCCCGACCCCGGCCCGGCCGCGCGACTTCCGGCTCTCGCCCGCCGATGCGCAGCGGCTCCGACCGCACGGCTGGCGCGCGATCCTGGCGGCGATCGGCTCGTCGCGCGACGCCTTCACGAAGCCGCTCGCCGTCGGGCTCACCACCTTGGGCATCGTCGGCCTCCTGGTCGGGACGGTCCCGCTCGGGATGGGCGGTGCAGCGACCCTCTCGACGGTGGGGGCCGCGGCCGAACCCTACGGCGACGCGCGCACTGAGAGCACCGGCGACGGGACCGTCTTCGGCGGTCAGGACATCACCCCTTCGGCCGCGCCATCGGCGGCCGCCGCGGCCGCACCCGAGCTGTCGGCTGCGGCATCGGCCGGGCCGCAACTGGCCCCCGAGTCGGCCCCGCCGATCGTGCCATCGGAGGCGCCAGCGGATGCCGCCGAGACGCCGGTCGGGGACACGTCGATCGAGAGCGCCAGGCTCGCGGCGAGGGAAGAGGCCGCCAAGCTCGCCGACGCCGATGGTCCCTCGGAGCTCCTCGTCGTCTCCCTGTTGATGCTCGTCGTCGGGGTCGGCTTGTTCGCCGCTCGCTGGGGGGCTCGCCGCCTTCGCGGCACCTGATCCTGACGGGCCCGGCAGCGGGTCCACCATCAGCCTCACGGGTACACTGGGACCTCGTGCCCCAACGTCGTGTCCGGATCCCGCCCGAGGCCTGCCGATGGAACGCCTGATGCTGCTCGACGGCTACGGGCTCGTCTACCGCGGATACTTCGCCTTGCCCCCTTTGACCACGTCCAAGGGCGATCTGGTCAACGGCGTCTTCGGCTTCGCGAGCATCGTCCTGCGCGGTCTGGCCGACCTCCAGCCCGACTATCTCGCGGTCTCCTTCGACCTGCCTGGCAAGACGTTCCGCCACGAGCAGTACGCCGAGTACAAGGCCACCCGGACCCGCATGCCCGACGACCTGCGCGACCAGTTCCCGAAGGTTCGCGAGGTGGTCAAGGCGCTGCGGATCCCGGTCTACGAGATGGCTGGCTTCGAAGCCGACGATGTCATCGGCACGATCACCAAGGAGCTCGACCCGAAGGACGACCTCGAGACGACGATCGTCACCGTCGACCTCGACATGCTCCAGCTGGTCACGCCGCGGGTCCGGCTGATGACGACCCGGTCGGGCGTCGAGAACACGGTCATCTACGACGTCGCGAAGATCGAGGAGCGCTTCGGGCTCCGCCCTGACCAGATGATCGACTACAAGGCGCTCAAGGGCGACCCGACCGACAACATCCCGGGCGTGCCCGGTGTCGGTGAGAAGACCGCGGCGAAGCTGATCCGCGAGTTCGGCGACCTCGATTCGCTCCTGGCCCGCCTCGACGAGGTCACGCCGGCCAAGCTCGGCGACAAGCTGCGCGAACACGTCGACCAGATCCGCATGGGCAAGGACCTCTCGACGATCGTCCGCGACCTGCCCATCCAGATCGACCTGCAGGCCGCCCGCCTGGGCGACTACGACCGCGACACGGTCGTGCGGCTGTTCCGCGAGTACGAGTTCCGCACGCTCATCGAGCGTCTGCCTCCGATGGCCGGCGAGAGCGCGGAGGAGCGCGCCGAGAGCCTGCGCTCCGTCGCCCAGAGCGGCTATGTCCCGGCGGCGCGCGTGGCCGGACGCCCCGAGGGCTGGGGTCCGGGCCGCGCCACCACGACGCGGCCCGACAGCGGTGAGCTGCAGCTCCGGCTCGACTTCGACGCCGTCACCGGGCCGGCGGCATCGTCCGCGGTGGCGCCCACCGATGGCACGGACGAGGGAGCCGACCACACCGCACAACCAGACCGACCGTTCGTCGCGGCCGACGACCTGCCGACCGCCCTGGCGGCCGCGATCGTGGACCCGGGCCGCATCGAGGTCCGTGGCTCGAACCGCATCGACGATCTCGAGCCGTGGCTGGCGGCCCAACCGCGGGTCGGCGTTTCACTGCTCCAGGACGACCCGCGCCCGCGCCGCGGCACGCCGCTCGCCCTGGCGGTCGCCGGCACGGACGGCCGGGTCGTCGCGGCCGAGGGCGCGGCCGCCGCCGATGCCCTGCGTCATTTACTCACCCGCCTCGGCACGCCACTGGTCGGGCACGAGGTCAAGCCGGTCCTGGTGGCGGGCTACGCGGAGGATCCGGCCGCGGCCTTGCAGCCCGTCGAGTTCGACACGCAGGTCGCGGCCTACATCCTCAACGCCGCCCTTCGCAGCCAGACCATCGCTGACGTCGTGGCCGAGAACCTGGATCAGATCCTGCCGCCCGCGGCCGAGCTACCGGCCACCGCTCGGGCCGGCCTCGACGCCCTGTCCGCGCTGACCGTGCGCGACCCCCTCCAGCGCCGGCTCGAGGAGGTCGACCTCGAGCGGCTCTTCCGGGACATCGAACTGCCGCTGATCCCGGTCCTCGCCGAGATGGAAGCGGTCGGGGTCGCACTCGACGAGGAAGCGCTCGCCCTGCTGGAGCGCGAATTCGGCTCCGAGATCGCGCGGCTCGAGCAGGAGATCTACCACGACGTCGGGCACGAGTTCAACCTGGGCAGCCCCAAGCAGCTCGAGCAGGTCCTGTTCTTCGAGCTCGACCTGCCCAAGGGCAGGCGGACGAAGACCGGCTACTCGACGGACGCATCGGTGCTGGAGGACTTGCGACCGGCCCACCCGATGATCGACAAGCTGCTCGAATGGCGGGTCTACACCAAGCTGCGTTCGACTTACGTCGAGGCGCTCCCGACGCTGATCGCCGCCGACGGCCGTCTGCACACCACGTTCCACCAGGCCGTCGCCGCCACCGGCCGCCTGTCGTCGTCAGACCCGAACCTCCAGAACATCCCGATCCGGACCGCGCTAGGGCGGCGCATCCGGCGTGCGTTCGTGGCCGGCGAGCCCTCGCTCGTGCTCCTCGCGGCCGACTACTCCCAGATCGAGCTTCGCATCCTCGCCCACGTGTCGGGCGACGAGCACCTCAAGGACGCGTTCGCGCGCCAGGCCGACATCCATCGCGAGACGGCCGCCCGCGTGCTCCACAAGGATCCCGACGAGATCACCAAGGACGAGCGTTCCATGGCCAAGATGGTCAACTTCGGGCTGGCCTATGGCATGAGCGACTTCGGCCTCGCGTCTCGGGCGAACATCCCGCGCCGGGAGGCGCAGGAGTTCATCAACTCGTACTTCGCTGCGTATTCCGGCATCAGTTACTACATGATGGCGATCAAGGAGACGGCCAAGGCCCAGGGCTGGGTCGAGACGCTCTTGGGCCGCAAGCGCCAGATCCCGGAGCTGCGTGCCTCGAACCCGGCGCTGCGCGGGGCGGGGGAGCGGATGGCCATCAACATGCCCATCCAGGGGACGGCCGCTGACATCCAGAAGATCGCGATGATCCGCGTGGCCGACCGATTGCGCGGCTCCGGCCTGCATGCGCGATTGCTCCTGACCGTCCATGACGAGCTCCTGTTCGAGACGCCGCGCGACGAGGTCGAGGCCCTGTCGGCGATCGTGCGCGAGACGATGGAGGGCGCCATGCCCCTGTCGGTGCCGCTCGTGGTCGACGTGAAGGTCGGTGACGACTGGGAATCGATGACCCCGCTGACGCGCGCCGACGCGATCGCCGCGGAGGCCGACGAGCTGCCGCTCGAGGCGCCGGTCGCGCCGCTCGCCTCGTAGGGTCGGCCGGTCATGCCGGAGCTCCCGGAGGTCGAGACCGTCGCGCGCGACCTGCGCCCACGCCTGGTGGGCGCGACGATCGTCGGGGCCCGTTCCTCGTGGGCGAGGACGCTGCGCACGCACACGCCGGAGGCGTTTTCCGAGGCGGTCACGGGCCGACGGGTCGACGCGGTCGGTCGGCGGGCCAAGCAGATCGTCATCGACCTGTCGGGCGACGCCGCGCTGACCATCCACCTCAAGATGACCGGCCAGCTGTTCGTCGTGCCTGCGGCGACACCCGAGGACCCGTACGTCCGGCTGGTCCTGGAGCTGGCCGATACGACGGAGCTGCGGTTCCGGGACATCCGCAAGTTCGGGCGCGTGGGCCTGTACGGCCGCGATCCCGTCACCGGCGAGCTGGTGACCGAGGTCGGCGGCGACGCGGTCTTCGCGGCGATCGGGCCGGAGCCGCTGGACGCGGCGTTCACGGTTCGTGACTTCCGACGGCAGTTGCGGCGTCGGAAGGGCCGGTTGAAGCCGCTCCTGCTCGACCAGTCGTTCCTGGCCGGCGTCGGCAACATCTACGCGGACGAGGCCCTCTGGCTCGCGCGGCTGCACCCGCTTCGTTCCGTACCGACGATGCGACCGCCAGACGAGCGCCGCCTGTACGAGTCGATCCGGTCGATCCTGGCCGAGGCCGTCGAGCGTCGCGGGAGCTCCATCGACGACTACACCGCACCCGATGGGGACGGTGCGATGCAGGATCGACTCGCCGTCTATCAGCGGACCGGGGAGCCGTGCCCTCGCTGTGGCCGACCGTTGCGACGGATCGTCGTTGGCGCCCGCAGCACGCACTTCTGCTCATGGTGCCAGCACCTCCCGGCTTCGGATCGCGCCGGCGCCCGGGCGATCCTGCGGACCATCACCGGCGGGCCTCGTCGGCGCGGTCGTCGCTGGACGGAGCTGCCGGGGGAGGGGAGTCTCGGGCTGACGCCGGACGAAGCCGCCCGGGCCAGGGCGCGAACTCGGACCGAGCGCACGAAGCGGGCCGCGGCCACGCGACGGGCGACGGCCCGCGCCGCGTCCGGGATCCCATCGAGCGCCGGCTGATGTCGATCCTTCGTTTCACCGAGGTCACGCGTGAGGTCGGGGCCTTCGTCATCCTCGACCGGATCGACGTCGCGCTCGCGCTGGGTGACCGAGTCGGTCTGGTCGGTCCCAACGGTGCGGGCAAGACGACGCTGCTCCGGCTGGCCGCGGGTCGCGATGAACCTGACCGTGGCCAGGTCGTCCGCAAGCGGGGCCTGACGTTCGGTCTGCTCGCCCAGGAGGCCCACCTCGACGAGGTCTTCATGGCGGCACCGGACCTGCGGACGGCGGTGCGCAGCGGGGCGTCGCACCTCGAGCGGCTCGCCGAAGCGCTCGCGACCTACGAGCAGCAGGGCCGCGTCACCGAAGCCGCTTACGCGAATCTCCAGCACGAGTTCGATGTCCTCGGCGGGTACACCCTGGACCAACGGGTCGACTCGGCCCTGAGCGGCCTCGGGTTCGAGCGTGCCGAGTGGGCGAAGCCGCCCGCGACGATGTCCGGCGGCGAGCAGACTCGGGCGTCGCTGGCCCGCCTCGTCATCGCCGATCCGGACCTGCTGCTGCTCGACGAGCCGACGAACCACCTCGACCTCGATGCGTTGGAGTGGCTCGAGGACCACCTCCGCCGGCGAGCCGGCTCGCTCATCGTCGCGTCCCATGACCGGGCCTTCCTGGATGCGACCGTCAATCGCGTTTGGGAGCTGCGCGACCGCCGGCTGACGGCCTTCCGTGGCGACTACACGGCCTATCACCGCCAGCGCGAGGAACGCGACGCGCGGGCGGTCAAGGACGCGTCGACCCAGGCCGACGCGATCGCGCGCGAACAGGAGCTCGTGCAGCGCTACCGCAGCCATCGCAAGTTCACCAAGATGCACGAGCACGAGGCCCGACTCGAGCGGCTGCAGGCGGATCGCGCCGAAGCCCCGCGGAAAGGGCGCCGGCTCGCGATCCCGAACGCCGCGCTCGCGGGTGCCGGGCCGACTCGCTCGGGCGAGGTGGTCGCCCGGGTCGAAGGCCTCGTGGTCGGGTACCTGCCGGGTCGTGGCGCCCTCGCCGAGGATGGGACGCCCGCGACGGAGCCGCACCCGGTCGCGCGGATCCCGTTCCTGGCGGCCCAGCGCGGAGAGCGGATCGGTATCGTCGGTCCGAACGGGGCGGGCAAGACGACGCTCCTGCGCACGATCGCCGGGGAGTTGCCGCCACTCGACGGGAGCATCACGTTCGGCCACGCCGTCCAACTCGGGTATCTCGCCCAGCTGCGCGAGGCGGCCATCCCGGGCGCGACCGTGCTGGACGCGTTGCTCGAGGCCATCCCGGTCACGCCGGGTGAGGCGCGGTCGTACCTCGCCCGCTTCCTCTTCCGTGGCGATGACGTCGCGAAGGAGGTCCGCTCGCTCTCGGGTGGGGAGCGCTCACGCCTGGAACTGGCATTGCTCGGGATCCAGCCGTCCAACCTCCTGCTCCTCGACGAACCGACGAACCACCTGGACATCCCGGCACGCGAGGCGATCGAGTCGTTCATGACCAATTCGCCGGCGACGCTCCTCGTGGTCTCGCACGACCGGCGTCTCCTTGAGACCGTGTGCGAGACGTTATGGGTCGTCGACGACGGCGTTGCCGCACCGTTCGACGGCGGCTATCGGGCATGGCGAGCCGCGGTCGCCGCCGGGTGGACCGTGGCCTCGGCTCTCGAGGCGGAGGCGAAGCGCCTGCACATCGGGTCGCGCAACCCAGGGGGCGTCACGGCACGTGCCCAGGCGACAGTCGCCGGCCACGGAGGTTCGGGTGGCAACGGCCGCATGCCGCAGAGCGCGCCGGGGGTGCCGGCCGGCAAACCCAGGACCCGCAAGCTCGAGAAGCTCTCGAAGGAGGCCTACCGCCGGCAGCGCGCGGCACTCGACGGCGAACTGACCCGGCTCGGTCTGCGCAAGAGCCACCTCGAGCTGGCCATGGGCGACCCGGGCGTCGCCGCGAACTTCGTCGAGCTTCGACGGGTCACGAGCGAACTCGCCGACGTCGGGGCGGCCTTGCAGGCGGCCGAGGACGCGTGGCTGGAGCTGGAGGAGCGGGCGCCGTGACGGTCCGGATCGGCGTGACCGGGCCCATCGGCTGCGGCAAGACGACCGTCGCGGCATGGCTCGGCGAGCGCCCGAACGTCGTCGTGATCGATGCGGACCGCGTGGCCAGGCAGGTCGTCGAACCCGGCCAGCCCACGCTCGAGGAGATCGTCGTGCGGTTCGGCGAGGCGCTGCGCCGCCCGGACGGATCGCTCGACCGGGCCGCCCTCGGCCGGATCGTGTTCAACGACCCGGCGGCGCTGGCCGACCTGGAGGCGATCGTCCATCCGGCGGTCCGACCCCGGATCCTCGCCACGATGAAGCGGGCGGACAAGGACCGCGCGACCGCCGTGGTGGTCGAGGCGATCAAGCTCGTCGAGGGCGGCCTCGCGGCGCTCTGCGACGAGGTCTGGCTCGTCACCTGCGATCCGATCGACCAGCTCGGGCGGGTCAGACAGCGTGGCATGTCCGCGGCGGAAGCCGATCATCGGATCGCCAGCCAGGGCGACATGACCGAGCGCCTCGAACCGATCGCGACCCGAATCATCGACACGAGCGACACGGTCGCGGCGACGAAGGCCCGTGTCTACGAGGCATTCGACGATGCCGTGGCGCTCGCCGGCGATGGCGCGTGAACGTCGAACGCCCGTTCGGTTCGAGCGTGGATGCATGGTAGACTGACCACGATGCCCGACTTCAAGCTCGTCGCCCCCTTCGAGCCCACCGGCGACCAGCCGGCCGCGATCGAGCGTCTCAGCGACGGCCTCGCCAAGGGCACCCGGAACCAGGTCCTGCTCGGAGTGACCGGCTCCGGCAAGACGTACACGCTATCTCACGTCATCGCCCGCCACAACAAGCCGACCCTGGTCCTGGCCCACAACAAGACGCTGGCCGCCCAGCTCTATGCCGAGTTCCGCGAGTTCTTCCCCGAGAACGCCGTGGAGTACTTCGTCAGCTACTTCGACTACTACCAGCCCGAGGCCTACCTGCCTCGCAGCGATACGTACATCGAGAAGGACTCCTCACGGAACGACGAGATCGATCGGCTCCGCCATGCGGCCACGCATGCGCTCTTCGAGCGGCGCGACGTCATCATCGTCGCCAGCGTCAGCTGCATCTACGGCCTGGGCGCTCCGGTCGACTATGGCGCGACGGTGCTCAAGCTCCGCGTCGGTGGCCAGTACCGGCGCGACGCCGTCCTGCGCCATCTGGTCGATCTGCAGTACCAGCGCAACGACCAGGCGCTCACGCGCGCCCGGTTCCGCGTGCGCGGGGACACGCTCGAGCTGCAGCCGGCGTCCGAGGAGACCCTCATCCGCGTCGAGTTCTTCGGCGACGTCGTGGAACGGATCACCGAGCTCGACCCGCTGACCGGCGAACTGTTGGCCGAACGCAAGGAGACCAACGTCTACCCGGCCACGCACTACGTCACCCCGGCCGACAAGCTGAAGGAGGCCATCGTCGACATCGAGGCCGAGATGGAGGTCCGGGTCGGCGAACTGGAGGCGGAGGGTCGGGTCCTGGAGGGCGCCCGTCTCCGCCAGCGGACGACGTTCGACCTCGAGATGATGCGCGAGCTCGGCTACTGCACGGGTATCGAGAACTACTCGCGCCATCTCTCCCGGCGCGAAGCCGGCTCGCGTCCGTGGACGCTGCTCGACTACTTCCCGCCGGACTGGCTGCTGGTCGTCGACGAGTCGCACATGACGATCCCGCAGGTCGTCGGGATGTACAAGAACGACCGGACCCGCAAGGAGATCCTGGTCGACTTCGGCTTCCGCCTGCCGTCGGCGCTCGACAACCGCCCGCTGACGTTCGAGGAGTTCGAGGCGACGGTGAACCAGGCCGTCTACATGAGCGCGACGCCGGGCCCGTACGAGCTCGAACGCAGCCAGACCATCGTCCAGCAGCTCATCCGCCCGACCGGTGTCGTCGATCCGATCATCCGGATCCGTCCGACCGATGGCCAGATCGACGACCTGCTCGAGGAGATCCGGACCCGGGTCGACCGGGGTGAACGAACGCTGGTCACGACCCTCACGAAGAAGATGGCCGAGGACCTGGCCGACTACCTCAAGGAGCTGGGCATCAAGGTCCAGTACCTGCACAGCGAGGTGGACACCCTCGAGCGGGTCGCGATCCTGCGGGACCTGCGCCTCGGCGTGTTCGATGTGCTCGTCGGGATCAACCTGCTGCGCGAGGGGATCGACCTGCCCGAAGTGACCCTCGTGGCGATCCTCGACGCCGACAAGGAGGGTTTCCTGCGTTCCGCCTGGTCGCTCATCCAGATGATCGGGCGAGCCGCCCGCAACATCGGGGGCGAGGTCGTCATGTACGCGGACCGCGTGACCGAGTCGATGAAGGTTGCGATCGACGAGACGGATCGCCGCCGCGCGATCCAGACGGCCTACAACGTCGAGCACGGCATCGAGCCGACCACGATCGTCAAGGGCATCCACGACCTGAACCAGCGCCTACGTGCGGTGGCGGAATCGACCGTCGTCTATGCCTCTGAGCGGGGTGGCACGTTCAGCGAGGCGGATCGCAAGAAGGTGGAGGCCCTCGTGACGCGGATGGAGGCGGAGATGCGGGCCGCCGCGAAGGAGCTCGAGTTCGAGCGGGCCGCAGCCATCCGCGACGAGGTCCAGCAGATCCGGCTTCGGGTGCTGGAGCAGGACGCGTCGATCATCGTCGGCAAGGCCGCCGAACGGGCGGCTGCGTCACGGTCGAGCGGGGGTGGCCTCGATGATGCCGCGCAACGAGCTCGCGGCCGGCGTGCGGACGAGGCCGCGCTCCTGTTGCCCGTGATGGAGGTGACGAGCGTCACGGTCCTGCCGGCCGACGAGGAGCCCGCGGCAAGCCTCGATGGTGAGCCCGGCGTCGATGGCGATACGGTGGCCGACTGGCTGCCGGGTATCCGCGACGAACACGAGGACGGCGGCAGCTGGCAGGCGAGCTGGCTGGAGCGGCCGACCTGGGATCGGAGCGTCACGCCGAACATCCGCAAGCGGACGGGCCAACGGCCGGGTCGCCGGCGCCGCTGACCCACAAGTACCAGGTCCGCGTAGTACTAATGGTGCACGGACGCGACATGAACCGTGTGGACTGTGGTGCAGAGGCGAGCGGAACGGGCTAGATTTAGCGGGTGATCGGTGGACTCGCCTCCGTTCTGGTCAACCAGTCGTATGACCTGGTCTCGCTCATCGCCACGGCGATCGCCCGCGCCGCCAATGTCGGGTTCCTCCGACTGGCGACGCTCTTCCTGGCGCAGGCGTTCGACCTGGCCACATTCAGCGTGATGGTGTCCAGGCACGGCGCCACCGCCGAGGCGAATCCGATCGTCAGCGACCTGTTCGATTCGTTCGGCATGCCGGCCGTCGTCCTCGCGAAGCTGGCCCTTGTTCTGCTCGTCGGTGCCCTGTTCATCGCCGCGTCGACGCATGGTCGCCGAGGCGTCTGGTCGCTGATCGGCGGACTCCCGCTCGCCTTGGCGATCACGGCCGGCCTCATCGGCGGGATCACGAACGCGGCGACCTTCCTGAGCTGACGACGCGCCCACCGACCGGACGGCCACGGTCGCGCGTTCCAGAACACCTGTTCCAATCATTCCGAATCGCGTACACTGGTCGACGTGCCCCAGGATCAACTTGTCGTGCGCGGCGCGCGCGAGCACAACCTCAAGAATGTCGACGTCGCGTTCCCGCGCGACCGTCTCGTCGTCATCACGGGGCTGTCCGGTTCGGGCAAGAGCAGCCTGGCGTTCGACACGATCTACGCGGAGGGCCAGCGGCGCTACGTCGAGAGCCTGAGCGCCTACGCGCGCCAGTTCCTTGGCCAGATGGAGAAGCCGGACGTCGACCAGATCGATGGACTGTCGCCGGCCATCTCCATCGACCAGAAGGGCACGTCGCGGAACCCCCGGTCCACCGTTGGGACGGTCACCGAGATCTACGACCATCTCCGGCTGCTCTACGCGCGGATCGGCATCCCGCACTGTCCCAACGGCCATGCGATCGAGCGCCAGTCCGTCCAGCAGATCGTCGACCAGGTCCTGACCCTGGCTGAAGGCTCCCGCCTGCTGGTGCTGGCGCCCTTGATCAAGGATCGCAAGACGGAGGGCGACCGGATCTTCGAAGCGGCCAGGCGGCAGGGCTTCGTTCGCGTCAGGGTCGACGGCGAGACCTACGACATCGAGGACGCGCCCAAGCTCGACAAGTACAAGCGTCATTCGATCGAGGTCGTCGTCGACCGCTACATCGTCCGTCATGCCGATGCGCCCGAGGGCGCGGGCCGGGCTCCGGACGGGCGACCACTCGACCCCGAGACCGGGCTGGTCATCCCGGACCCGGACGCCGGACGGCTGGCCAATTCGATCGAGACCGCCTTGCGGCTCGGCGAGGGCATGGCGCTCATCGCGCCGCCACCGGTCGATGGCGAACCACCGGCGTTCGAGGAGCGCCACTACAGCGAGAAGTACAGCTGTGCCTACGACGGCTTCACGGTCGACGAACTGGAGCCGCGCAACTTCTCCTTCAATTCGCCGCACGGCGCCTGCCCGGCATGTTCCGGCCTTGGGACGCGTCTCGAGATCGATCCGGCCCTGGTCATCCCGGACCGCTCCAAGAGCCTCGCGAAGGGCGCCCTCGTGCCGTGGGCGAAGATGCCGACCGATGCCTCGTGGCGGCTGAAGATCCTCGAGGCGATCTGCGCGTCCCACGGCTGGGACTTCACGAGTCCCGTTCGGGACCTCCCCCCCGAGGCGCTCGAGTACGTGCTGCGCGCCAAGAAGGACGAGAAGGTCGTTGTCCGGTACCGCCACGAGCGCGGTGAGAACACGTACAACGCGACATTCGAAGGCGTGATCACGAACCTCGAGCGACGCTATCGCGAGACCGATTCGGAGTACATCAAGACCGAGCTCGAGAAGTACATGGTCACGCGGCCGTGCCCGACGTGCGGCGGCAAGCGGCTCAAGCCCGAGATCCTCGCGGTGACGATCGGCGACCGGAACGTCTGGGACATCTCGACCATGTCGATCACCGAGGCGCTGCGCTGGGCGACGGGCCTTGGCGCGTCCCTGTCCGAGCGTGAGCGGACGATCGCCCAGCAGGTCCTCAAGGAGATCGTCGCCCGCCTGGGCTTCCTCGTGGACGTCGGGCTGGACTACCTGACGCTGGACCGGACCAGCGTGACACTGTCCGGCGGGGAGGCCCAGCGGATCCGGCTCGCCACGCAGATCGGCACGACCTTGATGGGGGTCCTCTACATCCTCGACGAACCGTCGATCGGTCTCCACCAGCGCGACAACGCGAAGCTCATCGCGACCCTGACCCGGCTGCGCGACCTCGGCAACACCGTCCTGGTCGTCGAGCACGACGAGGAGACGATCCGCACGGCGGACTGGGTCGTCGACATCGGCCCAGGAGCCGGGGAGCGAGGCGGCGAGATCGTCGCGAACGGGCCGCTGGAAGCCGTGCTCGGCGAGCCTCGGTCCATCACCGGGGCCTACCTTCGTGGCGATCGGGCCGTGCCCATCCCGGCCGAGCGACGCAAGGGCAACGGGAAGGCGCTCCGGGTCACCGGCGCGCGCGAGCACAACCTTCGCGACGTCGACCTGCGCCTGCCGCTCGGCACGTTCGTGGCGATCTCCGGGGTCTCGGGCAGCGGAAAGAGCACCCTCATCACCGAGGTGCTCTACCGCGCGCTCGCGCGCGAGCTGAACGGCTCCCGGGAGCCGGTCGGCGCGCACGATACGCTCGAGGGGGCCGAGCACGTCGACAAGATCATCGAGATCGACCAGAGCCCGATCGGGCGAACGCCGCGCTCGAACCCGGCGACCTACGTCGGGCTCTTCACGCCGATCCGCGAGCTGTTCGCGGGGGTGCCGGAGGCCCGCGTCCGTGGCTACAAGCCGGGGCGTTTCAGCTTCAACGTCAAGGGCGGTCGCTGCGAGCACTGCAAGGGCGACGGCATCCTGAAGATCGAGATGCAGTTCCTGTCGGACGTCTACGTCACGTGCGAGGTCTGCAAGGGCAAGCGCTACAACCGCGAGGCGCTGGAGATCCACTACAAGGGCAAGTCGATCGCGGACGTCCTGGAGATGACGATCGCCGAGGCGTTCGAGTTCTTCGCCGCTGTCCCCAACGTGCGGGCGAAGCTCCAGACCCTCAACGAAGTCGGACTCGGCTACGTCCACCTCGGCCAGCCGGCGACGACGCTCTCCGGCGGTGAGGCCCAGCGGGTCAAGCTGTCGACCGAGCTGTCGCGGCGCGCGACCGGCCGGACGCTCTACGTCCTCGACGAGCCGACGACCGGCCTGCACTTCGCCGACGTGGAGAAGCTGCTCGAAGTCCTTCACCGCCTGGTCGACGGTGGCAACACCGTCGTCGTCATCGAGCACAACCTCGACGTCATCAAGACGGCCGACTGGATCGTCGACCTCGGGCCGGAGGGCGGCGATCGCGGCGGGCTGATCATCGCCGAGGGCCCGCCCGAGGCCATCGCGGTGGCGCCCGGTTCGTCGACCGGCGAGTACCTCGCCCGCGTCTTGCGGGGCGAGCCGCTCGTGCCGCTCTCGGACGTGACCTTCGCCGACGAGGCCGGCCGCGGCGGCCGGACCAACGGGCACGAGGCTGCGCCGGCGATCAAGATCGCGCCATCGCGCAAGCGCGCCGCCGCCGCGTCGCGGAGCCGCTGACCGGCGTCGCGGGTCGGCTAGCATAGGCAGGTGCCGGACATCGATTTCGCCTTCCTGGCCGATGCCGCGGAGACCATCCCCGGCCAGAAGTTCCACGTCCTTGGCGGGGGGATCGCCCGGATCGGCGGTCGGCGCTTCCCGCTGCGGCATCCGCACCTCGCCATGGTCATCGGACTCCAGGTCACGGCCCCCGAGACGGAGCGGGAGCACGAGATCCGCTTCGTCCTGCTCGACCCCGACGGGTCGGAGGTGGCTGGGGCCACGGGCAGCCTGGTCGCCCGCAGTCAGAAGGACGGGCGCGACGCCACCCTGACCTTCTCGATCGACCTCTGGAACCTGACGTTCCCGGCTCCGGGCGACTACTCGTTCAGGATCCTGGTCAACGGCTCTGAACGCAAGCGGCTGCCGCTCGTGCTCCTCAAGCCGCCCGACGACGGGCCGGAGGAGACGGGGACCTCGGGGGCGCGCCCGGCGGATGACTGAGGGACGGGCCGGCGGCTCGACCCGCGCCCCCGCGCGTCATGAACGACCGGTGCTCGATGCCGCTGGGCTGGAAGCGGCCCGCCACGCCGATCGCCTCGTGGCCGCCGCCCACGACCTCGGTGCGACCCGCTGGGCGACCTTTCTCGAACCGCTGCCAGATCGCCTCCGCGACGATGAGCCGTTGGCCCTGCGCCGGACCGCGATGCGCGCGCGAGCCGCCTATGGTCCGAAGGACTCCGTGCGCGATGCCCTGCCGGCCGAGCTGACCGAGCCCTTCCTCGACGCGATCGACCGGCTCCTTCGCGAGCTCAATCGGGCCCGGAGCTGAGTCCGAGTTCCTCGGCACTGAAGGCCTCGAGCAGGAACGGCGACGGGACGGTCGGGTCGTACAGGAGCGTCAGCGTGCGCCTTGCACGGGTCCACGCCACGTACGCGAGCCGGCGCTCCTCCTCGTACGCGCGGGCCGGGATCCTGCGCGTTGTCCACCGCTCGAGCACTCGGGAAGCGCGCGGCCTCCATGCCCAGGACGATGACGTGGTCGAACTCGAGGCCCTTCGTGGCATGGGCCGTGGCCAGCGTGAGGCGTGCGTCGTCGCGACGGAGGTCGGCCAGTCGGCGTCGGGCGTCATCGATGCCTGCGAGGAACGCGGCCAGGTCCGTGAACGCGGGTGCCCAGACGAGGAGCGTCGCCGCCATGCGTCGCGTCGGCTCATCGGTCGCGATCGCCCGACAGCGACCCAGGGTGAGCAGGAGGGGTTCCCCGGGTCTGGCCAGCTCCCGCGCATCGGCCAGCACACCGTCGAGGCCGGGATCCTCCAGGGGCAGCTCGAGCCGCGCGGCCCGGAACGGGATGCCGGCCGCCATCGCGACGACGACCGCCGGGATCAGCTCGCGGTTCGTGCGCGCGAGGACGGCTCGCGTCGAGCCATCGTCCGGCCACCGACCCATCGCCCGCTCCAACCGGACCGGATCGTCGCCGGGGTCCGGCGCCAGGATCAGGACGCCCTCGGCCGCCGGCCCGGAGCGGATCCGTTTCGCGAAACGTTCGCGGTTCTGCTCGACGAGGCGGACGGCCCGCTCGACGACCGGGGCGGGGCACCGATAGTTGACCTCGAGGTCGATCCGACGCAGGCCGGGCAGTGACGCGTCCAGTTCCAGGACGCGCCGGACGTCGGCGAGTCGCCAGCCGTAGATCGATTGGTCGTCGTCTCCGACGAGCAGGATCCGGTTCGCCGGCTCGGCCAGCAGAAGCGCGAGCCGAAGCTGCGCCCGGTCGACGTCCTGGACCTCGTCGACGAGCAGGTGGGCGCAGCGGGCGCGCCAGCGGGCGAGCAGGTCGGCGTCGCCCTCGAGGCGCTCGATCGCCCGCAGCACCAGGTCGTCGAAGTCGAGCCCGCCGGCGGCCGCCACCGCGGTCTCGTAGTCGACGAAGGCCCGCGCGAGCGGTCCGGCATCGGGATCCGCGGCGATCTCCGCGGCCGTGACGCCCAACTCGACCTTCAGGCGCGAGACCACGCCGTCCAGTTCCAGCAGCGCCGCGTCGTCGGCCCAGGGTGCCACGTCCCGTAGCACGGCCGTGCGATCGACCAGCGGCCCCGTCGGCGCCCCCGCATCGCGGAGGATCTCCAGGCCAAGGGCGTGGAACGTCCTGACCCGAACGGCCCCGGCATCGAAGCCGAGGGGCGCCAGCGCGGCATCGACGCGTTCGGAGAGCTCGACGGCGGCCCGCCGGTTGAACGTGATCGCAGCGATCGTGTCCGCGGGCACGCCTGACGCCACCAGCCAGGCGACGCGCGCCACGAGCGTCGTCGTCTTGCCGCTGCCGGCCGGGGCGACGACGAGCACCGGCCCGGGCGGGGCCGTAGCGGCCGCCCGCTGGTCCGGCGCGAGACGTGTCAGTCGTTCCGTGACGGATGGATGGATGACCATCGAGCGAGTCTGGTGGTCGCCGCTCATCTGGCGGTTGCCGTCGCCCTGACGCGACCACGAAGCCCATCCTTCTCCGTGCCGCCGCATCTCGCCCTTGGCCGACTTGCCCTAGCATCGAATCGTGAATCCGGACCTCGACGCGACCCTCAAGCGGCTGCCGGACCGACCGGGCGTCTACCTCATGAAGGACGACCGCGGCACGGTCGTCTACGTCGGCAAGGCGCAGAGCCTGCGCCACCGCGTGCGATCGTATTGGCAGAAGGCCACCCCGGTCGGCGAGATCCACCGCATCCGGAGCGTCATCGATCGCGTCGCCGAGGTGGAGTACACGCTGACCGACTCGGTCTCCGAGGCGCTCCTCCTCGAAGCCAATCTCATCAAACGCTTCCGGCCGCGATTCAACGTGCGGCTCAAGGACGACAAGAGCTACCCGTACATCAAGATCACCCTCGCCGACGACTTCCCGCGCATCGAGCGGACGCGCAAGCTGGTCAACGACGGCAGCCGCTACTTCGGACCGTATGCGTCGGCGACGAGCGTGGACGAGTCGATGAACATGGTCCGCCGGCTCTTCCCGTTCCGGACGTGCACGATCGAGATCAAGGATGGCGAGCGCGCCCTCCAACGCCCGTGCCTGCTGTACCACATCAAGCGCTGCCAGGGCCCGTGCATCCAGGCGATCGACAAGGACGCCTACAAGGCCGACATCGCGCAGGTCGAGCTGTTCCTCGAAGGTCGGCAGGAGACCCTGGTCAAGGCCCTCGAGGGCGAGATGGGCGCCGCGGCCGCGCGGGAGGAGTACGAACGCGCTGCGGTGCTGCGCGACAAGGTCCGGGCTATCGAACGGACGATGGAGAGCCAGAAGATGGCCGCGTTCGCTCGGACGGAGCTGGACCTGATGGGCCTCGCCCGCGCCGACAACCAGGCGGCCGTCCAGCTGTTCGCGATCCGCGACGGCAAGATGGTCGGGCGGGACGTGTTCCTCCTCGACGCCGCGCGCGAGGCCAGCGACGACGAGGTGCTCGCCAGCTTCCTCGAGCAGTACTACGCGCGGGCGACCTCGATCCCGCGCGAGGTCTACCTGCCGTCGACCGCGGCCGATGTCGCGGATCTCGAGGCGTTCCTGGCCGAGCGCCGCGGTGGGCCGGTCCATCTGCGCGTCGCCCGCCGGGGCGAGAAGCGCCAGCTGATGGACCTCGCGGCCCGCAACGCCGCCGAGACACTCGCCCGCGAGCAGGCCCGCTGGCTGGCCGACCAGGGCAAGACGCAGGCCGCGCTCAACGAACTCGCCGATGCGCTCGGGCTCGTCGACGCGCCGGCCCGGATCGAGTGCTACGACATCAGCAACTTCCAGGGCAGCGAGTCGGTCGGCAGCATGGTCGTGTTCGAGGACGGGAAGCCGCGCTCCGGCGAGTACCGGCGCTTCCGCATCCGGACGGTCGAGGGTCCCAACGACTTCGCCAGCCACCAGGAGGTCCTGCGCCGCCGGTTCCGGACCGTCAAGGCGGGGCAGGAGGGGAGCGAGGAGGAGCGTCGGTGGGCGATGCCCGACCTCGTCCTCATCGATGGTGGGCGGGGCCAGGTCAGCGCCGCGAAGGCCGTGCTCGACGAGCTGGGCCTGCACGACATCGCCCTGGCCGGGCTGGCCAAAGAGCGCGAGGAACTGTTCCTGCCCGAGCGCCCGGACCCGATCGTCCTGCCGCCGACTTCGCCCGCGCTCTACCTGGTCCAGCGCCTCCGCGACGAGGCCCACCGATTCGCGATCACCTACCACCGCGACCTGCGCGCGAAGCGGGCGATCCGATCGGCCTTCGACGACCTGCCCGGGGTCGGCCCCAAGCGCAAGCGCGAGCTGCTCAAGGTCTTCGGTTCGATCAAGCGCGTCCGCGACGCCCCGGTGGAGCAGATCGCTGCCGTGCCGGGCATCGGGCGGGCCCTGGCGGCACGGATCAAGGCGACGCTCGACGCCTGAGGCCGCCGGCGGCGTCGGGGGGTCGTTCCGTGTAACATCCCGCCGGTATGCGCAGAGCCGGTCCCTTCCTCATCATCCTCATCGGCGTCGTCGCCCTCTTCATCGTCTTCTTCCCGGGCCTGAACGTGCCCGATTCCACGAGTCCGACGGGCACGCGGACCATCGAGACGAAGCTCGGCCTCGACCTGTCCGGCGGCCTCCGGGTCGAGTACCAGGCGCAACCCGTCGAGGGCAAGACCCCGAGCCCTGCGGACATGGCGATCATCAAGGACATCGTCGAGCGCCGGGTGAACCAGACCGGTGTCTCGGAGCCGGTCGTCGTGACGCAGGGGTCCGATCGCGTCGTGGTCGAGCTGCCGGGCGTCACCGATCCCGATGCCGTCCGCCGCCTGGTCGGCCAGACCGGCCGACTCGACTTCGTCCCGCTCGGACAGACGACGGCCCAGGAAGGACAGATCCTCGACCTGAAGGTCTTTCCGCCGTTGTTCAGCGGCGACCAGGTCCAATCGGCCTCGATCGGCCAGGACCCGAACGGTGGCCTGACCGTCGACTTCGTGCTCAAGGGCGACGGCGCCAAGCTGTTCGGCGACTACACGACCGAGCACATCGGCGACTACTTCGCGATCACCCTCGACGGGACGGTCATCTCGGCCCCGGTCATCCAGAACGCGATCCCCGGTGGCCAGGTCCAGATCACCTCCGGCGGGATCGGCGGGTTCCCGGCCAAGGAGGCCAACAGCCTAGTCACGGTCCTGAAGTTCGGGTCGTTGCCGTTCCCGATCACGGAGCTGTCGAGCGAGCAGATCAGCGCGACGCTGGGCGACCAGTTCCTGTCCCAAAGCCTGCTGGCCGGCGTCATCGGCATCCTGGCGGTGGTCACCTTCATGATCGTCTACTACCGGGCCATCGGGCTGATCGCGAGCTTCGCGCTCATCTACTACACGCTCGTGGTCATCGCGATCTTCCGGCTGGTGCCGGTGACGCTGACCCTCGCCGGGATCGCCGGCTTCGTCCTGTCGGTCGGCATGGCGGTCGACGCGAACATCCTCATCTTCGAGCGGCTGAAGGAGGAGCTGCGCGTCGGCAAATCGCTGCCTGCGGCGGTCGAGGCCGGCTTCAACCGCGCCTGGAACTCCATCCTCGATTCGAACGTGTCGAGCCTCATCACCGCGACGATCCTGTACGCGTTCGGGTCATCGACGATCCGTGGCTTCGCGCTCGTGCTGATCATCGGTGTCCTCACCTCGATGTTCAGCGCCATCGTCGTCACTCGCTCGATCATGCGGGTCCTCGTGCGCCAGGAATGGGCCCGCCGGCCGTCGTTCTACGGGTTGCGGGACGGCGAGTTCATCGCTCACGGCGCGACGAGACCCTCGGCCCGCCGAGAGGCCGCCGAGCGTGTTTGATGTCATCGGCAAGCGACGTTGGTTCTATCTCGTCTCGCTGATCCTCACCATCCCGGGCCTCGTCTTCATCCTGATGACGCCGTTCACGGATGCGGGCCTCCAGTTCACCATCGACTACACCGGCGGCACGAAGTGGGAGATCCGTTTCGAGGATCCCTCGGTCACGCCGGAGCAGGTCGAGGCGGTCTTCGCCGAGCAGGGGCTCGAAGCCAGCGCGATCACCACGGGCTCCGGCTTCATCGAGATCAAGACCATCCCCATCGGCCTGACCACACCGCCCGCCTCGACGCCGGTCCCGACCTTGCCTACCGCCAGTGGGCCACCGTCACCGAGCGGCTCCCCGGGCGCGAGTGCGAGCCCGAGCGCCTCGCCAGCCGCTTCGGCTAGTCCAGCACCGAGCGCCAGTCCGGGCGCCTCGGCGGACGCGAGTGCCAGCCCGTCCCCGTCCGCCTCGGCGGCGCCCATCGGGAACACCGAGCTGCCGACGACCGGCCAGCTGGGGGCCGTCCGTGAAGCCCTCGAAGCGGAACTCGGCCCGATCGCCCAGCAGAACACCCTCACGACGATCGGGGCGGTCGTCAGCTCCGACCTCATCAGCCAGGCCCTGGTCCTCATCGCCGTCGGCTCGATCGGGATCCTGCTCTGGATCACCTACCGCTTCCGGGACGTCAAGTTCGGCGTGACCGCGCTCGTGGCGCTGCTCCATGACGTCGTGCTCGTCGTTGGGACGTTCGCGATCCTCGGGACGTTCGTCGGCCTCGAGATCGACGCGCTGTTCGTGACCGCCATGCTCACGATCATCGGGTTCAGCGTCCACGACACCATCGTCGTGTTCGACCGGGTCAGGGAGAACAAGGCGCGTCACGTGGGCGAGCCGTTCGCCGACATCGTCAACCATTCGCTGCTGCAGACCTTCGGGCGGTCGATCACGACGAGCCTCACCGTCGTCCTCACCCTGCTCGCGCTCCTGCTGTTCGGCGGGTCGGCGATCAACGGGTTCATCCTCGCCCTGCTGATCGGCATCGTGTCGGGGACCTACTCGTCGATCTTCGTGTCGGCCCTGCTGCTGGTCGACTGGCATCTCTGGGAAGACCGGAAACGAGGGCGTCCCGAATCCTCGCGCGCCCCGCGGGCCCGCCGGTCCGCCTCCTGACGCGGGCGCGACGGTGGGTCGGTAAAGCCCCCGTGCAGCGACCCGTGGCATCCTGATGGACGTGATCGAACCCCGCTTCCGATGGGCGTTCCCGGCGCGCCTCGCGATGCCGCCGGATGTGGCCGCCGCGGCCGCCGCACGCGGTCTCTCGGAGCGGTTGACGGGCATCCTGCTCGCCCGGGGCGTGGCCGACGGCGCGGCGGTCGATGCGTGGTTCGCGGATCCGCTCGACGCGATCAACGACCCGTTCCTGCTCCCGGACATCGGCCTGCTCCTCGACCGACTGGCGCTCGCCAGGTCCCGTGATGAGCGGGTCCTGGTCTTCGGAGACTTCGATGCCGACGGCCTGACCGGGCTGGCCATCCTGGTGCTTGCCCTGGCGCGATATGGCATCGCCGCCGAGCCGTACGTGCCGAGTCGCCTGGACGAAGGGCACGGCCTGTCGCTCGCCGCGCTGGACGCGGCCGATCGCATCGGGGCTCGGGTCATCGTGACGGTCGACTGCGGCACGACCAGCCATGCCGAGATCGCCGCCGCGGCCGCCCGCGGCATCGACGTCATCGTCACCGACCACCATCGGGTCCCGCCGGTCCTGCCGCCCGCACTCGCGGTGGTCAACCCGCACCGGCCCGAGTCGCTGTACCCGGACCAGCGGATCGCCGGCAGCGGGGTGGCCTTCAAGGTGGCGCAGGCGCTCCTCGCCGACTTGCCGGGCGGACCGGCCGCGGCGCTTGCCCTGGCGGACCTCGCCACCATCGGGACCGTCGCCGACGTCGCACCCATCGTGGGCGAGAACCGGGCCATCGCCCGTCTCGGTCTCGAGCGCCTGCGGCGGGCTCCGCGACCGGGCATCGCGGCCCTGCTCCGCTTGGCCCACATCGATCCGGCCGCGACGGACCTCGAGACGATCGCATTCGCGCTGGCGCCCCGCCTGAACGCCGCGGGCCGGGTGGGGGAGGCGCTTGGGGCCGCCCGTTTGCTCCTCGCCGAAACGGCGGAGGACGCCGCCGCTCATGCCGACGCGCTCGAGGCGGCGAACCTCGAGCGACGGGACCTCGTCAAGGGCGCGCTCGCGGAGGCGCGGGCGCTGGTCGACGAGACCGCCGCGCCGGCGGCGACCCTCGTCCATGGTCCCTGGAGCGTCGGGATCGTCGGGCTGGTGGCCGCTCGCCTGGTGGAGGACCATGGTCGACCGGCCGTGGTCGGCGCGGACCTCGGCGACACGATCCGGGCATCCTGCCGGAGCGACGGGAGCCTGGACCTCGGCGCGGCGCTGGAACGATGCGGTGACCTCTTCACCCGCTTCGGGGGTCACGCCGGTGCCGCCGGCTTCGAGCTACCGGCCGACCGCTGGCCCGCATTCCAGGAGCGGTTCCTCGCGCTCGCCCGGGAGACGGCGCCGCGCGACCCGCGGACCGCGTTGCGGATCGACCTGGCCCTGCCCGCCCTGGGCGTCGACTACGCCCTGCTCCGGGAGCTGGCCGGCCTCGCGCCGTGCGGACCCGGCAATCCCGACCCGCTCGTCGCCGTGTTGGGCCTGACGGTCACCCGCGTCCGGGCCGCGAACGGCGGCCACAGCCAGCTGACCCTGCGGCGCGACCGCGACGTCCTCGACGGGATCGCCTTCGGCCGGCCCGACCTGGCCGAGGTCGTGCACGAGGGCGACCGGATCGATGTCGTGGCGAGGCTCGTCAGCCGACGGTTCGGCGGCTTCGAGACGCTGCAGCTCGAGATCCGCGATGCCGCGACGTCCGGCACGCACCCCGAGGCCGCCGCCATCCTCTCGCCCGGTTCGGTGTCGGTCGCCGCCGGGGCTGTGGCGTGAACCGGCCGGTCGCACGCCCGCCGCGGGCCGAGGATCCCTACGGCGTCGGACCGGTGCGCACCCTCGCGGCGCCGATCCTCTCCGTGGTCGGGCTGCTGCTGGTCGCCCTCGTGACGATCACCGTGATGAACGGCCAGGTGCCGTTCGTCGGCGGCAAGACCGGTTCGAACGGGAACGGCAACGGCAACGGGGGCGCGCCGCGATCGCCGGCCCCTTCGAACGTCGTGATCGTCCCCGAGGTGACCTTCGAGGGCTCGATCGTCTACGCGAAAGCCGGCAACGTCTGGATCCAGACCGGCAAGGACGTGCGCCAACTGACCTCGAGTGGTGGCGATTCGATGCCGTCGTGGTCATCCGATGGACAGTGGATCTACTACATCGAGACCAACGATGGGGAAGGGCTCTGGCCCGTCCGCGGCTCGGCGACGAAATTCGTCCTCGCCGTGCCCGACCTCATGCGGGTGCGCGCCGACGGCAGCGCGGAGCCCGAGCGGCTGGCGACCGGCAAGTTCAAGGAGGGCCGCTACACCTGGTCGTACTGGATCCGACAGCCGGTGCTCTCACCCGACGGGACGTCGATCGCGATGGTGACCGACGCGCCGAACCCGAACGACAGCAACGTCGTCCTGCAGTTCTTCGACACCGAGACGAAGAAGATCAAGCGGGCCGGTGTGGCCGAGAGCGGCCTCCTGGGCCACCAGGATCCGGAGTGGCGGCCGGACGGCAAGTACCTGCTCTACGTCAAGAACGGCCGGGCCGGGACGCGCGGCACCCCGATCATCGTCCGTTACGATCCGGCGACGAAGAAGACGAAGGGCATCACGGCATCCGGCTACCTGAACCCGTCCTACTCGCCGGATGGCCGCTACATCGCCGCCACCAAGACCTCGAGTCTGGGCACCGACGTCGTCATCCTCGACGGTTCGAACGGACGCGAGTTGCTCCGGGTCACGAACGACGACGCGTCTTGGGGTCCGACCTGGTCGCCGGCCGGTGACGGCATCGCCTTCCTCCACCTCGACGGTCAGACGGTCGACCTGCGCCTCGCCAGGCTGGAGGGCGTCGACCCCGCCTGGACGATCAAGGAGACGATCCCCCTGACCGAGGTGTCCGGACTGGACGCGAACTCCCGACCGGACTGGTTCATCCCGGCCAGCGAGCTGCCGGCGCCCACGCCCGACGCCGGTGCCGGCGGCGAGCCCGAGCGCCGCATCCTGACCGACCGATCGTGACACCGCCCTACCTGGAACGGTTGGCGGCCCGCTCGGCTGCGACGGGCACGGTCCTGTGCCTGGGGCTTGACCCCGATCCCTCCGGTCTACCGGCGGGGTTCTCGCGCGACCTGATCGGGCTGGAACGGTTCGCGACGCTGCTGGCCGAGGCGGCCGGTCCGTTCGCCGCGGCGATCAAGCCGAACCTCGCGTTCTTCGAGGCGTACGGCTCGGCCGGGCTGGCCGCCCTGGAGCGGATCCGCGCCGCCCTGCCCGGGGATCTGCCGGTCGTGGCGGACGCGAAGCGTGGCGACATCGGCTCGACCGCGGCCCGACAGGCGACGGCCCTGTTCGATGTCCTGGGTGCGGATGCCGTGACCGTCAGCCCGTATCTCGGCGCGGAGGCGATCGCGCCCCTGCTCGAGCGGACCGACCGGTTCGCCTACGTCCTGTGCCGGACCTCCAATCCGGGAGCCGGGGAACTGCAGGACCTGATCGTGCCCGCAGATGCATCGCTCGACGCGCCCGCCGAACCCCTCCACCGACGCGTGGCCCGGCGCGCCGCGCAGTGGGGACCCGGCGGGACCGTCGGGCTCGTCGTCGGCGCGACGGCGCCGGGAGAGCTGGCGGCGATCCGGGCGACGACCCCGGGCCTCGCATTCCTCGTACCCGGCGTCGGCGCCCAGGGCGGCGAGGCGGGTCCGGTCCTCGAGCACGGCCAAGCGACCGACGGGCCGGTCGCCGCCCGACCCGGTGGTGGCCTGCTGGTGAACGTGTCACGAGGGATCGCGAGCGCGGCGCTGGACGGGCCGGCCGGGCCCGGCGGAGACCCGTTCGAGCGCGTCGCGGCAGCCGCCGCCGACTGGGCTCGGCGCCTCCCTGTGCTACCCTAGCCGCCGCGAAACTGCCATTCACTGGAGCACGACGAACGATGCCTACTCCCGGACCGCTCGAGCTCGTCATCATCCTCGTCATCGCGCTGTTGATCCTCGGCCCCGGCAAGCTTCCGGACGTCGGGGCCGCCCTCGGCAAGAGCATCCGCGAGTTCCGGAAGGCATCGACGGATGTCCAGGAGGCGGTCAAGGTCGACACGTCGCCGATGGCCCCGGCCCAGGCGCCCGCAGCTCCGGCCCAGGCATCCGTGGCTCCGGCACCGGGGACCCAGGCGGCACCGGCCCCGGTCACCCCGGCCGAGCCCGTCGCGGCCGCTCCGGCCGCCAGCGAGCCCACGCCCGGCCAGAACTGACGCTCGGCCGCCTCGCATCCCTGAGATGGCCGACGCCGAATCGCTGACCGACGCCGGCGTGACCGGCGTCCCGGTGCTCCCTGGACAGGCTCCGCCTCCGGCGACGTCGCCCGGCGATGAGTCGGTCATGTCGTTGGTCGAACATCTCGGGGAGCTTCGGACCCGGCTCTTCCGGTCGATCCTCGCCATCGCCGTCGGCTCGATCGTCGGGTTCGCGATCTCGGACCAGGTGATCTCGATCCTCAGCGATGCCATCCCGGGCGACGACCCGCTCTTCTTCACGGGCCTTGGGGACGCCTTCGTCATCAAGGTCAAGATCTCGATCGTCGTCGGCATCATCCTGGCGATGCCGGTCCTGCTCTACCAGCTGTGGTCATTCGTGTCACCGGGCCTGACCCCGACCGAACGACGGTCGGCGCGGCCGTGGATCCCGCTGGCACTGCTGTTCTTCGCCCTCGGGACCGGGATCGCCTTCTTCGTCCTGCCGTTCGCCGCGTCGTTCCTGATCAGCTTCACCTCGGAAGACCTCCAGCCGCTGATCACGGCCGGATCGTATTTCGACTTCGTGACGACCATGTTCCTCGCCTTCGGCCTGGTCATGGAGTTCCCGATCCTGCTCGTCGGCCTGTCCAGGGTCGGGATCCTGAGCTCCGAGCGACTGCGGGCGTCGCGTCGCTTCGTGATCCTCGGGATCGCCATCTTCTCGGCGATCGCGACGCCCGGCGGCGACCTGGTCAGCCCGTTCGTCCTGGGCGGCACGATGTTCGTGTTGTTCGAGCTGACCGTGCTCTTCATCCGGCGCTCCGGGCGTTGACCGGTCTGCCGGAGCCGGGGACCCTGGGCGAGGCGGGACCGGAACCGGCCGTCGTCGTCGTGAGCGGCCTGTCCGGTGGTGGCAAGACGGCCGCCGCCAAGCTGTTCGAGGATCTGGGCTACATCGTCGTCGACAACCTGCCGAGCGAGATGCTGCCCGATCTGGCCGACCTCGTCTCCTCCGATCGCGAACGATTCGCCCGGGTCGCCGTGGTTCTGGACGTCCGCTCCGGTGATCCGTACATGGCCCTCGCCGCGATGCGCGGGGCGCTGGAGGGTCGCGGCATCCGGCCGCGAGTCGTCTACCTGGAGGCCCGCGACGATGTCCTGATCCGCCGTTTCAGCGAGACCCGCCATCGACATCCGCTGGCCGATTTGCGTGGCATCTCGAGCTCGATCGCCCAGGAACGTGAGCTGCTCGACCCCGTCCGGACCGACGCCGACATCGTGCTGGACACGTCGGACCTGTCGTTGCGCGAACTGCGCGAGCGCCTGTTCTCGGAGCTCGCGACCGCGGTCCGGTCCGACCAGCTGGCCATCCAGCTCATCAGCTTCGGCTTCAAGTACGGCCTGCCGCTCGAGGCCGACCTCGTGTTCGACGTCCGGTTCATGGAGAACCCGTTCTATATCGCCGACCTGCGACCGCTGTCCGGCCTGACCGATGAGGTCCGGGCGTTCGTCCTCGGCCAGCCCGTGGCGCGCCGCTTCCTGGACATCCTCCACGAGTTCTTCGACGTGGCGGTTCCTGCCTACATCGCCGAGGGGAAGACCAGACTGACGATCGCGATCGGCTGTACCGGCGGTTTTCACCGCTCGATCGTCGTCGCCGAGGAGCTCGCCTCCTGGATGCGTGAGCGCGATGTCGGCCCAGTCGCAGTCTTCCACCGGGAGCTGGAGCGGACGTGAACCTGCGTCGCTGGCTGGCACCGGGGATCGGGGTCAAGCGCTGGCTGCTGGTCGTGTTCATCGGGTTCCTGCTGCTGGCGTTGGCCGTCGCCCACACGCTCCGTCAGATGTCCCGCGACCTCGAGCCGGGCGGGCTGGCCGGCACGCTCATCGACCTCGCCACGCTCCAGTTCCTGCCGTATCCGGTGCGCGGCCTGATCGTCGGCGGGATCGGCGTGCTGCTCGTCGCCATCGGGGCCGTGCGGGTCGTCCGGGTGTTCATGGGTCCGTTCCGCTCAGCCGACGGGGACCAGCCGCTCGTCGAGCTGATCTACCAGCGGCGATTCCTCGCGCGTGGTCCCCGGATCGTCGCGATCGGCGGCGGGACCGGCCTGTCGATGCTGCTTCGGGGACTCAAGGAGCACACGAGCAACCTGACCGCGGTCGTGACCGTGGCCGACGATGGCGGCTCGTCCGGCGTGTTGCGCGACGAGCTCGGGATCCCGCCGGTCGGCGACATCCGCAACTGCATCGCGGCACTTGCGGACGCCGAACCGCTCATGAGCGAGCTCCTCCAGTACCGGTTCCCGACCACCCAGGGCGGTGCCGCGGATGGTGCGGGCCTCGGCGGGCATGCGGTCGGCAACCTGCTGATCGCGGCGATGACCGCGGTCGAGGGCGGTGACTTCGAAGAGGGCGTCCGGCGGATCAACCGGATCCTGGCGGTGCGGGGCCAGGTGCTGCCGGCGACCGCGACGCCGCTGACGCTGCACGCGCGGCTCACGGACGGGTCGGTCATCGACGGTCAGTCGCGGATCATGCGGACGGCCGGGATCGAACGGGTCTGGTTGACCCCGGATGACGTGCGGCCCTCGGACGATGCCCTCGCCGCGATCGCCGAAGCGGACCTCATCGTGCTCGGACCCGGCAGCCTCTACACGAGCCTCCTGCCGAGCCTCCTGATCCCCGGCATCCGCGAGGCCCTCCTGGCGGCCAGCGCGCCGCGGGTCTTCGCCTGCAACGTCGCGACGCAGGAAGGCGAGACGAGCGGCTTCGATCTCGCCGCGCACCTCGAGGCGCTCATCGCCCATACCGCGCCGGGGCTCGTCGATGTCGTCGTGGCCAACAACCACTTCGCGGCGCGGGCGCCGCAGGACTGGACCGCTCAACCGGTTCGCCTCCGTTGGCCGCCGGCGGTCGACCCGGTCCCGCGCCTGGTGCTCGACGACGTGGTCGACGCGGACAATGCGCACCACCACGACCCGGCGCGCCTGACCGAGGCTCTTGTCGGCGTGCTCGACAGCGAGATCGGCATGCGGCGTCACGCCGTCGGCCGCACGGCATGATCGCCTGACGTGTCCCGGTCCGAGCGCGATCTCGTCATCGCCCTGCGCGCCGAGCTGGCCGCGATCGACCCCGCCCGTGTCTGCGACCGGATCGCCGAGGCGCAGGGACTGGGTGCCGGGCCGCGGCCTTCGGCACATCGCGAGGGACCCGTCGCTCGCCTGGCCGTCCGACTTCGTCGGGGCGCCGAAGAAGACGACCGGGAGCAGGGCGGAGGTCGGGCCGCGGCGGCGCGGCCCGACGCGTTCGCCTGGGAGAGCGCCGCCGATCACTGCCGGACCGCCTGGCTGCGTGGCCGGTTCCTGGCCCGCGGTTCGCTGAGCCTCGCCGGTGGGCGGACGCACCTGGAGTTCGTCGTCGACCCGGACGAGGCGCCGATCCTGGCCGCTCGGCTGGCCGACATCGAGCTGCCCGCGTCGTGGCGGATCCGGCGCGGTCGTGGGGTCGTGACCTGGAAGAGCGGGGAGGCCGTAGAGACCTTCCTGCGCCGGATCGGGGCGGGCGGGGCGTTGCTCGAACTCGAGGCTCGCCAGGTCTCGCGCGCCCTGCGAGGCGATCTGAACCGCGTGTTGAACGCCGAAATCGGCGAACCTCCAGCGGGCCGTCAGCGCCGCGGGACGTCAACTCGATGCGATCGCCGCGCTCGACGCCGACGGGCGGCTGGCCGCACAGCCCGACATCGTTCGACTGGTCGCGGCGGCGCGCCGCGAGACGCCCGAGGCGACACTCAGCGATCTGGCCGAGCGGCTGGCCATCCATCGATCGGCCGTCCAGCGCGCGCTCGAACGGATCGAGCGGCTCGCGCTCCACGACGACGAAGACGTCGGTCGCCGCGGCGCAGGTCGTCGCGGCGGGCGCGCCGGCGCTCGGCCGGCGACCGTCGGTTCAGGCGGGCCGGCTCTGGCATGATTCGCGCCGATGCGTGACGTGATCGTCGCCGGCAACTGGAAGATGCACTCGACCCCGGCGGATGCCGGGGAGCTGGCACGGACGATCGCGGCCCGGACGCGCGAATCGGGCGTCATCCGGGTCATCTGCCCACCCTACGTGTGCCTCGCGTCCGTCCGCGATGCCCTTGCCGGATCGGACGCCGATGTCGGGATCGGCGCGCAGAACGTCCACCACGAACTGGCCGGCGCCTACACCGGGGAGATCTCGGCGCCGATGCTCGACGGGCTCGCCACGTGGGTCATCATCGGGCACTCGGAGCGTCGCCGTGATGCCGGCGAGACGGATGAGCTGATCGGCCGCAAGCTCGGCCGGGCCGTCGAGGCCGGCCTCCGGCCGATCCTGTGCGTCGGTGAGCAACTCGCGGACCGCGATGCCGGGCGAGCCGCCGAGGTGGTCGACGCGCAACTCACCGGGGCGCTGTCGAACCACGAGGCCAAGGCGCTCGCGGCCGCCCGCCTGGTCATCGCCTACGAGCCGGTCTGGGCGATCGGGACGGGCCGCAACGCGGTCGGCTCGGATGCCGCCGCCATGGCCGACGGGATCCGAGGCTCGTTGCGCTCCATCGGATGGGGCGCGCTGGCGGCCGAGGTCCCGGTGCTGTACGGCGGCAGCGTCACGTCCGCGAACATCGGGGAGTTCTTCGCCGAGCCTGCGATCGACGGCGCCCTCGTCGGTGGCGCCTCGCTCAAGCCCGACGAGATGGCCGGGATCGTGGCACGGGCCGGGCTGACCGCCCGCGCCCGCGGCGCTGCCGGGTGACGATCGCTCTCGATCGTCGGCCCCGTCCGATCGTCCTCGTCGTCCTGGATGGATTCGGTATCGGGCACGACCCGTCGGCCGACGCGATCGCCGCGGCGCCCATGCCGACTTGGCGGGGCCTGCTCGAGCGCTGGCCGCACGCTCGGCTCGGCGCGTCGGAAGGCGATGTCGGGCTGCCGCCGGGCCAGATGGGCAACTCGGAGGTCGGCCACCTGAACCTCGGTGCCGGGCGGCCGGTCCTCCAGGACCTGCCGCGGATCGACGCGGCGATCGCCGACGGGACCTTTTTCGAGCGTCCGGCATTCCTCGAAGCGTGCGCCCGGGCACGCTCCAGCCACGGCCGCATGCACATCGTCAGCCTCGTCGGGTCCGGTGGGGTCCACGCCAACGACCGCCATCTCGTGGCCCTCGCCGAGCTCGCACGACGCGAGCGCGTGCCTGACGTCCACATCCACGCGCTGCTCGATGGCCGAGACACGCCGCCGACATCCGGGCTTGGGTTCATCGAGGACCTGGAAGCCCGGCTCGCGACTGCGCATCCCTCGGCGATGATCGCGACCGTCGGCGGGCGCTACTTCGCCATGGACCGTGACCAGCGCTGGGACCGGACGGAGCGTGGCTACGACGCCATCGTCCATGGCGAGGCGACGTATCACGCGGCCACCGCGACCGACGCGATCGAAGCGGCCTATGCCCGCGGCGAGACCGACGAATTCGTCACGCCGACGGTCGTCGACGGGTTCGCCACGGCACTGGCCGATGGGGACCCGATCATCCACGCGAATTTCCGGGCCGACCGGGCCCGACAGCTGACCCACGCGCTCGTCGACGGCCCGGCGTTCATCGGGTTCGACCGCACGTCACCGTCCGGCCGTCAAGCCCCGCAGGAGCTCATGGTGGTGACGATGACCGAGTACGAGGAAGGCCTCCCGGTCCTGGTCGCGTTCCCGCCCGAGATCGTCCGGTCGCTCGCGGACGCCGTCGCCGATGCCGGCTGGCGACAGTTCCACGTCGCCGAGACCGAGAAATACGCCCACGTGACCTACTTCTTCAACGGCGGCGTCGAGGCGGCCCATCCGGGCGAGGACCGACGGCTCATCCCCAGCCGCAAGGTCGCCACGTACGACCTTGCCCCCGAGATGAGCGCGGTCGGCGTCACCGACGCCCTGGTCGAGGCGATCGGGTCGGACGCGTACGACGTCATCGTCGCGAACTTCGCGAACCCCGACATGGTCGGGCACACCGGGGTCTGGGACGCCACCATCGAGGCGCTCGCGATGATCGACGTCTGCCTGGCTCGGGTCGTGGCGGCCATCGAGGCCGTGGACGCCGACGATCCCGGCGCGCCGGGCGCACTGCTCGCCATCACCGCCGACCATGGCAACGCCGACCAGCTCCGCGACGCCTACGGCCAACCCCAGACGGCCCACTCGCTCAATCCGGTCCCGTTCCTCCTGGTCGGGCGCGCGGCGAACGGTCTCGGCCTGCGCGACGGAGTCCTGGCCGACGTCGCACCGACGCTCCTGATGTTCGCCGGCTTGCCTCGGTGGGAGGGGATGACCGGCCGCTCGCTCGTCCTGTGATAGCATCCGTCGCCGAACGCACAGAGGTCGTCGACTCGTGAATCCGCTCCTGGCCTTCGGCCAGATCATCGTCAGCATCGCGCTCATCATCGCGATCCTCATGCAGGCTCGCGGGACCGGTCTCTCGGGCACGTTCGGCGGCGACTCCGCCGTCTACCGGAGCCGACGAGGGGTCGAACGCCGACTGTGGCAGTTCACGATCGCCCTGCTCGTCCTGTTCGTCGTCTTCTCGCTCGCGTCGTTCATCTTCGCGCCGGTCGCCCCGAGCGCCTGACGATCGCGTTGCGGCCGCGGAGCGCGGCGATCCACCTACACGGAGCCCGATGACCAGGACCGACACCACCGTGGTCGGGGCGCTCGTCGTCCTGCTCGCGCTCATCGCGGGTCTCGTCGGCGTCCCGGCCCTCCAGTCGACCTCCGCCTCGCCCAGCCTCGGGCCCGACGCGTCGGGCCAGTCCGGTCCGCGCGCCTATCGAGAAGGCGTCCTGGGCCGCCCGGTCTCGGTCAGCCCGCTGACCGCGCGGACGCAAGCGGATCGGGATCTCGTGGCCCTCGTCTTCTCCGGCCTGGTCCGCAACGGACCGAGCGGCACGGTCGTGCCCGACCTCGCCCAACGCTGGTCCGTCGATGACAAGGGCCGCGTCTGGACGTTCGAGCTCCGCGAGGACGCCCGCTGGCACGACGGCGAGCCGGTCACGGCCGACGACGTGGTGTTCACGATCGAGACCCTCCAGGATCCCGAATTCGTCGGGCCAGGTGCGACGTCCTGGTCCGAGGTGACGGTCCGGGCGGTCTCGCCGAGCGTCGTGTCGTTCTCGCTCAAGACGCCGCTGGGCGGGTTCCTGCAGGCCGCGACCCAGCCGATCGCGCCGGCTCACCTCCTCGAGGAGGTCCCGGTGACGTTGCTGGCTGACCACCAATTCGGTCGCCAGCCGGTCGGATCCGGTCCGTTCGCACTCGCGACGGTCGACGACGACCAGGCCGAGCTGATCCCGGCCGAGTCGGCGATGCCGCCGATCGACGCCGAACCAGATCCGTCGGCCGCGCCGACCGACTCGTTGACGACCGCCCGACCGACGCTCCGACCGGAGCGTCCCACGCCATACCTCCCCGGTATCGAGCTCCGCTTCTACGACGATCCCGAGGCGTTGGCCGCCGCCTACCGCGCGGGCGACCTCGACGCGGCATCCGGGCTGCCAGCGGCCGTCGCCTCCGAGCTGGCCTCCACCGAGAGCAGCCGCCTGCTGCGGTACCCCGGCTCGACCCTCACGGCGGTCCTGCTCAACCTGCGGCCCAATCACCCGGAGTTCCGCGACCCGAAGGTACGCACCGCGCTCCTCGGCGCGATCGATCGGGTCGCGCTGATCGATGCCGTGTACGCCTCGGTCGCGGTGTCGGCTTCCGGGCCGATCCCGCCCAGTTCCCCGCTCTTCGATCCGGCCGCTGACCCGCCGGTCGCCTACTCGCCGTCGGACGCGAAGAAGGCCCTGAAGGCGGCCGGTTGGGACGCGAAGGACGACGGCTGGCACCTGCCGGGCGCGAAGAAGCCGCTCGCGGTGGAGGTGCTCAGCCCGGAGCAGTCGGCGAACCCGGGCGCATTCGCCGCGGCCGCGGCCGTCGTCGCCGATTGGACGGCGCTCGGCCTGGGCGCGACCCATCTTGCGCTGCCCGCATCGGAGTTCGTCAACGACCGCCTGGCCGCCGGCGCGTTCGCGGCCGCGGTCACCGACGTGACGATCGGGCTGGACCCGGACCTCTATCCGCTGCTCGCGTCGAGCCAGACCCGGACCGGCGGATCGAACATCGGGGGCGTCCAGGACCCGACCCTCGACCGGCTCCTGACGGCGGCGCGCGCCCCGGGCACGGACGCCCAGCGCGAGGCCGCGTACACCGCCCTCGAAAAGCGGCTCGCGCTGGGTCGCTACCTGCTCCCGCTGGCCTTCAGCGACGAGGCCGTCGTGGTCCGCGACACGGTCGTGGGACCGGCCGTCCGGCAGGTCGCCGACCCGGCTGATCGATTTTGGGATGTGCTAACATGGCGCCTCGCTGCCGACCGGTGAACCGGTCGCACCGTGTCCACGCCGAGGTGGCGGAATAGGCAGACGCGCTGGTTTCAGGTACCAGTGGCCGCAAGGTCGTGTGGGTTCAAGTCCCTCCCTCGGTACCACTCTCCCTCCCGGATTCGATCGCTCAGCGACACCTGCCCAGGTGGCGGAATTGGTATACGCGTACGTTTGAGGGGCGTATGAGGCAACTCATCCGGGTTCAAGTCCCGGCCTGGGCACCACCCCTCGAGATCCACGGATGACGACCGCCTTCGGGGCGGTCGTTATGCTGTGGGCGGGCGGTTAGCTCAGAGGGTCAGAGCGCCTCGCTTACACCGAGGAGGTCACTGGTTCGATCCCAGTACCGCCCACCACGCTGTAGACTGGGTGCGCACGGGTCGCCGAGACAGGCTCGCCCGGCATGGAGGAGGCGCATGGACCCCATCCTGCTGATCATCATCGCGGTCGTCGTCGTGCTGGTCGTCGTCGTGATCGCGATCTACAACGGCCTGGTCCAGCGGCGCCTCCGCGTCGACGAGGCGCTGGCCCAGATCGAAGTCCAGTTGAAGCGCCGCCACGACCTGATCCCGAACCTCGTGAACGCGGTCAAGGGCTACATGGGCTTCGAACAGAAGGTCCTGACCGACGTCACCAACGCCCGAGCCCAGGCCGTCGCGGCGGGCGCCCAGGGCCCCGCCCAGCAGGCCGCTGCCGAGAACGCGTTGACGAGCACGCTTCGCTCGTTGTTCGCGGTCGTCGAGAACTACCCGGACCTGAAGGCCAACCAGAACGTCCTCGAGCTCCAGGAGCAGCTGACCACGACGGAGAACCAGATCGGCTTCTCGCGACAGCACTACAACGCGAGCGTCCTCGACTACAACACCGCGATCGCGACGTTCCCGAACGTGCTCCTGGCGGGTCCATTCGGCTTCACGAAGCGGGACTTCTTCGATGCCGAACCCGAAGCCGCGAACGTCCCGACCGTCGACCTCAGCCTGAGCTGATCGCCCGCCCGCGAAAGGGACCGTGGCCGGGAATACCTTCTACCAACAGATCGCCGCCAACCGGCGGAACTCGTTCCTGATGGCGTTGCTCGTGGTCGTCCTGCTCGGCCTGCTGGGCTTCGCGATCGGGTACGTGATCTTCGGTGGTGCCGCGGGCGGCCTGGCGACCACGGTCGGGGCCGTGGGGATCGGCGCCCTGTCGGGCGTCGCGACGTACTTCGCGGGTGACAAGCTCGTCCTCGCGGTGAGTGGCGCCGCCCCGGTGAGCGAGGCCGCGGCACCGCAACTCATGAACGTCGTCCGCGAGATGGCCATCGCGGCGAACGTCCCGATGCCGGCCGTCTATGTCATCGACGACTCCGCCCCCAACGCCTTCGCCACCGGGCGCGATCCTGCCCACGCGTCGGTCGCGGTCACGACTGGCCTCCTCGAGAAGCTCGATCGCGAGGAGCTGCAGGGCGTCCTGGCCCACGAGCTGTCTCACGTGCGCAACCTCGATATCCGGTTCTCGCTGATCGTCGGCGTGATGGTCGGGGTCATCGCGATCCTGGCCGACTTCTTCCTGCGCTTCACGTTCTGGGGCGGCGTCAGCGGCCGGTCGCGGGACCGCGATGGCGGCGGCGGTGGGGCCCAGGCGATCATCTTCGTGCTCGCCATCGCGCTGGCCATCCTTGCGCCGATCATCAGCCGGTTCATCCAGCTCGCCGTCAGTCGCCAGCGGGAGTACCTCGCCGACGCCTCGTCGGTCGAGCTGACACGGAATCCCTACGGCCTCGAACGGGCCCTGGCCAAGATCGGCGGCGACAAGGAGGTCCTCGAGGTCGCGAACCGCGGCACCCAGCACCTCTACTTCACGAACCCCATCAAGAAGTTCGAGGCGCGCTCGTCGAACCTGATGTCGACCCATCCGGCGATCATCGACCGCATCAATCGCCTGCGCGAATTGACCGGCGAAGCGCCGCTGGCCCAGGCCGAGTCGGCGACCCTGGCCGGCCTGGAATAGGGGACCGGGCGGCCCGGTCGGCGTTGGCCGGGCGTCGAGCGCTCGTGGTATCCTCCGGACCGCCGACGGACAGCCGCAGGCTGGTTGGCCATCGGGCCGAGATAGCTCAGTTGGTAGAGCACGCGACTGAAAATCGCGGTGTCGCCAGTTCGAATCTGGCTCTCGGCACCATCGCTTCGGTGGTGGGTCATCAGGGCGGAAGTGGCTCAGTTGGTAGAGCATCACCTTGCCAAGGTGAGGGTCGCGGGTTCGAGTCCCGTCTTCCGCTCCACTCCTTCCCCAGCGGACCGCTGCCCCTTCGTCTAGTGGTAGGACAGCGGACTTTGGATCCGTGAACCGAGGTTCGAATCCTCGAGGGGCAGCCAACAACCGGATAGGGCGACGTGGTGAAGTGGCTCAACACGGAGGTCTGCAAAACCTCTATTCACCGGTTCGAATCCGGTCGTCGCCTCCACACTCTGGGCACGAATTGACCCGCTGGGTGACCAGCGGGTCTTCGCTTGGTCGGCAGTGGGCGATGCCCCAGGAAGGGAGACCGACGATGAAGGCGTTCGAGCCGCTGATCGGCGAGTGGCACGGCGAAGGCGAGTTCCCGGACCCTCCGATGGAGATGTCCGCGGAGACGAAGATCGAGCGCATGGGCGAGTTCCTCGTCATCAGGTCGGTGGGCGAGCCGGCGGATCTGCCCGACACCCTATCGATCGTCGGTGGCGCGCCCGACGGCGAGCCGCAGCCGATGCACTACTTCGACTCTCGCGGCGTCAAGCGGCTGTTCCTGATGACCCTCGAGGGCTCCACCTGGACGATCTGGCGGGCCCCGGGCGAGGACTGGAACGGCTCGGACGGCCCCGGCTTCAACCAGCGCTTCATCGGCGAGATCTCGGCTGACGGCCAGACGATCAAAGGCCGGTGGGAGCGCGGCATCGGGGACGCCGGCGATGAGTGGGAGATCGACTTCCCGTTCGACTACGTCCGCAAGTAGCGCCGCACGTTCCCAGCACCTTCGATCGCGAGCAGCACGCGCCGGGGCGATCCCTGGGTGGCGACCGCGTCACTTCTAGACACGCATGCCGCTGGTGACCGATACTCCGCGGTATGGCAAAGAATTGGGAACAACCGGCCGCGCGCATCCGGGTCGGTCAGGCGGCCGAGATGCTCGGCGTGTCGGTCGAGACCCTCCGCCGCTGGGAGACCGAGGGCCGCCTGCGGATGACTCGATCCGAGGGCGGTCAGCGGCTGGTCGACATCGACGAGATCGCGCGCCTCCTCAACGAGCGCAGGAAGGCGTCGACCGATCGGCCGATCGTCGCCCAGTCGGCACGCAATCGGTTCCCCGGCATCGTCACGAGGATCGAGCGCGATCGAGTCGCCGCCGTCGTCGAGGTCATCGCCGGCCCGCATCGGCTGGTCAGCCTGATGACCGCCGAGGCGGTCGTCGACCTCGACCTCAAGGTGGGCGACGAGGCGGTCTGCGTCGTCAAGTCGACCAACGTGATCGTCGAGATCCCATCATCCAAGGAGCCGCGAGCATGAAGTGCCGCCTGTCGACCTTGATCGGCATCCTGCTGTTCGTTGTCGCCGCCTGTTCGAGCAGCGGGGCGTCGCCGTCGGCCAGTCTCGCGCCATCGGTCGCGCCGGCCAGCCCGCCCCCAGCTTCGGCGAACCCTGATCCGTCTGCTGCTGCCGTCGAACTCACGATCTTCGGCGCCGCGTCGCTCAAGGGCGCGCTCGAGCAGGCCAAGGCCGCGTACGAGAGCGCCTACCCCGGGACCACCGTGACGCTGTCGACCGACTCGTCGTCCGCCCTGGAGACGCAGATCGAGCAGGGTGCCCCGGCCGACGTCTTCCTGTCGGCCGACACGACGAACCCGAAGAAAGTCGTCGACGCGGGCTTGGCGGATGGCGCCGCCGTCACCTTTGCCGGCAACAAGCTGACGATCATCGTCCCGTCCGACAACCCGGCCGAGATCGCCACGCCAGCCGACCTCGCCAAGGCCGACATCAAGGTCATCGCCGCGGGCGACGAGGTGCCGATCACCAAGTACGCGACCCAGCTCGTCGGAAACCTCGCCAAGGAAGCCGGGTACCCGGCCGACTTCGCGGCTGCCTACACATCGAACATCGCGTCCAAGGAGGACAACGTCAAGGCGGTCGTCGCCAAGATCGAACTCGGTGAAGGCGATGCCGGGATCGTCTATGTCACCGACGCCAAGGCGTCGAGCAAGGTTGCGACGATCGATGTGCCGGATTCAGCGAACGTCCCGGCGACGTATGCCGGCGTGGTCGTCAAGGCGTCGAAGAACGCCGCGGCCGCGAAGGCCTTCCTCGATTGGTTCGCAGGCCCCGACGGCCAGGCGATCCTGGGTAGCCTCGGCTTCCTACCTCCGTCGTGATCGGCGAAGCCGCCGGGCGTCCTGGGGGGAGCCCGGCGGCGCTTGGGCATTCGGATTCCGCACGGCGTTCCTCCGGCCGCTGGGGGGAACGCTCGATCGTCGCGCTCGCGGCCCTCTTCGCGCTGTTCCTCGGGCTGCCGGTCGTCACGCTGGTCGCTCGCTCGGTACTCGATGGGTCGCTCCGTGTCGCGGTCGCCTCGCCGGTCGTCCTCGACGCGCTGTGGCTGAGCCTGGTCACGACCGCGATCAGCCTGGTCATCACTGTGGCGTTCGGGCTGCCACTCGCGCTCGTCCTTGCCCGGCGCCAGTTCCGTGGCAAGGGCTGGCTCGAGGCGATCGTCGATCTCCCGATCGTCCTTCCGCCGTCCGTCGCCGGTCTCGCGTTGTTGCTGGTGTTCGGGAGACGGGGCCTGCTCGCGGAACCCTTCGAGTTGCTGGGATTCTCGGTGCCGTTCACGACGATCGCCGTGGTACTCGCCCAGACATTCGTGTCTGCCCCGTTCTTCATCCGATCGGCGCGGACCGGTATCGCGGGTGTGGACCGCGACCTCGAGGACGCGGCGCGTGTCGATGGCGCATCGGAGCGGCAGTTGTTCCTCGCCATCACGATTCCCCTGGCGGGCGCGGCCCTCGCGGCCGGCCTCGTCATGAGCTGGGCCCGTTCCTTGGGCGAGTTCGGGGCGACGATCATGTTCGCTGGGAACATCGAAGGGCGGACGCAGACCCTGCCCCTCGTCGTCTACGGGCAGTTCCAGGGCGGTGACCTCGACGCGTCGATCGCCGCCGCCGCGATCCTCGTGCTTGCGGCGTTCGGCGTCCTCATCGCCGTCCGGTTCTTCCACTGGGGTCGGGTATGGGACGCGCGAGGGCTCGCGTGATGCCGGTGTCGCTCGAGGATCAGCCGCTTAGAAATCCGCGCCGGCGCCGGGCAGTCCCTGCGGGCAGACCTGCCAGCCGTTCTTGCCGGCACGCTTCGCCAGGTACATGGCGTAGTCCGCCGCGCGCACCAACACCTCGGTATCGTCGCCATTGCCGGGATAGAAGCTGATCCCGATGCTGATCGTCGCCTTGGCACGACGTCGCTGGATGGTCATGGGCCGGGCCAGGCGGTCCCGGATCTTGGCGGCCACGATGGCGGCGGCGCTCGTCTCCCCCAGGGCCTCGATGATGACCACGAACTCGTCGCCGCCGATCCTCGCGACGGTGTCGCTGGCCCGGACGTTGGCGACCAGTCGACGTGCCATCGCCTGGATGACGAGATCCCCGAACTCGTGGCCGTGGTCATCGTTGATGGTCTTGAAGTCGTCGATGTCGAGGAACAGCACCGCGAAGGTCGAGCCGGTTCGCTTGGAGTGGGCCAGGACCTGGCTCAGGCGGTCCATCATCAGGTAGCGGTTCGGCAGGCCCGTCAGCGTGTCGTGCGTGGCCAGGTGCTGCAGGTCGAGCTCGGTTCGCTTGAGTTCGTTGATCTCGCGGGTGATCCCGATCAGGCCGACGATCGCGCCTGTCGCGTCGCGGAGCGGCGTCTTGGAGGTCAGCGTCCAGTTCACCTTGGCGTCGCCGAGCGGCCGACTCTCGACCACGCCGACCAGCGGTTCGCCCGATTCCATGATCCGGCGCTCTTCGATGAACGTCCGCTGGCCGAACGCGTCGCCGAACAGGTCGACGTCGGTCTTGCCGATCAGTTCGGCCGGATCCATGTGACCCAGCCGGTGCGCCATCGACAGGCTCACACGCAACAGACGGCATTCGCGGTCCTTGATGTAGACGCTGTCCGGCGTGTTGTCCATCAAGGCGCGGAAGAAGAAGTCGTCGGTCAGGTCACCGGACGTCGACAGCCGCACCAGCGTCCCCGGGTGTTCCATGCGGGCAGCATGGCGTCGACGGCAGGGCGCCTCTATGGCCCTATCGTTCGGATCACGGATCGCCGCCTCGGGTCCGGGCGTTACGCTTGGCGAGCGCCGGAGTGGCGGAACTGGCAGACGCAGCGGACTTAAACTCCGCGGCCCGCAAGGGCGTCCGAGTTCGAATCTCGGCTCCGGCACCACAGCGTCTGATCGGGGATCCAGCATCGCCCCCGGTCGCTGCCCGGTCGACTAGCCACCTGGGGGGTGAAGGCGGGTTCGTCGAGGTGCGGCCGGCCGAGGGCGTCCACTGGCGAGTGCCTGGGGCGATTATAGGCCTGGTGACGAGGGCTCGGTGCGACGCGCCGGAAGTGTTGCGCGGCTGCCACTGACAGGCGGCTTCGGTGCCGCGGACCATCGGCCTATGGCGACGCCTGCCCGCCGGCTGGGACCGTGGCGACGAGGTTCCTGGAGCGTTCGAGGGGAGCTACGGCTGGCGCTCCAGGGACCCGCCATCCCGACCTGACGCGGCGGATCGGCGCGGGGTGGCTAGGGAATGTTCCCTAGCGCGCATTCGGTCCACCAGGGCGTAGGCTCGATGTCAGGCCCGACCGCTGACCCCCCAGGCGGCCGGGCCTTCGAGCGTCCTGGCTGGGTCTCTGACCGTCGGTTCGGGTCCCGCGCCGACGCTCGCGTGGGCGGCCAGGACCCTCGTGGCTCAGCCTCGCCGGCGGAAGGCGAACCGGCCCGCCTTCTTGTCGTTGAGACTCCCGGGCACCCGGAAGCCGTCCTCGCCGAATGCGCTCGAACTGAGCTTCGTCAGTCGTTCCGCGGCCGGCGATCGAGCGGCGCCGATGACGAGCGGTACGCCTTCGTTCACGGCCTTCAGGTAGATGAACGGGTCGTACAGCAGGTCGATCGCGATCTTGGTGCCCAGCGCGTTCTCGATGTCGCGCAGCTTGAGGATCTCGCGCGCGAACACGTTGTTCAGCACGAACATCGACTTGCCCCCGATCGAGCCGACCTCGTTGAAGTAGTCGAGCAGGCCGGCCACCGCATTGAGGGCCGTCATCTCGGGGTAGACGGGCAGGATCACCGTCTCCGCCGCGTCGAGGATGGTCATCGTCCGCTCATCGAGGTTGGAGCCGGCATCGATCACGATCGAGTCGTAGCCCTCGAGCAACATCCTGAGGACCGTCTCGACGAGCGCCGGGGTCACCAGCTCGGCACCCTCGGGCGACCCGGGCGCGGCGATGCACATGCAGCCCGGACTGGTGTCGCATGGCGTAGGTCTTCATGATCTCGGGTTCGCGCATGGCGGTCTCGTCGCGGACGACATCGGCGAGGGTCTGCCTGGAGCGCAGGTTGAGGTGGCTGGCCACGCCGCCGAACTGAAGTGACATGTCCACGAGGACCACCCGGTCCGGCCGACGGAGGGCCGCGGCCACCGCGATATTCGTCGCGATCGTGGTCGTGCCGACACCGCCCTTGGGGCTGTAGACGGCCACGATGCGGCGAACCCGGGCGACCGTCAGACCGTCGGCCGAGATGACCGGCATCATCCCGCGCGACCGCTGGAAGCGCAGCAGGAGCGCCTCGACGCGCGCCTCGAGTTCGCGGGCGTCGAACGGGCGGGCCATGACGTCGTCCGCGCCGGCCTCCAGGAAGCGGATCCGCTCGTCGACATCGTCGGTTTGGCTGATGCACAGCACCGGCACCCCGGCCATGGCCGGGGTGGCCCGCATCTGGGCACACAACTCGGCCGCGGGTTTCGGCCCGATCACGACATCGATGATCACGAGCTGGTGGTCGGAGGCCTTGCTGATCGCCTCGTTCGCATCGGCCGTCAGGGTCACGGTGTAGCCGACCCCGGACAGGACCGACGAGATCGATCGGGCCGCCGTCGGATCGGCGTCGAGCAGCAGGATGGAGCTGGCGGGCACGGACCCTCCCCCGGGATGCGCGATGCAGGATGGACGATGACGGTGCGCGCGGAATGCCGAAGACCGTCCCTCGGGATGAGGATACATCGCGGCGGGCCGGGGCCCGGGATCGGAGCGTCGGCTGGAGCTCGTGCTAGACTACCGACCGTTTCCTTTCCGCTCCGTGCCGGCAGCGTCCGTCAGCGGGGCATCCCCGTTGGAAGGAGTGCCTGCGCGCATGCGCCGTTATGAATTGATGCTGGTGATCGCGCCCGATGTCGCGGACGATCGCAGCCAGGCGGTCGTCGACCGCTCGACCCGTCAGATCGTGGCCGCCGGTGGCCAGATCGTGAAGGTCGCCCCCTGGGGTCGCCGTCGGTTGGCCTACCCGATCGATCGCCACCGCGAGGGTTCGTACCAGATCATCCTGTTCGAGGCCCCGTCCGAGGCCATCTCGGAGCTCGAACATACTCTGCAGATCACCGAGGAGGTCATCCGCCACCTGGTGACCCGCGTCGAACGACCGGTCAAGGCCGGTCGTCGCGAGGACAGCGACGAGGGCGACGGCGGCGACGAGAGCGTGCTCCCGTCGGGCGAGGACGAGGAGGACCTGGACGAGCCGACCGAGCTGATCGACGAGTCCGAGAGCGAGGCGGCCCCGGCCGCCATCGATTGACGGAGGCCGACGAATGGCGTTCTGCAAGATCATGCTCATCGGCAATCTGGGCCGCGACCCGGAGATGCGCTACACCCCCAACGGCCGCCCCGTGACCCAGTTCAGCGTCGCGGTCAGCAACAGCAAGCCCGACGGACAGGGTGGCTGGGTCGACGAAGGCACCGACTGGTATCGCGTCAGCGTCTTCGGTGACCGTGCCGAGCGCGCGGCCGAGCAGCTCCGCAAAGGCAACCGTGTCTTCGTCGAGGGCCGCTTCAAGACCCGCGAGTTCGAGGGCAACGACGGCCAGAAGCGGACGTCGCTCGACGTGACCGCGGACAACGTCATCAGCCTGGACCGCAAGAGCCGAGACGATGACGGCTCGTTCGCCGGTGCGCCCGCCGCCGCGGCCGCGGCCGGGGGCGGGAGCAGCGCCCCGGCGCGTCCTGCATCCGACGACACCGACCTCGACGACCTGCCCTTCTGATCAGGAGACCAACGACACATGCCTCCCGTCCGTCCAAAGAAGCGCGACGACTTCTACCGAGATCGCCGTCGGCGCAAGGTCTGCGCGTTCTGCGCCGACAAGACCGTGCAGATCGACTACAAGGAAGTGAACCGGCTCCGCCGGTACCTCTCGGAGCGGGCCAAGATCGAGCCGCGCCGCAAGACCGGCACGTGCGCCGGCCATCAGCGTGAGCTATCGGTGGCGCTCAAGCGGGCCCGCCACGTCGCCCTCCTGCCGTACGCACCACAGCACCTTCGCCCCTGAAAATCCATCCTCGGGCTGATGGCGTCGCGGGGCTTCGCCTCAGACCTCGGAGCATGTGTTCCGGCACGCCGATCAGGGTGCCAGTACGCAGTTCGGCGCTGATGTGATCGTTGGGCTGCTGATGGTCACCGGCGGCGTGGCCGCCGGATTGTTCGGGTCGCTCCTCGGCCTCGGCGGGGGCGTCCTGATCGTCCCGCTCCTGACGCTCGGATTCGGCCTGCCCCTCCACCAGGCGGTGGGCGTCTCGCTCGTCTGCGTGATCATGACCAGCAGCGCGGCCTCGGGCGTCTACCTCGAGCGACACCTGACCAACCTGCGTCTCGGGATGACGCTGGAGCTCTTCACCGCGGTCGGGGCCCTCATCGGCGGCTCGATCGCGTTCCTGCTCGACGAGCAAGTCCTGGAGGCCCTATTCGCCGGCGTCCTCGTCTACGTGGCGATCACGATGCTCGTGGGCGGCCAGGCGACGCCGGGCGATGCCGAGACCCCGCCCGCGGCCACGCCGCCGGGCGAGCCGACCACGGCCGACCGCCTGTCCGGCGAGGGCTATCGCGTGCGACGCCTCGGGCTCGGCGTCGTCGGATCGACCGGCGCCGGCGTGGCATCCGCCCTGTTCGGCATCGGCGGGGGCATCATCAAGGTGCCGCTCATGCACGTCGCGATGGGCGTTCCGCTGCGCATCGCGACCGCGACCAGCAACCTGATGATCGGGATCACGGCATCGGCGAGCGCCTTGATCTACCTGGTCCGCGGGGAGATCGACCCGTATGTCGCCGGTCCGACCGCGATCGGGGTCTTCCTGGGCGCCACGGTCGGATCGCGGATCTCGCACCGGATCGATCCGCGGGCACTGCGCCTCCTGTTCGTCGTGGTCCTCGCCTACACGGCGGTCCAGATGCTCCTGAAGGCCCTCGGATGACCACCAGGACACCGGACGCCAACGCGTCCATGCGCGACCTCGAGGGCTCCATCGGGCGCCTCCTGGTCCGCCTGACCTACCTCGCCGTGGTCTTCCTGGGCGTCGGTGTCGGACTCATGGCGGCCTCGGGCATCGGCGTGCTCGACGGCGGCCCGAGCGTCGATCCGGGTGCCCTCGTCGCCGACCTGCTGGCTCTCGAACCGGCGGCGTTCCTCTGGCTCGGCCTCGGCATCGTCCTCGCCACCCCGATCGCCCGGGTGGCCGCCTCCGGCACCGCCTACGGACGTCAGGGACAATGGACCATGGTGCTCGTCTCTGGCGGCATCCTCGTCGTCATCGCGATCGGCGTGGCCCTCGCCCTCACCACGGAGATCTGAATTGGACCTCGTCGTCCTCATCATCGCGTTCCTCATCATCCTGCTCGGCGCCGAGCTGTTCACCAACGGCATCGAATGGTTCGGCCGGAAGCTCGAACTCGCCGAGGGTGCGGTCGGGTCGGTGCTGGCCGCCGTGGGGACTGCCTTGCCCGAGACGATGATCCCGATCATCGCGATCCTGTTCGCGAGCGGCGAGGCGTCGCATGCGGTCGGCATCGGGGCCATCCTCGGCGCGCCATTCATGCTCGCCACGCTCGCGATGTTCGTGACAGGGATCGCCGTGCTGATCGCCGCTCGCCGGCGGACGACCGGCGACACGATGCTGGTCGACACGAAGGTGCTCGGCCACGACATGCGCTATTTCGCGATCGCCTATGCGCTCGCGATCGGCGCCGCCTTCCTGCCACTCGAGCCGGTCTGGCTCAAGTGGATCGTGGCCGCCGTGCTGATCGGCATCTACGCCTGGTACGTCAAGGGCCATTTCGAGGCCGATGCCGACGTTGACACCGAGGACCTCGCACCGCTCCGCTTCCGGCGGGTCGATCGGAACGCGCATCGTTCGGACCCGACCGCACCACGGCTTCGGGTCGTGAATCTACAGGTCCTGGCCGCGCTCACGCTGATCGTCATCGGCGCGATCTTCTTCGTCGACGCCGTCGAGCACCTGGCCAGCCAGCTGGGCGTCGACGAGGTCCTGCTCGCGCTGGTCATCGCGCCGATCGCGACGGAACTGCCGGAGAAGTTCAACTCGGTCATCTGGGTCCGGGCCGGCAAGGACACGCTCGCGATGGGCAACATCACCGGGGCGATGGTCTTCCAGTCGACTATCCCCACGGTCGTCGCCCTCGTCTTCGCGTCCAGCTCGTGGGTGGTGGGGCCGGGGAGCTACGTCGCCTTCGCATCTGCAGGCATCGCCTTCCTCGCATCGGCCGTGATCTTCATCCCGATGGCTCGGTCGGGGCGCCTCCGTGGCCGGTCGCTCCTCAGTGGCGGGGTCTTCTACCTCGCCTATCTCACGCTCGTGATCCTCGTCGTCACGGGCGTCGTGGGCTGAGGCGCCAGGGGCCGCTGCTATACTCGCCCGCACGAATCGGACCGTCGCCCGCGGCCCCGCGCCGCGCACCACGCAGGAGCCGACCCGCATGCTGACCCAGAAGTCGACCGCCACTCCGGCCCCGACGACGCACCACGCACCCAAGGCGGCCGCGCTCGATGAGCTGATCTGCTACTTCGAGGGCGCCTACGTCCCGATGGGCGAGGCCAAGGTCAGCATCATGACCCACGCGTTCATGTACGGGACGGCCACGTTCGAGGGGATCCGTGCCTACTGGAACGAGGAGCAGGGCCGGTTGTACGGCCTGAAGATCCGGGAACACGTCGAGCGGATCCGCCAGTCGTGCCGGATCCTCATGATGGAGAACGTCCCGTCGGTCGACGAGCTGACCGGGATGATCGTCGAGACCGTTCGACGCAACGGCTTCCGCGAGGACACCTACATCCGGCCGTCGTTCTACAAGTCCACCCGGGCCATCGGCGTCCGGCTGCACGACCTCGAGAACGAGCTGTACATCGTCGCCCTGCCGTTCGGCAACTACATCGACACCGACTCGGGCGTCCGGCTGATGACCTCGTCCTGGCGTCGCAACGCCGACGAGGCCCTGCCCGCCCGCGGCAAGATCGTCGGCGGGTACGTGAACATGGCGTTCCAGAAGACCGAGGCGGAGCTCAACGGCTTCGACGAGGCGCTGGTCCTGACCGCCGGCGGCCATGTCAACGAGGCCTCGGCCGCGAATCTGTTCGTCGTCCGGGACGGCGTGGCGATCACCCCGCCCGTCAGCGACGACCTGCTCGAAGGCGTCACGCGCAAGGCCATCCTGGAGATCCTCGGGAACGAGGGGATCCCGATCGAGGTCCGCTCGATCGACCGGTCCGAGCTGTACGTCGCCGACGAGGCGCTGCTGTGCGGGACCGGTGTCCAGGTCTCGCCGGTCATCGAGGTCGACCACCGACCGGTCGGGTCGGGCGAGATCGGCCCGATCGGCCGGCTCGTGCGCGATCGTTACTTCGATGCCGTTCGCGGGCGGCTGCCCGAATACGCCCACTGGTTGACGGCGATCGAATAGCGCGGCCGGCACCGGCCGTACGCCCGCCCACCGGCGTCTCTCAGGAGAGCGGCGGGACCGTCAGGTTCGGCGTGTCTCGACCGATCGTGAGGATGATGTCGGCGCGGACGGCCGGATCGGTCGCGGTCTCGACGGTCACCTTGAACGTCGTCTCGAGGTACTCGATCGTGTCGCCGAGGTCGGCCTCGGCACCGTTGTAGACGACGATCTTCGTCTTCGCGGGCAGGGGATCGGGGTCCTTGGCGCGCGGCGCCGACGCGGCGATCCCCTTGTGGTCCAGGTACGCGGCGAGCTCGGGGCCGCGCGACCGGTCGCTCAGCGCCGAGACGACCCACAGCGTGGCGGCCTCCTCGGCCAGTCGCTCCCGCAGGGCCTCGTCGGCCGGGTCCACCTTGAACGCGTTGTTGACCGCGCTCTTGATGCGGGCGACGTTCGGGAACATCTTGTAGACCGGCGCGCCACGGGCGGTCTCGCTGCCGTAGAACGGCGGCTGGAACACGTATGAGCTGATGTTCTCGGTGTCGACCTCCGACGCCAGGCCGAGGAGCTCATCGAGCTGGTCGACGGGGATGTCGGTCTTGACGGCCTTCTTCAGGGCGTCGATGAGGCCCGGCAGGCGCGGGATGAGCTCCTGGGGATCGGCCTGTTCGCGCATCGACAGCAGCAGGCGCTGCTGTCGGGCGGCGCGGTCGAAGTCGCTGGTCGTGTGGCGTGACCGGGCGTACCGGAGCGCCTCGGCGCCGGTCATATGCTGCAGACCGCTCGGGATGTACAGGCGACGGTCCCGGCCGTCGGAGGCCGGGTAGGTGTCGTCGACGATCGGGACCTGCACGTTGACCGTCACGCCACCGAGCCGATCGACCACGGCCCGGAAGCCGGCGAAGTCGACTTCGACGAAGTACCGGATATCGAGCCCGTAGAGCTCGCCGAGCGTCGCCTTCAGCGCGTTGTACCCGCGGGTCTGCTTGGTCCCGGCCCAGACGTCCGATCGATTCCGGTTGTTGACGAAGAACGAGTTGATCTTCTGGCCGTAGACGCTGCCCCACAGGCGCCGGGCCGGTCCTGTCGGGACGGGCACGTTGGTCATGTCGCGCGGCAGGCTGAACATCGCCACCTGCTTGGTCACCGGGTCGATCGACACCGTGATGAGCGTGTCGGTGTTGTGGCCCCCGCCCTGCACGTCCGCGCCGATGAGGAGGATGTTCAGGCGTTCCTTGCCGTCCCACGGCGGGATCGACACCTGGGGGACATCGGAGCCGATCGAGGTCGGCTCGGGGGTCGAGGCGGCGGTGGGCTCCGCCGTCCCGGGCTCGCTTTCGGACGCACCCGGCGGTCCCGATGACTCGGGGTCGGGGCATTCCGGGGTGGCGTCGCCGATGAAGATGCAGCCACTGGTCAGGGCGTCGAGGGCGATGGCGTCGTACCTCGCGACGACGACGTGGACACCGCTCATCACCAGGATGACCGCCAGCAGACCGGCCATCGACAGCGGATTCCGGATGAGGCGGGCCGGACCGAGCCGCCCGTCGCCGCTCGCCTCGTGGCGGTTGAGGAACTCCGCCACCCGGTAGGCATCGACGATGGCCACCACGCGGTAGACGAGCGCCAGCAGGTTGACGATGAACACCGACTGCAGGAAGAGCGTGTTGAACCCGATCCCGATGAGGTCCTTCTGGTCCATCCGCAGCCCGAAGCCGGCGACGAGCGCGATGAGCAGGACCGGGACGGCCGCGAACCCGAGCGCGCGCGCGTAGGCGCCGGCGTACAGGTGCCCGAGGCCCGGGAAGATCAGTGAGAGGAAGGCCGCCGCGAAGGGCGAACGGTGGCGCGGTCGCGCCTCCTGCGGTCGTTGCATCGCGGGTAGGATACTCGGACCCGTCCGAAGCGCCGTGCCAGCGGCCCTTGACGCGCGGATCCCGTCCACTCCAACACCCGGAGCCGAATGTTCCACGCGGTCGATTCGAAGCCTGACCTGGTCGCCCAGGAGCACGAGGTCCTGCGCCTCTGGGAGGACCGCCGGACGTTCGCCCGGCTGCGCGCCCAGAACGAGGGCGGACCCCGCTGGAGCTTCCTCGACGGACCGATCACGGCCAACAATCCGATGGGCGTGCACCACGCCTGGGGCCGGGCCTACAAGGATCTGTACCAGCGCTTCCACGCGATGCTCGGTGAGGACCAGCGCTACCAGAACGGGTTCGACTGCCAGGGCCTGTGGGTCGAGGTCAACGTCGAGCGCGACCTCGGGTTCACCTCGAAGCGCGACATCGAGGCGTACGGCATCGCCCAATTCGTCACGCTCTGCAAGCAGCGTGTGCTGACCTACGCGGCGCGTATGACCGAGCAGTCCATCCGCCTCGGGATGTGGATGGACTGGAACGACCCCGATGAGCTGCGTCGGCTGGGCGACCTGCTCGGCACCGACGCGTCCGCGGTCACGACCATCCAGGGCGAGTCGGGGCCGATCACCGACACCGTCGAGATGCTGGTCGGCCGCCTCGGCATGCCCGACGTCGGCGGCAACTACTTCACGTTCAGCAACGAGAACAACGACCTCATCTGGGGGTTCCTGGCGGAGTGCCACCGCCGCGGCTGGCTGTACAAGGGCCACGACACGATGCCGTGGTGTGCCCGCTGCGGGACGGGGCTCTCCCAGACGGAGATGAACGAGGGCTACCAGGACAAGGAGGACCCAGGGCTGACGATCCGACTGCCGCTGTCGGACCGGCCGGGCGAGGCGCTCCTGGTCTGGACGACGACACCCTGGACGCTCACCTCCAACGTGGCGGCCGCGGTCGGGGCGTCGCTGCGATACGTCCGGGTGCGCCAGGGCCAGGACGAGTTCTGGCTCGGCAAGGGCACCCTGCGCTCGGCGCTCGAGGGCCCATTCGAGGTCCTCGAGGAGATCGCCGGCGCGGAGATGGTCGGCTGGCGCTACGCCGGTCCGTTCGATGACCTGCCGGCCGTTCAGGCGGCCTTCGCTGCCGGCTCCCGCGATGAGCCCGATCGACCGTACGAGCATCGGGTCGTGGCGTGGGGTGAGGTCGGGGAGGACGAAGGGACCGGCATCGTCCACATCGCGCCAGGTTGCGGCACGGAGGATTTCCAGCTGGGCAAGGCGCTCGGCCTGCCGGTCATCGCCCCGCTCGATGAGTCGGGGATCGTCGTCGAGGGGTTCGGGTCGTTATCGGGGCGGGACGTGCGCGATGTCGCCGACGCGATCATCGAGCACCTCAGGCGTGAGGGCCGGTTCTATCGGCTGGAGACGATCACCCACCGGTACCCGCACTGCTGGCGCTGCGGGACCCCACTGGTCTTCCGGCTCGTGGACGAGTGGTTCATCAGCATGGGTCCGCTCTACGACCAGCCGCGCGAGACGCTGACGAAGGCGCAGGTCGACGCCAGCCTGCGCTACCAGATCATGGAGGTCGTGGACCGGATCCGGTGGATCCCGGAGTTCGGATACGAGCGCGAGCTCGACTGGCTCCGCAACATGCACGACTGGATGATCAGCAAGAAGCGCTACTGGGGGCTGGCGCTGCCGATCTACGACTGCTCGGCCTGCGGGACCGTCGAGGTCATCGGGGGACGCGAGGAGCTGCGCGAGCGCGCGGTCCAGGGCTGGGACGAGTTCGATGGGCACACGCCGCACCGGCCCTACATCGACGCCGTGACGATCGCCTGTCCAGGCTGCGGTGCCCCGGTCGAGCGGATCAAGGACGTCGGCAACCCGTGGCTGGATGCCGGGATCGTGCCGTTCTCGACGCTCCACTATCGCGAGGACCCCGAGTACTGGGCCCGGTGGTTCCCGGCCCACTTCATCACCGAGAGCTTTCCCGGCCAGTTCCGCAATTGGTTCTATTCGATGCTGGCGATGTCGACCGTCCTTCGCCGGGAAGAGCCGTTCAAGACGATCTTCGGGTACGCCCTCGTCTTCGGCGAGGACGGCCGCCCCATGCACAAGAGCTGGGGCAATGCCGTCGACTTCGACGAGGCGGCCGAACGGATGGGCGTCGACGTCATGCGCTGGATGTTCGCCAATGCCCGGCCCGAGGAGAACATCCTCTTCGGTTGGCACGCCGCCGACGAGGCTCGGCGCGAGCTGCTCGTCCTGTGGAACGTCTACGCCTTCTTCGTGACCTATGCCCGGCTCGCCGGCTGGACCGCGAACGAACCGGCTCCGCCCGTCGCGCAGCGCCGGGCGCTCGATCGCTGGATCCTGTCGCGGGCGGCCGGCACGGCCGCGACCGTCGAGGACCGCCTCCGCGACTACGACACCGTCGGCGCCACCCGCGCACTGTCCGCGTTCATGACCGGGTTGTCGACCTGGTACCTGCGCCTCTCCCGGCGCCGGTTCTCCCGCTCCGACGACCGCGATGACCGACGGGCGGCCTTCGCGACCCTCCACGAGGCACTGACCGCGACGACCCGCCTGCTGGCCCCGATCCTGCCATTCGTCTCCGAGGCGATGTACGGCAATCTCGCCACGGACCTCGCGACAGCGCCCGACAGCGTCCACCTGACGCGCTTCCCGACGGCGGAACTGGCGCCCGACCGCGACGAACGCCTGGAGGCAGCGATGGCGGTCGCCCAGGACGCCGTGGACCTGGCCCGGACCCTGCGCAGCTCGGCCCGACTCAAGACGCGCCAGCCGCTGGCCCGGGCGTGGCTCGCGCTGCCGGATCGAGGACTCGATGTCGATCAGGAGCTGCTCGACATCGTCGCCGACGAGATCAACGTCAAGTCCGTCGTGCTGATCAGCGACGGCTCCGGCCTCATCGAGCGGCGCGTCAAGCCCCTGCTGCCGAAGATCGGCAAGCGCCTGGGGGCGGCCATCCCGGCGGTCATGGCGGCCGCGCGCGAAGGAGACGTCACGTTCGAGGCCGACGGCTCGGTGATCCTCGCCGGCATCAGGCTCGCGCCCGACGAGGTCGAGATCCAGGCGACGCCACGCCCCGGCACCGCGGTCGCCGAGGACGATGGGCTCGTGCTGGTCCTCGACACGGAGCTCACGCCGGAGCTGCGGGCCGAGGGTGATGCTCGTGAGCTCCAGCGGGCCATCCAGGACCTGCGCAAGGACGCCGGGCTCGAGCTCGACGACCGCATCGAGCTGTGGGTCGACGGGCTGTCGCCGGAGGTGGCGCCGTATCTCCCCGCCGTGGCCGAGGACACGCTCGCAGACCTCCGGAGCGGGACGCCACCGGCCGATGTCCATCGGGCCACGGTCGTGCTGGACGGCGGGCCGGCCGAGATCGCCTTGCGTCGCCGAGCGGACGGCGAGTAGGCTCGCATGACGGCGGACGAGACGAGCGAGCGAGGCGACGAGCTGACGGACACCGGATCACTCGAGGGGGCGACGACGATCGGCGGTCGGTCGTCGCCCGACGCCCGACCGGTCGCCCGGGGTCGCGCCCGGTGGGGCGTGTTCGTGGCGATCGCGGTCACGGTCGTCGTGCTGGACCAGGCCTCGAAGGCCTGGCTCGTGTCCTGGGTCGCACCGGGCGAGGTCGTGCGGGTCGTCGGCGACTACGTTCGGGTCGTGTTCGGCCAGAACTCCGGCGCCCTGTTCGGCCTCTTCCGGGATCAGGCGCTCCTGTTCGGGATCGTCTCGCTCGGCGTCGTCGGGCTCATCCTCGCCTACCACGGGCGCTCCGGGCGCAACGTCTATCTCTCGGTGACGCTCGGGCTTCTGCTGGGCGGCGCCATCGGCAACCTCATCGACCGCTTCCGCCTCGGCTACGTCGTCGACTGGATCGACATCGGGCTCGGGGACATCCGCTTCTGGACGTTCAACGTCGCGGACGCCGCCGTCAGCACCGCCATCGTCCTCCTCATCGGGCTGGCCCTGTTCCCGGGTCTTGCCGCCCGACTGGGTGCCGCGCCGGATGCCTGACGGCGCGACGGTCGCCGGGCCGCGGACCCTGCGGGTGCCGAACGGACCGTCCGGTCGCGTCGACCGGTTCGTCGCGGACGCCACCGGCCTGTCCCGCAGCTATGTCCAGAAGCTCATCTCCGATGGTCGCCTGACCGCCGACGGCGAGCCCCTCCGAGCGAACACGATCGTCGCGGCCGGAGCCGAGTTGCGCCTTGATGTGCCGGAGCCCACGCCCCTGGACATCGCACCCGCGCCGGACATCCCGGTCGAGGTCGTCTACGAGGATGACGACCTCCTCATCGTCGACAAGCCGTCGGGTCTGGTGGTCCATCCCGCTCCCGGCCACTCGGCCGACACGCTCGTCAACGCCCTGCTGGCCCGGGCGGGAGGGTCGGAGTACGGGGGCATCGCCGGCGTCTCGAGGCCGGGCATCGTGCACCGCCTCGACCGTGATACGAGCGGGCTCCTCATGGTCGCGAAGCACGACGGCGCCCAGGCCTCCCTCATGGCTCAGCTCAAGGCGCGCCGCATCAAGAAGACGTACCTCGCCCTGGTCCAGGGCAGCGTTTCGGCCGCCATCGGCCGGATCGAGGCGCCGATCGGGCGCGATCCGAAGCGCCGGACGCGGATGGGCGTCGTCGCCGATGGACGGCCGTCGGTCACCGGCTATCGCGTCAAGGAACGGTTCGACGGCTGGACGCTCCTCGAGCTCGACCTGGTCACCGGCCGGACGCACCAGATCCGTGTCCACCTCGATGCGATCGGCCACCCGGTCGCGGGCGACCCGCTGTACGGCGGTGCCACCGCGCGGCGCGGGCCGGACGACCTGGGCCGGCTCTTCCTCCACGCCTGGCGACTCGAGCTGAACTCGCCGTCCGACGGGCACCTGATCCGGGCGACCGCGCCGTTGCCGGCGGATCTCGAGGCGGTCCTGACCGGGCTGCGCGCGGCGGGTGCCGGCCGTTGACCCGCGAATCCGTGGACGACATCGGGGTCGGCGGACTCGGTGACCCGGTCGAAGGCGCCCCGGGCGCGCAGCTCATCGTCATCTCGGGACCGAGCGGGGTCGGGAAGGACACGATCATCGACGCCCTGCGCGACCACGACCATGACCCGCCTCGTCACTACGTCGTGACCTGCACGACCCGGGCGCCCCGACCGGGCGAGGTCGAAGGCGTGAGCTACCACTTCCTCGATCGCGAGCGGTTCCTGGCCCTCCGTGACGCCGGCGGACTGCTCGAGGCGAACGAAGTCCATGGCAACTGGTACGGGACCCCTCGCTCGGAGGTCCGCCGGGCCCTGGCCGCGGGCCATGACGTCATCCTCAAGATCGATGTCCAGGGGGCCCAGCATGTCAAGGAGCGCGTCGCGGAAGCCCTCCTCGTCTTCGTCGTGCCGCCATCGCTCGAAGCCTTGTTCGGACGCCTGCGGTCGCGTGCGACCGAGACCGCCGACGAGCTCGAACTGCGCCAACGAAACGCCGCCATCGAGCTGGCTCGCCAGGAGGACTACGACCACGTTGTCGTCAACGAGACGGGCCAGGTGGAGCGGACCGCCTCGACGATCGATTCGATCATCGACGAGACCCATCGTCTCCATCCGACACGCCGGGTCCGCGTCTAGCGCCGCGCCATGACGCTCGGGCTCGAACCGGGTCGCGGATCGGACGCCCCGGCGATGCGTCTTGTCGAGGTCGCCGTCGACGCGGCCGGCGCCGGGGGTGCCCGGACGTACACGTACCTCGTGCCGGACGACTTGGCGGACCTGGAGCCGGGCGAGGCCGTCCTGGTCGAGTTCGGCCGCCGCCAGGCGCTCGGGCTCGTCCTGGGCGAGGCGTCCGCCGCCCCGTCCGGCGTCCTGCCCAAGCCGATCGTGGAACGCGTCCGGGCCGACGGACCGCTGCTGCCGCTGCTGGGGCTCGGCCTGGCCCGTTGGATCGCGGAGCATTACCTGGCTCCACCGGCACTCGTCCTGCGGGCGATGCTGCCGCCGGGGATGCTCGAACGGCTGGAGCTCGTGGCCGAGCGTGCACCGGGCGACGCCGAGCTCGGCACTCTGGGCGCAGTCGAACGAGACCTGCTGGATCAGCTCTCGACCGGTCCGAAGCCGGCTCGCGATCTCGCGGCGCCCGAGGGGCGGGCCGGGCTCGTGCGGCGCCTTCGAGCCCTGGCCGCCCGTGGCGCGATCTCGCTGGACTGGACGCTGCTGGCCGCATCGGCTGGGCCTCGTTACGAGCGCTGGATCGAATTGACGCCTGAGGGACGGGCAGCCGTCACGACGCTTCTGGCCGGTGGACGCGTACTCGGACGGCCACTGGGGCCGCGCCAGGTCGCCGTCCTCACGGAACTGGCGTCCGCGGCGCCCGGCGACGGGGGGCTCGTGGAGCGCGCCGTGCCGGGGGCCGACCTGGGCGCCCGGCACGGGTCGTCGGCGATCGCCGGTCTGGTCCGGCGCGGGTTGGTCGCCTCGGAGATCCGTGAGCGCCCGCGACGTCCGCTGGCCGGTCGACCGGCCGGGCGGCGAGGCGGCCGGCCGCCCTCCTCGGACCTGACGCCGGCCCAGGTGGAGGCCCTGGAGGCGATCCAGGCGGCGATGACCTCGGGCGATCCGACGCCACTCCTGCTCGACGGCGTGACCGGAGGCGGGAAGACCGCGATCTACGTGGAGGCGATCGCGTCGGCGATGGACGCCGGCCGCCGCGTCCTCGTCCTGGTGCCCGAGATCGCGTTGGCCCTGCCGCTGGTCGACCGCCTGCGGGCTGACCTCGAAGCCCGGATCGCCCTCGTCCACTCCGGTCTCGGTGACGGCGAGCGGGCGGATGAATGGCGTCGGATCCGCGCCGGTGGCGCGGACATCGTCGTCGGTACGCGGCTCGCGGTCCTGGCGCCGCTGCCGGATGTCGGCCTGGTCATCGTCGACGAGGAGCACGAGGCGGCCTACAAGAGCGATCGGACGCCGCGCCTGCAGGCACGGGACGTGGCGATCGAGCTGGCCCGCCAGGCCGGAGCCGCGATCGTGCTCGGTTCGGCCACGCCGGCCGTGGACAGCTACGGCCATGCGCGGGTCGGTCGGTACCGCCGCGTGATGCTGCCCGGCCGACCGGCTGGCGAGCTGCCCAGCGTGACCGTCGTCGATCTCCGCGCCGAGCTCGCGGCAGGGGAACGTGGTCTCCTGTCACGATCCCTGGCGGCGGCCCTGGGCGAACTGGACACGGAAACGGGCGACCAGGCCATCCTCGTGCTCAATCGGCGCGGGACCGCGTCGGTGGTGCTGTGCCGCGACTGCGGGCACGTCCAGGCATGCCCGGACTGCGAGCGTCCGCTCGTCTACCACCAGGCCGGGACCACGCTGCGTTGCCACCACTGTGGGCGGGCGACGCCACTGGCGACCCGCTGCCCGAACTGCGCCTCGCCGCGCATCCGCTACCTCGGCGGTGGCACGGAACGCGTCGAACGCGAGGTTCGCGAGCGGTTCCCTCGACTGCGGGTCGGTCGGCTGGATCGAGACGTCGTCGAGCGTCGAGGCGCGGCCGAGCGGGTCGTCGATGCGTTCTCGGACGGGCGGCTGGACGTGCTCGTCGGCACGAGCCTGGTCGCGAAGGGACTCGACATCCCGGCGGTGACACTCGTCGGGGTCGTCTCCTCAGACATCGCCCTCAACCTGCCCGACGAGCGCGCGGCCGAGCGGACGTATCAGCTCCTGAGCCAGGCGATCGGTCGGGCCGGGCGCGGCGACCGGCCCGGTCGGGCGTTCCTCCAGACGTACCAGCCGGACCATCCGGCGATCCTCGCGGCCGCCGGCGGCGACCCCGCCGCGTTCTACGACCACGAGCTTGGGCTGCGCGAGCGGTTCGGCTCGCCGCCGTTCGGCCGCCTCGTCAAGCTGACGGTTGGCCTCGCCGATCGGGACACGGCGGAGCGCGAAGCCACGACGATGGCCGATCGACTCCGCGCACGGGCGGCGGAGCAGGGGAGTGCCGTGACCGTCGTCGGCCCGGCCCCGGCATACATCGCGCGCCGGGCTGACCGCTGGCGGTTCAACCTGGTCCTGCGAGGCGCCGACCCGGTCGCGCTGCTCGGCGACGGTGTCGAAGCGCCGTGGTCGGTCGATGTCGACCCGGAGTCGCTCCTCTGATGCCCGATGGGCCGGTTCGTGCGACGATGGCGCGAGCGACAGGAGGACGCACCCATGACCGATACGAACGCCACCCCGCCGAGCGAGGATCGCCGCGACGAGCCGCCGACCTGGAATGCCGAGCCACGCGAGGACGCTGCCAAGCCGGCCGGCGACACGGCGCCGCCCAGCGCGGCCGCGTCGCTGCTCGAATCGCTCCGAGAGGCGATCGACGACATGACCGAGCGCGCGACGCCGACCGTCCGAGAGGTTTCGGCCCGCGTGGCCGAGCTGACGGCCGCCGCAGCGGCGAAGGCCGCGCCGATCGCGAAGAAGGCAGGTGACGCCACGGCCGATGCCAGTGGGAAGTTCGCCGAGCGATCGCGACATTGGGCCGCCGAGGTCAGAGCGACGATCCCGGGCGCCGATGCGCCGGAAGCCGGTCCGTCCGGCGGTGCACCGACGGCGACGGCGACCGATGCGCCGACCACCCCGCCCGTCGAGCGCGACAGCCCTGCGGAGCCGCCCGCCACTCCGCCGGTCGCCTGACCCGGGGCGCAACGACCCCGGACGCCCACGGACCAGGCGCCCGTATACTTCGCGGCCATGAGCGTCCGTCCGATCGTGCTCCTCGGCGACCCGCGCCTGCGACTCAAGGGTCTGCCGGTCGACAGCTTCGGCAAGTACCTGCACGAGCTGCTCGACGACCTCGCGCAAACGATGCGCGCGGCTCCCGGCGTGGGCCTGGCCGCGCCCCAGCTTGGTGAGGCGTTGCAGGTCTGCGTCATCGAGATCGAGAACCAGCTCCACGAGCTGGTGAACCCGCGGATCGTTCGCGAGAATGGCGACGACCGCGATCTCGAAGGCTGCCTGTCGATCCCGGGCTACGTCGCTTACGTCACGCGCCGCGAGCGCGTCTGGGTCGCCGCCCAGAACCGGTACGGGCAGAAGATCAAGCTCGCCGGCACCGGGCTCCTGTCGCGAGCCCTCCAGCACGAGCTCGATCACCTCGACGGCAAGCTCTATATCGACTACCTCGAAACGATGGACGAGCTGATGGCCGTCGGCGCCGGGGACGAGGAGGACGACGCGGAGATCCGCGAGGCGACGAGCGCCCTCGCGTGACCGACGGGCCGGCCGACGGCTCGCGCGCGCGGACCGTCTTCCTCGGTAGCGGTGCGTTCGGTCGAACGAGCCTGGAGCGGCTCGACCGGCACGACGACGTTCGAGTGGTCGGGGTCGTCACCGCGCCTCCCCGTCCGGCGGGCCGCGGACAACGGCTGCAGCGCTCCATCATCCACGACGTCGCATCGGAGCTCGGGCTCGCCCCGATCCTGACGCCTGAGCGACTGCGCGCGCCGGACGCGCTCGCGGCGGTCCTGTCGCTGGAGCCGGTACTCATCGTCCTGGCCGATTACGGGCAGATCGTGCCGGGCCCGCTGCTCGACCTGAGGTACGGCGCCCTGAACCTCCATCCCTCCCTGCTCCCACGTCACCGAGGCGCCACTCCGATCCCCGCGGCGATCCTCGCCCGGGACAGCGAGACCGGCGTCACGCTCATCCAGATGGATGCTGGGCTCGATGCCGGGCCGATCGTCGCGCAGGCGCGCGTGCCGCTCGACGGGCACGAGACGACGCCGTTGCTGGAGCAGCGACTGGAGCTCGTCGCGGATGGGTTGCTTCGCGACCATCTCGGCCCCTGGATCAAGGGCGACATCGAGCCTCGACCACAGCCTGCCGATGGGGTGACGCTGACTCGACCGCTCCGTCGCGAGGACGGTCGCCTGGATCCTCGTCGGTCGGCCGGCGAGCTGGACCGGCAGATCCGCGCCTACCAGCCCTGGCCAGGCTCTTTCGTCGACTCGCCGGCCGGGCGTCTGGCGGTGTGGGCCGCCATCCCAGAGACGAGCCCCGGTGGTCCGCCGGTCGGCGTCTTCGATGCAGCTGGACTCGGGGTCGGACAGGGGGAACGGCTTCGACTCGCGGAGGTCCAACCGGCGGGCGGCACGCGGATGTCGTGGGACGCCTTCGTGCGCGGCCACCCATCGATCATGGGCAGCGCCGTGGTCCCGGCCAAGTGAGCGGCCTGCGCTAGCATCCACATCGTGACCCCTCGCGATCGGCCGGGTCTCTCCGGCCTGACCCTCGACGACCTGCGGGCGTGGGTGCACGCCCGAGGCGAGCCCGCCTACCGTGCCCGCCAGATCGCCGACGCCGTGTGGCACGGCGGTGGCGTCGACGATCCCGCGGCGATCGCCACGTTGCCGGCAGCCCTGCGTACGGCCCTCGCTGACGCGTTCCGGTTCGATACCGTCGCGGACACCGAGATCCGTCTGGCGGACGATGGCCAGACGGAGAAGGCGCTGCATCGTCTCGACGACGGAGCGCTCATCGAATCGGTGCTGATGCACTATCCCCCTCGTCCAGAGAGCCGCGAGCGGCACACGCTGTGCATCTCGAGCCAGGCCGGTTGCGCCGTCGGCTGTCCGTTCTGTGCGACCGGCGAGCTGGGCCTGACCAGGGATCTGGACGTGGCCGAGATCGTGGACCAGGTTCGCCACGCGGCGCGGCGTCTCGCGGTCCAGGATCGCCGGCTGACGAACATCGTGTTCATGGGGATGGGCGAACCGTTGCTCAACCTCGATCGCGTGCTGGCCGCCGTCGAGGCGCTCAACGATCCGGAGCGGTTCGGGCTCGGGGCGAGGCACATCACGGTCTCCACGTCCGGCGTCGTGCCGGGGATCCGGCGGCTCACGGCGCTCGGCCCGCAGTTCACGCTCGCGATCTCCTTGCACGCGGCACGCGACGCCCTGCGGGACGTGCTGGTGCCGTTGAACCGTCGCTGGCCCGTCGCGACGGTCATCGACGCCGCCCGCGACCACGCTCGTGCGACCGGTCGGCGCATCACGTACGAGGCCACGATGATCGGCGGCGTCAACGACACGGACCTCGACGCTGCGGCGATGGCCGAGCTCCTGCGCGGCGACCACGCGCACGTCAACCTCATCCCGATGAACCCCGTCGCCCACACCCCGTGGACGGCCAGTCCGATGCCGGTCATCGAGCGATTCGCCGCCACGCTCCGTGAAGCCGGCATCGGGACGACGATCCGGCGCAACCGCGGACAGGAAGTCGGCGCCGCCTGCGGTCAGCTTGCTGCCGAGCGCGCGGGCGAACCACCGGCACCGACCGTCGCGCGTCGCCGCGAGCGCCTGGAGGCGGAGAGCGCTGCGGCGCTGCGCGGCGAGCGTAGCCATGACCCGGTGCCCGCCGGGGTGGGGGAGTAGCGATGGCCGATGGCCGGGCCCGCGTCGCCGCGAGCATCCTCGACGCCGACCTGTCCAACCTGGCCTACGCGGTCAGGCGGGTCCAGAAGGCCGGTGCTGACCGCGTGCACCTCGACATCATGGACGGCCACTTCGTCCCCAACCTGACGTTCGGCGCGAAGACGATCAAGCACCTTCGACCGCGAACGGAGCTCCCCTTCGATGCCCACCTGATGATCAGCGAGCCAGGCCGCTACATCGAGGAGTACCTCGATGCCGGCTGCGACTCGATCACGTTCCACGCCGAGATCGAGGAGCCGATCGCCCCGACCCTGCGGGCCATCCGCGACGCGGGCCGGGCGGCCGGGTTGGCGGTCAAGCCCGGGACGCCGCTGTCCGCACTGGAGCCCTATGCGGAGCTGCTCGACATCGTGCTGGTCATGACCGTCGAGCCCGGGTTCGGCGGGCAGTCGTTCATGAAGGACGTGGCACGGACAAGCTGCTGGCGGCGCGTGACGTCCTGCGCCACAGGGCCCACGGCGGCGAGGTCCACGTGGACGGCGGGATCAATCGTGAGACCGCGGAGTTCGCCGGCAGCCTGGGCGTCGACGTCCTCGTCGTCGGCTCGGCGCTGTTCATCAAGGGCCACGATATGGGGCGCGAGATCCGGCTGATCCGGGCCCTGGCCGACGAGGGGTACCAGTACGGCCTCAACGATGGGATCCCGCCGATCCCGCGCGACCGGATGGTGCTGTTCACGAGCCTCCCGAAGCCGTTCGCCCGCCAGCTGATGGACGAGATCGAGGCCGGCGGTGTCCCGGTCGTCATGCTTCGCGGCGACGGCCAGATGAACCCCGACGGCGTTCGCGACTTCGATCTGCTCGTGCCGGCCACGGTCGAGGCGCTGGTCGCGGAGCGCCACGCCGTCGCGCGGGACGCCTACCAGGCGAATGCCGCGACGTGGCGTGATTCATTCATCCGCGAACACGGCGTGATCGAGCCACGCCGCCTGCCGTGAGGGCGCTGTTGCAGCGGGTCTCCCGGGCGTCGGTCCAGGTCGATGGCGAGGTCGTCGGGGCGATCGACGGCGGCCTCGCGATCCTGCTGGGCGTCGGTCCCGGTGACACCGACGCCACCGCCGATGACCTGGCCCGCAAGTCGGCCGAGCTGCGGATCTTCCGCGACTGGGAGGGTCGGACGAACCTCTCCCTGCTCGAGGTCGGCGGCTCGGCCCTGGTGGTCTCGCAGTTCACGCTCTACGCCGACACGCGGCGCGGCCGCCGTCCGGGGTTCACGGGAGCCGCTGCGTCGGAGGTGGCCGAACGGCTCTATGAACGCTTCTCCGCCACGTTGCGGGGCATGGGCGTCACGGTCGCGACCGGCCGATTCGGGGCCGAGATGGCGATCGAATTGGTCAACGACGGCCCATTCACGATCTGGCTCGACACGGACGCGCCGGCATGACGGCCGTGCCACCGTTGCGCTTCGGTCTGTTCCTCAGCCAGGCGAGCAAGACGTGGGCGCAGGTGCTCGACGACTTCGTCATGGCCGAGGAGCTCGGGTTCGACCATGCCTGGCTTGTCGACCACCTCGTCGACACCGACGGCGCGCCCGAGGACGGGTGCCTGGAGGGCTGGACGCTGCTGGCCGCGATCGCGGCGAGGACCGAGCGGATCCGGCTCGGGGTGCTCGTGTCCAGCAACACGTTCCGTCATCCGGCGCTCCTGCTGAAGGAAGCCGTCACGATCGACCACATCAGCGGCGGGCGTCTGATCCTCGGGATCGGCACCGGGTGGCACGAGGACGAACATCGGCGGTTCGGCATCGATCTCCCGGCGCCGCCAGAGCGGGTCGACCGGTTCGAGGAGGCCATCGAGCTCATCAGCCTCCTGATGAGCCAGGAGCGAACGACCTTCGAGGGCCGGTTCTACCGGCTCGACGACGCCCGGCTCGAGCCGCCACCGGTCCAGCGTCCGCGGATCCCGATCCTCATCGCCGCCCACCGGCCCCGGATGCTGCGCATCGCGGCGCGATACGCGGATCAATGGGACACGTTCGCCGCGCTGCCGGGCACGGCCACCGACGGCGTCGAAGCCGAGATGGCGGAGCGGATCGCCGCGCTCGACGAGGCGTGCCGCGAGATCGGGCGGGACCCCGCCGAGATCCGGCGCTCGACGTGGGCGACGAGCGCCGCCCTCCGGTCGCCCGATGCCTATCTCGACTTCGTGCGCCGCCACTATCGGCTGGGCTTCACCGACTTCTCGACGGTCCGCCCGGGCCCCGGGGACGAGAACGTCCTGCGGACGATCGCCAGGGACGTCATCCCGGAGCTGCGGGCCGGTCGGTCAACTAAGCCGGTCGGCAACTAAGCCGGTCGGCTGCTCAGCTAGACTGAACGGCCTTCGCGTTCTCCGGCCTCATGTTCCTGCCAAATGAATCTCGAGGCGGCCACTCGTCAGGGGATGCCCGGTCCGAACCGACCGGCCTCCATCAATCCACGCACGGACGCCGGCAGCGAAGGCGGTCGTTCCTGACAGATGGCACCCACGCGGTCAGGTGCCGACCTGGTCGGTGACCAACGACCGCCTGGGTGTCGATCGCCGGAGATCGGAGCTTCGCGCCGGTCGGCTGCTCGACTGAGCGCCGGGGCGGGACGAAATGAGCCGCGGGCCTCGAGTCCTACTTGGCGGACTTGGTCAACGTGCGGCGACACCGGGTGCAGACGAGCGTCCGCGTCGGGACGCCCTTCTGGTCGATGACGAGCGGCTGCAGATTCGGCTGCATCCGGCGGTGGGCGCGGACACGGTTCATCCCCGATGACTGGGGGTTGAAACCGGCCATGGATGTCTTGCCGCAGATGGCGCAGGCGCGGGCCATTCGTGGTCCTCAGGGTGGGTGTCGGAGGGATCCGGGCTCGTACGGGCCCGAACGGAAGCGGTAGGATACCACACGGCCTCCGGCGCCCAGCTCGGTCGCCGCCCGACCCGCCATGCGAGGAGGACGTCGCCGGCGTGCCACCCGATCAGACGACAGGCCGCTCGCTCGTCACGCGCCGTGCGATCGTCGATGTCGTTCGGAACGCGACCCTCGGCTCCTACGGCGTCACCGGCTTCGCCGGGGGACCGATCGCCCGGCTCCGCGACCGTCTGGATCTCGGCCGACCAGGTCTTCGAGTGCGTCTCGAGGACGGTCTCGACCTGGAGCTGGACCTCGACGTCGCCCTCGGCGTCCCCGTGGCCGAGGTGGCGCGGCAGGTCGATTCGGCCATCCGATATGCGGTTCGACGCACGCTCGGCCTCGAGGTCCAGCGGCTGGTCATCCACATCGATGGCCTGCGCGTCCAACCGGCAGGCGCGCCGCCCGCCGTGGTCCACCGAGACCCGACCGTGATCCGGCCCAGGGACCTCGCCGACAGCGGGACGGACGTCGCCTGATGCGGCGCCGGGCCTGTGACGGGGCCGGCCTTCTCGAGGCCTTTCGGGCAGCCGTGGCCAACCTCGAGGCGTATGTCGAGGAGATCAACAGCCTCAACGTCTACCCCGTGCCCGATGGCGATACCGGCTCGAACATGTTCGCGACCGTGCGGGCCGCGCTCGACGAGGCGGAGACCGTCGCCGGCCAGCCGGCCGATCGGATCGCCGCCGCGATCAGCTTCGGCGCACTCATGGGGGCCCGGGGCAATTCGGGGGTCATCACGAGCCAGATCTTCCGCGGGATGGCCGAGGCGCTCGACGGCAAGCGCCGGTTCAACGGGCTCGACCTGGCGCACGCCCTGTCCGAAGGCACGAGGACCGCCTACGCCGCCGTCGCGAAACCGGTCGAGGGGACGATCCTGACCGTCATCCGCGAATTGGGCGAAGCCGCGGTCCTGGCGGCCGAGCACGATGACGACCTGGTGGCCGTGCTGACCGCAACCGTCGATGCCGCCGAGAAGTCGGTCGCGCGGACGCCGACCCTGTTGGCCATCCTGCGCGAGGCCGGCGTCGTGGACTCGGGCGGGCAGGGCGTCTACCGGCTCTTCCAGGGCGCGCTCCTCCACATGGTCGGCCAGGTGCCCGCGGCGTCGGCTCGGACGCCGGCCAGGGCGGGCCCGGCGCCGTCGACCCTCGTCGCGCATGCCGACGAGGGATTCGGCTACGAGACGATGTACCTGCTCCAGGCGAGCCCGTCGCGGCCGCTTGATGTCGACGCGATCCGCGGGTACCTCGAATCGATCGGCGAGTCCGTGTTGATCGCGGGCGACGCGCGCGCCCTCAAGATCCACGTCCACAACGAACGGCCGGACCAGGTCATCGCGTTCGGGTTGGCCCAGGGATCGCTCGGCAAGATCAGCGTCGAGAACCTCGACAACCAGGCCCGGGATGTGCGCGAGACGCGCGCCGCCGCGTTCACGACCAGCGAGGAGGCGGCAGCCGCAGCCGCCGGCGGGCTGGATGTGGGCACGGCAGCGAACCCGGATCGGAACGGAGCGGGTCCGGCAGGGCCGGCGGGCTCGCTCGCGCTCGGGGTCATCGCGGTCGTCGCCGGCGACGGCCTCGCGGCGATCTTCCACGACTTCGGCGTCGCCGACGTCGTTCGTGGCGGTCAGACCTCGAACCCGAGCACCGGAGAGCTGCTGCAGGCGGTCGAGGGCGTCGATGCCCGCGAGATCCTGCTGCTGCCGAACAATCCGAACGTCGTGCTCGCCGCCCGCCAGGTCGCGGCCATGACCGAGCGGACGGTCGCCGTCGTTCCCACCCGCAATGCCGCCGAGGGCTTCGCGGCGCTGTTGGCCCTCGACCCGACACTTGACGCCGCGGCGAATGCCGGTCCGATGACCGAGGCCGCCCGCGCCATCCAGACCGTCATCGTGACCGAGGCCGTCCGGGACGCGACGATCGGCGGCAAGAAGGTCAAGCGCGGTCAGACCATCGCTCTCGACCCGGACGACGGGCTCATCGCGGTCCATCGCGACCGGGGCAAGGCCGTCCTGGCCGCGATGCAGGCGCTCAAGCCGGGCTACGAGCTGGTCAGCCTCTTCTACGGCGACGGCGCGGACCTGGCCGAGGCCGAGGGCATGGCCCAGAGGATCGGTGAGCTGGTCCCGGGCATCGAGGTCGAGGTTCGCCACGGCGGCCAGCCCTACTACCGCTACCTCATCTCGGCCGAGTAGGGCGGTGGCCAGGGCGCCGGGCTCGACCCTGCCGTCGCCGCCCGCCGATCCGGTCGAACTGCTCTCGACCCCGTTGGCGAAGTCCGGGCTGGGAGCCGCCGCGACCCTCCGCCGGGCCGGCATCCGGCTGGGAATTCTACGACGTGCGCGACCTGCTGTTCCACCTGCCGCGGCGCTATGACGACCTGCGTGAGATGCAGCGCCTGGGCGACCTCGTCTGGACGGAACCCGGGACGGTCGTGTCGGCGCGGGTCCGGGTCGCCGAGATCCGCGTCGAGCCGACCTTCCGACGGCGGGTCCAGCGCACGATCGCTCGCCTCGAGGACGAGACCGGCTCGATCGACGCGACCTGGTTCGGGCGGCGGTTCATCGATCGCCGGCTCAAGGTCGGGGGCGAGGTCGTCGTGTCCGGCAAGGTCAAGCGGTTCGGCCGCACGCTCACCTTCGACAACCCGGAGTTCCAGGCCGTGGCCGTCGAGGGCGAGGAGGTGCTCCATGCCGGCCGCATCGTGCCGGTCTACCGGCTGACCGCCGGGCTGACGGCCGCTCGCCTGCGGACCGCGATCCGGGAGGCACTCGATCGCGCCGGGCATGCCTACCCGGAGTACCTGCCGGAGCGCCTGCGTCGCGATGAGGACCTGACCGGGATCTCCATCGCGCTGGAGGAAGCCCACTACCCGGACACCTTCGAGGGGCGCGACGCCGCCCTGCGGAGGCTCGCGTTCGACGAGCTGCTGGCGCTCCAGCTCGGCATGGTCGCCCGGCGCCGGCAACGAGCCCGCGCCGCCGCGCCGGCCATCGCGCTCGACCACGCCGCGGACGAGGCGATCCGGGTCGCGCTCACGGAGGCGCTCGCCAGCCGGCTCGGGCGAGCGGTCGAGCTGACCGACGACCAGGTCGCCTCCGCCACCGCGATCCGCGAGGACCTCACCCGGCCGACCCCGATGCTGCGCCTGCTGCAGGGCGACGTGGGGTCGGGCAAGACCGCCGTCGCGGCGTATGCGCTGGCGGCGACGGCGAGAGCCGGCTTCCAGGGCGCCCTGCTGGCTCCGACGGACCTGCTCGCACGGCAGCATCTGGACACCGTGGGCGCGTTGCTCGCCGATCTGGGGATCGGGGTGACGCTCCTGACCGGGTCGCTCAAGGCCGACGCGCGGACCCGGGCCCAAGAAGCGATCGCCTCGGGACAGGCGATGGTCGTCGTCGGTACGCACGCCCTCATCTCGGAGTCCGTGTCGTTCCGCGATCTCGGGCTGGTCGTCATCGACGAGCAGCATCGATTTCGGGGTCAACCAGCGCGACGCGCTCGAAGCGAAGGCGGGCGGCCGCCCGCCGCACGTGCTGCTGATGACGGCCACCCCGATCCCGCGAACGCTCGGCCAGGTGCTCTACGCCGACCTCGACGTCTCGGACCTCCGGACGCCGCCCGCCGGTCGTGTGCCGATCAGGACCGGGATCCGCCGCCCGGATGACCTCGAGGGAACGTGGCATCGGGTGCGGGCCGAGGCCGCCAGCGGTCACCGCACGTTCGTCGTCGTGCCGCTCATCGATGACACCGGGGCGGAGACCGAAGGTGCCGTGGCCGCCGAGAGCGAGGCGGTCCGGCTGCGCGAGCTGCTGGCACCGCTGCATGTCGGCCTGGTCCACGGCCGCATGAAGGCGGCCGAGCGCGACGCCGAGATGTCGCGCTTCCGCGACGGCGAGCTCGATGTCCTCGTCGGCACGACGGTCGTCGAGGTCGGGGTGGACGTGCCCGAGGCGACGATGATGGTCATCGAGGGAGCCGACCGGTTCGGTCTCGCCCAGCTCCATCAGCTCCGTGGTCGGGTCGGTCGGGGCTCGGTCGAGTCGTTCTGCGTCCTCGTCTCCGACTCGACCGACGAGGTCGCGCAGGCCCGGCTGAAGGCGGTGGCCGAGCTGCACGACGGCTTCGAGCTTGCCGAGCGGGACTTCGAGCTGCGCCGGGAAGGCAATGTCCTCGGCCTCGCCCAGAGCGGGCTGCCACAGCTGCGGGTCGCGTCGCTCCAGGACAAGGCTCACCAGGAACTGGCGGTCCGCGCCCGTGGCCACGCCGAATCGCTGCTGAACGACCGCGGCGACCTCACGACGGGCACGGCCGCCCTCGCCGCCGAGCTGGACCACGGCTGGCTCGCGCGCGTCGCCTCGGGCTCGGGCGACGAACCCGACGAGGCCGTCGCATGATCGATGCCTGATGCCGGGCGGGTCATCGCGGGCCGGGCACGCGGCATCCGTCTGGCCGGACCCGGCGGCGACACGCGGGCCATGGGCGATCGCGTCAAGCAGACCCTGTTCGCGATCCTGGAACCGGATCTGCCGGACGCCCGGGTCCTCGACCTGTTCGCCGGCAGCGGCGCGGCCGGGCTCGAGTCGCTCTCGCGGGCGGCCGGCCACGTCACGTTCGTCGACCGTGACCCGGCGGCGATCCGGGTCATCGCCGCCAACCTCGACAAGACCCACCTGGCCGGTCCCGCAGTCCGCACGGTCGGGACGGACGTGATGCGTTGGCTCGTCGATGCCGCGCGCACCACGGAGCCGCCGTACGACGTCGTCATCGTCGATCCCCCATACCAGGATCCGGACCTGATGGCGGCGGCCCTGCTGGCGGTCGGACCACTCGTCCGCCCGGGAGGACGAGTGGTCGCCAAGCACGCGACGCAGACCCCGCCGCCGGCCGCGGTCGGGCTGCTAGCATCCGAGCGGGAGCGCCGCTTCGGGGAGACGACGCTGACCTTCTATCGGCGCGCGGAGGAGCCATGAGCATCGCGGTCTATCCCGGCTCGTTCGACCCGATCACGAACGGCCACCTCGACGTCATCGGTCGGGCGGCGAACGTCTTCGAGCGGGTGATCGTCGCCGTCCTGGCGAACCCGCGCAAGACGCCACTCCTGCCGGCCGAGACGCGCATCCAGGTGATCCGCGATGCCCTCGCCGCAGGCGGCGCGTCGATGGGCGCGATCGAGATCGCGTCGTTCGACGGCCTCACCGTCGACTTCGCTCGTGCCCGCGGCGCCCACGCCATCGTCCGCGGCCTCCGCGCCATCAGCGACTTCGAAGTCGAGATGCAGCTGGCCCACAACAACCGTGTCCTGGCACCCGAGATCGACTCGGTGTTCTTCATGACCTCGGTCGCCAACGGGTACGTCAGCTCGAGTCTCGTCAAGGAGATCGCGACGTTCGGCGGCGATGTCTCATCGATGCTCCCGAATGCCGCCGCCGAGGCCCTTCGAGAGGCACTCCGGAGGCCCTGAGCGACGGCCCGCGTGCCATACTTGCGGCGACGCGTGCCAGGTCGAGACCGCCGAGCCAGGAGGGCAATCCGATCGACATCATCTTCCTCGTCGAGCGCCTCGAATCGCTCATCGCCAACGGGAAGAAGCTCCCCCTGACGACCAACGTGGTGGTCGACCAGAATGCCGCCCTCGGCCTCATCGACGAGTTGCGCGTCGCGGTCCCAGAGGAGGTCCGCGCCGCCAAGCGCATCAACGCGGAGGGCGAGCGGATCATCGAGAAGGCGCAGGACGAGGCGGAGCGGATCGTGGCCAAGGCCCAGGAGCAAGCGGCCTTCCTGATCGATGAACGCGGCCTGACGCAGGCCGCCGAAGCCTCGAGCCTGGAGATCATCGGGGACGCGCATCGAGACGCCGATGAGATCCGTCGTGGTGCCGACGAGTACGCGGTCAGCGTCCTGGTCGGCCTCGAGGGCGACGTCGTCAAGACCCTGCAGAGCATCAAGAAGGGGATCGCGATGCTCGACGAACGGCGCGCCGACCTGACCGCAGCACCCGAGCTGGAGCCGCTCGACGAGGCCTGGGAGCCCGAGGCCGAGGACGCGTCCGAAGCCATCCGGCCATGACCTCGGGCCCGCCAGACGAGCCGTTCGTCTGGAATGTGGCCGGCCTCCTGCACGGCGAGACCGGCGCCCATCGGGCGTTCGACATCGAGGGCGCCATCATCGAACTGCCGGAGGACCTGCGGCTCGCGGCGCCGGTCACCGGCCGCGTCCGCTTGACCCGCACGAATCGGGGCGTCATGGCGGAGGCCGATCTCGTGACCGCCCTCGACATGGAGTGCGTCCGCTGCCTGCGCCCGGTCACGGTCCCGATCGAGCTCAAGCTGGCCGAGGAATTCCTGCCGTCGATCGATCTCCCGACTGGTGCCGTACTGCCGGTCGACCTCGAGCCCGACGCGCCGCGGCTGACCGACCACCACGAGCTGGACCTGACGACCGAGGTCCGCGAGGCGATCTCGCTGGCCGAACCGATCGCGCCGCTCGACCGACCGGACTGTCCCGGGCTGTGCATCGTCTGTGGCCAGCCACTCGATGAGGGCGTCCACGACCACCCGGCCGATGACATCGATCCTCGCATGGAAGCCTTGCGCGCCTTCAAACCCGACGACGCGTGACGATATGGCCCGTTTCACGGTAGACTCCGCCGTCGGCGTGGCGCCGTGCCTCAGGCCATCGGGCACGAACGCGGCCACACCGGATGGATCAACCGACAAGGAGCCCTCGACCCCATGGGTGTACCCAAGCGTCGCGTCTCGCATGCCCGTCAGGGCGAGCGCCGCTCGCATCTCGCCATCGACCTGCCCAACCTCGAGGAGTGCCCGCACTGCCACGAGATGAAGCGCCAGCACCACGTCTGCCCCAACTGCGGGTACTACCAGGGTCGGCAGGCGATCATCCTCAAGCCTGCCGGCGACGACACGTCCCGCTGATCCCGTGACCGAGCCTCGGCCCGCCCCATCCGAGGCGCGGACCGCTGGGGTCCGCGTCGCCGTCGACGCGATGGGCGGGGATCACGGCCCTTCCGAGATCGTCCCAGGTGTCCTCGACTTCGCCCGCGCGCACCCGGATGACCGGATGATCCTGGTCGGTGACGCGGCGACGGTCGGCGGGATCGCCGGGCCGCTGCCGGCGAACGTGTCGATCGTGCACGCAGCGCAGGTCATCGAGATGCACGAGCACCCGGCGCTGGCCCTGCGCGAGAAGAAGGATTCCTCGATCCTCGTCGCCACCGACCTGGTCCGCCAGGGCGAGGCCGACGCGATCATCACCGCCGGCCACACCGGGGCCGGGATGGCGGCGGCGGTCCTGCGGCTCGGGCGCCTCCCCGGCGTCGACCGCCCCGCTCTCGCCGTCCAGATGATCACGGAGAGCGGGCCGATGGTGCTCCTCGACATCGGCGCCAACCCCGACTCGACCCCCGAGAACCTCGTCCAGTTCGCCCAGATGGGCGCGATCTTCGCTGAACGGGTCCTGGGCGTGTCGCGGCCGCGAGTCGCGCTCTTGTCGATCGGCGAGGAAAAGGGCAAGGGCGACGCCCGGATCGCCCGGGCGACCGAGCTACTGGACGCCACCGACCTGCGCTTCGAGGGCAACATCGAGGGCAAGGATCTGCCCGCCCACCAGGCCGATGTGGTCGTCTGCGACGCGGTGCTGGGCAATGTCGTCATCAAGTTCTTCGAGGGCCTGTCCGGCTTCATCTTCGAGCTGTGGCGATCGGAGTTCCGCCGGGGCGTCCGGGGCCGCCTCGCATACGCGTTGCTCAAGCCGGGGGTCGATCGGATCCGTGACGTCTTCGACTACGAGCGGGCCGGCGGCTCGCCGCTGCTCGGGGTGAAGGGCACGGTGATCATCACCCACGGTCGGGCCAGGCGCCGGATGATCGGGTTCGCGTGCGAGGTCGCCGCGACGACCGCCCGGCAACGGGTCCCCGAGCTCATCGCCGAGTCCCTGGCCGCGAACGCGGCGCGGACTACCGCGAGTCCGGCAGCCGCGGCCGACATCCCCGCGGAGGCTGTCTCGTGAGTGGTCCCGAACTGACCGTCGGCACCTCGGTCATCGTCGAGCTGGTGCGCCTCGCGGCCCTCGAAGTGCCGGGCGTCGCGCGGGTCGGACGTGGCGGGGCGCTGTGGCGGCGCATCCTCGGAGGCCGGGCGGTCAGCGTCCGTCTTCGCGACGACCGGGTCCTGGTGCGTCTCTGGATCGTCGCGCGGCCGGGCCAGGCGCTGGGCCCACTCACGACCCAGGTCCGATCGGCGGTCGCCGCCACGGTCGAACGATTGCTCGGTCTCGATCTCGGCTCGGTCGTCGTATTGGTCGACGGTGTCGGGGGCTGACCGGGTCCGAGGTCGGCGGACCGGCCGGCGACTGGCGTTGTCGGCCGTCTTCGAGGCCGACTTCGGGCAACACACCGCAGACGCCGTGCTGGAGCGCCACCTGGCCGAGGACGAGCGCGACCCGGCGGCCGCGGCGCTGGCACGCGAGCTGGTCGAGGCGGTGATCGCGCATCGCGATTCGATCGACACCGAGATCACCCGGCGGGCTCCGCAATACCCCGTCACCGGACTCGCCCGGATGGACCGCGCGCTGCTCCGTACCGCCATTTCCGAGGTGCTACACTCCGGCACGCCGGCCCGGGTGGCCATCGCCGAGTGGGTCGAGCTGGCACGCACCTACAGTGGAGAACCGATGCGACGCCTCATGAATGGCGTCCTCGGGAACATCGCAGCGGAGCCCAGCGGCCCGTCGGGACAACCGAACTCCGAGGAGGGAGTCAGTGGCAACCACGTACGAGCGCCTCAAGAAGATCGTCGTCGAGCAGCTCGGCGCCGATGAGGATGAGGTCAAGCCGGAAGCGTCGTTCGTCGACGACCTGAATGCCGACTCGCTCGACCTGGTCGAGCTCATCATGAGCCTCGAAGAAGAGTTCGGGACCGAGATCTCGGACGAGGATGCCGAGAAGATCCGCACCGTCCAGGACGCCGTCGACTACATCGACGAGCGCTCGGCCTAGCCTGGCTCAGACGGGCGTGGTGCGTCACGCCCAGGCCTTCGCGGCACGCCTCGGCCTCCCGATCCGCGATCAGGGTCTGCTCGAGCAGGCCCTTGTCCATGCCAGCTGGCTGCACGAGCACCCCGACGCCGCGGCCGGGCACAACGAGCGTCTTGAGTTCCTCGGCGACGCCGTCGTCAACCTGATCATCTCCGAAGCGCTCTACACGCGCCACCCCGACGACGACGAGGGCGACCTGTCGGCTCGGCGTGCGGCCATCGTGTCCACCTCCGGGCTGGCGCGACTGGCCGGTCGGATCGACCTGGGATCCGCACTGCTGCTGGGCGAAGGGGAGTCGCGTCGCAGCGGCCGGCGACGACCGACCCTGCTCGCATCGTCGTTCGAAGCGCTAGCTGGAGCGCTGTACCTGGACCTCGGATTCGAGCCCGTGCGCGACTGGCTCGTGGGGCTGGCCGAGCCGGAGCTGGCGTTGGATTCGACCATCCTTTCACTCAAGAGCCCCAAGAGTCGGTTGCAGGAATACACACAACAGCACTCCGGTGGCCGACCCTCGTATCACATGGTCGAGGTGACCGGACCCGACCATGAACGGATCTTCCGCATCGAGGTCAGCGTCGACGGGGTCGTGCTCGGCGTCGGCGAGGGTCCGTCGCGCCGGACGGCCGAGACGGCGGCAGCCTCCGAAGCGGTGGAACGGCTGCGGGCGGCGGCTCGCTCGGAACAGATCGGCGCATGAACGGGAACGGCTCGGACGGTCACGACCGGCCCGCTCCGCCCCGGCTGCTCGCGCTCCGGCTCCAGGGGTTCAAGTCGTTCGCCGAGCGCACCAACGTGGAGTTCGGCGGCGGCATCAGCGCGGTCGTGGGACCGAACGGTTCTGGCAAGAGCAACCTCGCCGACGCGCTGCGCTGGGCGCTGGGCGAACAGGGCCGGGCGCTGCGGTCGCGCAAGGCCGAGGACGTCATCTGGGCCGGCTCGGACCGACGTGCCGCGCAGGGCATGGCCGACGTCACGCTGGTCGTCGACAACGCCGACGGTCTCCTGCCGGTCGACTTCTCGGTCCTGGAGCTCGGGCGGCGTCTCTACCGCTCGGGTGAGAACGACTACCTGCTGAACAAGCAGCGGATCCGCCTGCGCGACCTCGTCGACCTGCTCGACGCCGCGCATCTCGCCGACAACGCGTTCCTGTTCATCGGCCAGGGGATGGTCGACCAGGCACTGGCGCTCCGGCCGGAGGAACGGCGGCCACTGTTCGAGGAGGTGGCCGGGGTGCGGCGCCACGAGCGGCGTCGCCGGCGGGCCCAGGACCAGCTCGTCGAATCGGAGGCGAACCTCGCCAGGGTCGAGGACATCGTCGCCGAACTACGTCCCCAGGCGCGACGGCTGGCCGCGCAGGCCGAGCAACAGACCAGTCGCGAGTCGACGGCCGACGAGCTGGCGACGGCCGTCCTGCTGGCCGCCCATGCTCGCTGGTTCGATGCGGCGGCCCGGGTGACGGCTGCCTCCACCCGGCGGGATGCCGCACGGGCCGACACGGACCGGGCGATGGCCGACATGGAGGTCGCAGAGTCGGCTGCGGCGGCGCTCGCGGACGCGCTCGGCGCGCGGGCGACGATCGAGGGACAACGACGAGAGGCTCACGACGCGGCCCGTGCGACGCTGACCGCCGTCCAGGTGCGCGATGCCAGGCTCGCCTCCGATCAGGAATCGATCGACCGCGACCGTCGCCGCCTGGCCGACGACCGAGCGACCGCCGAGGCGGAGGTGGCGGCCGGTCGGCGGGCGATGGCCGCCCCGGTTCCAGCCCGTGATCTGGACCTGGAAGCGGCGCTGACCCAAGCCGAACGGGAGCTCGCCGATGCGCTGGCTGAGCTCGCCGGGCTGCGGGCTGCGCATCGGGCGGAGGGGGAGGAGCTCGCCGCCGTCCGACGGGCCGCCGCCGCCCGGCAGGCGGAGCTCGAGACGGCCCATCGACGCCTGACCGATGTCGCACGCCGAGCCGACGAGGAGACCGGGCGCGCTGGCGCCACCGAGGCGAAGCGGGCGGAGAGCGAGACGGCGCTCGCGATCGTCGGGGCCAGGCGCGAGGCCGCTCTGGAGGAGGAGACGGTCGCCTCGACCGCTCGGGAGTCCGCGCGTCATGCGTCCGAGACCAGCGAGGCGGCACGGACGGCCGCCGAGGCACGCGTCGCGGCCGGGGAAGCGGCATTGGCGTCGGCCATCGCACGTCGCGACGCACTGGACGCGCGTCTGGCCGAGGAGGAGAACCGCGGGATCGCCAAAGCCGCCCGCCGGTTCGGCGGGCGGCGGCTGGATGAGGATCTCGTCGTCGATCCGGGCCTGCGGGCGGCCGTCGAGACCGCGCTGGCCGAGCTGGCCCACGGCTACGTCGTGAAGGCTTCGGCCGTGCCGGACATCGCCGGCCAGCGAGGTGCGCTGATCGTGGAGGAGCGTGCGAGCGCGACCGGGGCACCCGCCGTCGTCCCCGAGACGCGCGAGCGCCGTTTCCGCGACGCCCTGGCCGGTGTCGGGGGTGGATCGTTGACCGACGCGATCCGGCGCGACGGGACCGGTGCGGCGTCGCGCCTCCTGGCCCGTGCGGCGTGGGTTCCCGACCTCGCCGCGGGCATGTCGATCCAGGCGGCCCTGCCTCCCGGCTGGATCGCGGTGGCGCGCGATGGTTCAGCGGTCGTATCGGAGCTCGCGGTCACGCTCGGGGCGGGTGAGTCGGTCCTCGAACGGCGAGCGGAGGCTGGGCGCCTGGCGACGGACGTCGAGCGTCTCGAGGCCGAGCTGACCAGGACTCGCGCGGTCGCATCGGAGGCCGGCGAGGTCGCGAGCCGAGTGCGAACCGCACTCGATGAGGCACGAATCGAGGAAGGGCGCGCCGCCGCGGCGCGTCGCGACGCCGAGGAGGAGGAGCGGTTGGCGGCCCGCGACCTCGAGGCCGTGGTCCGCGAAGCCGCCTGGGCCTCGGCGCAGGCCGATCGGCTGCGGCAGGAGCACGAGCGGGCCGTGGCGGCGCTCGGTGCCCTCGAGGAAGCCGTCGCTGGATCGGGCGATCATCGTGAATCGGTCGGCGCTGGGGCCGACGACGGCGATGCCACCGAGACCTGGGAGCGCCGCGCCACCGAGCTGCGCGCCCGCCGCGATCGACTGGCCGAGGACGCGTCGACCCGTGAGGCGGCCCGCCGGGATGCCGAGGGCCGCCGGGCGAGGGCGGAGGCCGCGGTCGCGATCGGCGAGGAACGGATGGCTCGAGCCGACAGGGAGCTGAGCGGGCTCGACGAGCGGGCCCGGGCCCTCGCCGCATCGCGGGAGTCGCTCCGGACCGAGTTGGCCGAGGCCACCGTCGCTGAAGCGGCCGCTCGGGCGGCACTGGCCGAGACCCACGCCGCGGACGCGGCGGAGCGCGACCGCCTGTCGGCGGCAGAACGCGAAGCGGCGGGCACCCGCGAGCGCCTGCGGGCGACCGACGAGCGCCTGCGCGTCGCCGATCGCCACGACCTGGAGGCCCGGCTGGGGCTGGACTCGCTCCGTGAATCGGTGCTCGTCGAGCTGGCGGGGCTCGGCGAGCTCGGGGTCCGACACCTGGCCGACGCGGCCGGCATGCCGATCGAGCGTCGGGCCGCGACGTCTCCGGAGGTCCTGGATGGCCTGGACGATGCCGAGCCCGATGCGGACGCCCTCGAGGTCGCGCTCGAAAGCGAGCTCGAGGCCGTGTTGGATCGCGCAGCGGCCACCTGGTCGAAGGCGGCTCCGACCGATGCGCCACCGAGTGCGGTCCGACTCGGGCAGCTTCGCCGTCGATTCCATGAGCTCGGCGCCACGAACCCATATGCGGTCGAGGAGTACGCCGAGCTACGGCAGCGACTGGAGCTGCTCGAGACGCAGGGTGCCGACCTGCGCATCGCGATCGCCCGGACCCGCGAACTGATCGCCGAACTCGAGACGATGATCACGGAGCAATTCCAAACGACGTTCCGCGCCCTCGAGACCGCATTCGCGGTGCGGTTCGAACAGCTCTTCGGCGGTGGGTTTGCCCGCCTGTCGCTGACCGATCCGTCGGACCTCGGTTCGACCGGCGTGGAGATCGTGGCCCGGCCGCCCGGCAAGAAGGCGCAGGCGCTCGCGATGCTGTCCGGTGGGGAACGTGCGCTCACCGCGGTCGCGCTCCTGTTCGCGATGCTCGAGGTCCGTCCGGTCCCGTTCTGCGTCCTCGACGAAGTCGACGCGGCGCTCGACGAGGCGAACATCGGCCGGTTCGCGGAGGCCCTGCGCAGCCTCGCCGATCGCACGCAGTTCATCGTCATCACCCACAACCGGGGCACGATCGAGGCGGCCGATGCCCTGTACGGCGTGACCGTGGGCGACGACTCCGTCAGTCGAGTCATCAGCCTCCGACTCGACGAGGCCCAGGCGCTCGCGGGACGTCGCCCCACCGAGCTGGCGACGGCCCGCTGATGCCGTTCTGGCGTCGCGGCCGGGACGAACCGGCGGACAACGAGGTCGCGCCCGCGACCCTGCCGAGCCCGGAGGATGCCGAGCCCGGCTGGGAGCCCGACCCGGCCGACTTCGGAGAGGACGTGGCGATCGTCGCGCCGTCGGAGACCGCCGGTGCGGCGCAGGTGGAGGTCGCGGCGCTGGAGCCCGAACCTGAGCCTGCCGCCGGGCCGCAGCCCGAGCCTGTGCACGTCGGCTCGCTCGATGCGGGCCTGGAGCGGACCCGCGGCGGATTCATGACGCGTCTCCGCGGCGCGATCGGTGTCGGGAGCGAGGATCCAGCCTGGGACGACGTCGAGGAGACGCTCATCGCCGGCGACGTCGGAGCCGCCTTGGCGATCGACATCGTCGAAATGGCCAGGCTGCGGCATGGGCCGGGTGGTGCGCTGGCCGACGTCCGAACCGAGCTCGCGTCGCGCCTGGTCGGACGGAACCTCGTCTGGATGCCCCAGCCGTCGGTCGAGGGCGGCCCGGCGGTCGTGCTCATCGTCGGGGTCAACGGCACCGGCAAGACCACGACGATCGGCAAGCTCGCGAGCCGCTACTCGGCCGATGGCAAGACCGTGATCCTGGCAGCGGCCGACACGTTCCGCGCGGCCGCCATCGACCAGCTGCGCATCTGGGCGGACCGCGCCCACGTGCAGGTCGTCGCCCATGCGCCCGGAGCGGACCCGGGTGCCGTCGTCTATGACGCGCTGGACGCCGCGGTCGCCCGGGGAGCGGACATCGTCATCGCCGACACCGCCGGTCGCCTGCACACGAAGTCGAACCTCATGGACGAGCTCACAAAGATCCGCCGGATCATCGACAAGCGCCTGCCCGGGGCCCAGCCCGAGACCCTGTTCGTGCTCGACGCGACGACCGGCCAGAACGGCCTGGCGCAGGCCAAGGCCTTCCACGAGGCCGTCGGCCTGACCGGGATCGTCCTGACGAAGCTCGATTCGACGGCAAAGGGCGGGATCGTCTTCGCGATCGAGGACAGCCTGAAGATCCCCGTGCGCTTCGTCGGGGTGGGGGAGCAGGTAGGCGATCTCCTGCCGTTCGACCCGGACGGCTTCGTGGCGGCGCTCTTCGCGTAGCAGTGCCCGCCCGGGGCGTTCGCGCACCGGACCATCGGCCCAGCGGCGGTCGGAAAGACCCTGCGTTACACTGCGCACGCTTCGGTGCGTCAGAACCCGCGCACCAACCGGATCGATCCGGCGTGCCTCAACCTCGACGCACGCCGTCCGACCCGGCCCACCATCCATCGGAGTCCCACCCGGACCATGTTCGACACCCTCAGCGAGCGGCTTCGAACGACGCTCGGCACCCTGACCGGCCGTGGCCGGATCAGCGAGGCCGACGTCGATGCCGCGATGCGCGAGGTTCGCCTGGCGCTGCTCGAAGCGGACGTCAACTTCAAGGTGGTCAAGGACTTCGTCGCTCGCGTCCGCGAGAAGGCCGTCGGGGGGGACGTGCTCTCGAGCCTCACGGCCGGCCAACAGGTCGTGAAGATCGTCAATGACGAGCTGGTCGAGCTCCTCTCGACCGGCGATCGCACCTTCCACCTGTCGGGCAATCCGGCGGTCGTCGCGATGGTCGGGCTGCAGGGCTCGGGCAAGACGACGTCGACCGCCAAGCTGGCACGCCACGTCGTCAAGCTCGGTCGCCGACCACTCCTGGTCGCCGCCGACCCCTACCGCCCGGCAGCGGCCGATCAGCTGGAGACCCTGGGCAAGAGCCTCGACATCCCGGTCTTCCGGCCCGCGCCCGGCACGAGCGTCCCCGACATCGCCCGCCAGGGCGTCGAGGCCGCGAGGCGACAGGTCCGCGATGTCGTCATCCTCGATACCGCCGGCCGCCTCACCATCGACGAGGCCCTCATGGCGGAGATCGCCGCCGTGAACGCCGCCGTCAAGCCGGTCGAGACGCTGCTCGTGGTCGACGCGATGACCGGCCAGGAAGCCGTTGGCGTCGCGCAGGCGTTCGCTGCCGCCGTCCCGGTCACCGGGCTGATCCTGACCAAGATCGATGGCGACGCCCGGGGTGGCGCCGCGCTGTCCATCTCGGCGGTGACGGGCGTCCCGGTGAAGTTCCTCGGCACCGGTGAGAAGACCGATGCCCTCGAGGTCTTCCACCCCGATCGGCTGGCCGGCCGGATCCTGGGGATGGGCGACATCCTGACGCTCGTCGAACGGGCGCAGGAGACCTTCGATGCCAAGCAGGCCGCGACGCTCGAGGACAAGATCCGCAAGAACAGCTTCACGCTCGAGGACATGCTCGAGCAGCTCCAGCAGGTCCAGAAGATGGGGCCGATCGGCCAAGTCATGTCGATGATCCCGGGCATGGGCAACATGGCCGGGGAAGCCCAGGCCGCGGTCGATCGCGGCGATCTCAAGCGGACCGAGGCGATCATCCGGGCGATGACCCCGACCGAGCGCCGCGATCCGACCGTCCTCAATGGCTCCCGCCGCCGCCGCATCGCGGCCGGCTCTGGGAGCAGCCTGCCGGATGTCAACCGACTCGTGAAACAGTTCGGCGAGATGCAGAAGCTCATGAAGCAGTTGTCCGGCGGCGGCCGGCGCGCCGCGCTCGGTGCGTTGACCAGCCGTCGCTGACCAGGGGGATCCAGACACCATGACCGACCAGGACCAGTCCCTCGACGAGGCCACGAAGGTGGTCGATACGCCCGCGCCGTTGACGCCGGTGGCCCCCGTGGCCGCCCCGCCTACGTCAGGTCGCTCCCGCTGGGCCGTCGCGCTCGGTGCCGTCGCGCTCGTGGTTGCCCTCATCGGCCGCCATCGTCTATGCCCTCGTCGGGCGCTCGCCCGAGGCCACCGTGCTCGGCTATGTCCCGAGCGGTGCCGTCGTCTACGGCGAAGTCCGCCTCGACCTGCCCGGCGACCAGCGCCGCGAGATCGGGGAGTTCCTGTCGCATTTCCCGGGCTTCGCCGACCAGGCGGCGCTCGACTCCAAGCTCGATGAGGTCCTCGATCGGCTGATCTCGGACGCCTCGGACGGCAAGCAGACGTTCACCACGAACATCAAGCCCTGGTTCGATGGCGAGCTGGCGTTCAGCGCCGGCCCGCTGCCCGACCCGACAGACGATGCAGTCGGGCGAGGAAGGGTCCGCGATGGACTCGGCCCGCGCCCTGGCACTCCTGTCGATCAAGGATGAAGCACTGGCCCGGGCATGGTTCGAGGACGCGTTCAAGCAGGCCGGCGCGACCACGACCACCGAGACCTACGCGGGCGTCGAGCTGACGCTCTTCAGCGAGCTCGGCCGAAGGACCGAAGGCCGCCTTTGCGATCCTCGACGGCAAGGTCGCTGTCGCGGGCGACGTCGCATCGGTCAAGGCTGCGGTCGACACGAAGGGCAACGGTGGCTTCGCCGCCGACCCCGATGTCCAGGCGGCCCTGGGTGCCCCGACCGGCGATCACCTCGGGTTCGTCTACCTCGCGCTCGGCCCGCTGATGGATTGGTCGCAGCAGCTGAGCCAGGCCGGCGGCGAGATGTTCGGCGCGGGCGTCCCGAGCATGTCGACTGAGTCTATGCGAAGTTCATCCCGAAGTGGTCCGCGTTCTGGCTGCGTGTCGAGGGCGATGCCCTGGTCATGGAGGCGGCGGCGCCGAAGGCCGAGGCAACGATCGGACCGTCGCAGGACCGATCGTCGGACGTCGCCAAGCACGTCCCGTCGACGGCGATCGCGCTCGTCGTCAGCCACGACACCGGCGCCACGCTGCAACAGACCTTCGACCTCTACAAGGCCGAGCCGAGCCTCAAGGAGCTCACCGACGCCATCGAACAGGGTCTGGGCGTCCTTGGGGGCGCCGAGAGTGCCGTCGGCTGGATCGGCGACACCGGCCTCGTCGTGAACGGGGCCGGAGATGCGGTCGAGGGCGGCCTCGTCATCCTGCCGAACGACGCCGAGGCGGCCAAGCGATTCTTCACGAGCGTGAAGAACATGGCAGCCCTCAGCGGGTTGGCCGGCGTGACGTTCCGTGACGAGGACTACAACGGGACGACGATCACCGTGGCGAGCGTCGACATCGGGTCGCTCGTCGGCGCGGCCACCGGGAGTGGGGCACTCCCCGAGGTCGGCGGATCGCCCGTCGACAAGGTGGAACTCGCCTGGGCCGTCACCGACGACGTCGTCGTCCTCGGCTCGGGACCCGAGTTCGTCAAGCACGTCCTCGATACGACCGACGGCACATCGCTGGCCTCGAACGACCGCTACGAGTCGCTCCTGGCCCGCGTGGGCGTCGGTACGGGTTCGCTGTTCGTCGACATCGCGGCGATCCGCGCCCACGTCGAAGCCATGGTCAAGAGCGGCGACGCCGCGGCGCTCAAGGAGTACGAGACCAACGTCAAGCCGTACCTGGCCCCGTTCGATGCGCTCATCGCGTCGAGCTCGGTCGGGGGCGACCTGACCAGGTCGACCATCGTCGTCACCGTGAAGTAGAGCGGAGGGGTGCCCCAGCACCTCCCGCATCATCCAAGGAGGAGCAACAGCCACATGGCAGTCCGCATCCGGCTGACGCGCGTCGGCGCGACCAAGCAGCCGACGTATCGCGTGGTCGTCGCCGACGGTCGCAGTGCCCGCGACGGACGGGCGATCGAAACGCTCGGCCACTACAACCCTCGAACCGAGCCAATCGAATTCAAGGTCGACGAGGACAAGGTGAAGGCCTGGCTGGCCAAGGGTGCCCAGCCGTCCGACACCGTGCTCCGACTCTTCCGCCAGGCGGGCATCGTGCCCGCCGCCAAGTAGGGGACCGCGATGGCCGCCAAGGAACTGGTCGAGTACGTCGCCAGGGCGCTGGTCGACGACCCCGAGGCCGTGAAGGTCGAGGTCGTTCGTGAGGAGGGCGCGACCGTCATCGAGCTGCACGTCGCCGAGGACGATATGGGCAAGGTCATCGGGCGCAATGGCAGCGTCGCCAAGGCGCTCCGTACGCTCCTCAAGGTGACGGCCGCCCGAGACGGCGAGCCGGTCCAGCTCGAGATCCTCTGAGCGTCGACGAACGGCTCGTGGTCGCCCTGGTTCGGGGCGTCCACGGGCTCCGAGGCGCTGTCCGGGTCGAGGTCCTGACCGATCACCCGGAGACCCGCTTCGTCCCCGGGACGGTGTTGCACCGGGAGGGGAGCGACGACCCGTTGACGATCGCCGCCGCCGAGGCCGTCGCGGACGGACCGGGCTGGCGCCTGCGGTTCCGTGAGATCGCGTCGCGTGACGCCGCCGACCGGCTCCGGGCCACTTACCTGCAGGCCGCCGTCCTGCCCGAGCTGGAGCTGGGCCGCGGCGAGTACTACTGGCACGAGGTCATGGGCGTGACCGTGCGAGGCGTGGACGGCACGGATCTCGGCACTGTGCGCGATGTCTACCGGATCGGCGAGAACGAGGTGTTCAGCGTCGATGGCGGGCCGGTCGGGCCGTTCGACCTGCCGGCAGTCCGGGCGTTCATCCGGGTCTTCGCGCCGCGGCGTGGTGAGATCGTCGTCGACGCCGCGTCGCTGGACCTGCGGGCCCCACGCGTCCGTCCCCTCGACCCCGACCGGCCCAAGGCGCCGCGCCGCGTCTCGCGGCGCCCCAAGAGCGCGGCATCGGCGAAGCTGGTCGAGCCGCCCGCCCCACCCGAGTCATGAGCATCGAGATCGACATCCTGACGCTGTTTCCCGCGATGCTGGAGGGCCCGCTGAGTGCCAGCATCCCGGGACGCATCCAGGACCAGGGGCTGGCCACCATTCGGATCCGGGACCTGCGCGATTGGGGCCTCGGTCGACACCGGTCGGTGGACGACGCGCCGTACGGCGGGGGCGCCGGGATGGTGCTCCGACCGGAGCCGGTCGCGGCGGCGCTCGACGAGCTGCGCGGTGCGGACTCCACGGCCATCCTCCTCGACCCGGCCGGCGAGGTCTTTCGCCAGGCACGCGCCGTGGAGCTCGCCGGGCGCTCGCACCTGATCTTCGTGTGTGCCCGCTACGAGGGCGTCGACGAACGCATCCGCTCGCTCGTCGACCTGGAGCTGTCGATCGGCGACTACGTGTTGACCGGTGGCGAGCTCGCGGCGCTCGTCGTCATCGACGCGTTGCTGCGGCTGTTGCCTGGCGCCATCGACGCGGCGTCCACGGCAGAGGAGTCGTTCAGCGCCGGGCTCCTGGAATACCCGCAATACACCCGCCCGCCGACGTTCCGCGGCATGGACGTGCCGGCCATCTTAACGTCGGGTGACCATGGGGCTGTCGCCCGATGGCGGGACGAGCAGGCGCGTGTCCGGACCCGCGAGCGACGCCCGGATCTGCTCGACGACTGACGTCCCTGACGGGCCGGGAGCCCGTGCTATACTCCGCCACCGTGTCGCCCCTGCGACCCGTCCGAACGCCCCACCCGCAGCCCCGGCTGCCACCCCACCAAGGAACCGCCGCGTGAACGTGCTCGACGAGATCGTCAAGGACCAGCTACGAACCGATCTGCCGGAACTCGCCACGGGTGACACCGTGAAGGTCTCGGCCAAGGTCGTCGAGGGCAACCGCGAGCGCATCCAGGTCTTCGAAGGGACTGTCATGCGGCTGCGCGGTGGTGGCATCACGCGCTCCATCACGGTCCGACGGATCGCATCTGGCGTGGGTGTCGAGCGCACGTTCAAGATCCACAGCCCGCGCATCGAGAAGATCGAAGTCGTGCGCCACGGCCAGGTCCGCCGGGCCCAGCTGTACTTCCTGCGCGATCGGGTCGGCAAGGCCGCCACGCTGCGCGAGCGCCGCACGAACAGCTAGTCCGGCCGCGCTCACTCGGTCGACCCCGTCTGTCCGGCGGGGTCGCTTCGTGTCCGGCGCGGTACCCTAGGTGCCGATGACCGTCATCGTCCCGAGCCTCCGCCACGAGCGCCGCCTGTGGAACGAGGGCCTGGTCCGGGTCGTCGGCGTCGACGAGGTCGGTGTCGCACCCACCTGCGGAGCCGTGGTCGCGGCGGCCGTGATCATGCGGCCGGGCTGTCATCGGATCCCGGGCGTCCGCGACTCCAAGACCCTGTCGATGGCCCAACGCGAGCGGCTGGCGCCGCTCATCCGTGCGCGCGCGGTCGCCGTGGGTGTGGGCGCCGCATCGGTCCGCGAGATCGACCTGCTCAACATCTATCACGCCACGCATCTGGCGATGCGCCGGGCGATCGCCCGGGTCGGTGGACACGAGCACGTGCTGGTGGACGGCAACCGGATCACCGGGTTCGAGGCCCAGGTCGGGCCGTACACGAACATCGTCGACGGCGACGCCAAGGTCTATTCGATCGCGTGCGCATCGGTCGTCGCCAAGGTCGTGCGCGACCGGATGATGTCCAAGCTGGCGGCTCGCTACCCCGGCTACGGGTGGGAGCACAACCAGGGCTACGCGACGCGCGACCATCGTGACGCGATCCGCGCACTCGGCCTCACGCCCTTCCACCGGCGATCGTTCCTGGCCCTCCAGCGGACCCTCGCCGGCGATCAGCTCGACTTCGACCTGTTGGCCGACCCGGCGGCGTCGCCCGAGACGTACGACCTGCTCGAGCGGCAGCTCGTGCCGGTGATGGCCGACGACGCGGCGTTCGATGCCGCCGACCTGGCGTCACTCGAGATGGCCGGCGGATAAGACCCCGACCGGCCATCGCGTAAGCGGCCGATAGGCGCCGGGTGAGGGCTCCCCATCAGCATCGCCCGCATGGATCGGGAGTCCGAGTCGACCCGTACCCCTGCGCAGCAGGCCGGCGACAGCGCCGAGAGCCTGGTCGCCACGCGGCTGCTCGAGTCGGGCTGGACGATCCTGGCTCGGAACGTCCATGTCGGCCGTCACGAGATCGACCTCGTGGCGGTCGACCCGGGCCCTCCGGCGGCGCTCGTGTTCGTCGAAGTCCGCTGGCGCGGTTCTCGTGATTTCGGCCTACCGGAGGAGACCGTTGACCACCGGAAACGTACCCGGGTCAGGGCGGCGGCCCATGGGCTGCTGGATCTCCGGTCGTTGCCGGACGGTTCGCCGATCCCGCGCCTGCCGCTGCGATTCGACCTGGTCGTCGTGGAGCCGGGCGATCGGATTCGCCACTACCGCCATGCGATGTGATCCGATGACCGCGCGGTGAACGGAGTTTGCCTACTATCGGAGGCATGCGCATCAGTGCCGGGATCGTGCTCTACCGACAGGTCGGCGATGATCTGGAGGTCCTGCTCGCGCATCCTGGTGGGCCACTCTTCGCACGCCGCGACGAGGGCCATTGGTCGATCCCGAAGGGCGAACCCGACCCCGACGAGGCCCTGTCCGACACCGCGAGGCGAGAGTTCGCCGAGGAGACTGGCCACGACCCCGGCGATGGCCCGTTCCTGGCGCTGGGCTCGATCGTCCAGAAGGGGGGCAAGGTCGTGCACGCCTGGGCGACGGAGGGCGACCTCGACCCGGATCTGGCCCGATCCGAGACGTTCCAGATGATCTGGCCGCCCGGATCCGGTCAGGTCCAGTCCTTTCCGGAGATCGACCGGGTGGCGTGGTTCGATCCACCGGAGGCCCGCCGTCGGATCAAACCGGCCCAGGTCCCACTCCTGGATCGGCTCGAGGACACCCTGGCGGCGGGTCGAGGTCGGCGTTCCTCGGCTGCCGACGCGGCCATGGACGCCGAGGTCGAACGACTCGCGAACCTCCTCGACGAGCTGGCGGGCCTCCTCGCTGTGCATACGTGGACCCATTGGGCGCAGTGGATGGCGCGCGACGCGGCCTCGTTGCGCGCGGGCGATCGCCAGGGCTTGACGCACTTCCTGAGCGCCTTCGGCGGCATGGGGAGCCTCAACGACGTCGTTCTTGAACCACGCACCGAGGACGAGCGATTCTTCTCGCTCAGGGAGCAGGCCTGGACCGTGGCGGCCGATCTGCGGCGCCGGACCGACGGCGACGCCTGATCCGAAGCCGACAGCCCGCCGACCAGGAGGACGAAGCCGCGCTCTGACCCGTGCTACACTCCCGCCCGGCCCGGGTTCGCCCGAGCCGTCGATCACCGCCCACGCGGACAGACGTGGAGCTCACACGCGAACCGTTCCGACCGGGACGGTGCCGGCGCCCGCAGGGGACCGGCCCCCGGCGACGAGGTTCGCGGAGGAACGAACCGACAGGAGGTCGCACACCGTGCCGTCCGTTTCGATGCGGCAACTGCTCGAGGCCGGAGTCCACTTCGGCCATCAGACACGCCGCTGGAACCCCAAGATGCGCCCGTTCATCTTCGCGGAGCGCAACGGGATCCACATCATCGATCTCGCCCAGACCGTCTCGCGCTTGGACCTGGCCCTTGAGGCGGTCCGCGACACCGTCGCCAGAGGCGAGTTCGTCCTGTTCGTGGGGACGAAGAAGCAGGCCCAGGAGCCCGTCGCCCAGGAGGCGACCCGTGCCGGGATGCCGTACGTCAACAAGCGCTGGCTGGGCGGGATGCTCACCAACTTCGTGACGATCAAGAAACGGATGGGCCTCCTCGAGCAACTCGAGGCGCGCCGCGATGCCGGCGACTTCGAGCGCATGACGAAGAAGGAAGCCGCGAAGCTGACCGAGGAGCTGAACAAGCTCGAGGGCACACTCGGCGGGATGCGCAAGATGAAGCGCCTGCCAGGGGCCATCTTCGTCGTCGACCCGCATCGCGAGCGGATCGCGGTCACCGAGGCGAACAAGCTCGAGGTCCCGGTCATCGGTACCGGCGACACGAACGTCGACCCCGATGAGCTCGACTACATCATCCCGGCCAATGACGACGCCATCCGGTCGATCCGCCTGCTGTGCACGCTCGTCGCCGATGCGGCCATCGAGGGCGCCCGCGAGCGGGCCGCCCGCGCGGCGGTCGAGCCGGACGTCGTCGAGACCATCGCGATGCCCGAGACCGAGGACGAGGAGCCCGGCGCGTCCGACGAACTGATCGCCGCGCTCGCCGGCGGGGCCCCGTTGACGTTCGAGCCCGACATCGACGAGGAAGACGACCTGCTGCCCGGCGACCGGGCCGCCCGTGCCGAGGCCGCCGTGGCCGAGGTTCCGGCCGATGCGGAGGCCTCCCCCGAGGACATCGCCGCGGAGCTCGCACGAGAGGCGGCCGAGAAGGCCGAGGACGACGGCGCCGTCGCAGCCGCTAGCTGACCGACCGATCCCATGTCGGGTGCGGGTCGGTTCGACGAGCCGCCCCCGATCCACAGAACGAGAGGCGACGAGACCCACTGGTCGGGTCGCAGCACAGGAGAGACGAACGAGCATGGCGGACATCTCGGCGGAGCTGGTCAAGGAACTGCGTGAGCGGACCGGCGCCGGGTTCATGGACTGCAAGAAGGCCCTGACGGAGGCCGACGGCGACCTGGAGAAGGCGACGGCGCTGCTGCGCGAGCGCGGCGTGGCCCAGGCCGCGAAGAAGGCCGGCCGCGAAGCCCGCGAGGGGCTGATCGGCAGCTATATCCACACGGGCGGCCGCTTCGGTGCCCTGATCGAGGTCAACTGCGAGACCGACTTCGTGGCAAGCAATGAGCAGTTCCAGCAGCTGGTCAAGGACCTCGCCATCCAGGTCGTCGCGCTGCGGCCGGAGTACCCGACCGTGGATGGCATCCCGGCCGATGTGCTCGCCGCGAAGAAGGCCGAACTGCTCGCCGACGAATCGGTCCAGAAGAAGCCCGAGAACATCCGCGAGCAGATCGTCGACGGTCAGCTCAAGAAGTGGTACCAGCAGGTCGTCCTGACCGAGCAACCGTTCCGGGACAGCGACCAGACGGTCGGCCAGCTCATCACGAGCGCGATCGCGACGATCGGCGAGAACATCCGGGTTCGGCGATTCGTCCGGTTCGAGGTCGGGGAGGAGCTGTGAGCGACGACGGGACGCGCGCCGCGACGCCGCTTCGATATCGCCGGATCCTGCTCAAGCTGTCCGGCGAGGCGCTCCTGGGCGACCGCGCGTATGGTGTCGACCCTGCCGTCTGCACGTTCATCGCGACGCAGGTCGCGGACGTCCACCGTCTCGGCGTCCAGATCGGGATCGTGGTCGGCGGCGGCAACATCTTCCGCGGCCTGGCCGCATCGGCCCGTGGCATGGACCGGGCGACCGGCGACTACATCGGCATGCTCGCGACCGTCATGAACGGCCTGGCGCTCCAGGATGCCCTCGAGCGCGCCCGCGTCCCGACCCGGGTCATGACCGCGATCGCCATGAACGAGGTCGCCGAGCCCTACATCCGACGACGCGCGATCCGGCATCTCGAGAAGGGTCGCGTGGCCCTGTTCGTGGCCGGCACCGGCAATCCCTACTTCACGACCGACACGGCCGCCGCGCTGCGCGCGGTCGAGATCAACGCCGAGGTCCTGATCAAGGCGACCAAGGTCGATGGCGTCTACGACAAGGACCCCATGTCGAACCCCGACGCGCGACGCTACGCTGAGCTCGGCTACGGCGATCTCCTGCGCGACCAGCTCAAGGTGCTCGACGCGACCGCCGTGAGCCTGTGCATGGAGAACGACCTGCCGATCGTGGTCTTCGACCTGAACCACCCCGACAACATCAAGCGGGTCGCCGCCGGCGAGCCGGTCGGGACGCTGATCTCGGGAGCCCCGAGCGCCGCGGGAGGTGTGCACGCATGAGCAGCCAGGTCATCGCCGACGCTGACGCGAAGATGGCCCGGGCCGTCGAGGCGATGGAACGGGACTTCCAGGGCATGCGGACGGGTCGGGCCTCGACCGTCGCTCGTCGAGCGCATCCACGTCGAGTACTACGGCACATCGACGCCGCTCAACCAGCTCGCCGGCATCAGCGTCCCCGAGCCGCACCAGATCGTCATCCAGCCGTGGGATCGCGGTGTCCTCGGCGCCATCGAGAAGGCCATCACGAAGAGCGATATCGGCATCATGCCGCAGGTGGACGGCACGGTCGTCCGTCTCAATATCCCGCCCCTGACCGAGGAACGTCGCAAGGAGATCGTCCGGGGCGTCCACAAGCGGATGGAGGAGGCCCGGGTCGAGATCCGGAATCTCCGGCGCGAGGGCCACGACCAGCTCAAGAAGGAAGAGCGCGACGGCGGCGTCGGCTCCGACGAGGCGCATCGCGAGCTCGACGCTCTGCAACGGACCACGGATCGGCACGTCGTCGAGGTGGATCGCCTCGGGGAGGCGAAGGAACAGGAGATCCTGGAGGTCTAGTGACTCGCGCATCCATCGCCCGACCGGCCGACGCGACGTCGCCGTCGGGCGCCACGCGCGACCCGACCGCAGCCAGCGACGCCGAAGACCTCGGCATCGATCCGGCCGACCGGCCGCGACACGTCGCGATCATCATGGATGGCAACCGCCGCTGGGCGCGCGAGGCGGGCCTCGACCGAGGCCGAGGGCCACGCCGCCGGTGTCGAGGCCATCCGACCGATCATCCGCCACGCCGTGCGTCGCGGCGTCCCCGCACTGTCGCTGTTCGCGTTCAGCAGCGAGAACTGGTCTCGCTCCCCCGAGGAGGTCGGCGTCCTGCTCGGATTGCTCGATTCGGCGATCCGGGAGGAGACCCCCGAACTCCGCGAACAGGGCGTCCAGATCCGGCTGCTCGGTCGGCTCGATGAACTGCCCGAGGACACCAGGGCATCGATCTCCGAAGCCCTCGCCGCCACGTCGGGTGGCGATCGGCTGATGCTCAACGTCGCGTTCAACTATTCGGGTCGGCATGAGATCGTCGATGCCGCCCGGCGCTGCCTGGACGACGGATTGACGGCCGACCAGATCGACGAGGAGGCCATCGAGGCCCGGCTGTACACCGCGGGCATGCCGCCGCTCGACCTGTTGATCCGAACCGGTCGCGAGCATCGCATCAGCAACTTCCTGATCTGGCAGGCGCAGTACGCGGAGTTGTACTTCACGGACCTGCTTTGGCCGGCCTTCGGACCGGATGCGTTCGACGTCGCCCTCATCGAGTTCGCACGCCGCCATCGCCGGTTCGGGCGCTGACGGGCGGAGCTGGAGTGCGCCAGCGGGCCGTCAGCGCGGCCGTCCTCGTCCCGGTCCTGCTCATCGTGCTCGCGCTCGGTGGCACGGCCCTCGCCATCGCCATCGCGATCGTGACCGGTCTTGCCGCCGTCGAGGTCTTCCGGTTGCTCCGAACGGCTGGCTACGCGCCGCTCAGCGCGCTGGGGACGGCGCTCGCCCTCGCGGTCGTCCTCGACGCCGCGGTCCCGACCGTCCTGGAGGGGAGCGGCCTGCTGCTCGGTGCCGTCGGCATCGTCCTCGTGGCCATCGCGGCGTTCGGTCGACAGGATCCGCACGACGGCCTCGCGACCTGGATGGCCACGATCTTCGGGGCGCTCTACGTGTCGCTGTTGTCGTTCGTCATCCGCCTGGGACTCGCCGCGCCGGCGATCCCGGCCGGGTCGCCCCTGGACTGGATCGGGGCTGATCGCGCGTGGATCCTCCTGCTCATCCTCTCGGTCTGGTCCTACGACACCGGGGCGTACGTGATCGGCAAGCAATTCGGTCGGCGGAAGTTCCTGACCCACATCTCGCCATCGAAGACGTACGCGGGCCTGGTCGGTGGCATCGTCGCCACGACCGTGGTCGTCGCGCTCGCGCTGTGGGCCGTCGGTCAACCGCCGCTGCACGCGATCGTGCTGGGTCCGCTGATCGCGCTGGCGGCCCAGGCGGGCGACCTCGCCGAATCGGTCATCAAGCGTGCGGCCGGCGCGAAGGATTCCGGCACCCTCATCCCGGGCCACGGCGGCATGCTGGATCGAGTCGACTCGTTCCTGTTCGCGGCCCCGATCGTCACCCTGTATGTCGTCGCCGTCCTCACCTGAGCGCGGGGCCGCGGCCGAGCCGCGCCGCGTCGCCTTGATCGGCTCGACCGGGTCGATCGGCCGGCAGGCGGTCGACGTGCTGGCCGGACATCCCGACGCGTTCCGTGTCGTCGCGCTGGCGACCGGTTCGAACGGGGCGCTCCTCGCCGAGCAGGCCGCGCGGCTCCGACCGGCCGCCGTCGCGCTCGCCGACGATGCCGCGCTGGGCGGCCTCGACCTGCCGCCCGGCACGGACCGCGTTGGGGGATCCGATGCGCTCGAGGCGCTCGCGACGCGTGACGACGTTGATCTCGTCGTGATCGGTACGGGCGGCGTCGTCAGCCTTCGCCCGGTCCTGGCCGCGCTGCGGGCCGGGAAGATCGTGGCCACGGCCAACAAGGAGACGCTGGTCGCCGGCGGCCACCTCGTGATGCCGCTGGCGCGCGCGCTCGCCGCCGCCCGGGCGGTCACGTTCCCGACGGACCCCTTCGCGAGTCCGCTGGCCTGGCTGCGGCCGATCGATTCGGAGCACTCCGCCATCTGGCAGTGCCTCGTCGGCGAATCGATGGCCGACGTGGCCGCGCTCATCCTCACCGCTTCGGGTGGCCCGTTCCTCGACGCCACACCCGACGAGCTGGCCGACGTGACACCGGAGCGGGCGCTCAAGCACCCCACGTGGACGATGGGCGCCAAGATCACGATCGACTCCGCGACGCTCGCCAACAAGGGCCTGGAGGTCATCGAGGCCCACTGGCTGTACGATGTGGCCTACGACGCCGTCGAGGTCGTCATCCACCCGCAGAGCGTCGTCCACTCCGCCGTCCGGTTCCGCGACGGCTCCCTGAAGGCCCAGCTGGGCACCCCTGACATGCGACTACCGATCCAATACGCGCTGACCTACCCGAGGCGCCTGCCGTCGCCGGCGGCGCCTCCAGACCTGCTCGCGACCGCCCGACTCGATTTCCGCGCGCCCGATGAGGCGCGCTTCCCGGCGTTGCGGATCGCGCGCGAGGCTGGTCGCCTCGGTCCCCGGGCGTCGGCGGCGCTGATCGCGGCCGACGAAGTGGCCGTCGGCCGGTTCCTCGAGGGCTCGCTCGGCTTCACCGGGATCCCGGCCCTCCTCGAGGCGGCCGTGGAGCGCTTCGGCGGGGACGGCGCCTCGGACCCGGACCTCGACGAGCTCGTGGCGCTCGATTCGGTGGTCCGCTCGACGTTCGCGACGATGCACCTCGGAGCTCGCCAATGACCGGTTTCGTCCAATCGATCATCACGATCATCCTGTTCATCGGCATCCTGGGCGTGCTCGTCGTCATCCACGAGCTCGGCCACTTCGTGACGGCTCGCCTCGCGGGTGTCCGGGTGCTCGAGTTCGGGATCGGCTTCCCGCCGCGCGCGAAGGTCTTGCGCTCGAAGGGGGAAACCCTCTACACGCTCAATTGGCTGCCGATCGGCGGCTTCGTCAAGCTCGAGGGCGAGGACGGCGAGCAGCCCGACGACCCCCGGTCCTTCTCGTCGCAAGGTCTGTTCACGAAGTTATGGATCCTGGTGGCCGGCGTCCTGATGAACCTGCTGCTGGCGTTCGCCATCTTCACGAGTCTGGCTCTCATCGGCGACCCGACGCTCGGCGTCCGCATCGGCGGCGTCCAGCCCGCATCTCCGGCCGAGGCGGCCGGCCTGCAGGCCGGGGATGTCGTGGCGAGCATCAACGGCGTCTACTACGGCGCCTTGGGGGGATCGTTCGTCCTCGACGACCTGCGGGCGAACGCCGGCAAGCCGGTGACCCTGGGTATCGAGCGAGCCGACGGTTCGACGGCGACGGTGTCGGCCACGCTCCGCTCCCCGGCGGACGTGGCCGCGGGCAAGGGGGCCCTCGGCATCAGCGACGTCACCGTGACGACGACACGCGTGGGCATCCCGTACGACGCCCCGACCGCGATCCAGGTGGGCGCCCAACGAACGGTCGACGCACTGGGGCTGATCGTCGGCGGGCTCGGCACGCTGGTCGAGTCCGTGGCCACCGATCCGACGGCGCCACCGCCGGTCTCCGGACCGGTCGGCATCGCGACGCAGATCGGTGATGTCTTCTGGCAGCTCGGACCGTGGTTCACGCTCTACATCGCGGGCGTGCTGTCGGCGAACCTCGCGGTCGTCAACGTCCTGCCGTTTCCGCCGCTCGACGGCGGCCGGATGCTGATGATCACGCTCAAGCGGCTCTTCGGCGCGCGGATCAGCCTGCGCGTGGAGCAGATGACCTACATGGTCGGCTTCGTGTTCCTGTTCGCGTTCCTCATCTGGATCACCGGCTTCGACATCATCCGCAGTCTCGGTGGCGCTGGGTCATGACCGCGGGCGACCAAGGTCGACCGCGGCGCCATCCGACGGTCAGCGTGGACGTCGGCGGCGTCCTGGTCGGAAGCGCGCATCCCATCGTCGTCCAGTCGATGACGAATACCGATACCGCCGATGCCGATGCGACCGCCATCCAGGTCGCACGTCTCGCCCACGCCGGTTCGCAACTGGTCCGGGTGACCGTCAATAGCGAGGCCGCCGCCGCAGCAGTACCCGAAATGGCCCGCAAAGTCCGTGGCCTTGGCGTCGACGTGCCGATCATCGGCGACTTCCATTACAACGGCCACAAGCTCCTGGTCGAGTACCCGGAGATGGCCTCGACGCTCGCGAAGTACCGGATCAACCCAGGCAACGTCGGGGCGAAGCGCCACGACGAGCACTTCGCCACGATCGTCCGGGTCGCGATGGACAACGACGTGCCGGTCCGGATCGGGGTCAACTGGGGCTCGCTCGACCAGGCCATCCTGACCGAGCTGATGGACGTCAACGCCCGGGAGCCCGAGCCGCGCGACGCGCGCGACGTGATGATCGACGCGATGCTGGAATCGGCGATGCGATCGGCCGAGCTGGCCGAGCAGACAGGCCTCCGGCACGATCGGATCATCCTGTCGGCGAAGGTCTCCGGCGTCCGTGACCTCATCGACGTGTACCGGCTGCTCGCGGCGCGCTCCGACTATCCGCTGCACCTCGGCCTGACCGAGGCGGGGATGGGGGACAAGGGGGTCATCGCCTCGACGGCGGGCCTGGTCGTCCTGCTCAACGAGGGGATCGGCGACACGGTCCGGGTCTCGCTGACGCCGGAACCCGGCGCCCCTCGGGAGCGCGAGGTGGAGGTCGCCCAGCAGATCCTCCAGTCGATGGGCTTGCGCTCGTTCCTGCCCCAGGTCAGTGCCTGCCCGGGCTGCGGCCGCACGACGAGCACCTTCTTCCAGGAGATGGCGCAGCAGATCCAGGGCTACCTCAAGGAGCGCATGCCGGAGTGGCGCGAGACGCACCCCGGGGCCGAGGACCTGCGCGTGGCGGTCATGGGCTGCGTCGTGAACGGTCCCGGCGAGTCCAAGCACGCGGACATCGGCATCTCGCTGCCGGGCACGTTCGAGGAACCGGTCGCGCCGGTCTTCATCGACGGCAGGCTCGACCGCACGCTGCGCGGCGACGGTCTCGTGGCGGAGTTCATCGAGATCCTCGAGGCGTACGTGGCCCAGCGCTTCCCGAGCCCGGAGCCCGCGACGCCCGCGTGACGCGGCCCCGCTAGGATCAGCCCACGGCGACACATCGTCGCCCTTCGGGTGTCTTGCGCATGATGTCTTGTCCACGACGGATCGCGACCGTCATCTCGATCGTCATCACGGTCGCGGGATGCGGGATCGCGTCGGATGGGTCGACGCCGACAGCCGCGCCCTCTCGGGCGGCGCTGCCATCGTCGACGCCGCTCCCCACCGCGTCGCCTCCTGGAGCGTACCCAAGCGCCCGCCCAAGCGCGTCGACGGCCGTCGGCGAGTGGCGGCAGGCTGCCTCGATGCTGCAGGCTCGCATCGGGTTCGACGCCGTCCTCTTGGGCGACGGAACGCTGCTCGCCGTCGGTCATGACGTCGCCTGTCATCCGGGCGGCGCGGAGCCGGGCGGCGAACGGGCAGAGCTCTTCGATCCCGCGGAGGACACGTGGGTCGAGGTCGAGAGCCTGAACAAGGCGCGCAAGCAGCCGGCGACCGTCGTCCTTCCCGACGGCTCGGCCATGGTCCTGGGCGGCATCAACAGCGACGACATCCCGTTCTCGAGCACGAAGGTCTTCTCGCCGGAGGCACGGACTTGGGTGGACGGACCGCTGCTCGACGTTGCCAGATCGACGCCCCTCGCCGCGTCCCTGCCTGACGGTCGCGTCATCGTGGCGAGCGGTTCGGGCTCGGGAGACCCAACCACGACCGAGATCTACGATGCGCGGACATCGGCCTGGACGGCGGGGCCATCGCTCCCGCCCCAGACGCCCATCGACGTCCTGGTCGGACTCGCCGACGGGCTCGTGTTGGGTGTCGGGTTCTACGCCGGCGAGTCTGAACCCAGCCCCAAAGCCATCGTCTACGACCCGGCCCGGGATGTCTGGATCCCGGTCGAGGCACCGGATCAGGTCCGGAACGGCTTCGCGCCCCTTCCCGATGGCGGCGCGCTGGCCATCGGTGGACTGGACGCCGAGGAGATGCTCGTCGGGAATCGCGTCATGACCGATCACGTCAGCCGCTTCGACCCGGAGTCGGGACGATGGACCGAGGTGGCGCCGCTGTCCACGCCTCGGATCGACGCTCAGATCGTCACGCTCGACGACGGCCGGGTGCTCGTGGCCGGGGGGGCGACGGGGAGCACCTCAGGCACCGAGGGCACCACGCTGAGCTCGACCGAGATCTACGACCCGGCGTCCGATGCGTGGGTCCCGGGGAGCGATCTGCTCGCCCCGCGCAAGGAAGGTTATGCGGTGCAGCTCGCCGACCGGACGGTCCTGGTCCTCGGCGGCAACGACGCCTTCAACGACCAAGGCGAGACGCCGTTCTGCGCCCCACCCCTCACGACCGTCGAACGGTTCTATCCCGGAGGTTGACCGGGCTCTGATTGAGCCGTCCACGCATCCGGGTGTATACTTCTCGTCCAACTGAACGGCCGCTCCGTGACGTGGGTGACCCCCACGTTTTGTTTTGAGCGGCGGTTTGCATAACACCACCAACAGCGAACGGAGGGACATCGTGAGTCGAGACTTCGTTGGTGCCCTCCTCCAGCTCAACGCCGAGAAGCAGATCTCCCGCGAGCAGCTCATCGGGGCCGTCGAGGACGGCATCCAGTCGGCCTATCGACGTGTCGCGGGCGACGAGGACATCCAGGTCCGGATCGACGCCGAGACGGGCAAGATCCGCGTCTATCGAGCCCGGCGCGTGGTCGACGAGATCGAGGACGAACTGACCGAGATGACCGTCGAGCAGGCCAAGGCCTTCGACTCCACGGCTGGCATCGGCGACATGGTCGAGACCGAGCAGCTCGACGGCGACGTGTTCGGCCGGATCGGCGCCCAGACCGCCAAGCAGATCGTCCTCCAGCGCATCCGCGAGGTCGAACGCGACCAGGTCTTCGACCAGTTCGCCAGCCGCGAAGGCGAGTTGATGACCGGCACGGTCAACCGCGTCGAACCGCGGGCGATCATCCTGGACGTCGGCAAGAACGTCGAGGCGATCCTCGCCACCACCGAGCAGAGCGCCCTCGAGCACTACCGAATCGGGCAGAACGTCAAGGCGTTCGTGCTGGAGGTGCGTCGCTCGACGAAGGGCCCGCAGATCTTCGTGAGCCGCACACACAAGGGGTTCCTCAAGCGGCTGTTCGAGCTGGAGGTCCCCGAGATCCACAGCGGGACCGTGGAGATCAAGGCCATCGCCCGCGAGGCGGGCAGCCGCTCCAAGGTCGCCGTCGCGTCGCGACAGGACGGGCTCGATCCCGTGGGCGCGACCGTCGGCCAGCGTGGGGCACGCGTCCAGGCCGTCGTGGCCGAGCTGTCCGGGGAGAAGATCGACGTCATCCCGTGGAACGACGACCCGGCGGTCTTCGTGGCTAACGCCCTCAGCCCGGCCCAGGTCATCTCGGTCGACATCGACGAGGAGCATCGGATCGCCAGCGTGACGGTGCCCGAGCGCATGCTCTCGCTGGCCATCGGGCGCGAGGGCCAGAACGCCCGGCTGGCGGCACGACTCAGTGGCTGGCGCATCGACATCCGGAGTGACGTGTCGGTCGCAGAAGCGAAGGCCGCAGCAGAAACGCCCGAGACCGAGGCCGAGCCCGCCGCGGCGGTCGCCGTCGAGACCGAGGCACCGGCCAAGCCGAAGCGGACGAGCAAGAAGGCCGCGACGGCCGCCAGCGCGGACGCGGCCGAGGCCGCAGCAGCCGAAATGGCTGACGCCCCGGTCGAGACCGCGGAAGCGCCGGCCAAGCCGAAGCGCACGACGAAGAAGGCCGCCGCTGCGGCAGCCGAGACGGAGCCCGCGGCGGAGGCCCCTGCCGAGGGCGCTTCGACGCCGGCCAAGCCCAAGCGCGCCGCGAAGAAGAAGGCGGAAGTCACCGAGGAGGTGGCACCGTAGGCGCGGCCGCCCGCACCCCGGCACCGCGCCGCATCCCCAGCCGGTCATGCGTTGCGTGCCGCACGGCTCGCCCCAAGGGCGACCTGTGGCGGATCGTCCGGACGCCTGACGGCCGCGTGGTGGCCGACCCGACGGGTCGGCTCGCGGGTCGCGGCGCCTATGTTTGCAACGACGTAGCCTGCATCGAGCGGGCGATCACCAAGGGCGCCCTCGGACGGGCGTTGAAGTCCCCGCTGCCGGCCGACCTGCGCGACACGCTGTCGGCGGCCACCAACCCATTGAATATGACGATCGAAGGAGGAGCCCGTGGCCAGGAGTAGGAGCGGCACGCGCGGCCGTCGCGGGCCGCGCAAGCCGCCGCGTCGCGACGGCGCATTCAATCCGTCGCAGGTCCAGGTCGCCGATCCGCGCGAGCGTGGCGCGATCGAGCTGCCCACGACGATCACCGTCAAGGAGTTGGCCGACCTGCTGGCCGTCAACCCGGCGGACGTCATCCGCGAACTCATCAAGAGCGGGATCTTCGCCACCATCAACCAGTTGATCGATCGCGACACGGCGTCGCTCGTGGCCGGTGAGCTCGGCTATGACGTGGCGGAGGCTGTCCAGGCGGCTGGTACTGCCGGCGTCGAGGCCGAGGGCGAGGGCAAGCCTGCCGAGGCGACGAAGGAAGTCCTCTTCGAGGAGGACGATCCTGCGGAGCTCGTGCCGCGCGCCCCGATCGTCACGGTCATGGGCCACGTCGACCACGGCAAGACGAGCCTGCTCGACGCCATCCGCACGACCGAGGTCGCGGCCGCTGAGCGCGGCGGCATCACCCAGCACATCGGCGCGAGCGAGGTCACCCACGACGGCAAGCGTGTCGTCTTCCTCGACACGCCGGGCCACGAGGCATTCACGGCCATGCGCGCCCGGGGGGCCCGGGTCACCGACATCGCGGTCGTGGTCGTGGCGGCCGACGACGGCGTCATGCCCCAGACCCTCGAGGCGATCAGCCACGCCAAGGCGGCCAAGGTGCCGATCATCATCGCCTTGAACAAGATCGACAAGCCCGATGCGAACCCGGACCGGGTGAAGACTGAACTGACCGAGGCCGGCATCGTCGTCGAGGAGTATGGGGGCGACGTGCCGCTCGTGCCCGTGTCGGCGAAGACCCGCTTGGGCCTCGATGAGCTCATCGAGATGGTCCTCCTGGTCGCCGATCTCCAGGAACTGAAGGCCAATCCGAAGCGGTCGGCCATCGGCACGATCGTGGAAGCGCAGCTCGACAAGGGCCGCGGTCCGGTGGCGACGGCGCTGGTTCAGACCGGCACGCTCAAGGTCGGCGACATCATCGTCGTCGGCGAGACGTTCGGCCGCGTCCGCGCACTCGAGAACGACAAGGGCAAGCGCGTCACGAAGGCCGGCCCGTCGAGTGCTGTGGTGGTCCTGGGCTTGGCCGAGGTTCCCGCGGCGGGCGACATCCTGCGCGTGGTGGCCGACGAGAAGGAAGCGCGCGCGCAGGTCGAAGCGCGGAAGGCCGAGACGGCAGCCCGGACCGGCGACGGCAGCGGTCGCGCCACCCTCGAGGACCTCTATCGCCAGATCCAGGCCGGCCAGGCCAAGGAGCTGCGGATCATCCTCAAGTCCGACGTTTCGGGTTCGCTGGGTGCGATCACCCACGCCCTGGAGCAGCTGGACCAGGACGAGATCCGCCTCAACGTCCTGCTCGAGGGCGCCGGCGACATCACCGACAACGACATCATGCTCGCGTCGGCGTCGAACGCGATCGTCGTCGGCTTCAACACGAAGATCACCGACACGGCCCGTCGCGCCGCCGAGACCGAAGGGGTCGATGTTCGCCTGTACGACATCATCTACAAGCTGACGGACGACATCGAGGCGGCCTTGAAGGGCCTCCTGGAGCCGGTCGTCGTGGAGGTCGTGGAGGGTCGCGCTGAGGTTCGCCAGATCTTCCGGGTCGGCAAGAACACTGTCATCGCCGGCTCCTTCGTGACCGACGGCCGGATCGTCCGCGGCGGAGCGCGCGTTTGGCGCGGTGGCAAGGTCATCGCGACCGACAAGATCGAGTCGCTTCGGCGCTTCCGTGACGACGTCCGCGAGGTGCTCGCCAACTACGAGTGCGGCATCGGCCTCGCCGGGTTCCACGACCTCGAGGAAGGCGACATCATCGAGTGTTTTACCTCTCAAACCGTCAGCCGGGCCGTCGCCGGCTGACGGGGTCGCCACCGGGACGCACCATGCGGGCGTTGCTCGTTCCGCGCGCTCGCTCACGCACCTTGGGGTGCGCTCGCTCTCGTGCTCGCTCGCGCCTTCGCTTGGCACGTCCGGGCGGCGACGAGGCTGTTCGATGAGTCAGCGCACCGAGAGAGTCGATGAGCTGTTGCGGCAGGAGATCACGTCGATCGTGGGGCGAGATGTCGCGGATCCGCGCATCGGGTTCGTGACGATCACGAGCGTGGAGACGACGCCGGATCTGCGACACGCCAAGGTCTGGGTCAGCGTCATCGGTCAACCGGCCGAACGGACGGCGGCCGTGCGAGCGCTCGGGCGGGCGATGCCGTTCGTTCGACACGAGCTCGGGTCGCGCCTGCGCCTGCGCCGAATCCCGGACCTGCACGTGGAACTCGACGACACGGCTGAACGCGGCACGCGGGTCCTCCGGCTCCTGCACGACCTGGAGGCGGGCGAGATCCCCGACGACGAGGCCAAGGGCATCGAGGTCCTGCCCACGCCGGTCGCGCGCCTGCCGCACGAGGGCGACCTTCCCGTCGAACCGCCGCCGGCCGCAGCCCTGCCGTCGCCGCGACCGAGGCGCCAGCGCCGATCCAAGCGCGGTCCGTCACGACCCGGAACGCGCCGGTGACGGTCGACCTGACCCCATACCTCGACGCCGTGCCCGACATCGTCGTCGAGCGCCTGCGCGGCGCTCGACGCGTGCTGGCCGTCGGCCACGAGAACCCGGACGCGGACACGCTCGGAGCCACGCTGGCCGTCGTGCGGCTGGTCGAGGTCCTCGGCGGAGCCGCGGACCCGGTCACCTCGGACACGCCGCCGCCGCTCTACGACTACCTCCCCGGTGTCGAGCGCGTGCGAACCGACCCCGACGCCGCCGGCGACTACGATCTCGTCGTCATCTCTGACTGTGGCTCATTGGACCGGGTCGGCGAGGTGGGCCGGCGGCACGCCGAGCTCTTCGAGCGACTGCCGCGCGTGATCATCGACCACCATGCGTCCAACGATGGTGCCGGCGACGCGGACTGGATCGATCCGGCCGCGGCCGCCACCTGCGAGATGGTCACTCTCCTGGCGATCCGCCTCGGCGTCCCGCTTGACGTCGACGGTGGCGCGATGGCCGCGGCCCTGATGGGTGGGATCGTCATGGATACGGCGACCTTCGCCCACCCCAATGCCACCGCGCGCACGCTGGCGGTCTCGGCGGCGCTGGTCGAGGCTGGCGCGCCGCTCTCGGACATCTCACGTCGGATCTATCGCTCCAAGCCGGATGCCCAGCTGCGTCTGTTCGGTCGCGTGCTGGACCGCCTCGAGACCGCGGATGATGGGCGCATCATCTGGTCGACGCTGACCGATGCCGATCTCAAGGCGACCGGCACGCAGGCGCCCCACTCCGAAGGCATCATCGATCTCCTGGCCCAGGCCGAGGACGCCGAGGTCGCCATCCTGTTCAAGGAAGACCCGCGGGGGACGCGGCTGAGCGTCCGGACGCGCCCGGGTGGCGTCGACGCGACCGTATTGACAGGTCGGTTCGGAGGCGGCGGTCACGCCCGGGCCGCCGGCGCCACGATCGAACAGCCGGTCGCCGAGGCCCGCCCGGCGGTCCTGGCCGAGGCCGGCCGACTGGTCGCCCAGATCGGTCCTCGGCCGGGGCACTGACGATGGCCCGAGCCTCGTTGGGCCCCGGACTCGACGGCATCCTCGTCGTCGCGAAGCCCGCCGGTCCCACGTCCCACGACGTCGTCGCCCTGGTCCGGCGGATGGCCGCCACGAAGCGCGTCGGCCACGGCGGCACGCTGGATCCCTTCGCGTCGGGCGTCCTGCCCGTGTTCCTGGGCCACGGGACGCGCCTCGTGGAATACCACCTCACGGATCGGAAGGGCTATCGCGCGACGATCTGCTTCGGGGCGTCATCCACGACAGACGACCTCGAGGGCGAGCTCACGGCCGCGCCCGGGCCGGCGCCGCACCGGGCGAGCGTGGAGGCCGCGCTGACTGGGTCTCTCGGGAACGTCCTGCAGCGCCCGCCCGCGTTCAGCGCGATCAAGGTCGCGGGCCGCCGGGCGTATGCGGTGGCCCGGGCCGGTGAGACCGTCACGCTGGCTCCGCGCGAGGTGACATTCCATGCGCTGGACCTCGTGTCGTGGGACGACACCGATCCCGACCGACCGGTCGCGGTGGTGGACGTCGTCTGCTCGGCCGGCACGTATGTCCGCGCGCTGGCTCGCGACCTCGGCGAGACCGCGGGAAGCGCCGGATACCTTGGGGCCCTGGTGCGGACGTCGTCCGGCCCGTTCGACCTCGAGACGGCGACCCCGCTGGACGTGATCCGTGCGGCCGCCGCCGAATCGCCGGCCGGTCTGCTCCCGCTCCTGCGCCCGATCGACGCTGGGCTCGACGCCCTCCCCGAGGTGCTGCTGACGGCGGATGAGCTGCAGCAGGTCGCGCGCGGCCAGTTCGTGAAGCCGACCGCTGGCCTGCCGGAGCCCGCCGATCTCTATCGGCTCCGCGGGCCGGACGGCGCCCTGGTCGCGATCGCGTCGCTCAGCGGGGGCAACCGGCTGGCGCCCGACAAGGTGTTCATCAGCCCGGCGCCGGCCGCGGCGTCGACGCGCACCTGACGGCGACCGTGATGCGTGTCGTCGCGGGCGTCGACGCCCTCACACGAGACCTGGGTCCGGCCTTCGTCGTCGTCGGCGTGTTCGACGGTCTCCATCTCGGCCATCTCTACCTGCTGCATCGACTCGTGAACGAGGCCGAGGCCCGCGCCGCCCGGCCGACCGTCATCACGTTCGATCACCATCCCGACGAGGTCCTGACCGGGGCGGCACCACCACTGCTGATCGACCCGGAAGAGCGGCTCGCGAGGCTGGAGGCCGCCGGCGTGGCGGTGACCGTCGTCCAGCACTTCGACGAGGCGCTGCGTCGCACACCCTACGACACGTTCGTCGAGCGGATCCGTTCGCGTCTCGACCTCGCCGGATTCATGATGACTCCGGACGCGGCCTTCGGCTTCGAACGGCGGGGGACGCCGGAGGCCCTGGCGGCGCTGGGCCAACGGGACGGGTTCGATGTCGTCGTCGTCCCGCCGTTCACGCTCGATGGCCGCCCGGTCCGCAGCACGGAGATCCGAGAGGCGATCGGGTCGGGTGACCTCGGGACCGCGCGACGACTGATGGGCCGCGCGATCACCCTGACCGGCACGATGGTGGACGGCCAACTCGCGTTCGCCCTCCCGATGGCGCTCCCGCCCGACGGGACCTACCTCGCGCGCCATGGCGCCACGGAGACGAGCGTGGACCTGGTCGACGGTCGGGTCCATCCGCGTGACCTTCCGGTGGCCGGACGCGTGACGGTCGAGGTCCTCGGCGGCTAGCTCGTTCGCGTTATCGTGCGCACATGCCTGAAGGGTTCGAACTCGCCCAGCTGAATGTCGGGCGCATGTTGGCGCCCGTCGACTCGCCCGCGATCGCATCGTTCGTCGCGCAGCTCGATCCCATCAATCGCCTGGCGGATGAGAGTCCCGGCTTCGTATGGCGACTGCAGACCGACGCCGGCAACGCCACGGCGATCCACCCGACCGACGACGATCTGTTCCTCATCAACATGAGTGTGTGGTCGTCGATCGAGGCGCTGCGCGCCTTCACGTACAGCAGCGCGCATGTCGAGGTCCTGCGCCAGCGGGGGGAGTGGTTCGAACGACTCGCCACCGCCCACCTGGTCCTGTGGTGGGTGGAGGCCGGACACCGGCCGACGGTCGATGAGGCGCTGGACCGGCTCGAGCGACTGAGGCGCGACGGTCCGACGCCCGCCGCGTTCACGTTCCGGACCCCATTCGAACCGGACGCCTCGGGACCGGGCTCGCCGTTGATCGACGCCGAATTCTGCTGGCCTGATCTCGCGGCGGGATGACCTCGCTTCAGGCGCCCGGCTGCCAGAGTGGCTCGGGGACGCCGCGCTCGTGGTTCTCGTAGCGGGCCATGACGAACAGGGCGTCGGACAGGCGGTTGAGGTACGGGAGCACGAACTCGCCGATCGCTTCGTCACGCCCGAGACGGACGGCCTCGCGCTCGGCACGGCGACAGATCGTCCGTGCCACGTGGAGCTGAGCGGCCCCTGCCGAGCCGCCCGGCAGCAGGAAGTTGGTCAGGTCGCCGACGACCTGGTTGAACTCGTCGATGAGCCGCTCGAGCTTCTCGACGTGACGCGCCTCGACCGTCGGGATCCGGGCTCGACGCTCGTCGTCCGATGGCCAGCACAGGTCGGACCCGAGATCGAACAGCTCGTTCTGGATCGCGCCGAGCTCGGCCGTCAGGCGCTCGCACAGGCCCGTGGCCAGCGCCACGCCGAGCTGCGAGTTCAACTCGTCGACCGTGCCGTACGTGACCACGCGGCGCGAATCCTTCGGCACACGCTGCCCGCCGCCCAGGCCAGTCGTGCCTTCGTCACCGGTCTTGGTGTAGATGCGGTTGAGGCGCGGCATCGTCGTCTCCGTGCGGTGGTGCTGGAGAGAGTAACGCGGCCCAGCGTCCCTGCTGCGACCCGTGCTGGCGACGCACCGGTCGTTTGCCGCTTTCGGGCCGGCCTGATACCATCCGCCGGTCATAGATGGAAGACATCCGTATCACGCCGTGTTCGGAGGAACGAGTGCCGCTCGCGCGGGAAGAGAAGCAGGAGATCATCACCGGGTTTGCCACCAATGAAGGTGACACCGGTTCGCCGGAAGTCCAGATCGCGCTCTTGACGGAGCGGATCAAGGAGCTGACCGGGCATCTCAGGAGCTTCCCCAAGGATAATCATTCGCGCCGCGGCCTCCTCAAGCTCGTCGGCCAGCGCCGCCGCCTTCTCGCCTATCTGATGAAGAAGGACAGCGCGCGCTACCGGGTCGTCATCGGACGACTCGGACTTCGCCGCTAGCGACGCCGCTCCCGGACCCTGGGCACAGTCCCGGGGTCCACTCGCGTTCGACGCTCAGAGGCCCAGTCGGCCGACTTGCCCGCAGGTCGTCACCTCCCTCCTCGGCCAAGGAGGAACCGTTCCCTTGTCTCACACGTTCGAGACGCAGATCGGTGGTCGCACGCTGACCATCGAGACCGGCAAGCTCGCACGCTTGGCCGGCGGCGCCGTCACCGTCCGCTACGGTGACACCTTCGTCCTCGGCACCGCGAACCGGTCCGACCCCCGCCCAGGCCTCGACTTCTTCCCGCTGACCGTCGAGTTCGAGGAGCGGATGTATGCCGCGGGCAAGATCCCGGGCGGCTTCATCAAGCGCGAAGCGCGTGCGTCCGAGGCGGCGACCCTGGCCGCCCGCCTGACCGACCGCCCGATCCGCCCGCTCTTTCCCGAGGGCTACAAGGACGACATCCAGCTCGTCGTCACCGTCCTCTCGACGGACCAGGAGAACGAGCCCGACGTCCTCGGGACCGTGGCCGCCTCGGCCGCGTTGACGATCAGCGAGATCCCCTTCAACGGACCGGTCGGGGCCGTGCGCATCGGCCGCATCGGCGGCGAGTTCGTGGTCAACCCGACCTTCAGCCAGCTGGCCGAGTCGGAGCTCGACCTCATCGTGTCCGGTACCCGCGACGCGATCATGATGGTCGAGGCGGGCGCCAAGCTTCTCCCCGAAGACGTCATGGCCGAGGCGATCCTGTTCGGTCATCGGGCGCTCCAGCCGCTCATCGACATCCAGCTCGAGCTGCAGAAAGCCGCTGGCAAGGCGAAGAGCACGCCGTTCCTCGAGCCGGGCGTCGGCTCGGTCCTCGACTACGCCAGGGCCGTCGCCGACGGTCGCGAATTCGTCATCGTCGACGTCGAGACGACCGGCACGGACGCGAAGATGGCCGACCTCGTCGAGATCGCGGCGGTCAAGGTCCAGGGCGGGAAGATCGTCGATCGATGGTCGACGTTCGTGAACCCCGGCCGGCCCATCGTCGGCAACCAGATGCACGGCATCACGGACGCCGACGTCAAGAAGGCTCCGTCGCCGGCCGATGCCGCGAAGCAGGCGGTCGCCTTCATCGGTGACGCCCCCATCGTCGGTCACTCGGTCGGGTTCGACCTGGCCTTCCTCGAAGCCGCCCTCGATGACGGGACGCACTTCGAGCAGGGCCGCTACCTCGATACACTCGTGATCGCCCGTGAAGGCTATCCGGACCTCGAGAACTACAAGCTCCCGACGCTGTCCCATTTCTTTGGCATCGAACTCGCCCAGGCCCACCGGGCGCTGCCCGACGCCGAGGCGACGGCGAACCTCCTGATCTGGTTCGGCAACGACCTGCCCGGGCGGATCACCGCGCTCCGTGAGGGGATCGCGAACTCGATCCGCGCGATCAAGTCGGGCGGCGACGCCAAGGGCCTGCTCGAGGCGGCGCGCCGGGAGGCCCGCCTCAGCAAGGGCCTGTACAACCTCATCTACAAGAAGACCTGTCGCCAGCTGGCCCTCGACGAGGGGGTCAGGATGGATGGTCGCGGTCTGACGGAGCTCCGCCAGATCTCGGTCGACGTCGGGCTGCTTCCGCGAGCCCACGGCTCGGGCCTGTTCACGCGCGGCGAGACCCAGGTCCTGACGATCGCGACGCTCGGCGCCTCATCGGACGTCCAGCGCATCGACACCATCAGCCCCAAGACCGAGAAGCGCTACATCCACCATTACAACTTCCCGCCCTATTCGACGGGTGAGAACAAGCCGATGCGCGGACCCAGCCGCCGCGACATCGGACACGGCAACCTGGCCGAACGGGCGCTCATCCCGGTCCTGCCGGCGCATGACGACTTCCCGTACGTCATCCGGCTCGTCTCCGAATGCCTGTCCTCGAACGGTTCGACCTCGATGGCCTCCACCTGCGGGTCCACCCTCGCCCTGATGGACGCGGGCGTGCCGATCACGGCACCGGTCGCCGGCGCGGCGATGGGCCTGATCAGCGAGCCGGACGGCCGGTTCGTCGTCCTGACCGACATCCTCGGCAAGGAAGACTCGGTCGGCGACATGGACTTCAAGGTGACCGGCACACGAGACGGCATCACCGCCCTCCAGATGGACATCAAGGTCCAGGGGATCAACGAGGCGATCATCCGCAGCGGTCTCAAGCAGGCCCTCGCGGCTCGTCTCGAGATCCTGGACAAGATGACCGAGGTCATGCCCGAGGCACGCTCGGACATGAGCGACTTCGCCCCTCGCATCATCACGATCAAGATCAACCCCGAGAAGATCCGCGAGATCATCGGCAAGGGCGGATCGATGATCCGCAAGATCCAGGAAGAGACCCAGACCGAGATCAACGTCGAGGACGACGGCACCGTGGAGATCGCGGCTGTCTCCGGCGAGAACTCGCGCAAGGCGATCACCTGGATCGAGAGCCTCACCCGGGAGGTCGAGATCGGCTCGCTCTACCTGGGCAAGGTCACCCGGATCATGGGTTTCGGCGCCTTCGTCGAGATCCTGCCGGGCAAGGAAGGCCTGGTCCGCATCGGCGAGCTCGCCGACTACCACGTACCCACGGTCGAGGACGTCGTGTCCGTCGGCGATGAGGTCATGGTCGTCGTCACTGAGGTCGACCGGCAGGGCCGGATCAACCTGAGCCGGAAGGCCGCGATGCAGCGCCACTTGGCGAAGGATCCCGCCTAGCCCGTCCGTCCCGCGGACGCCGCACCGAGCCGCCGGGCGACCGGCGGCTCGTTCGTGTCCGGCGCGCCGCGCTGGACATGTGCGGGAACGCACCACTTTGCTTGTGCGCAACGGGGCGGCGGTGCGTCCGTGGAGCGGGCAGCTGCCTATACTCCCGGCCATCGCTGCCATCGTGGCGGTGGACGGAGGAGGGAAGAGCCGCTGGTATACTCCGCCGGTGCCCTGACCGATGACCGTCCGAGCGGAGCCATGCCCCCGATGAACCAAGCCCACCTCACCGTCGCCGTCGTCGGCGCCACCGGCGTCGTCGGGCGGACCATGATCGCCATCCTCAACGAGCGCGAATTCCCGGTCGGAGAGCTGCGGCTGCTCGCATCCGGTCGCTCGGCCGGTCGAACCATGTCCATCGACGGCCGGACGCTGGAGATCGCCGAGGCGACGCCTGACGCCTTCGATGGGGTCGACATCGCCCTCTTCTCGGCGGGTGCCGACGTCTCGAGGGTCCTGGCGCCGGCGGCTGTCGCCCGCGGGGCGACGGTCATCGACAACTCGTCGGCGTGGCGGATGGACCCGACCGTCCCGCTCGTCGTGTCGCAGGTCAATCCGAGCGACCTGGAGGGTCACGAGGGGATCGTCGCCAATCCGAATTGCTCCACGATGCAGATGGCACCGGTGCTGATGGCTCTGCGCGATACGGTCGGGATCGAACGGGTGGTCGTCGATACCTACCAATCGGTGTCCGGGACGGGAGCGGATGCCCTGGCCGAGCTGGAGGGCCAGATCCGGGCCCACGTCGCGGGCGAACCGAAGCGGGCCGAGGTCTATCCGCATCCGATCGCATTCAACGCGCTGCCCGAGATCGACGTGTTCCTGCCGAACGGCTACACCAAGGAGGAATGGAAGGTCGTCACGGAGAATCGGAAGATCCTGGGCTTGCCGGACCTGCGCATCTCGTGCACCGCCGTGCGGATCCCGGTCTTCGTGAGCCACTCGGAGGCCATCCACGTCGAGACGCGCGATCCGATCACGCCCGAACACGCGAGGTCCCTCTTCGCCGGCGTGCCAGGTGTCGTCGTGCAGGACGACCCCGCGATGCACGAGTACCCGCTCGCGAGCGAGGCGGCCGGGCGCGACGAGATCTTCGTCGGGCGGGTCCGGCGCGACATCTCGATCCCGGACGACCGCGGTATCGCCTTCTGGGTCGTCTCGGACAACCTTCGCAAGGGCGCGGCCACGAATACGGTCGAGCTCGCGGAGATCCTCGTTGGGCGGAGCTGGGTCGAGCATGCCTCGGCCCGAGGCGCTCGACCGTATCGAGCCATGGAGCCAGTGGTGGTCGCCGGCGGGAGCACGGTGTGACCGACGCCGAGCGCCGGGCGGCGCTCGAGGCCATCGCGGCCGAAGTCCGCGACTGCACGCGCTGCCGGTTGCACGTCGGTCGGACGCGGGCCGTACCGGGGGAGGGGAACGCGTCCACGGAGGTGGTCTTCGTCGGCGAGGGTCCGGGCTTCAACGAGGACAAGCAAGGTCGACCATTCGTCGGCCGGGCGGGCGATCTGCTCGTGAGATTGCTGGCGCACATCGGCTGGCGGCGCGAGGACGTCTTCATCACGAACATCGTCAAGTGCCGGCCGCCCGACAACCGCGACCCGGAGCCCGACGAGATCGCCGCGTGCGCGCCGTACCTGACCCGGCAGCTCGAGGTCCTCGACCCGGCCGTCGTGGTCACGCTGGGTCGATTCTCGATGGCCCGCTTCATGCCGGGCGTGCGGATCTCGCAGGCGCACGGCACGGTCCGACCGGCCGACCCGGCCACCGGCGCACGGGACGCGATGGTCCTCGCCATGTACCACCCGGCCGCGGCCCTTCGATCGATGGCGGTCGAACGCGAGAGTTACGAGGACGCGGCGACGATCCCGGTCGTGCTCCTGGACGCGCGGACCCGTCGGGCGGACCATATCGCCCAGATGGCCGTCCAGCCGACCCAGGCCGCCGTGGCCACCGTCGCGCCCCCGGTCGTCGCGGACGCGCCGGCGGCGAGCGCGGCGACGGCCGACAGCCCTGACGCACGCCTCAGCCAGGCTCCGGACACGGTCGACACCGACCAGATGACGCTCTTCTAGGGCCGGGCACAGGGACGCGAGATGACGACGCCGAATGACCAGCCGCTCCGCATCATCCCGCTCGGCGGCGTGGGCGAGATCGGCAAGAACATGTACGTCTTCGAGTACGCCGACGAGATCGTCGTGATCGACTGCGGCCTCATGTTCCCCGACGAGGAGATGTTCGGCATCGACCTCGTCATCCCGGACGTGACCTACCTCAAGGAGAACCGCGAGAAGGTCAAGGCCTTCCTCATCACGCACGCGCACGAAGACCACGTCGGCGCGCTCCCGTACGTGTTGCCGGAGTTCCCGGGGGTGCCCGTCTACGCGTCCACGCTGGCGCGCGGCCTGCTCGGCAGCAAGATCAAGGAACACAAGCTCCACAACAATCCGGTCCTCGCCCTCGATCCCGGCGACGAGCTCGACATCGGGTCGTTCCACGTCCTCCCGTTCCGGGTCGGCCACTCCATCCCCGACGCGATGGGCATCGCCCTTCGGACCCCCGTCGGCACGATCGTCCATACGGGCGACTTCAAGTTCGACCACACGCCCGTCGATGGCAAGCTGTCCGACTTCGCGATCCTCGCCCGACTCGGCCAGGACGGCGTCGCCTGCCTGCTGTCCGACTCGACTCGCGCCGAGAACCCCGGATACACACCCTCGGAGCGGACCGTCGGCGAGGCGTTCCGCGAGATCATGGAGCCGCTCGACGGCCGCGTGATCGTCGCGACCTTCGCCAGCAACATCGCCCGGATCCAGCAGGTCCTCGATGCGGCCGAGTCGATGGGCCGCAACGTCGCCGTCATCGGCCGCTCGATGGAGCAGAACTTCCGGATCGCCACCGATCTCGGCTATCTCACGTACGACCCATCGCGGATCGTCTCGAAGGATCGAATCAAGGACCACCCCGACGCGCAGCTGGTCATCGCGACGACCGGTGCCCAGGGCGAGCCGATGGCCGGCCTGGCACGCATGGCCAATCGCGACCACCGGTTCGTCGAGATCCAGCCCGGCGACACCGTCATCGTGAGTGCCAGCCCGATCCCCGGCAACGAGGAGTACGTGTCGCGCACGATCGATAACCTCTTCAAGGCCGGTGCGAACGTCTACTACCACACGATCAAGCGGGCACACGTCTCGGGTCACGCCAGCCAGGAAGAGCTGAAGCTGATGCTCGGCCTCACCAAGCCCCGGCACTTCATCCCGATCCACGGCGAGTTCCGGATGCAGGTGCAGCACGGCCGTCTGGCGATCGAGACCGGCGTCCATCCGGAGAATGTCTTCATCATCGAAAACGGCACGCCGATCGAGATCTATGCGGACGGCTCGGCTCGGCGCGGGACACCAGTCACGGCGGGCTATGTCTATGTGGACGGGCTCTCGGTCGGCGACGTGGGCGATGTCGTCCTGCGCGACCGCCGGTCGCTCGCGAACGACGGCATGTTCATGATCGTCGTGACCGTCGACAAGCAGACCGGACAGGTGGTCGGACGGCCGGAGATCGTCACGCGCGGGTTCGTCCACCTCAACGAGAAGGACCCACTCATGGAAGAGGCGGTGGAGCGGGTCATCAACGCGATCGATACGCCGGGCGACCATATCAGCGAGATCGCCCTCCTCAAGACCCAGATCAAGGACGGCGTCTCGCGGTACCTGTACGAGCAGACGAAGCGTCGACCGATGGTCTTTCCCGTGGTGGTCGAGGTCTAGCGATGGCGACCCGCCGACGCACCTCGGGACGCCCGACGACGGGCCGGCGACCGCGCCGGCGGGCGGGCGGTGCCCTGCCGATCCCGCGCCTGCAAATCGGCCTGTCGCCGGCCGTGGCGCGCTCGCTCGTCGGGATCCTGCTGCTCGTTCTAGGCGCCGTCCTCCTGATCGCCCTCGCCCTGCCCGGCGACGGCCGATTGACCGACTGGGTCCGTGACGCGATCGTGCCGTTCTTCGGCGCCGGTCGCTATCTCCTGCCGTTCGTCCTGCTCCTGTCGGGCTGGTACGTCGAATGGGGTCCCGGCAAGGAAGCAGGAGCGCCGTGGGGCCGGACCCTCCTGGGGATCGCGGTGTCCTACACGGCGTTCCTCGGCATCATCCAGCTCATCGGCTTTTCGCCCGCCGGCGGCGATACCGGTGGCCGGATCGGGTCCTTCCTCGAGCGGGTCCTGGTCGGGCCGGGGGCGGACCCGGGCCTGCTGCCGGTTCCGGCGGCGTACGTCGTCCTCGTGGCGGTGATGCTCGTCGGGCTGTTGCTCGCCTTCGACGTGCCGCTGCGCCAGCTGCTCGCGCCGCTGACATCGGCCGGACGCGCCCTGACCAACACGCTCAACGACGCCCGCACGACCCGCGCGACCGGCGGTGCCGGCACGGCCGTGGGGCCAGGGAGGTCTGGCTCGAGCGAGCCCCGCCCCGCGCGTGGAGCGAAGGGTGCCACGATCGCCGCCGGGCCCTCCACGCCGGGTCAGACGGGGATCTGGGGCGAGGATGCGACGCCGCAACGCTCCGACATTCCGGCCGCCGTCCCGAGCGCCATCCCGACGTCCGCGACGTTCGCTCCGGCGAGGGCCGGTGGCGCCGCGGTCCAGACGCCCGTCCGCCCGTTCGACGTCGGGCTGCGCCCGCTGCGTGACCCCGATGACGTCACCGATGCCGGTGACTCGCCGCCGACCCGCGAGCGGATCGAGTACGTCCTGCCCGCGACGGCCATCCTCGACGACATCGCCCTTCCGCTCGAGGCCGGCGGCAGCGAGGCCGCGCATCGACGGAACGAGGAGATCATCGTCCGCAAGCTCGCGGGCTTCAACATCCCGGCCCAGATCACCGGTCGCAACGCCGGGCCGGTCGTGACCCAGTACGAGGTCCAGCCGGCCGCCGATATCAAGGTCAGCCGCATCGAGGCGCTCGCCGACGACCTCGCGATGGCGCTGGCCGCGCGCTCGCTGCGCATCGAGGCGCCGATCCCCGGCAAGAGCGCGGTCGGCATCGAGATCCCCAACAAGGACTTCAACATCGTCGCCCTGCGCCGGATCCTCGAGGAGGTCGACTTCAGGGCCTCGGGCTCGCGGCTGACGTTCGCGCTCGGTCGCGACGTCGCGGGGACCGCGCAGGCGGTCGACCTGGCCAAGATGCCCCATCTGCTCATCGCGGGCGCCACGGGCTCGGGCAAGAGCGTCATGGTCAACGCGCTCATCGCGAGCCTCCTGTGCGAGGCGACGCCGGACGACATCCGGATGATCCTGATGGACCTCAAGCGCGTCGAGCTGGCCGCCTACAACGGCCTGCCCCACCTGCTGGTGCCGGTCATCACCGAGCCCGAGCGGGCCAAGGCCGCGCTCAAGTGGGCGGTCAACGAGATGGAGGCGCGCTATCGGCGCCTGGCCGGGGCCACGGCCCGCAACATCAAGGGCTTCAACGAGACCCGCGCCGATCCGGAGGACCGGATGCCGTACATCGTCATCATCGTCGACGAGCTCGCCGACCTGATGATGCGCGAAGGCAAGAACGTCGAGGACCCCATCGTACGCCTGGCCCAGAAGGCGCGGGCGACGGGCATCCACATGGTCCTCGCCACCCAGCGACCGAGCGTCAACGTCGTCACCGGCCTGATCAAGGCGAACTTCCCGAGCCGCATCGCCTTCGCGATGGCCTCGCAGATCGACTCGCGGACGATCCTGGACGCACCCGGCGCTGAGGACCTGATCGGGCGCGGCGACATGCTCTACCAGCCGTCCGACCTGCCCCGTCCCATGCGCCTGCAGGGCGTCTTCGTGTCGGATGCCGAGATCGCTCGCGTCGTGACCCACTGGAAGGACCAGATCGACGGTCCGCACTACGACCTGTCGATCACCGAGAGCGACGACGACGGGGTCGGATCGATCGACGATCTCGCCGACGAGGACGCGGATCGCCTGCTGCCCGATGCCGTCGAGGTCATTCGGGAGTACGATCGGGCCTCGGCGTCGCTCCTCCAGCGCCGCCTCAAGGTCGGCTATGCACGTGCGGCGCGCATGATCGACCAGCTGGAGGCGCGTGGGTACATCGGGGCGTTCGACGGGTCGAACGCACGGCCGGTCCTCCGTCGCGAGACGGCGCCGGGTGTCGACGACGGGGTCGTCGACCCGGATGGGGACGAACGATGACGACACGAGACCAGCTGCGCCGGGCCGCCAACGCCGACCGCCCCGAGTTCGACGATCGGCCCTCGCGCGAACCGGCCCCGCCGGAGGCGCCGCTCAGCCTGCCCGAGCGCCTGTACGCGGCGCGCGAGGCCAAGGGCGTCGACCTCTACCGCGCGGAGCGCGACACCAAGATCCGGGCCCGCTATCTGGGCGCCCTCGAGCGAGGCGACTACAAGGAGCTGCCCGGCGCGGTCTACACGAAGGGTTTCCTGCGCAACTACGCGCTGTACCTCGGGCTCGATCCCGACGAGGTCCTCGACCTCTGGCGTCGCGAGCGCGGCACGGTCCGCGAGACAGCCCAGGTCCCGGTAACGCCGCGGCCGCTGGCAGCCCCTCGCAAGGGCCTGACCTTCTCGCCGTTCATCATCGTCCTCGCGTTGATGTCGGTGGCCGTGCTCATCTTCGTGGCCTACCTGGGCGCCCAGCTGTTGCGCTTTGCCAAGCCGCCCACGATCTCCGTCACGCAACCGCCCACCGCGGTCGTCGAAGTCGACGATTCCATGACCTCGTACACGTTGCGTGGCATCACCCTGGCGGGCGCCACCGTGAACATCGCGTCGCCCGGGCGGGACCCCTACAGCGTGTCGGCCGATTCGACTGGTTCCTGGCGGGCCGAGGTCGACCTTCGGCGCGGTCGGAACCAGTTCGATGTCAGTGCGCTCGATCCGGACACCGGCAAGCACTCCGATGAGAACGTCCTCATCTACATCACGGTCCCGTTCCTGCCGATCGAGGCGCCCACGCTGACCGTGGACCAGCCGGCCGAGGGCGCGAGCTACGAGAACGGCGCGATCCCCGTCCAGGGTCGGACGACGAACGCGGATTCGGTCGTCATGAGCGCCGCGTACATGGGTCCGGTCGATGGGGCGTCGACCGGCGACAAGGCGACCCCGGCGCCGCCGGCGGTGCCGAAGCCCGAGACGGTGACGGTCGGCGATGACGGGGCGTTCAGCGCGTCCTACGAGCTGACCGCAGGCAAGTGGGCGATCACCGTGACCGCGTCCAGTCCGGAGGGCAAGACCACCGCCATCACCCGGAACGTCACGGTCGCGTTCAAGGGGGTGAACGTCGTCGTGGAGATCAAGAGCGGCCGGGCATGGCTGAAGGTCTGGGTCGACGGTCAGGTCTCCGAGGAGACGACGGCGGCCGGGCGCGTCTATGCGCCGGGCAAGGTCCTGACATTCCGCGCCAAGGAGTCCATCGAGGTCCGGACGGGCAAGTCCAGCGCCACGTACTTCACGGTGAACGGGATCGACCTGGGCCGCATGAACGACGTCGGCAACCCCGAGACCTGGCTGTTCGCACCTCCCGACGAACCGGTTCGGACCGACCGTCGCTGACGACGATGGCCACCGACCACGAGCCGCTGGAGGACCTGGCCCGGCGGCTCCAGCACACCTGCCTCGACGCCGGACTCACCGTGGCCGCGGCCGAATTGTGCACGGGCGGACTCGTCTCGCACGGGATCACGAGCATCCCGGGCTCGTCGGGGTACTTCCTGGGCGCCGTGGTGAGCTACGCCGACCGGGTCAAGATCGAGGCGCTGGGCGTCCAGCCTGACGTGCTGGCGACGTACGGCGCCGTGAGCGCGCAGGTGGCGCTGGCCATGGCCTCGGGCGTCCGGGATCGACTCGCCACCGACCTCGGTGTCGGGGTCACGGGCGTGGCCGGGCCCGATGGCGGTTCGGCCGAGAAACCGGTCGGGTTGGTGTACGTCGGCGTGAGCGATCGACTCGGGTCGGATGTGCGCCGCTTCCACTGGGATGGCGATCGGGCGACGAACAACCAGGCGAGCGCGGCCGAGGCACTCCGATTCCTGGCCGAGCGTGCGGGCGCATTGGCCGGATCGGAGGCGCCCGCGGGATGACCCGCACGCACGAGGACATCGCCCGCGGACTGGCGACGCCGAGGGCCGCGAAACCGATCGCGCCCGGCACGCGGATCCATGTCGTCGGCGTGGGTGGGACCGCGTCCGCCGGCGCGGCGCTCCACGCCGCGGCCGTCGGTGCGTCGGTGACCGCGTGCGACGCGGGGGGTCCGGATCCGGTGACCGGCGCCGTCCTGGCCGCCGGCATCCCGATCGATTGGCGCCATGACGCGACCCATGTGCGTGGGGCTGACGGCGGCCGCGCCGTCGACCGCCTGGCCGTGACGAAGGCCATCACGTCGGTCCAGCCCGATCACCCCGAGCTGGTGGCGGCCCGCGATGTCGGGATCGTGCCGGAAAGCGTCCAGCAGATCGTGGCCGACGCGGCCGCGACCGGCGGACGACGGCTCATCGGCGTGACCGGCACGCATGGCAAGTCGACGACGTCCGGCTGGCTCCTGCACCTGCTGGCCGGAGCCGGTCGCGATCCATCGGGATTCGTCGGGGCGATGCTCCCGGCCTCGATCGCCCCGCAACGCGGGGTGGCCAGATTCGGGAGCGGCCCCGACTTCGTGGTCGAGGCGGACGAATACGCCGGCAACTTCGACCCGTATCGACCCGACATCGCCGTCCTGGTGTCAGCCGAATGGGACCACCCCGACGTGTTCCTCGACGAGGGCGAGGTCGTGCGCGCCTTTGCCGACTGGATCGGCCGAAGTCACGGAGGAGCGCACGGCCGCCCGACGCTCGTCGCGAACGTCGGCGATCCGGGTGTCCGTCGCGTCGTCGCCTCGCTGGGGAGCTGGGAAGGGCGACGGATCGCGGTGCGCCTCGACGGTGCAGGCGAACCGACCTTGGACCCGGCCCCGAGTGGCGGCACGCGCCGTCCCGATGCCTCTCTGGTCGGCCGGATCGTGGCCGAGGACCGTGACGGGACGGAGATGGAGATCCGCGGCCTCCGGACGCCGCTCGACGCCCCGGAGGGCGTGCGATTGCGACTCATCGGCCGCCATATGGCCATCGACGGCCTGATGGCCGCTGGTGGGGCCCTGGCGGCCGGTGTCGAGGCTGGCGACATCCTCGCCGGACTGGCGTCGTTCGAGGGTGTCGGCCGCCGGTTCGAACTCAAGGGGGAGATCGACGGCGTCACGGTCCTCGACGACTACGCACATCACCCGACCGCGATGCGGCTCACGTTTGGCGCGGCCCGACAGCGATACCCCGGGCGGCGGCTGTGGGCGGTCTACGAGCCGCTCACCTTCCACCGGACGGCCGCCATGCTCGACCGATTCGCCGAGGTCCTCGCCGAGGCGGACCGCGCGGCGGTCATCGACATCTGGGCGGTTCGCGACCCGGACACCACGATCACCTCGGCCGAGGCGCTCGCCGCCGCCACCAGCCTGCGCAGCCGCGAACCGGCCATCGCGATCGGCAGCCCTGAGGCCGGCGCGGCCTGGCTCGCAGATCAGGTCGAGCCGGGCGACGTCGTCCTCGTGATGGGCGGCGGCCGGTCCTACATCGCGGCGGAACAGCTCGTCGAGCACCTGCGGGCGCGCCAGGGGGCGAGATGACCCGTCCCGGCATGTTCGAGGGCCGCCCGACCTAGCTCGCCTGAGCGGGCTCCTCGTCCTCGGCGCCGATCGGCCGGGCGTACAGCGGATGGCCGTCGGCCGTGAGGCAACGACCGGTCGCGAGCTCCCACTGCCAGCCGTGCAGGGCGCAGGTCATGACCCCGTCCTCGACGGTCGCGAATCGCGTCAGGTCGGCCTTCATGTGGGCACAGCGCCGTTGCACGTTGTAGCCGGCCAGCTCGAATGTCCCCTGTGTCGGCCCGTGCTCCGCGTAGTAGCCCTCCGCGTACTGCAGCCGCTCGACGTTGAGGCACTTGAACCACGTGTAGAGATAGTCGTTGTACGGACCTCGCCGCCGTGCCCGGAAGCGCATCGAGAGGAACAGTTCATTGACCCAGTCCTCCACGTGCTCGCGGACCAGGTAGTCGACGAGTTCGCGCTCGATGAAGAACTGGTAGCGCGGATCCTCCCCATCGGTCGGGCGGCGGACCACACGATCCGCGAAGTCGATGATCAGCTGTTCGTCGCCGACGTCGAGCAGGACCGGCTGGTTGATCCCCGCACAGATCATGTCCGCCTGCTCGAGCAGGGGACCCCACCAGGCATCGAGCGCGGCCAGCACGTCGACCCGTGGACCTCGCCAGGCGGCTCGTTCCGCCGCGATCACGGGTCGCTTCCGTGCCTGGTAGGCCTCCAGATAGGCTCGCTTGTCGTCGAAGATCGTCGCCGGATCGACCGGATGCGTGACGTCGAAGTGGCCCGGCCGCACCTCGGCGACGGTGCCCGGCAGCATCAGCCGCCCACCATCGTGTCCACGCTCGGCGATGTAGTCGAGGAATGTCGGCTGGTCGGGGAACGTGTTCCACTCGTCGCCGCTCAGATCGTTGAACCCGAAGAGCTCGTCGTCGAGAAAGCACGGTGGGCCTGCCGAGGGCACCACGAACGCCGGGTCGAGCACCTCGATGTAACGGAACGCGCGGGCCAACTGGGCGACCCGCTTCTTGTGGCCGAGCACCTGCTGGGCGTTGTCCGGATAGTCGTAGACCATCGGATACCAGATCGCCCCCGAGAACTGGAGGAAGGCCGCGTCCAGCGGCCCGCCCTCGAGTAACCGGTCCGGATCCGGCGGCCGCGAGTCGTTCAGGTTCAGGATCCGCACCTCACCGTCATCGACGACCAGGGCCGAGTCGCCGATCGGCCCGTCCGTCGGGGCCACCAACGCGTGGATCGTGAGGGTCAGCGGCCCAGCCCTGAACGGTTCCAGATCGACGCTCTTGATGAACCGCTCGAACCCGAGCGCGCGCAGCGACTTCTCGAGGTCGTCGAGCGGATAGGCGGGCAGGAGGACCGTCGCCGCCTTGTCGACGTGGTCGCGCAGGAAGCGCGGATCGAAGTGGTCGTGGTGAAGGTGCGAAACGTACAGGAACGTGGGGTGCCCGATCCGCTCGGGATCGATGCCGTCGTTGGCGGGAAAGGGGAACCATGAGCCGAAGAACGAGGGGTTGAACCAGGGATCGCAAAGGATGCTGACGCCCGTCGATTCGATGAAGAGGCCGGCCTGGCCGAGGAACGTGATACGCACCGGGGAAGGATAGCGGCGGGGCCCGGCTGCCCGCCGACGAGCCCAGGCGCCGCGGACGACTCTCGCGAGCGTGCCCTACCATGGACGGCCACCACATCGGAGGAGGTCCTTTCAGGCATGCCCATCGACTACGCGGCCGCCGGTGAGGTGCTCGAGACCTTCGGTCGCGCGTGGGAGACCTTCGACGGCGACCTGATCGTCTCGCTCTTCACGGAGGACGCCGAATACCATGACGACGCCTTCGGCCCGCCGATGGTCGGACACAACGCCATCCGGGCGTACTGGCTCGATGGGGCGAACACGACCGGACAGGTGGAGTTCACGGTCGAGCGCCACTGGGTCTCCGGGGACACGGTCCTGAGCGCGTGGCACGCGAGCTATCATCGAACGCGCCAACAGCGCGAGGGTCCGTCTCGCCGGGTTCCTGACCCTTGATATGGCGGTCGACGGCCGGATCGGTCGCCTGCGCGAATGGACCGTTCAGGCCCCGGATCCCGCGGGCGGGTAGGGGAGAGGAGGATCGATGGCCGGAGACATCTCGTTCGACGTCGTGAGCGAGTTCGACGAGCAGGAACTGCGGAACGCCCTCGACCAGGTCCGTCGCGAGGTCCAACAGCGGTACGACTTCAAGGGCGTCACGGTCGACCTGACCCAGACCAAGGATGAGGTGACGCTGCTCACCGACGACGAGCATCGGGCGGCCGCGGTGAAGGACCTCGTCGAGTCGAAGGCGATCCGGCGCAACCTGTCGTTGAAGATCTTCGATTGGGGCAAGATCGAGCCGGCGGGCGGCAACAAGGTGCGGCAGACGATCAAGCTCCGCCGCGGTCTGAGCGATGACGTCGCCAAGCGGATCTCCAAGCTCATCCGCGACGAGTTCCCCAAGGCGAAGTCACAGATCCAGGGCGACGCCGTGCGCGTATCAGGAAAGAGTCGGGACGAGCTCCAACGGGTCATCACCCGGCTGCGGGAACTGGACGAGCCGGTGCCGCTCCAGTTCCAGAACTACCGGTAGCCCGCGATGCCAGGGAACCGGATGACGCAGGCGGTCATGGCCGTCGTCGCCGTCCTCGTGATCATCACCCTGGTCCTGTCGGCCGTCGCCTTCCCGATCGCATGGTGACCCAGGGCAGCCTGAACGCACCAGACGAGGACACGCCGTCGCCATGAGCGAGCTCGACGCCGGACCGCCGCCCGAGACCGCGCCCGAGGACGCCCCGGAGACGGATCCGTCCGATGCGCTGCTAGCCGCCGCCGGCCCGATCCCCGAGATCATGACGGACGCGTCGACGAACGGGACCGAGGGCGCGACCGATGTCGAACCGGCGCCCGAACGGCCGACGCCGGCGGTGTCGATCGAGGCGCCCATCGAGGCTGCGTCGCCGATCGAGGAGCCCGCCAAGGCCAAGGAGGCCGAGCAAGCCGGTGCAGCGGCGGACGGGGCGGTCGTTCCCGAGGTCCAGGCGCCGGCCGGGCCTCGGACGGTCGGGCGATTCGTCGCCGATGCCCTCCGTGCCGCCGGCGTCCGGTACGCCTTCACCGTGCCCGGCGAGTCGTTCCTCGGGCTGCTGGACGTCCTCGGGGACGCCGGCATCCGGGTGGTGGCGGCTCGACACGAGGGTGCGGCCGCGTTCATGGCCGAGGCGCACGGCCAGCTCACCGGCCGGCCGGCCGCGTGCCTCGCAACGCGTGCCGTTGGTGGCGCCAACCTCGCGATCGGCATCCACACCGCCAGGCAGGACTCCAGTCCGATGTTCGTGCTGGTCGGCCAGGTCGAACGCGACTTCCGTGGCCGCGAGGCGTTCCAGGAGATCGACCAGGTCGGCACGCTGGGCGGCCTCGCGAAATGGGCGGCCGAGCCACGCCGCGCCGAGGACGTACCGGCCATCATGGCCCAAGCCGTGCGCGAAGCGCTGAGCGGCCGTCCGGGTCCGGTGCTGTTGTCGCTGCCGGAGGACCTGCTCGACGAGCTGGCCGAGCTGGAACCGGCCGACGCCGCGAGACCGGCGCCGGCCCGCGCGACCGCCGACGAGATCTACGCAGTCATCGACCTCCTCGCCTCGGCCCGACGCCCGGTCATCCTCGCGGGGGCCGGGGTGCTGCGGGCGCGCACGTCGACCGAATTGACGCGATTCGCCGAGTTGCTGCATGTCCCGATCGTCGCGGCATGGCGCCGCGCCGACGTCATCTCGAATGACCATCCGCTCTATCTCGGGATGGCCGGTCTCGGAGCGCCCGCATCCATCCGCCGGCGCCTGGCGGACGCCGATGCCCTGCTCGTCCTCGGGAGTCGGCTCAACGAGGCGACGTCGTACGGCTATACGCTCCCGGCCGCGGGCGTGCGCTGGGCCCACGTCGACCTCGTGCCAAGCCGGTCGGGCGACCTGCCATCCGCCGAGCTCGCCGTCACCTCGGACGCCCGAGCGTTCCTGCGGGCCGCGAACGAGCGGCTCCTGAGTGGCGTCGTCCTCGATGCCGAGCGGGTGGCGGCGCGCGATGCGAACAACACGGCGGATCGCGCGACGTGGGAGGCCGATTCCATCGTCGACGACACGCCCTGGGACGGCCCCGGCGTCCACCCCGGTCGGACGGTCGCCACGCTTCGCCGCGTGCTCCCGGACGAGGCGATCGTCACGACGGACGCGGGCAACTTCGCGGGTTGGGCCGGCCGCGGCTTCCGGTTCCGCCGCCCCGGGACGTTCCTCGGGTCGACCTCCGGGGCGATGGGCTACGGCCTGCCGGCCGCCATCGCCGCCGCCCTCGTGCACCGCGACCGGCCGGTCGTGGCCCTGGTCGGGGACGGCGGATTGGCCATGACGATGGCCGAGCTCGAGACCGCGGTCCGCGAGAGCGCCCGCGTGGTCGTCATCGTCTTCGACAACGAACGCTACGGCACCATCCGCATGTTCCAGGATCGGCGGGGGACGGGGGAAGGCGTCGGGACGGAGCTCGGTCCGGTGGACTTCGCGGCGATCGCCCGGGCGGTCGGCGCGCGGGGCGCCCGCGTGGACCGCGACGACGCCTTCGAGCCGGCCCTCCGGGCAGCCCTGGCCGCGGACCGCCCCACCGTCATCCAGGTCGCGCTCGACCGGCGCTGGGTCTCGGTCGATCAACCGGCTGACATGTCCGACGGGGACCTGGGGTCAGCCGATCCGGGTCAGTCGATATAGAGGGCCGGCGTCGCGAGTGACGCGCCGCGCCAGGCACCGCCCTGGTACAGCTGGCCCGTCCCCCAGGTCCGGTACAGCCCGGCACCGCAGTCGGGCGACGCGCCCATGTCGATGCCGCCGACCCACGACCACGCCGTGGTATTGCTGTACGCGTAGCCGGTGTCCCGGCAGGTCGTCCACGAGGATCCGAACCGCTGCAACAAAGTCCGGACACGCAGTTCGCCGGCCGGCTGCGTCGTCCGGTCGCCGATGTCGATGCATGGCCACCGGAAGCTCTTGACCATGGTGTTGCCGCCGCCGCCGGTGATCAGACTCAGTCCGACGATGTTGAACGTGCAGCCATTGATGCTCGAGCGGTAGGTGAACAGGCTTGACCCGGTCTGTCCGGACGACAACAGCTCCCAGCGCGTCCCGCCGTACAGCTCGTCGTAGATGCAGATGTACTTGACCCCGCTCGAGAGATCCTCCCAGATCGTGCCCGCCACGCACGCGTCGGACGGCCCGGGCGACGCCGCGTGGACCCCGATCGGCGACGGCGCGGTCATGAACACCGCCACGAACGCCGCCACCGCGACGACTCGACCCATGACCCGCAGATGGGGACGCATCGGACACCTCACGCCACACGCCGAGCGCGACGATGGGCGGGACATCCACGTTCGACGAGGGCGACCCTAGCCGAGCACCCTCATCTCGCAGTTATGCCGGACTTCGCCTGCGCTCCACACGGCGTCAGGGTGCGTCGCCGCCCCGATCTCGATGGCGCTCTCGACCGGCCCAGCCGACGGAGCGCATCGGCGGCCTCACCCGTGATCGCCGCGAACGGGTCGTCGGCCGGCCGACTCGTGGCGTCCTACTCCCACGCGCGCGCCCGGTGGTAGCGGATCTGTTCCGCGATCAGGTCATCCAACGGACATCCTCGCGCATCGTCGAGGAGGATACGGCCAGGCGCCGCATGAGCGAGACGGCCACGCGGTACGGTGACGTAGCCAGCCGGACCAGTGGACCGTCGATGGACTCGCAGATGAGGGCACGAGATGCATACGAACGATGTCGAGACGGGCCATCGATCGTCGGCCGGCCTGTCTGACGTGGCGGCGCGACCGCTGATCGACGTCTTCCTCGAGCGGCGATCGAGACGCTTCGCGATGGGCTCCGACCTGCACGGCGGCGCCATGGACTACAAGAGTGCCGTCAAACCTGTCGCGTTGAGCGCCGATGAGGAAGCGATCCTCGCGTTCGCCGGGTCGGGCGTGACCGGCCGCGTGTTCGGCGAACTGCCGTACCAGCCGCTCGAAGGCCCGGAGACCGGTGGCGGCCAGATCATGATGAGCATGGTCGGCCGGACCCAGTCGAGCGCTGACGCCGTGGCCACGGTGACGCTCTTCATCCTCCGCGACGACGGCACCTACGTCATGCGCCGGCCGCAGGACTTCGCGCCCGACGAGTTCGAAGCCCTGGTCAGGATGGGACGCGAGCGCCGGTTCACCGAGATGTACGAGGCAAGCCGGATCACGCTTGCCGACCATCGATCGGAGATCCCGCGCGAACTGCCGTTCACGCCGCCGTTCAACAAGTGGTCGGCGAATATCCCGGGCGCGACGTATTTCGTGCCGGTCACCGAGGTCACAGCGCTCTATCTCACGATCCTCTTCGGGGCCCTGGGCGAGGAGTTCGCCTTCTTCTTCCACGACGACAAGGACTGGCTGATGCGGCCGGCCGGCATCTCGCGCTTCGGCAAGTCGAAGGGCGGCCATCTCCACGACGACGTTCACGACGGCCGGGTCGGGACGATCGACGAGATCGAGACCTACCTCCTCGAGATCTGCGGCTTCGAACAGGGGCTGATGCTCCAGAACATCGCGCTCGCCGCGGAGGCACTCGGACTCGGCGGGTTCCCACACTACGCTGCCCACAGGTTCGCGTGGACGACCTCGTTCGGCTGCCGGATGAAGGAGCGCACGTTCGCCCAGGTGCTGCACAAGGGCTTCCTCGGGACGCTCCTGATGCGGCTCCTCGACAAGAACGTCACGATCCCGCAGGCCGTCGGGCTGGACCATGACGGCCAGGCGATCATCAAACCGTACGCGCCGCCGTACTACCCGAACATGGAAGCGGCGGTCCGGGCCTTCGTCGCCAACAAGTTCGCGCCCGGCACCGGGTTCTTCCGGGACGCCCCCGGCCCGAGCGCGTGGCGGGACCCAGCCGCCGTGCAGGCGGGCATCCCCGAGTACTCGGAGGCCAACATCCAGGCCGTCATCGGCTACTGCGAGTACGTCATGGAACACTACGGCCAGTTTCCAGCCAACTACGGCCCGATCCGGACGCTGATGGCCTTCCAGGCCCACCATATCGACACGGCCTTCTACGACCGCTTCTACAACGACGGGGCCTACACGGCGTCCCACGCCCGCCACTTCGAGCGGTGGCACGCGGGCTCGGGGCCCGCGGGCTCGTGACCGGCTCGAGACCCTCCAGGCCGCCCTGGGTCCCTGCTACCTGTACCCGTTCGAGGACCACTGGGCCGAGATCGAGGGCAACCTGGTCCACGATGTCGACGAGGATGCGGCCGAGGATGTCGCCTCGGCGATCAGGGACTGGTGGTCGCGGGTGCCGGCCGCCGCCGCTCCTGGAGGAGGTACAGCCCGGTCATGACGACGGTCAGGAGCAGCAGCCCGCCCATGTAGCCCTGCACGGTCCCTCGCCCCGGGAGGAAGTCGTCGCGGAAGGCCACCGCGGCGACGAGGAGGGCGACGCCGTTGAGGATGAACAGCTGGCAGGCGCGCTTGATCTCGTCCCAGTCGAACGCGAAGGCCATCGTCCCGCACCAGAACGCCCAGCCCAGGAACCAGGCCCCGACCATCCGGGCATCCAGCTCGTTCAGTTCCCACGGCCAGCGTCGCACGGCGAACTCGGGGTTGACCACGATCATCAGGCCGTTCATGAGCAGGATCCCGGTCACGAAGACGAGGAACGCCTTGAGCGACCGGTGGAGCGGGCCGCCGGACACCGGCGCCTGGGCGTGCAGCATGCCGCGCGGGATGAGGTACAGCATCACGACCGGTTCGAAGATGTACAGGACGATCCAGATGTGGGCGAGCGGCGTTTCGAACGGATTCCAGTGGAACTCATCGAGGTGCCAGTAGGTGGCGAACAGCAGCGTCGCGGTGAAGACGAGGTTGCCGTACACGATCCAGCGAAGCCGGATCCAATTCCCTTCGCGGGCCGCGTTGAGGAAGAAGAAGGTCCGGAAGACGTAACCGGCGCCGATGAACGCCTGGGCAGCGCGAGGGTGGACATCCCACGCGAAGAACTCCGCGACGTACTGCGGGAAGAACAGCATCCAGATCGCGAACCAGCCGGCCGCCGCGGCCCCAAGGAGGCCCCAGACGACCTGCTGGGTGCTCGGTCGCTGCTCCATCACACCCTCCAAGGCATGTCCACGTCCGACGTGACGCCCGGTGAGGCTACCCGTCCTCTGTCACTGCCGCGTCTCTGGACAAACGGATGGTAGCCGCATGACGCGGACGGGCGCATCATGATCGCGACATGACATCGCCATCGCCGGAACCTTGCGTGCGATGAAGCGCCCTGTGAGCCTGGTCCTGGTCGTCGGCGCCGTCGCGGCAGCAGTGCTCACGCGCGTCGGCCTCTCGCGGTCGGGGTCGAAGCACGTCGGCGAGACCGAGAAGAACCTCGATCAGGCGTTCGACGCCGCAGAGGAGCAGGACGTCGTCCTCCTCGTCGACGAATCAGCCGACCTCTTCGATCGTGACCCGGATCCAGAGGACGAGGACCACGGCTGAGGGCCGCCCTCCGGAGCACGTCAGCATGACGTTCGAGCGACTGGACTACATCTACACCCCGACCCGTGACGCGGCGGCCGATCTGGCGTTCTTCACCGATGTGCTGGGCGCCCAGGTGGTCTTCGCGATCGAGGAGATGGGGACCAGGGTCGCCATGGTCTCGCTCACCGAGGAGCCACCACGGATCCTGCTCGCGCAGCACCTCGACGGCGAGCGGCCGATCCTGGTCTACCGGGTCACCAGCCTGGACGCGGCGATGACGGCGCTCGAGGCCCGTGGTTGGCAGCGTGAGGGGACCCTGGAGATCCCGTCCGGCCCGTGCTGCTCGTTCCGGTCACCGGGTGGTCATCGGGTCGCCCTCTACGAGCTGACCCGGCCGTTCGTCGAGGCCCAGTTCGCCGGCCGTCGCGACTTCTGAACGTCGGGCAGTCGTGGTGTCATCGAGGGTCGTCGGCCTCGACCTGACGTCGGAGACGCGTCGGCGCGACAAGGCGATAGGCGTCGCCGACGATCGATCGGATCTCGTCCCAGTCGACGGGCACATCGAGCCAGACACCCAGCCAGCCGCGGTGGCCGACGTATGGCGGACGGAAGAAGCGATCGGGACCTGACTCGACGAAGACCTCCTGCGCCCCGCCGGGAGCCGCGCACCAGAACGCCACGCGGTCGTCGTGGTGATGGTCGGCGTAGGTCACGAACGTCCGGCCGCCGACGAACCAGGTCGGTTCGCCGTGGCTCTGCTGCTCGGTTACCTCGGGCAGGGCCAGGCACAGGCGACGGAGCCGTTCGAGCGGTGCGTCCACCGTCGAAGGGTAGCCCGCGGGCCCAAGGTTAGCCCGCGGCCTCGGCTCGATAAACCTGACAATTCGTGTCACGTTTGGCCGGTATGCTCCGACCCCGCGAACCGCGCCGAGGAGGCCCCACCGTGATCACCGAATTGCGACGCTATCGGATCAAACCAGACCGGCTCGACTCGTGGCTGGCGTTCTTTGCCGATGCAGTCTGCCGAGAACGAACGACAGGGCGCCCGGGTCGAGTACGTGGGAGTCGACCGGGAGACGTCGACCTTCGTCTACCTGCGGAGCTACGCCGACGAATCCGACCGACAGGTTCGAAAGGATGCGTTCTACAGCAGCGCGTGGTGGATCGAGCGCGAGGCGTTCGCGATGACCCACGTCATCGAGTACGAGGTCACGTTCCTGGACGCGGTGATCGTGCGCGAAGGGCCGCTGATCCACACCCCTTGGCCCGCCCCGGGCGTCAGGGCTGGATCGAACCCCGACGGACCGCCGGAAGGTTGGGTGACCTCGACCCGCACGACGTTCGTGCCGGGATGACGGTCGGGATCGCCGTGCGTCCTACGGCGTCCCGCGCCGCGGCGGCTTGCGCGGATCCTTGGTCTTGCCGGCCTCCTTGGCCTCCTTCGCTTGCGTATCGAGGATCTGTTTGAACACCTTGCCCATGCCCGGGCGCAGCAGCGCCCGCCGTTCCGCCTCGGCATCGCGGTCTCGGCGTTCGATCCGCGCGCGTTCCTTGGGTTCCAGCTCATCGTTCATCGACAGCCCGTGCCGATCATGCCGGGGCTCGCGCCACGATCGAGAACGACAACGGGATCCGGCCGCGCTCCTCGTCGCGGACGTCCGCGTGGCCGCCCCACCAGTCGATCGGGTGTTCCGTGACGCGTTCCAGGCGCAGGCCAGCTCCCAGCAGCGCGGTGATGACCTCGCCCAGGGTCCACGACCGGGCGAACTTCCAACTTTGGTCGGCCTCGCCGATCGAGAGATGGTCGATGTACTCGGGCGCCCAGCCCTTCGAAGCCTCCGGCCCGCCGAAGTAGTCGTACTCGGTGGCGACCCAATGACCGGTGTCGTCGACATCGAACAGCCATTCGGCCGGGTGACCCTCGAACAGGACGAACCGCCCGGACGGGGACAGGAGCCTGGCCACGACCGAGGCCCAGGCGTCCAGGTCCTGGAGCCAGATGAGCGACCCACGGCCCGTGTAGACGAGATCCGCCGTCCGGTCGAACTCGTGCGGCGTCGCGACCACGTCCGCCAGCACCCACCGGGCCGGGGCACCGGTCGCCTCCGTCAGTCGCGCAGCGAGATCCAGCATCCTCGGGCTGAAATCGACGCCCACGACTTCGTCGGCACCCAGGTTCCACAGCGAGAGCGTGTCGCGCCCGCCGGCGCACTGGAGGTGGATGGCCCGGGCGCATCGCCCGTGCAGGTCCCCGATCAGCTCGACCTCGGCATCGAACAGGTTCGTGCCGCCGCCCCGGATGAGTTCGATCGCTTCTGCCAGCCAGCGTTCGTAGCGCTCGGCGGCCTGGTCCCAGGCGGCCCGGTTCGCCGCGTGCATCGCGAGGACATCGGCCGACTCGGCCGGCGTCGCCGGACGAACGTGATCGGTTTCGGTCTTCTCGGCGGGAGCCACGATGCCAGTATGGAGCCATAGACTGGGTGGCCATGCCCGACCCCACCGCCGATCCGACCGACGACAGCCGCTGGTACACCGAGACGTTGCACGAGGGATTCCGGACGTCGATCCAGGCCCGACGCGTGCTGTTCGACAGTCGAACGGAGCATCAGCGGCTGGTGATCGCGGAGAGCGTCAGCTTTGGGACGCTCGTCATGCTCGATGGGGTCACCCAGCTGACGACCGCCGATGAATACGTCTACCACGAGATGCTCAGCCACGTCCCGATCCTCGCGCACGGAGCGGTCCGGGAGGTCTTGGTCATCGGTGGCGGCGACGGCGGGATGGTCGAGGAGATCCTCAAGCACCCCGGCGTCGAGCGCGTGACGATGGCCGAGCTCGACGCCGGTGTGATCGAGCTCGCGCGAACGCATCTCCCGGAGCTGTCGAACGGCGCCTTCGACGACCCGCGCGTCGACATCGTCATCGGCGACGGCAAGGACTTTGCGGCGACGAGCGAACGCCGGTTCGACCTGATCGTCGTCGACTCGACCGACCCGATCGGGCCCGGTGAGGCGCTCTTCACGCCGACCTTCTACGCCGATTGCCGCCGGCTCCTCCGGCCGGGCGGGGTCATCGTCACCCAGAACGGCGTGCCGTTCTTCCAGGCGGACGAGCTGGAGTCGACGATCCGCGCGTTCACACGGCTGTTCGCTGACGCGACCTGCTACCTCGCGGCAGTGCCGACCTACGTCGGTGGCTTCATGGCGTTCGGGTGGGGGACCGACGACGCGTCGCTGCGTCGCGTGCCCGAGGCGACGCTCGAGGATCGGTTCGCGACCGATGCCTTCGCGACCCGCTACTACACACCCGAGCGTCCACCTGGCGAGTTTCGCCCTGCCTCGGTTCATCCTCGAGATCGTGGAGCGTGGCCGAGGGATGTTGACGACTCTCGACCGACCGGCAGCGTGATGATGGCGCCGATGGATGCGATCCCGCCCGAGGCGTTGCTCGCCGACTACCCGGAGCCGATGCGCCAGATCGCCGAGACCCTGCGATCGGTCGTCCGCGGGACGTTGCCCGATGCGATCGAGCGAGTCCGGATCGGCTGGCGGCTGATCGGCTACGACGTGCCGGTCGGTCCGCGCCGGACGGCCTATTGCTGTTACGTCGCCCCGGAACCCGAACACGTCCACCTCGGATTCGAATACGGCGTGTTCATGCGCGATGACGAGGAGTTGCTGCTCGGCCGGGGGGTGACCAGGCAGGTACGCTGGCTCACGTTCCGTGCGGGCGACCCCATCGTGGTGCCACAGCTCGAAGGGCTCGTGCGCGAGGGCGCACGCGTCGCCCGCCTGTCACGAGGCGAGCGATTGGTCAGCTTGCTCGACCGAGAGCCCGTCACGACCGGCCCCCACCGAGCGTGACCGCGGGCCTCGTTGGAGGAAGGCCGGATGCTATCGTCGGGCCGTGACGCCCGAGATCCGCCCCATCCGCGAGGACGAGCTGCCCGACTTCGTCGAGACCTCGACGATCGCGTTCCTGGAGCGCCGCGACACCGCCAAGGTGGCCGAGGAACTCAAGCCACTCTGGGACCTCGAACGAACCTGGGCGGCCTTCGATGGCGAGCGGATGTGTGGCACGTTCCGATCCTGGGCCACGGAGCTGACGGTGCCCGGCGGTGGTCGGCTGCCTGCCGCGGCGATCTCGGCTGTGACCGTGTTGCCGACCCATCGCCGTCAGGGGATCATGCGCGGCATGGTCGCGGCCGAGCATGCGGCCGCCCGCGAGCGCGGTGAGGCGTTCAGCCTCCTGTATGCGGCGGAGTACCCGATCTACGGCCGGTTCGGCTACGGGCCGGGCTGCCGAGAGGCGACATGGACCCTCGACACCCGGGCACGCTTCCTGGCCGCGGCGGCCGGCGGTGTCGAGATCGTCAAACCCGATGACACGGCCCGCGACGCCATCAGAGTCGGTGTTCGACGCATGGCGACTGCGGACGCCCGCCGAGATCAAGCGACGCGACTACCACTGGGACTATGACCTCGCCCTGCGCCCGAGCGCCTGGGGCGACGCATGGAAGGGGTTCCTGGCCCTCCGCCGGGACGGATCGGGCGCCGTCGACGGCTACGTCAGGTACACCCGCTCGGACGACAAGTGGGACCAGGGCCAGCCGAGGAACGTCGTCAAGGTCGACGAGCTCCACGCGCTCACTGACGAGGCGTACATCGCGCTGTGGCGCTTCCTGGCCGAGATCGATTGGGTCGCGACGGTGATCGCCGAACGGCGAAGTCCGAGCGAACGGCTGCCGTGGTTCCTGGCGAACGCCCGCGATATGCGGCAGTCGGGGCTCGCCGATGCCATGTGGGTCCGGCTGTTCGATGTCCCTCAGGCCCTCGGGGCCCGCACCTACGCGACGGTCGGGAGCCTGGTCCTCGATGTCGTCGATGCCGAGGTGAGCGGTGGGCGGACGCGCGTGCACATCGATGCCGGTCCGGACGGCGCCGTTTGCCGTGAAACGGACCGATCTCCGGATCTGACGCTCGATGTCAGCGCGCTCAGTGCCGCGTACCTCGGCGGCACCCGGCTACGGGATGCCGTGATCGCGACCGGAGCCGACGAACATCGGATGGCGCGCTCACCGAGGCTGACCGACTCCTGCGCACGGCCGACGAACCGTGGTGCTCGACGTTCTTCTAGCGTCGGGCGAGCGTCGGCGAGGGCCGCTAGCGCCCGAGGAAGGCCCGGATGCCCGTGACCAGGCCGGCCGCGTAGGTCGCCCGTCCGCTCCTGGTGGTCATCCGCTTCGCGTCGGAGGCGTTCTTCATGTTGCCGAGCTCGACCATGACCACCGGCACGTCGGACATGTTCAACGTGCCGAGATCGGTGCGTTTCTTGTGCCCGTTCCGCCCGTAATAGTTCGCGACTCGGAGCCCGACATCGAGCAGACCCCCGCGGATGGCCCTGGCCAAGGTCGCCGACGAGGCCAGGATGTCATCGGTGTAGCCGCGCACGAGCCCGGGCCTCATGACCACGAAGCCGCGATGCGAACTCGCCGATCCGTCGGCATGGATGCTGACAAGCAGTCGCGCGTGGACCTTCGCCCCGAACTTGCCCCGAACGTTGACGCAGGGACCGACCCCGCGGTCGGACGGCCGCGTGAGGTAGACGGTCGCGCCGAGCGCCTCGAGCCGAGTCTTGACCCGCCCTGCGACCGAGAATGTGAACCGATGCTCCGCATAGCCGGAGCGAGTGGTCGTGCCGACGGTGTTGCACGCCTTCCACCCGTTGCCGACGAAGACCCGCTTCCGGATGGCCCTCGGGTGCGAGGCATTGCCCCCGTTGTGACCCGGGTCGAGGGCGACGACGATCCCCGCGAGCGGGAGCGGCACCGGTTCGGCCGCCCGCACCCGAGCGACGATCGCCGGCGTCGTGGCGAAGATGATGGCAAGGGTCGAGGCGAGGAGTCGGCGTCGATGCATGGGCTCATGGTAGGTGGATGTCAACTCGCTCAGAGATCGAACGAAGCCTCGTCGCGATCGTCCGGACGCGGTCCTGATGCGGTATGGGCCGCCGCTGGTGCGCAGCAGCTCGAGCCAGCGCCGCGTGAACATGTGCGTGTGGACGTCGACGATCGGCATGCGTCCCTCCTGGGCCAGTATGCGATCCGCGCGACGCGGCACGGCGCGCGCTAGCATCGTGCCCGATGATCGAAGGCGACCTCTATTTCGCGTCGGCCGTCGAGGTGGCGGCGGCGATCCGGTCCGGCGAGGTGACCTCGGCGGAAGTCGTCGAGGCGTGCCTGCGCCGCATCGAGGCCGTGAACCCGGCCATCAACGCCGTCGTTCGTCTCGCCGATGGATCGCTCGAGGCCGCGCGCGAGGCGGATTCAGATCTCCGGAACGGGGTCCTCCACGGACCGCTGCACGGAGTCCCCTTCACGGTCAAGGACTCGCTCGATACGGCCGGGGTCGTCACGACCGCGGGCACGACGGGGTGGGCGGAACGGATCCCGGATCGCGACGCGACGGTCGTCGCGCGCCTCAGGGCGGCCGGCGGCATCCTGCTGGGTAAGACGAATACGCCCGAGTTCACCTGGTCGAACGAAGCCGACAACCTCGTCTACGGCCGGACGTCGAACCCGTACGACCTCGACCGGTCCTCGGGCGGGAGCAGTGGCGGCTCGGCGGCCATCGTCGCGGCCGGCGGTTCGCCCTTCGACATCGGCAGCGACACCGGCGACAGCATCCGCCAACCGGCGCACGTCTGCGGTGTCGCGGGGATCAAGCCGACGAGTGGCCGCGTCCCGCGGACCGGCCATCATCCATCGTACCGCGGCATCCTCGAGTCCCTCACCCAGCTCGGGCCGATCGCACGCCGGGTTGACGACCTCGCGCTCCTCTTGCCGATCATCGCCGGCCCGGACGGGGAGGACCCTCACGTCGCGCCGGTCGCACTGGGTGATTCGACGGCCGTGAGGATCGATGGCCTGCGTGTCGCGTGGTTCGCGAACAACGGGGTCGAGACGCCGACGCCCGAGACGATGACGATCGTGCAGGCGTCCGCCGAGGCGCTGCGTGATGCCGGCGCCCGGGTGGAAGCCCGGATGCCGCCGGACCAGGGACGGGCGGCCGAGCTCTGGGACCGGCTGATCCGCGCCGATGGGCATGCCTGGCTCCGGCGCCTCATCGCGAACGCCGGGACGGAAGGTGCCGGCTCGTATGCGGGCCGGGCGGACTGGGTCACCGAGTCCACGCCGCTCGCCGGCGACGAACTCACGGCCCTCGTCGAGGCGGTCGATGACGTCCGGGCGAGCATGCTTCGCTGGATGCAGGATACGGACCTGATCGTCAGCCCGGTGCTGCCGCGTCCGGCACTCCTGCACGGGGTCGGGTTCACGACGGGGGTCGCCGACACGTACAGCGAGGTCCATAACCTCACGGGTTGGCCGTCGGCCGTCGTCCGTGGCGGCACCTCACCGGACGGGCTCCCGATCGGCGTCCAGCTCGTCGGCCAGCCATGGCGCGAGGACGTCGCCCTCGCCGCGGCCAGGGTGGTCGAAGACGCCCTCGGCGGCTGGCGCGCGCCCGAGGCGTTTCCTCCTCCCTGACCTCAGGCGTTGACAGGCACCGTGAGCGCGACGGTCATCCCGTCGGCGACGGAACCCGTGATCGTCCCGAGCTGCAGGACCCCGCCGTCCTCTCCGAACACGTTGTCGCTCTCGAGCGAGAGCTGGGTCATGTTGCTCACGCTCTGCTCGTAGCCGGCGGTCGCATAGACGAGGTCGCTGGCGTCCTTTGGCAGGGCGACCTGAGAGGTCGCGATCTTGTTCGCCTCGTCGGTGGCCATGTCCAGGCTCGGATAGACCTCGAAATGGATGTGCGGCCAGCGACCCGTGTAGGCGGCCGGAAAGATGCTCTGGAAAGTCACCACGCCGTCGTCGTCGGCCTCCTGCACGCCGCGCAGATAGTTCTCGTTCGTGACGGCTTGGGAATAGAGCGAGTACTCGCCGGCGCGGTTGCAATGCCAGACATACACCGCGGCCCCTGCCAACGGGGCACAGTCAGCCCCGTCCTGGACGGTCAGCTGGATCGTCAGCGGGATCCCCTCCGCGACGGTGGTCGAAGACCCGAAGCTGGACCGGATGTCACTGCGGACCACGCCGCTCTGCGAAAGCACATCGGGACCGTTCGAGCCGTCGCCCGGATACGGTCCCGCGGTCTCCTCCGGGATGATCGCGCAGCTGGCCCCGACGCCGGTCGACGCGGTCGCGCCCGCGGCCGACGGCGAAGCGGATGATCCGCCTGGTCCGCAGCCCGCGATGACGAACATGCCGGCGCTCAGTCCGCCGAAGCCGAGCAGCTTGAGCATCCGGCGGCGATCCAGGGTCGTGAGGTCGTAGACCAGACCCCGGTCGTGCTCCTCGAGCTCGTGGTCGAGATGATCGAGATGAAGGGCCTGCGTCATGGGAGCCTCCTTCGGCGTCTTGCTGTCCACCGTCGCACCGTACACGGCGATTCCTGTGAATCCTCTGAGACCGGCCTGAGAGGTGGCGTCCGGCGGCACGCGGCGATCACCGTAGGATCTCCACGACGTCGCCGTCCAGGACCAGGTGGTCGCGACCCACCCGCTGCCCGTCGAACCGTGCGGATGGGCCCCACACGCGCGCGCCGGAGAAGCTCGCACCGAGATCGTGGTGGACCCAGTCGGCCACATCCGCGACGGTCGCTCCTGGATCGAGCGCGAGGGGCTCGGGGTCGACCGAGCCGTTGTTGCGGAGCCGGACCCGCAGCAGACCGGTCAACGCCCAGACCGCAGCTCGGAACGCGTCGAGCGACGCCTCGTCGAGCACGGACACGGGCACGACGGCAAGATCCGGGAAGGAAGCCGCCAGGCGGGTCAGGGCGGCCCGATCGGCCTCGTCGGCCCGGGTCGCCGCCAGGACGGCAGGCTTCTCGATGCCCGACGCGGCGATCTCCGCACGGACCACCGCGAGCTCGACCGGATCGCCATCGGCCCGCGCGCAGTAGACGATCGCGTCGACCGAGCGCAGGACGCCGAGCAACGCCCGTCCGCCGCCGCGGTCCTCCGAGGCGCCCTCGATCAGGCCGGGGATCTCCACGAGCTGCACGAGGACGCCGCCGATGCGCGTGAGCGCGGGGACCGGACGGAGCGTGGTGAACGGGTAGTCGCCTGTCTTGATCTGGATCTCCGACAGCGCCTGGAGCAACGACGACTTGCCCACGTTCGGCGGTCCGACTAGGGCGATCTGCGCGGCGCCCTCGCGGCGGACAGAGATCGAGTCGCGGTGGACGGCATTCGAGCGGACACGCGTGTCCTCGATCTCGCCCAGCAGCCACTTGCGCAGGTCCGCGTACGGACCGTTCCTGTAGTCCGGCAGTTCTGCGAGGAGCGTCCGGACCTCTCGAATCCGCTCCTTGCCTTCCTTTCCGACGAGTCGCCGCTTCGCCACCTGGGCGAACGTTCGATGCGGCATCGGCATGACCGTTCTCCTTCACACGACCGGCGAGGCGTCACGTGGCGCGCAACCCCGAACGGGCTGCGGCGGCGGCACGCGTCCGTCCCGCCCCTTCCTCCGACGCTTGGTGAGGAAGGGGCGGATCAGCCGTTCCTGTTGGAGATGGTTGACAGCCAGGCGTCCACGGGACGCGGGGCCAGTTCGATGCTCATGACGCTGACATCGTGACACGAGGCCGCAAGGCCGCAAGGCCGCGTTGCAGGCTCTGACGGCGAGGCCCCGGGCACGACCACGGGGAACCCGGCGACCCGATAGCATCGGCGTGTGACCCCGCACCCCCGTTCGTGGCCGGCCGCGGCCGGGATCCTCGGCCGCGTCTCGTTCCTGCTCATCGGCTGGAGCGGGCTACTGATCCCGTCACTGATCCGTTCGGTCAAGGACAGCTTCGACCAGTCGGACGCGGGGATCGGTGTCCTGTACTTCGTGTACGCCGTCGTCTACGCCATCGGCTCGCTGGGCGGCGGGCTGGTCACCGAGCGGCTCGGGCGGCGGAGCGTGCTCTCGCTCTCGGCCGCGCTGCACGGGGTCGGGTTCGTCGGTTTCGGGTTCGCGCCTTCGTGGGAGCTGTTCCTGCTCGCAGCGTTGCCGGCCGGGCTGGGTGCCGGCGGACTGGACGGTGGCGGCAACGGGCTGGTGCTCGATCTCTACCAGTCCGGCCGGGGCCGGGCCATCAACCTCCTCCACATGTTCTTCAGCGTTGGAGCACTGACGGCACCCCTGGCCGTCGGTCGGCTGGTCGAGAGCGGTGTCGCGTGGCCATCGATCGTCGTGGCTACCGGCGTGGCGGCGCTCGTGGTGGCCGCGCTGTTCGCGATCGTGCCGATGCCCCACGGCCGGCGGCGCGGCCTCGCCCGAGACGTCGCGGACCCACGGACCATCCTTCAGCGGACGGGCGATCGCCTCGCCGTCCCGCTCATCCTGTTGGCCGTCGCGATCTGCTGCTATGTCGCCGCGGAGGTTGGCGTCTCCAGTTGGCTGGTCCGGTTCCTCGAGCCGGCGCCGCTGACGGTCGCGACGACGGCCCTGTCCCTGTATTGGGCCGGGCTGGCGCTCGGTCAATTCCTCGCGGCTCGCCTGGCCGACCGGTTCGATCACATCGTCTTCGCCGCCGTGTCGTCGACCGCGATGTCGGTGGCACTCGTCGGGGCGATCCTCGTGCCGTCGCTCCCGGCATCGATCGCCCTGTTCACGGTGGCCGGGATCGCGACCGGACCGGTCTTTCCGATGATCATCGTGATCGGCGGCGATCGGTACCCGGACCGCGCGTCGGCGGTCAGCGGGCTGCTCACGGGCTCGGCTGTGGTCGGCTCCATCATCTATCCGCCGATCATGGGCCTGCTGTCGGTCACGGTCGGCCTCACGGTGGCGATGCTCGGGACGGTCCTGCTCGGCCTCGCCGCGGCGGCCGCGCTGGTGCTCGTCGGGCGGCGGCACCCGACGACCGGGGAGCATCGCGTCACGGAATCGGCCGGAGCTGGTTGACTTCGGGCCGGCAGCGGTCATGCTCGCCAGCGAGGGAGGGGAGAGGGACCCATGACGACCGACTTGCGCACGGCTCAGCTGCGAACGGCGCTCGCCTGCGAGGTCATCCTGCCCGCGGATGCGGGATTCGATGGCGCCCGAGCGATCTTCAACGCCACCATCGACCGGCGCCCGATCGGGATCGTTCGACCGCGGTCGACCGACGATGTCGCCGCCGCTGTCCGATGGGGGCGGGACGCGGACCTGCCGATCGCCGTCCGCGGCGGCGGACACAACGTGGCCGGCCACGCCGTCGCCGACGGATCGCTGGTCATCGACCTTCGCGAGCGCCGCGAGATCGTCGTCGATCCTGCTCGGCGGCGGGTGCGCGTCGGCGGCGGGGCGCTCTGGGTGGACGTCGATCGCGCGACGACGACGCACGGCCTGGCGATGACCGGCGGGACGTTCGGTGACACCGGCGTCGGCGGCCTGACCCTTGGTGGCGGCCTCGGATTCCTGATGGGCACCGGCGGGCTGACCTGCGACAGCCTCGTTCGTGCCGAAGTCGTGACCGCCGATGGTTCCGTCGTCATCGCCGGCGGCGAGGGTGACCCCGAACTGCTCTGGGCACTCCGAGGCGGTGGCGGCAACTTCGGCGTCGTGACCGAGTTCGAATTCGCGCTCCGGCCGGTCGGCCCGTTGTACGCGGGCTACGTGTCCGTGCCGATCGAGTCGGCGGACCTGGCGATGCGGGCGATCGCCGAACTCGCGCACGAGATGCCCGACCAGCTCGTGATCTTTGCCGGCGGCCCCGGCGCATTGGACGAGGCGGCCGCAAGCGAAGGCCTACCAACGCCGGCCGTGTTCAGCGTCACCCTGGTCTATCAGGGAACGCCGGACGAGGCCGAGGCCGTGATCCAGCCCATTCGCGCACTCCCCATCATCGATGATGGGCTGGCGACCATGACCTACATGGATGTCCAGGCGATGGCGGGACAGATCCCGTTCGGGCTGCGCCACTACTGGAAGGGCCACTTCGTCCGCGATCTCGACGGCGGTGCGATCGACGCCTGCGTCGCGGCGATGGACCTGGGGCCTGGGTCGAGCTCGTTCATCCTCCTCGAAGCGATGAACGGCGCGGCCCGACGGGAGCCTGCCGGCGGCGCCGCCTTCGGGCAACGCGAGGCACGATGGAACATCAGTGGCATCGCCATCTGGGAGGATCCAGCCGACGACGCCCGTCAGATCGCGTGGGCTCGGGACTTCGCCGAGGCCCTGCGTCCGGCGTCGCTGTCCGGGGCCGGTTATGCGAATTACGCGCCCGTCGACGAAACGCCCGAACGCGTCAGGTCGGCGTTCGCGCCGGGAGCCTATGAGCGGCTGGCCGAGGTGAAGCGCCGCTACGACCCCGACAATGCGTTCCGGTTCAACCTGAACATCCCGCCGGCGAGTTCCGGGCCGTAGGGGGTTCGGTGGCGATCACGCGGGTCGGCGGTCTCGCACCAGCCAGTGCCGGTAGCCCCAGCCGTCCTCCTGGTCGAACCCTTCGGCGACGACATCGAGGCCTTCGGCGTCGAACCAGCGCAGGACCCGCGCGCGGCCCGGGTAGTAGTGGTAGCCGGCGGTGTCACCCTCGATGATCTCGCCGCGAACGGCGGGCAGGCCCTGGCGTTGCGAATCCGCGAACGCGGCGTCGACATCGGTCTCGTCGACCTCCTCGACGGTCATGTAGAGGTATCCGCCGGCCCGAACCGCCCGATGCAGGTTCGCGAGCACGATCGGCCACTCCTCTGGCGGGACGTTCTCCATCGCATCGATGGTCATCGCGCCGTCGAATGCCGCATCGAACGCGAGCTCCTGGAGGCCGACACGCTCCAGCCTGGTCGCGACGCCCTTCGCGCGTGCCTGGTCGAGCATCCCGGCTGATTGGTCCACGCCCACGACGTGTCGACCGGACGCACGAACGAGCGCGAAGTACCGCCCGGTCCCGCACGGCGCGTCGAGGACCGTTCCACCGGCGGGACAGGTCTCGAGCAATCGACCGACGTAGGTTTCGTGCGACGTCGCCGGATACGGGTGAGCGTCGAAGTCCGGCGCCTCCGTGTCGTATTGCGCTTCGACCGCCGCCCGGCGCTCCGCCAACCACGCTTGGCGATCCACGTCGTGAAGGGTAGCGCGCCAGGTTCAGCTACAGTGGCAGAATCGGCGACGTGAGCGAGCATCCGCCGTTCGTGCCGGAAGGATTCGAGCCCCCGCTGGCACTCGACGACGACCGGTTCCGACTCCGACCCCTCGGACCCGAGCACAACGAATCGGACCACGCGGCGTGGACGTCGAGCATGGATCACATCCACCGCACGCCGGGCTTCCCACCAGACGGCTGGCCGCGGCCGAAGACGATCGCCGAGAACCTGGCCGACCTCGAAGGGCACGCGGCCGATTTCGCGGCCCGTGTCGGCTTCACGTACACCGTGCTCGCGCCCGATATCGATGACGTGATCGGATGCGTCTACATCTACCCGTCGGCGGAGGGCGCCGGAGCCACGGTCGTGTCGTGGGTGCGCGAACACGACGCGAACCTGGACAGGCCGCTCTACCTCGCCGTATCGGACTGGCTGGAGCGAGACTGGCCGTTCGAGCAGGTCACCTACGATCCGAGGTCGTGACCGACCGGACCATCACCCGACGTGGCCTCAATCGTGCGTTGCTCGCGCGCCAGCTCCTGCTCGATCGGGCATCCATGCCGATCCCGGCCGCCATCGAGCGCGTCGGCGGCCTGCAGACACAGTACGCACCATCGGGGTACGTGGGGCTGTGGACCCGGCTCGCGGCGTTCGATCGCGATGCGCTGACAGCCGCGCTGGACGATCGACGCGTCGTCCAGGCGACCCTCATCCGCACGACGATCCACATGGTATCTCGGCGCGAGTTCTGGCCGTACGCGATGGGTGTCCGCCGAGCTCGACGGGAATGGGCGATCCGGGCGTGGGCCACCGTCACCGACGACGCGCAGATGGTCGCCAGCGCCGTCCGGTTGCGGGACGCGCTCGCCGACGGGCCCAGGACCGTGAAAGAGCTCGGCGAGCTCGGTGCCGGGTTCGTCGGCAACCTCGGCCTCTGGGTTGACCTGGTGCGGGTTCCGCCGTCGGGGACGTGGGAGCGTCGGCGTGCCGACCGACTCGCACTCGCGGAGGACTGGGTCGGGCCCTGCGACGCGACGGAGGAGGATGGGCTGGCCCACATCGTGCGTGCCTACCTGCGGGCGTTCGGGCCCGCCGGCTGGCGCGATGTCGCATCCTGGGCGGGTATCTCGGTCGCGGAGGCCCGGCGGGGTGGGGAAGCGCTGGCGCTCGTGGGGTACCGCGACGACGACGGCCGACCGCTGGTCGACCTCGAGGGCGCTGAGCTGCCGGACCCGGATACGCCCGCACCGGTCAAATTCCTGCCGCATTGGGACGCGGTGCTGCTGGTCCATGCTCGCCGCACCGGGATCCTGCCCGAGCCGTACCGACCCCGGATCTTCACGTCACGGAACCCATTCTCCGTCGGCACGTACCTCGTCGACGGTCGAGTCGCCGGCGCGTGGTCGCTGCGCGACGGCCGGATCCGGCTCGACCCGTTCGAGTCGCTGTCGGCGGCGGACGAGCGGGCGGTCGAGCGTGAGCGCGAGGCGCTCGAGACGTTCCACGCGTGAACCTTGGCGGCGTGGCTGGTACCATCGAGGGGTCGAGCAAGTTTCCTACGTGGCTCACCCTGAACCACAGTCCGGCCAATACCTCCGGGCGCATCGGGAAGCCATCCCGAACCAAACCTGGAGTCGACGCGTGGCCCTCGCCCCCTGGATCGCACCGGCCCTCATCGCCGTGTACGTCCACAACGTCGGAATCCGGCTGCGCCGTCAGTTCCGGGGCCACACGCGCCACCTGGGCGAAGCCCCGTCGATCATCCGCGCCTGTATCGAGGCATGCTGGAACGGGCGAACGTTCACTGCGAGCCCTGGGCACTTCGACATGTTCTGGACCCGCGACCTGGCGTTCTCGGCACCATCGCTCATCCGACTCGGTCATGGGGAGCGCGTCCGTGACTCCCTGGCGTACGCCCTCGACGTCTGGGCGAAGCGCCGGAGCCACATCACGACGACCATCCACTACTTCGATCGACCGGGCGATGTCTTCGAGTACGGCGTCGACTCGTTGCCGCTGTTCGTCGCGGCCCTCCGGTCCGCCGATGCGGCCGATCTCGTCGAGCGCCACCGGCCCTGGCTGCAGGCCGAGATCGAGCATTTCTACAAGCTCGTCGTCGACCCGACGACGGGTCTGGTCCGGTCGGATCGCAAGTTCAGCGCGCACCGCGACACGGTCGTCAACCGCTCGAATGCATACGGCAACACGATGGTGGCATTGCTGGCCAAGACCATCGAGGAAACGGGCTGGTTCGCGTCGCCGTTGGAGCGCCATTTCGACGGCGACTACGGCCGATTGCTCCTCGAGCACTTCTGGGTCGATGACCACTTCCGCGACGCGCTCGGCGATGACACCGTCTCGGGTGAGGCGAACATCTGGCCGTTCTACACCGGTGTCATCGGCGATCCGGAGATCATCGCGCCGGCCCTCGCCTATCTGGACGCGAACGCCTTCTGCGACCCGTATCCGCTGCGCTACGAGACCTGCCGACGGCCGGAGCGGGAGGTGTGGCTGACCCGCCACATCCTGCCCGATTACCAGGGCAGCACCGTCTGGACCAGCCTCGGCGCGATGTATCTCCAGGTGCTTCGGACGGTCGACCCGGCCCTCGCGGTGACCGAGACCGCTCGCTACGTCGAATGGATCGAACGGGACGGCACGTTCTGGGAAGTCATGGATACGACCGGGCAGAACTGGGTGAGCCCGCGCTGGCTCATGATCGGTGAGGAATCGATGCTCTGGTCCGCGATCTTCCTCGACGCGCTCGAGAACGTCGAAAAGGCGCCGGCCTACCTGTCCGACCCCGTGCTTCCGCTCCCGGAGGCGCTCGTCGCCTGACGCTTCGACTCGTCGGAGCCGTACAATCCTCGACGCCATGGCCTATGACGAGGCGCTCGCGGAGCGGATCCGACAGGTGCTTGCGGAGCAGGACGCGGTGTCCGAGCGCAAGATGTTCGGCGGGATCGCGTTCATGGTCGGCGGCAACATGGCGTGCGGCGTCATCCGGGACGATCTCATGGTGCGCGTCGGGCCCGACGCTCACGACGCGGCCGTGGCCGAACCGCATGTTCGCCCGATGGACTTCGGTCATCGGCCGATGCGTGGCATGGTGTACGTCGATCCGGATGGCGTTCGGTCGCCCGACGACCTCGCTCGCTGGGTCCGTGCCGGCGCGCTGGTCGCCGCGAGCCTGCCCCCGAAGTAGCCGTCCATCGAGCCTGGATCTCGACGCGCCCAGGCCCAGCGACGGTCAGGTTCGTGCGTCAGAGCACGGAAAACTGCTGGGACCGCGGGCTATGCTGGCGTCGGGAAGGTCGATCGCTGGCGGTCGTACGCAACCCGGAAGGAGTCGGATGGACATCGCCCTCGTCCATGGTTCCTATCACGGAGGCTGGTGCTGGGACCTCCTCAGGCCCGAGCTGGAGCGCCTCGGCCACCGCGTGATCACCGTGGACCTACCGATCTCGGACCCGACGCTCGGGGCGGCCGAATACGCCGAGACGGTCTCCAAAGCCCTCGCGCCGCGAACCAAGCCGATCCTCGTCGGTCATTCGATGGGGGGCCTCGTCATCCCGCTCGTGGCGGCGCGCCGACCGATCCGGCGGCTCGTGTTCCTGGGGGCATTCCTGCCGTCACCGGGCATCAGCGCGAACGACCAGCGAGCGGCGGAGCCGGTCGACGGGCGGGTCGCCCCGGTGAACGAGGAGTGGACGGACCTCGGTGACGATGTCTGGATGATCGGTCCGAACACGGCCACGGAACTCTTCTACCACGACGCCCCGGCCCCGGTCGCCCGATGGGCGACACAACGGCTGCGCCCGCAGTCGTACCGTGTCCTGGCCGAGACCACGCCGCTCACGGCCTGGCCCGATGTCGAGCGCGCGTCGATCGTGTGCCGCGAGGACCGGGCGATCAACCCGGACTGGGTGCGGGTCGCGGCGCGCGAACGCCTCGGCGTGGATGCCATCGAGTTGGGCGGCGGTCATTCGCCGTTCCTGAGCCGCCCGACCGAACTCGCCCGGATGCTTGACGCCCTCGCGTGACGGGTCTGGATCCTGGTTGCGTGTCCCCGGCAGCCTGGTCAGTCCTACCGCGAGCGACCCCCCAGCCATCCAAGACCGGATGCGACGCGCTCACCGGCGAGCGTCGATTCGGGTTCCGACGCCGCCGACACGGCGCCACCCTCGATCAGGATCATGCCGACGATGAGCAGCGCGAGACCAAGGACACGGCTCATGTCGGCGTGTTCGCCGAAGAGCATCGCGCCGAAAGCGAAGGCCAGGACCGCCTCGAGACCGAGCACCACCAGATAGGCCGGCCCGAGCTCGCCGCGGACGTCGATCGACAACGTCAGCAGGGCGGCGCCAAGCGCGAAGAGACCGAGCATCGCCAGGGAGGGCAGGGGCTGCGTGAGGCCCTGGGACAGTTTCATGAAGACCCCGCCGACGGTGAACGCCAGCGCCGCCGCGATCGTCAGCCCGAAGTAGAGCAGCGATCCGTGCATCTTCTTCTCCCCGCGGTGTAGAGTCGCCCTGGATACCGTCCGTATGTAACTTACATACGTACTGTCCGTATGTCAAGGATGAAGATGACCCAACGTCGCCGAACCGCGCTGACGCCCGATGAAGCCAGGAAGCAGTACATCCGGGCGGCCGAGATGATCCTCCTCGAACAGATCCAGGTCGATGCGCGGCGGCTCGATCGCGAGGATGACGAGCGGCGAGTCGCCGTCGGACCGTTCGCCAAGCTCAACGCCGAGCAGGTGGCCGCCGCCACCGAGGGAAAGAGCCGGGGAGCGATCACGAACCTGTTCAGGAGCCAACGTCAGTTCCAGCTCCAGGCGATGGCCCTCGTGTGGGAGGACCCGGAGGTCGATGTCTTCGTCCCGCCCGATCCGCGCGCGTTCGACGATCCCGTCGAGTGGATCGATGCGGTGGCGACCGCTGAGTCCGAACGGGGACCGCTCCACGAGATGGAGCCCGCGGTCGGGTACGGGCTGAACTGGACGCTCTGGCTCAGCCAGGTCCCGTACGGCGTCTGGAGCGAACGGATCGCCACGCCGAGCATGCGCGAGTTCCGGCACTCGGCCGAGCGACTCGAACGGGACTGCGTTCGCCCTGCGCTCGAGCATTTCTCGCTCGAGGTCAGGTCCCCTTGGACGACCCTGGACCTGGCCTCGGCGATGAACAGCCTGGTAGAAGGGCTGTGGCTCAACCAGTGCCTGTCGCGCGAGCACCCGATGCGCCCGGCCGCTTCGGCCGCTCAGGCGGCCCGTGACGCGCTCCGGATGCTCTGGCAAGGGGCGACCAGGCCGGCGAGCGAGTCGGACGACTGACCGCGACGCCGCCGGGGCGTGCCGAGCGGCTGGCGAACGGCCTCTCGTCGGGGCTACCCTCCGGACGTGATGATCCATGGCGGGCCGCTCGCTGGCCTGACGAACTGGGCGGGCAACCACGCCTATGTGGCTGCGCGACTCCACGAGCCGACATCGCTCGTGGAACTCCAGGAGGTCGTCAGGACGGCGCCATCGTTACGAGTGCTTGGTTCTCGCCACTCCTTCAACGACATCGCCGATACCACGGGCGACCTTCTCTCCCTGAGTCGCATGCCCCGGGTCTTCGATCTGGACCAGGCTTCCGGGCGGGTCACCGTTGACGGCGGCGTCCGCTACGGGGAACTGTGCGGGCCGCTCGACGCTGCCGGGTTCGCCCTGCACAACCTGGCCTCCCTTCCGCACATCTCCGTTGCCGGCGCGTGTGCGACCGCGACGCACGGCTCAGGCGTCCGGAGCGGCAACCTGGCGACGGCGGTCACGACAATCGAGGTGGTGACCGCGGACGGTGAGCTCGAGGTCTTCGACCGCGACCGCGATCCCGAAACCTTTCATGGTGCGGTGGTCGCTCTCGGTGGCCTCGGCGCGGTCACATCGCTCACGCTCGAGCTTCAGCCGGCGTTCCGGATGCGGCAGGACCTGTACGAGGACCTGCCGCTGGACCAGGTCGTGGACCAGTTCGACGAGATCACCTCGCTGGCGGACAGCGTGAGCCTGTTCACCGAGTGGCGCGGGCCCGTCTTCGAGCACGTCTGGCTCAAGCGACGCGTCCCCGATGGTGACGCCTTCGAACCGCCGCCCGACCTGTTCGGCGCCACGATCGCGACCGCCCCGATCCATCCGATCCGGCGGATGCCGCCGGACGCGTTGTCGCCGCAGCTCGGCATCCCGGGTCCATGGCACGAGCGGCTGCCCCATTTCCGGATGGATCACACGCCGAGCGCCGGCGCGGAGCTCCAGACCGAGTACCTGATCCCGCACCACCATGCCGCCGCCGGGCTGGTCGCGCTCGACGGTATCCGCGACCGGATCGCACCGCTCCTCCAGATCTCCGAAGTTCGGACGATCGCCGCCGACGGGCTCTGGATGAGCACCGCCTTCGGTCGAGCCTCCGTGGCGATCCACTTCACCTGGCAGCCCGAATGGGACGGCGTTCGTCGAGTGCTCCCGGCGATCGAGGACGCCCTGGCACCGTTCGGGCCACGCCCGCACTGGGGCAAGCTGTTCACGATGTCGCCCGATGCCGTGCGCTCGACCTACGCGCAGCTGCCGCGGTTCGTCGCGCTGCTGGAACAGCACGACCCGGGCGGGAAGTTCCGGAACGCCTTCCTGAGCCGCAACATCTTCGCCGACTCAGAGGATCGGCGGTAGGCCGAAGGCCGGGAACAGTTCCGGGCCGAACGTCGTGATCTCCGCGATGCGGCCATGCTCGATCCGCAGCACATCGAACTTGAACGCCCGGAACTCGGTATCGCCCGGTCGCCGGAGGTAGCTCGCAGCCGTCGGCATCCGGTTGGCCTGCGTCGGCACCAGGCGCCATTCGCCGTCTCGAAGCGCACCATCGAGCAGCGGCGCGATCGAATCGAGCCCGTCGAAGGACATGAGCGCCGGCGGCATCGTGATCCGGATGTCCTGCGCCGAGATCGCCACGGCCAAGGCGGCGTCGCCGCGTTCGTGCGCTTCGATGAAGCTGCTGAGCAATGCCCGTTCCTCGTCGCTTGGCTCGCCAGCCGACCAGTCCGCTCGCCGCACCGGCATGTGCGCCTGCATCGTCGCGCGAGCTCGCTGGAGCGCGCTGTTCGCCGCGGCGACGCTCGTCTCGAGGAGCGTCGCCGTCTCGCTGGCCGGCCAACCCAGCACGTCGCGCAGGATCAACACGGCACGCTGTCTGGGCGGCAGGACCTGCATGGCCGCGAGGAACGCGAGCTCGATGGTCTCCCGTTCGACGACGAGCGCGTCCGGCTGGTCGTCGCTCGGCGCGACCTCGTCGAGCATGGCGTCCGGGTACGGCTGGAGCCACGTCACCTCGGCGAACGAGCGCATCGTCGTCAGCCGACGCGACCTCCGTCGGAGCATGTCGAGGCAGACGTTCGTGGCGATGCGGTACAGCCAGGCACGGAACTTGGCGCCGCCATCGAAGCTGTCGCGATGGCGCCATGCGCGCAGGAATGTCTCCTGTACCGCGTCCTCCGCTTCATCGAACGACGCAAGCATCCGATAGCAGTGGACGTGCAGTTCTCGTCGGTGGCGCTCGGTGAGGCCCGCGAACGCGGAGTCCTCACCGGCGGTCGCGACGGGCACCTCGTCCGTTCGATCCATCCTCGCGATGGTACCGGTCATGCCACCGGGGCCTCGCGCCGGACTTCCTGGACCAGCCAGGTGTTGCCGTCGGGGTCCTTGAACGAGAGGAACGTGCCGTAGCTCTGGCGCTTCGGATCAGGTCCGGCCGCCTGACCGGTCTCCCCGAAGTGAAAGAACTCGCTGGCGTCGACGCCACGTTCGACGAGTTCCGCCCGCGCCACGTCGATGTCGGAGACGCACAGGTGCAGGCCGTGCTGGCTACCCGCCGCCATCTCGGTGGCCTTCATGATGACGATGGCGCACGCGGAGCCGGGCGGGGTCATCTGCACGATGCGAAAGTCCTCGCCGGCACGATGGTCGACGAGCAGCTCGAAGCCGACCTGCTCCTCGTAGAACGACTTGGCACGGTCCACGTCCGTGACGGGGATCACCACGAGTTCGAGTGTCCAGTCCACGATGCGGTCTCCTTGGGTTCATCGGTCGGATGACCGGTGTTCTACGGGTGAAACGTCGGCCCCCAGGGAAACTCATCGGTGGTGCGATGAGGACGCTCGGATCGATGCTGGCGGCCGGTGTGGGACCGGCGTGGCGTCGCTCGACGCCGGTGCTATCGTCGGCGCGAAGCGGACCCGAGCGGAGGCCAACCGATGGACGAACAGGCGGTCAAGGCGCGCGCCCAAGCGCTCTGTGATGCGCTCGTCGCCGGGAACATCGACCAGGCGATCGAGACCTTCAGCCCCGAGCTCCGGCGGAACCTCGGCGAGGTGTTGAGCCTGCTGCCGCTCCCGTCGAACGCGGCGACGATCGAGTCGGTCGAACACGGCGGCTCCGGCTACAACGTCGTCATCAGGCTCGCCGGCGAGAACGAGGAAGTGCAGATCCAGACCCGTTGGAAGGATCGCGACGGCCAGCCGACGGTCGTCGAGGCGAGCCACCTCAGCAGGACGGAGACGGCGGCCGCCCCGATCGACGACGGCGGGAGCGAGAGCGAGGCCGCAGCCGGCAGCTGATGGGGTCGCCGGGAGGACCACGACTCCGGCGGGTACCGACCCGGGATCTGAGCCTGCCCGAAGTGACGGCCATCCGAGCGTTGCTCGTGGCTGCATTCGGGACCGACGACGAGGAACGGTTCTCCGACGACGATTGGGACCATGCCGTCGGCGGCGAGCATTTCGTGCTCCAGGAAGGCGACGAGGTCATCGGCCACGCATCGGTGGTCGAGCGCGTTCTCGAGATCGACGGCCGCCCGCTCAGGACCGGGTACGTCGAGGCCGTCGCGGTGGCGCCGGATCGCCAGGGTTCGGGCTACGGATCGCTGGTCATGGCCGATGTGACGTCCTACATCGTCGACACGTTCGAGCTCGGGGCGCTCGGGACCGGCCGTCGCCGGTTCTACGAGCGACTGGGCTGGCGTACCTGGTCCGGTCCGTCGTTCGTGCGCACGGCCGACGGCCTCCGCCGCACGCCGGACGAGGACGGCTACGTCCTCGTGCTCCCGACAGCGTCATCGCCGCCACTCGACCTGGCCGCGTCGATCAGCTGCGAGTGGCGCCCGGGGGATGTCTGGTAAGTTGGGCCGAGGGGATCGCTAGGGGAGGAAGAACGGCTCGTGGACCTGAAGTTGGAACTCGTGGTGGTCCCGGTGAGCGATGTCGACCGGGCGAAGGCCTTCTACAGCGAGCGATGTGGCTTCGTCGTCGACCTCGACACGAGCGTCGGCGAGGCATTCCGTGTCGTCCAGCTGACGCCGCCAGGCTCGGCGTGCTCGATCTCCATCGGCAAGGGCCTCGTCGAGTCGGTGCCCGGCTCGCTGCAGGGCATGCAGCTGGTCGTCACCGACATCGACGCCGCGCGAGCGGAGCTTGTCGGCCGCGGCGTAGAGATGACCCCGGTCCGCCACTTCGAGAATGGCGAATGGCTCGACGGGCACGGCGGCCCCTGGAACTCGTTTGCGATGTTCCAGGACCCTGACGGCAACGGCTGGACCCTCCAGGAGAAGCCGGCCAGCGCCTAGTCCCGGTACTCTGACGAGACTCTGAACGGGAGGTCGACACCACCGTGAATGTCAACGACCCGGCCACGAGCGCACCGCCGCCAGAGATCGACGCCTACCTGGCGAACATCCCGGACGACATGCGGGACGCGCTCGAATCGCTCCGCCAGACGATCCGGGCCGCCGCGCCCGAGGCCATCGAGGCGATGAGCTACGGAGCGCCGTCGTTCAGGTACCGCGGCCGCCCGCTCGTGTCGTACGGCGCGGCGAAGGCCCATTGCTCGTTCTACGTCATGAGCCCGGCCGCCATGGACGCGATCCGGGACGAGCTCGAACCCTACGACACATCGAAGGGCACGATCCGCTTCGCCCCGGATGCCCTCCTGCCCGAAGCCCTGGTGGCGAAACTCGTCAAGGCGCGCATGGCCGAGACCGACGCCGCTGCACGGTCGTAGCGGTCGGCCAGGGCCAGGTTCGAGACTCAGCGCGTTCGCGACGGTCGAGTCGTAGACTCCGGCACATGGGATTCCTGCGGCGATGGCTCCGGGGCGAGCCGCCCGACGCGCCCGAGGGCACGACCTTCGATCCCGCTGAGGCGGAGGCGTCCGAGCGCGAGCGAGAGCTCGAGCTCCTGCGGGACGAGGCCGAGCGCCACGATGAACTGATCCAGCGCCAACTTCGCTACGAGCGGTTCGCGTGGCAGCCTCCGGCCCAGGGCGGTGAGCGCCGCGCCGACGATGAGGACCGGACGTCCGCAGACTGACGCGACGGACCGGACGTGGCGTGAGGGACGCGTGGGGCGGCCCGAGCCTACGTGGCGGCCGGTCCCACGGTCTCCCAGCTGCGAGATGCCCACGACGCCGCGATCGCCTGCTGCACCCGCGCCACGTTCGCGGCGTCCTCGAAGCTCGGCGGACCCTGGACCCCCGAGACCACGGCCTGCAGGAACCGGCCAGCTTCGATGACCTTGAGGTCGTCGAACCCGATGCCGGTCGCCCAGGCGGGGTTGAACGATCGGTGGAACGGGTGGGCCGGCCCGCTGAGCTCGATGGTCCAGCCCGTCTCGGTCGGTGACGCGGCGTCGCGCCGGAAGTAGCGCAGTTCGTTCATCCGCTCGAACGACCACGCCAGCGCTCCCTCGGTGCCGTGGACCTCGAACGCGAGGTCGCATTGGGATCCCGTGATGACCCGGCAGGCCTCGAGCGTGCCGCGGGCGCCGCTTCGGAATGTCACGAGCGCCCCGACGTAGTCCTCGTTCGTGACCTCGCCCCGGGGATCGTCGGGGCCTGCGATGTCGTAATGCGTGCCACCAGCGCGGGGGAGGGGACGGGTCGGGATGAACGTGTCGCGGCTGCCGACGAGCTTGTCGATCGGTCCGGCCAGCAAATGCGCCATGTCGATCGCGTGCGACAGCAGGTCGGAGAGCGCGCCGTAGCCCTGCTCCGCCTGGAAGCGCCACGACAGCACGCCATCGGGATCGCTCGCATACCCGTTGAGGAATCGGCCGCGGTAGTGGGTCAATTCGCCCAGGGCACCGCCGGCGATCAGATTGGCGGCGTGCTGGACGAGCGGCGCCCAGCGGTAGTTGTACCCGACGAACGTGATCTGCCCCCCGACGGAACGGGCCAGGCGCGCCGCCTCGAGGGTCTCCTCCGGGTTGCGCCCGACCGGTTTCTCGCAGAGGACGTGCTTGCCACGTTCCAGCGCCGCCCGAATGACCGGGAGGTGGGTGTCGTTGGGGGCCGTGATGCTGATCGCCTCGATCGCGTGGTCGTCGACGACGTCGCGCCAGTCCGTGGTGGCGCGCTCGAAACCGAAGCGCGCCTGCGCCGCTGTCGCGCGCCCGCGGTCGGCGTCGGCGCAGGCCACCAATCGAGCCGAGACCCCGTGCTCCGCGAATCGATCGCGCACGAGCCGATAGGCGCGGCTGTGCGCCTCGCCCATCCAGCCCATCCCCACGACTCCGATCCCGACCTCGCGACCCATCATCTGCCTCAGTGTGACGCCCTAGTCGTAGTGTGCCGTGGCCAGCCGCCGCGCGGCGCGACCGCGCGTCGGGCGGCTCCGTCCGGTCGCCCGGTCTGCCCGGACGGCTGGCCCGAAGGTCCGGCTGGTCAACGGGACCCGTCAAGGAGGACGATGGGGACCCGAGGTCGCGACCGACCGTCTGCACGATGGAGGAACCCCGATGATCGGACACTTTGGACGCACGCGCGACCCATTCGAAGGCAAGGGCGCACGTCGGACGCAGCGTCGCCTTCGGATCGAGGGTTTCATCGCCCTCACCCTGGCCATCGGGGCGTGCGGCCTGACGGCGGCCCTGTGGCTGCTGACGCTGGCCCCGCTGGCGAAGAGCTTCGGCCTGGGCTGACCGCTCGAACGACAGCGCCCTCGCGTCAAGGGGCACGTAGCCGGGGATCGTTCGCGACTGAGACCGGTGCGCGCATCGGGGCGGGTGGCACAATGCCGCGCATGAGCGACGTCATGCACCCGGCCGTCGATCCCGTGCAGGCTGGCCGAGACGCGGTCGCCCGGCACGCGTGGCAGGAGGCCTTCGACCAGCTCACGTCGGCCGATCGCGATGGTCGGCTGACGGGCGCCGATCTCGAATCCCTCGCGCAGGCGGCATTCTTCGCGGCCCGCGGCGATGTCGAGCTCGAGATCACGGAACGCGCGTTCAAGGCATACGAAGACGAGGGCAACGAGGCTCGTGCCGCGTACCTCGCGACCCACATCGCCCGCTCGTACGGCTTCGCCGGCAAGCCGTCGATCGCCTCGGCGTGGACCCGCCGCGCGGAGCGGATCCTCGGTCCCGATGGCGAGACGTACGCGCACGGCTACCTGGCGTTGGTCCGCAGCGAGGCGGCGATCAGGATGGGCGACATCGAGACGGCGCTGACCCTCGCGCTGCGGGCGGTCGAGATCGGCGCCCAGGGGTCCGATGCCGACCTGCGTGCCTTCGCCCTGACGAACCTCGGCGCGCTCAAGATCGCCTCCGGCGAGACGAACGACGGATTTGCGCTCATGGAGGAGGCGACGATCGCGGCCGTCAACGGCGAGCTGACCCCGTTCACCTCCGGGATGACGACGTGCCGGATGATCGGCGCGTGCCGGGACATGACCGACTATCGCCGGGCGAGCGAGTGGATCGAGGCGACCGAGCGGTACTGCGAGCGTCAGTCGCTCTCGGGCTTCCCCGGCATCTGCCGGATCCACCGCGCCGAGATCGCGGCGGTCAGCGGCTCCTGGGAGCGAGCCGAGCAGGAGCTCGAGCAGGCGACGACCGAGCTCGATGCCTACAACGCCACGCCCCCGCGGGCCGATGGGTTCTACGCGATCGGCGACATCCGCCGGCTCAAGGGTGACTTCGCGGGAGCAGAGTCGGCCCTCCGGGAGGCCCACGCTCTCGGTCGATCGCCGCAGCCGGCCCTCGCCCTCGTCCGACTGGCGGAGGGCAATGTCAAGGCCGCCGCGACGGCGATCAACGCGGCTGTGGTCGAGGAGACGTGGGATCGCTGGGCTCGGGCACGGCTGCTCCCGGCGCAGGTCGAGATCGCCATCGCCGCGGGGGATCTGGATCGAGCGCGGACGGCCGTCGACGAGCTCGCCGGGATCGTCGTGGGGTATCCGTCGCCGGCGCTCGATGCAGGTCGCCTGGTCGCCCTGGGTCGGGTGCTCGTGGCGGAGCGCGACGCGCCGGCCGCGATCAAGGAGCTTCGCTCCGCGATCAAGCTGTGGCGCGACGTGGGAGCGCCGTACGAACTGGCCCGCGCGAGAGTTGTCCTGTCACGGGCGCTCCGCGCCGTCGACGACGACGGAGACGCCGATCTCGAACTTCGCGCCGCCCTCGGGGAGTTCCAGCGGCTGGGCGCCCGGATCGATGTCGAGGCCGCGGAGCGAGAGCTCCGCGACGCGGAGGATCGCCAGAGCGGTCCAGTGACTGCCCGGAAGACATTCATGTTCACTGACATCGTCGGATCGACGACGCTGGCCGAGGCGATCGGCGATCAGGCCTGGGAGCGCCTCCTGCGCTGGCACGACGACATGCTGCGGAGCCAGGTGGCGAGCGGGGGAGGGGAGATCGTCAACTCCACGGGCGACGGGTTCTTTGCGGCCTTCGAATCGGCCCGGTCGGGCGTCGACTGTGCGATCTCGATCCAGCGAGCGCTGGTGGATCATCGCGCGGGCACGGGCTTCGCCCTATCGGTCCGGATCGGCCTGCACACGGCCGAGGCCAACCGGCGCGGGACGGACTTCAGCGGCAAGGGCGTCCACGTCGCCGCGAGGGTCGCCGCGCTGGCCGAAGGCGGCGAGATCCTCGCGAGTGCCGAGACGCTGGCCGAAGCCGGCGATGTCGCGGCGTCGGACGCGCGAACAGCGCCGGTCAAGGGCGTGACGGAGCCAGTGAGCGTCGCGGCGATCGCCTGGGCCTGAGAGAAGCGCCGCAGCCTGTTTGACAGGCAAGTACACGCTTGCCTATCATGCTGCATGGGCGACGTGTTCAAGGCCCTGGCCGACCCGACCCGGCGGGCCATCCTCGACGAGCTGCAGGAACGGAATGGCCAGACGCTGTTCGAGATCTGCGTCCGGCTGACGACGAAGCACGGGCTCGGTTCGACTCGCCAGGCGATCTCGCAGCACCTCGATGTGCTGGAGGCGGCCGGGCTGGTCTCGGCCCGGCGCCAGGGCCGTTACAAGTTCCACGACCTCGACACGACGCCCCTTCGTGCGATCAACGAGCGATGGAAGCCGACCAGCGAGAGGAGTGCGGAATGAAGATCGTCGTGACGAGCGTGCTGGTGGACGACCAGGACAAGGCGCTGCGGTTCTACACCGAGGTGCTCGGGTTCGTGAAGAAGACAGAGATCCCGATGGGGGAGGCGCGTTGGCTCACGGTCGTCTCGCCGCAAGATCCCGAGGGGACGGAGCTGCTGCTCGAGCCCGACGCGCATCCCGCGGCAGGCGCGTTCAAGGCGGCGCTCGTGGCCGACGGGATCCCGTTCACGTCGTTCGGCGTGGACGACGTCGCCGCCGAGTTCCGCCGGCTGCAGGGTCTCGGTGTCACGTTCACGCAGGAACCCCTGACGATGGGTCCCGTCACGACCGCCGTGTTCGACGACACCTGCGGCAACCTGATCCAGATCGCCCAGGCCGGCTGAGCGAGCCCAGGGAGGCATCAGGTGTTCACGGTTGGGGTTGCATCTCCTGCAGCGCCCAACCGTTGCCATCCGGGTCGCTGAAGAACACGAACTTGCCCCACGGGTAGTCCTGGACCTCCGACACCTCGACGCCGCGACCGGCGAGCTCGGCGCGGGCCGCCGCCACGTCGGACACCACGATCTGCAGCCCCTGCGCCGTCCCGGGCGCCTGCGTCGAGATGCCCGTTCCGATGGCGATGGAGCAGGCGGACCCGGGAGGCGTGATCTGCACGAACCGAAGGCCCTCGCTGACGTGATGATCGTGGTCCTCGTGGAAGCCGACCTGTTCGGTGTAGAACGCCTTGGCACGGTCGACGTCGGACACCGGGACGGCGACGAGTTCCAGCTTCCAATCCATGTGATTCCTCCTCTAGAGCTCCCACCGGACGAAGAGTGATCTCGGCTTCCTGAAGATGACGCCCGGTGGGCGGCGTCGAGCCAGGGTCGATCCGGATCCCCGGCCATCCGTCCAGCACGGCGTCGAGGGCCGACTGGGTTTCAAGCCTCGCGCAGGTGGATGCCCACGCAGGCGTGAGGACCCTGGGCGAAGGCCAGGTGCGACCTCGAGTTGGGCCTCGAGAGGTCGAAGGCGTCCGGATCGGGGAACGTCGCCGGGTCGCGGTTGGCCGCGGTCAACGACACGATGACGAGATCGCCCCGCCTGATGGAGGCGCCGGCCAGCTCGGTGTCGGCGGTCGCGTACCGGTCGACTCTCGCCGCCGCCGGTTCCAGCCTCAGGGACTCCTCGACGGCATTCGCGCCCGAGCGATCGATCGACCCTCAACGCGGCCAGTCTGCTCCGGGTTGGTCGAGCAGGTGCCAGAACAGCGTCGTCGTCATGCCTTCGCTGGTCTCGATGCCGCCGAACATCATCACCGCAGCGTTGGAGACGATCTCGGCGGGCGTGAGCGTGGCCGTTGCGTCCGCCAGCACGCCGCTGCCATGCTGGATGGTCCCGGCAACGTGGCGTCCGAGTGCATCCACGGCGTCCTCGCGCCCTGGGACCGATCTCCTGGCCGGCCGACACCCGATCGACCGCCGCCACGATCTCGTCGTACCAGCCGAGCACGACGCCAGGCTCGGCGTCCAGCAGCGTCGAGGGCGTTGGCGACGACGTTGACGGCCAGGGGACCGGCAAGGTCTCGGCGGATCTCCGCTCTCCCGGCCGGTGCCAGCGACGCCACCAGCCGGCGAGCCTCCGATTCGACCGGTTCGGCGAATCGGCTCCTTGCCTCGGGCCGCCGGAACGCCTGCGCGAACGGGTCTCGATGACGTCGGTGCTCGTCGCCATCGAGCGACAACATGCTCGGGCCGACGACCTGCGCCGTCGAGAAGCGTGGGTCGTCGACGGTGAAGCGAGCGGCATCGCGCATCACCTCGATACAGAGGTCTCGGCGCGTCACCAACCAGCCGCCGAGGACCGGCACCCAGGAGACTGGTTCGCTCTGCCGGAGGCGCGCCAGCGCGCCGTATGGATCCGTGTCGAGCAGCTCGAGCGTCAGCGCGGCGCCGAGTGGATATCGATGGTGCGTCGAGATCACATGTTCACCGTGTCAGCGGGCAGAGACTATTGTCACGGTCGGACGTCAGAGCCATACTGTCGCCTAACGGCGCGTCCCGCGCCGAACCCCGCTCCGGCGCTCACGCCGTCGGCATCGATGGGGCAAAGGGGAACTCGCTTCCCCGGGACGGGTCGTCCGCCCTTCTCCGGCGGGCCGCGAGAGCGTGAGTCACGTGGTCACGTCGAACGAGAAGGAAGACGAGACGATGCCGACCCAGAAGACCTTCAAGAGCCGCGTCCGCACGCGCATGACCAAGACCGGCGAGTCCTACACGGCCGCCCGTCGTCAACTCCTGAACAAGGCGACCGAACCGGCGACGCCCGAGCCGCCCAGCCAGCGAGGCCGAAGGCACGACCGAGGCCGCGTCCACCGCCGAGGCCGAGGCATTCGGTGTCTCCGACGACGCGATGGAGCGCGCGACCGGCAAGCGGCATGCTGAATGGTTCGCGCTCCTGGACGCCTGGGGCGCGACGGACCACGGGCACACCGAGATCGCTCGATGGTTGAGTGAGACCCATGGTGTTCCTGGCTGGTGGACCCAGAGCGTCACCGTCGCCTACGAGCGGGCCCGCGGCATGCGCGCACGCCACGAGATGCGCGATGGCTTCACCGTGGGCGCAACCAGGACGATCGGCGTGACCGCCGAAGCGGCGCTGGCCGCCTTCACGAACGCGACGCTCCGCCGACAGTGGCTGCCGGACGCCCCGATGCAACCGCGACCGACCCGGGCCGCGCTGACGGCGCGGTTCGACTGGTCGGATCCGCCGTCCAGGTTGGTCGTCACCGTGGTCGCGAAGGGCCCCGACAAGGCGCTCGTTTCTGTGGGGCATGAGCAGTTGCCGGACGCTGAGACCGGCGAGCGGCTCAAGACCTCGTGGCGCGGCTGGCTCGGGACCTTGAAGGCGGTCCTCGAGCGGGCCTGAGGCACGAGACTGACGGCGGCGCCGAGATCCGGTCGCGCGCCGCCGTGTCCACGCGTTTCGAAGATCGGCTTGCCCCTCGCCCTACTCGAGTTCGAGCCGCTCGTACGCGAGCGTCAGCTCTTCCATAGCGACGTCCGTTCCCTTTGCGTTGAACGGCCCGCTCGAGTGCTTGATGATGCGGGCGCGCAGGAGCTTCCAGGTCATCACGTTCGCCGTGTGATCCTCGTTCTGCAGGTGGATCACGACGGTGCGGAAGCCGGCGGCATCCCCGTTGCGGATCTGGTCGAGCCACTGGTACAGGTTCAGTGAGCCGATGATGCCGCGTCTGAGCGTGACGTCGCCCACCCTCTGGAGGCCGGTGAGCTTGCGCGGACCGTTCTCCTTCTCGTTGCCGTTTCGGTACTCGACGACGTCCACGCTCATCGTGATCGGGCTGCATTCCGAGAAGCCGGCCTCCGGCCCGTCCGTGTTGCCCGTGCCTAGGTCGACGAGGAAGTTGAACGCGGCGTATGGGCGGTCCCGAAGCACGGCCATCTCAGCCTCCCGTCATCGTGGGTTGTGATCGAGCCAGACGATGTCGTCGAAGCTCAATTCGAGCTCTTCGCAGGCGATGTCGTCGTGCATGGCATCGAACGCCGGTCCGGACCAGCGGCACGGCCACGCACCGACCAGTCTCCACGCATGCACGACCTTCCCGCCCGGAGCCGACAGCTGACGGATCGTGACGTCCCGACGGTCGTCGTTGCCATCGACGATCCGGCGGCGCCAGTCATAGAGGTCGGTCGAGCTCGTCAGGGCGCGTCGCAGCACGACCGTGGCGAATCGATGGACGCGCCGGTCTGGAGGCGACTCGAGGTCCGTCTCCGAGGTGAGCCGACCGACGTCGGCGAAGCCGAGTTCCCGATCGCCGATCAGGACCTCGAAACAGCTGATCCGGAGAAGTGGCTCAGGCTGGCGCGTCGGCATCCTCGGCCGATGCTACCGCGGGGCAGACCGGGATGCCAAACCGCCTGGCACTCGCGGTTCGTCACTACCATGTCGGAACGCATCGTCGGAATGTGACCGGACGCACGAGGCCGGGGCGGCCGCTCTGTCACATCGGCTGGCTCCGGCTCGACAAGCCGTTGTCGGAACCCCCGGGAAGGAGACTGGCATGGCCGCACCTAACACCGTGGACGAGTACCTGGCCACCCTGCCGGACGATCGTCGCGCGGCGATGGAAGCGCTGCGGCAGACGATCAACGCCGCTGCGCCGGGAGCGACCGAGACGATCGCGTACCACATGCCCGCGCTCAGGACGGACGGCCAATTCCTCGTTTCCTACGCCGCGTACAAATCGCACTACAGCCTCTTTCCGGCGAGCGAGGCCGTGGTCGAAGCACTCGGGGAGGAACTGACGCCGTACCTGGCGGGGAAGGGGACCATCAGCTTCCCGGCAGACAAGGCCATCCCCCTCGAAACCGTGACGAAGATCGTCAAGATCCGGCTCGCCGAGAACGCCGCCCACGGCCGACACTGACGCGCTTGCCGTGAGCGGTCACTCACCCAGGACCGATGATTTCCTGTCGCCGTCACGGTCCTACAGCTATTCGCAAGATGTGCCAACGCTGCCTGGATCGAGGAGAGACTCGGATGACCGACCTGAGCGCGATTCGCGGCTTCGCCGGCGAGATCGTGGCGCCCGACAACGCGACGTACGACACCCACCGCGAGATCTGGAATGCGATGGTCGATCGGCGGCCGGCGCTCATCGCCCGCCCCACATCGACCGACGACGTCGCGACGGCGATCCGCCACGCGCGCGACGCTGGCCTCGAGATCGGCGTGAAATCCGGCGGGCACGGCGTCCTCGGCCTGTGCGTTCCCGAAGGCGGCCTGATGATCGACCTGACGCCGATGGGCGATGTTCGCGTCGACCCGGGGCGGCGGCGAGCGTGGGTCCAGGGTGGCTCGCTGCTTCGGACGCTCGACCGATCGACCGATCCCCACGGACTGGCCACCACGGCCGGCAACGTCTCGCACACGGGCGTCGGTGGGCTGACGCTCGGCGGCGGGATGGGCTGGCTCGCGCGGCAGTTCGGCCTGTCCTGCGACAACGTCGAGTCGTACACGGTCGTCACGGCCGATGGCGAGACCGTCCGCGCGACCAGCACCGAGAACCCGGATCTCTTCTGGGGTCTCCGCGGCGGCGGCGGCAACTTCGGCGTCGTCACCGAATTCGAGTTCCGGCTCCATCCCACGACCGGGCAGGCGCTCGCCGCCGACCTGTACTTCGACCCGACCGACGCAGCGGCGACAGCGGCGCTCCGCGCATGGCGTGACCTGCTGTCCGATGCTCCGCGTCAGGCGACGCTGACCAGCGACACGATGACCGCCGGCGAGGCCCCGTTCCTGCCGCGGCGCTTCCATGGCCGCCCGGTCGTGACCGCCGGCTTCGTGTGGGTCGGTGACATGGTCGAGGCCCGACGCTACCTCGAGACCTTCCGCCGACGGATCGGGACGCCGGTCGGCGAGGATGTCGCGGGGATGCGGTACGTCGACCTGCAGAGCAGCGGCGACGAGCGACATCACCACGGGCTCCGGCGCTACTCGGCGGGTCATTACCTGACCGAGCTGAGCGACGACGCGATCGACGCCTTCCTGGCTCGCGGCATCCCGGTGGGCGGCCCTGAGCCCGACTGGGCCCTCATGCCGGGCGGCGGCTTCCAGGCGTATGGCGGCGCGATCGCCGAGGTCGGCGACGATGAGTCGGCCTTCAGCTTCCGCAGGTCGCTGGTCGAGTTCTTCGCGGGGACCACCTGGGCCGATCCGGCCGAGGACGCCGTTCGCATGGCCGGCGCGCGGGCGTGGGCAGCGACGCTCGAGCCGTACTCGTCCGGGGTCTACGTCAACGTCATCGCCGACGCCGGCGACGAAGGCGTCGGTCGCGCCTATCACGCCGAACAGCTCGCCCGGCTCGCCGAGCTGAAGCGGAAGTACGACCCGGACAACGTCTTCCATTTGAACCAGAACATCCGGCCCGGCGTGCCGATCTGAGCCACCCCGTGTTGACGGTGACCGGCGGCGGCACGGTCTTGACCAGCTTCAATGACCTGCAGGCGGGTATACGTGACCTGCACGTGATCCCGGTCAACCGAACGGCCCGATCGGCATCGACTCCTAGCGTTCGCGCTTGCCCCGTTTGGTCAGGTCGACGGTCTCGGCGATCCGGTTCGCGCGCGTCGCGGGCCGCTTCGCACCCTCGATCCAGCGTGCGTAGTTGTTGCGGTAGAACGACGGGAGCGAATTGAAGAACCGCGCCGCCGCCGGCTCGGATGCGAACGCCGCGGCGACGTCGGCGCCCATCGAAGTCGACTGCGAACCTTCTGGGCCCAGCACGACCTCCACATCGTCGCCCGGACGGAAGCCTGGGGCGCGGCACCACGCGGGTCCGAGCTGCAGCGACCACGCACCGTCGATCGTCGTCAACGGGCCGCGGAATGGATGGCCACCGACCGTGCCGTGAACGTGATACTGGTCCCGCTCACCCCACGCGACCGACGGATCGAACGGGATCGCGACCGAGATCCCTCCGCGCGGGCGGCCTTCCGCCCCCACCCGAAATCGCCGGAGCGATGCGTGATCCGCGGTCATCGTCCGCACCGTACCGCCGATGCTCGCTCCCCGCAAACCTCCCGGCGACCCGATGTCTTCTGCGCCGATCGGGCGCGCGGCGCAGAAGTCGGTCTCTACACTGTGAGCCGTTCGACGAGTGGACTTCGGGGAGGATTCATGGCGACGCAGGCGACCGACGACGACCCGCGATCGCCACGAGGCGAACAACGGTGAGCGTCTGGCTCGTCCCGATGGGCGTCGGCGCCGTCCTGCTCGTTGCGGGGCTTCCGCTGCTCGTTTGGCAGGTCCTTCGGGCGGTGACGGCCGGGTCGACCGAGGTCGAGATCCTCGGCATCAAGGTCAAGTCTCCGTACGTGAGCTTGATCCTGATCATCGTGGGCACTGGGGTGATCTGGTTCTCAGCAGAGAAGCTCGCCGAGGAGAATCGGCTCCAGGTCGTCGATGCGAACGTGTCGGTCGACGGTCGATTCGGCGCCAACGTTCTCGAATGGCATACGCCGTGCCCCGCCACGGTCGAGGTCACCGGGGTCATCTCGGCGACGGGTCGTGGGACGGTCACGTATGAGTTCATCCGCCAGATCGGCATCGACGGCCAGGAAACGCCGACGCAGCCGTCGACCGTGGACTTCACCGAGGCCGGATCCGTTTCGGTGACCGACCAGGTGGTCGTCCCATTTCCGGAAGGCCGTTACTACTACAGCGATGTCCTCCACGTGGTCGGACCGACCGAGCGTCGATCGGAGGCTGTCGGGTTCACGGTCTGGTGCGATCCCTTCACGCAGCCAGCCCCTCCGGGTATGCCGCCCCCTCCGTCGGTCGGTCCGCCGGGATGAGGTGATGGAGCCGTCAGCATGACCACGGCGGCGGCCGTCCTGTTCGCGATCGTCGCCGGAGGCGTCATCGGGTTCCAGGTCGCCCTGGCACTCGGGGCTCCGTGGGGTGCGTATGCGATGGGCGGGAGATACCCGGGCCGGTACCCACCGGCGATGCGCCTCACCGCTCTCGGCCAGGCCGTGCTGATCGCGCTGCTCGCAGTGATCGTGTTGTCGAAGGCGGGCCTGATCCTGCCGTCCGTGTCGCAGTCGCTGCCCTCGCTCATCTGGCTCGTGGTGGCCTTCTCGGGAGTGAGCGTCGTGCTCAATGCGATCACACCGAGCGCCGGTGAGCGGCGGATCTGGCTCCCGGTCGCGGTGGTGATGCTCGTTACCAGCCTGATCGTGGCGCTCAGTGCGTGACAATGGCGACGATGAACCTCAGGGACGAACTCGAGGCGTTGGCTGGCGAACACGACTTCTCCGGGGTTCTGGCCGTCTCGCGGAACGGCCAGCGCGCACCGTGGAGGTCACGAGGGGGTTCGCCGACCGGGCCAACCAACGACCATCACCGTGGATACGCGGTTCGGCATCGCCAGCACCGTCAAGGGTTTCACCGCGCTTACCGCGGCGTCGCTCATCGAAGCAGGGGATCTCAGCCTCGACACGACGCTGCGGAGCCTGCTTCCCGACGCCCTCCCGATGGTCGATCCGGCGGTGACCATCGAGCATCTGCTGGCCCACACGTCTGGTGTCGGGGACTACTTCGACGAAGACGCACACGGCGACATCGACGACTACGTCCTCGACGTGCCCGTGCACGTCCTCGACACCCCAGCCAAGTACCTCCCCGCCGTGGACGGTCACCCACAGCGATCGGCGCCGGGTGCGACCTTCGCGTACAACAACGGCGGCTTCGTGATGCTGTCGATCGCCATCGAGGTCGCGAGCGGGCGAGGCTTCTACGACCTGGTGCAGGAGCGGGTGCTCGACCCCGCCGGCATGGTCGATACGGGCTTCGTCCGGTCCGATCGCTTCCCGCCTGGTGCCGCGATCGGGTATCTCGAAGACGGGCGCTCCAACATCCTGCACCTTCCGGTCCGTGGCGCAGGGGATGGGGGAGCCTACTCGACCCTGCGGGACCTCGAATCGTTTTGGTCGTCGTTGTTCGCCGGACGGATCCTGCCGCTTCCGGTCGTGGATCGGCTGGTCGAGCCGCGCAACGATGTCCCATCCGAAGGGCTCCGCTACGGCCTCGGATTCTGGCTTCGCGCTGACCGCGACACCGTCATGCTCGAGGGGATGGACGCCGGCGTGTCCTGCCGCACCGCCTACGACCGCCCGTCCAGCCTCAGCTACACGGTGATCTCGAACACCTCGTCGGGCGTGTGGCCGCTCGTCGCATGGCTCGATGAGCGGCTCCCGGTCGTCGCCGAAGGAGGTTGATCGGCGCCGCTCCCTCACTGGAAGCCGTCAGGCAGGAGCGTGATCAGGTTTCTCGGCGACAAGGATCGTGAAGCGGCTGAAGGTGGTCTCGTCGGCCGATCGAAGGCCGGCTTGCGTCATCCGGGCGCGCAACTCGGCGGCCGTGTCGATCCGGTTCCCCCAGGTCAGCTCGTACCATTGCGCGACGGCGGTGAACCGACTGGGCATCGTTCGCAGCGCCTCGTCGGTGTCCGGGTAGACCTCGTCGAAGACGACGAGCGAGCCACCCGGAGCAAGCGCCCGGGCGGCGGCGGCCACCACGACGTCCTTCATCTCGGGCTCGATCTCGTGGACGACCAGGAACATCGTGATGACGTCGTAGCGAGCCTCGTCGGTCAGTCCGTCCGGACCGAGCAGCCGCGCGGTGCAGCGCTCGGCCAGACCCTGTCGGACGATGCGCTCCTGTGCGAGTTCGACCGACCGCGCCTCGATGTCGACGCCGTCGACCCGGCTCGCCGGAAAGCGTTCCGCCAGCTCCACGATCGCCCAGCCCGCCGCCGCACCCGAGGTCGAGCACGCGGGCGCCGGCCGTCAGGCGGGCCGTCAAGGATGGAAGACGCGGCAGGACGAGGTCGACGAACATCCTGGGTAGCGAGCGCAGGCTGTCGGCGATCTCACCGATGAAGGCGTCGCTGTGGTCCTGGTACGGGACGACGCGACCGCTGCGCAGGCGGTCGACCGTGTCGGGATAGTCCTCGCCACCGAGCACCAGGTGGACCCGCGCCGCCCGGCCGAGGTAGAACGCGCGAGTCGGGGTTCCCCAGGATCGCGTCCATGTGGGGCGCCATGCGCCACCCGTCGCCTTCGCGCTGTAGCAGCTCGAACGCGAGCGCGGTCCGGCACAGGACGTCGGTGTAGTCCGGGTCCGTCCCCAGCTCAGCCGCGAGCGTTAGCGAGTCGATTCCCGGGCGGGCGGTGATGGTCTCCCAGGCGCCCGAACTCACGGCCGAACTCGATCAGGTGGGTCAGGTGGTAGCCCGCGATGAGGTCGTAGAGGCGGGAGACCTGGTCGGCCAGGGATGGGCCAGTTGGGTCGGCGTTCGGTGCGGCCGTCATGGCCGCATCGTAGCCACCGTGCGTCGCTCGCGCCCAGCTCCTACGGGCTCCAGAACCCGATCTCGCCGTCGAGCGAGACCGGCGGGTCGCCGTCAGGAAAGAGGACGTCGACGTGCGTCGTTCCGTCTCGATCGACTTGCGGCAGCAGGATGGACGAGCTGTCGGGCGCCCACAGGTGATGGCTCAGTGCGTACTGGTCGAAGTAGGTCATGAGCGCATTCACGTACCGCTCGCCGGGCGCAACCTCGAACTCCGATCGGATCTTGCCCGACGCGACGTCGACGAACGCCATCAGGACCTGGGTTCGTCCGTCCGGTGCGGGCGAGGTCGTCGGGCTCGCGCTCGACACGGACGTGGCGCCGAACGGCACGATGCGGATCGCCGCGATCGTCGTCCCGTCCGGCGACCAGGCGAAGCTCAAGACCGACCCGTCGAGGAGCGTCCGCGTCGCCCCGGTGCCGGCGTCGATCAGCCGAAGCGGGCCGACGGGGATCCCGAGCGGCGCCGCGACCGGCTCGGTCGCTCCGATCGAGGCCAGCGTGGTATCGGTCGGACTGAAGTCGACCGCCGCGATGTCGAAGACCGGCATCGAATGTTCGCTCGACCCGTCCCGGGCAGCGACGACGACCGCGTCCTGGCCGTCCTCGCCGGCACGGACGAATCCCGCGTACGTCCCATCGCCGCTCACGTCGGCCGACCGGAACGTTCCCGGGGCTTCGATGACGGGTGCGACGGGGGCGCCATCCCGTCCGATCTCGCCCAGGAACGCATCGACACCGGTCCCGATGTGGGCAAGCAGGTGGTCCGAATCGATCCAGTCGTAGTAGAAGGGGTTTCCCGTTCGGATGACCGCGCCGGGCCCGCTGCCGTCGATCGATGCGCTGCCGTCGGCCGGCGCGATCCGCAGCGCCAGGCTGTCACCGTCGTTGGCCAGGAACGACACCTCCTTGCCGTCCGGTGTCCACGACAGGTAGAACGGCCCCACGGTCGCGCTTCGGAAGATCTCGAGTGGGGCCACCGGCAGCGCGTTGGCCTCCCGGCCGGTGTCGAATATCACGATCGCTGCCTCGGTCATGCTGGTTCGGATGGCTGCGATCCGTGAGGCATCCGGTGACCAGGTCGGAAACCCGTACGCCCCATCCTGCGCGTCAGCAAGGATCACGGTTCGACCATCGGCGTCGACGATCCAGAGGGACCCGTCCTGGCGGGTGACGGCGACCGAGCCCGATGCGGCAAGCGGTCGATCGACCTCCGCGGCGGTGGCGGCCGGCGTATTGCTGGGAGAGGGGATGGCCGTCGGCCCGGGAGTGACGATGCTGGCAGGCGGAGCGACCGAGGCGGTCGAGGGCTCAGGGTTCGATGGGGAACAAGCCGCGCTGACGACCACCAGCGCCACAAAGAGGGCGACCAGTTCCGGACTTCGGACAGGGCGCGTCCCGGTCTCCATCACACCACGATACGCGCCGGTCGCCGACACGGATGCAGACACACGCCAGCAATGTCGACCCGACGCTACGGCGTCTGTGCTTGCGCCGATTACCCTGAGGGCGTGAAGACCAGCCGAACGGACGACGGAGCGGCCATGCCGACCTTCGTGCCGCCCATGCTCGCGACGCTCGTTGCCGCGCCGTTCGATGACCCCGACTGGCAGTTCGAGGTCAAGTGGGATGGCTTCCGGGTCGAGGCCGTCGTCGACGGCGATGACGTCCGGCTCTGGACCCGTGGTCAGCAGGACGCCGCGCGCTACTTCGGGCCGTTCCTCGTCCCGTCGACGTGGATCTCGGCCCGTCAGGCGATCGCGGATGGAGAGGTCATCGCGCTCGACGACCGCGGCGAGCCCGATTTTGCGCTGCTCCAGGCGCGGATCAAGGGGCAGGGCCGGGGCAGCGCAGTGACCCCGTTCGTCTACGAGGTCTTCGACCTGCTGTATCTCGATGGCCGCACGCTGCTCGATGAGCCGCTCGAGGAACGTCGACGGCTGCTGGCCGGCGTCATCGCGGCCGATCCGCGTGTCCGGCTCAGCGAGGACATCAAAGGGGATGGGCTGGCGTTCTTCGAGGCGGCCAAGACGCGTGGCCTCGAGGGGATCATGGCCAAGGACCGCCGCTCGACCTACCAGCCGGGAAAGCGGTCGATGGCCTGGCAGAAGGTGAAGATCCGCCCCGAGCAGGAGCTCGTCGTCGGCGGATGGACGCGCGGGACCGGCACAGCCGTCGACCTCGGCGCGCTGCTGGTCGGCGTCTACGAGGACGGCGCGCTCCGCTATGCCGGCAAGGTGGGTGCCGGCTTCACGGCCGGCATCCGGACCGAGCTTCTGGCCGCGATCGAGTCGCTGGCCGCCGACGAGTCGCCGTTCGAGCCGGCGCCGCCCAAGGCCGTCGCCCGCAGGGCCCAGTGGCTCCGACCCGAGCTTGTCATCCGGGCCGAATTCGCGGGCTGGACCGGTGACGGCCTCGTCCGCCAGGCGGCCTACAAGGGCTTCGACCTCGGCAAGGACCCGCGCGTCGTGCGACGCGAGGCGCCCGCGTAGGCTCCCGACGCCTGACAACGTCTCGGGCCGCCCCCTCGGCTACTGTGCCGTCCACCCGCCATCGACGGTCAGGACGGTCCCGGTCACCATCGCCGCCGCGGGCGAGGCCAGGTACAGGACGGCCGCGGCCACGTCCCCGGTCGAGGCGACGCGGCCGGCCGGGATCCGGTCCAGGACCGAGGCCAGGAACTCGGGGTCGTCCAAGCGCTCGGCGGTACCCGGCGTGTAGACCCACGTGGGAGCGACCGAATTGACGGTCACACCGCGGGCCGACCACTCGAGAGCGAGCACACGGGTCAGCCCGATGACCGCCGCCTTGCTCGCCGAGTAGGCCGCGTGTCTGCGGATCCCGACGAGCCCGGCCTGCGACGCCATGTTGATGATCCGGCCCGAGCCCTGGCGGAGCATGTGCCGGGCGGCCGATTGGCTCGCGAAGAACAACCCACGCACGTTGACCGCGAACAGCTCGTCCCATTCGGCTTCTGTAGCATCGATGGCGTCGTGGTTCGTGCCGAGACCCGCGTTGTTGACCAAGATGTCGATCCGTCCGAACGCCCGGACCAGGTTCGTCACCCCGGAATCGATCGAGGCGCGATCGGTCAGGTCGAGTTCGATGGGAACGGCCTCACCATCGGCCCCACGGATGTCCGCGACCACGGCATCCAGCCGGTCGCCGCGTCGCCCCGCGACGCCGACTCGTGCCCCGGCCCGCCCGAACGCCGCGGCCAGATCTGCGCCGATCCCGCCCGTGGCACCGGTGATCAGCGCGACCTGCCCATCGATCGAGAACGGCGGAACCTCCATCCTCGGAGGGTACTGCAGGGCGTGGTTGGTCACCCACTACCATGACGACCATGAAAGCCGCTGTCCGAGACCGATACGGCTCGCCCGACGTCGTGGAGGTGCGGGACATCGATATGCCCGTGGCGTCCGACGACGAGGTGGTCGTCGGCGTCCGAGCGGCGTCGGTCAATCGCGCCGACCTCGACGGTATCCAACCACGGCCAGGCTTCGTCCGCCTGTTCATCGGGCTACGTGCACCCAGGAACCATCGGATCGGACTCGACGCGGCCGGCGTCGTCGAGGCCGTCGGCATGAGCGTCACCCGTTTTGGGCTCGGTGACAGGGTCTTCGGAGAGATGTACACGCTCGGACAAGGAGCGTTCGCCGAGTACGTGAGCGCACCGGAGAAGGCCTTCGAGGCGATCCCCGCCGAGATGTCGTTCGAGGACGCCGCGACGCTCCCGCATTCCGCCATCCTCGCGATCCAGGGACTGCGGCTGCGCAACGGCCGAACGGTCGGACCGGGCGACAAGGTGCTGATCGACGGTGCCTCCGGCAACGTCGGTCCGTTCGCCGTCCAGATCGCGAAGCACCTGGGTGCAGAGGTGACCGGCGTCTGCAGAACCGCCAAGGTCGACTTCGTGCGGTCGCTCGGCGCGGATCACGTCATCGACTACACGAAGGTCGACTACACGACGACCGGTGAGCGCTACGACTGGATCGTCGACACCGACTCGCACCACTCGATCTTCCGCGTCCGGCGGGCGCTCCGACCAAAGGGCGTCTACATCACGCTCGGCGGCGGGGGTTCGCGAATCTTCCAGGCCTTGTTGGCCGGGCCGCTGATGAAGTTGGCCACCGGCAAGCAGATGGGACTCATGCTCTGGTGGAAGCCATTCAAGTCGGAAGACGTTGCGACGCTTCTAGAACTCATTGCGGCGGGAAAGCTGGCCCCGGTCATCGATCGGCGCTACCCGTTGACCGAGGTCGTCGAGGCGCTCCGTTGGGTCGATGACGGCCACGCGAAGGGCAAGGTCATCGTGACGCCGTAGGCCCGGCAGGTCCGTGTCTCATCGACCCTCGTCCTGCGAGGCGGCCTCGTCCGGCTGACGCCCGTCGTCGGGCAGCCGGCCCTGCTCGCGCAGCGCTGCCTCGTATTGCTCGAGCCTGTGGGCTGCCGAACGGCGGCGTATCTCGGGCAGGATCTGGACGAAGACGACCAGGACGCCGCCGGTCCAGAGCGCGATGCCGAGGTTGGCGAGGAGGTCCGCGAGTAGCCCGGCCGGCTCGCCAACAGCCGACACCCCGAGCTCGTACCCGACGACGTGCGCAGCGAGCCCGACGACGAAGGCGAGGGCCAGTGCCTCGTACAGGAACAGCCGCCCCGATGTCCAGCGGCGCACGCGTGGCAGATTCGCCGCCACCCAGTTCAGTTCATCCGCCCTGATCTCGGGGTTTGGCTCCGTTGACTCCGGTCGCTCGCTCATCGTGGATCCTCCCCGTCACTGCCTCCAGACGCGAAAGCATCGCCAGAGTAGCCGCCGAGGTCGGGGAACACGCAGGATCGTTGAGCCGTCCGGGCCGAGTGACCGCAACCCCCAGGACATCCCCCTCACGCGCGTCTGCCCTCACGCGTTTCGAAGGGCTCTTCCGCGACCACCAGCGCGCCGTCCTCGCCTACGCCATGCGGCGGACGCTCACCCTCGCCGACGCGGAGGACGCGGCCGCCGATACGTTCACGATCGCCTGGCGCAAGATCGATTCGGTGCCGACCACCGACTCGCTCCCATGGCTGTACGCCGTCGCGCGGCGCGTCCTCGCCAACCAGCGGCGCGGCACCGGGCGTCGGGAGCGACTGGCAGCACTCCTTCGCGTCGAGGACGTGCCGACCCCGATGCGCGTCGGCGACGCCCACGATGGTCCCGCCTTCGCGGCCCTGGCCACTCTTGCCCCGGCCGACCAGGAGGTCCTGCGGCTCGTCGCCTGGGAGGACCTGGGCAACCAGCAGATCGCTGCGGTCTTGGGAGTCACCGCGAACGCGGTCGCCATCCGCCTGCATCGCGCCCGCGCGCGCTTCGCCGACGCTCTCGCCCGAGCCATTTCCGACGACGACCTGAAACATCTGGACCCGAGCCGGACATCGACGGATGTGAAGGGCACCCACGATGCCGCATGGACAGGAGTGACGAAGTGAGCACGCCGAACGGATCGGATCCGATCGACCGGCTCCACACACGCCGATCCCGTCCGCGCGGACGACGTGCCCGACGCGAGTCTCGCCCGCGTCACGGCGAGGGTCCAGGAGCACATCATGTCCGACATCCAGCCCGCACCCAGTCTTCATCCCACCCGTGGCACGCTCGCCTGGGTCGGTGGCCTTGCCGTGGCAGGCGCCTTGGCGCTCGCGATCGCCATCGGTTCCGGCTTCTTCGGTGGCCAAGCATCGGTTCCGATCGGCGCCGTTCCGACTCCCTCCGAGGACCCGGGTGCCGGCGGCGGGATGGCCTCGTGCCTGGTCTATGACCCGGCCACCGTCCCGACCTTCGACATCGCCTTCGACGGCACCGTCACGGCCATCGATGGCGACCAGGTCACCTTCAAGGTCAACACGGCCTGGAAGGGCGTCGACGGGAGCGTCACGCTGACCGCACCGGAGACCGACATCGCGCTTGTCGGCCCGATGCCGGACTTCGAGGTCGATGGTCGCTATCTGGTGACCGCGGCCGGCTCGACGATCAACGCGTGCGGCTACACGCTCGACTACGACGCCGACACGGCGGCGGCCTGGGCAGCGGCTTTCGCCAGCTGACGCAGCTCCCGCGCACGCATGAGGCCCCGCCCGTCGGCGGGGCTTCGTCATGCCCGGGCGCCCGATCGGGGTCGGCCCGTTCTCAGACGTGCTGGTCGACGAAGATCTGGTTCCCGTCCGGGTCCGCGATGATGAAGCTGGCAGGTCCCGTCGCTGCTCTCGTCCGCCTCCTGCTCGAACGCGATCCCGGCGGCCCGGAGGCCGCGCTGGATCTCGCGGACATCGGTGTACGCGTCGAGCGGCTGCGCGTCGCCGTCCCAACCCGGGTTGAAGGTGAGGATGTTCCGCTCGAACATCCCCTGGAACAGTCCGATGACCGCCGAGCCGTTCTTCAGGATCAGCCAGCCCTGCGAGGCGTCGCCGTGAAAGGCGTTGAACCCGAGCGTCTCGTAGAACGACTTCGACGCCTCGAGGTCCTTGACCGCCAGGCTGATCGAGAATGCGCCAAGCTCCATCGTGTCGCTCCTTCTGGGTCCGTTGGGCCATTAGCCTAACGCGAGGCGGCCCTCGTCAGTCCGGCGCCATGGATCGATCCAGCACGGCAAGATTGCAGCGATGAATGACGAGGACGGCCACTTCGGTGAACCGGTCGCGGCCGTGTACGACGAGACCTCGGACAAGATGTTCGACCCGGCGGTCGTCGGGCCGACCATCGACTTCCTGGCCGAGCTCGCCGGCGACGGTCGCGCGCTTGAGCTCGGGATCGGCACCGGGCGGATCGCCCTGCCGCTGGCCGCGCGCGGCGTCGAGGTACACGGGATCGACCTCTCGACGGCCATGACGGACCGGCTGCGGGCCAAGCCGGGCGGGGAGGGGATCGGCATCACGGTCGGCGACTTCGCTATGACGAAGGTCGATGGCACATTCCGGCTCGCGTATCTCGTGTTCAACACGATCATGAACCTGACGACCCAGGCAGCCCAGGTCGCCTGCTTCGGGAACGTGGCCGCGCATCTCGAGCCCGGCGGCACCTTCGTTGTCGAGACGATGGTCCCTGACCTCCAGCGCCTCCCGCCCGGGGAGCGATTCGTCGTCTTCGACGCGAGCGAGACCCACTGGGGGATCGACGAGTACGACGTCGCGAACCAGGGCCTGATATCGCACCACTTCGAGGTCCGTGGCAACGATGTCGAGAAGTCGTCGGCGCCGTTCCGCTACGTATGGCCGGCCGAACTCGACCTGATGGCCCAGCTCGCTGGCATGCAGCTGCGCGAGCGCTGGGCCGGATGGAAGCGCGAGCCATTCACGAGCGAAAGCCGCCAGCACATCTCCGTCTGGGAGAAGCCGAAGGCGTAGTCCGACACGCCAGCGTCACCAGCGGCTCCGATCCGTTGCTATCCTGCCGCCGGTGCGCTCCCTGCTCGCCCGGCCGACTGAGGCCATCGTTCCGACGAGGCTCGGACGGAGCTTCCGGTGGCTCCTGTCCGCATCGATCGTCAACAGCATCGGTGACGGCATCGCGATCGCGGCCGGCCCGCTGCTCGTCGCCTCCCTGACGCACGATCCCTTCATCGTGTCGCTGGCGCTCCTGAGCGAATACCTACCCGTGCTGCTCTTCGGCGTCCTTGGCGGTGCCGCCGCGGACCGGTTCGACCGGCGCCGCATGGTCGTCGTGGTGAACCTCGGTCGCGCCCTTGTGCTGACCGTCCTCGTCGTGACCATCGTCAGCGGCAACGTCAGCGTCGCGGTCATCCTCATCTCGCTGTTCGTCCTCGGTACGGCCGAGACATTCGCGGACTCTGCGAGCAGCACGCTCTTGCCGGGCCTGGTCGCCCGCAAGGACCTCGGGATCGCCAACGCTCGGTTGCAAGGCGGCTCGCTCCTGATGAACCAGCTGTTGGGCCCGCCGATCGGCGCCTTCCTGTTCGCCGCCGGGATGGCCCTGCCCTTCGCGACCAATGCCGCCTGCTTCGCGCTCGGCGCGCTCCTCATCTCGCGGGTGGTCACGAGCACGAGACCCGAGCCGGGCGAGCGATCCGGCTGGCGCGCCGACATGGCCGAGGGCATCCGATGGCTCGTGGCGCATCCGCCGATGCGGACGCTCGCGTTGACGATCTTCCTGTTCAACGTCACGTACGGCGCAGCGTATTCGGTGCTCGTCCTGTACGCCGACGAGCGGCTGGGCATGGACGCCGTCGGGTTCGGGCTCCTGACGACGGCGACCGCGGTCGGCGGGATCGTGGGCATGACCGCCTATGGCCGCCTTGAGCGGCGGTTCTCACTCGCAGACATCATGCGCGTCGGATTGCTCATCGAGACGGGCACCCACCTCGTGTTCGCCGTGACGACCTCGGCGGGCGTCGCGCTCGCGACCATGGTGGTGTTCGGGGCGCACGAGTTCGTGTGGGGCACGACCTCGACCGTCGTCCGGCAGCGGTCCGTGCCTGATGCCCTGCTGGGGCGCGTCGGCGGCGTCTATCGGGTCGCGATCATGGGCGGCCTGGTCATCGGTGCACCGATCGGCGGCCTGCTCGCGAGGAACTTCGGGATCACTGCCCCGTTCTGGTTCGGGTTCATCGGCTCCGCGTTGCTCGTCGCGGTCCTGTGGCGCCAATTCGACAACATCGTCCACGCGGGGGAGGGGAGCAGCGGGTGACCGGCCCAGGAGCCTCGGGTGCTAGCCCTTCCGAGTCGTCGGTTTCGGTTTGAGCGATCCGACGTGTCGCCAACTGACCGCGAACCACGGCGCGAGCTCGGCGGTGTTCCCAAGGAGCGACGCGGGAACGCTCACGTACTCCGCCATCGTGCGTCCATGCGCCTCGTGGGGCGAGGCCCCGAACTGGCTCATGAAGGCCGCTCGATCGACCGCCGATAGTCGCAACGCCAGGATGCCGTCCGGCGACAGGAAGCTCGACATGTTGCCGTTGATCGAGGTGTACGGCATCGTCGCGCCCTTGCGCGCCGCGGCAGGAACGGTGGAGATGACGCGGTCGTAGGCGTCAAGGACGTCGATCGGGATGTTCGACCGCTTGTCGCTCATGGCTCCAAAGCACCCGGGGTAAAGAGACGGTAACGGCAACGTTACGGTATCCCGGGGAGCCTAGGCTCGGGCCCGGTCCTCCATCTCCCACGCGTGATCCATGACATGGTGGGCGGTGCGGCGCACGAGGAACTGGATGGGCCAGGTCCGTGCCGGCTTGCCCTCAGCGTTGTAGGCGCGGATGGCCTCGAGGTATGCCTGCCGATGCGTCTCGAGGCCGTCCGGGGCAAGGACGTCATCGAACGGCGTTCGGACCTCGACCTTGCGCGAGAACTGCTCCGGCTCGTTGAGGTACACGTGCCGGATGATCTGTTCGCGACTGCGGCCGGCGCTTCGAGGTCCAGGGCGCAGCTCCCCGGAGACGCGGGCCGCAACGTCGTCGAAGTAGGCCCAGCAGGCACGCAGGAGGTCGAGGCGCCGCTCCAGGTCGGCAGGTGAGAGGACTTCAGCCTCGATCTGCGACGGCACATGGGCGATGCCCCAGAAGTCGGTCGAGCTCGATCCGGGAACGCGTTCGACCACCTCCACGTCGCGGGCCCGTGCGAAGGCGCTCCCCAGGCCAGCCCGTTCCGCCACGCCGACATATCGCGGGAGGTAGGACGAGCAGCTTGCCGACCGCGTCGTCCTCCGAAGTGCCCCAGCGATCGAGGCCGGGCCAGTCCATGGCACCCGCCACGACCTTGCGCTTCTTGCCGATCTCGAGGATCACTCGCAGCGTGTCGGTCATGCCGGACAGCCTACTAGCCGCCGGCCGCGCGGATACGCTGGGCCCGGGACCGTCGGCTGCTAACGCCCGGCCAACGCAGACTCAGCCATGGAGGACGCCATGACGCTCCCTTCCGATGGACCGAACACGGACGCCGTGCTCACACCGGCGGCCGACATCCCGACCCTGCAGGTCGGTGCCACGACTGCGCGGCTCGTCGCGACCGGATCACAGACCGACGGCAGCTATGGGCTGTTCCGCTGGGACATGACGGCGGTGTCCGGGGGAGCCACGCCGCACTTCCATCGGACGTTCTCCGAGGCGTTCTACGTCCTCGACGGTCGGATCGCGCTCTTCGACGGCACCGACTGGCGCGACGGTTCGGGCAGGGGACTTCCTGTACATCCCACCGCGCGGCGTCCACGCGTTCCGCAACGACAGCGGCGCCCCGGTCTCGATGCTGATCCTCTTCGCCCCGGCGCCACCACGCGAGGCCTACTTCCGCGAGCTCGGCGAGCGCATCGCGTCCGGTCGCCAGTACACCGACAGCCAACGAGCCGAATTCATGGCCAAGCACGATCAGTTCGAGGTGTGACCCAGCGACCGCAACCCGGGCGCCGTGCCTGAAACTGGCGCGGCTTAGACGCCCCGTTTTCAGGCCTCGGCGAGGACCTCGCGCAGCTTCGCGGCGAAGGCATCGGGTTCGCCGGCCTGGCCGTACTCGCCGCCGAGGAAGCCGCCGTGGTCGCTCGGGAAGATCACCGGCGTCGTGCCGAGCCGCTCGGCGACGGCGACGGCGCCGCGGTGCGCCATCTGCCGTCCGGACTCCGACGCCGGCGGCCATCACGATCCGGGTCGACGCCGCCCGCAGCGCGTCGAAGTCGGGCTCGTAGTGCGTGCAGGTGACGATGTTCTGGAACAGCAGCGGGTCGGTCCGGTTGCCGTCGTCCTCGGCGGGCATCCCGAACATCGCCGGATCCGGCGCCGGCTGGGCGGCGAACTCCGGCGTGATCGGTCCCTCGTGGCTCACGGCGACGATGAAGTGCGCCATGCCCGGCGCCGAACCCGCTGCGCTGGTACGTGTCGGCGATCGCCTGCGGTGACCGCCATCGCGCCCTCGCGATCGGGCAGGATCGACGCGAGCGGCGGCTCGTGCGCGACGAGCGTCCGAACCTGCTCCGGGTGCTTCGCCACGAGGGCGAGCGCGTTCACCGCGCCACCGCTGCTGGCGAAGAGGTCGACCGGGCCCGCGTCGAGCTCGGTGATGATCCGATGCAGGTCGTCGGCGTGCTGCTCGGGCGTGGACTGGCTGGCCGGATCGGCCTTCATGCTGCGTTCGACGCCGCGCGGGTCGTAGGTCACGACGGTGCGATCGGTGAAGTGGCCGGCGAGCGTGCCGAACCCGCCGGCGCCCATCGGCGAACCGATCAGGAGCAGGGCCGGGGAGGTGCTGGCGTCGACCGCGCCGGACGTCGTAGGTCAGGACGGCGCCGGGCGCGTCCAGGGTGCGCGTCGTCGGCTCGGTCATCGTGGTCATCGTGTGCTCTCCTCAGGGTGATGCGGCGTTCTATCGACTCAGACAGGCGCTGCGAGCGTTTCTCATCGGTCGCGGCGCGCTCAGGCGGAGCGGACGGCGTCCTCGGCGAGGATCGCGTCGATCTGGCCGACCGCCTGGGTCAGGCCCTCCTCCATGCCCATGGCGAGGACCTGCTCCATCGCCTCGGTGCTCGGGAAGCGGCTCTCGATCGACATCCGCGTGCGGCCGGCATCGATCGGCTCGATCGTCACCCGGCCCTCGCTGCGCGGGAAGTCGTCGTTCGGCGTGCCGTCGTCGTTCGCGAACCCGTCGATGAAGACGAGCCGACGCGGCGGATCGACCTCGACGATGTCCCAGAAGCCGCGCGGCTGGTCGCCGGTCGGCCCGGTCATGTGGTACTCGACGTGACTGCCGGGCGCCAGGTCGTGGGCCGTGAACGTGGCGGGGTAGGTCGGCGGACCCCACCAGCGCTCGAGCTGGCGCGGATCGGCCCACAGCTCCCAGACGCGCTCGGGCGACGCGTCGAACTCGGCGGTCAGGATCATGGTCAGGGCCTCGGGGTCCTTGTGGACGGCGGTGACAGTCATGCGTCGGGTCTCCTTCGCTGCTGGTGATGAGGTCGGTCATGCGATCGATGCGACCGCGCCACAGCGCCTCGTACTGGTCGAGCAGGCCGCGCGCCAGGCGAAGCCCCTCGATGTTGGTGCGCACGACCTTGCGGCGGCCGGTGCGCTCCTTGGTGATCAGGCCGGCCCGCTCGAGCACCGCGACGTGCTTCTGCACGGCCGCGAAGCTCATCGGGTAGTGCCCGGCCAGCTCGGCGACGCCCTCGCGGCCGCTCAGCGCGCGCAGGACGATGTCGCGCCGGGTGGCATCGGCGAGTGCGGCGAAGACGTGGTCGGCGTTGAAGGTGGCGTGCATTGATACAACCATACGGTTGTATGACTGGGCTGTCAAGCGGACGGCTCGGCGGCCTCCTCTAGTCGTGGTCCCTGAGTCGGGCGGCCCTCTTCGCCAGATAGCGCTGCTCGGGGAGACTCGTCGTGAGCTTCGCGGCCGTCCGGTAGTGCTCGATCGCGGCGTCGGTGTCGCCCGCCATCTCCAGCAGGTGAGCGCGGACCGCGTCCACTCGGTGGTGTCCGGCCAGCGACCCGTCCATGCCGTCGAGCACGGCCAGGCCGGCCGAGGGACCATCGGCCATGCCCGCCGCGACCGCGCGATTGAGTGTCACCACGGGGTTGCCCGTCATCTGCTCCAGCAGCCCGTAGAGCGCGAGGATCTGCGGCCAGTCGGTGTCGGCGGCCCGGGCGGCACGGTCGTGGATGGCGGCGATCGCCGCCTGGAGCTGGTACTCGCCGACCGTCCCCATGGCGACGGCCCGGTTCAACAGGGCCGTCCCCTCGGCGATGCGAGCCTGGTCCCACAGCGTTCGATCCTGCTCGGGCAGCGGGATCAGCTCCCCCTCGGCACTCGTCCGTGCGGCGCGTCGCGCATCGATGAGGAGCATCAGCGCGAGGAGCCCGGCGACTTCCGCGTCGTCCGGAAGTTCACCGCGCATCAGCGTCGCGAGCCGGATGGCCTCATCGGACAGGTCCACGCGCTGGAGCTCGCCGCCAGTGCTACTGGCATAGCCCTCGTTGAACATGAGGTACAGCACGTGCAGCACGAGGCGAACGGCGGCTGGCTGCTCATCGGAGGTCGGCATCCGGAACGGGACGCCGGAGGCCTGGATCGTCCGCTTCGCCCTCGAGATGCGTTGCGCCATCGTCGCCTCGGGGACGAGAAACGCCTTGGCGATCTCGGCCGTCGTCAACCCGCCGACCGCCCGCAGGGTCAAGGCGATCGAGGACGCCGGCGTCAGCGCCGGATGACAGCACATGAACAGCAGCGGCACGGTGTCGTCCTCGTCGGAGACTGCCGGCGGCGGCGGCTCGAGCAGCACGGTCTGCAGCTCGCGGGTCGAACGGGCCTTGTCGCTGCGCGCCTGATCGATCAATCGGCGCCCAGCGGTCTGCAGGAGCCAGGCGCGCGGGTTCGGCGGGACGCCCTCGCGCGGCCAATGGTCGGCGGCGGCGATCAGCGCCTCCTGGACGGCGTCCTCGGCGGCGTCGAAGTCGCCCGAGCGGCGGGTGAGCGTGCCAAGGACCTGCGGCGCCAGCGTGCGCAGCAGGTCCTCGACGGGCGTGGGGACGCTCAGCGACCGGCTCCCCGGGCCGTTTCGAGGAAGCCGTCCATCTCGGCGGCGTTGGAGGGTGACCCGTCCATGACCTGCCGAACGATGATGGGCTGCTCGATCGACCTGCCGCCCGGCCCCGGAACGGCGGAGATCCTGGCGGCGATCTCGATCGCCCGCGCCTCGGACTCCACGTCGACGATCTGGTAGCCGGCGACCCACTCCTTGAACTCCTGGAACGGGCCATCGGTGACGACCGGCGCCGTTGCGCCGTCGGAGGTCACGATCTTCGCCAGGTCAGGTCCGGCGAGCACCTCCGACTGGACCAGCTCGCCGCTGTCCACGAGCTCGCGTTCGAGCGCGCGGTAGTAGTCGAGGTGCGCCTCGATCTCTTCGGGCTTCCACTCCTCCATCGGCGTGTGGGCGATGCCGGGCTGGAAGTTGACGATCAACAGGTACTTCATCGCGTGGCTCCTCGTGTCCGCTTGCCGGGAGCCTGATCGGCCCCCTTCACCCTGTAACGGAGCACGCCGCCAGTTCTCGACATCGCATCGGGACCTGACGCTACTCCTGTCGGGCCTGACCAGCGCGGTGCCGCGCCCGTGCGGCGGCGAGACGGTCGTGCGCCTCGGTGAGCAAGGGCAGGACGACGTCCCGAAACGTCCCGTCGCTCGGGTTGAGGATCGAGATCCAGAGCTGCTTCGCGTAGACGGGGTGGGGGAGGACCCGGTCGAACGCCGCGTAGTCGGGCTCGGCGACCGAGCCGACGAGCCGATCGAAGGTCGCTCGGCCGACCCCGACGTTCAGGCGGAACACCCCAGGCCGTGCCGTGAGGTTCGATTCCTGGTCCTCGTCGAAGTCGTCGGTGGTGACGATCGTCGCGAAGTTCGGAAAGTGCTTCTCGGGGTCGAGCGAGAAGAAGCTGGCGCCAGGGATCTCGACCATGTCGGTCTCCGGCCAGGTCTCGAGGATCGTCCGCGTGATGGCCTCCGGGTCGGGCCCGGTCGGCAGGCGTTCCGTCGTCATGGCTGGAGCATAGATTCCGCATGTCAAGCCCTTGCTACGCTTGAACGGATGACCGTCATCGATTGGTTGCTCGACTCCGATCCCTCGATCCGCTGGCAGGTGATGCGCGACCAGACGCACGAGCCGGCGGCCGTCGTCGCGGCCGAGCGATCGAGGATCGCAACCGAGGGCTGGGGCGCCCGGCTGCTCGCACTCCAGGCGTCGGACGGTCTGTGGGCCGGCAACGCGTTCTCGCAGGACCGGACCGACACGTTTCATGTCCTTGAACTCCTGCGGCGCATGGGGCTCGATCCCGAGAGCGAGCAGGCCCAGCGGGCCGTCGGCCTCGTCCGTGAGCATGTCACCTGGGGAGACGGCGCCTGGTGGAACCCGCCGTGGGCCGAAAGCGGGTTCTTCGAGGGCGAGGTCGAGCCGTGCATCAACGGCAACGTCGTCTCGACCGGGTCGTACTTCGGCGTGGACATGGCGCCGCTTGTCGACCGGCTCCTCGGTGAGCAGCTCCCTGATGGCGGCTGGAACTGCGAGGTCGAGAACGGCGCGACCGTGTCGTCGTTCGGGACGACGATCAACGTCCTCGAGGGGCTGCTCGATCACGAACGGGCGATCGGCGGATCGGACAGGGTGGGGGAGGCACGCCGCCGCGGCGAGGCGTACATGCTCGAGCGCCGGTTGTTCCGTCGCAAGTCGACGGGCGAGGTGATCGACCCCAGCTGGCTCCAGTTCTCGTTCCCGACCTGGTGGCATTACGACGTCCTGCGCGCGCTGGACTACCTGCGCGACACCGGAGCCAAGCCCGACGAGCGCGTCGCCGAGGCGATCGGGGTCGTCGAGGGCCACCGGGATCCCGATGGCCGGTGGCCGCTCCAGAACGTCCACGCGGGCGAGACCCACGTCGAGATGGAGGACGGCGAGGGCAAGCCGAGTCGGTGGAACACGCTCCGCGCGATGCGGGTGCTCGACTGGTTCGCGCAGGGCGGGTAGACGGCGTGGGCTAGCCGCCGCCGTGACGCCGTCAAGACGTGACACGCGTACGCTCCGAGGTGCAGGACAGAGGAGCGGCCATGGCGACCAACACCCCTGGGATCCAGATCTCCCTATTCAAAGACCTGTACGAGGCCATTCGGATGGTGGCGGCGGATGTCCGCGGGCTCGCCGGCATCCCAGCCGCGAAGCGGGCTGAGATCCTGAAGTCGATTTCAGAGGCCTACGCGATCCTCAACATCGCGACCAGCTTGGTGGCGGCGCGCCTGGGGAAGGTGCTCGAGCGAGCGGCTCTCGGGAATGCGCAGGCCTTCGCTGAAGAGCTCGCCGCCCTCCAATCCTTCCAGGGTTGGTATGACATCGAGCGCGATGCCTCGCTGTGCTCGGCCATGCGATCCACTCAAGCGGAGTTGAACAAGTCTCTCGGAGGTCTGGTTTCGCGAAAGGCCGTGAGGGACTGGCCGACCGTCCAAGCCCAGATGGTCAAGGTGCTCGGGAACGAGTCCGACCTCGCCAGGCACATCACGACCACGCTTGAGTCACTGAGCAAGTTGGCTCCTGTCGTGCTGGAGTCGCCGGCGGAATTCGAGCGAGCCCGGGGCCTCGTCCAGGCGGCCCGAGACGACCTCCTTGCGGAACGACAGCAGATGATCCGAGACGAGGCGGCCCTATACGACGTGATCTAGCCGACTGGGTCCCGCGGCCAGGGTAGCCACCTCACCGCCAACCTCACGGCCTCGCCTGATCGCGCTCGGGCTCCCCGGCCGCCGCCGCCGGCTCGAGCACCACCACTTCGGTCCGCCCCGGTCGTCGATACGCGTAGTCGTCTGGGTTATCGCCGAACTCTCGAAACCTCGCCCAGAGGCGCTCGCGCTCCTCGCCCACCGCTGCGCGCGCATGGACCGCGCGCGTGCCGGACTTGAGCTCGACCTGGGCGTTCGGCTGCGTCTGCAGGTTGAGCCACCACGCTGGCTCCGGCGCGCCCCAGCCGTTCATCGCCATCGTGACCAGGTTCGGGCCATCATCGTAATAGCCGAGGATCGCGATGCGTGTCTTCCCGCTCCGGCGACCGACGGTCGTGAGCCGCATCGTTCCCCATTGCCCGGGCCTGGCCAGCGACAGACCGCGTCGCCCGCCGGTGAGCCGATAGATCGCCCGGTGGACCGCCCAGGCGACACGGATGAACCAGCGGGGCGGGAGTCTCTTGCGTTGGCTGCTCGTCCCCTCCATCGAAGCCTCCTCGTCACGGTCCCGTCGCGCGGGTGCCCGAACGATACATCGCGCCCCGCGAACTCCGATCCGGCGGAGGGCGGACTGGTCAGCCCGAGTCGAGTCGCAGGGACGCCCGCCGTCGACGTGACCGACGGTCCCGACTCGTCCGGAGGTCCACGTCGGCGCATCCAGTCGACCCGAAGATCGCGGTCCGGCCGACGACCAGCGTCGCACCGCGCGTGCCGCGGTTCAGCCGAGCAGGCGGCCGTCGGGCGACGAGGTCGCGGCCGTCACCACGTTCGACGATGCGGAGCTCGCTCGGTGGCGACGCGACGTTCGTCCGGCCGTCGGCGTTCATGACCCAGACGTCGCGATGCTGGTCGTCGGGCTCGCCGGTTCGCCGACACCTGGCCGCGGCAGACCGAGCAGTCGTCCCGTTCCGAGGTGAAGGCGATCGGTCGAGCCGTCGGGCGACCAGATCTCGGCCAGCCGTCGCCGGCCCCGGGCTGTCGGTCAGCTGCGCGGCGGTTCGCCCGTGGCCGATGATCGGCGACGTACGACCTCGTAGTCGCCCCCGTCGTGGCCTTCGAATGGGCGATCCCCGTGCCGTCCGGTGAGAACGACGGGTCTTCCACCCGGCGTCGATGTCGAGCGCGCGGACGTTCGAGCCATCCGGGTCGACGAGGTACCCACTCGGAGCCGGCCGCCGTCGCGATCGGAGTTGAAGGCGATCGTCGATCCGTCGGGCGACCAGTCGGGCCCCAGTCGTTGGCCGGGTCGTTGGTGAGATTCCGCCGCTCGGACCCGTCGGCGCGGGGCGATGAAGACCTCGTCGTACTCGTTGATGCCCCGCGTCGAGCTCCCACGACTACCGTGGGGTCTATCGGGTGTTCGCCATGACGTTCGTGATGGCGAGTGGACGCTCCTGCGCGAGGATCGCAGACTGCCACCAGCGCATCGTCATGCGGGTGCAGCCCGACCGGATCGACATGCGCGCCGAGGCCTCCGAGGACGCGGGCCAGACCTGGCGCAAGGACCTGGACTACATCTTCGAGCGTCGCCGCGACCCGCGGTAGTCGTGGGGCCTTCCCGCGCGGGTGAGGCCGACTTGACCGCGCATGCGAGAGTCTAGGGGCGCACGATCGCGAGTGTATCGACGAGAAAGGAGCGAAATGGGAGCACCCATGTCCAGCCAGAAGGTGACTACCTCCTTGGAAGGCATGAGGTCCCATGCGCACGCTCAATCTCGGCATTCTCGCCCACGTCGACGCCGGTAAGACCACCCTCAGCGAACGACTCCTCTACACCGCCGGCGCGATCGACCACGTCGGCAGCGTCGACGCCGGCACCACCCAGACCGACTCCCTCGAGCTCGAACGTGAGCGGGGGATCACGATCCGCTCCGCGGTCGCCTCGTTCCTCGTCGGCGATCTCGCGGTCAATCTCGTCGACACGCCGGGCCACCCCGACTTCATCGCGGAGGTCGAGCGCGTCCTGGCGGTGCTCGATGGCGCGGTCCTCGTCGTCTCGGCCGTGGAGGGCGTCCAGCCCCAGACACCGCTCCTCTTCCGGGCCCTCCAGCGACTCCACGTTCCCACGCTGATCTTCGTCAACAAGATCGACCGCGCCGGCGCCGACGACCGGCGGACCGTCGAGGCCCTGGCGCGCCGGCTCTCGCCGGCTGTCGTTCCGATGGAGACCGTCCACGACCCGGGTAGTCGAGGGGCGACGGTCTTGCCGTTCGGTCCGGATGACGAGGCGCATCGGATCGCGCTCGCGGAGGTTCTCGCCGAGCATGACGAGGCGATCCTCCGGGCCTACGTGGGCGACGAGCCGTCGCTGTCGGGTCAACGAGTGCGCGAGCAGCTCGCCGCACAGACCCGGCGCGGCCTTGTCCATCCGGTGTTCTTCGGCTCGGCCGCGCACGGGATCGGCATCGACGAGCTGCTGGCGGGCGTCGTCGACCTCCTCGGTGACGCGCACGGCGACCCCGACGCGCCCGTGTCGGGCCGCGTCTTCAAGATCGAGCGGACGGCCGCCGGCGAGCGCGTCGCCTATGCGCGCCTGTTCGCCGGCACGCTCCGTCCGCGCGAGCGCGTCGCCGTCGGCAGGGGAGGGGAGGCCAAGGCGACCTCGATCCGCGTCTTCGCCCCGGCAGGTGCGCCGCGCCGGAGTGTCGTCGCGGCCGGGGAGATGGCGACGATCCAGGGGCTCGGCGCGGTCCGGGTCGGCGATGCGATCGGACAGCCGCATGCGAGCGACGAGCCAAGCGCCCGGTTTCCGCGGCCGACCCTCGAGGCGGTCGTGTTCGCCATGAAGCCGGAGGAGCAGGGCTCGCTGCGGGCGGCGCTCGGCCAGCTCGCCGAGCAGGATCCCCTCATCGACGTCCGCCAGGACGATGCCCGGCACGAGATCGCCGTCTCGCTGTATGGGGAGGTCCAGAAGGAGGTCATCCAGGCGACGCTGGAACGCGAGTACGGCATCGCCGCCGACTTCCGCGAGACCACGACGGTGTGCATCGAGCGACCGGCGCGCGTCGGCGAGGCCGTCGAGATCATCCACGCGAAGACCAAGACGAACATCACCGGCCGGAGCTCGCCGCTCAGCACGAACCCGTTCATGGCCACGCTCGCCCTGCGCATCGAACCCGCGCCGTTCGGGTCCGGCATCGAGGTCCGCACCGACATCGAGCCCAGGCTCGTACCGCTCTACCTGTTCAAGACCCAGGAGACATTCGTCACGCAGCTGACGACGTACGTCCACGAGGCGCTCGATGAGGGCCCGGCCGGCTGGCAGGTGACCGACTGCCGCGTCACCGTGACCGACTGCGGCTACGCGTCCCCAGTCACGTCGGCGGCCGACTACCGGCGGCTGACCGAGCTCGTGATGGCCATGGCGCTCGAGCGCGCCGGAACGTGGGTCTGCGAACCATTGGCCGACCTTTCGCTCGAGGTGCCCACGTCCTCGGCCTCCGGCGTGCTCGCAGCCCTGGGCCGGTCGGGCGGCCGCGTGACAGGGCAGTTCTCCGCAAACGGCCTGACGCGGGCGTCAGCCGTGCTGCCCGTCGCGCGCGTGCAGGAGATCAAGAACCGGCTGCCAGGCCTGTCGATGGGGGAGGGGATCCTCGAGCAGCGTTTCGGCGGTTATCAGCCGATCGGCGAGAACCCACCGAGGAAGCCTCGTTCCCGCCCGAGTCCCCTTGACCGCGATGCATGGCTCGCGTCGATCGCGAAGCGCGGGTGACCGGACCCGCCGCGACGGCCACACCGGTCGAACCGTCGCCGAGCGGCCATGCCCCGTTAACAACGCGTCAACCCTCGGCCGACGGCCCTCATGACTGCACACTACCGTGGTGTCGTCCACCGTCCAGAGGCACGAGGAGAGTCCCGTGGGCGAGCCAGAGCCGCGCTTCCCGTTGGCTGATGTCCTCGACATGCTCGAGTCGGCTCCGGCCCGGATCGCGGCCGCGACCTCGGGCGTGCCAGCGGACGACCTCGTCGAGCCCCTCGAAACCGGCGGCTGGTCGGCGCGCGACGTCCTCGGCCATGTGCGGGCGTGCGATCGCACGTGGGGTGGCTACATCGGCCGAATCCTCGACGAGGACCATCCGTCGTTTCGCGCGGAGAGCCCGCGCTCCACGATCCGACGCACTGGCTTCCTGACCCTGCCCTTCGGCGCGTCGCTCGAGGCGTTCACCGGCGATCGCGCCCGGCTCGTCGCGCGCCTCCGTGCGGGCGGCGCAGACGCGCTCGCACGCACGGCGAGCGTGAAGCTGCCCGGCCGGGGCACCGAGCAGCGGACGGCCGCCCACTACGCGCATCGCCTGGCTGAACACGAACGAGAGCACGTCCGCCAGATCGAGCAGGCGATGGCGGCGCGCCGCAGGACCGGATGAAGAAGCGCTGGCGGTAATAGCGCGAGCGGTCGCGTCGACGGGTCAGGTGCTGGATGTGGGCGCTTTGGCCGGCTCGAGCACCGCGCTCCGCCGCGTCCCACTTGGCCCCGCGTGCGTCGAACCGCTCCCGAAACGGGCTGATGCGGCGCGGCGTCGAGCTCGGCGGCGCCTAGCGTCGACGCAGGGAGGTCGATCGGTCAGGCGCCCGGTTCGTACCCGAGCGTCCCGCCGTCACGGAGGGTGACGGTCAGGACATCGTTCGCCAGCACGTAGCTGGCGCTGTTCGAGAGTGCGAGGACGTACAGGTCGCCGTACGAGCCCTCGGCGCATGGGACGATCGTGGAGGGTCCGGGCACGATCGACAGACCTCCGCCCGCGGTCGCGGTCCACTGGCCAGTGATCGTGTTGCAATCGGCCGTCGCACTGAACGTCCCACCCGCCGCGAACGAGACCGTGTACTTGGAGCGCTCGGCGACAGGGATGACGCCCGCGGACACAGGATCCCTGGTAGTGATCGAGACGAGCTGCCAGCTCGTTCCGACGAGGTCGTCTCCCGGGGTCGGCGTCGGGGTGGGTGCCGGTGTCGGCGTGGGGGTTGGGGTCGGCGACGCCGTCGGCTCGGCGGTCTCGGTCGGCTCGGCGGTCTCGGTCGGCGCCGCGGTCTCGGTCGGCTCGGCGGTCGCGGTTGCCGTCGGGGACGGGGAGGGGCTGGGGGACGCGGTCGGTGTGGGGCTCGGCGTTGGCGTCGGTGTCGGGCTCGCCGTGGGCTCGACGGACGCGGACGCCGATGTCGTCGGACTCGCCGACGGCGACGCCGTCGTTGTCGGGACCACCGGCGCCGTGGAGGCGTCCACGAACGTGCCGGTCCCACCATCCGACGTCGTCAGGGTCAGTTCGTCGCCCGCGATGGCCCACGTCGTCACGGATCCGAGCGCATGCGCGAACAGGCTCCCGTACGAACCATCCGGGCAGGCAACCAGCGTGCTCGGCCCGAGGGTGATGGTGAGGCCGTCACTCCGATCCAGGTCATACGTGCCCGCGACAGCATTGCAGTCGGCCCGCACGGCGAGCGTGCCATCGTCGGCGAACGCGATCGTGTAGCGCGACTGGTCAGCGGCCGGGACGACGCCCTGGTATGCGGGTGTCTGCCCGGTGATCGATGCAAGCTGCCAAGTCCCGCCGGTCAAGGTCCCGCTGTCCGGGCCGCGGGTCAGGAACGCGAAGAGCAGCAGTCCGCCGACGGCCAAGGCGACGGCGACCAGCGCGATGTTGGTGGCCTGTGGACGCTGCTGCATGGGATTCTCCCCGAACTGGACCGCCGAGCGTGGATAGGCGGCAGGGTGACAGGGTCAGCGGCGTTCGCATGACGGTTCCCTCTGAGCTGAGCCTGCGTCCCGGATCACACTATGCGATATGGCATGCGTCGGGCGCCGATGTTGCACAGCGGCAATCAGGCGATCGCCGGACCGGGTCCGCCGCACCGGGCCGATCAGTTACCGCTCGGCCGATGGTCTAACCAATATCGACCCCGAAGCGACGGAGCGAGGATCATGAAGCTGACCGCAACGATGATGCTGACCGTGGACGGCGTGTACCAGGGTCCAGGCGGCCCCGATGAGGACCGGCGCGGCGGGTTCGAGCGCGGCGGATGGGTGGCGCGGCACTTCGATGAGGAGGGAGGGCGCTTCGTGACCTCGGTGTTCGAGCGCGCAGACGCGCTGCTCCTCGGACGCAAGACCTGGGAGATCTTCGAGAGCTACTGGCCGCACCACGACGAGGGCGATCCGGTCTCCCACGGCATCAACGTCCTGCCCAAGTACGTGCCGTCGAGCACGCTCAAGGATCCGGGCTGGAACACCCACGTGATCGATGGCGACGTCGAGGCGGCGGTGCGCGAGCTCAAGGCGAAGCCCGGGCGCGAGCTCCAGGTCCATGGCAGCGGCGACCTGCTCAGGTGGCTGCTCGAGCGCGACCTCGTCGACGAGCTCAACCTGGAGATCCACCCCGTCGTTGTGGGCGACGGGCAGCGGCTGTTCCCGGAGCACGGGCAGACGCACGACCTGACCCTGGTCGAGTCGCGATCGACGCCGTCAGGCGTGACGCTCCAGACCTATCGACCCGCCGGTCGGGCGACGTTCGCCACCGTCGGGGAGTGACGCCGGCCCGCCTCGGGGCAGCCGGCAGAAGCAGATCGGGACCGAACCGTCGAGCAAATGTCGAGGCTGGTCCGTCAATTTCGTCGCCAAACTGGAAGCAGGAACATCCTGCGCGACAAGGAGACGACGATGCCCCAGTACATGCTGTCCGTGCACACCGCCACGGGCGAGCCTCGCGAGCCGATGACCGACGAGCAGCAGCGAGCCGGCTTCGCCCGGATCGCCGGGATCGAGGCCGACATGGAGGCGGCCGAGGCGTTCGTGTTCTCGGCCCGGCTCAGCGAGTCGAGTGAGGCAAAGGTCGTCCGTCGCGGCCCGGGCCGGCCGAAGAGCACCGACGGCCCGTTCGCCGAGACGAAGGAGCAGATTGGCGGCTTCTATCTGATCGAGGCACCGACGATCGAGGCCGCCGTGGACTGGGCGTCGCGCGTCAGCGACGCGATCGGCGAGCCGATCGAGGTCCGACCTCTCGTCGGTAGCCGCAGCCGCTGAACCCGACCCGAATCGAAACGGGCCACCGGCATGGTGGCCCGTTAGCTATCGGATGTAGTAATCGAGGTCGCCGTCAAAAGCGCCCCGAGTCACGGCAGCACGCCGCGAAGCGCCGACCTGAGCCGCACGGGCACGGGTCCTTCCGACCGAGCTTCTCGATGGAAGCAACTCCTTGTCGCCGTGCACGACGCGGTCGCCGCGCTTGACGTTCGTCTCCGACGGGAACCCGCGGCGACGCTTGCTAGTTCGCTCGAAAGCGCACCTGCGCTTCGAGGTCGTGATCATGGCGTGCCATGACGCACCTCCTTCGACTGGCGCACCGAACGGTTCGTGCGCCGCGGGATGGTAACCGACCAGGGGCCCCTAGCGCGGTCCGCCGGCTCCTCGCCCCGCCCTTCGCGAGCGAGCTGCTCGTCAGAGGATGACCAGGGGCGCTGGCTCGCTTCCTCCTCGCTCACCTGCCTCGACTACGATTTGACCACGCAGCCCAGCTCAGCCATGGAGGATGACAGATGCCGCAGGGCCTGACCGAACGCGGCCCGCGCTGAGCCGCGATGCACGTTCGCTCGATCGAAGGCGAGGAGCGGGTCACGCCGCTCGAGCTGTTCTTCGACCTCGTATTCGTCTTCGCCCTCACGCAGGTCACCGGGTTTCTCGCCGCGAATCAGAGTGGGGAAGGGCTGGTGCGGGGTGGGCTACTGCTTGCCGCGCTGTGGTGGGCGTGGACGGCCTATGCCTGGCTGACGAACACGCTCGACCCCGAGGAAGGTGCCGTTCGCCTGGCGATGTTCGCCTCGGCGGGGGCCATGCTGATCGTCGCTCTCGCGACGCCCGAGGCGTTCGGCGCCGAGGCCCTCGTCTTCGGCGTTGCGTACTTCTTCGTCCGTGCCCTTCACCTCGCTCTCTACGCGATCGCCAGCGGCGACGACCCGGAGCTGCATGCCGCGGTCCTCCGGTTCGTACCCGGCGCCGTGCTCGGACCGTCGCTGATCGTGGTCGCCAGCTTCTTCGACGGGCCAGTCGAGCTCGCGCTGTGGGCCGCCGCCCTCACGATCGACTACCTCAGCGCACTGGTCGGTCGCGGACGCGGCTGGCGCCTCTCGCCGGCGCACTTCGTCGAGCGTCACGGGCTGATCATCATCATCGCCCTCGGCGAGTCCATCGTCGCCATCGGGGTCGGCGCGGGTGGGCTGCCGCTCGACGCCCCGAGGATCGCGGCCGCCCTGCTGGGAATGGTCGTCGCCGCGGCGCTGTGGTGGTCCTACTTCGACTGGGTCATCTTCATCTCGGAGGCGAGGATCACCGAGGCGACCGGTGCCGAGCGTGCGGACCTCGCGCGCGACCTGTTCTCATACCTCCACATGCCGATGGTCTTCGGCATCGTCCTTTTCGCGCTCGGCATGAAGGAGACCTTGGGCCACGTCGACGAGCCGCTGGGAACCATCCCGGCGATCGGGCTCTGCGGAGGTCTGGCGCTGTACATGGCCGCGCATGTGGCCCTGCGGCTGCGGATCGGCGGCGGCTGGGGCCACGGTCGACCGGTCGCCGCCGCCGCGCTCATCGCGCTGATCCCCGTTGCCACGATGGTGCCCGCGCTCGCCGCGCTCACCCTGGCGGCGGCCGTCTGCGCGACCTTGATCGCGTACGAGGCCATTCGATATCGGCACGCGCGCACCTGGATCCGAAGCCACCGCGGCGAGTTCACGATGGAGGAAGTCAGCCGCTACGCGGGACCTGGGGGCGCACCACCGAGCGGCCAGGAGACCTCAACGGATCCGAACGCCGATCGCCCCATTGTGCGATAGCCTCGGGATCGTCGACAGGCTACGGTCTCGACGGCGGGGGAGGGGATGTTCCGAGGTCGCGGATCAGCTTGGCCACGTCGCCGAGGTCGTTCCCGAGCTGGTGATCCCGACCGGGAAGCCGATGGACCTGCGCCTGAGGGATGGCCTGCGCGAACAGGTCGGCATGCTCCGGCGGGACTTCGTCATCCGCGAGACCGTGAAACAGGTGGATCGGCACACCGGTCGGTAGCTGGGCGCCGAGGTCGCTCGGCAGCTCGAACTCGTCGCCTGGCCAACCGCCAACGCCCACGAATGGCGCGGCGAGCAGCACGATCGCGCCAAGCCGTCGGTGCGGCGGCTCGTCCACGAGCGTATGGACCAGGATCGGTCCGCCGATCGAATGGCCGACGACGACGGCTCCGTCATCGAGGGCCGCGATCGCCTGCCGGATCGCCGGGACCCACGTTGCCGCGCTCGGGTCGTCTTCGGCGGGCATCCGCGGGTAACGGACCTCGAACCCAGGGCCGAGCTCCGCGCGCAGGCTGTCGGCCAGCTTGTCGTCCCACTCGTCGTGGGTCCCTTCACCACCGCCCTGGATGAACAGGACCTGTCGGGGCATCGATGCGGTCAGCTTGATGGGCGTCGCTCCTTTATGGTGTGTCCATCGAGAGGAGCGGCCGGAACACGCGGACCGGGCTAGCCGCCAGCTTCTCCCCGAGCTCCGCACTCGGCTCGCCAAGGACCTCGCCCTCGACGGTACCCGTCTTGAGGACCGCCTCGGTGATCTCGGCCACATGCGCGGCGTGCTCGATGAGCGCCGCGGAGTCTCGGTAGCGCTCGATGACGATGGCCTCGGACCGGTCGTCGTTGCAGTAGATGTCGTACTGGAGCGTCCCGGAGTCCTTGGCTTTGACGACCTCCATCGCCTGCGCCGACAGACGCGCGAACTCTTCGAACCCGCCCTCGTGAAACGTGAATCGAGCGATCCCAAGGATCTCACTCACGGCTGCAGCCTCCAGCAGGTCGGGTCACGAGAAGCGCCATTCGTCGCGCGTTCGGCGCTTCCGTCGCGACGCCGAAGTGTGGACCCCGGCGAGTCTGACAGGGCTTCGATATCGCTATCGGCCGCCGCGGTGCCAGCAGGCGTTGGACGAGGTCGGCTGATTGACCCGTTCGCGTACGCTCTGACCATGGCGCACGTGATCGACTACATCGAGCTCTCTGTCGACGATCTGGAGAAGTCGAAGGCCTTCTACGCGAAGGCGCTCGGATGGTCCTTCAACGACTACGGCCCCGATTACGCGGGCATCAAGCACCCGACGACCGGCGGGGAATTCGGCGGGCTCGCGCGAGAGCCCGTCGCATCGCGCGGCGAAGGGGTCTTGGCGCTGATCCGCACCGACGATGCCGACGCGGCCCTGGCCAGCGTCGTGGAAGCGGGCGGCCGGGTCCAGGTGGCGATGCACGACTATCCGGGCGGGCGGCGATTCACCTTCGCGGACCCCTCCGGGAACGTCCTCGGGGTCTACGAGCCCTCCGAGTAGCGCTTCGGCTCCGGCGCAACGTTCGCCGCTGGACATCGGTGATCGATGAACCCCAGGGCAGGGGAGCGGTGCCGGCTGGGGTCGAGATCGACGATCAGGCGTCGGCCTCGGGCGCCTCCATGCGCTCGAGCAGCGCCATCGTCGTCGCCCAGCTGCGGATCGTCATCGACTTGTACGCCGGCGTCCCGACGATCTTGCCGAGTCGGCTCTTCGTCCGTTGGGCGCTCAGCCGCTGCGAGTAGATCACGCCGGTTCCCGGCCACACCTCGTCGACGCCGGGCCGCGGGTCGAAGACCTTCATCGCCGTCTGCCGCGTCGATCCCCATGAGGAAGACCGCGTCGCTGTGGTACGTGTCCGGCTGGTCGCCGAACCCCTTGGGCCGCTTCCGGACGACGGCCCGGAGCTGGGCGAGCGTCAGGACGAGGACTGCGATCAGCTCGCTGTCGAGCTTGAAGGTCTTCGGGAGCGCTTCCTCGAGCTCTCGCTTGATCGCGGCCGCGGTGCGATCGGAGCTCAGGATCACGTTGCCGCTGGCGATGTAGGTGGAGACCTTCGTGTGGCCGTGCGATTCGAGGAGGTCGCGCAGGGCCGCCATCGGCACCTTGTTCCGGCCGCCGACGTTGATCCCGCGCAGGAGGACGAGGTATCGGGTCATGCCGGCGGCCCACCAACGACTCCCAATGTCCCACACCGGCGCATGAGGGCGTGTGATCCCATCGGTGAATGATGACGGCCCGGCGGGCGTCGCCGCTCACGAACTTTGGGGGTAGGGGAGGGGCCAGTGCCCGCGGCGTCGACCATCTCGGCCGGAGGCGCCATCATCGACCCGACACGAAGGAGGACGCGACGAGCAAACCATGCCCGACGACACACGAGTTGATCGCTGGTTATGCGCGGTGCGCCTGGTCAAGACGCGGCCCATCGCGACCCAGCTGTGCGAAGGCGGGCACGTCCGGGTCAACGGAAACCCGGCAAAGCCGTCGACGAAGGTTCGTGCCGGCGACGTGGTGCATGCGCTGATCGCCGAACGTGAGCGGATCGTCGAGGTCGTCCGGCCGATCGAAACGCGCGTCGGCGCGCCGGTCGCCGCAACGTGCTACGTCGACAACAGCCCACTGCCTGTCATCAGGAAGATCGCGCCCGGCATCAAGGCGGTCCGCGGGGAGGGTCGGCCGAGCAAGCGCCTTCGCCGCGAACTCGAGCGGATGCGGCGGACCGGACGCGGGTCCTAGCCTCGCTCAGCGGGCGGCGACCGGCCTGACCATCCGCAGGAGCTCGCCGACCGTGGCGATCTGCTCGGGCGTCCGGTACATCGCGTTGTTGAACGTGAAGCCGGTGAAGCCGGCGTCGATGTACGGCCGCAGGACGTCGACGACCTGCTCGGGCGTGCCGGCGGTGACGTACGCGCGGCGCTCCGGCGGGACGTCATCTCGACGAACGCCTTGGCCTCGGCCTCGGTCGGCGATCACGATCACCGGCGCGCCGATCGTCCGCTCGATCGTCGACGGGGTCCCGGCCGATCTCCTCGCAGTAGCGGATCAGCAGCTCGTCCTTGTGGCGCAGGGCATCGAGCCCAAGCGCGAACCAGTGGGTCATGTCGGCGTACTTGGCCGCGATCCGCAGCGTCCGCTGCTCGCCGCCGCCGCCGACGAGGATCGGCGGACCGCCGGCCTGGATCGGCCGCGGCATGTTGAGCGCCTCGTCGATCCGGTAGTGCTGGCCCTCGAAGCTCGGTCGTTCCTCGGTGAACATCAGCCTTGGCGATCGTCAGCGCCTCGTCGAGGCGGTCCATCCGCTCCTTCACCGGCGGGAACTCGAAGCCGTAGCCGATGTGCTCCTCCTCGTTCCAGGCGGCGCCGATGCCGAGGATCGCCCGGCCGCCGGACAGCGACGTCGAGCGTCGTGACCTTCTTCGCGAGCATCGCCGGGTTGCGGTACGTGACGCCGGTCACGAGCGTGCCGAGGCGGACCGTCGAGGTCTCGCGGGCCAGCGCGGACGAGGACCGACCAGCCCTCGAGCATCGGCTCGGCGGTCGAGCCGATGCCCGGGATCTGGTAGAGGTGGTCCATCACGGTGACGAGCTCGAAGCCGGCCGCCTCGGCGGCCTTGGCCTGCTCGACGACGCGGTCGAAGAGGCGCTCCGGCGGGACGTCCGGGTGGCTGTAGCTGGGAAGGTGAAGACCGAACCATGGGTCGGCGCGAGGCCGTCGCAGTCGTCATGCCGGAATCATGCGCCGATCGTCCGGATAGCGCCTTGGACCGGCAGGGTGTCGCGACCTCGAACCACGCTAGACGGGCGGTCGGCGCCGCGTGGTACTGCTGACGGCCCACGGAGTGCAGGAGCGGCAGTCGCCGCGTGGAGACGTCTGGATGATGGGGCGATGCCGCGAGCGAGAGCGACTTGCACCTTGTGTCTCATAGGCTGAATAGTGCATGCAGCGGGACCAGCAAGACCTGGCGGTTGCCGCGGTCCAGCGTGGGTGGAAACCTCCAAGTGACCAATTCCATGTTGCTGCTATTGTTGTTTGCAGACCACCCACCAAGACCCTGCACGTGAAGGGAGCAGACATTGGTCAGCAAGGCGGGAGCGGACCCGGAACTCGAGGCGATGACCACGATTGCCGGCGCGCTCGACAAGATCACGGACGACGACAAGATGGTCGCGCGCGTGTTGCGATGGGCGCGGGAGCGCTACACGGGCACGGCCGAGCCGGGGGCGCCGATCCCGCGCGCCAAACCCGGGGCGCCTGACCCCGGCGCGTACGAGGACGTGGCCTCCCTCTACAGCGATGCGTCCCCCCGCACGGAGCCCGAACGCGCGCTCGTGGTCGGCTATTGGTTCCAGGTGCACCAGGGAATGAAGGACTTCGACTCGCAGCGCGTGAACGCCGAGCTGAAGAACATGGGCCACGGCGTGGGCAACATCACCGAGGCGTTCTCCCGCCTCATCGCGCGCAAGCCCCAGTACGTGATCCAGACCCGCAAGTCGGGGACGGCGCGCCAGGCGCGGAAGCTCTACCGCGTGACAAACGAGGGCGTCAAGCGTGTTCAAGCGATGCTCGGCGGCCAGGCTGAGGAGGCGACTGACTAGCCGTGAATCGCTCCCAGCTGATCGGTGCCCTCAGCAACGGCATCCCGGCCACTTTGGCCACCGATCTGACCGATGAATACCTCCAGATGCGCCAGGACCTCGGGACCGGCACCCTGGGGCGCTCATCGGTGGGCAAGTTCGTGGAGACCCTCGTGCAAGTGCTCGAGCACCTCGACACCGGCACCCATTCCAACAAGCCCGACGTCGACCAGTACCTACGCACTCTCGAGAGCAAGGCCAATAGCCTGCCGGATGGGCTGAAGATCGTGGCAGCCAGGGTCGGCAGGTCGATGTACACCATGAGGAACAAGCGCAACATCGCTCACAAGGCCGAGGTAGATCCAAATCGGTTCGACCTCGAGTACCTGGTTGGAGCTGCCCAGTGGGTGCTGGCCGAGATGATCCGGACGGTGTCGGGCTTGCCGATGCACGAGGCAGGCGCGCTGGTCGAGCAGGTTTCCGCCCCGGTCGGTGGTCTCGTGCAGGACTTCGGCGCACGGAAGCTCGTTTTGGCCACGTTGAGCATCCCCGAGGAGCTTCTCATGGTCCTGCACAGCTACCATCCGACGCCAGTTACCCTGTCCGGGCTGCGGGCATCGATGGATCGACGCAGCGCGAAACGGGTCCAGGAAGCGAGCCGGAAACTGTGGGCTGCCAAGGAGATTGATGGTTCGGCTGAAGCCGGCTACCACCTCACTCACAAGGGGCTCGACCGCGTAGTGGCCATCATCCAGGCCTATCTAGCGAAACAGTAGGGGGATGTCGCCCGGGTGAGGCCGCCAAAGCTCGGGGTGGATGGGCACAGCAGACATAACTCACCTTATCGGAAGCAGTTTCGGAGGACCTCGGCGACGGCGCGGTCCCTGACGACGAGCCCGGGTGTTGTTGCGGTGGCAGACTTTGCGAATGCGACCCCTGCGGTACTCCATCAACGTCACCTTGGACGGGTGCTGCGATCACCGGGCCGGCGTAGTGGACGAAGACCTGCATCGTCACGCGGTCGAGAACCTCGCGCAGGCTGACGCCCTGATCTTCGGTCGGGTGACGTACGAGATGATGGAAGCAGCGTGGCGTCCGGCGTCATCGACGGGACCGAGACCGGATTGGATGGAACCCTTCGCCCGCACGATCAATGCAGCCAGGAAGTACGTCGTGTCGAGCACCCTGCAGCAGGTCGATTGGAACGCGGAACTCGTTCGCGGGGATCTGGGCACGGCCGTCCAGCGGCTCAAGGGGGAACCCGGCAACGGACTGTTCGTGGGAGGTGTGAAGCTCCCAATGGCGTTGACCGAGCTGGGTTTGATCGATGAATACGAATTCGTGGTGCATCCGAGGATCGCGGGCCACGGGCCGACGCTGTTCGCGGGGCTCTCGAAGTATGTCGACTTGCAGCTCGTGAGCCGGCTGGAGTTCGGCTCAGGGGCAGTGGCGATGCGGTACGAGCCGCGCTAGAGTCGACGGCATGGAGCGACGCATTGGTCCGGTCCTGGCGATCGCGGGCGTGTGGGCGGCCACGTGGCCGACCGCGGTCCTGGTGCTGATGGCGGTGCTGACCGGGATCATGGGCGGCGGACAGGATGTTGGACCGCTCGACGTGGTGGTCATCCTGACTCCCCTCGCGCTTGCGGCCGGGCTGCTGTTCGGCGTGATCTGGGTCGTCACAGACCCCCGGTTGCCAGACCGACGAGCCGTGCAGTTCATGGTCGCGCTCGTGCTCGGCACGCTCGCAGGAACGAGCATCGGGATCCTGGCGGGGCTGCCGATCACGGCGGTCTACAACGCTGCGATGCTCGGCGCGATCGCGGGCCCGATGTCCATCCTGACCCTGAGGACGCTCGACGGACGCCGTCGCGCGTCTCGAACCGGTGGCGCACAGCCCGCCCGACCGGATCGACCCACAGCTTCAGGCCTCGACCGGCACCTCGTCGGGGCGCTCGACATCGAACTGGACCCGATGGAGCCGCGAGTACAGCCCACCGGCAGCGAGTAACTCCTCCTGAGGCCCGAGTTCGACGAGCCAACCGTCGTCGAGCACCGCGATCCGGTCTGCGGCACGGATGGTCGAGAGTCGGTGCGCCACGATGATCGTCGTGCGCCCGATCTTGAGCCGGTCGAGCGCCTCCTGGACCAGGCGCTCCGACTCGTTGTCGAGTGAACTGGTCGCCTCGTCGAGGAGCAGGATCGGTGGATCCTTGAGGATCGCCCGGGCGATGGCCACACGTTGGCGCTGACCGCCCGACAGGCGTTGCCCGCGGTCGCCGACGATCGTGTCGTACCCCGCCGGGAACTCGCTGATGAAGTCGTGCGCATTCGCCGCCTCGGCCGCCGCGACCATCTCAGCATCGGTGGCCCCGAGGCGGCCGTACAGGATGTTGTCGCGGATCGACCCGCCGAACAACGTCGCCTCCTGCGCCACGAGCCCGATCTGCTCGCGGAGGCTGGCCACGGTGACGTCGCGGATGTCGCGGCCGTCGAGCCGGATCGCACCGGCATCCACGTCCCACAGGCGGGGGATGAGCCCGACCAGCGTGGTCTTGCCCGAACCGGACGGCCCGACCAGGGCGAGGCTCTCCCCCGCCGCGATCTCCAGATCGACGCTCCGCACGACCGGCCGTTCGGGGTCGTATCCGAACGTGACGCCCTCGAGCGTGATCCGACCGTCGACCGTCCCGATCGGGACGGCATCGACACGATCGAGGATGGTCGGCCGCGTGTCGATGATCTCGAAGACGCGCTGGACGGCCCCAGTCCCCTCTCGGAACTGCCCGTACAGGCTCGCGAGGTTCCCGAGGCTCGCTCCGATGGCGATGCCGTACAGCAGGAACCCGGTGAGGGTCCCGATCCCGAGCGTCCCATCGATGACCTGGTGCCCGGTGTACCAGAGCAGCAGCGCGATCGCCCCGAACCCTAGGAGGCCCATCAGGGCGCCGAACCCCGCCCGCCACAGCGCCAGCCGCGAGCCGGCCCCGACGACGCCCTCCAGATCGGCGTCGTAGCGCCGAAGCTCCCAGTCCTCGCGCACGTAGCTCTTGACGACCCGGATGCCCGACAGCACCTCCTCGGCCGTCGTCGTGCTCCGCGCGATCATGTCCTGGACGATCGTGCTGATCCGCTGGAGCGGCCGGCCGAACACGATCGCCACCGCGATCAGGGCTGGCGCGAGCAACAGCACGACGAGGAGCAGCGTCGGGCTCAGCGTGAACAGGATGATCACCGAGCCGACCAGGGCGATCACCGACGACAGCAGGCTCGTGACGGTCTGGGTCAGCATCGTCCGAACGAGGGTCACGTCGCTCGAGAGGCGCGAGATGAGCTCCCCCACACGGTGCTGCCCGAAGAAGTCGAGCGACAAGGTCACCAGCCGCCCGTAGAGCTCGCCTCGGAGCTGGGCCACGACCCGCTCCCCCACGACGCCGAGCAGCCACGTCTGGACGAATCCGCCGACCGCCTGGATGAAGAACAGCACGACGAGCAGCACGACGAGCCGATCGAGTCCGGCCGGATCTCCGCCTGCCACCACCTGCGTGGTGATCCCCGCGATCACGAGCGGGAAGGCCAGACCGGCCAGCGAGCCGATCAGCAGGCCGACCAGTGCGACCGAGAACGGCACCAGCTGCGGTCGCAGGTACCCCCACAGGCGAGCCCACGGCACGCCGCCGAGCCCGCGCACCTGGCGGACGACCTCCCCGGCATCGACCGGGACCCGAGCGAAACGCTGCGTCATGGACCCGATGATGGCACGACCGGCCCGATTCGCCCGGTCAGGGCACCCGACAGGCCAGGTACGCGTACAGCGGCAGGTCCAGCGCCACGTGCCAGGCGATGGGCACGAGCAGCGAGCGCGTCCGGATGGCGATGAGCCCGGCGATCAGGCCGCCGACGCCGATCACGACCGTGAGCACGATCGGCGACCCGCCGACGTCCGACGCGCTGCCGTGGGCGAGCCCGAAGACCACGGCCTGGGCGATGACCGCTGCCCACACGCCGGTCACCCGGGCGGTCCAGGCAAGCAGCGCGCCGCGATAGGCCAGTTCCTCCATGACGCCGTTGGCGGCCGCGAACACGAGCGCCGGCAGCAGGAAGCCCAGGTTCGAGAGGTCCAGCGAGAACGACCCGAAGAACGGGCGCGCCAGGAACGCCCCGAGCACGAGACCGAGCGGCCCGAGCAGGATCGCCCCGATGACCGCCAGCCGCACGACCCAGCGCGCCGGCCAGCGCAGATAGAGGTCGCTCCGTCGCGCATGGAGGACGCTCGCGAGGAGCGCCAGGACGCCGAGCACGAGGACGGCCTCGGTGAGCCGCCACACGGCCGGTGGCGAGCCGAGGCTCGTGCAGTCGGCACCGCCCGGGTCGGCCACAGGAGCCACGATCAGGTTCCAGCACAGGCTGACGGCTACCGGGATCGGGGCCGCCCACGCCCAGCGGACCGGCGCGTCGCGCCCGACCGCCACGGCCGCACCCGCCACGAGGCCGATGAGCACGAACGGGCGGGAAACAGGGACCGCCGCGGCCAAGATGATCAGCCCGATCGGCACGGCCGAGCGGGCGAACTCGCGCGGATCGCTGGGCAGGGCCCGACGGGCACTCACCCGCGGATGATGCCATCGCCGTCATGCCGCCACGACGTCAACGGGCGGGCCTCGGCCCCAGGCGCCTTAGCGCCTCCGGAGCAGGAACAGGATGCGCGGGCTGTCCTCGATCGGCGTTCCTCGCCGACGATCTCCAAGCGCTCCCCCGCCGCCGCGCGGAAGCCATCGAGCGTGTAGTCCGGGAAGACGTCCCGGCGGGTCGCCAGCAGGCGGCGGACCATCGGGTCCTCCTTGGGCACGAACTCGACGATCGCCCACGGCGCGAGCTGGGCGAACAGGTCGAGCAGCATCGGCAGCGGCACGTTGCGCGAGATCGCGATGTGGTGGACCAGCGCGAGCGCGAGGATGACGTCGGGTTCGGCCCGCTCGAGCAGCGAGCGTCGCTCGCGTTGCGCCCAGCCGATGCCCGGGCTCGGGTTCGCGACGTCGAGGATGAGCGGCAGGATGTCGCCGCGGCCCTCGGTCCGGATCTGGCGGTAGTTGCGCTCGGCGGCGGCCGGATCGATGTCGAAGGCGAGGACGCGCTTGCCGGCATCGGCCGCGATCCGGCTGTAGCGACCGGTGTTGGCCCCGAGGTCCCAGGCGCGGGTCCCCGGCACCTGGCCGACGAACTCCCCGACGAGGCGCTCCTTGGCCTGGCCGTCGCGCGGTCGTTGTAGCTCGTGTTGTCGGCGTAGTCGGACCACTCGGTGCCGCCCGGCTTCCAGACAGGCCGGCGACGGTGTTGCGCAGGTTGCCGATCGAGCGCGATCAGCTTCGAGCGCGACTGATCCGGGCACGCTCCGGGCGGCTCTGACCGTCGTCGTCGTCGGCCGCATGGCGGACCTGGGCGTTGGCGTGCAGGTGCAGGTGCGACAGCAGCCCGAAGTTGAGCCGCGTCCGCCACGGCAGCGAGGCCCTTGGCGAGGTCGAGCGGGACGCCGTCCGGGTCGGCCCGCAGGAGCGGCCGAGAGCCGGATGTCGCGCCGGGCCATCAGCGCCAGCGGCGCCAGGAAGTGCTCGCAGAACTGGCGGTAGGCGACCCACGGCGTGCCGTCCTCGTGGGGCTCGAACGAGAGCGAGTCGATCATGCACCGGCCGACCGTCGCGGAACTGGACGTTGTAGGCCGAGGCGTCCTTGAGGGTCCAGCCGGCGCCGAGCGCCTCGAGCTGGACGTCGAGCGTCAGCAGCGCCGGCGTCCTTGAGCTCGCCGAACGTCCATTCGTAGGGATACGAGATGAACTCGATCGGCTCGGGGGCGGATGACGGCGCGGGCGTCGGCCGTCGCGGCGTCGCCGAGGTCGGCGCCTCCTCGTGGCCGATGAGCCGGCCGGACGCGATCAGGCGATCGGCGAGCCCACTCGCGAGGAAGGCCTGCCAGTCGTCGATCGACGCCGGCACCGATCTGGCGGTACAGGACGCCGTCGCGGCGGTAGATGAACCCGCCCGGGTCGCGGTAGGAACCGGGATCGCGTTCGACCGGCCGGCGCGGCCGCCCGGGCGGGTCAGTCTCCGTCGGTGCCGGCTGGTCATCGGCGGCCGCCTTGACCTCCGTGCGGCCCCGGAACCGCGTGCACGAGCCGCGCGATCTGCGCCCGGAAGAAGATCGGGATCGCGATCACCGCCGCGATCGCCGCCTGGATGATGAGGCTCCCCGAGCCAGGGTCGATGTACGCGAGAAGCTCGGTCACGGATCCTCCGGTTCCGGTCCGCGCTGCCCGTACGGGCGCGCCGGCCGCTCGGCAGATACTACCCCCGTGACCCCGAGCAAGACCGGGACGAGCGTCTCGGGACCCTCAGACGTTGCTGCCGGTCACGATGAGCACGGCCGGGCCCGCGGGCGCGCTCGCCGGCCAGCAGCCCGGCCCACGAAGCCGCCGCGGCGCCCTCGACGGTGATCCCGAGCTCGCCTCGTCAGCTCGTCCTGGGCGACGTGCAGCGCCTCCTCGGAGACGCAGGACCATGTCGTCGACCCGTCCGGGCATCAGCTCGACCGCGCTCGGGATGGCGATCCGCGACGCGATGCCGTCGGCGTAGGTCGCGGCGGTCGGCGGTGTCGATCGGCCGACCGGCCCGCCAGCTCAGGGTCATCGCCGCGGCGCGCCTCGGCCTGGATCCCGACGACCCGGCAGGTCGGGCAGCGTCGCCCGGAGCCAGGCACCGACGCCGTTGATGAGCGCGCCGTTGCCCGACCGGCACGGCGATGACCGCCGGGCGCCGGCAGGTCGCCGGCCTCGACCGCGTCGGTCAGCTCGAGCGCCAGCGTCGCGGCGCCGGTCGAGATCCGCGGGTCGTCGCCGTCGACGAGCAGCTCGGCGTCGTGCTCGGCGGCGTAGGCCTCGCGACGCGCCGCGGGCCTCGTCGAAGTCCTCCCCGACCTGCGATGACCGTCGGCGCCGAGCGCCCGCATCCGCTCGACCTTGCCGCGGTTGGCGTTGCGCGACGCGAAGATGACCGCCGGGACGCCGAGCGCCCGCGCGGCATAGGCGACGCCCTGGCCGAAGTTGCCGGCCGAGACGCGCGACGATCGGCGCGATCCGGTCCGATCCTCCCCTCCCCCGCCAGGGCATGGACGACGATCCACGTCCCGCGGCCCTTGAACGAGCGGATCGGGTTGACCGTCTCGACCTTGACGATGACCGGGCACCCGCAGGCGCCGCGACAGGCCCTCGTGGACGTACTGCGGCGAGTCGGGTGAAGGCGGGATCGATCCGGGCGTGGGCGGCACGGATCGCCTCGACGGTCAGTTCGGGGATCGGTGATCAACGCGGCCGCGCTCCGGCGTGCCGGTGGCGATGCCGCGGCAAAAAGAGAAACGCCCGAAGGAACCACAGATCCACAGTCGTTCCCGCCAATGCAAGCACCGGCAAGACCGCTTCTGGTTCAGGGCCCCTTCGGGCAAGACCTACGTTACCCGGCGCGACCTGCCCACGGGAAGGGACTTATCCACGAGTTTCCGGGTTCGTCGGCGCTTCCTGGCGAGGGTTGTCCACAGCGTGTCCACGATAGGCGGCCGACCGGCGCCGGGACGTCCGGACGACATGAAAATGCCTGAAGGAACCGACCGATCACTAGTTGCTCCGACCAATGTAAACACCGGTCAGATCACGAGATGTTCGCGGCCCCTTCAGGCAGCGACCACCATACGGCCGCGACGCCATCGCAGGACGACGCGCCGAGACCGACGATTCGATGACAACGACGTTGCGAAGGCCGCGAGTCAGGGCCGTCAGTCCAGCTCGAGCGGTCGGGTCTCGCCGTCGACGAGGACGGGGAGCCCGTCGGCGATCGATCTCGAACGGACGGCCCGTCGCCGATCCGCCAGCGTCCGTCTCGGACGCGCCGCTCGACACGGATCGTCGGGACGGCCTCGATCGACGCCGTCGGCGCGGAGGACGACGCCGGCGAACGTCCCGCTGACGCCGTCGCCGACGTCGATCGCGAGGCGCCAGGCGATGGCCGCCGGCGCTGAGCGGCGACCCCTCGATGAGCGAGCAGGTCGTCGGGCGCGAACGGCAGCCCGTCGACGTGCCGGACGTCGCGTCCGCGCGGATCGACGTGGTTGCCGTGGAGCGTCCCGTCGGCCTCCGGATGGAACGTCCAGAGCCCGCCGGCCCGGGCCAGCTCGAGGTGGCTGAACCGGCCGTCCGCCCCGGTCTCGAGCAGCAGCGAGTGCCGGACCGCCTCGCCGCGCGCGACGACCTCGCGCCAGCGCCGGCCCCGGCGGCCCTCGGCGACCGTCCAGGTGATCGCGGCACCGTCGGCGAGCGTGCCCCAGCCGGCGACGCGGAGCGGGGCGCTCATCGCTCCGGCGCCGACCGCCTTCGATCTCCTCGAGCGAGGTCCTCGGCCCAGCGCGCGGCGACGGCCTCGAGCTCGCCGGCCAGCGACGGCGCGACGCGCCCGTGGACCCGCACGTCGCGCTCGCGGTACTCGAGCTCGACCGTGCCACGCTCGCGGACGCGGGCCAGCAGCTCGCCGGCGGCGTACGGCACGGCGACGTCGACGTCGACCCACAGCGACGCGAGCAGCGCCGAGATCTCGGCCCGCAGCGTGTCGATGCCGTAGCCGGTCAGGGCCGAGACGAAGACCGCGCCCGGCGATCGACCGGCGCCGGCGTCTCGCCGTTCCGGGCGGATCGGTCGAGCAGATCGGCCTTGTTGAACGCGACGAGGCGCGGCTTCTCGCCGGCGCCGAGCTCGTCGAGGACGGTCTGGACGGTCGAGCGGTGCTCGTCGACGTGCGCGTCGGAGGCGTCGACGACCTCGATCAGGACGTCGGCCCGGTTGACCTCCTCGAGCGTCGCCCGGAAGGCGTCGACCAGCTGGTGCGGCAGCTTGTGGATGAACCCGACGGTGTCGGTGACGATCGCCGTCTGGCCGTCGCCGAGCTTGACCTGGCGGCTCGTCGGGTCGAGCGTCGCGAACAGCTTGTCCTCGGCGTGGGCGACCTCGGAGCCGACGAGCGCGTTGAGCAGCGTCGACTTGCCGGCGTTCGTGTAGCCGACGATGCCGACGGTCGGCCACAGCCGGCGATCGCGCCCGCGGGCCGCCGTCTCGCGCTGCTGGCCGGACCTGCTCGACGCGTTCCTTCATCTTGGCGATCCGGGTCCGGATGATCCGCCGGTCGGTCTCGAGCTGGCTCTCGCCCGGTCCGCGCGTGCCGATCCCGCCGCCGGTGCGCGACAGGTGGGTCCACAGCTTGGTCAGCCGCGGCAGCTGGTATTCGAGCTGGGCGAGCTCGACCTGGAGGCGGCCTTCGTGCGTCTGGGCGTGCAGCGCGAAGATGTCGAGGATCAGCCGGCTGCGGTCGATCACCTTGACCTTGAGCAGCTCCTCGAGCGCGCGCTGCTGGGCCGGCGACAGCTCGTCGTCGGCGACGAGGACGTCGAAGCCGGTCTCGCGCTTGGCCGCGGCGAGCTCCTCGGCCTTGCCCTTGCCGATGTACCAGTTCGGGTCGACGTGGCGGCGGTTCTGCCACTCGGCGCCGACCACCTCGGCACCCGCGGTCGTGGCGAGGTTCGCGAGCTCGGCGAGGGAGTCCTCGGCGGACCAGCCGTCGTCGCCGCCGGTGTCGACGGCGACGAGGAAGGCCTTCTCGGGGACGTGCTCGAGGTCGATCAGGTGGCGTGCGGGCATGGCGACGTAGTGTAGTCCGACATGGTGACCCTGACCGTCGAGTGTTCATGACCGGCCCGATCGCTGGGCGGCGCTCGGGATGGTGGCCGTCGGCGGTCGCCGGTGCCATCGCGGTCGTCGTGTACGTGCGGACGCTCCTCCCCGGGATGGCGTTCGGGGACTGGGGCGAGATGCAAAGCGTCCCGCACGTCCTGGGCGTGGCCCATCCCACTGGCTATCCGACCTACGTGGTGCTGTCGTGGCTTTTCCACCTGGTGCCGGTTGGGTCGATCGCCTTTCGAGCCAACCTCCTGTCGGCCGTGCTCGTTTCGGTTGCACTGGCGGTGACCGTGGCGATCCTCCTGCGCCTAGGCGGATCCCGAAGGGGCGGCAGTGGCCAGGTCGACCGCATCCGGGTCGTCGCGACGATGACCGAGGCGGCCGGAGCGGCGAGGATCCGCCGTCAGCGGGATCCGAGCGGTGCGTGGCGCCACCGCACGAGACAGACGAGCCCGACCTCGTCGGTGGCTGCAGCGGCGGCCAATCGCCAGGACCCGAGCCCGACCCGGCCGACTTCGGGGGTCGCTTCCCGCCGGACGCTCGCGGCCGGCCAGGCCACGCCGGTCGCGCCGGTCCTGGGCGTTGTCGGCCTCGGCCTGCTCATCCGCCGCCGAACTGCGTTCGGCCTGATGTGCGCGGCCATCCTGGTGACGCATCTCTACGTCTGGTCGACCTATCTGCGGCTCGAGCACTACCTCCTCGTCGCCTGGCTCGTCCTCGCGATCGGGGCGGCCGTTGCGCTCGACGCCTTTGCGCAGGAGCTGGCCTCCCGCCATTCGGCGGTCCGTGGTTGGGGACGCCACACCGGCGTCGTAACCGGGGCCGCCGTGCTGGTCTTCGCGCTCAGTCTCGGCACGACGAACTGGCAAAGGATGGATCGAAGCGGCGACCGCTCGGCCGAGGTGTTCGTCGACACCGTCCTCGACGGGCTCCCGCCCGATGCGGCGATCCTGACCCAATGGGACGCGTCGACGCCCTTGTGGCATGCCACCCTGATCATCGGCCGCCGTCCGGACGTCCTCGTGGTAGACGACACGAACATCGTGTACGACGGCTGGGGTAGCCGGGAACGTTCGATCGCCGCGCTGATCTGCGAGCGCCCGGTGTTCATCGCCCGCCTCGACGAGCGCGACCTCGTGCCAACGCGCGAGGCGTACCGGCTGGAACCATTCCTGCCGATCAGGATCGCGCAGGGTGGACCGTCCGCCGTGGTCGACCGGCAGGTGTTCCGGGTTGAGCCCCTCGACCCGGACGCGTGTGGGGGCTAGCTGGTCAGAGCGACGGGAGAACGCTGCGGCTCCTCGGCGTCCGCAGGGCTGCGGACCTTACCCCCGATCGGGTTCGGCTGCGCGATCATCGACCGGTCGTTACCGAGTGCGGGCCGGATCGATGATCCGCCGGACGAGCTCATGGGCCTGCCTCGTCGGCAACTCGGCGGTCGCGTCGAGCCAGTCGACGTCCGGCTCGGCGCGGAACCAGGTGCGCTGGCGCTTCGCGAACGCGACGTTGCGCTGGGCGTCGAGCTCGATCGCCTGGTCGAGCGTCAGTCGCGCCGTCGAGGACCGCCCACGCCTCGCGGTAGCCGATCGCGCTGAACGCCGGGAGGCCCGGGTCGAAGCGCTCGCGGAGGCCGCGCGCCTCGTCGAGGAGGCCGGCGTCGAACTGGGCCCGCGCCCGCGCCGCGATCCGGCGTCGCGTGCTCGGCGGGTCGAGCGTCAGGCCGAGCCACGTCGACGGGGCCGGGATAGCCGCGCGGCGCGGGCAGCGGCGCGTCGCCCGCGATCTCGGCGATCTCGAGGGCGCGCACGACGCGCCGGGGGTTCCGCAGGTCGACCCGCGCCGCCGATCGCCGGGGCGATCGTCCGCAGGCGCTCGACGAGCGCCGGCAGCCCGTCGGTCGCGAGTCGCGCTCGAGGCGAGCGCGGACCGCCGGGATCGCTCGGCAGCGCGTTCGGTATCGAGGCCGCGCGCGACGGCGCGCAGGTACAGGCCCGTCCCGCCGACGAGGATCGCGACGCCGCCGCGCTGCGGCGATCCCCGCGAGCGCCGTCGTCGGCGTGGGTCGACGAAGTCCGCGACGCGTGAACGGCTGGTCGGGATCGACGAGGTCGAGACCGTGGTGCGGGACCCGCGCCCGGTCCGCGGCGCCGACCTTGGCCGTGCCGATGTCGAGGCCGCGGTAGACCTGGCGCGAGTCGGCCGAGATGATCTCGGCCGGGACGACCGCCCGCGACGAGCGCCTCGGCGAGCTCGATCGAGAGGCCGGTCTTGCCGGTCGCGGTCGCCCCGGCGATGACGACGAGCGGCGGCGCGGCGCTCACGCGGTCGACGAGCGCGCCTCGCAGCGCGTACGGGCCGGCGTGGTCGATGCGGACCGTCGACCTCGCGACCGACGAGCTCGGCGGCACCGGTCGACGTGGACGAGCTTGTTGCCGCGGGTCCGGCCGGTCACGACGCGGTCCGCTCGGCCGCGGCTCCGCGGCCGGCGTCGTCGTGCTCGTGCGAGCGCGGCGGCGTCACGCGCCTCGACGAGGACCTCGACCTCGCGGCCGAGCCACGCCTCGGTTGCGCTCGAGGCCGATCGCCTTCCTGGAGCGCCGAGGAGCTGGTTCAGGCGGCGACGCTTGACGTCCGGCGGGCACGTCGTCGGCGAGCCGCGTCGCGGGCGTGCCCGGGTCGCGGCGAGTAGGCCGCCGCGAAGACCTGGTCGTAGCGGACCGCCTCGAGCAGCGCGCAGCGTCGCCTCGAACTGCGCCTCGGTCTCGCCGCAGAAGCCGACGATGACGTCGGTCGAGATCGTGATGCCCGGGCACGGCCTCGCGGATCCGCGCCAGGCGCTCGAGGTAGTGCTCGATCGTGTACTGGCGGCCCATCCGGCGCAGGACCGCGTCGTCGCCCGACTGGACCGGCAGGTGGAGGTGCTCGCAGACGCTACTCGCAGTCGGCCATCGCCGCGATCAGCCGATCCGAGAGGTCCCACGGGTGCGAGGTGACGAAGCGGAGGCGCGGGATGGCCGGCCGACCGTCCGCCGTCCGCAGCCCGTCGATCGCGCGGATCAGCTCGGCGAGGTCCGGCCGGCCGTGCAGGTCCAGTCGGCGGCCCGCCCAGCGCGCCGTCGTCGACGTGCGCGAACCGCGGATCCGGCGCGCAGGTCGTGGCCGTACGAGTTGACGTTCTGGCCGAGCAGCGTGACCTCGCGGTAGCCGGCCGCGGCGAGCGCCCGCGCCTCGTCGACGATCTCGTCGAACGGGCGGCTCCGCTCCGGGCCGCGGCTGAACGGCACGATGCAGTAGGTGCAGGTCTTGTCGCAGCCGTAGATGATCGGCAGCCAGGCGCTGATCGCCGACCCGCGCGCGACGGTCCCCTCCCCCACGGCCCGGGCACGGGTCGCGGCCAGGCCGTCGGCGACGCCGACGACGGTCCGCCCGACCGTCGTCGTCGCCCCGACCGCCCCGATCGGCGCCTGGGCGGACGCCAGGCCGAGCCGGTCGACGAGCTCGGGCTCCTCGTCCGGCCGCAGGAACAGGTCCACCGCCGGGTAGCGCCGGCGCAGCCCGGCCCGGTCCGGCTCGCGGACGGAGCAGCCGGTCAGCACGACCCGCAGGCCCGGGTTCGCGGCCTTGAGCCGGCGAGCTGACCCTGGCGGCCGATGACCTTCTGCTCGGCGCCCTCGCGGATCGCGCACGTGTTGATGACGATGAGGTCGGCGTCATCGAAGCCGGCGGCCTCGGCGCAGCCGGCCCGCAGCAGGCGCCCGGCCATCTCCTCGGAGTCGCTCCGGTTCATCTGGCAGCCGAGCGTCCAGACGTGGAAGCGCGGCAGCGCGCGGGACTCCGGCAGGTACTCGGTCAGGCGCTCGTCGGCGGGCGCGGCCGGATGCCGCGGCGCGACGGGCAGCGCCGGCCCGAGGCCGTCGAGCATGGGCAGCGCGCGGGGTGGCGATCCGGTCGGTCACGGCGCTCGACATCGTACCCCCGTCAGCTCCCGCTCAGGCCGAGGCGGCCTGCAGGGCGATCCCACCTCGGGCGGCACCCACAGGTCGGCGTGGGCCTCGGCGTACGGACCGAGGTCGCCGTGGTAGTCGGTGCCGCCGGTGGCGAGCAGGCCAAGCGGCGTCGCGACGGCCGCCCACCGCCTCGACGGTCGCCGCGTCGAAGCGAGCGGTAGTAGACCTCGAGGCCGGCCAGCCCGGCGTCGACGAGCTCGCGCACGATGTCCGTCGCGTGTCGGCGCCTCGCGGAAGTGGGCGAGGACCGGGACGCCACCGGCCGCGCGGATCGCCGTCGATCGCCGTCCTCGGGCCCGCAGCCCCTCGCGCCGCACGTAGGCCGGGCCGCCGTGCCCGATGAGCCGGCTGAAGGCGTCCTCGACGCTCGTCGGCGTGGCCGGCGGCCATCAGCGCCCGGGCGATCGTCGGGCGCCCGAGCGCGTCGTCGTCGGAGGCGGCGAGCTGCGGCGATCTCGTCGTCGATCGGCAGGCCCAGCTCGCGCAGGCGCGTCGACGGTCCGCTCGAACCGGATGCGCCGCCGGTCGCGCTGGGCGGCGAGGACGGCCTCGAACGCCTCGTCGTCGGGGTCCATGCCGAACCCGAGGATGTGCAGCTCGCCCTCCCACAGCCCGAGGTCGCGGGTCACGCAGCGGCGTTGATCTCGACGCCGGGCACGAGCGTCAGACCCAGCCGGCAGCGTCGGCGCTCGCGCGACGACGCTCGCGGTAGCCGGCGAGCGTGTCGTGGTCGGTCAGGCTGAGGATCCGGACGCCGGCCTCGGCCGCGGCCGGCACCAGCTCGCGCGGGCGCCAGGACGCCGTCCGACCGGGTCGTGTGCGTGTGGAGGTCGATCGTGGACGGCCCCGGCGGCCGCACGCGACCCTCGGCGGCCGGCGGCAGCGGATCGTGCCGCCGTCGCCGGGGCGCGGTCACGCCGCTAGGCCTCGAGGAGGCGCTGGATCCGCTCGATCTGGAGCGCCCGGCCGGTGGCGGGATCGATGTCGATCTGGACCGCGTTGAAGACCACCGGCCCCTCGCCCACCTCGAACCGGGTCGGCAGCGCGTTGATGAAGCGCGGCATGACGGTCGCGGGCGCGAACCCGATGACGCTCCAGATCGGGCCGGTCATGCCGATGTCGGTCAGGTAGGCCGTGCCGCGGGGCAGGATCCGCTCGTCGCCGGTGACGACGTGCGTGTGCGTGCCGACGACGACGCTGACCCGCCCGTCGAGGTACAGCCCGAGCGCGTTCTTCTCGGACGTCAGCTCGCAGTGGAAGTCGACGAGGCGGACCGGCGGCAGCGGTTCGGACGATTCGTCGAGCAGCCGGTCGGCGTCGGTGAACGGGTTCTCGATCGGCTGCATGTACGTGCGGCCCTGGAGGTTGATGACCGCGACGTCGGTGCCGTCGAGCGCGCTGGTAGACGCCCCAGCCGCGGCCCGGGACCTCGTGCGTGCCGTAGTTGAGCGGCCGCAGGACGCGCTCGTTCGCCTCGAGGAACGGGTAGATCTCGCGCTTGTCCCAGATGTGGTTGCCGCGACGTGATGACGTCGACGCCGGCGGCGCAGGATCGATTCGGCGGTCGAGGCGGTGAGGCCCATGCCACCGGCGACGTTCTCGCCGTTGGCGGTGACGAAGTCGATGCCGCGCTCCTCGCGCAGGGCGGGCAGGATCTGCCTCGAGCGTCGCCCGGCCGGGCTTGCCGATCAGGTCGCCGATCATGCAGCACCCGCGGATGGCCGCGCCGCGTTCCGGGCGCGGCGCGTTGCGCGTTCGGCCGAGGGTGCGTCGAGCCGGCGTCGCGGCCGAGTCGGCGTCCGTCGGAGCGGAGCGCTACTTCGCGTACTCCACGGCCCGCGTCTCGCGGATGACCGTGACCTTGATCTGGCCCGGGTAGGTCAGCTGCTCCTCGATCTTGCTGCACGATGTCGCGCGCGAGTCGCGAGGCGGTCAGGTCGTCGATCTCCTCCGGCCGGACGAGGATCCGCACCTCGCGCCCGGCCTGGACCGCGAACGAGCGCTCGACGCCGCTGAAGCTCTCGGCGATGGCCTGGAGGTCCTCGAGCCGCTTGACGTAGGTGTCCATCGACTCGCCGCGGGCGCCCGGCCGCGACGCGCTGATGGCGTCGGCGACCTGGACGATCGGCGCCTCGAGGCAGGCGTACTCGACTTCCTGGTGGTGGGCGGCGATGCCGTTGATGACCTTGAACGGCAGGTTGTGGCGCTGCGGCGATCTGGGCGCCGATGGCGGCGTGCGGGCCCTCGACCTCGTGGTCGACGGCCTTGCCGATGTCGTGCAGCAGGCCGCCCATCTTGGCGATCTGGACGTCGGCGCCGATCTCGGCCGCGATGACCGCGGCCAGGTGGCGGTCTCGACGACGTGCATCAGCACGTTCTGGCCGTAGCTCGTGCGGAACTTGAGCCGGCCGAGGAGCTTGATGATCTCCGGCGGCAGGCCCGGGACGCCGGCCTCGTAGGCGGCCTGCTCGCCGGCCTGGCGCATGACGAGGTCGACCTCGGCGCGGGCCTTGGCGACGACCTCCTCGATGCGGCCGGGATGGATGCGGCCGTCGGCGATGAGCTTGGTCACGGCCAGGCGGGCGACCTCGCGGCGGACCGGGTCGAAGCCGCGACAGCACGACCGTCTCGGGCGTGTCGTCGATGATCAGGTCGACGCCGGTCGCCTGCTCGAGGGCCCGGATGTTGCGGCCCTCGCGGCCGATGATGCGGCCCTTCATCTCGTCGGACGGCAGGTGGACGACCGAGACCGTGTGCTCGGCCGTGTGGTCCGCGACCACGCGCTGCATCGCGGTGACGATGATGTCGCGGGCCTTGTCCTGGGCCTCGTCGCGGGCGGCCCGCTCGATCGCCCGGGCGAGCTTGACGGCGTCGTGCTCGGCCTCCTCGCGGACCGCCTCGAGCAGGACCGACTTCGCGTCGTCGCCGACATGCTCGACACGCGCTCGAGGGCCGCGACCTGCTCCTGCGTGCGCCCGGGCGAGGTCCTCGCGGGTCTTGTCGAGCTCGCGCTCGCGCTCGAGGAGCTTGCGGTCGCGCTCCTCGAGCATGTCCGCTGCGCTGGTCGAGCTGCTCGTCGCGGGCGAGCAGGCGGCGCTCGAGGCCGGACGAGCTCGGTGCGCTTGGCGCGCGCCTCGTCCTCGGCCTCGCCCTGGAGGCGCAGCTTCTCGTCCTTCGCCTCGAGGATGAGCTCCTTCTGGCGGGCTCGCGCCTCGGCCTCGATGCGTCGCGCCTCGGCGTGCGCGGCCTTCATCGACTGCGAGGCCCACATGCCCGCGGGCGAGCATGCCGAGTAGGGCTCCGCCGACGGCGGCCGCGACGGCCACCGCCACGACGATCGGTGTGTCCATCAGTGATCCTCCCATCCGGCCGTGGGAATCGACCGGAGGTCTTGTCGTTCGTTCGGTGGCATCGAGCGCGCGGCGGGGACGGCCTGATCGCCACCTGGGCGATGTCAACCCCCTCCGTGGGCCGCGTTCGACGCCGGTGTCGGGTGCTGAAGCGCCGCTCGGGCGGCGCTGGATTCATCTGGCGCGTAGCCTACGGGCCGCGGCGCGGAGGGTCAACCGAGCCGGTACCGGGACGCAACGTTGGGCCACTCGGTCGTCGGCGCGTCGCCCCGGCATACTCGCGCGCGACAGCAGCGTGGGAGGGTTCCATGGGCGACGAGCTGCCGGCGTCGGTCGAGACCGTCGTGGTCGGGGCCGGCCAGGCAGGGCTCATCATGAGCTACCACCTCGGGCGCGCCGGCCGCGAGCACGTCGTGCTCGACGGCGCGAGACGCTCGGTGGCGGGTGGCAGGATCGCTGGGACGCGTTCCAGCTCGTGACGCCGAACTTGCCTGACCGGCCTGCCCGGCTTTCCCGTACGACGGGCCCGAGCCCGATGGGTTCATGACATCGCGACGAGATCGTCGGGCGGATCGCGGCTATGCCGTCGCGATCGATGCGCCGGTCCGGCTCGGGACGACGGTCCAGCGGCTGACCGCCGACGAGTCGGAACGGTCATCGCTTCCGCCTCGACACGGATCGCGGCCCGATCCGGGCACGGGACGTCGTCGTCGCGACGGGCGCGTTCCACACGCCGAAGATCCCGCCGCGGCCGCCGGCATTCGCGCCGCGCCTCCACCAGCTCCATGCCCACGACTATCGGAACCCCGGCTCGCTCCCGCCTGGCGGCGTGCTGCTCGTCGGCTCGGGGCAGACCGGGCGTCCAGCTCGCCGAGGAGCTGCAGGCGGCCGGGCGCGAGGTGACGCTGTCGGTCGGTCACTGCGGGCGGGTCCCGCGGCGCTATCGCGGGCGCGACTTCTTCTGGTGGCTGCGCCAGCTCGTCGACCGCGGACCCGAGCTCGGCACGCCGCTGCCGACCGTGGACACGCTGCCCGATCCGCGGGTGCGGTTCGCCTGCAACCCGCACCTGTCGGGGCATGGCGGCGGCCATGACACGAACCTGCGGCGGTTCGCGGCGGACGGGATCCGGCTCGTCGGGCGGTTCGAGGGCGCCGACGGCGAACGGGCCCGATTCGCTCCGGACCTGTCGGCCAACCTGCGCGTTCGCCGACGAGTTCTTCGACCAGCGGTTCCGCGACTCTGTGCGAGACGTTCGCGGAACGGGCCGGCGTCGACGCTCCGCCCGACGACCGCGAGCCGTTCGACTACGAGCCGCCCGAGGTGACCGAGCTGGACCTCGCGGCGGCCGGCATCTCGACCGTGCTGTGGACGACCGGCTATGCCCCGGACTACGGCTGGCTCGACCTGCCGGTCTCGGCGACTTCGGTCTGCCGCGACACGTGCGCGGCATCAGCGACGTGCCCGGGCTGACGTTCCTGGGGCTGCTCTGGCAGCACAACCAGGCGTCGGCGAACTTCGGTGGCGTCGCGAAGGACGCCGAGTACCTCGTGTCGAACTGGGAGACCTGAGAATGGACGACGTTACCCCAGGGCCAGCCCTTCGGCGGCGCCCGATGAGACGGGATCCGGTTGGCGCATCATCCGGAACGACACGAACAGGCCGAGCAGGCTGGCCAGGATCGGGATGAGCAGCGCCACCTGAAGCGCCAGCGGCCGCGCCTCGGTGTTGATGCGGATGATCTCGTCCTGGATCGCCGGCGGCTGGCCGACGAGCAGCAGCCTCGAGATCCGTGTTGGTCATGACCTCGGCGTCGTGCTCCAGCGCCTGCGGCGACCTGCTGTTGCTCGGCCGGGGCGAGCACGGTGCTCGCCTTCCGCCAGGGCCGTGAAGCTGAACGGCGAGCGTCGCCAGCATGATCGCGCCGGCGAACGCCAGCCCGAACGACAGCCCGAACGAGCCCGCCGCCGAGTTCACGCCGGCGGCTTCGCTGACCCGCTCCTCGTCGATCGGGGCCAGGGTGTAGTTGTTGAGCTGAGACACCAGGAGCCCCAGCCCGATCCCGGCGATCACCAGCGGGACCGCGAGGTACCAGCCGGCGTCGGCGCGGGGCACGATCGGGATCAACACGACCATCCCGATCAGCAGGAGCAGGAATCCCGACCCGGATGATGCTGCTCGGGCGCCGCTTTCCCGCCCTCCGGCCAGCGAGGATCGCCGTTCCGAACATGCTGAGCGAGAGCGGGGCCAGCGACAGACCCGCCTGCAGCGCGTTGTACTCGAGGACCATCTGCAGGTAGATCGGGATGGTGATCATCGCGCCACCGAGCGCGATGTTCTGGAGCATCTGCCCGGAGATCCCGAACCGGAACAGCATCGACTTGAACAGATCCGGGTCGATCAGCGTCGGCTTGCCCTGCGCGCTTGCGGCGCACGAGCCAGTAGGCGAGACGCGGCGAGCGAGATCGCGCCGATCGCCAGGAGCAGGCCGACGGCTTCGCCGCCCTCCTGCCACGCGAGGATGCCCAGCACCAGGCCGCCCATGCCGAGGACCGACAGGAGTGCGCCGACGAGGTCGATCTGGCGTGGGCCGGTGTACGGCACGTCCCGGACGAGCCGGCTGCCCAGCAGCACGATCGCGATGACGACGACCTCGAGCAGGAACGCGACGCGGTATGACAGGAAGGTCGTGATGAAGCCGCCGATCAGCGGTCCGACCGCCGCGGCGATCGCCGCCGCGGCCCCGACCAGGGCGTAGGTCGCCTTCTGGGCCGCCCCTTCGAAGTTGCCGTGGATGAGCGACTGCATCGAGGGCAGCAGGAGGGACGCGCCGAGACCACCGATCACGGCCCAGAAGATGAAGATGGGCACCACGCTCTGGGCCAGGGCCATCGCCAGGGCACCGACCGCGTAGGCGAGCAGGCCCAGGACGTAGGCCCGTTTGCGTCCGAAGAGGTCGCCGATCTTGCTGCCGATGAGGATGAATGCGGCCGAGACCAGGGCCTCGATCGCGATCGCGGCCTGGATGGCGCTCACGTCGGTGCCGAGGTCGTCGACCACCGCCGAGATCGAGACGTTCATGATCGACGTGTCGACGACGAGCACGAACATCGCCATCGCCAGCAGGATCGGGAGCCGTCGATCGCCGGCGGCCTTCTCGGGCGCGCTGGTGCTCGCACCTTCGGTCATGCCACGATCCTGACTCCGGAACGTCCAGCGTTCCGAATCATCGTAGGCCTCGCCCAACCGCCACTATCCGCACCTCTTCGTCTTGGGGTGGCGTGAGCATAGCCGCCGCGGCGGCGGCTCATCCTACGACCTTGATGTCCGTCGGACAGGCAAACCATGTCTCACCCGGAGGGACGAACCCGCCCCCCAGTGCGACCCGGTCCCCGACGCGGGCCACCACGCCGCCATTGGCATCGACCAGCGAGACCGGCACAGTCGCGAGGGCCAGCCACCCGTTCGGCCATCGGACCGGGACGGTGCCTTCGTTCCCCTGGGCGACACCCAGGCCCGTCCGTGGGTCCAGAGCGAGGATTCCCTCGAGCAAAGCGGCCATGCAGGCCGCGACCTCGCCGTTCGTGGGCGGTTGGGTCGCGATCGGGATAACGGCCTCGGACCGCTCCGTCTCGACCGGCGTTTCGCCACAGGCGAGGCAGGCGAGGGCGAGGGCGATCGCAACCGCAAGCTGGGCGACCCTCAATCGACTGGAGCCTCCGGTTCCGACTCGTTCTTGGCGACCATGGCGGCCACCTCACGGCAGGTCTCCGGATCGAAGCCGTTTCGAGCCAGCAAGGCGTAGGCCCGCTGACGTCGCTGTCGGGGATCCGCGACCCGTTCCAGCGCGCGCTGGTGCTTGGCGAGCAGGCGTTCGGCGGCCACGCGATCCGGGCTCGGCGCGAACCCATCGTCATCGTTCGTGGACGCTGCATCACGTCGCTCCGCGAGGACGAGATCGGCGACACCTCGATCGATGCCCTTGATCCGCAACTCCTCGCGGATCGCCCGCTCGCCCCGCGGCCGCGCCCGGTCGCGCGACTCGACCCACGCCCGGGCAAAAGCCTCGTCGTCGAGGACGCCGAACTCGATGAGCTTGGTGATCGCCCCTTCGACCAGGTCGGGGCGATACCCCGCGCTGCCCAGGCGACGACGAACCTCACCGACGGACCGCGAACGTGCCTCGAGGAACCGGCCAGCTGCCTCCAGGACGATCTGCGGATCGTCGACGGCCGCGCGACGCTCGCGTCGCTCCGCGAACGACTCGCGGCGACCCGCCATCGCGCCTACTCGGCCTCTTCGATGCCCTCGACGGGGATCGTGACCTCGTTGATCTTGCCGCGGATGCGGCGCTCGATCTCCGTCGCCACCGGCGGGTTGGCCTTCAGGAAGTCCTTGGACGCCTCGCGGCCCTGGCCGAGCCGCGTCTCGTCGAAGTTGAACCAGGCTCCGGTCTTCGAGACGACGTCCATCGCCACGCCGACGTCCAGCAAGCCGCCCTCCTTGGAGATGCCCTCGCCGTACATGATGTCGAACTCCGCGACCCGGAACGGCGGCGCGACCTTGTTCTTGACGACCTTCACCCGGCACCGGTTACCGACCGAATCCGTGCCGGTCTTGATGGTCTCGACGCGCCGGATGTCCAGGCGAACCGAGGCGTAGAACTTCAGGGCTCGACCGCCCGGGGTGGTCTCCGGGTTGCCGAACATGACCCCGATCTTCTCGCGCAACTGGTTGGTGAACACGAGCGACGTGTTCGAGCGCGACACGGCGCCGGTCAGCTTGCGCAGCGCCTGGCTCATGAGCCGGGCCTGGATGCCGACGAACGAGTCGCCCATCTCGCCCTCGATCTCGGCCCGTGGCACGAGGGCGGCCACGGAGTCGACGACGACGATGTCGATGCCGCCGGAGCGGATCAGGGTCTCGGTGATCTCGAGGGCCTGCTCGCCGGTATCGGGCTGGCTGACCAGCAATTCGTCGACGTTGACACCGCATTCACGGGCATAGCCGGGGTCAAGGGCATGCTCGACGTCGATGAAGGCGGCCACGCCGCCGCGCGCCTGCGCCTCGGCGATGACGTGCTGGCAGACCGTGGTCTTGCCCGACGACTCGGGCCCGAAGATCTCGGTGATCCGGCCGCGCGGGATCCCGCCGACGCCGAGGGCCAGGTCGAGCGCGATGGACCCGGTCGGGATGGTGTCGACCTCTTGGCGCTCACGCGAGCCGAGCTTCATGATGGCGCCGCGACCGAACTGCTTCTCGATCGACAGAAGCGCCGCGTCGACGGCCTTGCCTCGCTCCGCTGCCGCCCGTTCCGTGCTCCGCTCGTCGGTCATCGCCATCGTTTCGTCACGCTCCTCATCGATCCGTGGGACCGGTCACCGGAGCGCGCCGCGATGGCGACCCGGCCGGTCAGGCCTCTTCGGCGTCTTCCTCGACGACCGGCTTCTCCTTGCGCGGCTTCCGGATCAGCTCGACGTTCTGCGGCGGATCCTCGAGCGGTGAGAGCTTGGTCTGGCCAAGCTTGGCCTTCGGCTTCTTCTTGGCCTCTTTGCCAGGACGGTTTCGCGAGCCCATCGCTGCGCCTCCGCGTCGTCATGCAGCTTATCGGTCGGCCCTTCACGCGGACTTACCGGCGCCTTCATCCACGCTCATCCGGCCCGCGCGTGAACGCAACTCGGCCATCGAGGCGGGGAAGGTTCCGGCCCGGATCGAGGCTCGGACCCTGGCCATGAAGTCTAGGGTGAAGGTCAGGTTGTGACAAGTCGCGAGGCGGTACGCGAGCAGCTCCCCGGCCCGGAACAGATGGGCGATGTAGGCCCGTGAGAATCGACGGCAGGCCAGGCACGGACAGTCTTCCTGGATCGGTGCCGGATCGTCCCCGAACGCGCGATTGCGGATGTTCAGCCGGCCACTTCCTCGCGTCGCCGGACCCACAGCTGCCCGTTCCGCGCGACGCGCGCCGGCAGCACCGAGTCGAACAGGTCCACGCCCCGATGGACGGCCTCCAGCAGGTCGGCCGGCGAGCCGAGGCCCATCAGGTAGCGCGGGCGTGGGTCGTCGTCGAGCAGCGGCACCGCGAGATCCAGCGTGGCGTCGCGCTGGGCCGGGGTCTCGTCACCGGCCAGCCCGCCCAGGCAGATCCCGTCGAACGGCAGGCTCGCGATGAACCGCGTCGAGGCCGCCCGCAGCTCAGGTTCGAGCCCGCCCTGGACGATGCCGAACAGCGCCTGGTCGTCGCGCTCATGAGCGGCCAGCGAGCGTTCCGCCCAGCGGTGGGTCCGGTCGGTGGCGTCGGCCACGACGGCCCGCGGCGAGGTCGGATAGACCGGCTGGTCGAAGGCGACCGCGATGTCCGAGCCGAGCGCTTCCTGCGCGGCGATCGCGACCTCGGGGGTGAACCGATGCGTGGACCCATCGAGGTGCGAACGGAACGTGACGCCGTCCTCGTCGACGACCCGCAGGTCGCCGAGCGAGACGACCTGGAACCCACCCGAATCGGTCAGGATCGGACCCTCCCAGTCCATGAACCGATGCAGGCCGCCGAGCCGCGCGATGCGATCGGCCCCTGGTCGCAGGTAGAGGTGGTACGTGTTCGCGAGGATGATCGACGCACCGGTCTCGGCGATCTCGGCCGGCGTGAGCGCCTTGACCGTGGCGTTGGTGCCGACCGGCATGAACTGGGGCGTCTCCACCACGCCGTGCGTCAGGGTCAGTTTCCCGACCCGTGCCCTCGTCGAGCCATCCCCCGGCGGCGCGACGAGCACCTCGTAACGAGCCGCCCTCCCCTCGTACGTCGCGCTCACGCGTCGACCGCGGGAGCGTCATCCGTGGGCGGATCGTCCCAGAGGCTCGGCATCCCGGCCTCCGCCCGCCGTGGCGGCGGGATCTCGTAGCCGAGCCCGGACAAGTGGGCCCGGGCCAGGTCCGTCGCGATCCGGCCCTGCGGCGTCCGGTCGATGAACCCGAGGCGCAGCAGGAACGGCTCGTAGACGTCTTCGATCGTCTCGATCTCCTCCGAGAGGACCGCGGCGAGCGCCGCGACGCCGACCGGCCCCGACGCGAACTTCTGGACGATGGCGGCCAGGAGCTTGCGATCGGTCGAATCGAGCCCCTCGTCGTCGATCTCCATCGCCCGCATCGCCTCCCGTGCGGTCGTCTCGTTCACGCGGCCGTCCCCATGCACCTCGGCGTGATCGCGGACCCGTTTGAGCAGCCGGTTGACGATGCGTGGCGTGCCCCGACCGCGCCGGGCGATCGCCCGCGTCGCTGCCGGCTCGATCTCCACGCCGAGGATGGCCGCCGAACGATCGACGATCGCGGCCAGCTCGTCATCGGTGTAGAAGTCCAGCCGATAGGTCGCGCCGAAGCGGTCCCGGAGTGGGCCGCTGATCCGGCCGGCGCGGGTCGTGGCGCCGACGACCGTGAACGGCTTCAGGCTGAGCCGCAGGGAGCGCGCCGACGGGCCTTTCCCGATCATGACGTCGAGCGCGTAGTCCTCCATCGCCGGATAGAGGATCTCCTCGACCGCTCGGTTCAGGCGGTGGATCTCGTCGATGAACAGGACGTCGTGGTCGTCGAGCGACGTCAGCACCGAGGCGAGGTCCCCGGCCCGCTCGACGGCCGGCCCGGAGGTGTAGCGGACATTGACGCCGAGCTCGCGCGCCACGATGGTCGCCAGGGTGGTCTTACCGAGTCCCGGCGGCCCGTACAGGAGGATGTGGTCGGCGGCCTCTCCCCTGCCCTTCGCCGCCTGAAGGAGCACCGACAGGTTGGCCTTGACCTCGCGCTGGCCGATGTATTCGTCGAGCGTGCGCGGCCGGAGGGTGCCTTCGACGACGAGGTCCACCTCGTCTCCCGGTGCCGCCGACAGGATGCGCGAGAGGTCGTCCGCCATACGACCGGAGTCTAGCACAGCGCGGGTCCATTTCGCACGCATGTTCGCATCGCTCGTGGGGCTCAGCGAAGTACCACTGCGCGACTAGGGCTTCGGCGCTACGATGCTTCGATGCGGCTGTCCCGTCGTTCCGAATACGGCCTCCGCGCGCTGACCGATCTCGTCCGACACAGCGACGACGGACCGATCGCGCTGGCCACGCTGGCCGAGCGCAACCGGCTTCCGGTCAAGTTCCTCGAGCAGATCATGTCGACGCTCAAGCACGCCGGCATCGTCCGCACGACCCTTGGTGCGCACGGTGGGTACGCGATCGCCGCCGACCCATCGGTCGTCTCGCTGGGGCGCGTCATCCGGCTCCTGGACGGGGCGCTGGCGCCGCTCGGCTGCGTGTCGCTCCGCTATTACGAGCCGTGCTCATGCCCGGACGAGGGGACGTGCGCGCTGCGCGACACGATGCTGGACGTCCGCGATGCGATCCTGGAGATCCTCGACACGCAGACGCTGGCCGAGCTTGCGGCGCGACCCGGACGCCCATCGATCGACCCGGCCGGGCGCCACTCGGACGCCCTCGCGGGTCGGCGACCCTAGTCCCGGACGAGACTCCGGAGCGCGGCCTTGACCCGCTCCTCGAGCGTGCTGGCCACCCCGACATCCGCCAGGGCCGTCCGCGACGCCTCGCGGGCCTCGCCCAGCGAGTAGCCGAGCGCCTGGAGCGCGGCCACGATCTCGCCTTCGCTCGCTTCGGCGCCGGCCGCGGCCGATCCCGACACGGCGACCCCGGCCGCGGTGACCTTCTCCTTGAGCTCGAAGATGATCCGCTCGGCGAGCTTCTTGCCGATCCCCGGGATCGCCACGAGCACGGCCTGGTCCTGGGCCAGGATCGCGAGCTGGAGGTCCGCGGTGGGCCGACTGCCGACGATCGCCAGGGCGACCTTCGGACCCACGCCCGTGACGGTCAGCAGGAGCGTGAAGAACCCCATCTCGTCCGCGTTCCGGAACCCGTACAGCGCCTGCTGGTCCTCTCGAACGAGGTGGTACGTGTGGAGCTTCAGCCGGCCGCCCGGCACGGCCGCGGCGATGATCGCGGGTGCGGTGAAGACCCGATAGCCGATCCCGCCGACCTCGATCACGAGCGAATCCATCGCGACCGCCCCGACCACGCCCTCGACCGAGGCGATCACGCGGACCCCACCGCGTGCCTAGGACGCGCTGCGCTTGGTGGCGCGCACGGCAGCGCGCTCGACCGCGAGCGCCTCGCGGACGGCTCGGTCGTAGCTCGACTCGCCACGCTCGATCGGCGCGATCGCGGAACGGTCCAGGACCGCGCCGCTGCGGACGACGACGTTGTGTTCGGTGTTGGCCGCCCAGGTCGCGACCGCCAGGGCATCGGCGGCGTCATCGGGACGCGGTCGCTCGCTCATGCCAAGGACCAGCTGGACCATCCGGCTGACCTGCTCCTTGTCGGCGGCGCCATAGCCGGTGATCGCGCTCTTGACCTCGTTGGGCGTCGCCTCGCGCACCGGGGCGCCATGCTGTGCGGCCGCCAGCAAGACCACGCCGCGTGCCTGCCCGACGGCGAACGCCGTCTGCACGTTCTTGGAGAAGAAGAGCCGCTCCACGGCCACCAGGTCCGGCTGGTGCAGCGCCAGCAGCTCGTCGACGAGCGAATGGATGGCGAGCAGGCGTTCGGGCAGGGGCAGGTCCGGGCTCGTCTCGAGGCAACCGTGGTCGATCTCGCGCAGCCGTCCGCGCGCCCGTTCGACGATCCCGTAGCCCAGCGCGGCGGTCCCCGGGTCGATCCCGAGGACGATCACCCAGCGACCTCGGCGAAGACGTCCTCGGGGATGTCGAAATTGGCCGTCACCCGCGAGACGTCGTCGAGGTCCTCGAGGAGTTCGACGAGCCGGAGCGCCTGGCGCGCCTTCGACGAATCGAGCTCGACCGTCTGCCTGGCGACCATCGTCGACTCGGCGGACCCGACGGCCACGCCGGCGCCCTCGAGCGCCTGGCGGACGGCCTCGAGGTCGCCCGGCGACGTGTAGATCTCGATCGTCTCCTCGTCGTCGGTGTCTACGTCCTCGGCACCCGCGTCGATGGCGGCTAGCGTGACCGCATCGGCATCCGCGCCAGATCGCGGGACCGAGATCAGGCCACGCGGCTCGAACTGCCAGGCGACCGCGCCACTGCCGGCGAGCTGGCCACCGGACTTCGTGAACATCGAGCGGACCTCGGCCGCGGTCCGGTTGCGGTTGTCGGTCTGGGCCTCGACGAGGACCGCGATCCCGCCCGGGCCGTAGCCCTCGTAGACGATCTCCTCGAACTGCTCCGCCTCGCCGCCGCCGGTCGCCTTCTCGATCGTCCGCTTGATGTTGTCAGCGGGCATGTTGACCGAGCGCGCCTTCTCGATGGCGAGCCGAAGCCGGTAGTTGGCATCGGGGTCGCCGCCGCCCTGGCGGGCCGCGACGCTGATCTCGCGCGCGACCTTCGTGAAGAGAGCACCGCGCCTGGCATCGGTGATGCCCTTCTGGCGCTTGATCGTGGACCACTTGGAATGACCTGACATCGCGGGCCGGAGTATAGCCGACTATCATGGCCGGACCCCTTGCGCGCTCCGTCCACGACCTACGGTCGCAACGTCCAGCAGGAGGACCGTCGAACCGATGACGATGAAGAGCGTCGACCTCCCCCACCTTCGCAGCGTCGTCCTGGCCGGACACGTGGGATCCGGCAAGACGACGCTGTCGGAACAGCTCCTTTTCAGGGCAGGGGCGATCCCGCGACTCGGGCGCGTGGATGACGGGACCGCCCATCTCGACTTCGAACCGGAAGAGCAGAAACGGCGCGAGTCGCTGAGCCTCGCGGTCGGGACGTTCGAGAGCGACGGCACGCGGATCTCGCTGCTCGACACGCCCGGCTACCCGGACTTCATCGCCGACGTCATCGAAGGCTTCACCGCGGCCGATGGCGCGCTCTTCGTCATGGATGCCTCCGCCGGGGTCGAGGCGGGGCTCGAGCAGGCCGTGGCGCTGGGCCGCGGAACGGGCACGGCCGCATGCTTCTTCATCAACAAGTGCGACCGCGAGAACGCCGACCCGACCGCCGCCCTCGACGCCCTCCGCTCGACGTTCGGCGAAAAGATCGCCCCGGTCCAGATCGCCATCGGCGCGGCCGATTCGTTCAGCGGCTATGTCGACCTCGTCCATCGCAAGGCCTGGGGCTGGGACGGCTCGAAGGAAGTCGAGATCCCGATCCCCGACGACCTCGCGGACGAGGTCGCTCGGCGACGCGACCAGCTCCTGGAGGCTGCGGCCGAGGCCGACGACGACGTCCTCACGAAGTACCTCGAGGGCGAGGACATCTCCGATCCGGAGCTCGAGGCCTGTCTGCGCAAGGGCGTGAAGGAGAGCGTGCTCGCCCCGGTCCTGGTCGGCAGTGCGACCAAGGGGATCGGCCTGCGTGGGCTGCTCGACGCGATCGTGCGCTACCTCCCCTCCCCGGCCGACGAGCCGCCGGCCAAGGCGACCGACAAGAGCGGCGCCGAGGTGGAGATCGAGGCCGACGAGAACGGGCCCCTGCTGGTCCGCGTCTTCAAGACGACCGCCGATCCGTTCGTCGGCCGTCTGACCTACCTCCGGATCCTCTCAGGCACCCTGCACTCCCAGGCGCACGTCTGGAATGCGACCCGGGGCGAGGACGAGCGGATCGGGCAACTGCTGCTCCTCCACGGCAAGGAGCAGGAGCCCATCGGCGAGCTGAAGGCCGGCGAGATCGGGGCCATCGCGAAGCTCAGCGTGACCGAGACCGGCGACACCCTGACCTCGAAGGAACGACCGCTGACCCTGCCGCCGATCGAGTTTCCCGCACCATCGCTGGTCCTGGCCATCGAACCGGGCTCGAAGGGCGATCTCGACAAGATGGGTCCGGCACTCCAGCGGATGCTCGAAGAGGAGCCGACGGTCCGCCTCGAACGGACCGCGCTCGGCGAGCAGGTCCTCCGGACGATGGGCGAGGCGCATATCGCGGTCATCACCGAACGGCTCAAGCGCAAGTTCGGCGCCGCGATCCTCACCCACACCCCACGGGTCCCGTACAAGGAGACGATCCGCGGCAAGATCCAGGTCCACGGCCGCTACAAGAAGCAGACCGGCGGTCACGGGATGTTCGGGGACGTCTGGCTCGAGCTCGAGCCGAACCCGGACGGCGGCGTCGAGTTCGCCCAGCGCGTCGTCGGTGGGTCGGTCCCGAAGGGATTCTTCGCGGGCGTCGAGAAGGGCATCCGCGAGGCTGCAGCCGAGGGCGTGGTGGCTGGCTATCCGCTGTCCGACTTCAAGGCCACGCTCTATGACGGGTCGTTCCACCCGGTCGACTCGAATGAGCTGTCGTTCAAGATCGCGGCTTCGATGGCGCTCAAGGACGGGGTCCACCAGGCGAAGCCCGCCCTGATGGAGCCGATCATGACGGTCGAGATCCGCGTGCCCGAGGCGTACATGGGCGAGGTCAATCGCGACCTCAACGGCCGTCGCGGCCGGGTGCTGGGCATGGACTCCAACGGGACCACGCAGATCATCACCGCGCATGTCCCCGAGGCCGAGTTGTTCACCTACGCGATCGAGCTCCGCTCGCTCACCCACGGCCGCGGCACGTTCTCGGCGACGCTCGACCACTACGAGGATGTGCCCTCGCATATCGCCGACAAGGTCATCGCCGAGCACCGCAAGGTCGCCGAGGCCGCCGGCGGCCACGGCGGAGGGCACTGAGCGAGGTTCGGCGCGGGCTCGTTCGTGTCCGCCTCAGGCTGACAGGGCCTGCGCGATATCGAGGCGGCCGTCGTAGATCGCCCGGCCGAGGATGGCCCCGGTGCAGCCGACGTCGCGGACGGCCCGGACGTGGTCCACGGACGCGATCCCGCCCGAGGCGACGATCCGGCCGCGATCGAGGATCACCAGGCGTTCGTACAGGGCGAGATCCGGTCCCTCCAGCCGCCCGTCGCGCTCGATGGCGGTGGCCTCGAAGGTGGTCACGCCCGCGTCGTGGAGTCGCCGGACGGCCTCGGCCGGATCGACGCCGACCGCATCGGTCGCCCAGCCCTGACCGACCGCCCGCCCGCCGCGCACGTCGATCGCCACGACGACCCGCTCCGCGCCATGCTCGGCTACGAGGCGGCCCGCGAACGCCGGGTCGCGCAACGCCGCCGTCGCGATCACCACGCGCTCGGCCCCGGCGCCGAGGACAGCCGCGACCGACGCCTGGTCGCGCAAGCCGCCGGCGACCTCGACCCGGACCCGGTCCCCCATCGCGGCCATGATCCGGCGGATCGCCGGCCCATGGACGGGCACGCCCGAGCGGGCGCCATCGAGGTCGACGACGTGCAGCCAGCCCGCGCCCGCCTCGACGAACTGCTGCGCGACCGCGACGGGGTCGTTCGAGAACGCCGTCTCGCGAGCGAAATCGCCCTGTTCGAGCCGAACGACCCGCCCGCCGCGAAGGTCGATCGCCGGCAGGATCTCGAACCCGCTTGCCAACCCCGGTTCCTCCATGCTAGCGTATTAGCACGCTACTACGATAGCACGACACGACCAAACGTAGACGAGGCAGGGACGGCGACATGGCCGATGACTGGCGGACTCCCGACGCCGACGCGCTCTTCAAGGCGATCCTCAGCCTGGAGGATACCGCCGAGGCCGAGCGCTTCTTCCGCGACCTGTGCACGCTCAATGAGCTTCGCGACATGGCCCAGCGCTGGGCGGTCGCCCGTCTGCTCGACAGCGGCAAGCATTACGCGGAGATCTCGCGTGAAACGGGTGCCAGCACCGCCACCATCACCCGCATCGCCTCGTGGCTGAACCACGGCGAGGGCGGCTACCGCGAAGTGCTCGACCGGACCAAGGCGAAGGCCGGCCCCGACCGATGAGGGCACGCCTCCGGCTCGCCGTCCCCAACAAGGGCCGGCTGGTCGAACCGACGCTTCGGCTCCTGCACGACGCGGGGCTGGTGTTCGACGAACACGATCGGAGCCTGGTCGCGCGCGTCCAGAACTACGACCTCGACATCCTGTTCGTCCGCACGAACGACATCATCGAGTTCGTCGGCGACGGCGTGGCCGACCTGGGCATCACGGGCATCGACCTGCTGGCCGAAACCGGCGCCGAACTGCCGCGCATCCGCAGCCTCGGCTACGGGCGCTGCCGCCTGGCCGCGGCCGTCCCCAACGACGCGCCGCAACAGGCCGTCGAGGACCTGGCCGGCCTGCGCGTCGCCACGGCCCACCCGAACACCGCGCGTCGGTTCTTCGAGGAGCGCCGCATCCAGGTCGATGTCATCCCGATCTCGGGCGCCGTCGAGGTGGCGCCCCGGTTGGGCCTGGCGGAAGGCATCGTCGATCTCGTCTCGACGGGTTCGACCCTCGTCATGAACGGGCTGCGCCAGATCGGGGACGTCCTGGCCTCGGAGGCGGTCTTGGTCGCGAATCCGACCGCCGACCGCGAGCGCTCGGCCGAGCTGGCCGCGATCGACACGATGCTGAGCGCGGTCATCGCGGCACGTGGGCGCAAGTACCTGATGATGAATGCTCCAGCTGACCAGCTTCCCGAGCTCGAGGGCCTGCTCCCGGCGCTCGAATCACCGACGGTCATCCCGCTCGCGCACGAGGGCATGATCGCCATCCACTCGGTCGTCGGCGCCGACGAGGTCTGGGGCCTCCTGCCCCGCCTGAAGGCCGCTGGGGCATCGGGGATCCTCGTCCTGCCGATCGAGAAGATCGTGCCGTGACCGCCATCACGATCGGACTGCGCCGCCTCGACCTGGAGGCTGCCGCGGCCGGTGAACCCGATGCCGTCCGCCAACGCGACGCGCTCGTCCGTCGTGGTGCCGCGCCGGAGCCCGCGATCCGCGAGGCCGCCCGAACCACCCTCGCCGAGATCCGGGCCGGTGGCGACGCCGCGGTGCGTGCCGCCAACGCCCGGGTTGGCGGCGGCCGGCCGGATGGGCGCCTCGTCCTCGACGCCGACGAGCTCGCGGCGGCCCGGGACGCCCTGGAGCCACGCGTCCGCCGCGCGCTCGAGCAGGCCATCGAGCACGTCCGGCTCTTCGCCGCGATCCAGCGGCCGTCGTCGACGCGCACGACGATCGTCCCGGGTATCGAGATCGAGCGGCGCTGGACGCCGCTCGAGTCGATCGGCGCCTACGTCCCGGGTGGTTCGGCCCCGTATCCGTCGTCCCTGGTGATGACCGTCGTGCCGGCCCGCGTCGCCGGCGTGGCGCGGGTCGTCGTGGCCTCGCCCGCGGACCGGGATGGCCGCATCCACCCGGTGGTGCTCGGCGCGGCCGGCCTGCTGGAGGTCGATGCGTTCGTGGTCGCCGGCGGCGCCCAGGCGATCGGCTCGCTGGCCTACGGCCTGCCCGAGGCGGGGTTGGCGCCGGTCGACCGGATCGTGGGACCCGGCAACGCCTGGGTCACGGCCGCGAAGCTCGAGGTCTCCGGTGAGGTCGGCATCGACCTGCCGGCCGGGCCCTCGGAGGGGATGGTCCTGGCCGCCCCGCCCGCGGATCCGCGTCGGGTGGCCGCGGACCTCATCACGCAGGCAGAGCACGGTCCGGATTCGCCCGCGATCCTGGTCACGACGGACGCGGCGTTCGGTGATGCGGTCGAACGCGAGGTCGGCGAGCAGCTGACGACAGCGCCGCGCCGCGACATCCTTGAGCGGGCCCTGCGCGACCACGGCCGGATCGCGATCGCCCGGAGCCTGGACGCCGCGATCGCGTTCATCAACGCGTACGCGCCCGAGCACCTCTCGGTCGACATCGAGCCGCTGGAGCCCACCGTCGCTCGACTCCGAAACGCAGGCTCGCTGTTCGTCGGCCCGTGGGCGCCGGAGTCGGCCGGCGACTACGCCACCGGCGCCAACCATGTCCTGCCGACGGGCGGCCTGGCCCGCGGATCGGGCGGTCTCGCGGTCGAGACGTATGGCAAGTTCATCCAGGTCCAGCGCGTCGACCGCGATGGCCTTTCCGCGATCCGCGCCACGGTGTCCACGCTGGCCGAAGCCGAGGGACTCCTGGCCCACCGCGAAGCTGTCGAGATCCGCTTCGCCGACCACGGCCTCGCCGGGCGGCCACGATGAGCCCAACGCCCGTCACCTTCACCTCGCCGACCGGACCCGCCAGTTACACGTGGGAAGCGACCGACGACGAGGTCGCCGCCCGGTACGGCATCCCCCGCGAGCGGATCGTGCGCTTCGACCTGAACACCTCCCCTGCCCCGCCGGCCCTCGCCGATCAGCTGCTCGCGGCTGGCCGCTTCGAGACGAGCCTGTCCGAGTACCCGCCGTCCGACTACCGACGCCTGGTGGAGGCGGCAGCAGCTCGCTACGGGGTCGACGTCGACGAGATCGTGGTCGGAGCCGGCGCCGACGAGATCCTGGACCTCGTCGCGAAGGCCTTCCTGCCGGCTGGCGGCCAGGCGGTCGTCCCGGTCCCGACCTACGCGATGTACCGCGTGCTGACCGAACAGCGTGACGCCCGGGTGGTGGCGGTCCCGCGCCGGGACGCGGCGGCCGGCTGGGCCCTCGATCCCGACGCCGTCCGGGCCGCCTCCCGCGACGTCCAGGTCGTCTGGCTGTGCAGCCCGAACAACCCGACCGCGATGCCCGAGCCCGACGGCACCATCGAAGGGCTCCTGCTCGGTCTCCGGGACGACGCGGTCCAAGACGACCGGACCGCCCCGGTCGTCGTCCTCGACGAGGCGTATGCCGAGTTCGTCGGCGCATCGCTCGTGTCGCTGCGATCGGTCTACTCGAACCTGGTCGTCGTACGAACTGCCAGCAAGGCCTACGCGCTGGCCGGTTTACGCGTCGGGTTCGCCATCGCCCGCCCCGAGGTCGTCGCCGGCCTCAATCCGTACCGGCCGCCCGGCTCCGTGTCGACCGTGTCCGTGACGGTCGTCACCGCGGCGCTCCGCGACGACGCGATCCTCCACGACAACCTCACGCGAGTCGAGACCGAACGCACGCGACTGTCCGATGCCCTGCGCCTGGCCGGCTGGGCCGTCGGGCCGTCGGTGACGAACTTCGTGCTCGTCGACTTCGGGTCACCCGAGCGGTCGGGAGCGGTGGCCGAGGCTCTGCTGACCCGGGGTCTCGTCCCGCGCACCTTCCCGGCCGGCCACGTCCTGGCCGGCTACCTGCGGCTCACCGTCCGGGACCCGGACGAAAACGATCGGCTGATCAATGCCGCGAACGAGATCGCCGCTCGCGGGGTGGCCGCGACGACCGCCACGACAGAGCCGCCCGAATGACGACACCGCTCGGTGAACTGACTATCGGCCCCAGCGAGGCGCGGCGGGTGACCGTGGCACGGACCACCCGCGAGACCGACATCACCGTGACCCTCGGGCTCGACGGCGCGGGCCACACCGCCATCGACACCGGGATCGGGTTCTACGACCACCTGCTCGGCTCGCTGGCGCACCACGGACTGTTCGATCTCGCCATCCAGGCAGATGGCGACCTGCAGATCGACGAGCACCACACGGTCGAGGACGTCGCCCTCGTCCTGGGTGCCGCGTTCGCCGAGGCTCTCGGCGATCGAGCCGGCATCCGACGGTTCGGCGACAGTTCGGTGCCGATGGACGAATCGCTCGCGGTCGCGGTCGTCGACGTCGGCGGGCGGCCGTACGCGGTCATCGACCTGCCGTTCCGGGGCGAGCGGGTCGGCGGGCTGCCTCTCCAGCTCGTCGAACACGCGCTCGAGGCGTTCGCGCGGACGGCCGGGGCCACGCTCCACCTGCGCGGCGCGGGCCGCAACGACCACCACCTCGCCGAGGCCGCGTTCAAGGCCCTCGGGCGCGCGCTTCGCGAGGCGTGCGAGCCGGATCCGCGTCGCCCCGGCGTCGCGTCGACCAAGGGGTCGCTGGGATGACGGCCCGACCCGTCGTCGCGGTGGTCGACTACGGCGCCGGCAACATGGTCAGCATCGAACAGGCACTGACAACGGTGGGCGCCGATGTGCGTGTCGTGCGCGACGGCGAGGCGATCCGAGGCGCCGATGCCCTGGTGGTGCCGGGCGTCGGCGCGGCCGCGCCCGCGATGGCGCGCCTGGAGCGGCGGGGTCTCGTCGATCCGATCCGTGCCTGGCTGACGGCCGGTCGACCGTTCCTGGGCATCTGCCTGGGCCTCCAGCTCCTGTTCGAGACCAGCGACGAGGACGGCGCGGTGACGATCGGGGTCATCCCGGGCCGGACCGTGCGATTGGAGGACGCGCCGACCCTGCCCCACATCGGCTGGAACCAGGTCGAGCGAACGCGCGATCACGCCCTGTTCGAAGGGATCGCCGATGGAGCGGACTTCTATTTCGTCCACTCGTATGCCGGCCGACCCGCCGGCGAGGAGACGAGCGAGGATGTCCTGGCCCACACCGAGCACGGCCGCCGGTTCGTCTCGGCGGTGGCTCGAGGCCCACTCATGGGCGTCCAGTTCCACCCTGAGCGCAGCGGCGTCGACGGTCTACGCCTGCTCTCGAACTTCGTCGCGGTCGTGCGGGCCGCCTGATGCTTCGCCACCGGGTGATCCCGTGCCTGGACGTCGCCGACGGTCGGGTCGTGAAGGGGACGCGGTTCGTCGACCTCGTCGATGAGGGTGATCCGCCCGAACTGGCCGAACGCTATGCGGCCGAGGGTGCCGACGAGCTCGTCTTCCTCGACATCACGGCCGCGCCCGAACGACGCGGGACGCTGCTCGAGATCGTCGAGCGCACCGCCCGGCGCGCCTTCATCCCCCTCACGGTCGGTGGCGGTGTCCGGAGCGTGACCGAGATGCGGGGCGTGCTTCGGGCGGGAGCCGACAAGGTCTCGCTCAACACCGCGGCCGTGGCCGACCCGACGCTTGTGGCGCGGTGCGCCGGCCGGTTCGGCCGCCAGGCGGTGGTCGTGGCCATCGACGCGCGGCGCCGGCACGCGTCGGACGCCGCCCGCGAGCCCGCATGGGAAGTCGTCGTGCAGGGCGGTCGCCAGCCGACCGACCTCGAGGCCGTCGACTGGGCGGAACGCGTGGTGGACCTGGGTGCCGGCGAGCTGCTCGTCACGTCGATCGACCGCGATGGCACCGGCTCGGGGTTCGACACGGACCTCCTGCGGGCCATCGCCGACCGGGTCTCGGTCCCGATCATCGCGTCTGGTGGGGCCGCCGGCCCGGCCGATTTCGTCGCCGCGGTCCGCGACGGCGGCGCCGATGCGGTCCTGGCCGCGTCGATCTTCCATCGACGGATCCATTCGATCGCCGACGTCAAGGCGGCCATGGCTGCGGCCGGCCTGCCCGTGCGGCTCGTGCCTGAGGCCGTGGCATGACGGCGGCGCTGCCCGCGCTCACCTACGGACCGGATGGTCTCGTGCCGGCGATCGTCCAGGACGCGGCGGACGGCCGGGTCCTCATGTTGGCCTGGATGGACGCCGAGGCCCTCGCTGCGACCCTTGAGACCGGCGAGGTCCATTTCCACTCGCGCTCCAGGGGCCGGCTCTGGCGCAAGGGCGAGACCAGCGGCAACGTCCTCAGGCTGGTCGACCTTGAGACCGACTGCGATTCCGACGCCTTGCTGGTGACGGTCGACCCGGTCGGACCGACCTGCCACCGCGGCACGAGGAGCTGCTTCGACCCCAACGGCGCCGCGATCGAGCGCACGACCCAGGGATTCGCCTGGCTCGAATCGCTGTGGTCGACGATCGCGCAGCGTGCCGCGGATCGTCCGGAGGGTTCCTACACGGCCTCGTTGCTGGCCGGGGGGGTCGATGCGGCCGGCCGCAAGGTCACCGAGGAAGCGACCGAGATGCTGATGGCCGCCAAGGACGACGCCGCGGCCGAGCGCGCCGGTGCCGACCGATCAGCGACCCGCGAGGCCCTCGCCGGAGAGGCGGCCGATCTGCTGTACCACGCGCTCGTCCTGCTCGCGGAACGCGAACTGCCCCCGGGCGCGGTCATCGACACGCTGCGACGCCGCCGCCCTCGGTAGTCGCCAAGCGTGGACCCGTGCATCCAGTCATCTGACCGCTAGGCGGTCATTGGTCGCCGCGCCGCGGTCGATCTCGTGCATGACCAACCGCTGGCGCCTGCCAGATGCAACCTCACGCGGTCATCTGTCAACGGATCAAGGACCACCGACCGCCTGAGTGCCGGATGGCACGATCCGGCCGGCTCCCGCAGGGCTCAGCGGGCCCGGCGACCGATCTCGCGGCGACGCTTGCCGATGCGCACGTCCAGCCACTCGCCGGCGATGGGCTCCGGGACGAACGCCGGGTCCGCGACGCGAACGCCGTTGATCGTCAGGCCGCCGCCCGCGATCATCCGCCGCGCCTCGCCCTTGGACGCGAACAGACCGGCCTCGGCGAGCAGGACCGCCGCTCCATCGGCCACGGACGAGTGACGGAACGTGAATCCGCCCGACAATTCGTAGAGCGACGCGAGCGTCGCGGGATCGGCGATCGGGTCGGACGAGAACTTGGCCCCGGAATCGGCGATCGCCCGCTCCGCGGCGTCGGCCCCATGCGTGCGAGCCGTGATATCCCGCGCCAGTTCACGCTGCGCGACCCGAGCCTCCGGACGCACCGCCATCTCCGCCTCGAGCGCCTCGATCTGCTCTCGCGGGAACTCGGTGAACCAGCGGAGGTACGTCCCGACGTCGCGGTCGTCCGTGTTCAGCCAATGCTGGTAGAACGCGTATGGCGACGTCCGATCCGGGTCGAGCCAGATCGAATCTCCGCCCTCGCTCTTGCCGAACTTGGCGCCCGACGGTGACAACAGGAGCCTGTAGGCCAGGCCGTGGGCCGGATCGCCCGCCTCCTCCCCGCCACCGTCCGCCGCCACGCTTGTGCGCCGGATGAGTTCGAGGCCGGCCGTGATGTTGCCCCATTGGTCGGCGCCGCCCATCTGCAGCTCGACCCCCATGGTCCGGTAGAGGTGTGCGAAGTCGTACGCCTGCAGGAGCATGTAGCTGAACTCGGTGAACGACAGGCCACGCTCGAGGCGCACCTGCACGGAATCCTTCGCGAGCATGTACGGGATCGTGAAGTGCTTGCCGGTGTCGCGCAGGAAGTCGATGAGCGACAACTCGCTGAGCCAGTCGAGGTTGTTCACCATCACCGCGCCGCCCGATCCGGGCGAGAAGTCCAGGAATCGCTCCAGCTGCCCGCGGATCGCGGCCGCGTTGCTCTCCAGCGTCGCGCGGTCGAGGAGGTTTCGCTCGGTCGAGCGCCCGGACGGGTCGCCGATCATGCCGGTCCCGCCACCCACGAGCGCGACCGGTCGTCCGCCGTGGCGTTGCAGGCGCAAGAGACCGAAGATCGGGATCAGGTGCCCGATGTGGAGCGTGTCGGCGGACGGATCGAATCCGTTGTATCCGGCGATGGGGCGACCCGTGGCCAGGCGGGCCGGAAGGCCGGGCGTCGTGGCGTGCAGGATGCCTCGCCATTCGAGTTCGCCGAGGAGCCCGCCCGAGGCCTCGTCGGGCGCGAGGTCGGGCGTGGCCGTCACAGCCCCCGACGTCGAGGCGTCTGGACCCAGCGGGAGGCGCACGTCCGGTCGTTCACGCCCCCTATGCTATCGTGCGGCAACTCATGCAGACCAGCCTCGCAAGGCGCCAGCGCCATCGGCGGGCGCTCCAGGGTCGCCCCAAGGGGCGCGGTGGTTCGACCGTCGGTCGAGTCCTGCTCGTCCTGTTCATCATCTTCCTCGTCACGAGCCTGCTCGCGACCGGGGCCGGACTCGTGTTCGCGGTGGGCGCCTACAACCACTACGCGGCGGGGCTCCCCGAACCGAAAGAGGCGCTGACCAACCTCGATTTCGATCAGCAGACCCTGGTCTTCGACAAGACCGGCAAGGTCGAGCTCGCCAAGCTCGGGTCGCTGCGCCGCGAGGTCGTGACGTTCGAGGGGATCCCCGGCGAGATGATCGACGCGACGACGGCCATCGAGGACAAGGATTTCTGGGTGAACGCCGGCTTCGACCCGGTCGGCATCGTCTCCGCCGGTCTCGACACCCTGTCCGGTCGGCCGCGCGGGGCATCGACCATCACCCAGCAGCTCGTTCGGGCGCGCCTGCTGCCGCCATCCGCATTCGCTGGGACCCTGTACGACCGCAAGGTCCGCGAGATCATCCAGTCGATCCGCCTCACCCAGGCCTATCCGGGTGAGGAAGGCAAGGAACAGATCGTCACGGCCTATCTCAATCAGAACTTCTATGGCAACAACAGTTACGGCGTGAAGGCGGCCGCCAAGGGGTACTTCGGCAAGCCGCTCGCGGAGTTGAGCCTCGCCCAGTACGCCATCCTGGCCGCCATCCCCCAGTCGCCCACGAAGTTCGACCTCATGAAGAGCGCCGACGAGGTCTGCATCGAGGAGGTCGACGAAGGCGAGGAATGCCCGGACTTCCAGCTCGTCGTGCCCGACACCTCCGAGATCGTCCAGCGGCGCAACTACGTCCTGGAACTGATGAAGACCCGCAGCACCCTGACCGGCTCCAGGCACGCCGCGGCCGAGTACGAGGCGGCCAAGGAAGAACCGGTCGTGCTGACCCCATTCGTGTCGGCCACCTGGAAGGCGCCGCACTTCGTGTGGCAGGTCCGCGACGCGCTGGCCGAGATCCTCTGCCCCGAGTCGCCCACCGACTGCGACGAGGTCGACACGGGCGGGTACCACGTGACGACCACGCTCGACTGGGACATGCAGAAGGTCGCCGAGAAGTGGGTCTATGCGGCCGCCCGGGCGCCCAACGCCAAGGATCCACGAGCGGTCCTGCGCTCGAAGAAGATCCCCCGTGGCGAATGGGGCTGGATCCTCGGCCTGCGCGGCCACAACATCCACAACGCCGCGGCGGGGGTCATCGACTACCGGACCGGTGACGTCCTGGCCTACGTCGGGAGCGCGAGCTACACCTCCAAGGGCAACAAGAAGTTCCAGCCCCAGTTCGACGTCATGGCTGACGGCTGGCGCCAGCCCGGGTCGGCCATCAAGCCGGTCGACTACCTCATCGGCATCGACGATGGGATCCTGACGGCGTCGACGATGTTCATGGACGTCACGACCGACTTCGGTGGCGGCTTCGTCCCGACCCAGGCGGACAAGCTGGAGCGTGGACCCGTTCGGCTTCGCTCCGCGCTCCAGTTCTCGCTCAACATCCCAGCCATCAAGGCCGGGATCATGGTCGGGCTGGATCATCTCTACGAGCGCACCAAGGAATTCGGCCTGACCTACCCGTCCACCGCGATCCCGGTGAAGTCGATGGGCATCGGCACGCTCGAGGTCCACCCGATCGACCTGCTGGGTGCCTACGGCGTGGCCGCCAACGCCGGCGTCCTGATGCCACGCCAGGTCATCGCAACGGTCGTGGACTCGAACGGGCGGACGGTCTGGCCGCTCAAGGGCGACAAGCCCGAAGGCGAGCAGGTCACGAGCCCGCAGGCCGCCTACATCATGACCGACATCATGGCCGGCAACACGGACCGGCGGATCAACCCCTACTGGGGCAAGTGGGCGATCTACGACGGCAACCGGCGCCGCCCCGCGGCGTACAAGACCGGGACGACGAGCGACAACCGCGACGTGGCCGCCTACGGCTACCTGGCCCCGCCCAAGGACAAGAAGGCGCCGGCTCTGGCGGTGGGGGTCTGGATGGGCAACAGCGACAACTCGCCCAACGATGGCAAGCTCTCGCTCGACACGTCGGCGCCGCTCTGGTCGGCCATCCTGACCGACATCAGCGAGGGCTTGCCGGTCGCCAGTTTCAAGGCCCCAGGCGGGCTCAAGACGGCCACCGTCGACGCGTTCACCGGCACCAAACCAGGGGCGTTCACGACCAAGACCGTCAAGGAACTGTTCTTGCCCGACCATATGCCGCCCAGGAGCACCTCCAACCGGATCACGCTCCAGATCGACGCGGCGAGCGGCCTCGTGTGGCGCGAGGGCTGCGTCGGGCCCAAGGTGGCGAGGAGCTACTTCGACATCTCCGAAGTGGATTCGAACTTCCCGTCCTGGCAGCGGGCGGACCGCAACTGGGCGGCGCGCGCGGCCCGTGGGGCGGGGGTCAGGGGCACGTCCAAGGGCACCCGGACCGCCTACTTCTACAACGGGGCCTTCGCGCCGTACGGGCGGTCATGGGGTGCGCCCTTCGCACCGTCGAAGAAGTGTCCGTTCGCCCCGCCACCCACGCCGATCTGCGATCCGCTGCTCGGCCTCCCCTGCCCGAGCCTGCCACCCGAGGATGACGGCGGCGTGATCAAGCCGCCCCCGAACCCCTAGGGCTACAACTCGACGATCGTCGCCCCGTCGCCGCCCTCGCCGCGCTGACCGGGACGCACCGACCGTACCAGGGGATGATCGGCGGCCTGGTGGCGGACGGCATCGCGGAGCGCCCCCGTCCCCTGACCGTGGATGATGATGGCCTTGTCGAGACCGGCCAGCGCGGCGTCGTCGAGATACCTGGCCAGCGCATCGAGGGCCTCATCCACCCGCGCTCCGCGCAGGTCGAGCGACGACGCGACCGATCGCGCCCGGTCCAGCCGGAGCGCGGCCTCGTTGGAGTTGGCCGCCGGCTCGGCGCTCCCGCCGCGACCCGACCCGCCACCGGTGATGACAGCCGGTACGAGGTCGTCGAGATCGACCGTCACGCGCATCCCGCCCGCCTCGAGGGTCGCCCGTCGCCCGCCCCGATCGAGCGCGGAGATCCGACCCTCCCAGCCACCGGACCGGCTGTGGGCACGCTCGCCCACCTGCCAGTGTCGCGCCTCGTCGGGCGGTGGCGGCTCGGGCGGTTCGTCGTCGCTCTCGGGCAATCGGGCCGCCGCTGCGGCGGCTCGTTCAACGGCCGCATCCAGGCTCTGGGCCGTCACGGTCTCGCGCTCGAGCGCACGACGCGTGTCGTGGACCTCGTCGCGCAGCGCGGCGAGGAGCTTGTCGGCCTCCGTTCGGGCCGCACGAACCGCCTCGTCGCGTTCGCGCCGGGCCCGTCGCCGCTCCTCCTCGGCCGTGCGCAACGCGTCCGCGGCTCGCATCTCGGCCGCCCTCGCCCGGTCGAGCGACTCGCTCGTCTGGCCTTCGGTGGCCTTGATCGCCGCCAGCGTCGCCTCGAACGAGCGCTGCGCTTCCGACAGCCGCGACCGCGCGTCACCGACGATCGCCTCCGGCAGGCCGAGTCGCTCGGCGATCGCGAACGCCTGGCTGCCGCCCGGCAAGCCGATCGAGAGCCGGTACGTCGGGCTGAGCGTCTCGAGGTCGAACTCGACCGACGCATTGCTGGCGCCAGGGGTCGTGTGCGCGTACGCCTTCAGTTCGGCGTAGTGGGTCGTCGCGGCGACCAGCGCCCCGGCCCGGATGAAGTGGTCGAGCAGCGCCTGGGCCAGGGCCGAGCCCTCCGTCGGATCGGTGCCGGCGCCGAGCTCGTCGAGCAGCACGAGCGTGCCCGGTCCGGCCGCGGCCACGATCCGGATGATCGATCGGAGATGGCCCGAGAAGGTCGAGAGGGACTGCGCGATCGACTGCTCGTCGCCGATGTCCGCGAAGATGTCGCGCCAGACCGGCAGGCGGCTGCCGGTGGCCGCCGGGATGTGCAGGCCGGCCTGGTGCATCAGGCTGAGCAGGCCGAGGGTCCGGAGCGTGACGGTCTTGCCGCCGGTGTTGGGCCCGGTCACCACGAGGGCCTGGTAGCCATCGCCCAGGCGGATGTCGACCGGGACGACGCGACCGGTGAGGCCCGGATGGCGAGCGGAGAGCAGCACGACCTGCGGCTCATCGGTGGTCTCGGCCCGCACGCCGTCCATGTCCGCGGCCAGGCTCGCTTTCGCGGCCCACAGATCGAAGCGCGCGAGTGCGTCGAGCGTCTCGCGCAGGGCCGGCGCGTTCGCGGCCACGAACGCCGACAGCTCGTCGAGGATGCGGTCGACCTCGGCCGTCTCCGCGAGCTGCGCCTCGCGCCACGCGTTCCCGAGCTCGACCACGACCAGCGGCTCGATGAAGAGCGTCTGGCCGCTGCCCGACGCATCGTGGACGATCCCCTTGACCCGCGACCGCGCCTCGGCCTTCACGGGCACGACGTAGCGCCCGTTGCGGAGGGTGACGATGGGCTCCTGGAGCGAACTGCCCAGCTCGGAGCTGACCAGCGAGTCCAGCCGTCGCCGCAGCCGGTCGTAGGCGACCCGCACGGCGGCCCGCAGCCCACCCAGGCGCGGTGACGCGGTGTCGAGCAGCTCCCCGACCGGGTCGAAGCTGCGCGCCAGCGTGCTCCGCAGCGCGGGCAACGGATGCAGCTCGCGTCCGAGGTCGCGCAGGAGCGTTCGACGTTCGTCGGACAGGGCGGTCCCCAGGCGCGCCGTCGCGTCGAGCGTCTGGGCGAGCTCGAGGAACTGGGCGGGTTCCAGTCGGCCGCCCCGCGCCGCGCGCTCGATGGCCGGACCGATGTCGTGAGCCGCTCCGACGCCGACACCGGCATGCTCGGTCAGGAACGAGCGTGCCTGATCGGTCTCATCGAGGGCGCGCGCCACGACGACCGGATCGTCCGATGGTTCGAGCGCCTCGGCCAGGCGGCGCGCGGGCGCGAACGACGTCGCCTCCGAGAGGCGCGTCCGAACGAGTGGAAACTCGAGCAGGGCGATCGAGCGCTGGTCCATCCCGATGGTCGGCGCCTGGATCAGCGTGCCGCGCGCGGACCGGAGACCGATGGATTCCCGGCCACGACGAGTCGCCACGCCCGGCCGGCCCACGGCTCACCCGCGTACGCGACACCGATCCGCGGCGTCGCCCTGATCGCGGCATCCGGCACCGCATCGACCGGACCTTCGAGACGGAGCGGCGAGGTCTCGTCGCACAGGTCCAGGCCGGTCATCGCCCGATCGATCCCGAACGCCGCGCCCACCAACCCCGGACCGCTGGCGAGGCGTCGGTCGGGCAGACCGGCGAGCCGCTGACGCTCGGTCGTCGGGTCGCGGGCGATGCTCCGGCGGCGAGCGGTCGCGAGCCGCGCCCGATCGGCCCGCATCGCCTCGAACCCCTCGAGTGGCTCGACCGCGCGGACCAACAGGGCGGAGGCGGTCCCCTTCGGCCCGGTCACCACGTTCAGGCAGTCGTACATCCCGTAGACAAGGTACACGTAGGCGATGCCAGGCGGCCCGAACATGACCGCGTTGCGGGCCGTCGACCCGACACGAGCATGCGAGGCCCGATCGTCCGGGCCCCCATACGCTTCCAGCTCCACGATCCGTCCGACGCGACGCCCACCGGCACCGTCGCGAACGAGATGCGCACCCAGCAGGCGCGCGAGCCGCCTCGAGCGGAGGCCCGGCGAGGATCCTGCGGTCGATGACGCTCAGGACGGGTAGAAGGCCTCGATCCAGTCCGGCACGAGGAAGCCGAACACGGCGAAGAAGGCCGGTATGAGCGTCTCGCGGAAGATGTCCGCCGCCTTGGATGAATCGAGGGCGTTCCAGAAGTCCCGGAGGAAGGTCAGCTCCTCTGGGTCGGCGGCGATGCCGGGGACCCGGAAGAACGTGTCCAGGATGATGAGCACCGCGCCGAAGATGAGGCACGCCTGGACGATCCCGAGCACGCCGCCCAGGAGCTCGTCCGCGAACCGCGCCTTCTGGAACAGCGGTTGCGTCTTGTACAGGCCCTGCGCCACGAGGGCGAAGGCGATGGCCGACGCCAGGAACACGGTCCCGAACCCGAGCATCACGCTGTACTGCTTGGAGAACTGCGTCCAGTTGCCGCCGAGGTACAGGCCCAGGGGTTCCGCGATATTCGCCGCGAACAGGAACGAGAAGAGGATCGACGCGATGCCGATCAGGCGTCGGATCGTGCCCTGCGCGAAGCCGAGCACGAAGAACCCCATGAGGTACAGGAAGATGAGCAGGTCGATCGTGTTGATCCCGCCCAGGAATTCCCCGAGATCCACCGATGCTCCTTCGCTATCGTTCCCGGACGGCTCCGGGGCGGCGCAAGACTAGCAACGAGATTCGCACGTCGCAAGGCCATCGGCGCATCCCGCGATGGTCCGGGTCGGTCATTCGCGGTCCGGTGCGGTCCGGGTGGGTCCGGTCAGGTTCGGACGCGCGCTCCGATGTCCGCGGCGAGGCCCGCCACCACCGTGGCCAGCGCGGCATCGACCTCCGTTTCGGTGAGCGTCCGCTCGTCGTGACCCAGCGTCAGTCGATAGGCGAGGCTCTTCTCGGTCTCGCTCGAGCGGCCGACCCCGGTAGATGTCGAAGAGGGCGACCGTGCGCAGCAGCGGCCCACCGTGTCGTCGGATGGACCCTTCGACATCCGCGGCCACGATGTCGTCGGGCACCACGATCGCCAGGTCGCGCTGCACCGATGGATGGCGTGAGGGCGTGAGGGCGCGGGCATCGGCGAGCCGGCCACCCGCCAGACCGGCGATCGCGAGTTCGGCCACGAGCACGCGCTCGGCCCGGAGGTCCAGTGCCGCGACGGTCCCCGGATGGAGTTCGCCCACACGACCGACCATATCGCCGCCTGCGGCCACGCGGGCCGCTCGGCCCGGATGGAGGTTGCGGTCGTCGGTCAGGGGTGCGTACGCCGGTGCCGCGAAGCCGAGTCGTCGACAGAGCAGTTCGATCAGCCCCTTGGCGTCGTCGAGATCGTACGGGCGCTCCGGCTGGTTCCACGAGGGCGGTTCCGCAGGACCGGTCAGGGCGAAGCCGAGCCGCCACCACTCGTGGGTGCCGTCATCGCTCGCCCCGTAGGCCTTGCCGATCTCGAAGATCGCCGATCTCCTCGCGGTCGTAGCGGAGATTCGTCGAGACCACCTCGAGCAGGCTGCCGAGCAGGCTCTGACGCAGGACGGCATGCTGGCTGGAGAGCGGATTGGTGACCGTGACCGCCCGGCCGACGGCCCGCTGCTCCGGTTCGCCCTCGACAGGGCCGTCGTCGACGACCCCGAACCGCTCAGCGTGCTGCGGCGAGACCAGGGCCGAGGTGACGACCTCGGTCACGCCGGCGCCCGCCAGGGTCTCGCGCACGGCGTTGCGCAACTCCAGCGGGTCGTGGCGGAACGGTGGCATCGGCGTGTGCGGCAACCGCGGCGGCACGAGCTCATAGCCACGGACCCGGATGACCTCCTCGGTGATGTCCGCTTCGATGGCAAGGTCGCGTCGCCAGCTCGGGATCGTGGCGTCCACGACCTCGTCCGATCCGGGATCCACCTCCAGCGGGCGGGTTCCGGCGGCCACCGGCACCCTCGTCCCGGGAGCCGCGGGAGCCGTCTCGATCCCGACGCGCGCCAGCAACGCTCGCTGCTCGTCGGTCCCGAAGCTCGTCCCGAGCAGCCGGTTGACACGGGCCGGCCTGAACACGACGTGGGCGGCCGCCTGTTCGACCGGATTCGAATCGACGACGCCCGGGGCGACGCTGCCGCCCGCCCAGTCGGCGACCAGCCGGGCCGTCCGGTCGGCGCCGAGCCGTGCCAGCCGCGACTCGATGCCCTTCTCGAAGCGGAGGCTGGCGTCCGACCGGAGCGCATAGCGGAAGGCCGTCCGGCGGATGCTGACCGGGTCGAAGATGGCCGACTCGATGACGACGTCGGTCGTCCCGGGTCCCACCTCGGATGTCGCCCCGCCCATGACGCCGGCGATGGCCAGCGGGCCGGCCGGGTCGGCGATCAGGAGCGTGTCGGGGTGCAGATCGCGCACCACGTGGTCGAGCGTCTCGAGCCGTTCGCCGAGCGTCGCCAGCCGGACGACGATCCGCCCGTCGTGGACCGCCGCCGCATCGAACGTGTGGATCGGCTTGCCCAGCTCGACCATGACGTAGTTGCTGGCGTCCACGACGTTGCTGATGGGCCGCATCCCGGCCGCCAGCAAGCGCATCTGGACGGCATCCGGCGATGGGCCGATGGTGACCCCACTCACCCAGCGGCCGACGAAGCGCGGACAGAGGTCGGGATCCCGGACCTCGACGGTGAGCCGCTCGACGGTCGGCCGGCCGCTCTCGTCGACATCGGTCGGCGGGAACCGCAGCGTCGCGCCCGTGACCGCGGCGACCTCGCGCGCGAGCCCGACGATCGAAAGCGCGTCCCCCCGGTTCGGCTTGACGTCGACGTCGAGCACGGCGTCGCCGAACAGGTCGGCCAGCGGCATGCCGACCGGGCTGTCGGCCGGCAGGATGAGGATCCCGTCCGCGTCCACGGTCACGCCCAGCTCGTCGCCCGAACAGAGCATGCCGTTGCTGACGACGCCCATCTTCTCGGTGCGCTCGATGCGCCGGTCGCCGGGCAGGACCGCGCCGGGCAGGGCGACCGGCACACGCTGGCCGGCCGCGATGTTCGTGGCGCCGCACACGATGTCCAGCGGCTCGCCGGTCCCGACCGTCACGCGGGCCAGGGAAAGGCGATCCGCGTGGGGATGCTTCTCGACCGAGAGCAGCTGACCGACGACGACCTGCTGCCAGTCGGCACCCCAGCGGTCGATGCCCTTGACCTCCATGCCGAGCAGGGTCAAGCGCTCGGCGAGGGCCTCCGGGGCCATGTCGACGTCGACGAACTCGCGCAACCAGCTGAGCGGGACCCTCATCGGAACTGCTCCAGCAGGCGCAGGTCGTTCTCCATATACAGCCGCAGGTCGCCGATGCCGTAGCGCAGGTTGGCCTGCCGCTCCACGCCCATGCCGAACGCGAAGCCCTGGTAGCGCTCGGGGTCGAGGCCGCCGTACTGCAGCACGACCGGGTGGACCATGCCGGCCCCGAGGATCGTCATCCAGCCGGTCCTCGAACAGGCGGGGCAGCCGACGCCACCACACACCAGGCATTCAACGTCGAAGGCGACCGACGGCTCCGTGAATGGGTAGTAGCCGGGTCGGAACCTGGTCCGCTTGTCCGCGCCGTACAGCGCCCTGGCGAATTGTTCGAGGAGCCCGCGCAGGTCGCCCATCGTGGTCCCCTCGTCGATCATCAGCCCCTCGACCTGGAAGAACTCCGAGGCGTGGCTCGCGTCGACCGCCTCGTAGCGATAACAGCGACCCGGCAGGAGGGCGCGGATCGGTGGCGACTCCTGGTCCATCACCCGGATCTGTCCCGGCGAGGTATGGGTCCGCAGCAAGTGACCCTCGACATCGACGTAGAGCGTGTCCCACAGGTCGCGCGCGGGGTGGTCCGGCGGGATGTTGAGCATCTGGAAGTTGCGCAGGTCGTCTTCGATCTCGGGTGCCTCGTAGACGACGAAGCCGAACTGCCCGAGGATCTCGGCGATCGCGTCGATGGTCTCGTTGATGGGATGGAGCGAGCCCCGTCGGATCGGCCGGCCGGGTGTGGTGACATCGACCGTCTCGCCCTGCAGGCGCTCGGCCAGGGCCGAGCCACGAAGCGTCGTCCCTCGCTCGGCCAGGGCTCCCTCGATGGCCCCGCGAACGGCGTTCGCGATCGCCCCGACCCGCGGTCGGTCGTCCGCCGGCAGGCCACCGATGCCCCGCAGCACGCTCGTCAGGCGACCCTTCTTGCCGAGGACGTCGAGTTCAAGCGACTCCAGCGCGGCGACATCCGATGCGGCCGCGACCGACGCCAAGGTCTCGTCGCGCAGCGCCTCCAGCTGGCGGGTCAGATCGGCGAGGTCCACGTCCGTCCTTCCATGGGTGGGCCGGGAATCAGGAACCCTCGAGCGTCACCGACGTCGAGGGCCCGTCGCGGGTGGTCGCGGTCGGCGTCTCGCCGGTCTGGATCAGGCGCTCTTGGCGAGCTCGACGATCCGGCCGAACGTGGCCGCGTCGCGGATCGCCAGGTCGGCCAGGATCTTGCGGTCGATCTCGACGTCGGCCTTCTTGAGGCCGTGGATGAACTGCCCGTACGTCAGGCCGTTCTGGCGGGCCGCCGCGTTGATCCGGATGACCCATAGCTGACGCATCTGGCGCTTGCGCTGCTTGCGGTCGCGCGTCGCGTACGCGAGGGCATGGAGGAGCGCCTCGCGGGCGGGCTTGATCAGCTTGGACTTGGTGCCCTTGCGGCCTTCCGCGTCCTGGAGCAGGCGCTTGTGGCGCTTGTGGGCGGCGACGCCGCGCTTGACTCGTGCCATCTCGTGCTTCGGCCTTCCTAGAGGTAGGGCAGCAGGCGCTGGACCTGCCTCTTGTGCTCAGGTCCGAACAGGACCTTGCCGGCGTAGCGGCGCGTCCGGCGCGACGACTTGATCTCGAGGTGATGCCCGCGCCACGCCTTGACCCGGATGTACTTGCCGCTGCCCGTCACGCCGATGCGCTTCTGGGCCGCCTTGTGGCTCTTGATCTTCGGCACCGTTGCCTCACTCTCCTGTGGCAACCGGCTCGGGCGCCGGTGTCTTGTCGTTCTTCGTCGCCGCCGGAGCGGGTGCCACCGCCGGTGCGGCCGCTTTCGCTGCCGCCGGTGCGGCCGCTTTCGCTGCCGCCGGTTTGGCCGCGGCCGGCTTCGCGGCCACCGCCGCCGGTTTCGCGACCGGTGCTGCCGGCTTGGTCACCGGAGCGATCGGTTCGATCTTCGGTTCGACCGGCGCGGCATCCACCGCCGGTGCGGCATCCGCAGCCGGTACGGCATCGGTCGCGACGGCCGTCCCTGCCGCGGGTGCGGCCGGTGTCGACTTCGGCGTCGCCGCCGGAGCCACGCGGGCCTCGCCGTCCGTCCCCTCCGCCGGTCGGACCGGGGCATCGTGGCCCTTGGGCTTGTGGGTCGATGCCATCGTGATGTGCATCGACTTGCCTTCGAGCAGCGGTGTCCGTTCCGGGATCCCGTGATCCTTGACTCGATCGGCAAATCGGGCGATGAGATTTCGCCCGATCTCCGGGTGGGTCAATTCGCGGCCTCGGAAGCGCACCGTCACCTTGATCCGGTCGCCATCCTCGAGGAACTCGATGGCCCGATGGACCTTGGTGTCGAAGTCGCCCACGCCGATCTTCGGCGAGAGACGGACTTCCTTGAAGGTCACCGAGCGCTGCTTGCGCTTGGCTTCCTTCTCGCGCTTCGTCAGTTCGTACTTGTACTGCCCGAAATCGAGGAACTTGACCACCGGTGGCTGCGCCATCGGGGCGACTTCCACGAGGTCGAACCCCCGGTCCTGCGCCATCTCGAGGGCCTTTGGCGTGGGCATCACACCCAGCTGGGCCCCCTCTTCATCGACCACCCGGACCTGAGGGATCCGGATCATCTGATTCACACGCAGGTCTCGGCTGATGGTTCGCTCCTTGTTCCCTTCGAGGCAGTTCGACCGGCGCGGTCAGACGACCCGCCGTCGGCCGAAGCGGGAGGATAGCACACAGGTTCTGAAGCCGACAACGAACGGACGAGCGGGCCTGGCGGCCGGGCCCGGGACCACCTCCCGGCCTGCTAGGCCAGGGTCAGGAAGGCGTTGCCTGACGGCCGATCGCGCTGGCGGTGGCAAAGGCCACGAATGCGTCCGCGGACAGGGGCTTGGCGAAATGGAACCCCTGGGCGTATCGACAGCCGAGCTCTCGAAGCTCGTCGATCTGGGCCAGCTCCTCGACGCCTTCCGCCACGGTCCGCAGGCTCATGCTCGTGCCCAGTGCGGTGATGGCCTTGACCAGGGCCGCATTCGCCGAGCCCTTCCCAAGTTCTGCCACGAACGAGCGATCGATCTTGATGATGTCGATCGGATACCGGCGGAGGTAGCTGAGCGATGAGTAGCCGGTCCCGAAGTCATCGAGGGCGAGCGGTACGCCGAGGGACCGCAGGGTCTCGAGCTGGGTGAGGTTCTCTTCGGAGTCCTGCAGCAGGACGTTCTCGGTGATCTCCAGGACGAGGCTTCCCGGAGCCAGGCCGTTCGCATCGAGGGTGGCCTTGACGAACCTCGGCAGTTCCGGGTCGCGCAGCTGTCGCGTGGAGAGATTGACGCTGATCGCGAACGCGCCATCCACCAGGCCCTGCTGGCGCCATTCCGCGAGCCGCTGACAGGCGGCCCCGATGATCGTGTAGCCGATTCGCACGATCAGGTCGCTCTCCTCGGCGATGGGGATGAATTCGGACGGAGTCACTGGGCCTCGCTCGGGATGCGTCCATCGGGCAAGCGCCTCCGCGCCCACGAGAGCGCCCGACTCGAGATCCATGACCGGTTGATAGGCGACGGTGATCATGTCCTCGTCGACGGCCACGCGGAGGTCCTGCCGGATGCGAACGCGATCGACGAGGGCCGCCCGCATCGAGGGTTCGAAGAATTCGTAGCCGGCGAGGCCCCGGCTCTTGGCCATGTACATCGCGAGGTCCGCGTTCCTGATCAAGGCGTCCGGGCTGTCCGTCGCTCGGCTCATCGCGATGCCGATGCTGGCCTTCGGGACCACCGTGCGACCGTGGATCTGGACCGGTTCCGACAGGTTCGCGAGGATCCGTGCGACGACCGTGACCACGCCCTCCGGGGTCGGCGTGTCGATGAGCAGGACGGCGAACTCGTCACCGCCGTAGCGCGCCACGGAATCGGTCACACGGACCGACGTCGACAGGCGCTGGGCGACCACCTTCAACAGCTCGTCGCCACCGTCATGCCCCAACGAGTCGTTGACCTGCTTGAACCCATCGAGGTCCAGGAACAGGACCGTCATCTGCTGACCGGTCCGGGAGCTCGACACGATGGCATGCGCGACCCGGTCGCCGAACAGCGTCCGGTTTGGCAGCCCGGTCAGGATGTCGTGCAGGCTCTGGTGCTCGACCAGGCGCCACGCCGTCATGCTGACGGCGGCTGCGGCGAGCACAAAACCGCCGTGGATCGTGGCCCACAGGAGCGGCTGCTGCTGGGCGGCCGAGTGATTGAAGACGGACGCCGGGTCGATGACACCCAGCACCGCGTGGTGCAGCACCACGAACGCGATCGAGACCAGGAACGGCAACCAGCTCTGGTACAGGGCGATCACCCCGACCATCACGAAGAAGTGGAAGTGCATCTCGACGTAGCCGCCCGCGAGGTGCACCAGGACCCCCGACGCGACCATCAGCCCCAGACTCGCCGCGACCGCGCGGATGCTCCGGCTCGGCAGCGTCCACGAGGCAAGGGCGGCGGCGATGGCCACGGGCGTGGCCTCGACGAGGCTGTGGCCGAGCCCGTAACCCATGAACACGCCGAACAGCACGACGGCCGGCACGTGGACCCAGAGCAGGGCGGTCACACCGGCGTGTCGACGGGCCCAGGCCGCTTCCGGGAGCGCGCGTCCGGACGGGAGGTACGGCCGGATCTGTGGCGGGATCCGGGCAAGGAGTCCGGGTCGGGGCGTAGCGGTGACGGAGACAGCCATCGGGACACACCAAGATCGGGCGGGAGTCCCCCGCCGATGACGCTGACCGTACGACCGGCCGCGGCTCGGCGGCATCACCCCATCGGCCGGACCCATGACCGACATAGGTCCTACGAGATCGCGAAGGCCGCTCGCTAGCGAACCTTGGTGACGGTGAAGGTGCCGGTGACCGTCCCGATCCTCGTCAGGAGTTCGGCGGTCCGGTCGAATGCGACGGTCCCACCGGCAGCCGGGAGATCGACCGATCCGATCACGAACCAGAAGAGCTCGCTATAGCCGCTGTCGGGAAACGGCCAGGACGCGATATCCGGGCAGCTCATCACGATGGTCCCGGTCGATGCCGATGGTCTCCGGAACGACACCCGGAGCACGGCCTCCGCGCCGGTTCCGACCAGGAGGCCCTCCAGGTCGAGCGGCACGACCTGATCCAGCTTGCCCTTGAAACACCCGGCGGTATGGGTGCCCTTGAGATGCAGCTTTCCGGTGCCGGACACGCGGCCGTCCTTCGGTGTCACTTCGAGGTCCGTGATCGTGGCCTTCAATGAGACCAGTTCCGGCCCAAGCGCGGCGTTGGCGACTTGGGTCGTGGTCCCCGTGAACGCCACGTTCCAGCCGGTCGAACGGACGGTGAATCGGACGGTCTTCTTCGCGATGCCGCGGTTCGACACCGACTCGAACGCGATCTCGCCGAAGTCGCCGTCCCTGGGCCCTGCGGTGAATCGGACCGTCGCCGGTGCCGGCTGCTTCGTGCCCTCGGGCTCCACCGACTTGACACCGGTCCGGGTCGCCACGACGGGCTTGTCGAGCTCGTTGCCCTCGATCAGGTGCTTGAGCGTGGCGGTGACGTCCTTGACCTCGTCGGCTTCCACGTCGCCGTCGCCCGGATCGATGGTGAGCTCGACACATTTCCCGGACCGCCACAGCTTCTCAGCTTCCTTGGCGGCGGTCATGACCATCGTTTCGACGAAGACGACCATGTTGCCGATCAGTCCCGCCTGCTGAGCGGGGGTACTGCCCTCGCCGCCGAGCGTGATGGCCCGCGGCACCCCCGGCGATCGGTGGCCGTCGCCGTCGTTGGCGATGGTGTCGCTGGCGTGCCGCGTGGACACCGCCAGGTCGGCGTCCCCACCACCGGGCGGGGTGACGCCACCCCTCGATTCTTCCGATGCCTGCTGTGCGCCTTCGACGCTCGTGATCATCGCGTCGTCGCCGACGACGACCGCGGCCGTCCCGGAGAACTCGCTCGAGACGCCCCTGGCGCTGCTGCCACCCGCTCCACCCCGCACGTAGATCTCGCTCGAGGTCAGCTTGACGTTGGCGGCGGATCTGCCACCGGCATCCGGGCAGAAGTCGACGTCGATATGGCCCGTGACGATGCTGTCGATGCTGTACAGGATGGCGCCGGTCGCTTGGTCGACGACCTGGCCCTTGGTCTTGAGGGTGATGTCGACGCTCAGCCGACTCGCGTTGACGACGGCCTTGAGCGTCGTCGTGGTCGTGATGGTCCCGGTGTTCCCGGCGATGTCGAGCGTCTCCGCATCGTCAACGGACACGGACTTGGGATCTCGTGCGAAGTCGTCCAGCATCGAGATCAGCGTCCCGAACGCCAGCCACGAATTGAAACCGGGAGCTGGGGCGAGCGGTCCGATCCCGGCGATCTGCCCAGTCAGGCTACCGGCGGTGGCGTCAGCGCGCGCCTGGGTGAGGACGCCGGCAGCGGACGCGTCCATCGCGGCAGCGAGATCGAGAGCGCCCGGCCCCAGGTGGACGAGGCCTGCCCGTTCGCGGACCTCCTGTCGAAGTGCGAGCTCGGCCGCGGCGACGGAGCCCGCCGGGTCGACCAGATCGATGGGCGGGAGTGATGGATCGACCGTCCCCGCGGTCGAGGCCTCAGGCCCCGACGACGCCGAGCCTGGCGCCTGGGATCCTGCGGCGGGCGGTGTCGCCTGGCCGCATGCCGACAGCACCAGCGTGAACAGGATCAGCGACACCAGCCATGTCGGCACGCGCGAAGTGGTGATGGATCGTCCCCGCAGCGTCGACCGATCTGGCAGACCAGTGGGCCACGGTACTCCGCGGTCGCCGGTCTGTATACGGTGGAATCAGGTACCCGGTGCGTTCGTGCCGCGGGCACTCGATTCGGCGGCGAGGCGGTCGGCGAACGCCTCCCAGGCTTGCGGCTCCTGCTGTTCGCCGGCCCGCGTCCGCGGTGAGGCGGTCCGGGCCTCGATCTCGCGGTCGCCCAGCACGACCATGTACGGCACCTTCTGTTCCTGTGCCGCCCGGATCTTGTACTGCATCCGGTTCGACGAGTCGTCCACCTCGACGCGCAGGCCCCGCGGACCGTAGGAGCGCGGCCAGTTCCTCGGCGGCCTCGATGTGCCGGTCGGCGATGGGGATGACGACCGCCTGGACCGGCGCGAGCCATAGCGGGAAGGCGCCCGCGAAGTGCTCGATCAGGATGCCGATGAAGCGCTCCAGCGATCCGTAGATGGCGCGATGGATGGCGATCGGACGCTGGGGCTGGCCCGCCTCGTCGATGTAGGTCAGGTCGAATCGCTCGGGCAGCATGACCAGGTCCACCTGGATCGTCGCCATCTGCCACTCGCGGCCGAGCGCGTCGTCGATGTAGATGTCGATCTTCGGGGCGTAGAACGTCCCGTCCTTCGGCTTGACCACGTACTCGCCGCCTGAGCGGTCGAGGGCGTCCTTGATGAGGGCCTCGGCGCGCTCCCAGAGCGCTGGATCACCGAGTGCCTTGTCGGGTTTCGTGGCGAAGGCGAAACGGGGCGTCAGCCCGACCCACGAATACGCCTCGCGGACCTCGCCGAGCAGCGCCTCGATCTCGGCGGCCAGCTGGTCCGGTCGCACGTAGATGTGCGCGTCGTCCTGGATGAACTGGCGCACCCGGGTGAGGCCGGACAGCGTCCCGGACCGCTCGTTGCGATGGAGCCGCCCGTACTCGTTGTAGCGCAGCGGCAGGTCGCGGTACGAGCGCAGCTGGCTCCGGTAGATGAACGTCGATTCGGGGCAGTTCATCGGCTTGAGGCTGAAGAGCTGGCTTTCGGACTCGACGATGAACATGTTCTCCTTGTACAGGTCCCAGTGGCCGGACTGGCGCCACAGCCGCTCGGACACGAGGATCGGGGTGCTGACCTCCTCGTAGCCGCGTCGCTCCTGGAGCTCACGCATGGCCCCTTCGAGCGTGCGCCAGATGCGCTGGCCCTTCGGGTGCCAGAAGGCAGAGCCGGGCGAGACATCGTGGAAGCTGAACAGGTCGAGCTGCACGCCGAGACGCCGGTGATCGCGCTTCTTCGCCTCCTCGCGTCGCCACAGGTACTGATCCAGTTGCTCCTGCGTCGCCCAGGCCGTGCCGTAGACGCGCTGGAGCATCGGACGGTGCTCGTCGCCACGCCAGTAGGCCCCGGCGGTCCCCAGCAGCTTGAATGGGCCGATGGTGCCGGTGCTCGCGACGTGCGGGCCTCGGCACAGGTCGATGAACGGACCCTGTCGATAGAAGGTGGTCGGGGGCATCGGCGTCCCGTCACGCTCGGCGGCCGCGAGCAGGTCGTCCACGATCTCGACCTTGAACGGCTGGTCGCGCTCGACGAGGAACGCGCGGGCGTCGACCGGCGACAGCTCGCTGAGCTCAAATGGGTAGTCGGCAGCGATGCTCTCGCGCATCCGCGCCTCGATCGTCGGGAGGTCGTCCGGCGTCAACGGACGAGGAAGCTGGAAGTCGTAGTAGAAGCCGTCATCGATGACCGGCCCGATGCCGAGCTTGGTGCCGGGGAACAGGTCCAGCACGGCCTCGGCCAGGACGTGGGCCGCCGAGTGGCGCATCGGGCCGAGTTCGCCAGCGGCCCCATGGTCCATCAGCTCGTCGGCGGATCCGCGCTCGGGCGCGTCGAGCATTGCCTCGTCCGACGCATCGTCGGGCGGCTGCTGATCCTGGTCGCTCATCGATCCGGTCTCCTGAGAATCGCAAAACCCCTCGTCCATCGACAGGACGAGAGGTTCACTCCCGCGGTCCCACCCGCCTTCGCCGGATCTTCTCGGGTACCGGCGCGCTTGTCGTCGCGGTAACGGGCGACTCCCGGGCCGGTTCGCCGGCCACTCACGGGTGGTGCCATTCGCGAAGTTCGCCGTCGGGCTTCCAGCCGTGTCCCGACTCTCTGTGGGTCCGCTCCGCGCGACGGGTCCCGATCGACGCACATCTTCCTGTTGTGGTGGGCGACACTGGACTCGAACCAGTGACCTCTTGCATGTCAAGCAAGTGCTCTAACCAGCTGAGCTAGCCGCCCGATGTCGCCGGTCCCCCGCTCGGTCGGACTCGATCTCGTTGGCTCGCGGGGTGTTCCAGGTCCCGCGACGAGGTCGTGACCGGCTGATCGAGGAGCCAGCGGCGAGGCGCATCATACCCCGAGGTCCGACCGACGTCATCCAACGCAGGCGTGCATGGTCGCGTGGCCGACGGCGCCGTTCCGGTCGCGCCATCATCAGTCCGATGCACCAGAATGCCGACTACGAGTTGCTCGACTTCGGTGGCGGGGCGCGCCTCGAGCGCTTCGGCGATCGCACGATCGACCGGCCGGCTCCTGGCGCATCGGAGGCTCGGCGGGACCCCGATGCCTGGCCGTCGGCCGACCTGCGCTTCGACCGTGACCGCGGGTGGACCGGACCGGGCGCCGGCGAGGGGCCGTGGTCGATCGGGCTGGGTGGCCTGACCCTCGAACTCCGACTGACCGATGCGGGCCAGCTGGGCCTGTTTCCCGAGCATGCGGCGATGTTGCCGTGGCTCCGCGAACGGCGGGCCGTGTCAGTCCTCAACCTGTTCGCCTACACCGGCCTCGCGACCCTGGCGCTCGTCGCCTCGGGAGCGTCCGTGACCCACGTCGATTCGTCGCGCCCGACGGTCGCCTGGGGGCGACGCAACGCGGAGCTCTCGGGGCTGGCCGACCGCCCCGTCCGCTGGATCGTCGACGACGTCCGAGCGTTCGTCGCGCGCGAGGCACGCCGCGGCCGTCGGTACGGTGGGATCGTGCTCGACCCGCCGTCATACGGCCATGGCTCGACCGCGCCGGTCATGGCACCTCGAGGACGATCTGGCGGGCCTGCTCGTCGCGTCGCGGGCGCTGCTCGAGCCCGACGGCTTCGCTCTCCTGACCGCGCATACGTCGGGCTTCGGTCCGGACCGGCTGGCCCGGGCACTCGCCGACGGTCTGGCGCGAGGGACGGAGGGCGTGGAGGCGGGCGATCTGGCGCTGGACACGACCGACGGCCGGCGCCTCGGGCTCGGGGCCTTCGCCCGGCTGACGGGCGGGGCATGATGCCACCGATGCGCGCCTCCACGCCACCGGACCTGACCAGCCGCGCCAACCCGAGGGTCGCGGCCGTCGCGGCCCTGCGCGACCGACGCGAGCGCGAGCTGCGCGGTCTGACGATCGTCGACGGGGTTCGCGAGGTCCGCCGAGCCATCGAAGGCGGCGTCGAGGTCACGGACGTCTACGTCTGCGAGCCGCTGCTGGCCGGACCGGAAGCCAGGGCGGCCCTGGATACGCTCGAGGCGGCCGGGATCACGCCCGTCACCACCAGCGTCGCGGTCTTCGAGAAGCTCGCCTTCGGCGCACGGTCCGAGGGGCTGGTCGCCGTCGTCCGGATCCCGGACCTCTCGCTCGAGCGACTCGAGCTGTCGGTCGACCCCCTGGTCGTCGTGATCGAGGGCGTGGAAAAGCCGGGGAACGTGGGTGCCGCACTGCGCTCCGCGGATGGGGCTGGTGCGAACGCGCTGATCGCGGCCTCGCCGCGCACGGACCTGTTCAACCCGAACGCCATCCGCGCGAGCGCCGGGACGGTCTTCACCGTGCCCCTGGCCGCGGCGCCGTCCGCGGGGGTGCGTGGCTGGCTCCGGGACCGCGGCCTGCGGATCGTCACGGCACAGGTCGATGCGGAGCGGGCCTACACCGATGCCGACCTGCGCGGCCCGCTCGCGATCGTCCTGGGATCGGAGACCACTGGCCTCACCGAGGCCTGGAGCGGTCCCGACGTGGAGCCCGTCGTCATCCCGATGCGCGGCGTCGCTGACAGCCTGAACGTGTCGGTCAGCACGGCCGTGATGCTGTTCGAGGCGCGCCGGCAACGTGATCGACATGCCGGTGGCGCAGACTGACGGCATGGACCCCTTCGACTTCGCCATCATCGGCGCCGGCCCGGCCGGTGAGGCGGCCGCCTACAAGGCGCGGGAGCTCGGCGCGTCGGTCGCGGTCGCCGATCGCCTGTGGTTCGGTGGCAGTTGTCCGCACATCGGCTGCCTCCCGTCCAAGTCCCTGCTCAACGGCGCCGCTCGCCACGCCGCGAACCCGGCGGCCTACCCATGGTCACGGGCGTCGTCCCGCCGTGATTACATGGTCAACCGCCCCGCCGACGCCGATGAGCCGGACGACTCGAGCCACGTCAAGGCACTCGAGGCGGCCGGGGCCGCGGCCTACCGCGGAGTGGCCCGGATCTCCGGCCGAGGCAACCTGTCGATCAGCCACGACGACGCGACCCACCGAATCGCGGCCACCAACGTCATCGTGGCCGTCGGATCCGGTTCGAAGATCCCGTCGCTCGAGGGCATCGCCGACGTGCCGATCTGGACGAACCGCGAGGCGACCCTGACCCGTGACCTGCCGCCCAGCCTGCTCATCCTTGGCGGCGGTCCGACCGGCTGCGAGCTGGCCCAGGTGTTCGCCCGCTTCGACGTCCCCACCACGATCGTCCAGTCCGGACCACGCCTGGCCCCGACCGACCATCCGCGCAACTCCGAGGCGATCCGGGCGACGCTGCTCGCCGACGGCGTGACAGTCCGCCTCGGTGTCCGGGCGCTCCGGGCCCACGCCTTCGCCGGCCCCGACCGCCAGCATGTCATCGACCTCGACGACGGGACGACCGCGCAGGGCCATGTCCTGCTCGTGGCGGTCGGTCGCGAGTTCCCGCTCGGTCACCTCGGGCTGGAGCATTACGGCCTCGATCCCGCCGCTCGGGAACCGTTCCCTCGCGACGGCCGGCTCCGGATCGACGATGGCCTGTACGTCGTCGGCGACCCGGCCGGGCCGGAACTCCATACGCACCAGGCCCACTACCAGGGCGAGCTCGCGGTCCGGATGGCCCTTGGCGAGGCCGTGAAGCCCGACTACCGGGCCCTGCCGCGCGCGACCTACACCGAGCCAGAGGCCGCCTCGGTCGGCCTGACCCTCGACGGGGCGCTCGACGCCGGGCGCGATGCATTCGAACTGGTCGCCGACTTCCCGAAGACCTCGAAAGGCTATTCGGTCGAGGCGAGCATCGGGCACGTGACGATCGTCGTGGACCGCGCGACGCGCCAGCTGATCGGCGCCGCGATGGCCTGCCCCGATGCATCGGCCGCCATCCACGAATGCGTCGTGGCCATCAAGGCGCACGTCCCCGTCGACGATCTCGCCGAGACGATCCACGCCTTCCCTTCGACCTCGCGGATCTTCAATGGCCTGTTCGCCGACGCACTCCGTGAGCTGGAGCGACCGGGCAGCGTGGTGAGCACCTGACCCGCGCCGACGCGACCGGCATGCCGGTCCTGGAGTACGTGCGGACCCCGGACGAGGTCACGATCGCCCATGCCTCGACCGGCACGGGGCCCCCGATCGTCATGATGCCAGGGGTCCCGTTCAGCAACCTCGCCGCCGAGTGGCGGATCCCGGTCATGCGGGGAGCCTTCCTGGCCCTGGCGGACGAGCTGCGGCTGGTCCAATACGACGGCCGCGGGACCGGTCACTCCCAACGCGACGTGAGCGACGTGTCGTTCGACGCGATGCTGCGCGATCTCGAGGCGGTCATCGCGGCTCAACACCTCGAGCGCTTCGCCCTCCTCGGCTTCTACCACTCGTGCCTGCATGCCTTGGCCTACGCCGCCAGGCATCCTGAGCGCGTCACCGCGGTCGTCCTTTTCGGCGGCGTCGCGCGTGGCTGGGACGTGATGCGCGGACCCGGCACGCAGGCACTCCTCAGCCTCATCGAGCAGGACTGGGACACGTTCGTCGAATCGGCCACCCATGCCTGGTTGGGCTGGCCGGCCGGCGAGGACGGCCGTCTCGCGGCCGAATGGTTCCGGACCGCGACGACACCGGCCATGGCTCGCGCCGTTCTTCGCGAGGCGAGCGCGATCGATGTGACCGATGAGCTCCCCTCGATCCGCTGTCCGGTGCTCGTGCTGCACCGAGCGGGCACGCCGGTCCCGCTCGAGTCGTCGCAGGACCTGGTCGAGCGTCTGCCGCACGGCCGACTCCAGATGCTGGGTGGCACGGCGGCGAGCCTGTTCTTCGAAACACCCAACGAGGTGGTCGATGCGATCTCCTCGTTCGTCCTGGGCGACCGACCGGCTCGGATGCCGCGCGCCGGCCGTGCGGTCCCGCCCGCACCCGGTCTCAGCCCGCGCGAGCTCGACGTGCTTCGGCTGATCGCTGCCGGCGAGACGAACGCGGAGATCGCTCGCCGCCTGGACCTGTCGATCAACACGGTCGAGCGCCATGCGGCGAACGTCTACCGCAAGATCGAGGCCAGAGGCCGCGCCGATGCGACGGCCTTCGCGATCCGTAACGGATTGGCCTGAGTTGGCGGTCATCACGGTTTTCCGTGATCGGTGCATGGTCGGGCGCCGTGAAGTCGCGCGCGCCCGACCCGCCTAGAGTCGCGGGTGAGATCCGATCACCAGGAGCAATGCCGTGTCCACGCTCTCCTCGCCTCCACCGGCCACCGGTGGCCTTCGCCGGGTCGCCAAGCTGTTCAACCCGCTGTCGGCGCCGCTCGCCGGTCGTCGCTGGTTCACGTTGTGGGCCCTCATCGACCACACTGGGCGTCGTTCCGGCCGGGCATACGCGACGCCGGTCGCGGTGCGCCGGACCACCGAGGGCTTCGTCATCCCCGTCCCGTTCGGCGATGGCACGCACTGGGTGCGCAACGTCATCGAAGCGGGGGGTGCCACGATCCACTGGAATGGCGCCGAGTACCGCGTGACCGACCCGACCCTGGTGGGATGGGCCGACGTCAGCTCGGCGTTCAACCGGGTGATGCGTGCCATCGTCCGCCGGGTCGGCATGGACCGCTTCCTGCGTGTCCGCGTCGCCGACTAACGCTCGAACACGACCTCGCCGTCCATCAGGACGAGGGCCGGACGCGCGCTCGCCAGGGCCCCGCCGGGCTCGACCGGCTCGTCGAGGGCCGCGGCATCGAGGACGACCATGTCGGCCCGGTGGCCGGGCATGAGCCGCCCGCGGTCCATCTCGCGTGCGGACAGGGCGGGATCCAGGCAGGCCGCGCGCAGGGCTCGATCGAGGGGCAGGGCCTGATCCGGGCCGAAAGGCGGCGTGCCGGCGGGCCATCGCGGATCCTCACGGCGGACCGCCAGCGCGATCCCGGGCCATGGATCGAACGGTTCGACCGGCGCGTCGGTCCCGAAGGCGAGGACGGCACCGGTCCGGGCGATCGATGCCCACGGATAGCCATTCGACTCCGCCCGTTCGCCCCATGTCCGCCGAGCCACGATGGCATCGGAGCCGAGGTGCACCGGCTGGACGCTGGCCGTGACCCCGCCGCTCGCGAAGCGGACCAGATCCGCGGGGTCGACCAGTTGCACGTGCTCCAGGCGCGGCATGAGCGGAACGGCGGCGGCCGTCGGGATGAGCACATCGAGCGCCGTGCGGACCGCCGCGTCGCCGATGGCATGGATCTGGGTCGAGATGCCCGCTTCAGCCGCTCGCGTCGCCAACGTCGCGAGTTCGCCCGCCGGGGTGATCCACAGACCCCGTCGGCGATCGGGCGGCAGGGGTTGCCCCGGCTCCGGCTCGATGTCCGCGAGCAGCGCCGCGGTCCGCGAACCCAGCGACCCGTCGGCGAAGCATTTCTGCCAGCCGACCCGGGCCCGGCCCGCCGGATCGTCACCGAGCATCGCGCCGCTGCGCAGGCCGCGGGCGATCGCCGTCTCCAGCCCGTCGCTGCGCAGGCTGGCGTGCAGTCGCAGCGGCAGCCGTCCGGTCTCGGCCAGGTGAGTGTAGGCTGGGAACGAGAACGCCAGGTCCGGGTCCGGTGCCAGGCCGGCCGGATCGTGACACGCGACCAACCCCAGGGAGACCAGCTCGGCCCCGACGATCGCGATAGCCGCCTCGAGGTCGGCCTGATCCATCGTCGGCAGGTGAATCGAGACCAGGCGCGCGGCGGTCTCGTACAGGACGCCTTCGGGCGACCCGTCGGCCGATCGCCGGATGGCACCACCCGGCGGGTCAGACGTCTCGGCGGTGATCCCGCCGGTCCGCAGGGCGCCGTGGCTCGCGAGGAGCGCGTGGTGATCGTGGGCCCACAGCGTGACCCGTCGTCCCGGTGCCACCCGCTCCAGGTCGTCGGCGGTCGGCCACCGACCCCAGCGATCCGAGTCCCAGCCGTGGCCGTCGAGCCAGGCGTCGGGGTCGGCGAGCGCCTCGTGCGCGGCGCGGACGCGAGCCATGCCCAATTCGCTGGTCAGGGTGGCCGTGAGGTCGATCTGGCGGCTGGCCATCGCCGCCTGCGCGAGGTGCAGGTGGGCGTCGGTCAGACCGGGGATCGCGACCTCGTCGGGTGCCAGCGCGATGCGCCGCGTGAAGGGATCCGCCCGCGTCTCCAGATCGACCTCGGAACCGGCGAACGCGATCCGGCCGTCGCGGATCCCGACCGCCTCGACCCACCCGAAGCCGGCTCGCCCGGCCAGCGTGGCGACGCGCCCGGTGACCAGGACATCGAGCGGCATCGCCTAGTCGCGATCGGTGGGATCGGCCGGGCCAGCGGCGCCGTGATCCGCGCCCTCCTCGGCTTCGGGGGCGTGCTGGGCGTCCTCGGCATCGGCCGATGGCTCGGGCTCGTGCCAGGTCGGACGGTCGGCCCCGAGGGCAGCCGCGATCGGATCCACGGTGTGGGGATCGGCGGCGGTATGCGCCTCGGAGGGCAGGAGGGGGCCGCGCTGGATGACCGAGGCGACGCCGGAGACCAGGACCACCAGGGCGACCGTGACCAGGACCACGGTCGTGCCGACCAAGTCCGAGATCGGGCCGACGATGATGATCGGCAGGAAGCTGGCGACGGACACGAGCATGTTCAGGACGCCGAAGACGCGCCCGCGGACATCCTCCGGCAGGTCCTCCTGCAACTGGGTCTGCGACGGGATGGCCACGAACGCGTAGGCGATGCCCGCGCACAGGGCGATGACCACGACGACCGCGAGCAGCGACGTGATGCTCGACAGGTCCAGCCCACCCGGCGCGTCCGCCCGTTGGAGTAGTCGGCTGATCGGGCCCGCGACGGCAAGCGCCCCAAGCAGGCCGCCGAGGGCGATGAGGCCCCCCTCGATGACCCGCCGGCGAGGCAGATACTGGCCGTACGCGTTGAGCAGGAGGATGCCGGTCATGATGCCGAAGCCAAGCGGCAGCACGACGACGGCGAAGTCTTTCGACGCGAGGCCCAGCGTCTCGCGGGCGAAGTCCGGCCCGAGCACGCCCAGGACGCCGACCAACGACGCGGTGATGCCGAGGTACAGCAGGGACCATCCGATCGCGCGGTTCAACCGGATGAAGGCGAGCCCTTCGCGCAGCTGGGCGAACGTGGAACCGACTGCGCGCTCGGCCTCCCTCGCGCCCAGGCCGTGGATGTCCTCGTTGCGCGGGGGCGGCGCCTTCGGCAGGGTGAAGCAGAAGATCGCCGCCAGGAAGTACAGCCCGGCCACCACCAGGATCACGGCCTGGGGCGAGGCGATGTTCACGACGAGTGGTCCGAGCAGGGCGAACCCGAGGGCGAAGGCCGCGTTCAGGGTGAGGGTGAAGATCCCGTTGGCCGCCAGCAACTGGCGCCGAGGCACGAGGTTGGGGATCATGGCCGCCTCGGCCGGCGCGAAGAAGACCGTGACCGTCGAGATGAACACGTTCAAGATGAGGATCAGGGCCAGGTTCGTCCCGACGAGATAGAGGGCGACGAACGCGAGGCCACGGAGGACATTGGTCGCGACCAGGATCGCGCGCCGATCGATCCGATCGACGTAGACGCCGGCCACCGCGGAGAACGCGACGGCTGGCACCAGGAACGTGAGGATGAGCAGGCTGACGGCGGTATTGGAACCTGTCGAGTCGACGACGACGACCGTCAACCCGTACAGGACCATGTTGCCGCCGATCTGGGTCGCCGCCTGCGACAGCCAGAGGCGCAGGAACCCTGCGTTGTGGAAGACCGCGAGTGCGCTCTCGCGGTTCGGCGTCGCCGTTTCGGCCGTCACTCGGTCGGGCCCGTGATGGGTGGCGCGAGCGCGTCGCTCAGATCCGGATCCCCACGCTGGACGAACGCCGCGATGCGCCGCTCCAGCTGACGCCGCTCCAGCAGGATGTGGCGTCCACAGCCCTGGCAACGAAGGCCGATGTCCGCGCCGAGCCGATCGACCAGCCAAGTGTCCGCACCGCACGGATGGGCACGTCGGAGACGGACGATATCGCCCACGAACAGCTGCAGGACGTCTGAAGGGTGCATCGGGCCGGTCAGGGTATCAAAGCCGTGGGTGACCGTGAACCGGGACGAGCGAGCGGTCGGTCGCCGGGAGTTCGAGGCGCTCGACGGGGGTCACCGTGACGACCACGTCGGGCTGGGTCGCCGCGAGCTGCGCGATGATGCCGCCCGAGCGCGTCAGCGAACCCGTCAGCTGATCGGATGCGCCGATGGCCTCGAGCGTGAACGTCTCGGCCAGGGTCAGGCCATCGAGGCTGGTCCCACCGGGCGGCCCGACGGCGACGACACCGGGGACCAATCGCACGCCGCCCGACGCGATCGCCTCAGCCCCGGCGTCGCGCAGCTCGTTGACGAGGTCCTCCAGGCCCGCGCCGTCGATCGGGCCGCTGATGGTGATCGTCACGCCGGGGCCCGTGACCGGGTCCAGACCGGCGTAGGCGCGCACCCGTCGAAGGTCGGTCCGGATCTCGTCGATCGAGGCGTCGCCGCGATCCTGGTTCGACGTCAACGTGTCCAGCTCGCGCTCAAGCGAGGCGATCTCCTGGCGGAGCTGGTCGTTCCGTTGGTTGACGCTAGCGACCAAGACGGTGAGGTCCTGGGCGTCCAGCGCCGCGAGCCCGGCGCCCCCGGCCTGGGCCCGGAGCTGGACCACGACCAGCACGCCAAGCACGAAGGCCACGGCCGCGATCGTCAGTTGGTTGCGTCGGACGTGCATCGCGGTCAGCCTGGAGGGCTCGCGCCAGGGCCCGGCTCGGTCGTCGGCGCTGGCGACGCGAGCGGCCGCGAGTATCGCAACGAGACGGTCCCGGCGAACGCCGGGACATCGACGGTCGCCGGCTCCGCGAACGACAGGCGGATGCCGTACGCCTCGGCTCGTGCTCGAAGGAAGTCGATGAAGCCCGGAGCCGATGCCAGACGGTCATACAGGCCCTCCGGCCCCAGCGCAGTGACCTGGTATGGCGGCGCGAGATACGCCGCGTTGACCAGCACCGACGTCCCGATGTCGATGAGCGAGGTGGTGGGCGTGATCCGCTCGCCATTGACCGCGATCGCCTCGGCGCCAGCGAGCCACAACTCCTCGACGACCGCCCGGATGTCACGCGCTCCGACTAGATAGTCGTCCTCGCTGGCCTCGCCCGACACGGACTGGACCGAGTCCTCCAGCTGCAGGACGATGCCCGTCCCGGTCAGCGGGATGAGACAGGCGGCGATCCGGGCCTGTTCCAGGTCGTCGTTCAACTCCCGAACCAGTTCAGCGGATCCCTGGCCCGCGCCCTCGATCTGGCCGATCTGCGTCCGGAGCTCCAGGAGGCGCTTCTTGAGCTCGTCCTGCTGCTCCTGGAGCCCGAGCGCGGTTTCCAGCAACGGCGTCCGTTCCTGGGTCGTGTAGCGCACGCGGGGTCCTTCCGAGGCGAGCTGGGCGGCGATGAGAAAGCCCAGGCCGAGCAATGCGGCCCCGAGCGTCAGCTGCCAGCTCGGGATGCTGCGGATCCGCGCGAGGACCGTCATGCGTCCGCACCCTGCCGCCGCCGGTTCGCGTACCACGCGAAGGCGACCACGCCGATGAGCAGCACGACGGTCGCGAGCACGATGGCCCCGACGATCGTGCCATCGTCGGATGCAGCCGGCGATGTCGGCGACGTCGGCGCGCCGGGACTGCCCACCCACCCCGGCGGCAGCGGGCCCGGCGGCGCCGGCTGCGGACCGAACCGCGCCGGCGTTCCCGCGCCCAGGTCGGCGAGCCAGGCCGCGTTGAACGCCTCGACGTCCTGCCCGATCGCGGTCTCGAAGGCCTCGTCGTCCGTCTTGCCGTCCGCGTACGACCCGATCAAGGCGACGAGGGCGTCCTGGCCATGGGTCCGGATGAAGAAGTCGATGGCGGACACGCTCTCCGCGTAGGCCAGCCGGAACCCATCGGCGCTCGTTGGGAACTGCCCGGCCAGGCCCGGCAAGGGAATGAGCGAATCGTCCCGAGCGGCCTCCTCTACGGCGTTCCGGTCGCCCGGGCCATAGCCTTCGCTCTCGTAGACGGCCACCCCTTCGTTCAGCCAGCGCGGCGGAAAGTGGTACGGGTTATCGACGGCGGTGTCGAAGACGAGATGCGTCAGTTCGTGCGGGATGACCGTCTCGACCCACGCGTCGTCGATCTCGGATGGGGCGATGAGCGCGAACAACGTCCGGATCTCGGCATTGGCCTGGCCACCGACGTTCTCGCGCGTCCCCGGCCCGAGGGCTTCGTAGAAGGCTTCCTGGTCCGCGTAGATGAAGAAGTCGACCGGCGCCTTCTCACGCACGCCGAGGAGCGCAGCCGCCTGCTCCACCCCGTCCTCGCCGATCGTCAGGGCTCGTTGGCCGAACGCGTCCCCGCCCTCGTACCAATGCACGCGCACGATGTCGCCGGAGGCCGTCTTCCAGTCGAATCGTGTGTCGGCGTAGACGAGGCTCGCCGACGGGCCGATGGCGACGTCGGCCGCGTCGGCCGGGTCGCCGTCATCAGCGGCCGCGACGATCCGCCAGCTGGCCTCGATGGGTGTGTTCGGGAGGATGTGGCCATCATCGGCCACCGACAACGTATAGGCCAGGTCGAGCGGGCCGGCGGCCGACGTCCCGGACACGGGGATCACCTCGGGCCCGAGGGAACCCGCGAACGTCACGAGCAGCTCGACACGCTCGACCGGACGGTCGACCGTCACGGGCTGGCGGAAGTCGATGTCCTGACCGAACGAGCCGGTCGCACTGGGGATGCCGAAGTCGGCAAACCCCGCGCTCGCGGCCGCGACCGGCATCGCGCCGACCGCCGCCAGGACGGCACCAGCCACGAACGACGCGATCGCCCGGCGCATCAGTCGGCCCACGCCAGCCCGGCCATGCGGATGATGCCGAAGCCGCCCTGCCCGGCACCCTGCAGGCCGGTTCGCGACAGCGCCCAGCCAGTGCCATAGGCGACCGGCACGACCGGCACGTCACGTTGGACTACGACCTCTGCCCGGTCGTAGGCCGCGGCGGCCGTCGCGGCGTCGTCGGCGGCCGCGGCGTCCGCGATCGCCGAATCGAATTCGTCGGACGTCCACCGGCCGTAGTCGTTCGTGGAGTCGCTGCCGAGCAGCACGCCGAGGAAGTCATTGCGACCGGGGTAGTCCGCGATCCAACTGAGCGACCAGATCGCCGGCGGGTCGTCGGCGAGCCGTTCGAAGTAGGGCTCGAAGTCCATGGTCTCGTAGGCGAGATCGATCCCGAGCTCGCGCCGGACCTCGTCGATGATCGCGGCATCGAACGACCCACCGCTCGTCTGCATCGTGACGGTCGGGAAGCCGACACCGCCCGGGTATCCCGCCTCGGCGAGCAGCGTCCGCGCGACCTCGGGGTCGTAGGCCGGCAGGAAGTCCCGGTCGGATCGGCCCGGGACGCCCGGCGGCACCATCGAGGTCGCGACGGCGGCCTCACCGTCGGGTGAGCCCAGCCGGGCGATCCGGCGCCAGTCGACGGCCATCCCGAACGCCCGGCGCACCCGGACGTCGTCGAACGGCGGCCGGCTCGCGTCGAAGCCGTAGTACTCGACCGACATCGTCGGGACCTCGCGCAGCTGCGGGCCGAGGATCGGGTCGTATGCGATCCAGGTGGCGTCGAACGACGAGATCGGTGCGTAATCCAGGTCGCCGTCCTCGAACACCTCGACCTCGCTGCGGCCGCCCAGATCGCCGACCAGGTCGATCATCTCGATCGACGGACGCCCCGCCCAATAGCGCTCGTTCGCACGGAGCGTCAGGTTCCCGCCGGATCCCCCGGTCGCGACATAGCCGCCGCTGCCGACGAAGTCGCCGCCCGGGATGAATGCGGCCGCCTGGTCGGCCCCCGGTGGCACGATCCCGAAGGACGCGCCCGCGACGACATCCGGAAAGTCCGACGCGGGACGGGCCAGGGTCACGGTCACCTCGCCGGTCGGGTCGTCCGCGCGCAGGCCGACCGCGGAGGCGTCCGAGGTTCCGGAGAGGTAGGCCGTCGCGCCCTCGACGACCAGGAGGAGCGATGCCAGCGGCGATGGCGCTGCCGGGTCGATCAACCGGAGCCAGCTCCTGACGACATCGCTGGCCAGCAACGGCGTCCCATCGGAGAACGTGAGCCCCGGCCGAAGGCGGAAGACCACCTGGGTGCCACCATCATCCATCCGCCACGACTCGGCCAGGGCCGGCTGGAGTCGGAGACCGGCGTCGAACGTGGTGAGCGTCTCGAACAGCTGGGCCGAGACCGATGCGCTGGTCACATCGCCCTGGGCCGCCGGGTCAAGCGTGGCCGCGGTACCGGTGAAGATCCGGGCAGTTCGATCCGCGGCACGGACGCCACCGAGGGGGCTCGCGCCGCCAGCCACCAGCGACAGCAGGACGATCAGGCCGAACGCGACGGCACGGTTGGAGGGGCGGCGCATCGGCGGGAGTATACGGGCGACCGGCCGGATGCCCCCTCAGCCCGGTCGTCGGGCGGCCGCCCGACGGCGGCCCGGGTACGATGACCGCACCCACCCATCACGAGCCCTGACCCCGGTGACCCTCCGCCTTCGCGACACTCTCAGCCGCTCCGTTCGGCCGGTCGAGCCGATCGAGCCCGATCGCGTGCGGATGTACACCTGCGGTCCGACGGTCTATCGCTACGCGCACGTCGGCAACCTGCGCAGCTACCTGCTCGCGGACCTGATCCGTCGGGTGCTGCTGTACCACGGCCTGGCGGTCTTCCACGTCAAGAACATCACCGACGTCGGCCACCTGCGCGACGAGCGCTTCGATCGCGGCGAGGACCGGATGCTGGTCGCAGCCGGCCTCGAGGAGAAGACACCGGCCGAGATCGCCGCGGCCTACGAGGCGGCCTTCCACGCCGACGAAGCGTCCGTGAACATCCTTCCGGCGCACGTCTTCCCCCGCGCCACGGAGCACATCCCGGAGATGGTCGAGCTTGCCGAGCGGCTCCAGGATGCCGGACATGCATACGCGTCGTCGGCCGGCAATGTCTACTACGAAGTCGGCTCATTCGAAGGCTACGGCCGGCTGTCGGGCAACTCGCTCGACGAGCTCCGCGCCGGGCATCGCGGCGACGTCGAGCCCGACAAGCGCGACCCGGCCGACTTCGCCCTCTGGAAGGCGGCCGGCGAGGGCCGCATCCTGAAGTGGCCGACCGCGCGCTGGGGCGACGGCTACCCCGGCTGGCACCTGGAGTGCTCGGCGATGGCGATGCGCTACCTGGGCGACCGGTTCGACATCCACACCGGGGGCATCGACAACGTCTTCCCCCACCACGAGGACGAGATCGCCCAGTCGGCGCCGCTGGTCGGCGGGCCGCCCGCGAACCACTGGGTCCACGGCGAGTTCCTGCTCATGTCCGGCAAGAAGATGGCCAAGTCCGCCGGCAACTTCCAGCGGGTGACGGAGCTCGCGGACCGGGGGGTGGATCCGCTGGCCCTTCGCTACCTGGCGATGACGTCGCGCTACGGCCACAAGCTCGAGTACTCGGATGCGTCGATCGGCGCGGCGGCGTCCGCGCTGACGTCCCTGCGGTCGCGCCTTCGCGGCCTCGGCCCGGCGCCGCTCGACGGTCCGTGGGCGGCTCCGATGCCGCTGCTGGCCGGCGCGGCCGGCGATCGGCCGGAAGGGGTCGCCGATGACGTGGCCGGGCACGGCGGTGGCGGACCATCGATGTTGACCGATCGCGCCCATGCACCCGCGGCGCCGCTGTCAGAGGCAGGGCTGGTCCTCCATCAACGGTTCGTCGACGCCATCGATGACGACCTCGACCTGTCGACCGCGCTCGTGGTCGTCCGTGAGATCCTGCGGTCGGACCTGCCGGCCGACGAGCGGCGGTGGTTGGTCCTCGATGCGGACGCGGTCCTTGGCCTCGGATTGCACACCGTCTGGACGGATGCCGCCGCGACATCGGCAGCCGAAGCGATCCCCGACGACGTCGCCGGGATCGTCGCGGCACGCACCGAGGCGCGCGCCGCCAAGGACTACGCCCGCGCCGACGCCCTCCGGACCGAGATCGAAGCCCTTGGCTGGAACGTGACCGACGGCCCGACGGGCCCGCGCGTGACCGCCCGAACCCGACTCGACTAGCCCGTCCCGATCAGTAGGTCACGCCTCGACCCGAAGCGATCGATGATCCGGTAGAAGTTCCGCTTGGACTGGCGATCGCGCTCCTCGTCGGGAAGGCTCGTCCAGCCGCGGTGCTCGTGGCGCGCGACCGGCAATCCCGCGATGCTGACCGCCCGCCTCGGTGGGCTCCCCTCCCCTTCGTCCCGGAGTACGAGGCTCCACCAGATGTCGAGGTTGCGATAGAAGCGAAAGCGCTCGTCGAGTGGCCCACGCGCCGCGTAGTCCGCACGTCGGAAGGCCTGGACGTAGCCCTCGATCGCATCCACGTCGCCGGTCGGCGCGTCCTCGAACCGGCGGAGGTCGCTCGAGACGATCCCCCATCCACCGGCCACGCCGATCGTCGGGTCCTCGAGGACGTGAACCAACGGCGTCACCACGTCGCCCTCCGGCTCCACGCTCGTGTCCAGCAGGACGATGATGGGCCCGCTCGCGCGGCGGATCCCGACGTTGACGGCCGCGGCGTGACCGAGACGCTCGCTGGTCCAGACGATCTCGATGGCCGACCCGGGACGGTTCGCTTCACCGGCGAGGGCTTCGAGCGCGGTGGCCTGTGCGGCCGACGGAGCATCCGCGACGATGACGACGGATGTGCCCTCCGGCACAGACTCGCGCAGCCCGGCGAGTGCCCGAGCGAGGTCGTCCGGCCAGTCCGTGGCGATCAGCACGACGGTCGCGACACCGGTCGTCGGCTCCAGCAGGCGCGATGGCACGTGTTGGCTCGCGCCGTACCGGACCTGCTCTCCTTCGACCAGGTCGGGGGGTGCCGCGGGCGTCAACGCGAAATCGGTGCCGCGGTCCGCGATCCGCCAGCCCTTCGCCTCGATCGCTGCCCGGAGCCGGTCGGCCTCGGCCCAGTCGCGAGCCTCGCGGGCGCTGGCTCGGGCGTGGGCCAGGCTCAGGATCTCATCGGGCACATAGACTCGAGTCACCGGGGCAGGATAGTCGGGCGGCCCCGTTCAGGGATGCAACGGATGGCGCGACGAGACGCCGGTGTTGCATGCTCTCGTTGATGCGTTCCCTGGCTCGGCAACTGCACCGATCCCGTCCATGCCTCGGCGGTCTGCTGCTCGCCGCGCTGGTGGCGAGCTGTTCGATGGTCCCGAACATGGACCACGGCAGCTCGGGATGCTCGAACGCCGGTGGCATCGGGCCCAGGTCCGGGGATGGCACGGTCGTGATGCAGGTCGGCGATTCCGTCATCCCGGCGCTCGATGGGCTCGGGCCGGCCGAGGCTGCCGCGGCGGCGACCGCCCAGGGGCACACCGTCGTGTTCAACGTCCAGATCGAAGGCTACGGCGAGTGCTGGTGCGTCCCGCCGCCCGAAGGCAAGGTCGTCGCATCCTGGTGGAACAGCCACGGCGCGCTCTACCTGCAGATCGAGGGTGTCGAGGAGGGACACACCCCCGACAACCAACCGGCCGCCGGTTGGGGTTGCTAGGCGGCGGGCCGGGGCCCGACTACAGGCGTGGGTCGACCGGCTCGCTCTCGAGTGCAAGGACGCCGAACACGCATTCGTGGACGCGTCGCAGTGGCTCGCGCCGGACGAATCGTTCGAGGCCTTCGATGCCCAGCGCGAACTCACGATGCGCGAGACCGCGTTTGGCGGCGAGGCCGCGCTGCCGGAGGCGCTCGAGGTGCTCGGGCAGGGTGTACTCGGGGCCGTAGATGATCCGCAGGTACTCGGGTCCGCGGCACTTGACCGCGGGCTGGACGGGTCGCTTCTGGCCGCGGCTCGGGATGAAGTCGAGCGGCTTGACGACCATCCCTTCGCCGCCGCGGGCGGTCAGCTCCTCCCACCAGGCGACGCCGGCCGCTACCTCGTCGCCATCGGTGACGTCGACGACTCGATACGGCGTAGCGAGGAGCAGACCCTCGTCCTGACGGCAGATCGCCGGCGAGCGTCTCCATGTGCCAGACGTGATCGCGATCGGTGTGCGTCCGCCCTTCGGAGGCGAGGAGGTGGAACGGCGCGAGGCGCAGGTCGTCGATCGATTCGACCGGCCAGCTGTAGCGCGAGTAGGCCTCGATGTAGCGCTCGGCCAGGCCCTGGCGGGTCCGCATGCGTTCGGCGATCGCCGCGGTGTCGACGCCCCGCTCCGCGGCCGCATCGAGCGCCCCGATGACGGCCGCGAGGGCCGTGCGCGCCGCGACGCCGGTCGGGGCGTACTGCAGGCGGATCAGCTCCTGGGCCTTGGCGGACCATGGCATGAGCTCGGCGTCGATGCAGCACCCAGTCGGTGGCCAGGTCCTCCCACGTCCCGGCGGCGTCCATGGCCGCCCGCATCCGGCCCAGGATCGCCGCCTCGAGCGCCTCGTCGAAGAAGCGCCGGCCCGTCCGCGTGAAGATGGATCCGGCGCTGCCGTCGGTGATGCCGAACCGCGCCCGAGCCACGTCCGCGTCGCGGCAGACGACGAGCACGGCCCGCGAGCCCATGTGCTTCTCCTCGACGACGACCTTCGGCACGCCGTTCGTCCGGAAGTAGGCGAACGCATCGGCCGGATGCTCGAGGAGCCCAGGTTCCTGGCTCGTCTCGGACGGCGACATGGTCGGGGGCAGATAGATGAGCCAGCGCGGGTCGACCGCGAACCGGCTCATCACCTCGATCGCGGCCGCGGCATTCTCTTCGCGGATCGTGACCTTGCCCGCGAGGCGCGTCTCGACGAGGCGCTTGCCGATGACGTCGGCGAGGTCGAGGGTGTCGTCGTGCTCCTGCTGGGCGGTGAGCCGCGGCGCGTGGTCCTCGGGCGGCAGGAACGGCCGGGCCGGCTCGTAGTAGGTCTGCCGGGCCGGGACCGACACGAACTCGCGCTCTGGGTAGCGCAGCGCCGTCAGCTTGCCGCCGAAGACGCAGCCGGTGTCGACGTCGGTGGTGTTGTTCAGCCACTCGGCCTCGGGCACCGGCGTGTGGCCGTAGACGACCATGGCATGGCCCCGGTAGTCGGCCGCCCAGTCGAGGCGGACCGGCAGGCCGAACTCGTCCGTCTCGCCGGTCGTGTCGCCGTAGAGCGCGAACTCGCGGACCGCGCCGGAACCGCGGCCCTGCATCTCGGCCTTGAGTGCCGGCGTGGGCGACCACCAGCTTGCCGTCGTCGAACACGTAGTGGCTGATCAGGCCGTCGAGCCAGGTCTTCAGCGCCTCGACGAAGCGGCTCGCGATCGTCCGGCTGCAGCGCCTCGATCTCGGCGAGGCTTTCGGCCAGACCGTGGGTGATCTGGACGTTCCGGCCCTGCAGGGCGCGGAGCAGCTTCTGCTCGTGGTTGCCCATGACGCACCAGCCGGATCCGGCATCGACCATGTTGCGGACGATGCGCAGGGTGTCGAGGACGCGCGGACCGCGGTCGACCAGGTCGCCGAGGAAGACCGCCTGCCGGCCGTCCGGGATGGCGATAGACCGGCCCGGCATCGAGGCCGACGCCGTCGCGCCGCTCGATCGCCTCGTACCCGAGGGCCGTCAGCAGCGACTCCAGCTCGTCGCCGCAGCCGTGGACGTCGCCGATGATGTCGAACGGGCCGTGGACGTCCTTCTTGTTGTTCCAGAGCGGCTCGCGGCTGATCTCGACGCCGTCGACATCCTCGGGCTTCAGCACCCAGACGTGGCGGAATCCCTCCCGGCCGAGGCCCTTGATCGAACGCTTCAGGTCGAGTCGCTGCCGGCGCAGGACGTGCGGCCCGAACTGGCGGTCCGGTCGCTCGCGGTTGCGGTCCTCGCAGATCCGCTCCGGGATGTCGAGCACGATCGCGACCGGCAGCACGTGGTACTTGCGGGCGAGGGCGACGAGCGGCTTGCGGGCGTCCTGCTGGACGTTGGTGGCGTCGATGACGGTGAGCCGGCCGGCCGCCAGCCGCTTGCCCGCGACGTAGTGGAGCGTGTCGAAGGCGTCGCCGGTCGCCGACTGGTCGTTCTCGTCGTCGGCGATCAGGCCACGGAAGAAGTCCGACGACATGATCTCGGTCGGCTTGAAGTGCGCGCGCGCGAAGGTCGACTTGCCCGACCCGGTCGTGCCGACGAGGACGACCAGCGACAGCTCGGGGAGGTTGATCTTCATCGGTCGAACACCGCCATCTGGGTCGGCGGGCCGACCTCGGGATCCTCGGGACCGATCGGCAGGTAGCGGACCGAGTAGCCGAACCGCTCGGCGACACCGTCGGCCCAGGCCGCGAACTCGGCGCGCGTCCACTCGAACCGGTGGTCGCGGTGGCGGAAACGCCCGGCCGGCAGCGACTCGAAGCGGACGTTGTACTCGGCGTTGGGGGTCGTGACGACGACATGCGCCGGATGGGCGAACTCGAAGACCGCCGCGCTCGACGGCGGACAATCGGCCAGGCTCGACGTGCTCGATGACCTCCATGAGCACCGCGGCGTCGAAGCCGGCGAGGCGGTCGTCGCGATACGTCAGCGCTCCCTGCAGCAGCCGCAGGCGCTCGCGCTGGCGCTCGTTCATCCGCTCCAGGCGGAGGCGCCGTGCGGCGATCTCCAGGGACCGGGCCGACACGTCCACGCCGACGATCTCGGTGAAGGCATGGTCCTTGACCAGTTCGCTCAGGAGGCGGCCCTCACCACAGCCGAGGTCCAGCACGCGCTTCGCGCCGCTGGCCCGCAGGGCCGCCATGACCGCCCCGATCCGCTGGTCGTGGAGGCTGATCCGCTCCTCGACGGCGGCCTCCTCGGCATCGCGGTCGGCCTCGACGGCATCGGGATCCGCCGTCCTCCTCGACGACGAGCTGACGAAGGGCCTCGCGCGTGAGATTCGCCTGGCGGGCGAGGTAGCGCCGGGCGATCAGTTCGCGCTCCGGATGCGACGGCAGCCAGCCCTCGCCGCGCTTGAGCAGCTTCTCGATCTCGGGGGCGCTGACCCAGTAGTGCTTCTGGTCGTCGAGGACCGGGATCAGGACGTAGAGGTGCGACAGCAGGTCGCGGATCCGGATCTCGCCGGACAGCGTGACGGTCTGGTACGGCGCGTCGCCCCACGCCGGGAACATCGGCGTCGAGCGGATAGCCAGCCGACTCGACGGCATAGCCGAGCGGCTCGAAGAGCTTGCGGACTAGCGCGTCGCCGCCGCGAGCCGGCAACACCGGGATCCCGACCTCGAACGGCAGCGCCTGGTCAGCGAGCTCCTGGCGCTCCTTGCTCCGCCCGCCCATCGCGGTCCCGAACTGGTCTGCGAGCGCGACCGACAGGAACGACGAGGCCACGTACGGCCGATCGTTCACGTACGGCTCGAGCGACGGTCCCGGTCGGCGGCCGCGCACCAGCCCGACCGGATCGATGTCGAGGAGCAGCGCCGCCGTACACCGCTCGTCGGTCGCCTCCGGGTAGAAGACGTGCGACGGACCGAAGGCGAGCGAGCGCGTGTGCACCCGGCCAGGGCTCTTGTGCAGCAGGTAGCCGAGGTCGGTGGCAGGCGCCTTCGTGAGGGTGATCGTCAGCAGCACGTCGCATCTCGAGCGGGAACTGGCGATGCTACACGGCCACAGAGAGGCGCGAGCCCGCGAGACGCGGGTCGCCGCCGAAGATGAGATCGGCGAACCGATCTACCACCGGACGATCCAGCCGCAGCGGCTCAGGAGAGCTCCGCGAGATAGGCCTCAGCGACCTCTCGGCTGACCCGCTCGCGCGTCGGTGCCAGGTCCGCGTCGATCCGCGACGAGCGAGTGCTGTCCATGGTCAGCATCGACGTCCGTTGAGGGTGCGATCGGAGCAGCGCGACGCGCTGGTACGTCGGCGGGTGGGTGGCGTCGAGCGAGCTACCGAGCTTGGTTTGGGCGCGTGACAATCGCGCGAGCTCGGAGGCCGGCGTGATACGGATCTGGCGAGCGAGCTCGTCGAAGAAGGCGTGCCAGCGGTCGCCGGTCACGATGGCCCCGATAGCGCGTTGGTAGGCCGACTCATGACTGATCGCCTCGACCATGCGGATCGCGGCATCGGATCCGGCCAGGGATGCCGCGAGACGATCGGCGTAGAACTCGGCGCGCTGGCCGTCGCGGTAGACCAGCAAGACCAACCCGGTGGCGATCGCGAGCAGCAACCTGGACACGGCCATCGCGACGAGATTGAACGGGATCGAGACGATCCCGACCGGACCACGATCTCCGCCTGTGAGGTCTTCAGGTTCCACCACATACGCCCAGGTCGCGAGCGTCTGGAGCGCGTTGCTGACCACGATGCCTCGGGCGGTGTCGCCGTTAACGCCGTGGGCGACCTCATGGCCGAGCAAGGCCAATCGCGCGTCCTTGTCGAGACTGGCCCACAACGGGAGGCCCAACTCGACTCCGTTCCGCTGGCGAAGGCCGAACCGAAAGGTGCTGGCGTTCCAGTCGGAGGAGATCCAAACAGCGTGGATGCGAGGAGCGTGCAATTTGGCCGCGATGTCGTCGAGCAAGGCGTACAGCTCGGGGCTTTCGCCCCTCGCCAATGCCGGCTCAGACCGCTTTGCGAACCGCGGCCGCGACACGATGGCGAGCAGGATGACAAGGATGCCGAGGACAAGCAGGACGCCGCTGCCGCCGAACAGGATCAGCCACAGACCGCCGCCCAGGATCGCGAGCAGCACCGCGTAGATCGCCAACGAGATCGCATATGCCGCCAGCCGACTGATCGTGAAGCGTGGCCGATCGATCGGCGAGGCCAGCAGCTGCCGGTAGAGGGAATCGCCGGCCCGTCGGCCGATTGCATTCCGGATCTGGTCGAGGCGGGTCGGCGGCTCAAGGGGCCGAAACCCGGCATCCACATTCCACTCGCACGCCTGGCACCACGGTACGAACGCTCGGTCATACGTGATCCGAGCGCCGCAGGCCGCACAGTCCTGCTCGCCGATCGTCCCCTCGACGCCGATGCGGTCGTGGCGATCTGCGGAGGGATGGGAGGTCATTGTGACCGCATCATGCGCGACCGCTTAGTGTCGTCAACCGTCCGAGCTCGATCGGCGGACCTGACGATCGGCCGCTATGCGGGACGATGGCGCACGTGGCACTTGTTCGCGCTTGTATCGGAGCCTTACCAGCGGTGAGCGACGTCGATCACCAGCCGACTTCCGCCACCGGGCCCGCGAAGTTGGAAGACCCGGAACGGTAGACGGGCCCGAACCCCCAGTCCAAAGGAGCTGTAGCCCTCGAAGGTGCCCCCGAAGACCAGGTCGCGGAAGGTTCGGAAGTGTCCTGCTCTTGAACTGGTCGGGCCGCATGATGACGGTCCCAGGGCCCCAGGTCACGGTGGGGTTTCCATCGTCGTCGTAGGCAGGCGCATTGACCGCGACGGTGAGGATAGCCCGGCCGGCGACCAGTAGTGGTGCGCCCGATCCCTCGGCGTAGAAGCCGGTCGTGTAGCGCACGTTGAAGCCCGCTGCCGGCCTCGCCGACAGATCGATCACCAGGCGATCGAAGCAGCGATGGCGACCAACCCGAGCCCCGGTGATCGGCGCCTGCGTCAGCGTCGAGGAGACCTTGGACAGGCTGCCCCACCTGATCCCGCAGTACGGCGCCCTCGCCGCATCCGCCCCACCGGGCTGAACGAAACTCGCCACGGACAGCGTGACGGCCATGGCCGACGCCACGGCCAGGAACCGAATGGACCGACTGAACCCCTTCATCTCGTTCCCTTCCTCGATGTGACTTGGCGTACCGACGGTGGGGTTCCGACGTAACGCGTCCTTCGCTGGGACGTAACAGCACCGCAACCGTTTGGCGTCTGCGCCTCTTGCTTGTACACCTCGACCAGGAAGATCGCGTCGCACCAAGCACAACTCCGGGCGATCGTGGACTCCATCCAGATCCAACCCTGAGGGAACACCAGGTCGGGTGGCTTCTCGTCACTCGACCCGGCGCTGCTCCCGGGGCGTGTGGGGCGCCCGTTATCGCGATCGGTGGTGCGTCCGCGCTCTGACCCGTATGCCGCGGGGTATGGCCGGATGGTCGGGCTCGGCAAGCACCGGGCCGCGCTGCCATACTCCGGGCAACCCCCGAGCGACGCTCGATAGACAGGCACAACAGAAGATCGCCGCCCCCACGGCAGGAACCCTGTCATCGTGTCAGGTCCTCACACCTGACGGCCACCGGATCGGCTCACCCGATCCACCGCTCACCTCCAAGGCTCCCAAGGCGGAGTCCCGTGTCGCGTGTTCATCGCGACTTCTTCCTGCTGTGGGCGGCCAACACACATCGTCGCCGTGCCCCCGCGCGGCGTTCCGGCAGAAGGAGGCAAGAGTCTTGCAGGTCCCCATGAACGGCGCCCAGCGGGCGTCAGGCATTCGAACGATGCGCCTGGTGGCGCTCCCGATCCTCGCGTTGGTCATCTCCGTCAGTGGACTGGCCGCCGACCCTGCGCCGACCGCCGCCGCCACACCGGTCAAGGTCGTGATCGTGGTCGGACCGGTCGAGGGCAACACCTCCCGGTACGTCCAACATGCGAAGGGGTACGCCGCGCTCGCCCGCGCACACGGCGCCTATGTCGTCGAGGTCTACAGCCCCAGGGCGACGTGGACGCGGGTGAAAGCTGCGGCGAAGGGCGCCAACATCTTCATCTACCTCGGTCATGGCAACGGGTATCCCAGCCCGTATGGAGCGTTCGCGGCCACCCGACGGAACGGGATGGGCCTGAACAGGTCGGCCGGCCACGGCAACTCGAACGTCAAGTACTACGGCCAGACGTACATGCGCACCGGCCTGGACCTCGACCGGAATTCGGTCGTTCTGCTGAACCACCTGTGTTACGCCTCGGGGAACTCCGAGCCCGGTCGGACGCTGCCGAGCAGGTCCACCGCCATGAGGCGGGCCGACGGGTACGGCACCGGCTTCCTGCGCACCGGCGCGAAGGCCGTGTTCGCCAATGGCCATGGCGGCCTGACGTCGATCATCACGGACCTGCTCACGAGCGACAAGGCCGTCGGTCAGATCTTCCAGGATGATCACTCGTGGGTCGGAAGCCGCGACTTCAAGTTCAAGTCGCGGAGGACGGCGTGGGCCACCGTCTGGATGGACCCGTCCTCCAGGAGCCGGTACTACCACTCGGTGGTGGGCAAGCTCACCTTGACGGCCGCGCAGGTCCGCGCCGGCTGAGCCTCCAGAACCAGCAAACGGATGACCCGGCGCCCCAGGCGTCGGGTCTTTCGATTCCCGCGGGCACCCGCGATGGAGACACATGGCCCAACGCGGCCGCGTACGATCGTCCGTGTCCGCCCGCCGCGGCCGCGGCGCGACGCACGGGACTGTGGAGGGATGGCATGCACCTTCAGATCAGACTCAAGCCCGCAACGTCCCCGCCGGACGTCGAGCAGCTCCTCCGCCGTCTCAAGGACGCCAACGTGAACCTGAACGGCGTCGGCGGAAGCGACGTCGAGTTCGGTGGCGAGTTCGCGTTCACGGTCGACCACGGTCATGAGGAGCGCGCGAGGGCGGCCTTGGACGCGGACCCGCCGTACAAGTACCGGATCCTGGAGCATGATGTCGATCCTGAGCTCAGCCTGTGCATGCTCGACAACGTGCCGGGGGCCCTCCACGCCTGTCTCGAGAGCATCGCGAGCGCGAACCTGGACAACGGCCGGATCATCCGCGACCTGCTGATCGGGGTCCCGGAGGATGGCCGGATCCCCGTGCAGATCTACTCCGAGGAGGTTCGAACAGGTCGACGCTCCAGGTCGTAGGCCGGCGCCGATCGTCGGGTCCCGACTGAATGTCGAGATGCTTCGCGCCTGCGTCGGTCGCCGACAGACTGGCTGGTGCGCTAGGCGGTCGTGACCTCTATCGTCACCGGGACGGGTCGCTCGAGCGCATCACAGACCGGACAATGGATGACCCCCCAGCGGGCGATCTCGTCGAGTTTCGCGGGCTCGATGCCACGAGCGACCAGTCTGACCGCCACACGGCCGCTGAGGGGGCCCGCCGGCACCGCATCGTCGATGCCGAGGAGACCTCGATCGTCTGACTCCGAGTCGACCGTAACCTCCAACGTGTCGAGGGTGATCCCCAGCATCGCCGCTCGCATCGCGATGAGCGTGGCCACGCAACTGGCCTCCGCCGCGCGCAGCAGCCACCCTGGCGAGGGTGCTGTGGCTGTGCCGCCGACGGACGGCACCATGTCCGTAGTGATGCTCGCGCCGCCCGGGCCAGTCACTCGAACGACGAGGCCATCGACGACCGATGCCGTTGCCGCGCTGTCCGTGGATCGTGCTTCCTCGGGGTGCTGTGTCAGGTACACGGTCGCTGCGTCGATCGCCTGCTTGATCATGTCTGCACCCACCGCCGCCCTCCTTGCCGACTCGGTACGTGAGCCTGGGAGAAGTCTGGGGCATCGATCCAATTGGCGGAGGCATCGTCGAACCAGCGGAGGTAGCGCCTGTGTGACCGGCGCGTCCCGTCAAGAGCTTCTGGACAGGTCCCGGTCCTCCATCTCCCACGCGTGATCGAGCATGTGCCAGGCGCAGCGCCTGACGAGGAACTGGACCGTCCACCACGGTCCGGCCGATGGGCCGCGGGCATTGAACTCGCGGATCCCCGCGCAGAGGGCCTCGCGGTGGGCGCTGAGCGCATCACGGTCCCGCCAGGCATCGAGCGGCGTCCGCACCCCGACCTTCTTCGCGTACTCGTCCATCTCAGAGCCGTTGGCGTGACGGACGATCTCGTCCCGTTCGCGTCCCCCTCCGCGCGGACCCTTCCGAAGCTCACCGGCAACGCGCGAGGCGACGTCGTCGAAGTATGTCCAGGAGGCGCGAAGCAGCGCGATCTTGCGTTCACACTCGGCCTCACCCATCGGCTCCTGCTCGGGCCCGGCCGCCCTGCCCGACACGCCGTAGTAGTCGGTCATGCCGATGCCCTCGACCCGCTCGACGACGGCCAGCTCGCCAGTCGCATCGAACTCGTCGGCGAGACCGGCCAGTGCCGCCACCTTCGCGTAGCGCGGTCGGTAGGCGGCGAGCACCCGGAGCGCGTCCTCCTCGGCCTTCCCGCTCCTGTCCCAGCCGGGCCAGTCGAACGCCGAGGCCACGACCCTCTTCTTCTTGCCCCGCTCGACCATCACGCGGATCGAGTCGTCCATGGTCACGCCACAAGATCCGGCGTCGCGGAGGGCTTCGCTCGCACGGCGCGAATCTCGCTGTTCAGGATGAACAGGCTCATCACGAACACCCAGACCGGGAAGAGCAGGAGCACCCATTGGAGCAATGACAGGCTCAGCAGCATGACCAGTGCGATGACGTACCCGGCGATGACCAGCCAGCGTGGAAAGACGGCCGTCCGGAGGGCGATCGTGGATGTGACGATCATGAACACAGCGGCGGCTCGCGCAGCGAATACGAAGAGGAACGAGTAGGCGAGCGAGCGGAATGTCTCGAGGGTGGTCGCGTCGAGCGGCGGCCCTCCCTCGAACCGATTGCCTGCGACCAGGCTGGCGACGGCCGCACCGGCGGCCCAGAACATGGCCACGAACAACAGGCCGCTGCCCAGGAACACCGTCGACAGGAAACGATCCTCTCTAACACCGATCCGGTCTCGGACCACGGCGAGGAACCAGAGGAAGGCGATGCCCGCGAAGGGCGCCACGTAGAGGACGGCGAGCGTGACCGGCGTTTTGGCCGTCCCTTCGAACCACTCGATGAGCCCCGCTTCCGTCAGGCCCGCCGGTGGTCGTGCGCCGAGCAGCAACGCGAAGGCCAGGAACAAGATCGAGAACGCGATGCCTGCCAGTCCCGCGGACCGGGGTGCTCGACGCTCTGTGGTGGTGGGGCTCGTCATCTGCTCTGTACCCGTCGCAGCCGAGTTCGAGACGCCAAGGTATACCGCCAGTACCATTCGACGCATCGCAAGTGACGCGTTGCTGACTCAATCGGTCGAGCGAAGATATCGACGCTGCCGGGAACCAAGGAGGGACCATGACAGATGACCGAACACTCGATGAGCTTGGACCCGTCGATTACCTGATCGTCGAGTTCCCGGCAGGGGCCCAGAACTTCACAGGCGAAGGGGCGGACGAGCTGCTCCGACTCCACGACGCCGGGACGATCCGGATCATGGATCTGCTGATCCTGGCCAAGGCCGACGACGGCTCGGTCGAGGCAATGGAGCTGTCCGACCTCGCCGAACTCGGCGAGCTGGCTCGACTCGAGGCCCAGCTCGCCCAGACCCTGGCCGAGGAGGACGTCGCGCACCTGGCCGCTGCAATGGATCCCGGAAGCGTCGCCGGCGTGCTCATCTACGAAAACCTGTGGGCGGCGCCGTTCGCATCCGCCATGCGACGTGCGGGTGGTCAGCTCATCGCCAACGGCCGCATCCCCATCCAAGCCTTCATCGCCGCCATCCAGGCCGACGAAGCGCTCGAAGCAGAAGGAGCTTGACATGCCGCTCGGACGAGGCCGTGTTGGAAGAGTCGGAGTCATCGGCGCGCCGGTGGCCAAGGCTGCAGTCGTGGGGGCCGCCATCTCGCCAGGTCGATCGCCCGTAGCCAAGGCAGCAGTCGTCGGCGCGGCCGTATCGCCGGGCCCGTCGCCCGTTGCGAAGGCGGCAGTGGTCGGCGCGGCCATGACGCCCGGTCGTCGGCGCCGGTTCTAGTCGCCCCGGCTGCGCTCGCCGGGCTCGACCCCGGTCGTTGGGCTGTACGTGTCGCGCAGGGCGATCGACGGTGACGCCACTCTCGGCGGATGACCGGGAGATGCTCGGTGTACGCGAACGTCAGCTCGGCGGCGTGAACGTCGACAGGGCTGCCATCACCGTGGCCACCGCCATGTTGGTGACATACGCGGGGTCGTCGGCCGTGCCGGTCGTGCGGATCGCGAGGGTCCCGGCTTCGCCGTAGTCGACGATGTACGCGAAGCTGGACGTGCCCACAGCGACGCCAGCGGAGTCGGCGATCGCGACGCCTTCGACGAGCGTCGCGGCCAGGCCTCCCACGGTCACATCGCTCTGACGGGTCACATCCCAGGATGCGGGATCCGTGGCCGCGTTGACCGCGTCGGCGAATGGCGTGTCGGACGTGACGACCGTCACCGCCGTCTGGAGCGTCGTGGGATCGGCGGGCACCGTGATCGGGTCCGGATCGAAATAGCGACACGCGAGGTCGGCGGGTTCCTCGAGCGTTGACCAGGCGGCCGGGTAGACGATCGACGCAAGCGCTTGACCATCCGACGCGACAAGGTTGCAGGTCGCCGTGGGCGGGATCGACGGAGGCGGTGAGACGATCGGCGCGGGGGTCGGCCGTGGCGGACGGCTCGGCGCCGGCGTCGGAGCCGCGGTCGGGGTCGCCGTCGGGGTCGGCGCGGGGGTCGGCTCGACGGTCGGGGTCGCCGTGGCGGACGGCTCGGGTGGCGCCGAAGCAACCTCGGACGGTGCCGGGGACGTGGCAGACTCGGTCGATGGTCGCACCAGGGCAACGACCGTGTCCCCGCTGATGTCGGTGAGCAGGAGGGATGGCCCGCGCCGGTCGATCAACGCGGCGCCCTCCATCGCCGCGAGGAAGGCGGCTTCCTGGGTCATGATCTCTTCCGCGCACGCCATGCGGGTGGTGGCCAGTCGGCCGATCCGCACGACGTTGCCGTTGGTGCCGTAGGTGCCGGTGTACTGGTTGCAGCCACCCGAGCCACCAACGCTGGCGATGCCGAATACGGCCGTCAGCGACGTGCCCTCGATCGGTGCGGTCAGCGAGCCCGGGCCGGTCGCGAACGAGTCGACCGTCCAGTTGCCGAGCATCGGGTTCCGCGGCGCCGCGTCGAACACGAGGACCGTCGTGCCCTGCGCGTCGAAGATCGTGAGCGTTCCCCGTCGCTCGCTGTAGAAGCGGCTGGCCTGCAGGTTTGCGAGGTACGCCGACTCGAGGGCGTTCGCTTCGTCGGCACAGGCCATGAGCGTCGATGCCGACTCGGAGATGAAGAGGGTCCGCCCGCCGGCGCGGTACCGGGCATCGAAATCGTTGCAGCCGGAGAACCCGGACACCCGGTTGGTCTTGAATTCGGCGTCCGCGAACTGGGTCTCCGGGACAGTCACGAGGCTGCCCTCCACCGCATACGAGCGCAGCACCCAGTCCGTGCCCTCGAGTCGTCCACCCGTACCGGGGCCTGCCGAGCAGGCGCCGACGATGAGCCCGAGCGCGAGCAGGGCAGCGATCCGGCGAACCGTCATGAGGCCCTCCCGTCGTGGCGGACTAGCCGGCCTTGCTTGCGACGTACAGGGCGAACAGGCGAAGGGTGTAGCCGAAGCCGAGGACGATGAACGCCGTGAAGATCGGAAGGCCGACGGCGCTGGCCGAGATCGCGAACCCCTCGAAGATGTTGAACGCCTCACGGCTGGCCAGGTCGATCCACCAGATCACCCCGGCGACCGTAGCGTAGATCACGGCGACCCAGCCCACGGTGATGAAGAACGTGCCGACGCTGGCGAGTCGCCGGGCGTCATTGGTCAGATCCATGGGGCCTCCCTCTCGTGTCGGTGGGTGGCCCCATTCTTGGCGTGCGCGGCCTCAAGCGGCATCATCCTGAACGGATGAGCCACCGACTTCGGCGGCCGGAGCTTCTCCAGCCGCTCGATCAACGCTCGCTGACTGACGTGGCAACCCGGACCGACGCTGGGCCGGGTCTCCCGGGTTGACGACTACTCGGCGGCGGCTTCGGTCGTCGCTTCGTCCTTGGCCTTCCCGTTGCCGCCGGACGTCCCGCGGACCTGGGCCACCTTCTCCTCGACCTGCGTCTGGACTTCGGCGACGTTGGCCTGGACCTGCGCCTGTGCGTCCGCGACGTTCGCCTGGACCTCCTTGCCGAACTGCTCCAGATCGACGCTCTCGACGTTCTTGCGGACGCCCGCGTAGACCTCGCGAAGGTCCTGACCGGTCTGGCCGGAATACACGATCGAACTCGCCACACCGATCCCGAACCCTACGATCAAACCGACGATGAACTGCACCGCTCACGCTCCTTCTCCCGGGATCACGTGAGCGTGATGGAGACCAACGCTTCGGTATTCCCTTGGGTCGGACATTTTCGCACTGCGAGGCAAGGAGGTTTGCGCACCCAAGGCTGAGAGCGCCCCCGGACGGACTCGAACCGCCGACGCAGGCCTTAGGACGGCCTCGCTCTGTCCACTGAGCTACGGGGGCGCGGACGCCATCGTACCCCGAGCCGGGAACACCACCCACTGGTCGAACGTCACGGAGCGTATGGCCGCCGCACCTCCCTGCGGCGGCCTGTGATGTCAGAAGGCCTCGCCGGAGCCCTCGCCTACAATCCCGTTCGAGATGGCCGTCACTCCCCTCCCCGACCTCGTGCTCTACTCGCGCCCCGGCTGCGGCCTGTGCGACGAGACGCGGGACCTGCTGACGGCCCTCCTCGCCGAACGCGCATCGGCCGACCTGGCGCGACCGACGCTCGTCGAACGCGACATCGAATCCGACCCGACGCTCGAGCGCGCGTACTTCGCGTCGATCCCGGTCGTGGAGTTGGGCGACCGCCGACTCGAACTCGCGACCAGCCTGGCCAAGCTGCGACGCCTCCTCGCCGACGTCCTGGACGGATGACCCGATGACCGGCACGGACCTGACGATCCTCGTCGCCCTCGCCGCCGGGGTCATCAGCTTCCTGTCCCCGTGCGTGCTGCCGTTGGTGCCCGCGTATCTCGGCCAACTCACGGCGATCGCGGTCGCATCGTCGGCCGATGGCCGCACGCCATCGCGCTGGACGGCCATGCGCCACGCCCTCGCCTATGTCGCGGGCTTCGGCGCCGTGTTCACGTTGCTTGGCGTGACCGCCACATTCCTCGCAGGCCCGCTGGTCGACTACCTGGGCACGCTTCGCACGATCGGCGGGGTCATCCTCGTCATCCTGGGGCTCAACCTCGCCGGGATCCTGCGCATCCCAGCGCTCGAGCGGACGTGGCGGCCGCTCGATGCCGGCGCCGCAGGCTCCCTGGCGACCGCGACCGGCTCGATCGCGCTCGCGGGGCCCGGCGGCGGTGGGACGACCGCCGACCGACTCGGCGGGCGATTGGTCAGCTCGCGTGGCGGCTGGGTGGCGTCGTTCGGACTCGGGGCGATCTTCGCTGTCGGCTGGACGCCGTGCATCGGGATCATCCTCGGTGGGATCCTGACGATGGCCGCCACCTCGACCACGATCCTCCAGGGCACGCTCCTGCTGGTCGCCTACACCGTGGGCCTCGGACTCCCGTTCCTCGCGATCGCACTGGTCTTTGACCGCGCTCCGGGAGTCCTCCGCCCGCTCATCCGGCACGGGCGCGTGGTCTCGCTCGTCGGCGGGCTGCTCGTCGCGTTCATCGGTGTCGCGATGATCTTCGACTGGCTGGCGCTCCTGCCGCGTTGGTTCACGTTCAACACGGCCATCTAGCTTGTCCGAGCGTCCGGGGTTCACCCACAAGCGAGAGCGCCATGGGCTCGTCGGTCCGTTCAGCGGCCGACAGCTCCTGGCCGCGTTCGTGGCGGTCGTCCTCGCCGTCGTCATCCTCGTGGGCGTCACGACGCCGCTCGGGACGACCGGCGTGGCGCCCCTGACCGACCCGCGTGCGACGCCGTTCCTCATCGGGACTCCCACCGAAGGGTTGCAGCCGGGCAGCGTGGCGCCGGAACTGACGGTCGCCCTCGAGGATGGCGGCACCTTCCAGCTGACCGACCTCGATGGTCGCCCGATCCGCTTGGCCGACCTGCGAGGCAAGGTCGTCTGGCTCAACTTCTGGGCGAGCTGGTGCCCGCCGTGCCAGCACGAGACGCCGATCCTTCGGACGCTGTCGGAGCGGTACCGCGACCGCGGGCTCGAGATCGTCGGCATCAGCGTCCAGGAAACGACCCCGGCCGACATCGCCGCCTACGCTGAGCGATACCAGCTTCGCTACACGATCGGATTCGACGCTTCGGGCCACGTCTTCCACGCGTACAAGGTCTATGCCCTCCCGACCCAGTTCTTCATCGATACGACGGGCGTCATCCGCCAGGTCGTCAATGGCCCGGTCGACGAAGCCGGTGCCGCGGCGCTGATCGAGTCGATGCTGCCGCCGGCGAGTCCCACCCCGTAGGACGAACACCGCCGATGTCGAGCGGGCGGCCGCTCGTCGTCGTGCAGTCGAGGCGCTCGGAACGAGCGCGACCGACGAACGAGGAGCCCGATCGATGCGCTACATCCTGATGACCTACTCGGCACCGGACCACGTCGAGGCCTGGGAACGGAGCACGGCCGCCGAGAAGCAGCTCGAGATCGACCGGGTGATCGCCTGGTTCCGCGAGCACGGGACGGCCGGGCGGATCGTCGGCGGCGAGGAGCTCGGGTGGCCCGCGTCCGCCAAGACCGTCCGGCGCTCGGGCATCAGCGATGGGCCATTCCTGGAGACCAAGGAGATGCTGGGCGGGTTCATCGTGCTCGACGTGCCCGACGAGGCGACCGCGCTCGAGGTCGCGGCCGGCTGGCCAGGGTTGTCCTGGCCGAACGACGCGGTCGAGGTCCGGCCCGTGGGCGACACCCAGGCTGAGGCGGGCGCCGGGTGAGCGCGGAGGTGACGTGGCCCGGCCACGATTGCCCGTGTTTCGGTCAAATGACGCTCACCCGAGCACTGGACACGCCCAAGCAGCGGGATCACCGCCCAAGCCCCCGGGGTCCACGCTCAGGACGGGGCCGAAGATCCGTCAGTTGATCGGTGTGGCGCACATCCGACGGGAACCCGTGGTCGAGTGACCGCCTGAGCGTCATCTGACAGGAATCCGGTCGCAGGGCGGACTCGCGCCCGGGAGCCTGCTCCTACTCCGGCTCGAACCGGAACCGGTCCCGGTCACGCACCAGTCGACCGATCGGCTGCCGCCGTTCATGTGACAGCACGATCGTCCAGCCCTCATCTGCGGCCTGCGCGAACAGCTCGGCCTTGCGCTGCACCGAATCGAGAGGGAAGTCGTCGAACGCGGTCACCCAGCGGGGATTCGCGCCCCACCGGCGCATGAACAGGTCACCGAAGAAGGCCAGCACCCGGCCCGACCCGCCACCGCCTCGCACGACCACGGCCTGATGGCCCGCCGAGTGCCCACCGGTCGGGACCACGGTGACCTCCGGCATCAGTTCGCGTTCGCCGTCGGCCCAGCCCTGAGCGCCCCAATCCTTGACCAGGGTGAGTTCCGGTTGCACGTACGAGGCGACGAGCCGCGGGTTGACGCCGAGGGCGACCTCCCACTCGGCCTTCTGGGCAACGATCGTCGCGTGCGGGAAGGCCCGCTCCCCGTCCGCCCGCAACAGGCCGCCGGCGTGGTCGTAGTGGAGGTGGCTCATCGCGACGACGTTGACCGATTCGGGCATGAACCCGGCCGTCTCGAGCGCAGCGACGATCCAAGGACCCTCGTAGGCACGCATGACCCGGGTCTTGTCGTCGATCCGTTCGCCGATCCCCGTCTCGACCAGCACTCGGCCCGACGGGGTGTCGATCAGGAGGCAGTTCAGCGCATGCAGGAGCCGGTGTTCGTCGTCGATCTCGTCGGTGACCAGGCGATCCCAGAGCACCCGGGGCACCGGACCGAAGATGGCCCCGGCATCGGTTCGGAAGGTCCCGGCCTGCACGAGCGCAACTCGCACGCCCCCGCCGAGATCAGCCTGCCAGTCGACGGCGTCGTTCAGCCCCATCGATCGCTTCGTCTGCCTCGACCGCTCAGGACCGCGACGGCTCCCCGGTCTTGCGACCGGAATCGAAGTCGCGGTGGAACGCCGACGCGGTCGGCTCCGACTGGCCCTGGTACTTCGATCCGAGCTCGGGCGAGCCGTACGGCCGCTCGACCGGGGATGACATCCGGAAGAACGAGATCTGGCCGATGCGCATCCCGTAGTACAGCGCGATCGGCAGGTTCGCGACGTTCGAGAGCTCGAGGGTCAGGTTGCCCTTCCAGCCGGGATCGACATAGCCCGCGGTCGAGTGGATCAGCAGCCCGAGGCGGCCCAGCGAGCTCTTGCCTTCGAGCCTCGCCACCAGGTCGTCCGGCAGTTCGACCCATTCGTGCGTCTGGCCGAGCACGAACTCGCCCGGATGCAGGATGAACTGCTCGTCCTCTTCGACCGTGACCAATTCCGTCAGGTCCGGCTGCGGCGAGCGCACGTCGATGTACGGATAGCGGTTGTTGCGAAACACCCGGAAGCGGCTGTCGAGGTGGAGATCGACCGACGAGGGCTGCAGGTCCGCCGAGTCATACGGTCGGATGACGACCCGGCTGCTCTCCAGCTCGGCGCGGATGTCGCGGTCGGAGAGGACGCTCATGCTTCGAGGGCCCCGGGCGTGCCCCGCTCCTCGTACAGGTTGTCGACCTCGCGCTTGAGCGCCTCGAGATCCTCGAAGCTCTGGTAGACGCTGGCGAACCGGATGTACGCGATCTGGTCGATCGCCCGCAGCTGCTCCATGGCCATCGCACCGACCTTCGAGGACGGCACCTCGTTCGCGCCGGACGAGCGCAGCTCGGCCTCGATCGCATCGGCGGCGCCTTCGGCCGCGCCCGATGGCACGGGCCTCCGGGTCAGCGCCTTTCGCAGGCCGGAGACGAGCCGATCGCGATCGAATTCCTGGCGCGAACCGTCCCGCTTGACGACGACGAGCCGGGCCGCCTCGACGCGCTCGTAGGTCGTGAAGCGCATCGTGCAGGACGCGCACTCACGGCGACGACGGATCGTGGCGGAGTCATCGAGGTCGCGGGAGTCGACGACGCGGGTCTCGCGCTCACCGCACTGGGGGCAACGCATCGGGCACCTGTCGGTCGGTCACCACCACTAGCTGTTGTGGTGTGTGCCGAGGATACCACTACATGGTGTGGTTGCGACGGTCTTCCGGGCCATCGGCGCGGCTCGCCTCGCGGGCGATCGCCTCGCGCGCATGCAGGAGGTTCAGGTAGCCCCGCTTGATGGAGGTCTGGGCCTCCAGCTCGCGGGCGCCGCCGCGGATCGTGGACATGATCGTCGCCCCGTGTTCGACCGTGGCCAGGGCCCGGCCGGCCCGTTCCAGCTGCGCCACCAGGTCATCGCGGATATCGACCCCGGACGACGGCACCCGCAACGCGCGTGCCTCGGCGAGATAGCGGTCCACCGCATCGGACGCGATGACCAGCGTCTCGCCGATGGCGTCGGGGGTGAGCTCGTGGTGCCGAACCTGGTCGATCCGATGGGCCGCCCCGGCCAACGAGGCGTCGATCCGCGCGGCGAGGTCGCGCACGGAGGACCGGAATCCCTCCGCTTCGCGCGTCCTTGCCACGATCGAGCCGGTCCGCCGGAAGACGACCGCCAGGCCCGCGGCGAGCGCCATGAAGGCAACGATCGGCAGGATGTCGATCCAATCCCAGGTCATCGTGCGTCCCCGAGCCCGTCGATCAGTCGGGCCGCGCCCGGAGCTCCGCGAGGAGCGCCGGACCGACCTCGAACAGGTCACCGAGAACGAACAGATCCGCGAAATCGGCGATCGGGGAATCTGGGTCGCGATTGATCGCGACGATCGTCGCCGACGTCTGCATCCCGACCTTGTGCTGGATCGCGCCGCTGATCCCCAACGCCAGGTACAGCTGCGGCTTCACGATCTTGCCGGTCTGGCCGACCTGCTGGCCGTATGGGATCCAGCCGGAATCGACGGCGGCGCGCGTCGCGCCGACGGCCCCGCCGAGCGCCTCGGCGAGGTCCTCGATGAGCTTGAACCCCTCCTGGCCGCCGACCCCGCGGCCGCCGGCGACGATGATCCGTGCGTCATCGATGGACACGGCCGCCGTCGCCTGGTCGACCCGATCGACGATGCGGACCTCCGGCAGGCTCGTCCCGCCACTTCCGGCCCCCGATTCGACCGACCCGGCCTGCGTCGCCACCTCGGCGCTCAGGGCGTTGGGTCGGACGGTGATGATGCCCTGGCCATCGGTGAACGCACTCTCGGTGATCAGCTTGCCACCGAACGCGCTCATCTCGACGATCGGGCCGTCATCGGACCAGCTGACCGCGGTGGCGTTGGCCAGGACGCCGCGGCCCGATACCGCGGAGAGGATCCCGGCCGCGTCCCGCCCGTTCGGCGACGCGGGCAGCAGCACGTACTCGACGTCGTCCGTGTGCGCGAGCGCGACCTGGGTCATCACCGAGGCCGCCGGCTGCCCCTCGGCCGTGCCAGCCGTGTCGACGCGCACCACGCGCCCGCCGGTAAATCGTGCGAGCTCAGTGGCGGCTTCGTCGGAGCGGCCGGCCAACGTCCCGACGACGGGCCGTCCCCCCGCCTCGCCCAGCCGCCGCGCGAGCGTCGCGACCTCGGTGGAGAGCTTGGAGAGGGTGCCATCGGCGAGGACCTCCCCGACGACCAGGATCCCCGGCATCAGACGAGCCTCCGCTCGGCGAGGAAGGCCACGACCTGTCGGGCGGCCTCGTCGGGTGCCTCGCGGACGACGCGTGTCGCGGCGCGGGCCTCCGGCGCTCGCGAGGCGGTCACCTTGGTCGTCGCGGCGGCGCCACCGACCGTGGCTGGGTCCAGCCCAAGGTCGGCCAGCGAAAGCACGGTGATCTCCTTGGCCCTCGCTGCCATGATCCCCTTGAGCGATGGGTAACGCGGTTCGCCGAGTGCCTGCGTGCCGCTGATGAGCGCTGGCATCGGCGCCTCCAGGAGGTCGTAGCCGGTGGGCGTGATCCGTCGGACACGGACGACCCCTGCAGCGGTGTCGGGCTCGATCTTCGCGGCGTAGGACAGGTACGGGAGTGAGTTCAGCGCCGCGATCCCGGCCGGCACCACGCCGGCGACGCCATCGGAGGTATCGACGCCGGCGATCGCCAGGTCGAATTCGAGCGTCTTGAGCGCGGCCGCCAGGACCTTCGTGGTCGAGACGATGCACGACCCCGCCAGCGCCGCGTCCGTGACCAGGACTCCGCGGGTCGCTCCCATCGCCAGCGCCTTGCGCATCGTCTCGGGAGCGTTGGCCGGTGCCATCGTCAGGAGCGTCACCTCACCCTCACCGGCAGCCTCGACGAGCTTGAGCGCCGCCTCCAGCGCGTATTCGTCGTTGCCGTTGATGACGGCCGGGACGGCGGTCCGATCCAGTCGACCGTCCGGGCCGAGCCGCTCCCCGGCGGATGCCGGATCCGGCACAGGTTTCGTGAGCACGACGATGCGCAACAGGACGTGAACCTCCCCGACCGTTCAGCCGCCCTTGCCGAGCAGCGCTCGCGCCAACACGAGGCGCTGGATCTGTTGGGTTCCCTCATAGAGCTGGGTGATCTTCGCGTCGCGCATCATCCGCTCGACGGGGAACTCGTCGATATAGCCGTATCCGCCCATGACCTGGACGGCATCGGTCGTGACCCGCATGGCGTTATCACCGGCGACGAGTTTACACATGGCAGACCACCGCCCGGCATCCGGCGCGCCGGCATCGATCTCGGTGCAGGCCTTGTACAGGAGTTGACGCGCCGCCTCGGTCCCGGCGTCCATGTCGGCGAGCATCGCGCCCACCTGCTGGAAGTCACCGATCCGCTCGCCGAATTGCTTCCGCTCACGGGCGTAGGCGGTCGCGACCTCGAGCGCACCCTGGGCGATCCCCACGGCCTGGGCCGCGATCGCCGGTCGGCTGCGATCGAGCGTGCGCATCGCGAGATCGAAGCCGTCACCGTCCTCGCCGATGCGGTTGGCCACCGGGACACGAACGGCATCGAAGGCGAGCTCGGCGGTGGGGCTGCCGCGGATGCCCATCTTGTGCTCGACGCGGGTCACGCTGAAACCATCGGTCGGCACCTCCACGATGAAGCACGAGAGACGTCGATGGCGCGGAGCGTCGGGCTCGGTGACCGCGAAGACCGTGATGAGGTCCGCGACGGAGCCCTGGCTGATGAACCGCTTCGAGCCATCGATGACGTACGCGTCGCCGTCCCGGACGGCCGTGGTTCGGGCTGCGGCCGCATCAGAGCCTGCCTCCGCTTCGGTCAGGGCGAAGGCGATGAGCCGCTCGCCCGACGCCAGCCCAGGAAACCATCGAGCGTGTTGGGCCGGGGTGCCGGCCAGGATCAGTGGCAGCGAACCCAGCTCCTGCACGGCGAGGATCAGGCCAGTCGTGGCGCAGGCGCGACTCAGTTGCTCGACCGCGAGGCAGACGCTGAGGAGTTCGCCGCCCAGCCCGCCGTGCTCGGGGGGGAACGGCAGGGCCAGGATGTCCTGGGCAGCGAGCAACTCCCGGAGGTCCTGCGGGAACGTCGCGGTCCGGTCGATCTCGGCCGCACGTGGTGCCACCCGCTCATCGGCGAGGACCCGGACCGCGTCACGGAGGTCGCGCTGCGCCTCGGTGAGGCGATAGGTCGGCGACCCGCTCGGCCCGGATGACGCGGTCACGAGGCCATCGTAGCCGGGTGTGGCACTTGGTGCGAGGGTGCACCAGCACGCAATGGCGGGCATATTGCGGGTCTTCCGGCGGGGGCTACTCTAGTGGCGGCGATCCGGTCCGCGGAACCGGCGCCAACCCGCCTGGAGAACCACGCATGGACTCGAGCACTGGCCTTCTGCTCATCATCGTGGCCGCAAGCTTCGGGATCGTCGGGACGCTCGGGATCCTCTTCAAGCAGCGCAAGGCGCTGCAGGCCGAGGGACACGAGAATCCCTACGCGGTTTCGACCGAGGGGATGAAGCGCTGCCCCGTGTGCAACACGGGTAACCTCGTCACCGACGCGACGTGTTCGACCTGCGGGAAGCCGCTCCCGGGCTGACTGGCGCGGCCAGACGGCGGCGCCCTCGACTCAGACGACCGGCAACCGGCGATCCTCGGGCGCGGATGCGATCCGTGCGGCCAGCACCTCGCTGACGTCCATCGCGGCCACCGATCCGGCCCCGGAGGATGCCGCGATCCCATCGCTCAACATGACCATGCAGAAGGGGCACGCGGTCGCCACGGTCGAGGCGCCCGTCTCGAGCACCTGACGCGTCCGCTCGACGTTGATGCGGGTGCCGCGATCCTCCTCCATCCACATGCGACCGCCGCCGGCACCGCAACAGAACGTGCTCTTGCCCGACCTGGCCATCTCCGTCACGGACACGCCCGCGGCGCCAAGCACGTCCCGTGGCGCCGAGACCACCCCGTTGTAGCGCGCGAGATAGCACGAATCGTGCACGGTCACGCTCCCCGGCCGATGGTCGCCCGTCTCCGCGGTGGCGTCTTCAGGCACCGTCGCCAAGCGCCCGGATGCCAGCAACTCGGCCAGGTACGTCGAGTGATGGACGACCCGATACGAACCGCCGAGCTGCCCGTACTCGTTGCCGATCGTGTTGAAACAGTGCGGGCACGCGGTCACGATCGTCCGCTCGCCCATCCCGTAGCGATCAAGCGTGGCCACGTTGCCCGACGCCAGGATCTGGAACACGTAGTCGTTGCCCATCCGACGCGCCGGGTCGCCGGTGCAGGATTCCTCCTGCCCGAGCACGGCGAACCGCACGCCCGCCGCATGCAGACACGTCGCGACCGCCCGAGCGACCTTCTGGTTGCGTGGGTCGAACGCGGCCGCACAGCCGACCCAGTACAGGACCTCCAGCTCGTCGAGCCGGCCGTCGGCGGCCACGGCGGCGACGGTGTCCACCGCGAACGGCAGCGGCTTCGCCCAGTCGAGTCGCGCCGAGGAAGGCTGGCCCCACGGGTTGCCCTGGTTCTCCATCGCCCGGAACGCGCCGGTGAGCTCGGGCGGGAAGCGCGAATCCTCAAGCACCAGGTTCCGGCGCAGGCCGACGATCTTGTCGACGTGCTCGATGAGCACGGGGCACGCCTCCACGCACGCACCGCAGGTCACGCAATCCCAGACCGCGTCGTACGGGATCGCCGTCTCGACGATCGGCGCCGCGAGCGCCTCGGCCGACGGACGTGTGTCCTCGAGCCCATAGGTCTCGCGCACGATCGGCGAGTTCGGGATCAGGTCGATGCCGTGCTCCGCTTCGACCGACATGTCCCGGATACCCATGATGAAGGTCTTGGGGTTGAGCGGCTTGCCCGTGTTCCATGCCGGGCACGCCTCCTGGCAGCGGCCGCATTCGGTGCAGGTGAAGCCGTCGAGCAGGTCCTTCCAGCCGAGGTCCTGGAGCGTCCGCAGGCCGAACTGGGGGTCGTCCGCCTCGAGATCCATGTGTGGCAGCTCGCCGCGGGGCGCGAGCTTGCGGAACCAGATGTTCGGGAAGCTCGTGGCGATGTGCAGGTGCTTGCTGAAGGGCAGGTAGCACAGGAACGCCGCGACCAGCGCGATGTGGCCCCACCAGAGCACGGCGAACCCGACGTCCAGCGCGTCCGGACCGAGCACCGCCCGCAGCGGGACGGCCAGCGCGTTCGCGATGAACGCCCCGTCGATGTCACCATGCGCGGCAACCTCGAAGACCTGGGCCAAGAGTTCGGTCGCGACCACGCCGCCGATCATCGAGAGGATGATCAGAGCGTCGCGGTTGTATGTGAGGCGCTTGGGTTTCGTGACGAGGCGACGCACGAACGCCCAGCCGATCGACACCAGCACGATGACCGCGACGACGTTCTGCATCGCGCTGACGGCGGCCCACAGCAGACCATCGAACGGGATCGAGATGACCGCCTGGATGATCCCGCCGGTGACGATGTTCGCGGTCCCGATCGTCAGCAGGACGAAGCCCCAGAAGATGCCGGCGTGCATCAGCCCCGCCCGGGCGTCCTTGAACATCTTCGTCTGGATGAAGGCGTACTGGATCAGCCCGACGAAGCGTGCTGGGATGTCGGCGAAGGGGCTGGGACCCGACGCTCGCACGGCCGCGAAGACGCGCAGATGGCGGGCCATCGCGAGCGCGAAGAATGCTGCTGCGCCCCAGAAGACGACGAAGACGAACGGGTAGCCGGGCACGGCCTCGAACGGCGCGAACAGGCTCATGCCGGCTGCTCGGCGTGGTCGTGCGGGCCGGCGAGCGTCTCGAGGGCATGGTCGAGCACCCCGGCGATCGCGTCGAGTGACTCGATGGCGGCCGTCGGGCTGCCAGGGACGTTGACGACGAGCGTCCGACCGGCGACGCCGACGACGCCCCGGGAGAGGTCCGCGAAGGGCGTGATCGCTCGACCCGCTGCCCGCATCGCCTCGGCCAGGCCTGGCACCTCGTAGTCGATGACGGCGCGCGTCGCCTGCGGCGTCACGTCGCGTGGCGTCAGACCGGTGCCGCCGGTCGTGACGATCAGGGCGTGGCGTCCAGCACCGTCCCGCAGGGCGGCCTCGATGGCCGCTCGGTCATCGCTGACCAGGCCGCGCTCGACGCCGAACCCCAGCGCGCCAAGGCGCGCCTCGATGGCGTCGCCCGAGGCATCCTCGCGGACGCCCGCCGACGCGCCGTCGCTCGCCGTGAGGACGAGAGCCGAACGCATAGGCCCGTTGCCCATCAGGGTCGCTTCCGCTTCGCGCCGATGCGACCGGCCGACCGGTCGCCGGGCCGCGGTCGCGGCCGGGTGGCAGCCGAGCTCGCGTCGCCCTGTCGCTCCTCGCGACGCTCCCACGTGCCGCTCTTGCCACCGGTCTTGGAAACCAGCCGGACGGCCCGGATCTCCACCCCGCGTTCCACGCCCTTGACCATGTCGTATACGGTCAGCGCAGCGACCGAGGCCGCGGTCATCGCCTCCATCTCGACGCCCGTCGGACCAATGGTGGCCGCTTCGGCCCGGACTCGAAGCACGCCCGCGGCCCGGTCCGGGGTGATCGCCACGACCAGATCGGTCAGGGCGAGCGGGTGACAGAGCGGGATCAGGTCGCTCGTGCGCTTGGCCCCCATGACGCCGGCCAGCTCGGCCACGCCCAGGACGTCGCCCTTGGGCCCGCCACCATCGATGACCAGGCTCATCGTCTCGGGCGAGACCGCGACCAGCGCCTCCGCGACCGCTCGCCGCGCGGTGGGCGGCTTGGCGGAAACATCGACCATGCGCGGCCGGCCACCTCGGTCCACGTGCGTCAGCCGACGTCGCTCCGATCGCGGCCGGTCGTCGCGTGACGGTCGCTGGTCCATCGGTCCTCCGCTCATCGCCTCGTTCCTGCGCTCGGCATCACGGCCGGTCGAGCCACCACAGGTCCACGTCGGCCCCGGCTGGCAGGCCAGGCACCGTTTCCGGGATGACCGCCAGGCCATCGGCGGCGGCCAGCGACGAGATGACGTGGCTGCCCTGTCCGGCCGCGCCCCCTGCCAGTTTGACGCGAACGCGACCTCGCTCGTCGCGCAGCGGCGCACCCTCTGCGTCGCGTTCCGCCACGACACGCACGAACGCTCGTCGCCCCTCGCTCTTCGAGACGGCGTCGCCAAGCACGGCCCGGTCGACCGGTCGGAGGATGTCCCGACGCCCGGCCATCAGCCGGATGGCGGGTCGGACGAACAGTTCGAAGGTCACGGCCCCGGAGACGGGGTTGCCGGGCAGCCCGACGATGAGGACGCGGGATCCGCCCCCCGGTCGTTCCGCGGTACCGAAGGCGAACGGCTTCCCGGGCTGCACGGCCACGCGCCAGAGATCGATCGTGCCGATGGACTCGATCGCCGTCTTCACGACGTCGAAGGGCCCGACCGAGACGCCGCCGGCGACGATCAGCAGGTCCGCGCCGTCTGCCAGGCCGCGACGCAGACGGGTCAACACGTCCCCGAGGACGTCGGTCGCGATGCCCAGGTCGATGACGTCGGCGCCCGCCGCGATGGCCAGCGCCCGGAGACCCGGGCCGTTCGCGTCGGGGATACCGGCCGGACCGAGCGCTTCGCCAGGCGCGCGGACTTCGTCGCCGGTGGCCAGGACCGCGACGCGTGGCTTCCGATGGACCACCAGTGAGTCGATGCCGGCACCCGCCAGCAGGGCGACGGCCGCCGCGCCGATCGCGGTGCCCGGTCCGACGAGCGTCGAGCCTTCGAGCAGGTCGCTGCCGAGTGTCCGGATGGAGCCGCCGGGTCGCACGACCTCGTGGACGTCGATGGCCGCAGGCAGCGGTCCGGTCGCGTCGCGGCCGCGCGGGCCGGACCGGCCGGCACCGTCCAGCGGCGTCGTGGCTTCCACCGGGACGACGGCATCGGCGCCCTCGGGGACGCGGGCCCCCGTGGCGATGCGCACGGCGGTGCCGCGTTGGACCACGACATCCGGCGCGGATCCGGCTCGCACTTCCCCGATGACCTCGAGCCGCGAGGGCGCTTCGCTGCTCGCCAAGGCGGCGTCGGCCGACTGGATCGCGTACCCATCCATCGCGGAGTTCGGCCACGGCGGCAGCGAGGTCTGGGCAATGGCTGCCTCGGCCGCCACGCGGCCAAGCGCGTCATCGAGACCGACGCGTTCCGTGCCGGTCGGCTGCGCTGCGCCCAGGACTGCGTCCCGTGCCGCCTCCACGCTCAGGAGACCCGGACCGGCGGCCGTGCCGCTCACCACGGGGAGATGCCCGCCCGCTCGGCGCGACCCTGGATCGCTGTGGCGACGGCACGCCGCGTCAGCAGGCCGGCGAACGTGCCGCCGTCCATGACCGGCAGGGCATCGATGCCGGCCCGGCCGAGGCCGACGAGGGCGGCCCGGATCGTCGTCTCCGGCGACAGGATCTGCAGGGCCGGCGTCGAGATCATCAGGTCTTCGGCGCGGGTCGTCGCCCAGCGGTCCTGTTTGACGCGTCGGAGCTGTGACGCGCCGATGACGCCGAGCAGCTCCGTGCCGCGCGTTACCGGCAGGGCCATCGAGGCGCTGCCGTCGAGGATCTGTCCGGCGAACGTATCGAGCGTCAGGCCCGGCGGGATCCCCGTCACGCTCCGATCCATGATGTCGCCGACGCTGAGACCGTCGAGCAGCTGGTCGAGGCCAGCCCGGCGCTCGACGGTCCGTGCCGTGGAGGTCAGGAACCAGCCGCAGAGAGCGACCATCAGCCCGTCGATCGAATCGGTCGGGAGTATCTCGACGAGCAGGATCCCGGCGACGCCGAGCCCCGCCAGGAAGAGTCCGACGAACCGGCCCACGCGTGCCGCGGTCCGCAATCCGGCACGCGCGTCGCCGGTCCTCGCCCAGGCCAATCCGCGGACCACGCGACCGCCGTCGAGCGGGAATGCCGGGATCAGGTTGACGAACCCGAGCGCCAGGTCGAGGGAGCCGACCACGAACGCCACGCGCCCGAGGATCAGGGCCGGTCCACCGTCACCCAGCAGGCTCGCGAGGCCCGCGATCCCGAGCAGCCCGATCCCGACCGCGAGACTGACGATCGGGCCAGCGAGCGCGATCGCGACCTCGTCACGGGGTCGCACGGTCGTGAGGTCGGGCGAGGCCGCCGCCCCGAGGAAATAGACGACGACCGAGTCGGTCGGGACCTGGCGTCGGCGCGCGACGACCGCGTGACCGATGTCATGGGCCATCGCGGACGCCAGGAAGAGGACGGCCACCACCACGCCGATCCCCCACCGGACCGGCATGGAGGAACTCGGATCGAGGGCCCCGACCTGCGCCCCCGCGGTCACGACGATGATGGCCAGGATGATGGCCCACGAGACGTGGATCCGGATCTCGAGGCCGGCGACCCGCCCGACCGGGAAGCTGCTCATCCGGGCTCCGCGACCGGCGCCGCGGCCGCATCCGAGGCGGTCCCGGCGTTCGGACGGGCCTCGCGTCGGTAGGCGACGACGGCGACCAGCGCCGAGATCGCCACGATGACAAGGCCGACCGCGATGGCCGACTCCTGCCAGAACTGGAACGGGAAGAGCTGGACGAGCCGCTCGGAGGCCGGGTCGAAATCGTACGAACCGGCCGGGAACAGGACCCCGTGGAAGACCGCGAACAGGGTGTCGAAGGCGACCAGGGCGAAGACGCCCAGACCGACCACTGCGACGACCAGCCAGGTCGCGCCGCGCCTGGCCGCCCGCCAGCTCGCGGCGTGGTCACGGCGGCGCGCGCCCACCACGACGAGGACGAGGACCGAGATCACGGCCGCGATGGCCAGGCCGCCGAAGACCGATCGCACGTCGCGCATGTGGCCGCGCTCGCGATCATTGAGCACCGGTGCACCGGCGACCTCGACATCGAAGTCGGACTGTCCCACCACGAGGTCCGCGAGGATCGCGTTCGTGGCGGTCCGGAGGTCGACCTCGCTGTAGCCGGTCCACGCCTGCGCCTGGGCGCGCCCCTGCTCGAAGCCGATCCAGGATGGCGTCAGGAACGGCACGATCGCGACCGCGACGATGACGATCGCGGTGGCGATCCCGATCGCGATGGAGGCACCGCGGCCACCGAGACTGCTCACCGCGCCATCCTAGCCCGTTCCGCGGATCGGACGACCCAGGGCGGCCGCTCCAGCGCGGCTACTCGTCTTCGAGCGTTCGCGCCTGCTCCCACCACCCATTGATGGTCAGGTCGCTGGGCGCGTCGACTTCGAGTTCTGCCGCGGCTTCGAGGAGCCGCGTCCGGAGCTCGCCGCCATCGAGGTCCAGGATGCCGCGCAAGCCCTCGATCCCGGCCTGGATGAACAATTGATGCTCGTCGGGTCCGAAGCTGGCCAGGTTGAGCATCAGCGCTTCGTCGCGCCACTCGAGGACATCGTTCGTGGTCGCGATCACCTGGTCGGCCAGCGTCTGCCGGCGGGTCGGGGTCTCCGACACCTCCAGCAAGAGACCGGTCGTGAAGATCCCCTGGTGGTCGAGCCGCGCGAGATGGACGGGTTCGATGCGGGTCAGTTCGTCGATCGGTGGCACGGCAGCATTATCGGGGCACACGTCGCGCTTCGCTGACCGAGTGGCCGAACGGGAAAGGCCGGACGAACCCGGAAGGATCGCCCGGCCCCAAGTCGCTCGACGAAGGCGAGCGTCAGTCGCGCCGGATGTTGCCGCGGATCTCGCCGGGCGGGAAATTCGCGCTGTGGACGTTCGCGTACGTCGCACCGTTGCGAATGGCACGGACCAGTTCGGCGAACTCGCCTGCAGCGATGCCCTGGCCGGCCGGGCCGACCACATTGGCCGAGGTGATCACGCCGCTGATCTCACCCGTCGTGGTCAGCGGGCATGCCGGCTGGCCGCCACCGTTGCAGAAGAAGGCAGAAACGTTGCCCATGACGTCGGGCCGGCCGAAGTGGATGTGGGCCACCGACGGCGCCGCGCTGAGGTCCCGGTACTTCAACTTGAAGTGGATCTCCTGACCCTTGATCCGGAGTTCGAAGGACCCTCGACCGGTGGTCGACACCGACGGCGTCTCGAGGTATCCATTGAGCGACGCCTTGAACTTGTTGTTGCTATCGCCGGCGACGACCGGTGCCAGCACCGCGAGCATCAGGCCCGCACCGGCGATGACGAGCAGAAGCTTTCTCATCCTTCTCTCCTCTGAGCTTTGCCTGGGCATGACCGGGGTGGGTCGGGTATGGCCTCCTTTCGGCGTCGAACGTCGCGACCGTGCGGGGGGAAGGTCAGGTCGCGAGCGTCGAGGGTGGGGCGCGCCTCCACAGCAATTCCGCCCTATTCGGACCTACGCCTCGGAGGGGCGGCCGGTTCTCGTCGCGTGCCTGGCCGCCCTGCTCACGATCGTGGTCCTGTCGCGCATCGCCGTTCGCGGCATGTTGAGGTCACACCTAGCCCGCGAGCGCGTCACCGACCGGGTTACCGCGGTGGCTGCCTCCAGACGGGTGGCGGGTCCTCCTCCTGCACGCCGCGCGGCCAGCCCGGCTCGCGATCGAGCCCAAAGATCCCCGCGATCACGCCGCGACCGTGACCCAGCGCATAGGACATCGTCAAGGCGACGGCCGTGCCGATCACGACCAGCATCCCCAGCATCACCCAGGCCTGCATCTCGAGCCTCCTCGAGCGGATGGCCCGATTCTACGCCCGGCTGATTCGTCTCCGGTCCGGGACCCTCAACCCAGCCGGATCAAGCCGGCGTTCGTCGGGACGAAGCCACAGGCATCGAAATAGAGACCGCGCAGGTGATCGTCGAAGTCGACGTGAAGCCACTCGCAGCCCGCCGCTCGCGAATTCGTCGACCGCGCGTGCCACCAACGCCGTCGCGATGCCTCGTCGTTGGGCCTTGGCGGCCACGATGGTGTCGAGGATGAACGCATGGACGGCGCCATCCCACGCCACGTTCACGAAGCCGACCAGCTCGTCGCCGTCCCAGGCACAGACCCACCCGAGGCTGTGCCGCTCGAGCTGGGCCAACCAGTCGTCATCGAGGATCCGATGGTTGAACGCCTCGGCGTGCAAGGCGTTGGCCGCGGCGTTGTCGAAGGCGTCGCGCCAGCCGTACCGGATGGTCATGTCTGGCGCGTCAGCCTATGCCTGCGGCTTGTCGCCGAAGACCGTGTAGTGCCAGCCCTTCTCGGGCTCGCCGGTCAGTTCGAGCATGACGTGCTTGACCCGGGTGTACTCCTCGAACGAGTACGTCGACATGTCCTTGCCGGAGCCGGACTGCTTGAAGCCGCCATGGGGCATCTCGGACGTCACCATCAGGTGGTCGTTGACCTGCACGTGCCCGAAGTCGAGCGTACGGGCCGCCTCCATCGCGGTGAACACGTCGCGCGTCCAGATCGACGCCGCGAGGCCATAGCGGGTGTCGTTCGCCTTCTCCAAGGCCTCATCGACCGTGTCGAACGGCAGGACCGCGAGCACCGGGCCGAAGATCTCGTCCTGGACGATCTCGCTGTCCTGGGTGCAGTCGGCGACGATCGTCGGCCGGTAGAAGGCCCCGTCGGGCAGACCGGGAACGTCGGGTGCGTACCCGCCGGCCACGACGCGCGCGCCAGCGGCCTTCGCCCGTTCCACGAACCCGGCCGCGCGCGCCACCTGGGTGTCGGAGATCAGCGTGCCGAGATCCGTCGACGGGTCGAACGGATCGCCGACTCGCACGCGCGTCGAACAGCTCCGCCGTCCGAGCCAGGAACGCCTCGTACACGCTGCGGTGGACATAGGCACGGGTCGCCGCCGTGCAGTCCTGGCCGCCGTTGATGAGCGCACCCGCGGTCGCTCCGCGAGCCGCGGCTTCGATGTCGGCGTCCGCGCAGACGATGAATGGAGCCTTGCCGCCGAGCTCCAGGTGGACGCGCTTGAGGTTCGATGACGCGAGCGCCTGGATCTTCTTGCCGGTCACGGTATCGCCCGTGAGCGAGATGAGGTCCACGTCCATGTGCGCCGCGAGCGCGGCGCCGACGACCTCGCCGCGCCCCGTGACGACGTTGAGCACGCCGTCCGGGACGCCCGCTTCCTTGGCGAGCTCGGCCAGGCGGACGGTGGTCAGCGGCGTCGCCGAGGCGGGCTTGAGGACGATCGAGTTGCCAGCCGCCAGTGCCGGTCCGATCTTCCAGATCGCCATCCACATCGGGTAGTTCCAGGGGCTGACCTGGCCGACCACCCCGATCGGCTCGCGCCGGACGAAGCTCGTGTGGCTTCCCGTGTACTCGTAGGCGGCCTTGCCCTCGAGGTTGCGGATCTGCGTCGCGAAGAACCGGAGGTTGTCACTGGCGAATGCAAAGTCCGATTCGCGCCGGAGCTTGTAGGCGGTCCCGGTCTGGAGCGTCTCGAGCCGGGCGAGGTCGTCCGCGTCGCGGTCCAGCAGGTCGCCGAGGCGATTCATGATCGTGACCCGCTCGGACAACGCCATCCGGTGCCAGCGTCCGTCGCGAAACGCCGCCCGTGCTGCCGCGACCGCCCGGTCGACGTCGGCGGCGGTCCCCTCCGGCACCCGGCCCACCAGCTCGCGCGTGGCCGGGCTGCGCACCTCCAGCCATGCACCGCTCGACGAGGGGACCGACAGCGCCATCGATGAACATCGGGAAATCGGCGGTGACCTCGACGGCCATGACAGGAGCCTCCTGCGCGCGACGAACTCGTCGGGGCGAGTCTAGCCGCTATCTCCCGCCCGGCCAGCGCAGGAATCGGACGCGGCCCACCTCACGGAACCCGAGCCGCACGTAGACGGGGATGCCCATGTCGCTGGACATGAGGACGGCGGTCTCGAAGCCGGCCGCGCCGACCGGCTTCGACTGCCGCGTGGGTCAGGGCTCCACCGTATCCACGGCCGCGATGCGCCTCGGCGGTCGCCACGGCGTAGATGCCCGCGACGCCCGAGCCCGTGAAGAGGCCGCTCGAGGCGACCAGTTGCCCATCGACCTCGCCACCGAACAGCCGGAACCGCGGCGCAGGTTCCAGCGCGAGACGCTCGAACGTCAGCGCGAACCGGCTCTGGCCGTCATCGGCGTCGCCGGCCGACCCGGCCGCGAACGCGCCGACCCTTCGGAGGTCGTCGAGCGTGGTCGCCTCCCGGATGACGAGTCCCGGCGGCGATGGACTGGCATCGGGCTGGCTCGCCAGATCGAGCGCCATCAGCGGGCTCGGATCGAGCGCCTCGAACCCGCCCGCGACGAGTCGGTCGGCGAGGTCCGGGGGTCCGTCCGACGGCCAGACCGTCCAGAGGAACGCTCGACCGCGTGCACCCAGGATGTCGACCACGGCTGCGATCGTGGCGTCGGCGACCACCGGGTCAAGATGGGCGCCGAACACCGCGCTGAGGTACTCGTGGTCGAACGCCGGGGCGCGACGGTATCGCAGCTCTGGCGTCAGGACGATCTCGACGCCCGGCGTTTCGGCGAAGCTCTCCACCCACGTCTGGTAGTCACGCTCGACCAGGGCGCCGAGCCGATCGTTCACGCTTCGTCCCTCGACGAGCGCATCGGCCGCACCCGTTCGCCGGCCGCCGAGTCCGCGATGAGCGCCTCGAGCCGTCGCGTCCGGGTATCGGCGCCCTTCGCGCTCGTCACCCAGTACATGACCGCCCTCCGATACGACGGCGGCCGCCGCTCCCAATCGGCCCAGGCGGCGGGCACGGCGCGGAAGCGCTCGAGCTCGGCGTCAGACAATGAGGCCTCGGGCCGTTCGTACGAATAGACCGCCGTGTTGGCGGCGGTCCGTCGCTCGAACGCAGCGAGGCCGGCCGGTCGCATCCGGCCCTGGGCGGTGAGGTCTGCGACCTTCGCGACATTGATCGCGCTCCACGTGCTGCCCTTGCGCCGCGGCGTGAACCGTTGCGCGGACCTCGTGTCATCGAGGCGCTTGCGGATGCTGTCGATCCAGCCGACGCAGAGGGCTTCGTCGACGGCATCGGACCAGCTCACGCTCGGCTTGCCGGTCGCCTTCCGGTAGGAGCCCAGCCAGAGGTCGGTCGCGGTCTCATGGTGGGCGTCGAACCAGTCGCGCAGTTCCTCGGGCGACTCGAAGAAGATGACGTCGTGGGGCTCGAGCGTCACGCCGGCGCAGCCTCCGCCCTGGCCGCGGCCTCGCGCAGCAGCACCCAGGTTCGCTCGACGTGGCGCGCCTCCGTCCGCAGGTTGCCGATCGCGACCCGGATCGTGAACCGACCAGCCAGGCGCGTATGGGATAGGAAGACCTCGCCGGTCCGGTTGACCGCATCCATGATCGCGGCGTTGGCCTCGTCCAGCGCCTCATCGGTGCCGCTCCATCCGGCTGGATGCCAGCGGAAGCAGACAGTCGAGAATGGAACGGGCGCCAAGCGCTCCCAGTCAGGCGCGGCATCGACTTGGTCGGCGAACCACGCACCGAGTTCGAGGTGCCGGGCGATGCGCCGACGCAGCCCCTCCAGCCCGAACCATCGGAGGTGGATCCACAGCTTCAGCGCCCGGAACCGCCGACCGAGTTGGGGCGTGTACTCGTGGTAGTCGTGGACTGGCATGGATCGATCGAGGGTCAGCAGGTACTCGGGAACCAGGCTGAAGGCCGCCCGCAGGTCCCCCATCCGGCGACAGAGCAGGAGCGAGGCGTCGAGCGGCGTGAACAGCCACTTGTGCGGGTTGATCACGATCGAATCCGCCCGCTCCCAACCATCGAACGGCGCGCGACGCTCCGGCAGCACGGCGACGACCCCCGCGTACGCCGAATCGATGTGGAGCCAGAGAGCCTCACGTTCGGCGATGTCGGCGACGGCGGTGACCGGGTCGACCGAGGTGGACGAGGTGGTCCCGACGGTGGCCACGATCGCGATCGGCCGGTGACCGGCGGCGCGGTCGGCGGCGATGGCTGCCGCCAACGCGTCGGGGCGCATCTCGTAGTCCTCGTTGACCGGGATGCGGACCAGCCCAGAACGACCCAGGCCGAGGGTCATGCACGCCTTGTCGATCGAGCTGTGCGCCTCGGCGGAGGCATAGACCCGCAGCGCCGGGAGATCCGGGCGCCCTGCCAGGCCCAGGGCGGCGGCGTCCACGCCGGCCGCCTGGCGGGCGCCAGCCAGCGCGATCAGGGACGACGTCGAAGCGGTGTCGGTGAGCAGTCCGTCGAAGGCCGCCGGCAAGCCCAGTGCCTGGCGCAGCCAGTCCACGACGACTCCTTCGAGTTCCGTGCCGATCGGCGAGGTCCGCCAGAGCATCGGGTTCTGGCCGAGGGTGGCCGTCAACATCTCGCCCAGGATCCCGGGACCGGACGCGGTGGTCGCGAAGTAGGCCAGGAAGCCCGGGTGCTGCCAGTGCGTGGCATTGGGTTCGACGAGGCGCCGGTAGTCGTCGAGGATCGCCTCGAGCGATTCGGGGTTCTCAGGCGGGCTGGCCGGGAACAACGGTCGCAGCGAGCCCGGCTCGACGGCCGGGAATACCGCCCGATCCTCGATCGATTCGAGGTAGTCCGCCATCAGGTCGACGACCTCGTGCGCGGCGGCGCGGAACTCGTCGGGCGGCATGTCGCCGAGGTCCGCCGAGGCGATCCGGGACGCGGCGTTCGTGCGGTCGGTCATCGCCCCCGAGTGTAGCGAGCGACCGGCCCGACGACCTCCGCGGGGACCTCGACCGAGCCTGGACGCCCGGGCGATGTCGCCGCAAGGGTCTGCGATGGCGCCTGCGCGTTTCAGCCCTCTTGCAAGGCAGCCCGACGAGCCATTCTGGTATGGACTTCCTGTTGGTGGCTCTCGATACTCGCCGAGATGTTCGAGCCGCAAACGACCTTGCCTGAATCCGACGCCGTCCAGGAACCGCTTCTGCAACTGCTCGGTGCCCTGACCGGCGATGCCGTTGGCGGCCCCCGGATCGACGAAGGCAGCTACCGTCATTTCATCGAGGCCCTGGGCGTCGCGCTCTACACGACCGATGCCGATGGTCGCCTCACGTACTTCAACGACGCAGCCGTCGCACTCTGGGGCCGTCGACCGGAGTTGGGCGAGCTCTGGTGCGGCTCATGGCGCCTTTTCTGGCCAGACGGCCGGCCGATGGCCCACGCCGAGTGTCCGATGGCCATCGCGCTAATGGAGAATCGACCCGTTCGAGGGTCGACCGCGATCGCCGAACGACCCAATGGATCGCGAGTCTGGTTCGAGCCCTACCCGAGCCCGCTTCGGGACCCGGACGGTCGTCTGGTCGGTGGCGTCAATGTCCTGATCGACGTGAGCGACCGCCTTCGAGCGGAGCAGGCCCTGGAGGTGACGTCCGAGGCCCTCGCGGTGTCGAGCGCCGCTCGAGACGACTTCCTCGGCCTCGTCTCGCACGAGCTTCGAACACCTGTCACGACGATCTTCGGCAACGCCCGCCTCCTGCTCGATCGGCTCGATCGCCTCCCGGACACGGAACGGGACATGGTCGGCGACATCGCGACTGATGCCGAGCGGCTGCTGGCCATCGTGGAGAACCTGCTCCTTTTGAGTCGACTCCAGGCCGGGGCGCAGCCAGACCTCGAACCCCAGATCCTGAGGCACGTCGTCGAGCATGAGGTGGCCGCCTTCGCGAAGCGCCATCCGGAGCGCCGCATCTCATTCACCGCCCCGGGACATCACGTCGTCGTCGACGCGGATGGTGCCTACCTCATGTTGCTCATGCAGAACCTGCTCTCCAACGCCGACAAGTACGGCGGCATGGGACCGATCGAGGTGGTCGTCTCCGACGACGCCGTCGAAGCTTGTGTCGCCGTATCGGACCGGGGCCTGGGGATCGAGGGCATCTCGCCCGACGAGCTGTTCGTGCCGTTCTATCGCTCCAAGGATGCGCAGAAGGCGGCCAGCGGCCTCGGGCTCGGGCTCCCAGTCTGCCGTCGGATCGTCGAGGCCATGGGGGGGCGGATGTGGGCGCGGCCTCGTGACGGCGGCGGCGCTGAGTTCGGGTTCGCCGTACCCGTGAGCCCCAATTCGGCGGGCGTCTAGCCCGGCCCGCCGGGGCTAGATCGACTCGCCGACGCGGGACAGGATGTCGCTGACCTGGCTGCCCAGGGCGATGAGCGCGATGACCGAGATCACGACCAGGAGCACCAGGATGACCACGATGACCAGGCACGCCGTTGCGAGGCCGCTCGTCCCCTGACCCGCCGGGCGAACGAGCGCGGTGTTGGCGAATCGATCGTGCAGGCCTTGCTTCGTCGGGCTGGTCGCCGTCGTGATGAGCAACACGATGTTCCACAGCAGTCCGATCAGCACCGACAGCAAGAGGGCGCCCGGGATGATGCTGGACAGGGCGATCCAGCTGCCAAGCCCGAGCCAGCGGCGGATCGCCTGTTCGAGCGTCAGGGCGCGGCCGTCGAAGGCGTTCCCGACCTGCATGCTGAACAGCCGCTGCCCGATGGTGGCCCGACGGCCGCCCGTCCAGGACACCACGAAATACGCCGCGTCGATCAACACCGTGATGACCGAAGTGACGGGGTCGATGGACACCATCAGGTCGTTCAGGTCCGTGACTACGGCGGGCGCCGGGTTGAGGATCGATCCAAGGATCGCGTTGACGAAGCCCAGGATGATCAGATCGACGATGTAGGCGACCACCCGCGACGTCGTATCGGCAACTGCGAGTCCCGGGGCCACCTCGGCCGCCGCCCGCGGTGCCGCCCAGCCAACGGGGGCTGAACTGATGAGCCCGCCCTGGTCGGGAGGCGCCGGCTGCCAGGGCGGTGGTGTCGGCGGTCGTGTGTCCGCCGAGGGGGCCGGAGTCCAGACAGTCGTCGGATCGGTCGGCGAGGGCGGCGTCCAGCCGCTATCGGGCGAAGTCGAGGGCGGCGCCGCGTCGTCCGCGGGCGGCTCCGGCTCCCACGGCATCCTGGGCTTGTTCGGGTCGTTCGGAGTTCCCTCGCTCATGCGCGCCCATGCTACCCGGTGCGAATCGGTTGCGCGGCGGCGGCCTGCGCGACGATCACCTTGCAGACATGAAGGGACCCCGGCCGCCCGAGGCCGGGGTCCAGGTCGATCGCCGTCCCGTCGTCAGGCTGTCGCGATCTTCACGGCGTAGTCGGCCAACTCGGTCGCGAGGGTCTGGGAGCTAGCCTTCTGGGCTCGCTGGAACGCTGTCGCGGCCGTGCGCAACTCGGTGTCCTTGGTCGCTCGGGCGATCTCGAGCATGCCGCCGGCCGAGTCCATCTGCTTGCGCTTGATGTTGAGCAGGACGGCGTGCGCCTCGTAGTAGTCGCTGTCCGCCCCCTCGGTGCTGGCGGTCTCGAGCGTCTCCTCCATGAGCTCCTTGAGCCCGCCCGCGACGTCCTCGACGGCGCCCGTCGCCTTATGCTTCTTGCCGAGTGTCTGGAGCTGGTCCAGGAACGCCCGGTCGTCGGCCAGCGACGCCTTGATGGCGGTCTTCGCTGAGCGCACGGGATGCGACGATGCGAGCGTCGTCTCGGCGTCGACGATCACCTGCTGGATGGCGATCGCTTCGTCGAACTCATGCTTGACGAACGCTGCTCCGACTTTGGCTTCACCCATGACTTCGTCCTCCTGCGGTCCGTTGGAGCTCAGGGGCCCCGGTAGAACGACGATGAGGGACGCCGCCTGAAGTCCAGGGTGCACGCCAACTGGTTCCGCATCAACGACGTTGCGACGCGGTGAGAGGATGGGCCGATGGACGTCCTGAGTGGGATCCTGGCCCTGATCGCCGGAGTGGTGGTCCTGTGGGTCGGGTTGGTCGCGCTCATCTGGCTGCATCGCCCGTCGCGCGACCTCGCGATGCCGGCGCTACGGGCGCTGCCCGACATCGTCCGGCTCGCCCGCCGACTGCAGGCGGATCCGCGAACACCCAGGCGTCATCGGGTCGCCCTGGTCGTGCTCGTCGTCTGGATCGTCAGCCCGATCGATCTCCTGCCCGAATTCCTGCCCGGCATCGGGCCCCTGGATGACATCGTCGTGGCGGCACTGATCCTCGGCTGGGTCGCACGACGCACGGGCACGACCCGACTTCGGGAGCTCTGGCCGGGCGATGCGCCCGGGTTCGACGTGGTCGCCCGTCTCCTGCGGCTACCGGCCGCGGCGTAGCAGTCGGCGCAGCATGGGGCGTGTCATGAGAGCGCCATATTCCGATGCCATCATGTGCTCATGACAGACACGAAGCGCACTCCTGCGCCGAACAAGACCGACGCCGAATGGCGTGCAGCACTCACCCCCGAGCAGTACCGGGTCCTTCGCCAGAAGGGGACGGAACGCGCCTTCAGCGGCGAGCTCTGGGACGAGCACCGAGCCGGCACCTATCGATGCGCCGGCTGCGGGACCGAGCTGTTCCGTTCGGCAACCAAGTTCGAGTCCGGCACCGGCTGGCCGAGCTTCTTCGCCCCGGCCGACCCGGACGCCGTCGCCACCGAGACCGATCGCTCGTTCTTCATGACCCGCACCGAAGCGATGTGCGCCAACATGCGGCGGACATCTCGGCCACGTCTTCGACGATGGTCCGAACCCGACCGGACTCCGCTACTGCATCAACTCGGCGGCGCTGGCGCTCGACCCGGAGGACGACGAGTCGGTCGGATAGGGTCCAGGCCGACACCCGAGGCTCGCTGGATCCAGGTCAAGGGCGAACTCGGATCACGACGTCGTCGGTGACGGGGTCCAGGGTCGCCGTGAGTTTGGGGACGGCGGGCAGAACGTCCAGGTAGTGGCGTGGCAGGCGCAGCTCGCCACCTCGCGATTTGACGATGGCCGCCAACAAACGGCTCCACGTCTCCGCGACCTGGGGGTCTGGGTCCTCCCTGTCTCGCACGCCTCAATGGTATACAAATTGTGTACCGCCGTTCAGGCGCCTCGCGTTCGTACTTTGCGGCCCGTACTCGGAGGCGGTTGATGCCCCCAGCGAGATCGTCGCGTCGATCGACGTCGGGGCCCTGATATCGCGCCATGAACCTGTGGGCAGGCCCGGGAGGGAGCGCAGGCCTCGGCCCAGCTCCTCCCTGAGCCATCGTGCAGAGCGCCAAGTTGGCTCGGCAGTGGACAGGTCGCCTTCCCTGAGCCTGTACGTAGTGCACACTGCTCGCGTGCCCCTACCTCGATCGGGGGACTCGGTTTCGTGACTGAGCCGTCGCCGTCGGCGAGAAGGGCTCGCGGCGCCGTGGCCGCCCTGTTCTTCGCCAACGGCGCCCTGTTCGCCAACGTGGTTCCGCGCTACCCGGACCTGAAGGCACAACTCGAGCTCTCCAACGCCGCGTTCGGCTTCGCCGTCGCCGCCTATGGTTTGGGTGCGCTCGTCGTCGGGCTGCTCGCCGGTGTGCTCGTGACCCGGTGGGGATCGGCGCGAGCGGCAACCGTCAGCACCGTCGGCATCGCTGCGAACCTCGTGCTCCTGGGGTTGGCTCCCTCGTGGTTGACACTGGCAGGTGTCTTGTTGGTCGCTGGGTCCCTGGACACGGTCGCCGACGTCGCGGGGAACGTTCACGGGCTGCGGGTGGAACGCCTCTACCGCCGGTCAATCCTGAATTCCCTCCACGGCGTGTGGAGTATCGGCGCGGTCGTCGGCGGCTTGATGGGTGCCGCCGCGGCAGGCCTGGGACTACCCATGGTGTGGCACTTTTCGATTGCCGCGGCGCTGTTCGCGGCCCTCGCCATGGGCGCGTCCCGATTCCTCCTGCCCGGGCGGGACGACACCGAGCGGTCGGCGATCCGGGACGGCGCGCTCGGTCGGCTACCTCGGATCGGTCGGCTGCATGTCGCCCGGAGCGTGCTGGCGCTGGGGGTGATCGTCGCGATGGCCCAGGTGATGGAGGACTCCAGTGCCATTTGGGGGACCTTGTACCTGCGCGAAGAGCTGGGGGCCGCGGCCGGGGTGAGCGGCATGGGCTTCGTCGCGTTGCAGACGATGCAGATCGTCGGTCGACTGATCGGGGACCGTGTCGTCACCCGCTACGGCGACCGCGCCGTCGCCCGCGCGGGGGCCGCGCTGGCCGGGGGTGCCATGGCTGGCGCCCTGGTCGTTCCGGCGACGGTCACGACCGTACTCGCCTTCGGTGCCGTCGGGCTTGGTATCGCCACGCTCATCCCGGCCGGCATGCGGACCGCCGACGACATTCCCGGCCTACCGCGGGCCGTCGGCATTACCCTCGTGGGGTCGGTGAACCGGATGGCGATCCTCCTGTCCCGCTGATCGGGCTCATGGCGGACGCGTTCAGCCTGCGCGCCGCGCTGTTCGTGGTACCCGTGGCGGCCGCGATTGTGCTCGTTCTCGCCCCTGCCCTGCCCACCTCGCCCCGTGCAGCGGCCCGTCGACGTATAGGCCATCCGGCTCCGCAGGGCGAGAACTGTGGTCAGCACGCGTCAATGAGGTAGACGGTCTCGCTGCGCTCGAGGGGGCGAACTGAAACGTCTGATACGACGATTGAGCGATGGCGTCAGCATCAACGCGAGAGGGACTATTCGGCTTATCCAGTCTCAGCGGGCGGCTCCGGTCCCGATGCTGGCCTTGCGATCATGAGCAGGCTGCCCACGGCAGTCGCGCTGCCGCCGAGGATCGTCGACCCAGGCGATCCAGTGGAGCGGCGCTGAGTAGTCCGGCCGGAGGAGTGATACCCAGAGCAGAGGGATCGCGACGCCGACGAGTGCGAGCGTGGCTACGGCCGCGACGCTAGTCGTCCGGAGCGCCCGCCGGGTCAGGATCGGCAGCGTCCCGACGATGCCGAAGCTGAGGACGGCGATCGGCCAGTCCGCTGCGGGAAGCCGGGTCCGGACAGAAATCGCGAGGATGGACGAGACCGGCGAGCGCGACGAAGGGTAACCAGATGATCGACGCACCTACCGCCGCGAGCGCCCGCCCGATCTTGCGCAGCATCCTCGCAAGTATGAGCACGCCTTACACGTTGCTGCCGAGGGCGAACGTCTTAACGTGGCGTGGCTCGACACCTGGATGCGTGACCACGTCAGGGGCGGAAGGAAGTCGCATCGGCCCCGGACGGCCGACGGTTACGAGACGATCGTCAGGCTGCACCTCAAGCGTCGTCCCCTGGCCGGTTTGATAGCCGAGGATGTGTCACGCTGCCTCGAGGAGTCTCAAGCAAGCCGAAGGCCGGTCGGACGACCGTCCGCGTTCCGGGGCATTTCACGCTCGAACGTTGGTCGGGGCGGCCGGATTTGAACCGACGACCACCAGTCCCCCAGACTGGTGCGCTACCAGACTGCGCCACGCCCCGCCAGACCGCGAAGTCTAGCACCCCGCTCCGGCCGGCCCTTCGAGGATCTCCCCTACCCGGGCGGCCTCACGCCCAGACTGGCGATCCAGGCGGATGCATCGGCGAGCTCGTCCTTGGACTCGCGGGCGAGCAGGTCGACCAGGCAGCGTTTGACGCTCTTGCCCTCGAACAAGGCGCGCTGGACCTCGCGCGCGATGGGCATCTCGACGCCGAACCGGTCGGCCATCGCGAGCGCCGCCTGGACCGTGTAGGCACCCTCGGCGGTGCCCGGCAGATCGGTCTCGATCTCGGTCCACGAACGACCCTTGGCGAGTTCCACGCCGAGGCGGTGGTTACGCGACAACGGCGAGCCGCACGTCGCGATGAGATCGCCGATGCCGGCCAGCCCGGCGAAGGTGAGTGGGTTGGCACCGGCGGCGATGCCCAGGCGCATCATCTCGGCCAGACCGCGCGTCAGCAGCCCGGCCTTGCCGTTGTCGCCGAAGCCGAGGCCGTCTGCGGCACCCGCCGCGATGGCCACGACGTTCTTGAGCGCACCGGCGAGCTCGACGCCGAGGATGTCCTGGTTGACGTAGAGCCGGAAGCGGCGCCGTGACAGCCGCGCGACGACGCGCGCCGCGAGCGCCGGGTCGGTGGCGGCCACGACCGCCGACGCGGGCAGCCCGCGAGCGATCTCGGTGGCCAGGTTGGGGCCGGACAGGGCAGCGATGTGATCGCCCGGCATGGCGGCCGCCTCGGCGATGACCTCGCTCATCCGGAGCAGGCTGCCGCGTTCCAGACCCTTGACCACGGACACGATGTCGGCCGAAGGCGCCAGGGACGAGGCGAGGCCCTCGACGGTCGTTCGCAGATGGGCCGATGGCGTCGCGAAGATCACGAGATCGGTCGAACTGGCGAGGGCCCGCGGGTCGGCCGTCGGCACGACTGCCCGCGGCACGTCGACACCCGGAAGTCGCGACTCGTTGCGACCGGTCGCCGCGATCCGCGCCGCCGTCTCCGGGGAGTGGCACAACAAGGTCACCGGCTCCTCGCGGGCCACGAGCCGGGCCAGCGTGGTGCCCCACGCTCCCGCCCCGACCACCGCGACCCGCGGGCCGCCCATCAGCGGGACCGGCGGGTCTTCCCGGCGCTGACGCGCCGTGCCCGCTTGGCCGCCTCCGCCCCGGACCGAGCCTTCTTGCGTCGTGGCAGCTTGACCGACGTCCGGTCGCGAAAGACGAGCTTGATCGGCGTGCCGTCGAAGCCGAACGTCTCGCGCAGCTGGTTCTCGAGATATCGGCGATAGCTGAAGTGAACGGCCGACCCATCGGAGGCGAAGAAGACGAACGTCGGCGGGGCGACGGCGGCCTGCGTGGCGTAGAAGATCTTCGGCCGGCGCCCACGGACCGGCGGCGGGGGCGTCCGCTCGGTGGCGGCGAGCAGCATGCAATTCAGCTCACCGGTCGGGACCCGCTTGCGACGCTCGCCCCAGATGTCGACGGCGGCCTCCAGGACGCGACCCACGCGCTGACCGGTCTTCGCGCTGATCGAAAGGATCGGGGCGAAGTCCAGGAACGGGACCTCGTTGCGGATCCACTCCGTGTACTGGTCGAAGGTGCGGTCGGTCTTGTCGGCCACGAGGTCCCACTTGTTGACGGCGATGACCAGGCCCTTGCCCTCCTCGACGACATAGCCAGCGACGTGGGCGTCCTGCGATGTCAGCCCCTCGACGGCATCGATGACGAGCACCGCGACATCCGCCCGAGAGAGCGCGTGGAGCGCACGCAGCGTCGAGTAGCGCTCGGCGGCCGGGCCGCCCGCCACCTTCCCGCGACGCCGGATGCCGGCTGTATCGATGAGCACGATCTCGCTGCGGCCCCACGCCAGCCGGGTGTCGATGGCGTCGCGCGTCGTGCCCGGGATCTCGGACACGATCGCCCGCTCCTGACCCAGGAGCGCGTTGACCAGGCTCGACTTGCCGACATTCGGGCGCCCGACGAATGCGATCGCCGCCGGCTCCTGGTCGGCCTCGGCCGCCATCGCCGCGTCCCAGCGAGCCGCCTCGGGGTCGATGGCCGCAAGGTCGATGTCGGGATCGGCGTCGGCACCGTCGCCATCGGCATCGGCGGCATCGGCGTCGCTCACGACGTAGGGCTCGAGCCGTCCCGCGGCGACCTCGTCGGCCCACGCCTCGGCCTCGGTCTCGCGCGCCTTGCGGGCGATCTCCCGCTCGCTCTCGGGCGGCAACGCCCAGACGATCGCGTCGAGCAGGTCGCCCGTGCCCCGCCCGTGGGTCGCCGAGATCGCGTAGGTCTCGTCCCAGCCGAGGGCATGGAACTCGGCGCCTTCGAGCTCCCGCTTCTCGTTGTCGGCCTTGTTGACGGCCACGATGACCGGCGCCTTGGCCCGGCGCAGGATGTCGGCCGCCTCCTCGTCCGGCGGGGTCAACCCGACGACGGCGTCCACCACGAAGACGACGACGTCCGCCTCCGCGATGGCCAAGCGAGCCTGGTCCTGAACGGCCGCCTCGATCAGGTCGTCCGGGTCGAGCTCCAGGCCGCCGGTGTCCACGAGGACGAATCGCCGCCCGTTCCACTCGGCGTCGCCGTACAGCCGATCGCGGGTCGTGTGGGCGCGATCCTCGACGATCGCCGTTCGGCCACCGACGATCCGGTTGAAGAGCGTGCTCTTGCCGACATTCGGTCGGCCGACGACGGCGACGACCGGGAGCCCACCCGACTGCGCGGCCACCGGTCAGGCAGCGCCGGGCGTGCTGACGGCGCGCGACAGGTTGGGCAGCGAGGTGGTCCGACCGGCCGGCGTGGCGGCTCCCGCGAGGGCAGCGTCGGCGAGACTCGCCGCGTCGGCCTGCGTCGTCGCGGTCCCGGCATTGGCGAGGATCCAGTACGCCACCTCGCGCAGGTCCTCGATCGGCGTCGATGTGCCGCCAGTCACTCCGACGACCTTGACGCCGTCGAACGGTGCCGGGTCGCTCAGATCGGCCACGCCCTGGATCTGGATGGCGGGCGTTCCCTCGATCTCGCACAGACGGGTCAGTTCCTTCGTGTTCGCACTCGACCGGCCGCCCACGACGACCATCAGGTCCACCTCGCGCGCCAGCTCCATCGTGTCTTCCTGGCGCCGGATGGTGACGGGGCAGACCGTGTTGATGATCTTGAGTTCGTGGGACCGCGAGACCATGAGCGCCGCCAGGCGTTCGAACTTCCATGGCGGCTGGGTCGACTGGCTGATCAGGGCGAGCTTCTTACGCCGGGGGACAGCCGCGTCCCACTCCTCTTCCTCATCGACGACGATGATGTCCGGAGCGAAGCCGAGGAGGCCGACGACTTCGGGGTGGTTGGGCGTGCCCAGCAGGACGATGGTGTAGCCCTCGTCGACGAGCTTGCGCAGCTCCTTCTGCTCGGCGATGACCCACGTGCAGGTGCCGTCGATGACCTCGAGGCCCTTCGCCTCCGCGCGCTCGAGGACATCCGGTCGAACGCCGTGCGCGCGGATGACCACCGCGGCACCGTGGTCGACGTCGTCGAGCGTATCGACCGTCTCGATGCCGAGATCGAGGAGCTCGCGCACGACGCCGTCGTTGTGCACGACCTGGCCGAGCGTGTGGGTCGACTTGCCGGCCGCCGCGGATTCCTTGGCCTTGTCGATCGCTTCGCGCACGCCATAGCAGAAGCCGGTGCGCTTGGCGATGCGGACCTCCAGGACGGTTCCCATGCGTCGATTATCGCACGGGGCCCCGTTCAGACCCCTTCGGACACACGGGCGTCAGGGGCCGTAGACGCCTCGTTGACGCGGCGGCAGGAGCTCGGCGATGCGACGCATGATCAGCTCCGTGGCGAGGCCCTTGGCGGTTCGACGGTCCGTGCCGGGCGGGAGCTCGTCGGCGAGGCGGAACGGGCGGCCGACGCGGGCCGTGACCCGGCCACCCGGATGCGGGAGCTTCTGGCCCCGCGGCCAGACCCCGTTCGAGCCACCGATCCCGATGGGCACGATCGGCGCCCCGGTCCGAAGGGCCAGCACGGCCACCCCGTCGCGGGCGGCCTGCAACGCCCCGTCCGCGCTGCGTGTCCCCTCGGGGAAGACGAACAGGATGTTGCCCTCGTCGAGGATGCGCCTCGCGAGCCGGAAGGCCTCGACGTCGGCCGCGTCGCGATCGACCGGGTGGACGCCACCGTTGCGGGCCAGCCAGCCGACGATCGGCCAGTCGAACAGCTCCTTCTTGCCGAGCCAGTGGATCCGCCTTCCGAGCGTCGGGGTGAGCCAGGCGCCGAGGACGACGGCGTCGAAGTTCGACGCGTGGTTGGAGGCGATGATCACCGGGCCGTCGCGCGGGATCTCGTCGATCGCGCCTTCGATCCGGATGCGCGACATGGCGCGCGCGAACAGCCGGCCGCCGAACGCGACGGTGCGGATGAGGGGCGTCGTCGCGCTCTCGACCGGTTCGGGTGCGGACGTCGCGGGCGAGTCCTCGTTGCGATCGATCATCGCCGGGCCTCGGCGTCCCGGATCGCGTTCGTGACCGCTTCCACGGTGTCCTCGAACCGGTTGCCGTCGGTCACGATGATCCGCGCGTCCGTCGCGGGCCGTAGCGGCGCGACCGGACGGTTCCGGTCCAGTTCGTCCCGTCGCCGCAGGGCCGCCAGGATGTCCTGGGCCTCGGGGCCATGGGGGTCCAGGCCACGCTCGGCGGTCCGCCGACCGGCCCGCTCCTCCACCGATGCGTCGAGGTAGATCTTCAGGTCGGCGTCGGGCAGCACGACGGTCCCGATGTCGCGGCCGGCCATCACGATCCCGCCGGTCTTCGCCAGGTCACGCTGCCGGGCGAGCAGCGCCGTCCGGAGCTCGGGGACGGCGGAGACCGCTGACACCGCGGCATCGACCGCCGGTCCCCGCACGTCGTCGGTTTGATCGACGCCGTCGACGTGCACCCGGGACAGCCGGCCGGACTGGTCCGGGATGAGCTCGACATCATCGACCAGGCGACTCAGGCCCACCGGGTCGTCGACCTCGACGCCTCGATGTTCCGCCAGCCACGTCACGGCGCGGTACAGCAGGCCCGTGTCGCAGAACCGGTAGCCGACCCGGGCCGCTGCCGCCGCCCCGACGCTGCTCTTGCCGGACGAGCCTGGGCCATCGAGCGCCACGACGAGCCCGCGTGTTCCCTGCGATGCACCGTCCATCCGCGGCAGGATAGCGGTTACCGCGCCCGGCTTCGGCCGCCGCCGCCGGCCAGGCCGCGGATCTCGGGGGCCTTCAACGGACGCACGCTGCCGCTGCGGAGCCCGTCGATGCGGACCGGGCCGATCCGGACGCGGACCAGGCGATCGATCGGTGCGCCAACGGCCCCGAACATCCGTCGGAGCTGTCGCTTCCAACCCTGCGCGAGGGTCGCTCGATACCACTGGAGCGGCGGTGGCTCCGGGCGCATGAGCGCGACCAGCTTGTCGGTTTCGAAGGTGCTCATGGCGCGCAACCCGGACAGCTCGGCGAGACCCTCATCGAGCTGGATCCCCGCCTGCAAGGCCTCGACCTGGCCGGCGTCGAGCCGCTGTCGCAGGCCCAGCGCGTACTCGCGTTCCACACCGAAGCGCGGATGCAGGACGCGCTCCGACCACGCCCCGTCGTTGGTGAGCAGGAGCATCCCCTCCGAAATCCTGGTCGAGGCGGCCGACGGGATAGAGCCGCGCGCCCTCGGGCACGAGGGCCGTCGGCAGCAGCTCGAGCACCGTTCGGTCCGCGTGTCGGTCGCGCGTCGTCGATGTGACCCCGGCCGGCTTGTGCAGCAGGAGATAGGCCTGGGTGGACGCGCCCCCGATGACCCGGCCGTCCACGGCCACGACCGAACGCTCCGGATCGACCTGTGTGCCCAGCTGGGCGACTTTCCCGTCGACGGTCACCCGCCCTTCCGCGATGAGCGCCTCGCTCGCTCGTCGCGAGGCGACCCCGGCGCCGGCCAGGACCTTCTGGAGCCGCTCGGCCGGCATCAGTCGGAGGGCGCACGCGGCGGCGACCCGTCGTCAGGCACGACCGCATCGAGCTCGCTCGCCTCGTCGAGCTCGAGGGTTGCCTGGACGCTGTCTCCACCCTCTTCGGCCAGGCGCGCAGCCACGTCGACATCGAGCGCCGGCAGCCCGTCCAGGCTGGTCATCCCGAACCGCTCGAGGAACTCGAAGCCCGTCCCGTACAGGTACGGCCGGCCCGGTGTGTCGGCCCGGCCGAGCTCCACGATGAGCCGCCGGTGCAGCAGCGAGCGCATCGTGTAGTCGGAGTCGACGCCGCGGATCCGCTCGACCGCGGACTTCGTGATCGGTTGCCGATAGGCGACGATGGCCAGCGTCTCGAGGGACGCCGGTGAGAGGCGTACGGCGTCCGCGCCCACATAGCGAGCGACCAGGGCGCCGGCCTCCGCCGCGGTCGCCAGTTCCACGCGGTCACCGTCCAGCAGCAGCCGGATGCCGCGGTCGCGCAACGACACCTCGAGGTCGCCGAGTCGGGCGTCGACGGTCTCCCGGTCCGTCCCGGCCAGCGCGGCGATCTCGCGCCGGGACAACGGGCGCTCGGCGACGAACAGCAGGGCCTCCAGGGCCGCCTCGGTCAGCTCGATGGGCGGCCGGTCGTCGGCCTGGGCCAACTCGGCTTCGGCGGGCTCGCCCGCATCGGCGGCCTCGTCGCTCGGCGGCGGCCTCGGACAAGCCGAGCAGCTCCTCGGTCACGCGAAGGACTCCAGGGACTCATCGATCGGCGCGTCACCGGCCTCCGCATCGAACCCCGCGGCCGCCCGCTCCTCGGGCGTGGTGGCACGCGCGACGATGGGGCCCCACGGCGCCGCCTGGGTCACGACGATCTCGCGCCGCTTCACGAGCTCCAGCAGCGCGAGGAACGTGACCGTGATGACGACGCGGTCGTGCACGCCGGCGAGCAGCTCCTGCAGCACCATCGTCGGGGCGTCGCGCAGGGCCGAGCGGATGATCTCGGCGCGCTCGGTCAGGGTGATGACCCGCTCCATGACCTCGGGCGGCGGCTCCGGCGGCGGCGCGAGTGCGGCGAGTCGGTCCAGGGCGCGAACCAGGTGAACCGGATCCATCGGTGCCGCATCCAGCGGCCGCGCGCCGGCCAGCGCCGTGGCATGGGCCGCCGATGGCTCCCGCCGGAACAGCCCGACCCGGGCGAGGGCCGTCTCGGCCAACCGCAGGCCGGCGTCCCGGTGGGCGCGGTACACGATGAGGCGTCGGCGGAGCTCGGCCTCGGGGTCCGGTGCTTCACCGGAGTCAAGGGACGGATCGATGGCCGGCGGCCGGGGCAGCATCGCCCGGCTCTTGATCAGGATCAGTTGGCCGGCCACGGTGACGAACGCGCTGACGTTGCCGAGGCGGTCTGACTCCAGGGTCGCGAGCGCGTCCAGGTACGCATCGGCGAGCGCGCCGAGCGGCACCGTGAGCACGTCGAGCTTCCGAGCCTCGATGAGTGACAGGAGGAGACCGAGCGGGCCCTCGAATTCGACCATCTGGACCTGCGTCGCGGTCTCCGGCCGGCGACCCGCCCCGAACCGCACGGCAGGCCCGAACGCGATGACCGGTACGCCGGTCATCAATTGGCCTCGTCCGCGAGACGCAGCAGCTCCCCGAACTCAGGGTCGCGCGGCGCGTCCTGGTGGCGGATCAGGTCCACCGTGCGGGGGCTGCAGCCGGCCGCAGCCGCCAGTCGGGCGGACGCGTCGGCATGGCTCCGGAGGCGTTCCAGCGCCGGGCCGAATCCAGGTACGACGCCGCTGACCCGCCAGACCCACGCGCCGTAGGCCTGGCCCAGCGACCAGGCGACGCGCGGCCAGACACCGGTGTCGCCCTTGCCGGCGTCGTGAAGCAGGCCGGCGAGCAGGGCGTCCGGCTCCGTGACCCCTTCCGCTCGCAGGGACGCGACGACGTCCAGCCCATGCCGTCGATCGGCCAGATGCATCGAATCGAAGAGCGCCAGCTGGAGCGGTGCGGTCCAGGTCGCCAGTGCCGCTCGCTCCTCGGGGGTCACGCGGGCCCGCAGGTGCGTCCGGAACTGGCGGACCCTAGATGCCCACCAGGAGGCCATAGAGGCCGTCGATGAGCGGGAAGAGCAGCCGGCCGCCGATGGAGTTGCCGGGCGGGAAGAAGAACAGGGCGATGACGATCAGGAATCCGTACTGCTCGAGCACCGGTCGGATGCGGTACTCGGTCTCGCGGTCCAGCGCCGCGAACAGGACCTTCGACCCGTCGAGGGGCGGGATGGGGATGAAGTTGAAGATCATGAGGATGATGTTGATCCGGATGAAGGTGTCGAGCACCAGGATCAGCATCTCCGGCACCTGGACGCCGATCTCCGGGTTGGCGATGAGGAACCGGAGCGGGATGGCGCCGATGGTCGCGAGCAGGAGGTTCGAAAGCGGCCCGGCCGCCGCGACCATCGCCTCTCCCCGGCGGCCGCCCGCCGAGGTTCATCGGGTTGACCGGCGTCGGTTTCGCCCAACCGAATGCGAACGTTCCTTGCGAAACGAGGAACGACAGTGCCAACAGGACGCCGCCGATGGGGTCGAAGTGCGCGATCGGGTTGAGGGTCAGCCGCCCGAAGAGCTTGGCGGTCCCATCACCCAGTCGGTACGCGGCCAGGGCGTGGGCGTACTCGTGGACCGGGAATCCCACGAGCAGCATGATCGCGATGACGATGACGATCGAGACGAGCTGATCCTGGGACAAGCGGCACCTCTAGACGGGTCCCGCGTATGGTAGCCGGGCGGCGACCCTGAGGCGGTGGGCGGGCGACCTCGGCCGTCGCCGGCCGTTCCCCTACAGGCGTCCGAGCAGGTCGGCCTTCTTGGCCTCGTACTCCTCGGGGCTGATCGCGCCACGATCACGGAGGTCGGCGAGACTCGCGAGCGTACGCGTGACATCGTCGGGACTCAGGTCGTGGGCGGCGGGCGCGGCTGCGACAGGCCCGGCTGACGGATCTGCGGCGGCCACCGGCGCGACAGCGATGGGGGGCACGGGCGTTGCCGGCGCTGCAGCCGGGAGCGGCGTGGTCGTCGTCGGACTGTCCGGTGCCGGCGCGGGTCCCTCTCCCGGTGCGCGTGCCGGTGGCGACGGCGGCCAGCTCTGACGCTCCATGTCGATCTCGAACTCGTGCTTGGCGTCCAGCATCGCCTTCTTGAACTTGATCGGGTCCTTGATCATCCGGAACTTGTCGATCCCGATCTCGGCGGCGGTCATGACGTCGAGGTCGCCGAAGCCGAAGATCCGCCCGAAGATCGACTGTTCGAGGCGGGCGTCGTTGATCTTTTCGAGCGAGCTGTCCGTCGACGTCTTGTTGAGGACCCCGGCCACCTGCATGACCCGGCGATTGGTGATGACGTATTCCTGGTTCAGGTAGTGAAGGATGGTCCAGAGGAGCACCGCGAGACCGACCACGAAGATGATCACGACCACCCAGCTGAGGATGGTGCGGGCGCTACCCGAGACGCCGTCCGGCGCCAGACCGGCACTGACCCACGCCAGGATGATCCCGACGATCAGGGCCAGGATCGTGAAGCGTGCGCCCCACACGAAGACGAACCAGTGCTGCTTCTCTCGATGGATGATCCGTTCACCGGTCGACAGCAAGGAATCGGCGTAGCCCATCTGGCGTGTGCCTCCCTCTCAGGCCCTCGGGTGGGCGCGACTGTAGACGTCCCGGATCCGCTCTCCGGTCAGATGCGTGTAGAGCTGGGTCGTGGAGATACTCGCATGTCCGAGCAACTCCTGGACGATGCGCAGGTCGGCGCCGCCCTCCAGGAGGTGCGTCGCGAAGGAGTGGCGCAGCGTGTGTGGCGAGATCCGGTCGGCGAGGCCGGCCCTCCGTGCGGCCGCCTTGACCGCCGTCCAGGCCTGTTGGCGCGCCAGGCGGCCACCGCGATCCCCCAGGAAGACCGGCCCGCCGCGGGATGGCTGGACACGGCCGAGCGCCAGGAGCCGGGGTCTGGCGCCCTCGGACCAGCGTGCCAGCCAGTCGAGCGCCACGTCGCCGACCGGTACCAGTCGTTCCTTGTCGCCCTTGCCGATGACCCGCACGAAGCCGCCCTCGGTCGAAAGGTCCTCCTTGTCGAGGCGAAGCGCCTCGCTGATACGCAGGCCCGCCGCATAGAGCAACTCGAGCAGCGCGCGATCGCGCAGGTGTCGGTCGTGCTCGGGCTCGCCGGGATCGTCGCCGCCGGCCGCCACCAGCAGGCGGTCCGTCTCCTCGACCGTGAGCGTCTCTGGCAGCATGCGTGACTGGCGGGGCAGGTCCAGGTGGGCGGCGATGTCCGTCTCGATCAGGCCCTCGCCGTAGGCGAACCGGTAGAAGCCCTTGAGCGCGGCCGCGCGGCGTCGGAGGCTGGTCGGGGCCAGTCCTGGGTCACGAGGACGCCCGCGGCGCGTCCGGGCGGCCAGGTAGCCGACCACGGCGTCTGGCGAGCGTGCCCAGGCGGCCGTCGTGCCGCGACTGGCCGCGAAGTCCGCGAGATCGCCGCGATAGGCGCGGATCGTGGCGGGCGCGAGACCACGCTCGACCGTGAGATAGGCGAGGTAGTCGCCGATCGCGGCGTCGAGGGTCGATCTGGCGGCCATCGGTCGGGCGTCGTCCGGTGGCCCGGGTCAGCCGGCCGTCGCGACCTCGCCGCGCCAGGCCTCGGCACGGTCGAGGAGCTCGCGCGCGGCGGCCAGGCCGGGGGCGCCGACCGGGCCCGATGACCCGTCCGCACCGGTCGTGGCACTCCCCAGCATCTGGGCAAGCTCCACGATGCGGCCCTCGCGATCCAGCCGCTCGACCTCGGTGACGGTGCGGCCGTCGCGTTCGCGCTTCGTGATGCGGAACTGGGCGTCGGCATGCGCGGCGATCTGGGGCAGATGCGTGACGCACAGGACCTGGTGACGGCGGGCCAGCGTCCAGAGGCTCCGACCGACCGGATCGGCGCTCCGGCCGCCGATCCCAGTATCGACTTCATCGAAGACGAGCGTCGGCGTCTTGTCCGCTTCCGCCAGGACCTGCTTGATCGCGAGGGCCACGCGCGACAACTCGCCACCCGACGCGATCCTCGCCAGCGGCCTGGGCGGCTCGCCGGGGTTCGGGGCGAGGCGGTAGACGACCTCGTCGACACCCGCGGCATCGAAGGCGACCGCGTCACCGTCGATCTCGACCGCCGGTTCGTCCGACCCGGCGATCCGCCGCCCCAGGGCAACCTCGAACACGCCGTCGGCAAACCCGAGATCGCCGAGCGTGGCACCGACGGCAGACGTCATGGCGGCGGCGGCCGTCCGGCGAGCCTCGGAGAGGTGCTCGGCGGCCCCCTGGACCTCCGCGAGCAGTCGGACATCGTCCGCGTCGCGTCGCGCCCGTTCTCCGTCGAGACCGCGCAGACGCTCGGCCTCGGCCGCCGCCCGCTCGCCGTGGGCGATGACCGCGACTTCGCCGTCGCCGTAGCGGCGCTCCAGCGAATAGATCGTCCCGAGGCGTTCCTCGAGCGCGGCGAGGGCGGCCGGGTCGTGCTCGACGGTTTCCGCGAGCGAGCGGCTCTCGGCGGCCACGTCGGTGAGTTCCGCATCGAGGCCCGCCAGTCGCTCGGCCAGCGGCTCGTAGCGAGGATCCACCCGGGCGACGAGGCGGGCCTCCCGGAGGGCGAGCGCGACGCCGTCGCGAGCTCCCCCGCCCTCCCCGGTCAGCGCCTCATGAACGGCCGCCGAGCCTCGGGCGATGGCTTCCCCGTGTTGAGCGGCCGCGAGCCGAGCGCGGATCTCCTCCGCCTCCCCGGGCCGAAGCCGTGCCGCCGCGATCTCCCCGGCTTCGTACTCGAGGAGCTCGAGGCGTCGGGCGAGCTCCCGCGGATCGCCGATCAACTCGGCCAGGGCGGCCCGGTTGGCCCGCCATGCCTCCACTGCCTCGGTCATCGCGGTCCGCCGGGCTCCGTGTCCACCGAACCCGTCGAGGAGGTCGCGCTGCCAGCGCTCGTCGAGCAGCCGCTGCTGATCGTGCTGGCCGTGGATCTCGACGAGCGGCCCGACCTCATCGGCGAGGCGCGCCGCCGTGACCGTCTCGTCGTCCACGCGCGCCGTGGAGCGACCGCCGGCCGCCACCTCGCGGACGGCGATGAGCGGCTCCGGCAGGCGGTCGAAGAGGGCCTCGACCCGCGCGGTGTCCGCGCCGTGGCGGACGAGTGACGTGTCGGCGCGTGCGCCGAGGGCCAGGCCCAGGGCGTCGATGAGCAGACTCTTGCCGGCGCCGGTCTCGCCGGTGATGACGTTGAAGCCGGGTTCGAGCGAGAGCCGCAGGCGCTCGATGAGGGCCAGGTCGGTGACCGCCAGCTCGAGCAGCCGCCCGGTCACGACGGCAGCAGCGCGACCTTGTGGCGCAGCAGGTCCCAGAAGGGCTGCGCGCCGGTCGGTTCGATGAGGCGGATCGGCCGCTCCACGGCGCGGACCTCCACGAGGTCCCCGACCTTGATCGGGATGTCCTCGCGGCCATCGACCGAGACCAGCGCTTCGTGGGCATCGACCACGCGACAGCGGACGACCTGGCGCGGGCTCACGACGACCGAGCGGATGGCCGAGAGGTACGCGGCGATGGGCGTGACGACGAGGTTGCGGCTGACCGGGTCCACGATCGGGCCACCGGCCGAGAACGAATAGCCGGTGGAGCCGGTCGGCGAGGAGATGACGAGGCCATCGGCGATGAACGTGGCGAGATGGGAATCGTCGATGGCCACATCGAGACGGCAGACACGAGCCAGCGACCCACGAGCGACGACGATGTCATTGAGCGCCACGTGGCGGATCTCGTCGATCGGGCGGCCGTCACGGAGGATGACCCCCTCGAGCGCCATGCGTTCGCCGATCTGGTACTCGCCGGCGTGGATGCGCTCGAGTACGGCATCGAGGTCGCCCGCCTCGGCCTTCGACAGGAAGCCGACCTTGCCGAGGTTGATGCCCAGGATCGGGACGTCGACTTCGGCCACTGCGCGGACCGCTCGCAGGAAGGTCCCGTCGCCGCCGAGGACGACGAGGGCGTCGGTCGACGGGAGGTCGCGCAACAAGGCGGCCATGTCGTCCGATGGCGCCTGCCACTGGTCGATGTCGCGCATCTGGCACCAGCCGGCGGCCCGGGCACTCAGCTCGACCGCCGCCTCGATCGTGGGGTTGTAGGCGAACCCGATCCGCTGGACGGTCATGCGGTCGCGCCTTGTGGCGGCGTGGTGGCGGTCGTGATCCGCGCGGCGATATCGGCACAGCTCGGTCCGGGCGCCAGGTGGACCAGGAACTCTCGGTTGCCCTCCGGCCCAAGGAGCGGCGACGGGATGACGTCGCGGGCCCCGAGACCGGCGATCTGGGCGTGCTCCAGGACTCGCTCGAGGACCTCGCGGTGGATCGCCGGGTCGCGGACGACGCCGTGGTCCGTCCGGCCGCGCCCGGCTTCGAACTGTGGCTTGACGAGGGCAACGATGTGACCGCCGGGGGCGAGTGTCGTGACGACGGGTTGCAGGACCAGGTCCAGCGAGATGAACGAGACGTCGATCGTGGCGAGGGCGATCGGCTCGGGGAGGGTCGTTGCGGTCAGGGCGCGAGCGTTCGTGCGCTCCATCGACACGACGCGCGGGTCGCGGCGCAGCGGCTCGGCGAGCTGCCCCCGACCGACATCGAGCGCGTAGACCCGGGTCGCACCGCGCTGGAGAGAGCACGTCGGTGAAGCCGCCGGTCGAGGCACCGGCGTCGAGACAGACAAGCCCCGACGGGTCGATCGCGAACGCATCGAGCGCGGCCGCGAGCTTGTGGCCGCCACGACTGACGAAGGGCTCAGGCGTGTCCACTTCGACGCTGGTCGTCGCATCGATCAGGTCGCCCGGCTTCCGGTCGTGGCGGGCGGCGTCGCCCTCCCCCACCCTGACCTTGCCGGCAAGCACGCAGGGCCTGGGCACGACTGCGCGACTCGACCAGCCCGCGCTCCACGAGCAGCTGGTCGAGCCGGACCCGCTTGGGCTTGGTCTTGGTCGTGGCGCCGTCGGCCGGACTCACCCGCCTATCGTGGCACAGCCCGCTTCACCGGGGCTCACCTCGGGCGCCGTCAAGGTGGCCTCTAGCGCCGCCGCAACGACACGACGACCAGCGCGACGATGACGATCACCGCGACCGCGCCCACGATCAGGATCTCCCCGGTACCGGGAAACACGTTCATCCGACCATCCTCGAGCGATGCCCGAGGATACGCTCTGTTCATCGCGTTCCCGTCGGCTTTTCCATGAGCCAGTCGAAAACCGACCATGGGCGCGGGACGTACGTCGGGTGATGGAGGAATGAGGATGAAACGACTCGTCTCCGCGATCGCGATCGCGTGGCTGTTGGCTGCGTGCACAGGGCCTTCTGCGGGCGCGACGGCGGCTCCGAACGACCCGGCGGCGCCGGCATCCACGGCGGCGCCAGCCCCGGTGGTGCCAGGGTACTAGCCTGATCGCCCGCTCCAACGATCGAGGTCGAAGGGTCGCAGCGTTCAGCCCAAACTCAGCGCGCCTCGTCACTCCTGGCCGGCACCGACCGGAGCCCTCGCCCCCAGGCGTACAATCGGCGGCAGGGGGAGGGACGCGCCACATGAATGCGCACCAGGAGCGTTACGCAGCCGAACGTGCGAAGTGGGACTCACACGCGGGTGCCATGGACGCCAAGGGGCTCAAGGTCTATCCGCCCGAGGCCGACTTTGCGTGGTTGTGCCGGAAGGACCCGCTGCTCCAGGGCGTGGATGCCTTCCTCGGCGACCTAAGGGATAAGCGCGTCCTTGAGTACGGCTGTGGACTCGGCGAACTCACCGTGCTGCTTGCCCGGAGCGGCGCTTTAGTCACAGCGGTCGATCTCTCCGAGGCCAGCATCGCTGTCGCCCGAGGGCGCGTGCGTCAAGCCGGGGTGGACGACCGTGTTTCGTTCGTCGTGGCTGCCGGCGAGGCCCTCCCGTTCGAGGACGGGAGCTTCGATGTCGCGGTCGGCAAGGCCGTCCTCCACCACCTCGAGCCGACGAGCGGGGTCCAGGAACTCTTCCGGGTCCTCAGACCAGGCGGACGAGGAGCATTCTCCGAGCCTCTGGGCACGAACCCGGTCGTCAACTTCGCTCGAGACCACGTTCGGTACCCTGGAAAGCACGATCGCGGCGCCGATATCCCGCTTCGGCATTCGGATGTCGACACTTGGCTGGAGCCATTTGCCCAGTCGCGGATCAAGGGCGTTCAACTCCTGAGCATGATCCAGCGCGGGTTCGGCCTGCGGGCCCGATTCGCGATGCTGGGGCGCATCGACACGGCGCTCCTGCACCGCTTGCCGGCACTCTGGCCGCTGTGCCGTTATGGCGTCCTCACCATGGTCAAGAACGCCGACTGACGCGGTGACGACCTGCGCCTTCCGCCTCTCGTAGGCCGACGGCTGCCCCGAACAGGCCCCTTCAGTGGGTCGTGGGCGCCTCGGAGGGCGTCGGGGCGGCTTGGAGGACGGCGAGCGTGTCGCGGACCTGGGCGGTGAGACCCGGTGCGTCAAGCCGAAGGACGCGCCGGAGGTCCGCAACGGAGCCGTGGTCGACGAACCGGTCGCCGGGGATGCCGATGACCCGCACGGCGACCTCACGCAGCGCCGGGTCGGTGAGCCGCGACCCCTCGACCAGATCGAGGACAGCGCTCCCGAAGCCGCCGCTCGCGACGCTCTCCTCGAACGTGACCACGAGTCGCTTGCCTCGGGCCTGGTCGAGGATCAGCTGTCCGTCGAGCGGCTTGGCGAAACGAGCGTTGATGACGCCGACCGACCAACCCTCGGTCTCGAGCGCCTCCGCGGCCGCGACCGCTCGCGCCACGATCGGCCCGAAGCCCACGAACAACAGGTCGCGACCCTCCCGTAGGACCTCACCGCGTCCGATCGGCAGGATGGCGGGCTCGACAGGCGGCAAACCGAAGCCCGGATCGCGTGGGTAGTGCAGCGCGAACGGGTGGTCCTGCGCCAGGGCGGTTCGGACCAGGGAGCGCAGCTCCTGTTCGTCCCGGGGAGCGGCGATCACGAGGTTCGGGAGCTGCAACTGGGCGGACAGCGTGAACATCCCCTGGTGGCTCGTGCCATCCTCTCCGACCAACCCGGAGCGATCGACCGCGATCAGGACCGGCTGGTCGTTCTGGCAGACGTCGTGGACGGTCTGGTCGAACGCTCGCTGCAGGAACGTCGAATAGATGGCCACGACCGGTCGCATGCCACCCATCGCGAGGCCGGTCGCGAACGTCACGGCGTGCTGCTCGGCGATGCCGACGTCGAAGAAGCGCTGCGGGAACTCGGCCTGGAACTTGGACAGACCGGTCCCGGTCGGCATACCGGCGGTGATCCCGACGATGCGTCGGTCGGCTCGAGCCAGCTCGATCAGCTCGGCCGCAAAGACCGCGGTGTAGTTCGGATGCTTCTTCGGCGCCTCAGGAGCGTGGGTGGGCGGCGCCGCGTCGTCGGCCATCGACTCCGTGGGCATGGCGCTCCCGTTGAGCCCGTTGACCGGTGGCGCCATCGGCGGCAGTGCCGCCCCATGGAAACCGACCTGGTCCGCCTCCGCCGGGCGATATCCGCGGCCCTTCTGGGTCCGCACGTGCACGATCGTCGGACCGGGCAGGGACAGTGCCGCGCCGAGCGTCTCGATCAGCGCGTGCAGGTCGTGGCCGGGGACGACCCCGATGTACGTGATCCCGAGATCCTCGAACAGCTGGCCCGGCTGGGCGAACTGCACGACCGACTTGCGTAGCCGCTTCGAGAGCTCGAGGACGGTCGGTCCGACGACCGGGATCCGCTCGACGGTGCGGTCGTAGGCACTCTTGCTCTGGCGCCAGGCGCTCGAGAGCTTGATCTGGCTCAGGTAGTGCGAAAACGCCCCGACGGTCGGGCTGATCGACATCTCGTTGTCGTTCACGACGATGAGCATCTGGGTCTTGCGCTGCCCGATGTCGTTGAGCGCCTCGAGCGAGAGGCCGCTCATCAGGGCCGCGTCGCCGACGACGACCACGATGCGCTCCAGTCCGTGCCGGACATCGCGGGCCTCGGCAAGGCCCTCCGCGATCGAGAGGCCGGTACCGGCATGACCGCCATCGAAGACATCGTGGGGCGATTCGGAGCGGCGCGGGAAGCCGCCGATCCCATCGAGTTGGCGCAGCGTCCCGAACCGCTCGAGCCGTCCGGTCAGGAGCTTGTGCGGGTAGGCCTGATGGCCGGTATCCCAGACGATGCGATCGCGCGGCGATTCCAGCAGGCGGTGCAGGGCGATCGTCAGCTCCACGACGCCGAGCGACGACCCCAGGTGCCCGCCCGTGACCGACACGGTCGAGATGATGGCCTCGCGGATCTCGAGCGCGAGCTGGGCGAGCTGGACCTCGGACAGCCCGCGCAGGTCGGCGGGCCCCTCGAGGTTCGGCAGGATCGGCACGGTGGCTGGACTCCCCTATGTCGAGCGACGGCGGTCGCGGCGCTGAGTGTAAACCTGTTCCTCACAGGTCGCTTGTTTTACGAGCTCGTGGCCGACGATCGGACGGACGCGCGGTAACGCGCTCACGTGACGGATCAGGCCTCCTCGGCGGCTTCGTCCGCCTTGACGTCGCGCAACTCCGACCCGCCCCCGGCTCGCTGGACCAATTGCTGGAGTCGGAGCTGGGCGTCGTTCAACAAACGATCGCAGCGCTCGATCAGGGCCGTACCCCGCTCGTGGAGCGCCAGCGCGCGCTCCAGGGGCTGCCCGCCGGCCTCGAGTTCGGCCACGGTCCGCTGGAGCTCGGCGAGAGCATCGTCGAACGGCAGTTCCTCAACCCGGGGCTCGGCGGTGTCAGTCACGCGGCTCCTCGTCATCGGGCTCGGTCAACCGGTCGATCCCCGGCGCCAGCAGCATACCAACGCGGATCCCGATCACCGCGATGACGACCACGACGATCGCGAAGACCAGGTATTCCAACGCCGGCCCACCCTACTCCGTCTCGGGATCATCCACGGTCGCTGCGACCGACCCGTCGGCCACACGGATGTCGAGGGCCGTCCGGGCCGGAGCGTCGCCCGGTTCGCGCACCACGGCGCCGTCGGTCCGTCGCCGGACGATGGCATAGCCTCGGTCCAGCGTCGCCTGCGGGCCGAGCACGGCCAGGGCGGCCGCCGACGCGTCGAGGCTCGCGCGTGCCCCGGCGAGGGTCGCTGCCGACAGGCGGGGCAACGTGGAAGCGGCCCGGTCGAGGCGAGCGCGGTCGTGGCCCAGGCGTGAAGCCAGGGCCCGCGTCGCCCGATCGAACAGCAGGCCGACCTGCTCACGCGAGGCGACCAGACGCGCGCCCGGACTGACCACTTCGAGCGCCCGCCGCTCGACGGCGAGCTCGTTGCGCGCAACGGCCAGGCGCCCGGCCGAGACCGCCGCCAGGCGCGTGCCGGCGCGTCGAAGCGCGCCCATCATCTCCGCCCGGTCGGGCACGACGATCTCGGCGGCCGCTGATGGGGTCGGCGCCCGCACGTCAGCCGCGAAATCGGCCAGGGTCACGTCCACTTCGTGTCCGACGCCGGTCACGACCGGGATCGGATGGGCCACCACGGCGCGCACGACCCGCTCATCGTTGAACGACCAGAGGTCTTCGAGCGATCCGCCGCCACGGGCCAGGATCGTGACCTGCGGCGCCTCGACCGCCCGGTCGCCCTTCGCCAGCTCGTCGCGGTGACGCTCCAGCCGGCGAAATGCCAGGACGATGCTGGCCGGGGCGTCGGCGCCCTGGACCTTGGCGGCGACGAGGACGACTCGGACTAGCGGCCAACGTCGTCCGATGACCGTGGCGATGTCCTTCCAGACGGCGCCGGTCGGGCTCGTGATGACCGCGACGACGGTCGGGCGGCTCGGGAGCTTGCGCTTACGCTCGGGCTCGAAGAGGCCCTCGGCGGCGAGCCGGGCCTTGAGCTCCTCGAACCGGAGCGCGAGGTCGCCGACACCGGCCGGCTGGAGCGACTCGACGTACAACTGGAGCGCGCCCTGCGGCTCGAACAGGTCGATCCGGCCGTGGACGACGACCCGCAATCCGACTTGCGCCTCGAATGCCGAGCGGAGGCGGTCGTCGCGGAACCACACGCACTGGAGCTGGCTGCGCTCGTCCTTGAGCGCGAAGTACGCGTGACCGGCCGACGACACGGTCACCCGACCGATCTCCCCTTCCACCCACAGGTCCGCGAGCCGGGGATCGTCGCGCACCGCCGACTTGACCGCTCGAGCGACTTCGCTGACGCCCAGGATGCGCACGCCGAACGCTCCGAGGGCGATCGGGCCCGCGACCGGGCGCTGTTCCGCGTCGCTCATCCGAAGCCCAGCTGTTGGAACCGCCAGCGGTCACCCATCGTCGTCGCCGGCTATACCCGGGTCTGGTACTCGCCGGTGCGCGTGTCGACGCGGATCGTGTCGCCGGTCTCGACGAAGATCGGCACGACCACCACAAGGCCCGTTTCGGTCGTCGCATTCTTGCGGGCGCCGGTCTGCGTGTCGCCGGCGAATCCGGGTTCGGTCTCGGCGACCCGCAGGTCGACCGTGACCGGCAGCTCAACGCCGATGGTCTCGCCCTGGTAGCTGGTCCGATCCAGCGTCATCCCATCCTTCAGGTACTGGGCGGTCTCACCCAGTTGCTCGCTCGTCAGGACGAACTGGTCGTAGGTGTCGGTGTCCATGAAGTGGTGGTCGTCGCCATCGCGATAGAGGAACTGGACGGGCCGCTTCTCCATCGAGGCACGCGGCCACCTCGTCCCAGCCTGGAAGGAGCGCTCCACCGTCTGGCCACGCTTGATGTTGCGCAGCGTGATGCGCACCTGGGCGGACCCACGACCCATCTTGATGTGGTGGTAGTCGAGGATCTGCCAGAGCTCGCCGTCGAGCTCGATGGCGACGCCCTTCTTGAGTTCGCCGGTACTGATCATGTGGTCGTCGGCTCCTGGATGGTCAATCGTCGCGCTGGAGAGCCCGCAGGCGGACCTGGTATTCGGTCGGGTCGATCTCGCCGCGCGCAAGGCGGCCCTTCAGCTCGGCGACCGCCGGATCTTCACGCGGCGGCACGCTGCGCCGGATCGCCCAGACGATCACCCCGATCACCAGGCCCGTGGTGATGAGCGGGACGGCGACCACGACGAGCATCGTCGGGCCCAGGAGGTCGAAGAGATCGCTTGGCATGGCGGCGACAGCGTAGCGGGCAAGCTCGGGCGATGTCAGCCCCCGACCACCAGGACCTCGCTCGGGAACTGGGTCAGGCGAGCGACTCGACCGGCCGCGGCGTCGAGCGCGATCAGATCCTCGATACGGACGCCGGTCTCGCCTTCGAGGTAGATGCCGGGCTCGACCGAGAAGACCGTCGGGCTCGGCAGGGCGGTCTCGGGGCCGGACGTGCCGAGACTGGGCGCCTCGTGCGTGGCCAGACCGATGCCATGCCCGGTGCCGTGGCCGAACCGCTCGCCGTGGCCGGCCGCCTCGATGACACCACGCGCGACGGCGTCGACGGCCCGCCCACTCGGGAGCGACTCGCCGCCGTCTCGACCCGCTCCGCCGGCCACAGCGGTCTCGAGCGCCTCGATGGCGGCCGACTGGGCCCGCGCGACCACCTCGTAGATGCCCAGGTCGCGCGGCGTCGGTTCGCCGACGAAGAGCGTCCGGCTCATGTCGCTCCGATAGCCCGACACCTGCGCACCGAAGTCGAATAGGAGCACCGCGCCCGCCAGCACCGGCCGGTCGCCGGGCGCGCCGTGGGGCAGCGCGGCCTCCGGCCCGGACAGGCACGCGACGTCGAAGGCCAGCGCCTCGGCACCGCCGGTCCGGATGATCCACTCGAGCCGCATGGCCAGCGCTGCCTCGGTCACGCCGGGACGGATCTCGGGCAGCAGCGTCGCCAGGGCCCGATCGCCGACAGCACATGCGGCCTCGATGCGCTCCAGCTCCGCCGGCTCCTTCGTTGCACGGTCCGCTTCGATCCAGCCTTCGACGGGCACCAGCTCGATCTCCGGGGCTGCCGCCGCGAGGCGTCCCCACGTCCCGTGCGGGATGAAGCCGGCCTCCAGGGCGACCCGTCGAGCCCCGACCGAGGCGAGCAGCTCCGGCCAGCGGGCCGGGAGGTCGTGATAGACGTCCACGACTCGCGCATCGGGCGCTTCGCGATGGGCCTGGATGGTGTAGCGCGAATCGGCCAGGACGAGCAGGTCATTCCCCCCGACAAGGAATTGGCCGGACGTGCCCGACACCTTCTCCTCGCCGTCACCCAGCGAGAACCCGGTCAGGTAGCGCATGTGCTCGGCCCGGACGCCGAAATAAGCGTCCACGCCGGCATCGGCGAAGCGTGCCCGCAGGCGCGCCAGGCGAGCCGGCCGAGCGGCCCGGTCGGCATCGGTCCAGTCGGCGCGCTGGCGGTCCGATGGAGCTGGGGCGAAGTCAGCCGGCTCGGGGAGCCGACCGGTCATATGTACCCGTACTCCTTGAGGAGCTTCTGGAACGACGCGTTGTCCTTCGCGAACGCGTGCGCGCCGCCGCCTTCGGGGATCGCCACGAAGTAAAGGAACTTGTCCTCGGTGTCGGGCTGGAGGGCCGCGTCGAGCGATGGGAGGGTCGGCGTCGCGATCGGACCCGGGATGAGACCCGGATTCAGATACGTCTGGTAGCCCGCAAGCTCCGGTGGCACGACGACCTCCTTCATCGGCACCTCGGGCGGCGACCAGAACGAGTACTTCTGCCACATGTCGAAGTCGAGCTTGTCGAGCTCGATCGTGTCGTTCGCCCAGATGACCGTCGGGTCGGCGTTGAGGATCCTGTTCTTGATGCCGGGCAGGCCGTCGATCCGGTTCTGGTAGACGCCGGCGATCTTGGGGCGCTCGTCGTCCAGCACGGCCTCACGCTCGACGATCGAGGCGAGGGCCAGCACCTGGTAGAACGACAGGCCGCGCTCCTCCGGGACGTCGAGCCGCTCGGCGCCGACGTTGGCGTAGAACTTGTCGAGCATCAGGCGGATGAGCTCATCGGGCGTCGTATCCGGGAGCACCTTGTAGCTCGCCGGCCAGAGGAAGCCCTCGAGCGTGGCATCCTCGGGGACCGTGGGGTCGCTCAGGATCTTCTTGAGCCACGGGTAGTCGTCGAGGAGGTCCTTGGGCGGCGAGCTCGCCAGCTCGTAGAACTCGCGGACATCCATCTGGAGCGGCAGCGTCTGGAGCTTGGCCGTGATCTGCTCGAGTCGGAGGCCCGTGCGGAGACCGATCTCCACGTAAGGGACGTCCGGCGGATCGAGCAGGGCCGTCACCACCTCGTTCGGGGCCATGTTCTTGCGCAGCAGGAAGGCGCCCTGTTGCAGTTCCGCCGTCAGGCCGAGCTCGACCGCGAGGAAGACGAACGCACGCTCGTCGCGGATGAGTCCGTCCCGTTCGAGGCGGGTCCCGATCGTGCTCGCCGTGTCGCCGTCCTGGACGACGAATTCGACCTGCGTCGGGTCGTTCGAGACCGGCTCGGTCAGCGAAGCCCCCAGATCCTCCCGGACGATGTCGCTCACGAACGGCATCGAGAGGGCGGCGGGATTCTCGGCGGCCCAGCCCAGGATCGCGCTGTTGACCACGGGCCGAAGGGCGGTCAGCGCGACGACCAGGACGATCGTGGCCAGCACGAGCGCGAAGACGAGGAACTTGACGATCCCGACCAGGCCGCCGCCAGACCCGCCACGCCCGTTGCGACCGCCTCGTCGAGCCGGCTCGACCATGGGCGGCAGGATGTCGGTGGCGTAGGCATCGGGGTCGTAGGGATGCGCGTGTGGGGCGCGGTCATCCCGTGGGCGTCCGCCGGAGCGGATCGTCATGCGCGGTTCTCCGTGTGGTCGCTGGGTCGGGGCAAGGACGAACGGATCCCGGCCCGTGTGTCGAGTTCATCCTGCAGGATGATGGCCGCCGCCTCGCGGTCCACGCGTGCTCGATACGCGTCGCGCTGCGATCGGGTCGGGGGTCCGCCGGACCGACCGTGCTTCATCGGACCCAATCGGTCCTCCGCGAGATGGCTGGTCAGGCGCTCGTCACGCAAGGTTAGCGGCAATCGCAGTTCCGCGGCGACGGCCGTCGCCCAGTCGCGCGTCAGGTTCGCCTGCGAGCCCTCCTCGCCGGACACGTCGAGCGGCAGCCCGACGACCAACTCATCGATGCCGTGCGCGTCCACGAGCGACCGCAGGGCACCTGCGTCGCCTTCGATGTCGCGGGCCCGCCGCAGCGTCACGAGCGGTCGTGCGGGCGAGGCATCGCCGTCGGACAGGGCCACCCCGACACGCCGCTCCCCGAGGTCGATCCCGAGCATCCGGCTCATCGGCGACGGCCCGGGCTCACGGGGCGGCCGTGGGCTCGGTCGACTCGACCGACACGGCTTCATCGAGGGTCAGCTGGACGCGGCCATCGAGCGTGGGGATCGTCGACACCCAATCCGGCCAGGTCGAAAGCTGCGCCGTCCCATACGCCTCGAGGATGGAGCGAGCCTCGTCGATGGGCCGGCCCATGACCTGTGCCTTGAGGTCGGCCGGATCCAGGATCGCGACCTGCCTGGCCGTGGCGCTGGCCGGGAAGGTGATCCGGTCGCCGGAGATCACCGCCGGCTCGACATCGATGTCGACCGTGCCCTCGACGAGGCGGTGGTTCGGGTCGACGCTCGCTCGGAGGCGCTCTTCGACGACGGTCTCGATCGGCGCCTGGTTCACGGCTGTCACCGTGCCGGTCGCGCTCAGCCCCAGGTCGAAGGTCGCGATCTCCTGGTCCAGGAGCGTGGCGGGATCGACGGTCGGGACCGGCGTCCCCAGCTCGGCCGTCTCGGGAAAGACCGTCGCGCCGGCGGGGGCGATGGACGGGTCGGCCAGGCGGTCCGTCAAGGCCGCCTGGAGCGCGGGCTCGAGCGCGGCGAGGGCCGCGTCGAGGTCCTTCTGGGTGACCTTCGGGAACTCCTGGCGTTCGCCGCCGGCCGTCGGATCCGGATTCGTGACGTTCAGGAATTGCGAGTTCTCGTCGCGTGGGACCTGGGTGATCCGGTTCGCGTCCACGTTGCCATCCGGCCCGGCGTCGACAGCTGTGACCTTCACCGTGGCCGTCTTCGGGATGATCGCCAACCCGACCAGGTCCGCTCGCGGGACGGTCACATCGGCATTCGTCCGGTACCGGATGCCGTCCCTCGTCCGGACGACGCTCCCCGCATCGATCGTGTTCGGGGACGTCGGATCGAGGTTCTCGAATCGGACCGTCCCCGTCGCCTTGATCTCCTCGACCCGTTTGCCGGTGGCGGGGAACGTGTCGGTCGCGCTGACGTCGACCGTCACGACCTCGGCAGGGACCACCTTCGCCTCCGCATCTGGGGCCGTGACCGTCGGGTCGGCGAGGATCGTGACGCGAACGGGGCCGACCGCTTCTTCCTTTGGGGTGAGGACGATCGTCGCGGACGGCAACACGAGGTAGGCCCCGACGCCGCCGATGAGCAGCGCCAGGGCGATGGCACCCAGACCGACCAGCAGCGGCGTCCGTGAGATGCCCTGACCGGAGCCGAGAGTGACGGGCCCGCCACGGACCGGCGCGTCCTGGACTCGTGGATCGCGCGGAGGTGCGTCGACCGGAGCGCGACGGATCGAGGTCCCGGCGGGTGCGCCGCGGATGGATGTCCCCCCTGGCGACGTCGGGGAACCCGGCCGGGCGGCGGCGGTCGCCGCGATCGCGGCTGCCGCGGCGGCCAGCTCGGCGGCCTCCATGTCGTCGAGGGTCTGCTGGACGGGCGGTTCCGGGGTGGGCGTTTCCGGCGGCTCGGCGACCGGCGTCCGCGCCGTCTCACCCGCCAGGGCGGTCGCGTCCGCCACCGCCGCCGCCGCGGCAACAGCGGCGGCCTCGGCCGGGCCCTTGGTCTCGGGCGCCGGCGTGGCCGCATCCGCACCGGTCGCCGTCGCCAGGGATTCCTCGTACTCCCCGACCGAGCTGAAGACCGGCAGGCCGGCCGAGGCGGCCAGGGCGCGCGTGGCCGCCTCGTTCGCGATGATCGACAGCCGCTTCTCGTGGGTCTGTGCGTCGCGCGCCAGCAGCCGGAAGTTGATGCGGGACGTCGCCACGCGCGACCCATGCGGGAGCACGACCGCGACCCGTCGTCCCTCCATCGTCCTGATCCGGGCGGCCGCAGACGTGATCTCGTCGTCGATGTCGAGGTAGATGACGCCGCCGGCCATCGTCAGACCTTCATCGCGCGCAGGACCCGTCGGAGCGCCGCGTCCAGGGCGTCCTCGGTCGTCTGGAGCTCGATCGCCTGGTAGGCCAGGCCAAGGGGCGTCACGTCCTGCTGGTCGACGAGCAACGCGGTCGCATCGGAGATCGTCTCGATCTGGTCAGGCGCCATCACCGTCACCTCGGGCGGTCGGGCGAACGGCAGGCCTTTCCAGAATGCCTCAGATGCGAGCGAGGCGCGGATCTCGGGCAGGCGCGAGCCGCCTCCACACAGGAAGATCCGTCCCGGGAGGAGGTCCCCACCCGACAGTTCCTCCATCACCAGCTCCACGCCGGCGGCCCAGACCCGGACGTCGTCGCCGATGATCGAGGCGACGTTCTCGCGGCTCTCGACTGCCAGGTCCCTCGCGTAGTCCACCTTGAGGGCCTCGGCCCGTGGGAAGGGCAGGTCCAGCCGATCGGCCAGGCTCTTGGTGAACGCCCGACCGCCGAGCGCGAACATGCGCGTGCCCTCGATACCACCGTGTCGCACGAGGGCCACATCCGTCGTGCCGCCCCCGACATCAACGAAGAGGGCGCCCGCCTGGCGGATCTGGTCGCTGCCGAGGACGCGTGCGACCGCATATGGCTCGGCGACGATCTCCAGGAGCTCGAGGTCCAACTGGCTCGCCACGCTCTGCAGCGCTCCGAGGTGGACCAGCGGCGCGAACGCGTTGAAGATGCCGATCTTGACGTGGCGACCCTGGAACCCGACCGGGTTCGTCAGCGAATAGCCATCGATCGAAGCCCCCGTGACGGCCGCGTGCACCAGGCGCACATCGACGTGGGGCAGGCCGGTCTCCCAGGTGATCGCCCGCTCGGCCTCGCGGAGCGCCTGGCGCTGGACGTTGTCGATGAGCTTCTGGAGTTCGCCCTCGGTGATCGGTTGGTCGGGCTTCCGGCGCTCCTGGGCGTGGGTCGTCGTGAACCCCTTCACGAGCTCACCGGCGATCCCGATGACGACCTGGGTCGGACGGAAGCCGGCCATCTCCTCCGCCTCCTGCAGGGCGACCGCGCAGTTGTCGACGACCGCGGCGATGTCCGCCACGGTGCCGGACTGCATGTGCGAGAGGCCCTGTCGCTTCCGTCCGACGCCGCGCACGGTCCCGTGACCGGCGGCATCGATATCGAAGACGAGGGCCTTGGCGAATTCCGTCCCGACGTCCAGGGCCGTGCACGCGGCGAGGGCCTCTTCCCCGTCGCGCTGCCAGATGCGGCGCCAGAAGGCCATCAGGCCCCCGTTTCAAGCGCGGCGGTGATCGCCGCGAGCGCCGCCGGCAGCCCTTCCCGTCGGGTGCCCTTGCCCTGGGCCATCTCTGGGCGGCCGCCACCTCGGCCGTCGATGGCGGGCATCGCGAGGTCTGACCAGCGCGCCGGCCGAGACTCCGCGCGGGACGAGGTCGGGCGACACGGTCACGAACAGTTGCGGCTCCTCGGCATCGAGGGCGAGCGCTACGACCCCGGATCCGAGCGCCGCGCTCACCGTTCGAGCCGCGCCCTTGAGCGCCTCCATCGACTCGTACGGAGCCGCGTGGGCGACGACGCGGATGCCGGGCGCCACCTCCGTGGCTTCGGCGACGAGCTGTTCAGGTGTCGCGATCCCCAAGCCGCTGCCCACCTTGAGGCGTCGCTTCGTCTCGCGCAGCTCGTCCTGGAGCGCGGCGATGCGATCGGGCAGCGCCTCGACGGATCGGGCGCCGGCGACCTCGGCGGCCCGCTCCAGGAGCTCGATCCGCTCGCGAGTCAGCGCGTCCGCGCCCGTTCCGGTGACGGCCTCGATGCGGCGCTGGCCTGAGCCGATGCTCCGCTCCGCGGTGATCACGAAGCCGCCGATCTGGCCGCTCGCCCGGCAATGCGTCCCCCCGCACAACTCGAACGAGTAGTCCTGGACGCGGATCGTGCGCACGGTCTCGCCGTACCTCTCGTCGAAGAACGCGTCAGCACCGCCCGCGATCGCCTCGGCCATGCTCATGAACGCGATGGAGACGGGTCGGTCGTCGCGAATGATGCGGCGAACCTCATCCTCGATCGCGCGCTTCTCATCGTCGGTGAGCGGACGATCGAATGGGTAGTCGAACCGAAGCCCGTCCGGCGTCACGAGTGAGCCGGCCTGTCGCGCACGCTCCCCGACGACGTTCCGCAATGCCCGGTGCAGCAGGTGTGTGCCCGTGTGGTTGCGCATCGTGTGCGCCCGCCGCTCGGGGTTCACGACCGCCTCCACGGACTCGCCCACGCGCAATCGGCCCTGGAGCGTTCCCCGATGGACGATGAGGCCGCCAACGGGCTTCTGCGTGTCGGCGACCTCGAACAGCACGCTGCCGCCGCCGGGCTCGCGGACCACGCCGTGGTCGCCGATCTGGCCGCCGCCTTCGGCGTAGAAAGGCGTCCGATCGAGGACGATCTCGGCTTCGCCATGGCCGGTCAGCTCGTCGTACTCCAGCGCGTCGCGGACGATCGCGATCACGCGGCCCTCGGCGGTGAGCGTCTCGTACCCGAGGAACTCGGTGTCGCCGGCACGCGCCTGGATGGCGGCGTACAGGGACCCGAGCTCGGCATGGCGGCTGAGCTCGGCCTTTCGGCCCGAACGCGAGCGGTCGCGTTGCTCGGCCAGGGCCCGCTCGAACCCGGGCCGGTCGACGCCGACGCCGTACTCGGCCGCGAGTTCGACCGTGAGGTCCACCGGAAAGCCGTACGTGTCGTGGAGGCGAAATGCGAGCTCGCCGTCGAGCTGCGGGGCGTCCACCGGGAGGTCTTCGGGTCGTCGTCCGACGGCTCGCTCGCTCGTCGCGAGCTTGGCCAGCGCCTGGTCGAGGTGGACCGTCCCCGCATCGAGGGTCCGCGCGAACTGTGCCTCCTCGCGCTCGATGGCCGCCAGGACCTCATCCTGCCGTTCGATCAGGTGCGGATACGCCTCGCCCATGACCCCGATCACCGTCGCGGCGAGGTCGCTCAGGAACGGTTCCCGCCGGCCGAGTAGCCGCCCGTGACGGACGGCCCGACGGAGGATCCGGCGCAGCACGTAGCCGCGGCCCTCGTTGGACGGCAGGACATCGTCGGCGATGAGGAACGTGACCGCTCGCGAGTGGTCGGCGATGACCTGGTAGCTGAATCGCTCGGCCTCGAACGCCTCCGGGTCGTGGCCGAACAGCTCGAGGATCCGGTCGCGGATCGGCAGGAAGAGGTCGGTGTCGTAGTTGGTCGGGACCTGCTGGACGACGCTGCTGATGCGTTCGAGGCCCATGCCGGTGTCGACGCCCGGCGCCGGCAGGGGGATCAGCGAGCGGTCCGGCTGGAGGTCGAATTCCATGAACACGAGGTTCCAGACCTCCAGCCAGCGCGGGCATAGCTCGCTATGGTCGGGGATGCAGTGGGGACCCTCGGAGAACTGGACGCCACGGTCGAAGTGCAGCTCCGAACACGGGCCGCACGGCCCGATGTCCGCCATCCGCCACCAGTTCTTCTCGTCGCCATTGGGAAAGTCGCCCCAGCGCACGAGGCGCTCCGGCGGCAGCCCGATCTCGTCGCGCCAGACGTCGTGGGCGACGTCGTCGGTCGAGTAGACGGTCGCTGCCAGCCGCTCGCCGGGGATGCCCAGATCGCGCGTCAGGAAGTCCCAGGCCCAGTGGATCGCCTCGCGCTTGAAGTAGTCACCGAAGCTCCAGTTACCGAGCATCTCGAACAAGGTGTGATGCCGCGGCGTCCGCCCGACCTCCTCGAAGTCGTTGTGCTTGCCGGCCACGCGCAGGACCCGCTGGTAGTCGACCGCACGGGTGTATGAGCGCTTCTCGGTGCCGGTCAGGGCGTCCTTGAACTGGACCATGCCGGAGTTCGTGAACAGGAGCGTCTGGTCGCCGGCCGGCACGAGGCTCGCGCTCGGGACGACGGTGTGGCCGCGCTCCTCGAAGAACTCGAGGAACCGGCGCCGGATCTCGGCCCCTGGCAGCGTCGGGATGCGCGGGTCGGGGCTCACGCTCGGGGTCGACATGGGCCGCAATGGTACCGAACGCCGACGCGTCCCCGAGATCATCGACACGGGCCGGACCGATACGTATCTGCAAGGCGATGGGCGGACGCTCTGAGATGGACGGCGCCCCGAACGGATCACGCTGGGGCGGACCGCAGTCCGCAGCCTGGAAGGAGTGACCCGATGGCGATGATCCGGAAGTGCGAGAAATGCGGCGCGATGGATCGCCGAGCGACCTGGGATTCCGCGGAGGCGGCGGCCAAGGACGGCGCGTTCGAGGGCAGCTGGTCTTGCCCGATGTGCGCCTGGCCGGAGTTCGATCTCGTCGAAGCCGATCAGGAAGCGCCCGCCACCGTCTGAAGGTTCGCTCCCGGGCCACTGACGGCCGCGCGTTGCCGGCGCAAGGGATCTCGGGCCGGGTGGGCCCGGCGATCAAGGCCGGTTCGACGGCTCCGGCGGGCGGCGGCGCGGTCGTCGTCGCTGCCACAGGGCGGAACCCGCGATCATCGCGCCGATGATGGCGCCCAGCGTGAGGCCGCGGAGGAACTTGGCCGTGGTCCGCTCGTCGGTCACGTTCGTCGCTCGCTCGGGCCGAGCACCGCCACGACACTCACGGTAGCGATGCCGAGCCACGCGCCGGCCGAAGCCGCCACCAGGCGGAAGTCGCCGACGGACGCGATCGACACACCCAAACGGTCACCGAGCGTGTTGCCCGCCCAGGCGCCCAGGATCGCGCCCCCGACGACCAGCGGCAGCCGGCCGCCGGCGCTGCCCCGGATCAACACGTAGATGGCCGCGTTGAAGATGCCCACCAGCGCCCCAAGGATCAGCGCCGGGTCGAGACTCACGCGGAGGCCACCAGGACCGGCTCACCGGCACTCGGCGGCCCCGGTACCGATCTGCGAGCGATCCGACCGCCGCCAAGGACGATGTCGCCGTCGTACAGGACCGCGGCCTGGCCGGGCGCGGCGGCCCAGACCGGTTCGTCGGTCGTGACCGTCCACGTGCGGTCGCCGAGGGCGCGAAGGGCGGCCGGCATCGGCGCCGCCCGGTGGCGGATCCGGATGTCGGCCCGGAATTCGCGGGCTGGAGCGGAGCCAGCCACGTAGCTGGCGCGCTCGAGCTCGAAGGTCCGCGTCTCGAGATCCTCGCGCCGGCCGAGCTGGATCGTGTTCGTGAGGGGGTCGATCCGGCTCACGTAGCGCGGCTCGCCGAGCGCCACGCCCAGCCCCTGGCGCTGGCCGACCGTGTAGCCGGGGCTCCCGTGATGCTCCCCCACCCGCTCGCCGTCGACGTCGATGAGCGGCCCGGGCTCCGGTCGCCAGCCAGCCCGATCTCGCAACGCCTCGCGGTAGTCGCCGCCGGGGACGAAGCAGATCTCCTGGCTCTCGGGCTTGTCGGCCGTCACCAGCCCCAGGCCCCGGGCGACCTCGCGAACCTCCGGCTTGGTCAGCTCGCCAAGCGGGAAGCGGGCATGCTCGAGCTGATCCTGCCGGAGGCCGTACAGGAAGTAGGTCTGATCCTTGTCCCCGTCGCGGGCCCGTCGCAAGCGCGCCCGCCCGTCCGGCCCGAGGTCGCGCCGGGCGTAGTGGCCGGTGGCGACAGCCTCGCAGTCGTACAGGTGTCGCGCTCGACCCAGCAACGCCCCGAACTTCACGTACGTGTTGCAGTCGACGCACGGGCTCGGGGTCCGACCGTCGAGGTAGGCGTCCAGGAACGGCTGGAGCACCCCCGCATCGAACTCGCGCTCGAGGTTCATGACGTAGAACGGGATGTCCAGCTGCGCCGCCACCCGGCGCGCGTCGTCGGCAGCGTCCAGGGAACAGCAGCTCTTCTTGAACTCCGAGTACGAGTCGGCGACGTCGTGCAGTCGCATCCAGACGCCGACCACCTCGTGGCCCTGCTCGTGCAGCAACGCGGCCGCGACGGACGAGTCGACCCCGCCCGACATCGCCACGAGGATCCGGCTCACGCCGAGACGCCCTGCCCGAGCGGATCGGCGGCGACGGCCGCCGCCCCGAGGCGCATCGAGGCGACGACCCGCGGCACGATCTCGCAGGCCGTGGCGATCTCCTCCTCGGACGTCGTGCGCCCGAGCGACAGGCGCAGGGCGCCGCGCGCCTCCTCCTCCGGGTAGCCCATCGCGGTCAGGACATGGCTGACCTCGGTCGAGCCGGTCGTGCAGGCGGACCCGACCGAGCAGGCGATCCCCTCGAGGTCGAGTGAAAGGGCCACGGACGACCCGTCCGTGTCGCGGGCGACCATCGAGAACAGACCCGGCAGCCGGTCCTTGGGATGCCCGGTCAGTTCGGTGCCGGCGACCGCGAGGACCGCCTTCGACAGCCGCTCACGCAGGCGCCGAAGCCGGGCCACCGTGGCAGGGCGTTCGGCGCACGACAACTCGTACGCGGCGGCCAGCCCGACCGCGCCCGCGACGTTCTCTGTCCCGGCTCGCCGATGTCGTTCCTGGGAGCCACCCTGCTGCTGGGCGAGGATGTGCGTCCCGTGCCGGACGAAGAGTGCGCCGACCCCCTTGGGGCCTTCGAACTTGTGCGCCCCGAGCGAGATGAGGTCGGCGCCGAGGGCGGCCGCGTCCAGATCGACATATGGCGCCGCCTGAACGGCATCGACGTGCAACAGGACGCCCTTGTGGGCCCGCACCCGTCGGGCGATCTCCGCGATCGGCTGGACGGTCCCGACCTCGTTGTTGGCCAGCATGACCGTGACGAGGATCGTCCGGTCCGTGATCGCGGCGTCGAGCTGGTCGGGATCCACCCGACCGTAGCGGTCGACCGGCAGTTCCACGATCTCGAAACCGAACTTCTCGAGGTAGCGGAGCGTGTGACCGACCGCATGGTGCTCGACCGATGAGGTGACGATGCGATGGCCCCGCGCCTTGCCGGCCCATGCGGCGCCCTTGATGGCCAGGTTGTTGGCCTCGGTGCCGCCCGAGGTGATGACCACTTCGCGCGACTCAGCGTTGAGTCGCGTCCCCAGTCGCTCATGGGCCTCATCGAGCGCGGCGCGGGCGACGCGCCCGAATGAGTGCGCCGAACTGGCGTTCCCGAACGACTCGGTCAGGAACGGCAGCATCGCATCGAGGACCTCGCGACGCAGGGGGGTCGTCGCCGCATGGTCCAGGTAGATCGGCATCGCGCCGATCGTACACCGCTGGGTGGCCGGCGGCCTTGGGGCCGCCAGCCCGGCCGACGACTCAGGCGGGCGTGGGTTCCTCCTTGTCGCCGCGACCTCGACGAGCCAGGCCGGCGATGACGATGCCGGCCGCGGTCCCGAGGACGAGGGCGACGATCGGTGTCAGGGACCCCACGGGCAACGAGCTGTAGATGACGGCGAGGGTCGCGACGCCGAACCCGGCCAGGATGCCGCCGGCGATCGCGGTGGCCGCGTGCCCTTGCGCACCGCGCGCCAGCCCCACGGTCCCGAGGATCACCAGGCCGAGGCCGAACCAGAACGGGATGGTCCCGATGGGGTCGCCAGTCAGTTTGAACCAGCCACTGCCGGTGCAGGTGCCGCCACTCCCGGTCAGCGAACCCGAGACGTAGTACAGGCCGGTGATCCGGAACGGCGCGTTCTCGCTGACCCCGATGGTCCCACTGCCGGTCCGGTTGTCCTCCGGGTTGTCATCGCCGCCCGAGAGCGGCGTCGGGATGTTGAAGACACTGACGCTCCAGGTGTTGTTCTTCATCTCGATCTGCGAGGAGCCCTCGTACGAGATGGTGCCGTCCCAGTCGACGATGAACGGGTCCTCCTGGGTGGCGTCGTTCGCACCGCTCGCGATCGCGTCGAGCTCACTGCCGTCGGCCGAGGCCGACGTCGCCGCAAGCGTGCAGTTCGTCAGCGGGAACGCCGCCGCCGGGGCGGCCCAGACCAGCAGGCTCAGCGCGGCCAGTGCGGCCGACACGAGCAGGACGCGTCGCATTCGAAACCCTCCACTCGCCTCCGTGCGGGGAGTGGGCGGCGTGCCGACTCCCGGCAACACGGACGGTAGCACCCGGCACCGAGCGGAGGCGACCCCAGGGCGGGCGTCGTCGTTCGTCCATGGGTGGACTCGACGACGATCGGTGGCCCGTGACGGTCGCGGCCACGAAGATGTCGGCATCGCCTTCGAAACCGCCCACCCACCGCGCCCAGAGCGCCTGAGGAGACCCCATCGTGCTCGAGATCCTGACCGTCGCTGCCGTCATCGCCGGGTTCGCATGCATCGTTGCGGTCGGTGCCAAGCTCGGTGCCGGCTCACCCAATTCCCTCACCGGGCTCTTCGTCAGCCCCAACCAACCGCCTCGCCCGCGCGGCGTCCAGGAGTCGGACCTGCCTCCGTTCGTGTTCCGCGACACGAACCCGATCGGGACCGGCGCCTCTGCCTGACCCGTCCCGCTCCCGCGTCTGGACAGCCGCGGGAGAATCGGGGCATGCCCGATGGACTCGCGTTCGTCTCGGTGGTCGTGAGCTTCGCCCTCCTCACGCTGGCAGGCGCGAAGCTAGGCGCCGGATCGCACGCGGCGCTGTCGGGCCTGTTCGCCTCCGAGGCAGCGCGCGACTGGCCGATCGGCGTCCAGGAAGCCGACGCTCCCCATTTCGTCTTCACCCCGCCGTCCGATGGAGCAGCCGTCGCTTCGCCGGCGCGTGAAAACCTCGGCGACGCGCCGGCGGCCGAGATCGAAGACCTCTACGCCGGCCCGATCCGCTAGCTCGTATCCGCCGAGGCGGCCCGCACGACCATGCACTGCAACGGCTGCGCAGGATGAGTCGGGATCTTCAGGGGCGCCGTGGTCGCGCGAGCCCACCGGTAGCCGGCGGAGGCCAGGCGCATCCCGGCCAGCGTGATGCCTCCGCTCGCCGCGGCGCCGGACGTCGCAACAGTCAGCGCGGCTTCGGGCGCCGGCGGTTCGGACCCGAAGAGCGTGTGCAGGATCCGAAGGGCCTCGCCACGCTTGACGCGGACCGCCGGACAGAAGGTCGTGGCCGTGCAGCCGGCCATCATCCCGGCTTCGGCGACGGCGTTGATGTGCGCCTCATGGCTGTTGGTCTCGTCGTCGGTGAAGTAGTCGTTCCCGGTCGCGGGCGGCGCCAGGGCATGGACGAGGATCGTCGCCATCGAACCACGGGCGACCTTGCTGTTCGGACAGAACTTCGCCGGCCCGCAACCGACGAAGAGACCCGCGGCCGCCGCCCGGTTGATGTCGGCTTCACGTGACAGCCCGTTGTCGTCGGTGAAGAAGTCCGTGTCCGTCGCCGGCAGGTCCATCGCGCGAGCCATGAACGACGCGAGCTCGGCCCGGGTCACGGGGTCGTACGTGCAGAACATGTCGGCATCGCAGCCGCCGGTGATGCCCTCTGCGTAGGCCCAGTCGATGTCGGGATCGTACGGCGTCGTGTCATGGTCGTTGACACAGGTCGAGCCGGTCGAGAGGACCTTGACCTTGGTACCCGTGGCCTTGAACGAGACCCGGGACCACGTGCAGTTGTTGGTCTCGTTGGATTCGACGAACTTGCCGTACAGGTCAACGGCCGCCCGGACCGTGTACGTACCGGCCGGCAGGCCGGTGATGTCGATCCACTGGAAGGCGAACTTCGCGGGGTACAGATCACCCCATCCGACGGAGATGCCGTTCGTCGTGCGCAACGAGCGTCGTTTGCCGCAACCCGACTGGAAGTACTTGCGCAGCCTGGGGGCGCCGGGCAGGCTGGCATTGCGTCGGTTCGTATCGAAGAAGCAGAAACCGATCTTCGCGTCGCGACTGGTGCCCGCGCGTCGACCACAGGTGGTACGAGAGGATCCGGCGCACGTGCCAGTGATCGTGGCCGTCGCCGGCGTACCGCATCGTCGCGGTGGTCGGGACCCGGCGCTTGGTGCCGCCCGTCCGGTAGATGACCTGATCGATGATCCATGGCTTCTTCGTTGAAGCACGGCGGCCGCGGATCTCGAAGGGGCCCCGCCCGACGTTGAGCATCATCCCGCTGAAGCGCAGGAGGCGGCGTCCGCTGGCCGTCCGCTGGATGCTGAAGTCACCGATCCTGGCGACTCTGAGATCGGGCAGCTTGTCCGTGGCGGCGACCGCCGGGGCGGCCGGAAGCACCCCATTGAGGATGCCCAGGATCCCTGCGACGACGACCAGACGAAGGCCCGCTCGGCGGCGAACAGTTCGCGCCATCCGGCGAACCGTACACGGCTCGGACGTCGCCTGTCAGGTCGCCGAGTCGGCAGCCTCGCGTTCGGTGGACCGCCGCAGGTCCTCGGCGCGACCGACTTCCCGTCGTCGGTCGTGCTGCGAGAGGGCCCGTTTGCGTAGCCGGATCGACTGCGGCGTGACCTCCACCAGCTCGTCACCGGCGATGAATTCGAGCGCCGATTCCAACGTGAGTGGGCGCGGCGGGGTCAAGCGAAGCGACTCGTCGTGGCTGTGCGTCCGGATGTTCGTGAGCTTCTTCTCCTTGGTCGGGTTGACGTCCATGTCGCCCGACCGGCTGTTCTCGCCCACGATCATCCCCTCGTAGACTTCGACGCCCGCACCGATGAACAGGTCGGCCCGCTGTTCGAGGTTGAAGAGGCCGTAGGCGTTGGAGATCCCCGCTCGGTCGCTGACAAGGACGCCGTTGGTACGGTGTGTGACGTCGCCGGCCCACGGGCCGTAGCCTTCGCCGATCTGGTGCAGCAGGGCGGTCCCGCGAGTCTCCGTCAACAGCTGGCCTCGGTAGCCGATGAGGCCGCGGACCGGCAGCACGAACTCCATCCGGACGCGACCGTCCGTGTCGGTGGTCATCTGGTCCAGGCGACCCTTTCGACCGGCCATCGCGCTCTGGATCTCCCCGATGTAGTCGGGCGGGATGTCGATGGTGATCCGCTCATAGGGCTCCTGGACCTCGTCTCCGGACTCACGCAGCAGGACCTCCGGCCGAGAGGCGGTCAACTCGAACCCCTCGCGGCGCATCTGCTCGATGAGGACGGCCAGCTGCAGCTCGCCTCGTCCGCGGACCTCGAAGGCCTCACTCGATTCGGCCGGCCGGACCTCGATCGAGACGTTGCCGAGCACTTCCTTGTCCAGCCGAGTCTTGATCTGGCGGCTCGTGACGTACTTCCCTTCGCGACCGGCGAGCGGCGACGTGTTCACGCCGAACGTCATGCGCAGCGTCGGGGCATCGACGTCCAGGCGGGGTAGCGGCCGCGGGTCGGCCGGGTCCGTGAGCGTGTCGCCGATCGTGACCTCGGGCAGCCCGGCGACACTGACGATGTCGCCCGGGCCCGCTTCCTCGATGTCGATCCGATCGATGCCGTGGGCGGTCTGGAGGCTCGTGACGGTGCCGCTGATCGTCACGGTCCGGCCGGGCTCGACGGCGCCGGCCGTGTCGTCGGCCTCCTCTCGTACGACGGTGATGCGCTGGCCCATCTGGATGGTCCCGTTCCAGATCCGGCCGACGGCCATCCGGCCGACGTACTCGTTCGCCGATAGATTGGTCACGAGCAGCTGGAGCGGGTGCCCGGGCGTGTAGACCGGCGTCGGCGTGACCTTGACGAGGAGATCGAGCAGCGGCCGCAGATCGGTGCCCGGCACCGCGAGATCGCGCGTCGCCGTGCCGGCCTTCGCGTTCGTGTAGACGATGGGGAATTCGATCTGGTGCTCGTCGGCGCCGAGATCGAGGAAGAGCTCGTAGACATCGTCGAGGACGACCGCCGGCCGGGCATCACCGCGATCGATCTTGTTGAGCGCCAGCACGACCGGCAACCGCCGCGCCATCGCCTTCTGGAGGACGTACCGCGTCTGGGGCAGCGGGCCCTCGGCCGCATCGACCAGCAGCAGGACCGAATCGACCATGAGCAACGAGCGCTCGACCTCACCGCCGAAGTCGGCGTGGCCCGGTGTGTCCACGATGTTGAGTCGTATCCCGGCGTGGTCGACGGTCGTCTGCTTGGCCAGGATCGTGATGCCCTTCTCGCGCTCGAGGTCGCCCGAGTCCATGACCCGGTCCACGACGGCCTGGTTCGCGCGGAACGCCCCCGTCTGTCGGAGCATCGCGTCGACGAGCGTGGTCTTGCCATGGTCCACGTGCGCGACGATGGCGACATTGCGCAGGTCGGCTCGGGTGGCAGTCGCGGGCACGGCGAGCACAGCGGGGCTGGAAGCGGCGGCGTCGGTCATGGGCGCGGCGCAGTGTCGCACATCGGTCGTTCCCGCGCCGCACATCGGTCGTTCCCGCGCCGCCGAGCCCCGGGGTCGCCTGCTAGCATCGACCGACGATGACCGTGGCCGCCGTGATCCTGTCCGCGAGCGCCGATGGCGCTCTGGCCGACACGCTGGGACAGGCTCGCGTCCGCCGCCTGGCTGACCTGGCGTGGTCCGGTGGGGCGTTGCCGATCGTCGTGCTCTCCCCCGATCCCGACGGCGCGGTCGCAGCCAGCCTCGCCGGCAGCGAGGCGACCCACGGACTGCCCACTTCGGAGGCGTCGGGGCCGGCCGGCCAGATGACCCTTGGCGTGGAGATGGCGGAGGCCGCGGTGCACGACCTGACGGCGGCCCTGCTCTGGCCGGCCCGGATGGCCTGGGTCGGGCCGGAGACCGTGACCTCCTTGATCGAGGCTCATGGGACGGCCCGTGACACGATGCTGCGGCCGGCCTGGCACGGGGAGCCTGGGTGGCCGGTCCTGCTCCCGTTGGCTCACCTCGGAGCCCTCCGCGCGATCTCGGCAGACGTGATGCCGCCTGCCATCATCGAGCGCCTGGCGGCGGCCGTCCCCACCCGGCTCGTCGAAGTGGGCGATCCAGGCGTCGCCCACGATGTCGACACGCCGCTCGAGGCGTTGCCCGCCTACGAAGGCCCACCCGATCCACCGGCCGGCCACACCCACGAGTGGGGAGACGACGTCGTATCCGAGGCCGGGCTGCCGCTCCCCGACGAGACGTAGCCGGCCGCTCCTCGCGCCCGCGCGTCGCTGTCAGCCTGCCGGCGCGAAGGTCCCGCGCAGGTCGTCGCGTACTCGGCCGGCCGCCCCGGTCGCCAGCGCCAGTCCGACCACGACGAGGGCCACGCCTGCGATCTGGCCGGGCGACGGTGCCTCGCCCAGGAGCAACGCCGCGAACAGGACGGTCAACACCGGCTGGGTCAGCAGGATGGCCGACGTCAGCACGGCCGGCAGACGCGGCAGCGAGATCTGGATCAGCAAGTAGCCGATCGACTGGCTCGTGACCCCGAGTGCCAGGAGGTACGCATGAGCCGGCAGGGCCGGCACCGGATCGAAGTCGCCCACGATCGTCCCGAAGACAGCCGCGACGAGCGCGCAGACGGCCGTGGCGACGGTCACGGGACCCGCGGCGCGTCGGTCCGGTGTCGCGCGCCGGATGACCAGCAGGTAGCCGGCATAGGACGCGGCCGTCACGACGCCGATGGCCACCCCCAGTGGCGCGTTCACGCCGTACGCCCCACCGCCCACGATCCCCGAGATCAGGACGACCCCGAGCAACATGATCGGGAGCGCGACGACGACGTTCCGTTGCGGCCGCTCGCCCCACAGGATCCATGCCGCCAGCGCCACGATCACCACCTGCAGGTTGCCCATCATCGTCGCGAGCCCGGCCCCGATGTTGTCCACGACGTAGTGGAACGTCAGCAGGTCGACCGCGAAGAAGATCCCCGCGAACGCGGACAGCCGGACCGCCCGCGGACTCATCGGGCCGAGTTCCCGCCGCTCGACCCAGGCCGCCAACGCCAGTAGCGGCAGGCCGTACAGGCAACGGAACACGACGCCCGTCGACGGGCTCACCTCCGACCAGCGGTAGAAGATCCCGGAGAACGTGATGCAGAAGGCACCCGCCAGCGCGGCGAACCGCGGATGGTGGGCGACCGCGTGAAGCGGGTTCACGCGTCCAGGCTGTCGCCGAGGTACTTCATCCCCGAATCGTCCTGGATCGTGGCGAACCGAGCGATCGGTGTCCGGCCTATGCCGAGGGCGCCGGGTCGATCAAGCGTCGCCTCGCGCCGTTGGTGGGTCCAGGGCGCTCGACCAGGCGAAGTCCGAGTTCCTCGAGCTGGCCCGGCTCGGGCGGTGACGGGGCCTCGAGCATGGGGTCGTTCCCCGACTGGGTCTTCGGGAACGCCATGACCTCCCGGATGGTCTGCTGGTAGGCGAGCACCGCGGCCCAGCGATCGATGCCGAAGGCGATCCCGCCGTGCGGCGGCGCGCCGTGCTCGAACGCTTCGAGGATCGCGCCGAACTTGGCGCGCATGCCCTCGCGCGTGTGGCCCTGGAGGAGGAAGCTCCGCTCCAGCAGGTCCCGCCGATGGATGCGCACGGACCCGCCGCCGATCTCCCAGCCGTTCAGCGCGAGGTCGTACTGGAGCGCCCGGGCGCGACCGGCCGGGTCGTCGGGCGACGGCCGGCTCGGATCCCCGGACGCGGTCACCAGCAGCGGCTCGTCATCTGGCACGACCCCGGAGAACGGGTTGTGGGTCGCGTCCCACCGACCGCCCTCGGCATCCCATTGGTACATCGGGAATCGGTGGACCCACGCATACGCGAGCACGTTCGGGTCGGCAAGGCCCAGGCGCTCGCCCAGCTCCAGCCGTAGGCGGCCAAGGACGTCGGCGGTCACCGCGGCGGTGTCGGCCACGATGAGGACCAGGTCGCCCTCGGCGGCGCCGGCGGCCTCGATCACGGCGCGCTGGGTGTCGTCGGACAGGAACTTGACGATCTGGCCCTTGACCTCGCCACCGGCCTCGAGGACCAGGTACGCAAGGCCCTTCGCCCCGAAGCGCTTGGCCCGCTCGGTCAGCTCGTCGATCTCGCGCCGGGTGACGGCGGCCATCCCGGGCGCGACGATCGCCTTGACCCGACCGCCGGACGCCAACGTCTCGTCGAACACGCGGAAGCCCGAGGCCGGGGCTCCGGCGGCGTCCGTCAGCGCGGGTGCCAGGTCGACGAGTTCCAGCCCGTAGCGCAGGTCCGGCTTGTCCGAGCCGAAGCGCTCCATCGACTCGTCGTACGTGAAGACCGGGAACGGGACCCGCTGGAGCGGACGATCCGGCACGGCGGCGGCGGAGACCTCGATCACCATCATCTCGACGAAGGCCATGACCGTCGCCTCGTCGACGAAGCTCATCTCGAGGTCGAGCTGCGAGAACTCCGGCTGGCGGTCGCCTCGCGGATCCTCGTCGCGATAGCAGCGGGCGATCTGGTAGTAGCGATCGATGCCGGCGACCATCAGCAGCTGCTTGAGCTGTTGCGGGCTCTGTGGCAGGGCATACACGGTCCCGGGCTGGAGCCTCGACGGCACGATGAAGTCCCGGGCACCCTCGGGCGTGCTCTTGACGAGCGTCGGCGTCTCGACGTCGACGAAGCCGTGTCGATCGTGGACGTCGCGGATGGCTCGGACCAGGGTGGCGCGCAGGAGCAGGCGTCGCAGCATCGGCTCGCGACGGATATCGAGATAGCGGTACTTGAGCCGCAGCGTCTCGTCCACGGGCGCATCCGGCTCGTTGATGTAGAAGGGCGGCGTCTTGGCGTCCGACAGGATCTCGAGCTCGGACGCGCGGAGCTCGATCTCGCCGGTGGGGAGCTTCGGGTTCTCGGTGCCCGGCAGGCGGCGGGTGACGGCGCCGCGGACGGAGATCACGAACTCGGGCCGAAGTCGACCGGCGGTCTCCAGGGCCGCCGCCGGCGTGTCCTCGGCATCGAAGACGACCTGGGTGATCCCGTGCCGATCGCGCAGGTCCACGAAGATCAACCCGCCGTAATCGCGGCGGCGGTGGACCCAGCCGGCCAGGCGAGCCTCCGATCCGGCGTCGGTCGCACGCAACTCGCCGTTGGTGTGCGTGCGGTAGGGCGTGGCGAGACTGGGGGTGGGGTCGCTCATGGCCGGCGTATCGTAGTCGACCACGACCGCCGACCGACGGTGAGGCCGAGGGTCAGTGATCGCCCCCGAGCGGCACGTTCCAGCCGATCAGCTCGCAACCGAGGTAGTGGGGCGACCGCTCGCCGGGCGTACACGCGGGGCAACCCCATGGTGTCAGACCGCCCTCGTCGGGGACGAACGCGACGTCGCACGTGTTCTCGGACGGGTCGCAATGGCGGCCGTGGCAGTCGCAGGAGCAGTGGATCCAGTGTTCGCAGGTGCAGCTCGCCGACGGTGACGGCGCTCGCAGCACACTGGCGGGAAATGGCCCGGTAGCCTGCATGATCCTCCTCGCCGCGGCGAGATCGCGTTGTGGTCGCGCGTACCCCTGCAACGATTCGATTGTCCGCGGCCCGTCAAACACCCGATCCGCCCCGTCGTTTCGACCTCGGGTTTTCAACGTCCTGCTACTGTGGTGACGTGGCCCGCCGACATCTGCGCTTCGCCCTCAAGCAAGTGACCTTCGCTGGCGTGAGCATGCCCGGCGCCACACTGGACTGTTGGGACGACGACCACGGCCACGCCCAGTGGTCGGCGCGGGTCGTGACTCGCTCGGATCCGCCGCAGGACGAAGGGGAGTTCGTCGGCGTGATGGCCGACGGACGCGTCGTCACCGGCTACGTGCTGGTGGGCGGTCGCCAGATCGGGCCCGGCGGACGTCGCGAGACGCTGGTCGAGTTCCACGGATCGGGCGACCTGCACGGCCTGGACGATCCGCCCGCCTGATCGTCGGCGATCGGACGAGCCTCAGGCGTCAGGGGTGCCGGCGCCATGTCGATGGGCCGCATGGGCCCGTGCCAGCTCACGCGCGAGGTCCGAGCGCGCGACCAGCTTCTGGGTTCCAGCCGGCAGGTCCTTCAGCTGGACCTCGCCGGTCGATAGCTCGTCGCCAAGGATGACGGCGAAGTGCGCGGCGTCGCGGGCCGCCGCCTCCAGTTGCTTGCCGAGCTTGCGTCGCCCGAGATCGGCACGCACGTCCAGCCCCGTCGCACGGAGTTCCGTGGCGACCACCAGCCTCGAGATCGTGTCGTCCGGGTCGGCGCCGACGACGACCGCCACCGGCGCCGGCTCCGAGACCGGCCGGTGGCCGGCCTCCTCGAGCGCCAGCACGAGGCGGTCAAGCCCGATCCCGAAGCCGATGCCCGGCGTGGGGCGTCCGCCAAGCAGCTCGATCAGGCCGTCGTAGCGGCCGCCGCCACCGATCGCCTGCTGTTGGCCTTCGCGCCCACGGACGTAGTACTCGAACGTGGTCCGCGTGTAGTAGTCCAGGCCGCGCACCAGCCCGGGCTCCAGTCGGTATCGCACGCCCAGCGCGTCCAGGTGACCGCGGACCGCCTCGAAATGGGCCGTGCAGGCCTCGCACAGCCGATCGGTGATGCGCGGCGCCCCCTCGTTGATCGCCGCCATCTCCGAACCCTTCGAGTCGAGCAGGCGCAGGGGGTTGCGCTCCAACCGGTCGCGTTCGAGCGGCGGCAGCTGCGCGCGCCGAGCACGGTAGTAGGCGGTCAGCTCCTCGATGTAGGCCGGCCGGCAGGCCGGGTCGCCGATCGAGTTCAGGAGGACCTCGACGCCCTCGAGCCCCGCCTCGAGGTAGAAGCGCACCCCGAGCTCGACGATCTCGGCATCGATGGCCGGCCCGGCATCGCCGATCGCCTCGACGTCGAACTGCCAGAACTGGCGATAGCGCCCGGCCTGGGGCCGGTCGTAGCGGAACATCGGGCCGGTCTCGGCTAGCTTCACCGGCTGCGGCCACGTGTGCATCCCATGCTGGACGAAGGCCCGGGCGATGCCGGCGGTCGGCTCCGGCCGAAGGGCCCACGCCTCGGACTCCTCGTTCCGCGGCGCCAGCCGGAAGAGCTCCTTCTCGACGACGTCCGTGACTTCGCCGATGCCCCGCTCGAAGACCGCGATCACCTCGAAGATGGGCGTCTCGATCCGCCGGTACCCGTAGCGGGCGGCCAGGTCCGAGGCCAGACGCTCCAGGCGCGTCCAGGTCGGCGTCTCGGCGGGCAGCAGGTCGCGTGTCCCGCGCGGCGCTCGGAAGGTCGGCATCGCGCCGAAGTCTAGCCTCCGCCCGACGCGGGAGTGGGACTCAGCCCCACACGTATGTCGGTGTCAGCCCCAGGTACCGCGGTCGCTCGAGCCGGGCGTGTCGGCGAGACGATTGACGGCGTCAAGACCGGACCGATCGATGTCGTGCCGAACGGTCGCGATCGCCTCCTCCTCCTCGACGTTGTCGTCGACGCCGTCCCCGTCGGCGTCCTTCGAGCCTCCTTCGAACATCGAGCGAATGCGTTCCATGATGCCCATGTCACCCTCCTGCCCTATCCGAGATCGCGTTGAACGCTGATCACGTCCTTCAGTTGCTCGATCCGGCCCATGACCCGCGCGAGCTGGCTGACCGAGGCGACCTGCAACGTGGCGGTGACGACGGCCGTGTGGTCCGGCGTCACGCCGACGCTGGCGGCGACGATGTTGACCTTGTTCTCGGCGACCACCTGCGTGATATCCGACAACAGGCCGGTCCGATCGTACGCCTCGACCCGGATGGCGATCGGGTAGCTCTGGGTCGGCTCGGCCTCCCATTCGACCTCGATGAGCCGGCCGAGCTCGCGCTCGTTGACGACAGTCGGGCAGGCCTGCAGGTGGACCGTGACGCCCTTGCCGCGGGTGATGAATCCGATGATCGGGTCGCCCGGGATCGGGTGGCAGCACTTGGCGAAGCGGATGAGGAGGTCGCCCACGCCCTTGACCCGCACACCGCCGGTTCGGGTGATGTGCTGGGGCGGCGCGACCGTGGGCAGGGTGCTCTGGCCGTCGTCCACGACGCCCAGGCGCATGACCACGGTCTGGGCGCCCACCGCGCCGTAACCGACGGCCGCGTAGAAGTCGTCGAGCGAGTCGTAGTTAAGCGTCTTGGCGACCTCGGCGATGCGATCCATGCCGACCACCGAGATGGACGTCCGGGCCAGTCGCCGAAGCTCGCGCTCGAGTGCTTCACGACCATGGACGATGTTCTCGTCGCGATCCTTGCGCTTGAACCATTGGCGGATCTTCTCGCGGGCATGGCTGGTCCGGACGACGTTCATCCAGTCGCGCGATGGCCCGTGCTCGCCCTTCGTCGTGACGATCTCGACGATGTCGCCGTTCTTCAACCGGTAGTCGAGCGGGACGAGGCGGTTGTTGACTTTCGCGCCGATCGTGCGGTGGCCGACATCGGTATGGATGCGGTAGGCGAAATCGAGCGGCGTCGCGCCGGCTGGCAGGTCCTTGATATCGCCCTTGGGCGTGAACACGAAGACCTGGTCCTGGAAGATGTCGAGCTTGATACCCTCGACGAACTCGGTCGCGTCGGACTCGGAGACCTCGCGCTGCCAGTCCATCAGCTGACGCAGCCAGGCGAGCTTGGCGTCGTACTCGCGGTCGGACTTGGTGCCTTCCTTGTAGCGCCAGTGGGCCGCGATTCCGACCTCGGACACCTGGTGCATCTGATGGGTCCGGATCTGGATCTCGAGCGGCTTCCCGTCGAGCGCGATGACGGCCGTGTGGAGCGACTGGTAGCGGTTGTTCTTGGGCACCGCGATGTAGTCGTCGAATTGGCCGGGAATGGGCCGCCAGATCGAGTGGACGATGCCGAGAGCCGCGTAACAGTCGCGCACGTCCTCGACGAGCAGGCGGATGGCGTAGACATCGTAGATCTCGCCGAACTCCGCGCTCTTGCGCTGCATCTTCTTCCAGATGCTGTAGATGTGTTTCGGTCGACCCTCGATGTCGGCGTGGATGCCGGCCGCCTCGAGCTTCGGCCGGAGCTCGGCGATCGAGCGATCGATGAAGCTCTCGCGGGCCTTGCGCCGGGTATCGAGGAGGGTGGCCAGCTCCCGGAAGCGCTCAGGCTCGAGGGCCTTGAAGGCGAGATCCTCGAGCTCCCACTTGATCTGCCAGATGCCGAGCCGCTCGGCCAGCGGAGCGTAGATCTCCATCGTCTGGCGGGCGATGCGTTGCTGCTTGTCCGATGGCAGGCCGTACAGCGTCCGCATGTTGTGGAGGCGATCGGCGAGCTTGATCAGGACGACCCGGATGTCCTGGGCCATCGCGAGCAGCATCTTGCGGATGTTCTCGGCCTGCTGCTGCTCGTGGCTGTGGGTGCTGAACCTGGAGAGCTTCGTGACCCCGTCGACGAGCTGCGCCACCTCCGCGCCGAAGCGCTCCTCGACGTCCGGCAGGCTGTACTCGGTGTCCTCCGGGACGTCATGTAGGAGCGCGGCCTGGATCGCGACCGGATCGACGCCGAGCTCGGCCAGGATCTGGGCCGACGCGATCGGGTGGGTCGCATACGGTTCGCCCGTGGCGCGCCGCTGCCCGGCATGCGCCTCAACGGCCAGGTCGAAGGCGCGATCGACGGGTTCCGGGTCGGCGTCGGGGTGATGCTCGGCGATCGATGCCAGCAGCGCCGTCCGGAGCGCCTCGAGATCGGGCTCGCCGGCGGGCCGACGGCGCGGAACGGTCTGCGCGCGAACCGGCGCGCGAGCGGTGCCTGAAGGCGCCTTCCGAGCGGGTTTCGTGCGTGGCGTGGTCGTGGCCATGGGCGCCAAGGATAGCAGCGGCGTTCAGTCGAACCCGAGCTCCCGAAGGGCCGCTTCGGCCACCGTACGTTCGTTCCATGCCACCGGGCCGTCCGGACCGATGATCGAGCGCTCATGGCCCTTGCCGGCCAGGAGGACGATATCGCCGGGTCGGGCACGCTCCAGGGCCGCCTCGATGGCCGTCCGGCGATCGGCGATGAGCAGCAGGTCGTGGTCGCGCCGCTTGCCCGCCGCCTCCGCTCCACGGGCGATCTCCTCGAGGATGGCCTCGCGATCCTCGGACCGTGGGTCCTCGTCGGTCACGACGATCAAGCGGGCGCGCTCGCCCGCGATCCGGCCCATGAGCGGCCGCTTGGCGGTATCACGCTCGCCGGCCGACCCGAACACCGCGATCAGGCCCCCGCCACGCGCCGCCGCGACCGGCGCGAGCAGGTCCAGCACGGACTGCAGCGACGCCGGACTGTGCGCATAGTCGACGATGACCCCGAACGGTTGGCCGGCTTCGATGCGCTCCATGCGCCCCGGCACCGAGGCGAGGTCAGCGAGCCCTTTCGCTGACCGCGGCTGGGTCCAGACCGACGGCCTCGCCCAGTGCGACCACGGCCAGCGCGTTGTGGACGTTGAACCGTCCCGCCAGTCGGAGGGCCAGGTTCCCAGCGCCCGATGGCGCCGTGTACGCGATGCGCAGACCCCAGGCGTCCTCCTCGACCCGCGTGGCCCGGACATCGGCCGCCGGGTCCGTGCCGTAGGTCAGGACCCGCGCGCCGGCCTCCTGCGTGACCCCGATGAAGCGTCCGGCCGACGGATCGTCGAGATTGACGATGCCGGTCCTGGGCCACGCACGGTCGGGCGGCTTGGGCGCGGCGGCACGCCCCACGGCCAGGCGTTCGAAGAGCGACAGTTTGGCGTCGCGATACGCCTCCCAGGAGCCGTGGAACTCGAGGTGCTCGTGGGTCACGTTGGTCAGGATCGCGATGTCGTAGGCGATCGAACCGACCCGCTCGAGCGCGAGGCCGTGCGACGTGCTCTCCACGACGGCCGCTCGGTCACCGGCGTTGGCCATCGCCCGGAGCGTCGCCTGGAGATGCGGCGCGTCCGGGGTCGTGGCATGGGCCTCGTTCATCTCCTGGCGGCCCCCGATCCGGATGCGCGGCCGTGCCGATCATCCCGGAGCGGACGCCGGCCGCCTCGAGCGCCGCGACGGCCAGGAACGCCGTGGTCGTCTTGCCGTCCGTGCCGGTGATCCCGACGACCGCCAGTTCGTGGCTCGGATCGCCGTACCACCATGCCGCCGCGGTCGCCAGGGCGACCTGGGCTCGCTCGACGACGAGCTGCGGCAGCGCGACGTCGGGCACCGGGCGTTCGACGATCGCGCCGGCGGCACCGGCCGCCGCGGCCGCTTCGACGTAGTCGTGCCCGTCCACGTGCAACCCCGGGATGGCGACGAAGAGCGAGCCGTCGGTGACGGCGCGCGAATCGTCGGTCACGCCCCGGACGAGGACCTCCGCGAGCCCGCGTGGCCCGATGGCCCGCCCGTCGCGGCGCGCGCCTCGCAGGCGGCCTTCCGCGGCCAGGCGCTCGATCAGCCCGGCGAGGGTCGTCGGGTCGGCCGGCTCGGCGTCGGCGAGCATCCTCGCGATCGTCGCGCGGTCGTCCGGCCCGTCGTCGTTCATCGCCGGACCAGGCGGGCCAGGCGGGCCGTCATGCGCCCGGCCGCATAGCGCCGGCGGCGGATGACCCGTTCATGGGCGCCGGCGAGCTCCAGCCACCGTCCGCCGAAGCCGATCTTGTGCTGGTAGAGCCCCCACATCGGCTCGCCTTCGACGGGCGCCCGGCGGGCGCCCGGCAGGTCGGCACCTCCCAGGTCCATCTCGCTTGCCCCCTCTCGGATGGCCAGCTGGATGGCCCGCCAGCGGGCCAGGTGCAGGGCGCCCGGGTGGGCGCGTCGAGTCTCGGCATGGTCGCCCGAGTGGACGGTGGACAGGCGGCCGCCGTGGCGATACAGGACCAGGCCCGCGAGCGGCGTGCCGCCCGGGTCGTCATCGCGCACCTCGAGGTAGACGAGATGCCCGGCCGCGAGGGCGGCCCGCCACCAGCCGACGAACCCGGCCCGCGGACCGAACGTGAACCGGCGACGCTCACCGGTTGCGAGCAGCAGGTCGTAGAAGCGATCGAGCGCCGCGTCGGCCGGCTCCGCCGGCGCGACGAAGCCCTCCCCCACCCCATCACCGGCCGCCGCCTGCCGGTCATGTCGGACGACGACCAACCCGGACGATTCCGCGGCCCGGATGCGCTGGCGCGTCGACTTCGCGATGTGACCGAAGGCGAGTCCCTGGTCGACGCCGTCGTCGAGCGGCAGCGTGATCCGGTGGCGCGACGGCTGGATCTCCTCGATCGGGGCGAACCCCGCGGCGCGGATGGCGGTCAGGAAGGCCTCGTCCGCGGCCGGGACCTCCGGGTCGGCCGCGATGACATCGACGCCGGCGCTGGCCAGCGCGTCGCTCACCGCGACCTGTCGGGTCGCGAGCGAGGCCCCGTCCGCGGCGACGGGTGCCGGACCGCGTGGGATGTACGCGCTGCCGCCGCCGACGAGCGGCCATGCGCGATCCAGGCTCAAGACCCGACCGCCGTCCTCGAACACGTGGAAGCGCGGTCGCCAGCCGGACGCTCGGCGGTGCTCGGCCCAGGCCAGGGACTGGTAGACATGGCCGCCGGGCGGATCGACGGCCCGGGCGTCCCAGTCCTCGAGCTCGGCTGCGGTCGCCTCACGCGGCTCGCTCATTCGTCGCCCCCGAACCCCGCGACCGCGGCGCCGGTCGCCCCCGGTCCCCTGTGACGCCACCGTGCCCAGCGGACGCGGGAGCGGACGGCCGCCTCGTATGCCTGGCGCCCGAGCGGGTCCAGGACGAGGTCCCACGCCCCGATGTAGCGGACCTCGCGGCCACCGAAACCGGTCTTGAAGTGGGCGATGCCGCCGGTCGCGAGGCCCCACAGGTCGTAGCTCGTCGCGCCTTGCTCCCGGGACGTGCGGATGGCCTCCCACTTCAAGAGGTAGTTGGCCCTCGAGTCGGCGCCGGCGGCCGTCATGCCGCCGTATGGCTCCACGACGCGCGGCCCGGTGCGGACCAGGAACAGCGTGGCGATCGGGTCGCCATCCGCGGTCTCCGCGAACAGCAGGCGCGCCCGCCCGGCCGGGCGGTACGCCTCCCAGACATCGCGATAGGCCGCCTCGGTCCGGATCAGGAAGCCGGCCCGTGCCGCCGTCTCCCGGTAGATCCGATGGAAATCACCCAGCCGGTCACCCTCGCGCTTCGACGACGACCACCCCGCCGGTCCGGGCCTTGTTCACGTACTGGCGCCATTTCTTGCGCAGGTCGCCCCACAGGTCTGCCTCGTCGGCACGCAGGTCGATGATGCGGGTGGAGGCCGGTTGGATGGCCCGCGCCGGCCGCCAGTCCGCCGCCCGCAGCGCCTGTCGCAAGGCGTGCCCCTGGTCCAGCGGCCCGTCAGTCTCGATCTCCGGATCGATCCGCAGGTGGCTGACGCGACCGGCGCCGGACCGCAGGCCGACCCGCACTCGATCCGTGAAGGCCTCGATGGCGGCGGGCGTCCAGGACGAAGCGACCGGGCCCCGAGGCGCGTAGGCGAAGGCCCACGGCATCGGACGCGGCCGCCGGACGAGGATCTGGGCGCCGATCGGCGCGTCCGGCCCGGAATCGGTCACGATCCGGTGCGCCGACCAGCCATTCGCCGCCTTGACGCCGGCCCAGGCCGAGAGCTGGAGGTAGGAACCGGGTTCGCTCGACTCGACGAACGCGTCCCAAGCCGCCGGTCGCGCGAGGTCCGGGAGCGTCGTCGGCCCGGCAGGCTCCGTCACGACCGTCGCGGGCGGCGGAGCACGTCGACCATGACCCCGACGATAGACGGCAGTTCGGGGATCCGCAAGGCGAGCGAGATCGCTGCGTAGACGCCGCCGAAGGCGATGCTCGTGCCGATGATCTCCAGGGTGAGGACGAGCTTGCTCGGGTCGGGCCCGACGGCCCCCTCGATGGCCCGGAGCACGACCAGGCCGGCTCCGGTGGCGACGACCGTCCCGGCGACCGAGCCGAGGCCGACGCCCAGCAGGTCGGTGGGGTGGAACGGCGCGACGCGGCGGGCGAGGACGACGACGAGGACGGTGAGCTCCAGCCAGGCCGCGATCGCGATGGCCAGCGCGACGCCCGGCAGACCGAGCGGGCCGACGAGCGCGACCGCGAGCGTCGTGTTGACGACGACCGCGCCGACCGCGGCGAGGACTGGCGTCAGCGTGTCCTGCCGGGCATAGAACGCCCGGGCCACGACCGCGATGAGCGCGTGGGCCGCGAGACCGAACAGGAACGCGAACAAGGTCGCGGCAGTCAGGGCCAACGCCGCCTCGCCATAGCTCCCGTCGTCGAAGAGGAGCGACACGACCTGCTGCCGCAGGATCGCGAACAGCGCCCCGATCGGGACCATGACGTAGACGAGCAGACGCAGGGCCCGCGTGAGCATCGCGGCGAACTCGGACTCGCGGCCGACCGCGGCCTCGCGGGAGAGCGACGGCAGGACCACGATCCCAAGTGGCACCCCGATGACGCCGATCGGTATCTGGAGCAGCGTGAACGCCACGTTGAAACTGGTGACCGCCCCGGGCCCCTGGAGGGTCGCCAGCGAGGTCACGACGACGAAGGTGATCTGCGACGCCCCGAGCCCGATGGCCCGGGGCGCCATCAGGGTCAGCGCCTTTCGGGCCAGTCGGTCGCCGATGTCGATCTTCGGCGCGTACCGGAAGCCCAGGCGGGCGAGCGGCCGGAGCTGGACCAGCAGGTGGCACACGGACCCCGCCACGACGCCGACCGCCAGCCCGTCGACGCCCATCGTCGGGGTGAGGACGAGCGCAGCCCCGATGATCGCGAGGTTGTAGGTAACGGGCGCCAATGCGGCCGAGGCGAATCGACCGCCGGCGTTGAGGACGCTCGTGGCCACCGCCCCGAGCGCGAGGAAGATCGGGCTCAGGATCATGATCCGCGTCAGCTCGACGGTCTTCGCCGTCTGGGCTTCGGTGAAGCCCGGGGTGATGAGCTCGACGATGGCCGGCGCCGCCACGAGCACGAACAGCCCGAGGACCAGCAACGCGATGAGCATCAGGTTGGTGACCGTCGAGACGACCCGCCAGGCGCGTGGATGCTCGTTCGTGGTGAACAGGCCGGACACGATCGGGATCAGGGCCGACGAGAGCGCGCCGGCGGCCACGAGCTGGAAGATCAGGTCCGGGATGCGGAACGCAGCGAAGAACGCGTCGAGCTCCTCGAGCGAGCCGCCGCTCCGAACGATGACGATCGTCCGGACCCAGCCAAGGACGCGCGACGCGAGGAACGCGGCGGAGACGATCAGCCCCGCCCGTGCCAGGTGGCGGGCGGGGGTCACGGAGCCTGGTCGCGACGCGCCCGGGGGTGCGCCTCCCGATACGCCGACCGGAGCCGCGTCGGCGAGACATGCGTGTAGATCTGGGTCGTGGCCAGGCTCTCGTGCCCGAGCAACTCCTGGACGACGCGCAGGTCGGCGCCGCCATCGAGCAGGTGCGTCGCGAACGAGTGGCGAAGGGTATGGGGCGACACGCCGTCGGGCAGCCCCGCGCGTCGGCGCAGACGGTCCAGCCGATAGCGCAGGCCGCGGACGCCGAGCGGCTCGCCATGATGGTTGAGGAAGACCTGGGTCGGCGGTGCGGAGCCGCCCGCGCCGCGGTCGACGAGTGACGGCCGGCCATCTTCGAGGTAATCAGCCATCGCGACACGCGCGGGCCGGCCCAGCAGGCCGATCCGCTCCTTCCGACCCTTGCCGATGACCCGTAGCTCACCGCGCTTGAGATCGAGGGCGCCAAGCTCAGCCCCGGCCAGCTCGCTGATCCTCAGACCCGCGGCGTAGGCCGTCTCCACCAAGGCGCGGTCGCGCAGCGCCAACGCCGTCGCGAGGGCGACGCGCTCGGGCGAACTCGCGTGGGCCGCCTCCGCGAGGTCCGCGGTCACGACGTCCAGCAGGGCCTCGACCTCGTCGATCTCGAGGACGCGGGGCAGCCGGCCGGGCAGGCGGGGCGTGGCGATCGCGCCCCATGGGTCGCCGGGCGCCACGCCATCGCGGGCCGCCCATCGGTGGAACGAGCGGACGGCCGCAAGGCGCTGGGCGACCGACGATCGCGCCCGACCGGTGGAGAGCACCGCCAGGTACGCGCGCAGGTCAGCTCGACCGGGCGTTCGCCAGTCCACGCCGCGCGTCTCGAGCCAGTCGAGGTAGACGCCGATCGCGGTCGCGTACGAGCGCTGGGTGTGGGGCGAGGCGTCGCGCGCGGCGAGGGTTCGGAGGAAGCGAGCGAGGGCCGAAGGGGTCGCGCGGTCGAGGGCGACCCCGCTCACGCGTCGGCGGCCGGTTCGACGGGGCGGGTCCGCCGGCTCGACCCCCGGTCGCCCGACCGGCCCGTACCTCGGGCTCGACCACCGGCCCGACCCGAGCCGCCCCCACCGCCACGCCCCGCGCGCGCCGGCCGAGCGAGGGCCGCCGGGTCCGCCGGGCCACCCGGATATCGCTCGCCCGGCACGATCGCATCGGGGAGGATCTCGCTGGTCGAGCCGCAGACCAGGCAGATGGCCGCGTCGCCCTTGCGTGCCAGCGGACCCTCGTCGGTGTCGTGCAGGCCGCCCAGCGGTTCGTTGTTGGTCGTGAAGTCGCACTTCGGGTAGTTGGAGCACCCCCAGAAGACGTTCCCGGTGCGCCGCGCGCGACGCGGCACGAGGTGGCCGTCGTGGTTCTTCGGGCATTCGACCGTGAACGGCAGCGGGTCGGGTGGCGGCGGGCCGTCCCGCTTGATGTAGTCGCATTCGGGATAGCGTGAGCAACCGACGAACAGCCCGAACCGGCCACGCTTGCCGACGAGCGTCCCCTCGCCGCACTTCGGGCAGACCTCGCCGGTGCCCTCCTGGGGCGGTGGCTCCTCGCCGGGGAGGGGCCGGCTCTCCTTGTGCTCGGGGAATTTCGAGCACGCCAGGAACCGGCCGTTCCGCCCGAGGCGGATCACCATCGGGTGCCCCTCGGAGCAGACCTCGTCGGTCGCCTCGGTGGTGAAGTCCGCCCGCTTGAGCTCGCGACGCTTCTCGTCGACGCGGTCTCGGAGCGGTCCGTAGAACGCGCGCAGGAGCGGGACCCAGGCGCGCTCGCCGCGAGCGATCTCGTCGAGCTCCTCCTCCATCCGGGCGGTGAATGCGACGTCGACGTAGTCACCGAAGTGCTCGACCAGCAGATCGGTCACGATCTCGGCCACGAGCTCGGGATGGAGGCGCCGTTCCTCCACGCGGACGTATCCGCGATCGAGGATCGTCGAGATCGTGGCGGCGTAGGTCGACGGCCGGCCGATCCCGTGTTCCTCGAGCGCCTTGATGAGCGTCGCTTCCGTGAAGCGCGGGGGTGGCTCGGTGAAATGCTGGGTCGGCGTGACCTCGATCACGCTCGTCCGATCGCCCTCGGCCAGGGCTGGCAGTCGCGCGCCCTCGTCGTCGTCGTCGGCGCCATCGTCGTCGCGGCCCTCGGTGTAGACGCGGGCGAACCCGTCGAACAGCACCTTGGTCGCCGACGCGCGCAGCTCGTAGGGGCCGTCGGCCAGCTCGATCGAGGTCGTCTCGAGCTCCTTGGCGGCCATCTGCGAAGCGAGCGCCCGCTGCCAGATGAGCCGATACAGCCGCAGTTCCTCGGGCTTGAGGTGGTCGGCCAGCGAATCCGGGTCCCGACGGAAACTGGTCGGACGGATGGACTCGTGCGCCTCCTGGGCGCCCTTGCTCTTGGTCTTGTAGACGCGTCCCTTCGGCATCGTGTAGGTCGCGCCGTAGCGGTCGCCGATCACCTCGCGCGCCTCGCCCATCGCCACGCCGGCCATGGCCGTCGAGTCCGTCCGCATGTAGGTGATAAGGCCGACATGGCCCTCGCCCGTCTCGACGCCCTCGTATAGGTGCTGGGCCACCGACATCGTGCGCCTCGGGCTGAAGCTGAGCCGACGGCTCGCCTCCTGCTGAAGGGTCGACGTGGTGAATGGCGGTGCGGGCGAGCGCTTCTGCGTCCGAACGCCGACCTTGGTGACGACCGGGTGGGACAGCGCGATCGCCTCGACATGGCGGGTGGCCGTCTCGACGTCGCTGACGTCGATCGCCTCGCCGTCGATGCGGACGAGCTCCGCGGCGAACCGTTCGCCGCTCTCGGCCTGCAGGATCGCTTCGATCGTCCAGTACTCGCGCGCCACGAAGCTCGTGATCTCGCGCTCGCGCTCGACGACGAGGCGGACCGCCACGGATTGCACGCGCCCGGCCGAGAGCCCGCCGCGGACCTTGCGCGACAGGAGCGGGCTCAGCATGTAACCGACCAGCCGATCGACGATCCGGCGGGTCTGCTGGGCGTCGACGAGGTTCTGATCGATCTGGCGGGGATGGGCGAATGCTTCGCGGATCGCCGGTTCGGTGATCTCGCTGAACGTCACGCGGCGGGTCTTCTCCGCGGGGACATGCGCCGCCTCGGCCACGTGCCAGGCGATCGCCTCCCCCTCGCGATCGAGGTCGGTGGCGAGGAACACCGCGTCCGCACCCCTGGACGCCTTCTCGATGTCGGCGACCTGCTTGCGGCGATCGTCGGTGATGACGTACTCGGGCGCGAAGTCGTTGTCGACATCCACGCCGAACTTGCCCTTGCCGGGATTCTCCGGCAGGTCGCGGACGTGACCGTAGGAGGCGAGCACGCGGTAATCGGGGCCCAGGTAGCGTTCGATCGTCCTCGCCTTCGCGGGCGATTCGACGATCACGAGGTTCTTTGGCACGGCCGGGAGTGTAGCACCGGCTCTTGCACGGACCCTTACCTCGGTCCGGACCCGCCTCGTGATGACGTGGCCGACGCGGCCCTCAGACCTCGCGGATGCGACGCAGGAAGTCCTCGTCGATCTCGAGGTCCTCCTCGGGTGGCAGGGCGTCCGCCGGGTTCGCCCCGCCACGAGCTCGCGCCCCGATCGGGATCGGTTTGTCCGCGTTCTCGGCGAGCGACGACGGCGGGATCTCGACGAAGCGGATGTGCTCGTACGAGAAGAAGAACACGGAGTACTGGTCGTCGACGAAGACCGGCCGCTTGCCGTCCATCGTGCGCAGGTTCGTGCAGCGCAGGCCCAGGTCGATCGAGGCCGGCATCTCGAAGAGGTCGGCAAGCAACGGTTGTTCGCCGTTGATGTGGAGGCAGACGTTGTGGATCACCGGATCATCTTCGGGCCGCACGGCGCCTGCGTCAGCCCGACGAACGGGTCGTGCCCGCCCCGACGATGGTCCGGTCGGCCTACGGGTGGTAGAAGTCGATGACGAGGCGCACCCGGCCGTGCGACACCCAGACGCCGATGCCTACCCGGTCGTACTTCCGGTTCATGAGGTTGACGTAATGGCCGCCGTTGTACGACTTCTCGGACTGGAAGAAGCGGTGCGAACCCAGGACGGCCGACCTTGGGTTGCCCGACCGGCAACCGAGGTTCTCCGCCCACACGTAGTTTCGGTAGCCGGCTCGGCGGAGCCGATCGCCCGGGTTCCCGCCCATGAAGTGGCTACAGTCCGCGCCGACGGCGAGCTTCTTGGCGTACGGCCGGGCGACCTTGCTGCTGATGCCCCGGTCCAGCTTCAGTGGAGCGACGTTGCGGCCGCCTGGGCTGCTGCACCGGCCGGTCGAGGTCACCCAGCCACCGGTGCGAGTGCAGTTCATCAGGCCCAGGTAATAGGTCTCGACCGACGCCCAGCTCCCACCGCCGACGGACCCGCCTCCACCTCCGCTGCTGCTGCCACCGGATGCCGTTTGGGCCCGGGTCGCCTTGGCGATGGTCTTGAAGTCGCCCGTGGCCGCCTTGGCCAGCGTCACGCCTTCGGCACTGAGGGCGGTCGCCGCGACCGCCATGACGATCTTCTTGCCGTAGGGCAGGGCCTTGGCCGGCTCGAAGACCAGGACCTTGTCGCTCTCGGCGAACGTGACCTTGCCATCGATGGCCGTTCCGTCGACGCTGACCTTGAACGCGGCCTTGGTGCTCGCCCGGTCCATCGTCTTGTTGAAGCGCACCGAGATGGCGGCATCGCGCGCCACCGCCGACGTGTCGTCCCGCGGCCGGAACCGGACCACGGCAGGAGCGGCGACGGTCCGGATCTCGAGGATGGCCGGGTCGATCGCCACGCCGTCCGCGTCCCGGACGCCGTCGACGATGACCCGGTACGTCGTGTTGGCACGCAGCGGGGACAACGGGCTGAACGTGTAGCGCGTCAGGCCGTCGCCGATCGTCGTCGTACCGATCGTGCCGGCGACCGCCGGCTCGACATGGATGCTGGTGACCACCGATGCGGGGTCAACCGGTCCATCGAAGGTGATCCCGAACGCCGTCCCGACGCCGATCCGCTTGCCCAGGCCCTGGGTCGGGGCGATCCGTGCGCCTGTCGGCTCACGGGTCAGGAAGGCGGCGCGGGCCGGGCTCGACATGGGGGCGCCGGTTGCCGCCAACGCTCCGGCGTCGACCGTGACCGTGTGATACGTCCCGGCGGCCCAGCGGCCCAGCGGCGCGATCGTCAGTGTGCGGCCGGCCGTGTCCCACGCCAGGTCGACCTTCGTCGACGGCGAGACCGCGAGGGCGGCCGCGACCGACGTCGGGTCCATCGGCGCGCTGAACTCGATCGTGACGGGTGCGTCGAGGGCCCGGTCGGTGGCGACGACGGTTCGGAAGGTCCCAGCGGTCAAGGGGAGGATCGAGCTCGGCGGGGTCGCGGTGGTCGGCGCAGGCCGCATCGTGAGGATGACACCGAACGCGAGGATGGCCCCGAGGCCGATAGCGATTCCGGTTCGCGCGAGCAGCGAGCGACCCAGCAGGGTGCTCGCATACACGGCCGCAAGGATGGGCACGGCCAGTAGCGCGATGGCCAGCTTTCGCAATAGACGCTCCAGGAGCTTGGGGGTCGGCGGGGTGCCGCTCTGGCGTCTCCGGGTCGTGTTGGGGGACCACGACCGTGGCCCACCTTAGCATCGGTTCGCAACCCGGGGCAAACCGGACCTTAGGCGCTCCCGTGCGTGACCATTGAGCTTGACGCCTGAGGAGTCGCGCTTGGTGGACGATGAAATGCCGCGCTTCACCCCCGAGGCCCAGGGTCCGCCAAGGCCAACGTGCCGGCGGGGCGGTAGCGTCCGAAGACCCCCACGGCGAGGCCCCGACGCTCGAGGAGCGTGAGCGACGCGAGTACCGTCGCCACCGGGAAGCCGGTCACCGCGACCAGTTCGTCGACGGTCACGTGCCCCGCGACGAGCGCCTCCCCCACCCTGCCCGTGGCCCCGCCGAGCTCGGTCAGCGTCGCGCCGGCCAGCGCGGTGGCCCGCGGCGCAGAGGGTCGGACGGCCAGCCCGAGGTCCTCGATGAGTTGCGGGATGCCCGCCACGATCCGGGTCCCGTCCCGGAATTCGCGCAGGAAGGATAAACAGCCGGCCGAGGCGGGGTCGTCCATCCGCCCAGGCACGAGGAAGCACTCGCGACCCTGTTCGAGCGCCCACGAGGCCGTCACGAGGGCGCCGCTCTTGGCCGGGGCCTCGATCACGACCGTCGCATCGGCGAGGCCACTGATGACCCGGTTGCGGCGCGGGAACGTGCCCTTGGTCGGTTCGAAGTGGGGGGCCAGCTCCGAGACGACCGCACCGCCGGCGTCGACGATCGCCCGTGCCAGGCGGGCGTGGGCCCGCGGGTACACCTGGCCGTGGCCGCCGCCGATGACCGCGACCGTCGTGCCGCCGGCATCCACCGTCGCCGCATGGGCGGCGCCGTCGATGCCGAGTGCCAGGCCCGAAACGATCGTGGCGCCGGATGCGCTGAGGGCGTGCGCGACGCGCGCGGCGAGGCCACGACCGGCGATGGTCGCGCGACGGGTGCCGACGACGGCCACCGCATGCTCGGGCGCCAGCGCGCCGACTTCGCCATGGACGAAGAGCAGGTGCGGCGGGAATTCGATCGCCGCCAGGCGGCCCGGATAGGCCGCGTCGTCCACGGTGACGACCTGCAGTCCCAGGGCGTCGATCCGGGCGAGGACCCGCGCGGACTCCGCCGCGGCCTGGGCGATGGCGGTCGTCACGGCCAGGCTCAGCGCTCGTCGCTTTCGCTCTCCCTCGGGACCGGTCTCCGCCGACGCAGCCGCCAGGCGTTCCGGACCGCCAGGCTCCCCCGCGACCTCCAGGATCCGGCGACCGCTGCCGAACCGCCGCAGCAGCAGGGCGAAACCGACCGGTCCAAGGCCGACGACCGACGCAAGGACGGCCCAGGCGCCGCGTTCAGCGTCCCGGTCGCTCGTCACCGTCGGCACCGCGGCCGATGCCTCGACCTCGGCAGAGGCGCCCGCGCCCACGCCCAACAACCTCAGACCGCCCGCAGTTCGGCGAGACGGGCGTCCGTCGAGCGATAGAACACCGCTTCGTCGAGATGGGCCTCGCGGACCGCATCCTCGCCGCCGAGGTCCGCGATCGTTCGGGCGACGCGGAGGATCCGTTCCGTGCTCCGCCCGCTCGCGGCTTCGAGCTCGGCGAGGCGGACGACCCGTTGCCGCGCGGACCCATCCATGGCACACGCGGACCGCAAGGCCGCCCCGGTCAGGCGCCCGTTCATCGACCAGTTCGACCCACCACGCCTCCGGGCGACCGCACGCGCCGCGGCGATGCGCGCGCCGACCACCTCGGAACCCTCTGGCTCGGCCCCGCCCAGGATCGAGGCGGCCGCGACGCGCGGCATCGTCACCCACAGGTCGATCCGGTCGCGCAGCGGACCCGAGACCCGTCGTCCGTAGCGCTCGACGGCGGCCGAGGTGCATCGACAGTCCCGGTCGTTCATCCCGGCGAAGCCGCACGGGCACGGGTTCATCGCAGCGATGAGCTGGAACCGGGCGGGAAACGTCGTCGCGCGGCCGACCCGGGCGATCGCCACGCGTCCCTCCTCGAGCGGCTGCCGAAGCGCCTCGAGGACGTCCCGGTCGAACTCCGGCAGCTCGTCGAGGAACAGCACCCCGTGATCCGCCAGGCTGACCTCGCCGGGCGACATGCGCGGCCCGCCGCCGACCATCGCCGCATACGAGATCGTGTGGTGGGGTGCACGGAATGGCGGCCGGCGACGCAACCCGACGATCGGACCCTCACCTGCGGCCGAGGCGACGACCGTGACGGCCAGGGCGGCCGCGTCGTCGAGTGGCGGCAGGAGTCCAGGCACGGTGCGCGCCAGCATCGTCTTGCCGGAACCGGGTGGACCGAGGAGCAGCAGGCCGTGCCCACCGGCCAGTGCGATCTCCAACGCCCGTCGACCCTGGAGCTGGCCGCGCACCTCGCCCAGATCGGGGAACCGGCTCGCGACGTCGAGCGGCGCTGACGGCTGGCGATCAGGCCCCTCCGGCCCGGTCGGCCGCACATCCCCCACGAGAGCGATCCGTGGCGGCGCCACGACGCGCCTTCGCGATCGGGATGAGCGCACCACCTCGACGGCGTCGGTCAGGGTCTCGACCGACAGGACCTCGATCCCATCGACCAGTCGCGCTTCGTCGGCGGCCGCGCCCGAGACGGCGACCGCCCGCACGCCACGTCGCGCCAGGGCCGCGACCATCGGCAGCACGCCGGGCACCGAGCGGACCTCGCCGCCGAGCGACAGCTCGCCGACCATCGCGACGCGGCGCGGACCGGCGCGGACCTGCTCGGAGCCCAGCAGGATCCCGATGGCCATCGCGAGGTCGAGCGACGACCCGGCCTTGCGCAACTCGGCCGGAGCCAGGTTGACGGTGATGCGCCGCGGCGGGTGGACGAATCCGGCATTCCGTAGCGCGCCGCGGACGCGTTCGCGGGCCTCCTGGAGCGCGGTGTCGGCCAGGCCGACGATCGTGAAGCCGGGCAGCCCGGGTGCCACGTCCACCTCCACGCGGATGAACCGGCCCTCGAGGCCGTAGAGCGTGGCGGACGGGACGATGGCCAGCACGCGGCCACCCTATCGAGGCACGGTCACCCGGGGCTCACCTGCGGCTCATCCGCCGCTCATCGGGGACTCAGCGGGCCGGAACCGCCTTGGCGGCAGGCACGCCGACGGGCTTGTCGACGGTTCGTGCGAAGTGCAGGAGCGATCCACCAAGCGCCGAATCGGCCTTCATGAACATGAACGGCGCGCCGGAATTGAGTGCGCTGATGGCGCCCCGATACTCGTTCACGATCTGGTGGTCGATGGTGCGCCGCAGGGCGCCCTCGGCGTTCTTCACGTTGATGCCGGTGAACGCGTTCGAGCGATTGAGGACGAGCTGGACCTTCGAGGGCGGGTACCCGAGGTGATCGACGGTCTCGAGGATCAGGCGGACGTTCTTGAGGCAGGAGAGGTCGGCGGTCATCACCACGAAGATCGTGTCAGCCGACTCGAACACGCCGAGGTTGACGTCGTCGAGCCGCTTGTCGATATCGATGACGACGTAGTCGTATTGCGAGCGAAGGAACTCGCCGATCAGTGGCAGGTGCTCCGGGTGGACCAGCTCGGCGGTCTCGGGCGATGGCGGCGCGAGCAGCAGGTCGACGCCCGAGTCGTGCTTGACGACGACGGACTTGATGAGGTCGCCGTCGATCGAGGTCGCGGTCACGACGTCGACGATGCTCTTGCGATCGAGACCCAGGTCGAGGAACACCCGGTGGTCGCCGAACTGGAGGTTGCCATCGACCAGGCACACCTTCCGGCCCAGCTCGCGGTGCAGAGCGATGGCGACGTTGATCGCGATGGTCGTGGTACCCACGCCACCCTTCGCCCCGTAGAAGGCGAGGATGTGGCCCAGTGGTGGCCGGGCCGCCAGCACGTCGCGTGGCGCGAATCGGGCGAGCAGGCTCTTGATCCGGGCCAGCAACTCGGCTGGGTGGAACGGCTTGATCAGGTAGTCGTCGGCCCCGGCACGCAGGCCGCGGACCTTCTGTTCGACCTCGCGTTCCGCGGTGAGCATGATGATCGGTACGTGCGAGGGCGGCTCTTCCTCGGCCCGGATCTTCGTGGCGACCTGGTAGCCGTCGAGCTTCGGCAGCGCCACGTCGAGGAGGATCAGGTCTGGCGCATCGGCGCCCCAGAGACGGAATCCCTCGGCGCCGTCAGCGGCGACGATGACGTCGTAGCCTTCCTGCTTGAGCGTGTACTGCAGGAGTCGCTGGACGTTCTGGTCGTCGTCGACGATGAGGATCTTGGCCGCCATCGGTCCTCCGCGGGGCATTCGTGGACGTGATCGGTCGCCGGCCTGGGACCCCCGGCGCCGCGATTATAGGCTGGAGTCTCGGATGTTCTCCGGCTCGCGGCGCGCTCAGCGAGCCGGGGCGTCCGACGAGGTCGATGGCGATGCCGGGGGCGTCGGCGGAGGCGTCGCGGCCAGCGCCGGCCCGATCGCCCGTCCGGCCCCGCCCGACGGCGTGGACGATCCGCCCACGATCGGCTCGATGTAGTCGAGGAATGGCTCCAGCCACCGGGTGAACTCGAACGGGATGACGAACTTGGTGGCCGGCCCGGCGCCCAGCGACTTGAGCGCCTCCAGGTACTGGAGCGCCATCGTCTTCTGATCGACTCCGGAGGCCGCGTTGAAGATGCGCGTGAGCGCCTCGCTGAACCCCTCGGCCCGAAGGATCGCCGCCTGACGCTCGCCCTCGGCCTTGAGGATCTCGGACTGCTTCTGCCCTTCGGCGACGTTGATCGCCGACTGGCGGGCGCCCTCCGACTCGGTGATGACCGCCCGCCGGGTTCGCTCTGCCGACAGCATCCGGTTCATCGAATCGAGGATGTCGCGCGGTGGGGTGATCTCGCGGATCTCGACCCGCGTGATCTTGCCGCCCCAGTTCTCGGTGATCTCGTCGAGCTTGGTGCGCAGCACCTCGTTGATCTGATCGCGCTTCGAGAGGACGTCGTCGAGCAGGAAATCGCCGACGACCGCGCGCAGGTTGGTCGTGGCCAGGCCGGCCAGAGCCCCGACGAAGTCCTGGACGTTCACGACGCTCTTCAGTGGCTCCACGATCCGCCAGTAGATGAGGAAGTCGATGGGGATCGTCACGTTGTCCTTCGTGATCGCGGTCTGGCTGGGCACCTCGACGAACTGCTCACGCAGGTTGACCTTGCGCGGCCGGTCCACGAACGGGATGAGGAACACCAGACCCGGGCCCTTGACCAGCGATTCGTCGGTATTGCCGAGCCGGTACACGACCAGCTGATCGCCGCGATTCACGACCCGGATCGAGAGCCATAGGACGAGCAGGATCAGGACGACCGCGATGATGATCGAGAGCAGGAGCGGCAGTTCAGGCATCGGCGTCTCCGTTCGGGACCGGTGTTCCGGTCGTTGGTTCGATCGGCTCCACGATGAGCCGTCAAGCCGTCGCGTCGAATGACGCGGACGGGCGTTCCGGGCGGGATCGTCGAGCCGGCTTCGGTTCGGGCGGTCCAGTCCTCGCCCGATGCGGAGACCACGCCCTCGGGCAGTAACGCGGTCCGCACGAGCCCGAGCGACCCCGCACCGACCACGGGTCCGGTCGAAGTCATGAGCCCGGCACCCATCCGCCGTCGCCAGCGGACGACCACGAACAGCACGAACAGGACGTACGCCGCCGTCAACCCGGTCACGACGGCGATGACGACCGGATCGACCGCGATCGACGGCGCGGTCGGCGTCCCCGGCTCCGTGTAGAGGGCAGACGCGCCCAGCGCGAAGCAGATGATCCCGCCGATCGTGAGCAGGCCGTGGCTCGTAACGGTGAATTCGAGCACGAAGAGGGCGATCCCGAGACCGATCAGCAGCAGGCCGGCCACGTTCAGGGGCAGGCTGCCGAACCCGATGAACGCGAGGATCAGGGCAAGCGCCCCGAGGATGCCGGTCACGAAGTTCGGGCTCTGGAGTTCGAACAGGAGGCCGTAGAACCCGAGCGTGAACAGGATGAAGGCGACGTTCGGATCGGATAGCAGGTGCAGCAGCGCCTGGGCCGGGTTCATCGGCAGCTCGGTCGTCTCGGCGCCAGCCGTCGCGATGGTCACCGGCTGGCCACGCACCTCGACCGTCCGGCCATCGGCGAAGTCGAGGACCGCCACGAGGCTGTCCGCGATGCCGTCCACGGCCCCGAGAGCGACCGCCTCCGAGGCCGGCGACGAGCGCGCCTCGGAGACCGTCTGCTCGGCCCATTCCACGTTGCGGCCGCGAGCCTCGGCGATCGACCGGATGTTCGCGATCGCATCGTTGCGCACCTTGTCACCGAGCGTGCCTTCGATGTCCTCGCCCTGACCTCCGACCGGGGAGGCCGCGCCGATGTTGGTGCCGGGCGCCATGAGCGCGACGTGCCCGGCGAGCGTGATGAACGTGCCGGCGCTCGCGGCGCGAGCTCCCGAGGGCGCGACCCACACGATCGTCGGGATCGGCGACTCGAGCAGCGCCGAAACGATCTTCTGCGTCGCATCGAGGCTGCCGCCCGGGGTATTCAGGCGGACGACGACCGCCGGGGCTCCATCGGCCGCGGCCTTGGCGATCCCTTCCGCGAGGTACCCGGCCAGGACGTTGTCGACCACACCGGTCGCCGGCAGGACCGCCACAGGGCCACTCGCGGCGCGAGCCGGACCGCCGGCCAGCAGCCCGAGGATCCCGAGCAGCAGCGGGAGCGCGAACAGGAAGCGGCCGATACGACGGGTCACGGGACCTCCGACCGCCCTATCGTACTGCCGTGGCCTCGAGATACACGAAGGCCAATCGGCTCCAGGACTCGAGCCGGTCGGCGACTGCCGCGACCTCGGCCGGTTCCGCGAACGCCCCCTCCAGTTTCTCGACCTCCCGGATGGCGACCGGACGGCCCGCCGCATCGGCCACGTAGACCGCGCCGAGGTGGACCGCGCCGACGTCGGTCGTGTCGTCGTTCAGGAGCGCGACCAGCCGGAACTCCGGCTCGAAGTCGGCGGCTACCTCCTCGGCCCACTCGCGCCGCAGACCGCCCCCCAGGTCGCCGTCGCCCGGGTTGAGGTGGCCGCCCACACCGATCGAGTAACGGTCGTGCAGCCGCGGGTCGCCGCCGGCCCGCGTCCGACGCATGAGAAAGAAGCGCTCGCCGTCCCGCAGGACCAGGTACGGGATCACCTGCTTGAACGACGGATCGGCCTCCATCGAGAGGCGCGACCGGAAGGACCCCTCGCGTTCGACCAGGTCCGCAAAGCCGTCCAGCCCGTCCGTGCGCAGGCCGTGCCAGGCCGCCCCGTCCGGCAAGACGGCACGCGGCACGACGAGCACCTGTTCATCCATCCGTCTCGGTCTCCAGCCGTCCCCGCGCGTTCCGGAGTCGGGTTTCGATGGCGGCTTCATCCGGGCCGCCGGCCCGCTCGAGCTCGACCAGCCAGGCATCGAGCGCAGCACGAAGGTCGCGCAGCCTGGCCGCGATGGCCGGGGCGTTCGTCGCCGCGATCGCCGCTCCCATCGTGGCGTCGCCACGGGCGAGGCGGGTCATGTCGCGCCAGCCCGACGCGGCCAAGGCGCGTGCATCGGGCCAGTCCGGCCGAGCCGGACCATCGCCCGACCCGGCGACGGCCTCGACCAATGCCGCGGCCAGGACGAGCGGCACGTGGCTGATGGCGGCGACCAGCGTGTCGTGGGCCTCGGCGTCCATGACGACCGGTCGGGCGCCGCAGGCCGCCGCCAACGACGCAACAAGGGCGACATCGGCCGACGAGGCGTCCGGGGCAGGGACCAGCACCCACGGCCGGCCGGCGAACAGGTCGGCGGTCGCCGAGCCGTAGCCGGCGGCATCGCGCCCGGCCATGGGATGGCCTCCTACGTATCGCAGGTGGTGCGCTCCGGCGCGGGCCACGAGCTGGGCTTTGGTGCTCGCCACATCCGTCACCACGGCTCCGTCGGTCAGCGACCCCGACCACGGTCCGGCCAGCGCGTCCAGCAAGTCCAGGCAAGCGGAGGCGGGCGCGGCAAGGACGACGAGCTCCGCTCCCTCCGCCGCCTCGGGCCCGCTCATCGCGACCCGGTCCAGCACCCCCTCGTCGAGGGCTCGAGTCGCACCGCCGCCGGTCGGGCTCCACGCCACGAGCTCCCAGGCTCGGCGATCGGCCAGGCGGAGCGCACGGGCGATCGACCCCGCGATCAGCCCGAAGCCAAGGAAGGCGACGCGCATGCGGCGAACGGCCGGCGGGCCGGCCGGATCAGTCGACCCAGCCAGGGTCGTTGCCGGACATGGGTCCCCCGGTGGGCCCACCACCACGTCGACGCCGCCCGCGGCGATCCGCGCTGCGGCGTTCCGATTCGGTCTCCGGCGGACCGGGGTCATCCGACGGGTTCTGGCGACGATTCGTCAGGCGCCGCTCGGCGTCGCGCCGTTCATCGTTGAGCAACGCCCCACAACGTGGGCAGCGTCGCTCTTCGGCGAACAGCGATTCGAGCGGGACCGTCGTGTAGATCTGCCGACCGCACGCGCGACAGGCCAGCTTGGGCATCTAGACCTCCGGGAGCGAGGCCAAGGCGGCCTCGACCTTCTCGAGCGGGTATTCGTAGTCCTCGAGGTCGCCCGAGAGGTATCGCTCGTAGGCGGTCAGGTCGAAGTGGCCGTGGCCGCACAGGTTGAACAGGATGACCTTGGCCTCGCCCGCCTCCCGCGCGGCGAGGGCCTCGTCCATGGCCACGCGGATGGCGTGGGTGGGTTCCGGAGCCGGCAGGATTCCCTCGGCCCGGGCAAAGGCCACGCCCGCCTCGAAGGTGGCTCGTTGATGGACGCTCCGGGCCTCGATGAAGCCATGTTCCTTGAGCAGGCTCACGAGTGGCGACATGCCGTGGTAGCGGAGGCCGCCCGCGTGGATCGGCTCCGGGATGAAGTCCGAACCGAGGGTGAACATCTTCACGATCGGCGCCATCTTGCCGGTGTCCCCGAAGTCGTAGGCGTAGACGCCGCGGGTCATGCTCGGCGCCGCCTCGGGCTCGACGGCGATGACCCGGTGTTTCGCCCCCTCGCGGAAGTTCCGCCCCAGGAACGGGAAAGTCAGACCGGCGAAGTTCGACCCGCCGCCGGCGCAGCCGATGACGATGTCCGGCGACTCGCCGGCCATGCCCATCTGCTCGATCGCCTCCTGGCCGATCACCGTCTGGTGCAGCAGGACGTGGTTGAGGACGGAGCCGAGCGAGTACTTCGTGTCGTCGCGCGTCGCCGCGTCCTCGACCGCCTCGCTGATGGCCATGCCGAGCGAGCCCGGGCTGTCCGGTGTCTCCGAGAGGACCTGGCGCCCGTAGTTCGTCGTCAGCGACGGGCTGGCCACGACCTCCGCACCGTAGGTCTCCATCAGGATCCGCCGGTACGGCTTCTGGTCGTAGCTGGCGCGGACCATGTAGACCTTGACCTCGAGTCCGAACACGGCGCCGGCGAACGCGAGGGCACTGCCCCACTGCCCGGCGCCGGTCTCGGTGGCGAGCCGCTTGACGCCCTGCCTCCTTGTTGTAGAACGCCTGGGCGATGGCGGTGTTCGGCTTGTGGCTGCCGGCCGGGCTGACACCCTCGTACTTGTAGTAGATGTGGGCCGGCGTATCGAGCGCCTTCTCCAGGCGATGGGCCCGGTAGAGCGGACTGGGCCGGTACAGGCGGTACGCGTCGCGGACCGGCTCCGGGATCTCGATCTCGCGCTCCGAGGAGACCTCCTGGCCGATGAGGGCCATCGGGAAGAGCGGCGCCAGGTCGTCGGGACCGAGCGGCTGGTGCGGTGCCCGGGTGGAGTGGTGGCGAAGGCGGCGACGGGCAGGTCGGCCGCGATGTTGTACCAGGCGCGCGGGATCCGCGACTCGTCGAGGACGAACTTCGTCTGCCGGGGGTCGGATGGCGCCATCACGCACTCCTGCACTCAACTCCCGGCGGCATGGAAGTCGCGCAGGCCGGGGACGCGAGCCTAGCGGGCGGACTGGGCGGGCGCAACAGGCCGTTGATCGGTGCGGCCCGAGGCCTGGATCGCGGGGCTAATCGTCGTCCTCGTCGTCCTCGTCGTCCCCGTCGTCGTCCGTCGTGGTGCTCGTCGTCGTCCCTGTCGCGATGCTTGTCGTCGTCCTTATCGCGATGCTTGTCGTCGTCCTTGTCCCGATCCTTGTCCCGATCCTTGTCCCGATCCTTGTCACGGTCGTGGGGCTTGTCCTTGTCTGGGTCCCGTGCGCGATCGCGATCGTCATGGTCGCCGTGGTCCTTGTCGCGGTCATCGTCCTTGTCGCGGTGGCACTTCTTCCCGTGGCGACCATGCTCCTTGTTCGACTTCGACTTGCACTGTGTCGGGCGGGATCGCGGATCGGGGGTCGGCTTCGGCCCCGACGGCTTCGGGTCGGCTGGCCCCAGGCTTCGGGGTGACGCCGGCTTGGGGGTGACACTGGCTTGGGTGTCACCACCGGCTTGGGTGTGACGACCGGCTTCGGCGTCACCACGGGCTTGGGCGTGACCACTGGCTTGGGTGTCACGACCGGCTTGGGCGTCACCACGGGCTTGGGTGTGACGGCCGGCTTGGGCGTCACCACCGGCTTGGGCGTCGGCCTGGGAGTCACCACCGGCTTGGGGCGCGGCCTCGGCGTCGCGTTCGGGACCGGCGTCGGGCGTGAGACGACCGGCTGGCCCGGCTGGTCCGTCTCGGTCGGCTGGTCCGTCTCGGTCGCACCCGGGCCACTGGGCGGGACGATAAGCGGGCCGGTCGACGGTGGCGGCGTGACGAGCCCGCTCGGCGACGCGATCGCCGAGGACGGCGACGGAGCGAGCGTCGTTGCAGGTGACGACGTGGCGACCGGGGTCGAGGTCGGGCCGATGGCGGTCGCCGTTTGGCTCGGTGTCGGACCCGTTGCGGCCGGCGAACCAGCGACGATCCCGGGCGTCGGGAGGCCGGCGACCCGGTCAGGAGCGGTCAGATCGGCGACGCTGACGGCCAGTGCCACCGAGACCAGGAGCACGTTGATGATGCCGAGCGCGATGACAGCGCGCAGGCGCTGGGCGGCCGTCACGTCGATAGAGACTCCGGGGGCGGGCGCCGCGGGGGGTGGCACCGTGTTCGGATGGTAGCACCGGCACCGGCCAGTCGCGTCTCTAGACGTGTCTCAGGGGAGTGAAACCATCTCCAGCGGCTCATAGCGCGCGGGCCCACCGCCGGTCAGGCTCTCGAACAGGCCGACCCGGTCGACGCGGAAACGGAGGTGCATCTCGGCGGCGTCGGCCATCAGTCGTGCCGCAAGCCCTGCGCCCGCCGCGATGCCGTCCGAGCGAGCCAGCGTCAGGTGCGGACGGAACGGTCGATCCGACGGTGGCCAGCCCGCCGCGACCAGCGCCTCGTCCACGCGCCCGGCGAGCGCCTCGAGCTGGGAGGTGCCGTCGAGGATGCCCAGCCACAGCGTCCGCGGGCGACCCGGCGATGGGAACGCGCCGGCACGGCCGAGCTCGACGTCGAACCCTCGACCGACGTCCGCGCCGCGGATCGCCTTGCGAGCTGTCTCGACGCGGCCTTCGAGGGTGGGCCCGAGGAACCGCAACGTCAGGTGCAATCCATCCATCCGAACCCACCGGGCGTCGCGCCCACCGCCGGGTACCCCGGGCGCTCGGACGCGTTCGACCATGGCCGCCACCTCGGCGGCCGCCTCGGAGGGCAGCGGCACGGCCACGAAGAGGCGGCGACCTGGCTCGTCCGCTCCGGGCCATGTGCGCCGGCGCGGCCCGCTCATCGCGCGACGGTCGTGTCGGTCTCCCGCTCCCAGGTCACCCGATCGGCCCGCAGGACCTCCAGCGCTCGCTCGCGCTCGCGCCAGCCGAGCATCTCGACGGTCTTGTCCTCGAGCGCCTTGTACGTCTGGAAGAAATGCTCGATCTCGACCAGTCGATGCGGCCTGACCTGCTCGAGCCGCTCGATGTGCTGCTGATGCGCGTCACCGATCGCGACGCACAGGACCTTGAAGTCGAACCCCTTCTCGTCTCGCATCTCCAGGCCGCCGATCGGCCGAGCCCAGACATGGCAGCCGGTGAACGTGGGCTCGTCGATGATCAGCAGGGCGTCGGTGTGATCGCCGTCACCCGCTCGTGTGCCTTCGATGAAGCCGTAGTCGAAGTTGTAGTAGACGGCGCTCGACAGCACGCGATCGAGCCGGAAGACGCCCACCTCTTCGTCGAATTCGTACTTGTTGCGCGAGCCGCGCGGGATCTCGACGACGATCTCGACGATCTCGGGAAACGGTCCGGGACTCTGCATGCGGTCACGATACCGCCCCGTGGCGGCGTCCGGCGGGGGCGGCTTGGCGGCGGTCAGCCAGCCGGCGGCTCAGGCGTTGGCAGCGCAAGACAGCGCGGCGATGGCGGCGCATCAGCCGCCGGCCTAGTCGTTGTAGAGGCGTTCCTCGATGAGCTTTTCCTGCACCGTTCGCCCGTTCGGGTCGAAGCAGGAGAACTCGAAGTGCTTCTCGTACTCGAGGTCCACGTTGTCCTGGCCGCCACGGTTCTTCTCGACCGACACGATGACCCAGTCGCGGAAACGCTGCGCCTGGTACGGGTTGAACTCGATGTTGACCTTGGCGACGATGTGGTACTTCTCGTTGAGGATCACGATGATGTCGGCTTCGTAGTTGATGGCGGAGCTGCCGCGCAGGTGGAAGTTGCGCAGGCGCGAGGCCTTCAGGCCTTCCTTGTCTGCCGCCACGATGGCGATCATCGGGACGTCCTCGGCGAGGGCGATGTCCTTGAGGCCGTTGACGATGTAGGTGACCTTCTCGGTCTCGTTCTCGGGCTCCGGGATCTGGGGCACCTTCTGCAGGTAGTCCACGATGACTACGAGCCGCCGGTCGCCCGACAGCTGTCGATGCTGCTGGACGAGCGTCCGGATGTTGTCGATGGTGCTGGCCGTCTGCGAGCCGCGCAGCAGGAACAGGTTCTGGCCGTAGCGGGCGATGCGGTCCAGCGACGGGCGCAGGCGCGGGTTGTTGGCCAGCTGCGCGCCGCCGGCGCCTTCGGCCATCCAGGTCCCGAGGATCTCCTTGCGGACGTCGACGATCTTGATCGCGCCCGTCTTGTGCGGCAGATGCGCGAGCGCCGACTCCATCGCGATGAGGCGGTTCAGGAGGTACGGCTCGTCGTGCTCGAAACAGAGGTACAGGACGTTGGCCTGGCCGCCCGAGGCGATGTTGCGCGCCATCTGCAGGGCCATCGTGGTCTTGCCGGTGCCCTGCGCGCCGCCGATGAGGAACAGCTCGCCGGCGCGGAGTCCGCCGCCGATCGTCTTGTCCAACGGGGTGAAGCCGAGAGGCACGGGCTGGTATTCGCTGACCTGACCGCCGACCACCTTCTCGTTGAGGTCGACCAGCACGTCGAGTGCCGACCGGGGCACCATGCTGCCGTGGGCTGTTTCGAGACGCCATGACGATGTTGGCTGCGGATCCGTCTTCAGATCAGCGGCTTCGGTGCTCACGTGGTGCAGACCTCCCCGAGTGGTGCAGTGACGCAAAGGGTAGCACTCGAAAGGGCCCGAATCACCCACCCGGACCGGTCCGGTCCGCACACGGGAGCCGAATCTTGGGGCTCGCCGCCGGTGTCAGGACGAACCGCCGAGCCGGCCAGCGAAGGCGTCAGCGAGGCATCGTCGCGAGCTCGTCGAAGGCGCGCACGACGGTCCGGATCGCGGTCTCGTAGTTGCGCAGGTCCATCCATTCGTCCGGTGCATGGGCGTTGTCGTTGGGCGGAGTGAACCCGAGGAGCACGACCGGCAGGCCGAGGATCGATTCGAAGCTCGCGCAGACCGGGATGCTGCCGCCTTCGCGGATGTAGACGGGAGCCTGTCCGAAGGTCGCCTCGAGCGCCCGAGCGGCGGCCTGCGTGGCCGGGTGGTCGATGGGCGTCAGGCTCGGGCGTCCGCCTCCCAGCGAGGCGACTGTGGTCGTCACACCGGGAGGGGCGATGGCCTCCACGTAGGCGCGGAACAGCTCGAAGATCCGGTCGGGGTCCTGGGCGGTCACGAGCCGGCAACTGACCTTGGCGTGGGCGTGGGCCGGGATGATGGTCTTGCTCCCATCGCCCTCGAAGCCGCCCCAGATGCCATTGACGTCGAGCGTCGGTCGGGCGCCCTTGCGCTCGAGCGCGCTGTAGCCGACCTCACCGACCAACGCCTGTACCCCGATCAGCTGGCGGTGGGCCTCCTCGTCGAACGGCAGGGCGGCGAACGCGGCACGGTCCAGGTCGGTCATGGGCACGACGTCGTCATAGAAGCCGGGGATGAGGATCCGGCCGTCCGGACCCTTCAGGGCCGTGATGACGCGGGCCAGGGCATTGGCCGGGTTCTCGACGACGCCGCCGTACCCGCCGGAATGGAGGTCGACCGGGCTCCCGACCACGTCGATCTGGGCGTACATGAGTCCGCGCAGGCCCGTCGTGATGGCCGGGATATTGCCCTCGAAGAAGCCGCTGTCGCTGATGATCGCGACGTCGGCCGCCAGTCGCTGTCGGTTGGCCTCGAGCCAGCCATCGAGATGGACCGAGCTCGACTCCTCCTCGCCTTCGAAGACGTAGCGCACGTTGACCGGGAAGCCGCCACGGACCGCGAGGAGCGCGGCGGCCGCCATCACGTGGATATGGATCTGGCCCTTGTCATCGGCAGCGCCTCGACCGAGCATGCGATCGCCATCGACGACGGGCTCGAACGGTGGCGAGGTCCACAGGTCGAGCGGGTCGACCGGCTGGACGTCGTAGTGGCCGTAGACGAGGATCGTCGGCGCGCCGTCCGCATGCAACCAGTCACCGTAGACGACCGGATGGCCCGGCATGTCGGCGACCTCGACGTGCTCCAGCCCCGCGGCGCGCATCGCGTCCGCAAGCCACTCGGCAGCGCGCCGGCAGTCGGCCGCATGCGCCGGGATCCCGGAGATGCTGGGGATGCGCAGGAAGTCCATGTACGAGGCCATGCGCGCGTCGTGCGTGGCGTCGAGATGGGCTTCGATGGCGGCAGTCGCGTCGGTCACGGGCAGCCTCGGTCGCGGATGGGTGAACGGGTCGGGCGTGGCGCCATTCTACGGGCCGGAATCGAACGAGCGGGCCGTCGCCGGCCCGCTCGTCGAGGGTTGCAGGCTTGAGCCGGTCAGGCCGGCTGCGGGTTGGGTTCGGGGACCGGCTGGCCCGGGCCGACGATCGTCGGGGCGCCGTGCCGGTTCTCCTTGGGTGGCATGTCGCTGAAGAGGGCCTCGAAGCCCTCCGAATCGACGGTCTCCTCGGCGACGAGCTTCTCGGCGAGGGCGACGAGCTTGTCCTTGTGGGTCGTGAGGACCTCCTGGGCCCGCTCGTAGGCCTTGTCGATGATCGCCCGGACCTCTTCGTCGATGGTCTTGGCGACCTCGTCGCTGTAGTTGCGCTGCTCACCGATCTCCCGGCCCAGGAAGACGAGTTCGTCGCGCTTCCCGAACGAGAGCGGGCCGAGCTTGTCGCTCATCCCGAACTCGGTGACCATCCGGCGAGCCAGGTCGGTCGCCTTCTCGATGTCGTTGCTGGCGCCGGTCGTCGTGTCGCCGAAGATCAGACGCTCGGCGACCGTGCCCGCGAGCAGACCCGCGATCTTGTCCTCGAACTCGGTCTTGGACTGGAGATAGCGGTCCTCCTGCGGGAGGGCCATCGTGTAGCCCAGGGCCATGCCACGGCTGATGATCGTGACCTTGGCGACCGGGTCGCACTTCGGCAGGATCCGCTGGACGACGGCATGACCACCTTCGTGGTAGGCGATGATCGCCTTCTCGGCGTCGGAGATGATCCGCGACTTGCGCTCGGGTCCGGCCACGATCCGTTCCAGGGCTTCCTGGAACTCGGACATGCCGATGACCTTCTTGTTGCGTCGTGCGGACAGGATGGCCGCCTCGTTGACGAGGTTGGCCAGGTCCGCCCCCGAGAAACCGGGAGACTGTCGCGCCACGTCTTCGACGTTGACGCCCTTGTCGAGCGGCTTGCCCTTGGTGTGGACCCGCAGGATCTCGGACCGGCCCCGCATGTCGGGCCGATCGAGGATGACCTGGCGGTCGAACCGGCCCGGGCGCAGGAGCGCCGGGTCGAGGACGTCCGGTCGGTTGGTGGCGGCGACGACGATCACGTTGGTGTTCGTGTCGAAGCCGTCCATCTCGACCAGGATCTGGTTGAGGGTCTGCTCGCGCTCGTCGTGGCTGCCGCCGAGGCCGGCGCCGCGCTGGCGACCGACCGCGTCGATCTCGTCGACGAAGACGATGCACGGCGAATTGCGCTTGGCCTGGTCGAACAGGTCGCGGACGCGGCTGGCGCCGACGCCCACGAACATCTCGACGAACTCGGAGCCGGAGATGCTGAAGAACGGGACCCCAGCCTCGCCGGCGACCGCGCGGGCCATCAGCGTCTTGCCGGTGCCGGGAGGTCCGACCAGCAGCACGCCACGCGGGATCCGCGCGCCGAGCGAGTTGAACTTCTCCGGGTACTTCAGGAACTCGACCACTTCCTGGAGCTCGGTCTTGGCCTCATCGACGCCGGCCACGTCCGCGAATGTCACCACGGTCTTGCTACCGAGGAACATCCGGGCGCGGCTCTTGCCGAACGAGAGGGCCTGGTTATTGGTCCCCTGGGCCTGGCGCATCATGAAGAAGATGAAGCCGCCGATGATCAGGAGTGGCAGGAGCCCGGTCAGGAGCAGACCGAGCCACGAGGTGTCGGGCGCCTTGATGGCGCGGAACACCTTGGGATCGAGATCGCGGCCGCCCTTCTCCGCCGCCGCGACCATGTTGTCCCAGACCTGGGTGAGGATGCTCGGCACCACCACGGTGTAGGTGCCGGGAGGCGCAGTCGACTTGACGGTCAGGATGTCGCCTTCCTGGGTGACCTCCGTCACCTGTCCGTTCTGGACCTGGTTGAGGAACTCTGAATAGCCGACTGGAACGGCCGGGGTACTGGCATTGATCCAGGTGAACAGCAGCGCAGCAGTGCCCAGCACCAGCACCACCATGACGATGCCGTTGCGGAAGAACTTGGGATTCAACGAGGGAGCCTCCGGAATGTGCGGCGACGCCGGTGCGCCGCCAGCGTGGCGAGTATACCGCCGGGAGTCATGACGACCCCGTGACGGATGTCCTGGCACTTATCGGGGATACGGACGGACCGACGAGCGGGATGGTGGCGGGACCAAAGGCAAAGGTTTCGCAACCGCCCGACCGAATCGAAACGACCCTCCGGCCGAGGAGGAGGGTCGTCAGTGTTCGAGGTTGGTAGCGGAGGGCGGATTTGAACCACCGACCAAGGGCTTATGAGTCCCCTGCTCTACCACTGAGCTACTCCGCCACGGAGGTCAAGCTTACCGAGCGTGATCATAAGCGGCAACCGCCGGTTCGGGAGCGCGTACCGCCACGAAGGGCCTCCCAAGGTGGCGATCGGGGCATTCGGACTAGACTTCGGGTGCGGGACGCGCGACAGGCCCGCGGCGAAGGGTCGCGGTGTCTCCGCAAGGCGATGCGGACGAATGGCCATGATGCGACTACGGCACGACCTCAACTTCGTCTCGAGCGCCGGCCTCATCGTGAGTGGGGTGACGACCGGCATCACCGGGATCGTTGCCGACCTGTGGGACCTCAACGACTTCTGGTACCACACGGTCTCGGGCTACGTCATGGGCGGCTTCGCGATCCTCCATGTCGCGCTCAACTGGGGCCGGATGGTCGGCTACGCGAAGTTCAGGCTGCGGGGCGGGTCGGCTCGTTCCGCCGCGAGCGTTCCCCCGAGGCCCGCGACAGCCCCGGTCCGCCCGACGGGGACCGGCCCGGCCGGGGACCCTGAACCAGTCCGGTCGCTTCATCTGCTGACACACGCGACCCTGTCGCGGCGCGGCCTGCTCGGCCTGGCGGTCGGTGGCCTTGGCGGCCTGGTCCTCGGCCGGGGCATCCGACCGCCGCCGCAGATCCCGGCCGGATCGGACGTCGGTGTCATCTACCACCAGTGGAGCAAGCCAGGCGTGATCGATGCGCTTGGCAGCGTCGCCAATTGGGGCCAACCGGTCGAGCTGTACAAGGCCTACCCCGGCGCTCGCGTCGTCGCCCTCCCTGAGCCCCGTCTCGAGGGCGGGTTGCCGACCGCCAGGGCCATCGCCACCCGCCGGTCGACGCGATCGTATTCAGGCCAGCCGATGAGCCTCGACGAGCTGTCCCGTTTCCTGTTCCTGACGAGCGGAATCAGCGCCGACAAGTTCGGCAACGCCCGCCGGACGGCACCCTCATCAGGCGCGCTCTACCCGATCGAGGTCTATCCGATCGTCCACAACGTCGACGGCCTGGAGCGAGGCGTCTACCACTACGCCTATCGTGAGCACGCCCTCGAGCAGGTCCGAGCCGAGGACATGCGCAGCCGGGTGATCGAGCAGGGATTGGGCCAGGAGTTCCTCGGCCAGTGCGGCGCGCTCCTGTTCGTGACGATGATCCTCCAGCGGATGCGCCCGAAATATCAGGACCGAAGCTACCGGTACGGGCTCCTCGAGGCCGGCCACGTCGGCGAGAATGCGTACCTTGCCGCGACGGAGATGGGCCTCGGCGCCTGCGGGATCGGGGCGTTCATGGACGACGCGATGAACGAGATGCTCGGGGTCGACGGGCTCGAGGAGGCGGTCGTCTACATGCTCGCCGTCGGCCACCCTACCGCGGCGTAGTTCCGGGCGACCGTCGACCGACCGCGATCCCGCCTGCGTGACAGGCGCCTCCGCGAGTGAGCCTCGGCGTTTCCCGATCGACACGGACTTGCGTCAGCGGCCCTCACCCCTCTTGACAGCGATGGCAGGAGGTCATATCGTTGTGATATCAAATCGATATACGTAGGAGTCGCACCATGAGGGAGCGGAACGCGTTCGCCATCCCGGGCCTGCTGATGGTCATCGTCGTCGTCGCGTTGTTCGTGCTGGCCGCCGTGGTGATCGTCGCGAACATCGGGCCGAGCGAGGACGACCTGTCCCTTCCGGGGATGTTCGGTGGGATCCTCATCCTGGTCGTCGGGTTCATCGTCGCCAGCGGGTTGGTCGTCGTCCAGCCGAACCAGTCGGCCGTCGTCACGTTCCTTGGCACATACCTCGGAACCATCCACAAGAGCGGATTCTCGTGGACCTTGCCCCTGACACAGCGACGGATCGTCTCGCTGCGGGTCCAGAACTTCGACAGCCAGATCCTCAAGGTCAACGACGCGATCGGTAACCCGGTCGAGGTCGCGGCAGTCGTCGTCTGGCGCGTGGTCGATACCGCCAAGGCGGTGTTCGACGTCGAGGACTACGAGGGGTTCGTCAGGATCCAGACGGAGACCGCCGTCCGGCACATGGCCAGCCTGTATCCCTACGACAGCTACGAGCAAGGCGTCTCGTCGCTCCGTGCGAACGCCGACGCGGTGACCGATTCGCTCCATAACGAGCTCCAGGAGCATCTCCAGACGGCCGGCGTCGAGGTCCTTCGGACCCAGCTTCGGCGGCTTGCGTATGCGCCCGAGATCGCCGGCGACATGCTCCGTCGCCAGCAGGCCGAGGCCGTCGTGGCCGCCCGCTCGCGGATCGTCGAAGGCGCCGTCGGGATGGTCGACATGGCGCTCGAGATGCTCAGCCGGAAGAACATCGTCCAGCTCGACGAGGAGCGCAAGGCGGCGATGGTCTCGAATCTCCTCGTCGTCCTGTGCGGTGAGTCGCGCGCCCAGCCCATCGTCAACACCGGGACGCTGTACCAGTAGCCCGGTGGCCGAGCGAAAGAGCTTCCTGCTGAGGATCAGCCCGGAGCTCTACGAGAAGATCGAGCGCTGGGCGGCCGACGAGCTGCGAAGCGCGAACGCCCAGATCGAGTACCTGCTCGCCGACGCCGTGCGGCGAGCAGGTCGGGATCGTCGACCGACGACGACCGCAGCGACCTCGAGAACGTCCAGCGGCTCGAAGTCGTGACGGACTGGTTCGAGGGCTGCTAGCCCCTGCCGATCAGGGTGATGCCCACCATCCGGTGGTAGTGCGAGACGAAGGTGTTCCGGTGGATGACGCGTCCGTTCGCGTCCCGGACGGTTCGCGTGATCGAGACGTCCTTGCCGTCGACGGGCCATTCGATCCGCTCGCGCTGGCCGTTCCGAAGCGACGACGTGTACTTGACGGTGTCGTAGCCACGCACGACGTTGCGGACACTGGGCTTGGTCCAGGAGACTGTCCGGCCGTTCGGCACACTCCAGATCTCGAAGCGGACGACGCCTGGCGAGGCCTGCGCCTTGATCAGGATCGGGTACTTCGTGTCGTTGCGGAAGCGCATGTCCTGCGACTCGGAGACCGTCGCATCGAGGCCCAGCGGATACCGCGTGATGTAGTACCAGTGCGGTGAGCGGGTCACGATCTGGAGGCCGCCGCGGGCTGCCGCGTTGAACAGCGTCGTCGACGTCGCGCAGATCCCACCCGCGAGCGCCTTCCCTTCCACCGAATGACCGCCGACGATCGCCCCGCCAAGGCGGTAGCCCGTCCGGAAGCTCACCTCGCCCAGGGCCGTCCAGAAGTCGAACAACTGGCCGGGCTTGACGACGACCCCGTCGAGCCGCCTGGCGGGGATCGAGATGTTGGCGGCGAACCCGTTGTGGGCACTCACCTGGTATCGCGTCGTCCAGGTGCCCAGCAGGTCCATGACCGGCGCCTTGCGCTTGGCCTCGTCGGTGGTCAGGTCGGGCGCGACCGGCATCGTCTTGAGCTTCACCGGAGCATCCCCGCCGGTTCCCTCGCGACGAGCGGCAAGCGCGGCCACGACGGCATCGACGGCGGCCGGCCGATCCAGCCCCCGCCCGAGACTGGACGCGCTCACGCCGAAGATCCGACCGGACCTGGTGCGCAGGTAGCGCGCCTCGGTCGGCTTGCGCTTGAGGTCCTTGGCGGCGCGCTTGAGGGCGGCCGGGACGCCGGCCGAGTCGACCTCCGGCCCATACCCTGCCCCGGTGCCCGCGAACGTGATCCAGGAGCGGATCTGCGCCGCCTTGATCTTCCAGGACTTCGACCCCTTCGCGAGGACGAGGTCGGTGGCGACCCGCTCGGCCGCGCCCCGCGCCCGGTAGGCGTCGGCATCGGTGATCGCCGGCGACACCACGGAGGCGGACGCCGTGAGCGCAAACGACGCGGGCGTAGCGGGATCGAGCAGGGCCGTCTCGATCGCCGGCGCCACCTGGGCCGTGTCGAGCTGGACGCCGCCGACCGAGGGCTTGACCTCGAACCCCTTACCCGTCGCGAGGACCTCGGCATCGAGCGCCCGGCGGGCGACCCAATTCCGATAGGCGGCCAGCGCATCGTCGAGGCGACCGCGGTCGTAACCCAGGACTGGAGGCAGTGACACGGGTTCGACCAGCAGCCGAAGCCCTGCCACCGTCTCGGCGAATCGCGTGCCATCGCGCCCGATCGCCGCGGCGCTGGCCACCATCGCGTCGTAGTCGACCTGTCGCCCAAGCTGGGCGTACGAGATCTCGACGTCCCCGATCTCGGAGCTGACCGTGACCGCACCATCCTCGAGATGGCCGAGCGCGGCGGCGAGGGCGAGTCGTGCGTCGGCAGGGGTCAAGCCACCGACATCCACGCCGGCGACCTGGACGCCTGGCAGGATCCGTTCGGCGAATGACTGGCGGAAGGCGACCAGCCCGGCGAGGACCAGCACGACCCCCAGGAGGGCGCCGAGGACGAACCGTCGGGCGCCGCGCCCCGGTCGAGGGACGTGCATCGCACGGACGGCCGGCGCGAGGTCTGCCGGCGCGAGTTGCTCTGTGACGGCCAAACGTGATCACCCCGAATGGACGCGGATGGGACCCGGCGTCAAGGACGGGAGGGTACGCGATAGGCGGTCCGGCGAAAAGGGGGCAAATCGTCGCCGGAGCCGACCATCGACCCGACGCCGCGCGGAATGACCGCCAAACCACCACTGCCCGGATGGCTGTCGGTCACTCCGGCAGGACGACCGGCAGGCCTGCCAGCAGCCCGCCGTCGACGCGGACGTCCTCGCCGGTCACGAAACTGGCCCTGCTGCTGGCGAGGAAGGCGACGACCTCCGCGACCTCGAGCGGCTCCGCGACCCGACCCATCGGATGCATCCGACCCCAATCGGCGATGAGCGCGGCGGTCGCCTCGGCGTTGCCGTCATTGAACCGCCCCGCAGCCGCGCGCAACATCGGCGTATCCACCGAACCGGGACAGACAGCGTTCACCCGTACCCCGTGGCGTGCCTCATCGACCGCCATCGCGCGCACGAGGGCATCGAGCGCTCCCTTGCTCGCCGCATACGCGGCGACTTCCGTCTGTGAGGCATGGGCCTGCACCGAGGAGATCACGACGATCGAACCCTGGCCGCTGCGGCGGAGGTGCGGGAGAGCCGCCTGCGCGGCCAGGAAGACGCCCTTCACGTTGACCGCGAAGACCACGTCCCACGTCGCGTCGTCGGTGTCGATGACCGCCGCATTGCGCTGGATCCCGGCGGATGCGACCAGCGTGTCGAGCCGGCCATAGCGATCGACCGTCGTGGCGACCGCGTGCTCGATCGAGCGACGATCGGTGACGTCCGCAGGAACGGCCAGCGCCTCACCGCGCTGGGCACGGATCGCACCAACGGTCTCGTCGACGCGATCGGTCTCGAGGCCGGAGACACCGACCGAGGCGCCTCGCGTGGCCAGCAACTCGGCGACCGCCCGGCCGATCCCCTGCGATCCACCTGTGATCAGCGCGACCTTGCCGCTCCACTCACCCACCGACGTCTGCCTCCCGGCTGGGACCGCGCTCACCTGGCCCGGTCACGGGGCACCGAGCTGGAGTGCCACGTCGCTCACCTCGCCCGCATGGCGAGCGTGCCAGACTGCGGTCTCGTGATGATGACTGCCACCGACGTCGCGTCGGTTCTCGATCGCCTCGCGGCCGCCTCGATCGACGCGTGGGTCGAAGGGGGCTGGGGCGTCGACGCGCTGCTGGGCGAACAAACGCGAGCCCACGACGACCTCGACGTCATCGTGCGCGTCGACGACACGTCGGCGATGTGCGAGGTCCTCGCTGCGGATGGGTTCCGACTGGTCGAGGGGGTCCTCGATTCCAACTTCGTCCTGCGCGACGCGCCCGGACGCTCGGTCGATGTCCACCCGGTCCGCTTCGACGACGAGCGCAACGGCGTCTATCGGATGGCGGAGGGCGGCGACTGGGTGTTCCCGGCCAGCGGCTTCGGCGGGACCGGACGGGTCGGGGGCCGCGAGGTGATGTGCCTGACCGCGGACGTCCAGATGCTGTGCCACGCGACCGGCTACGTGCCGGGAGCGACGGACTTCCATGACATGCGACTCCTCAACGCCAGGTTGGGCACGCGGCTGCTCCCGCCCTTCGACACACCGGAGCGCTAGCCGCGAGGGGCGGCGGCAGTCGACGCCGCGAGCAAGGGCTTCACCTCGCCGACGAACCGCTCAAGGGTTTCCTCATCGAACGGTGCCGGGGCGTCGAAGAAGATGTGCCGGAAGCCAAGCTGGACGTACGGCGCGAGCCATGCCGCGATCTCGGCTGGCGTTCCCAGGCGTCCCTCGTCGTCGTAGCCGGGGTGGTGTTGACGGAAGACCGCTTCGACGCGACGGGCGGCGTCCATGTCGTCGCGGATCACCACGAGGCCGAGCCCGAGTGTCCGCTCGATCTCGGCTTCGTCGCGGCCGACCGCCTGGCAGTGCTCCCTCAGGACCTCGTCCTTGTGGCGCGCGAACTCGAGGTCCGGGTGGGTATTCCAGGCATCCGCGTACTTGGCCACCGTGCGGAGGGTCTTCCGCTCACCTGAGCCGCCGATCAGGATCGGGAGCCGAGCCTGGATCGGGGGCGGATCGTTGCGCACGTGCCTCGTGCGATAGTGCGGGCCCCGTGCCGTCGCGTCCTCCTCTCGCAGCATGTCCCGCATCAGCTCGACGGCTTCGTCGAGCCAGTCGAGGCGCTCACCGAAGCCCGACCCGAAGTCGATCCCGAACGCCTCGTGCTCCCGCTCGAACCAGGCGCCGCCGATGCCGAGGATCGCCCGCCCGTCGCTCATGTGGTCGAGCGTCGTGACCAACTTCACGACGAGGGCCGGATTGCGGAACGTGTTCGCCCCGACCATCAGGCCGAGGGTGACGCGGGACGTCACGCCAGCCCAGCCGGCCAGGATCATGTAGCCCTCGAAGATCGGGCCGCGCCAGTCGCCCTGGATCGGATACAGGTGGTCCCATGTCCAGAGCGAGTCGTAGCCGAGTTCGTCGGCGCGACGGCCGATGCGCTGCAGCGATGGCCAGTCGGTGCGTTGACCCCAAGGCAGGACGCCGACCTTGATCTCGTTCGTCATGCGGACCTCGATCCTGGCTGTGCCGGCCGGCGCCGGGCCGACCTACCGTCCGGCGACACGGTCGAGCACCCTCGTCGCGGTCGAAGCGAGGATCCTGACCGGCACCGACTCCGAGTAGAGGAGGCGCCCGAAGTACATGACCTTGACCAGCGCCCAATAGGTCCCCGCCGGCGCGTCCCTGGTCGGCGCGACGCTGAAGCCGACGATCGTCTCCTCCCCCGCTTCCACCGCAAATCCCTGCGTCCAGGGTCTGATGGTCGACCAGGTCTCGAGCGGGCTGAGGATCTGCGCCTCTCCACGGATCTGGCTCGCGGCCACGTTCCGCAGCGAGACGGTCAGGACAGCGTCGTCGCCGGGCGCGACCGTGATCTCGCCGCTCCGAAGCTCCACCTGGAGCTCGCCACCCCGGTCGTGCCGTGCGCCCGCGTGGGTCGGATCGCCGGGACCTGGTCCGATGCCCCCGGTCGCCAGCGCCCGCTCGACCGCCCATTCGAGTGGCGCCGAACGCTCGGTCGCCACCGGACTGCCGTCGGTGCCGTCGCCTCCCGGCCGGTGGTCGACGGTCACGACATCCTCGTGGAGCTGGCCAGCGGCATCGGTGATGCGAGCCGCCACGAAATAGCGGCCAGGTGCTGCGCCCGGCGCGGGTCGGACGGTGGCCTCGAAGGCGAGATGGGCGCCCGGGGCCAGGCGATAGATCCGCTCCGAGGGCGTTGCTTCCCAGCCCGGCGGGACGATCAGGGCGACGGAACCCGCAGCGGCGCCCTCCGTCTGCGCGGATGCCACGACGATCGGCAGCTTGTACGGCCCTTCGCCAGCGAGCATCGACGGCCTGACCTGGACCGTCACGGCCTGGTAGCCCATCGGCGCCGCGCCCTTGTTGTGCAACCAGTAGTCCGAGAAGACCGGCTGCGCTGCCTCGGCCCTTGGGGCCAGGTCCCGGGGCTGGGATCGCTCGCCGGCGGCCGTCTCGACGGTCGCCCCGACGGTCACGATCTCATACGGGTCGAGCCGCACGTCGATCGTCGTCCCCGACGGGTGCAATGCGCGGGCATCCTCCTCGAGCACGTTCGTGGTGCCGGCCGCCCCGATCGGCCAGCGCGTGCGGATCGTCGCCTGCGTCGGTCGGCCCGATGACTCGTAGAGCCGCAGGGCAAGCCCTCGGGCGGGGTCGACCTCCATCCCCGCCATCCGCGACTCGGGAACGCCGGCCGGCTTCAGGACCGTCAGGACCACCGACGCGGGCTCGACCTCGACGAAGCTCGTCGTCGCCGGCAGCGGGCCATCGTGGGCCGCGAGGACCCTGGCGAAGAGCGGGTTGTTGTAGTCATGTCCGGTCCGGACGACGCCGCCGTCCCGCCAGTCCCCGGCCCCGGCGGCCAGCGCGTATTCGAAGACGTGGCTCCAGTGCTCGAACTGGAAGTTCGCCCCATCCGGCGTCGCCCGCCGCGGCGGATCGATCCACACGCCCGACGGCCAGCCGCTGCAGGACCGCAGGAGCGAGAGATACAGGTTGCCGTCGGCCTCCACGCTGAAGCCCGGCATGCCCCGGTTCAGGATCGCGACGTGTAGTCCTCCGATCTCCCCGTCGCTCCGTCGAGCTCCGCCGGCTGATCGACCGAGATGATCCCGTCCGCGAGATCGGCGATCAGCGCGTCGAGCGCCCGGGTGGTCGCCGTGGGATCCGACGCCGGCGACGATCAGCACCGGCAGGGCGCGCGGGCCGCGCAGGTCCGGGAGTGGCTCGGAACGTTCCCGCCCGGCGAGATCCTCGGGGACCCACAGACGGGCCCAACCCTGCCCGCTCAGCTGTCGATCGAGCTCGGTTCGGTAGCCAGGGTCTGCAGCCTCGAGCACAGCGGCAACGAATCGGTTCTCCGCGGGACCGCCGACCGCCAGTCGCACATCCGGGAGATTGGAATCGATATGCAGGACGCCATAGCGACTGCCGTCGTGTCGCGAGAGGGTCGAGGTCACGCCCTGCCGCACAAGCGCGACGACCAGACGCCGAACCGCGTCATCCTGCCCTGGATCGTCAGGGACGATGACCTCGGCGATGCCGATCGCCCGCGAGGCACGCGGCATCGGCATCAGGCGCGGCTCGGCCACGCTCCCCGAGCGCGATCCGCGCCGTGGACCCGAGGGCGAACCAGTTGTAGGCGGGATGGTCGAGGGTGAACGGGACCTCGGCGACATCGACGTTCGGTCGTCCGAACGGTCGGCCGATGACCGCGTTCCCGACCTCGGAGACCGGCGCGCCTCCCTCCACCGCTGCCGGGAAGCGCACCCGGAACAGGCGGTCCTGGCCCCGATAGTCGTGGAGGGCGGTCGTCAGCTCGACTCGCTCGATGCCCTCCCAGAGGCGGATCTCCTGGTACCGACGGCACTCGTCGAACGGGCCCTCCAGCCGGATGCGCTCGCCGATGGGCGACGTCTCGACGGTGACCTCGACGGGAAGTCGCTCCCGGAGACGAACCGACCATCGGGCGTCAGGTGCCACGGACCTTCCCCGAACAGCGGGTGGTTCGGGTACTCGCGGTAGGCGCGCAACTCGTTGGCGACCGCGCCCGACTGGACGAGCTCCTTGCCCGTGCGCTTGTCGACGAGGCTCGCGATCGCGCCGCCGCGGTCTGGATCGACCGACAGGGCGTAGGCCCCGTTCTGGATGCCCGGGGCGTCCGTGGAGCGCCAACCCATCTCGTCGATCGACGTTGTGCTCGGCACCGCCCGAAACGTCCGGTGGCCGAGCGCCGGGACGTCGCGAGCCAGGAAGGCGATGGTGGCCCTCGTGGGTGTCCCGTCCTCGCGTCGGTCGGCGGTCTCCAGCAGGAACGGCACGCGAGCGCCGGCCTCGTCCTGTAGCTCGACCCCCGGGGAGTCATCGTCGGACAGGTCGATCTCGACGCGGGCGATGTCCGTCCGCGGCCACGACAACGGGTTGAAGACGGTGATCGCACGCCCGTCGCCGGCGGTGTCGATCGCGGCGCCCAGGTAGGCAAGGGCCCCGTCCAACGCCGACTGGCCGAGCTCGACGGCCTCGCGCCAACCGCCGAGGAGATCGAGATAGACCTGGTCCGACTCGGAGCCGGTGATCCCGTCGTGGTGCGCTCCGAACAGCAGTTGGCGCCAGGCCTTGTCGATCGCTTCGCGTCGGGAATCGGGCACCGAGGAGGCCGGCGATCGTGGCGAACTTCTCGGCCGCCAGGAGCGTGTTCTCGGCGATCCGCTGGGCCTGCTTGGTGTCGATGAACGACACGTCCTTGCCGGTGTAGATCGGGTTCATGTCGCGGGTCTGCGGAGAGAACGGCCGACCGGTGCTCGCCTGCGCCTCGCGCACCGCGTCGAAGAACTCGCGCGGGATCGCGGCCGAGAACCTCGGCCAGACGTAGCGAGCGTTCCAGTCGCGCTGGATCGCGGTCAGCCACTTGTTCGGCGGCGAGTAGTCCGTGCCGACCGGCAGCAGGACGTTCTTCGTCGCGGCAAGCGTGGCCAGCTCGGTGAACAGGCGATGGACCTCCGCCTCGGCGTCCTCGAGCGTCGGCCGCGGCGTCCATCCACCAGCCGGCCGAGTAGTGGTCGGCCATGAAGCTCGTCAGCAGCGCGCGACCGCTCGGCGCGATCCAGTCGAACTCCGTCGGGAACTGCATCCGCGGCGTCTCGCCCGCCGCCAGCTCGGCGAATCGGCACGCGGCCGGGTCCTCGGACCCAGTGCGGTCCCCACTCGTGGAACGGCCCGCGGGCCCACGAGCTCGAGGTAACCCCGGCGTCGGCCATGATCCCGGGAAACTGCGGGTCGTGACCGAAGGCATCGAGCTGCCAGGCGGTCGCCGGCGCGCCCGCCCAGCACGTCGCGCTGGTAGCCGATCCCGTAGATCGCGTTCCGGATCGTCGACTCGGCGCTCGTGAGGTTGGTGTTCGGCTCGTTGTAGGTGCCGCCGACGAACTCGAGCCGGTCCTCGGCCAGGAGCTGTCGGATGTAGTCGCGATCCTCCGGGTACACGTCCCAGTACGGCTTGAGATAGTCGAGCTCGGCCAGGACGAACTTGTAGTCGGGATCGCGCCGGGCCATGTCGAGGTGCGCCTTGACGAGGGCCAGGCCCGGTTCCTGGAACGGCGCCCGGTACTGGATCGCCGTTCCCCAGGTCTCGGTGTACGCCGCCTGCGTGTTCCACCAGACCGGGTCGTAGTGGAAGTGCGCGATCATGAACATCCGCCAGCCGGGCTCGACGACGGTGAACTGGAACGGCCGGCGCCCCGGGTCCCCTTCCCCGTCGACCACGACCTCGGCGTCGAGGAGCTCGCCGGCGGCAGCGGCGCCCGTCGACGACGACCCCGATCTCGAGCCGCGCTTCCTCGCCCGGCCCGAGCGGCCCGACCGTGACCGGCTCCTGGGTCCGGCAGGCGGCGCCCTCGATGCGAACGCGAGCCGGCTCGCGGCCGTCGGCTCGGTCCCGCGCAGGATGACGCGGACGACCTGGCGCGGCGATGCCTCCGAGCCGATGAACAGGTTGGTCGATTCGGCGGCGACGATCTCCATCGGCTACTGACCTCCGCGCCGCGTCGATCCGGCGACGACCGGCACACCGACGACGTCGCGCCACGAATAGCCGGGGCATACCCCAGGACGCCGACGAGCCTTGTCGATCGAGAGCAGCGTGTCGAAGTCCCCGGTCCCGGGGCGCAGCGGGACCGACGGGAAGCACGCGGCGATGAGCTCCGCAGTTCGGGCGGTCCATGACCGTGTCGCCGGCGGCGATGATGAAGGCCTCCGCCCCGGTGAGGTCCGCGGTCAGGGCGAGGCGACAGGCCTGACCGACGTCGCGGGCGTCGACGTAGCCCCAGACGTTCCATTCGCCCAGGTGCGGGTCGCTCCAGCCGTCGGGGAACGACGCGTACTCGGCAGGCTCGCGGATCGCGGAGAACCGAAGACCGATGAACGGGATCCGGCTCCAGCGAGCGAACTGGCGGGCCATCTCCTCGCCGTGGACCTTGGAGAGCGAGTAGCTCGAATGCGGGCGAAGCGGGTGCTCCTCGTCGATCGGCACGTAGTCCGGCTCGGGGTGATGACCGGGAAGCGGCCGCCGGGTCGAGGAGGTTCCGCGCATGGCGGCGACCGAACGGCAGGCCGAGCACGGTCTCGCTCGAGGCCCACACGACGCGCTGCAGACCGAGCAGCGTTGCGGCGCTGAAGACGTTGTAGGTGCTGAGGATGTTGATCTCGAACGTCCGCTCGACGGTCCGGATCCTGGGCGCCGGGATGGCCGCCAGGTGGACGACCGCGTCGGCCCCGCGAAGCGCCTCGATCGTCTCGCCGAGGTCCGTCAGGTCCGCCCGAAGGAATGGCGCCTCCTGCGGACTCGGCCGGGACGACGTCGACGTTCACGACGTCGTACCCGTGCTCGACGAGGTCGTGCACCACCGCCCGTCCCGCCTTGCCGCTCCCGCCGGTCACCACGACCTGCGTCATCGCTCGCGCGCCTCCGATCAGTGCCTGTGGCTCGGCAGGCCGTGGACCGGATGGGCCGGATGCTCGAACCCGGGCTCGATGACCGCGAGCGCCCTGCGCCGCCCGTCGAGCCACGCCCCGAACATCCGCGTGCGTTCGGCCGCCAGGAGCTCGGCTTCGATGGCCGGACGAGCCTCGCCGTATGGCACCTCGGAGGCCGGCGTCACGCCTTCGACCCGCGCGACGTGCCAGCCGTGCTCCGTTTGGATCGGCCCGACGATCGCCCCGATCGCGGCCTCGAAGATCGCGTCCTCGAGCGGGCCGCTCAATTCGCCCCGATGGACGTCGCCGAGGTCGCCACCCTGCGCCCGGCTGCCGGCGTCGATCGAGTGCGAGACGGCCAGTGCGCCCATCTCCGCGCCGGCCGCGAGCCGGCGGGCGACCACCCGCGCCGAGGCCTCGTCCGCCAGCAGGATGTGGCGGACCCGGCGCGCCTCTCGACGCCGATACAGGTCGCGATTCCGCTCGTAGTAGTCGCGCATGTCGCGCTCGGCCACGGTGACCGACGCCGTGACCCGCTCGACGAGGTCGGCGACGGCCGATGACGATAGCGCCGGTGCTGTCCATGGTGCTCGTCGGGGGTGCCGGGCACGGAGCCGATCAACCCGGCCGCTCGGGCCTCCTGGACCAGGACCTCCTCGGTGACGAGCTCCTGGACGATCCACCGGCGAAGACCGACGGACCCGTACCCACCATCCGGCGGGAGGTGTCGCCCACGGGGTCCGCGACGCACCTCGGCCATCCGCGCCTCCATGCGCGAGATGCGGGATCGGATGGCCGCCGACGACGGCGACCCAGGACATGGCGTCCGAGGCCACGGTCGGTTCCCCGCGACGGCCGCGTCGGCCGGATCGTGGGCCCGGGCGCATCGCGACCATCAGCCCTTGACCCCGCCGACGGTGATGCCCTCGACGAAGAACCGCTGCGCGAACAGGAAGATGAACGACGACCGGAAGCACGACGAGGGTGGCGGCCGCCATGAGCAGGTTGTACGCGACATCGTGCTGGCTGGTGTAGAAGGCGAGGCCCGACCGCGAGCGGGTACTTCGAGTCGTCCTGCAGGTAGAGCAGCGGCAGCAGGAACTCGTTCCAGGCGCCGACCGCGGCGAAGATCGCGACGACGACGATGGCCGGCTTGGTCAGCGGCAGGATGACCCTCCAGAAGGTCTGGATCTCGGATGCTCCATCCACCCTCGCGGCATCGGACAGCTCGCGCGGGATGCCCAGCATGAACTGGCGCATGAGGAAGATGTAGAAGGGATTGCCGAAGAAGGCCGGCACGATCAGCGGCAGGAACGTGTCGACCCAGGACCGCGCGCCCTGCAACCCGAACGAGGGCAGCTTGCCGAAGATGTCGAACAGCGCGACGAGGATGACCGGGTACGGCAGGAAGAGCGTCGCGATGCAGATGTAGAACATGCATGTTCCGGCCCGGCCACTGGATCCGCGAGAAGCCGTAGGCCACGACGCGTGTTCGAGAGGACCGCCCCGATCGTGATGCCGACCGTGATGATCAGCGAGTTGAGGGCGTACAGCCCGAACGGGATGTAGTTGACCGCGTCGATGAAGTTCTGCCAGACCCACGCGCCGGGCACGAGCGTCGGCGGGAATACGGTGAGCTCCGCGTTCGACTTGAGGGCGCTGACGATCATCCAGTAGAAGGGCGTGAGGAAGAGCAGCGCCGCGACGATGAGGACGATCCGCGGCAGGACCGAGCCGGTGACGATATGCGCCGAGGCGGCGGCGAGGCTTGTGGACCGCCTCCGCGATCGGTAGCGGGCGCTTCGGTCAGATCCGTGGTCGCCATCTACGCCTCCTCCGCCACCGTAGAACACCCAGCTACGCGCCCACCGGAAGACGGCCGCGGCCAGGATCGAGGCTGACGACGAACATCACGACCGACAGGGCGGCCGCGTACCCCATCTGGCCGAACTGGAAGGCCTGCTTGTAGAGGTAGAAGACGTAGGTGAGGAGCGAGTTGTCCGCTCCGGCCGCGGTTCGTCCGCCGCCGGTCAGGATGTACGCCGACGTGAAGACCTGGAGCCCGAAGCTGAGACCGATGATCAGGTCGTAGAGGATGATCGGCGTCATCATCGGCAGGGTGATGTTGCGGAACTTGTTCCATGCGCCCGCGCCGTCGATCTCCGCGGACTCGTACAGCTCGGTCGGGATGCCGCGTAGGCCCGGCCAGGAAGACGAGCGCGAACTGACCGGCCCCGAGTTGCGCGATCATCACCAGGGCGAGCTTCGTGTAGGCCGGGTCGCCGAGCCAGTTGGGCGACGGGAGCCCCACCGCGGACAGGACCCAGTTGACCAGCCCATAGCCTGGGTTGAGCAGGACCACGAAGACGAACGAGATGGCGAAGACCGGCAGGATCGAGGGCAGGTAGAAGATCGCCCGATAGACCGCGACCTCGCGGACCTTCCGGTTCATGGCCAGCGCCAGGACCATGGCCACCACGACCCCGACCGGGACCGCGAGGAGCGTGTAGTAGAGCGTGTTGTAGGCGGCCTTCAGGAAGAGCGGGTCGCCGACCATCCGCTCGTAGTTCTGGACCCCGATCAGGACCGGATCCCTGATGCCCGAATAGCGGGTCAGGCTGAGATAGAACGTGTAGAGGATCGGGAAGATCGCCGAGCACGATGAAGCCGAACAGCCATGGGCTGATGAACAGCAGTCCCCATCGCAGGTTGCGGCGCTCGATCGCACCCAAGTGGAAACGCCCGGGGCGTTTCGGTTTGATGGCGGCGGGGGCTACTGCCATCTCATCGCCTCGTCGTGCCGGGAGGATGGATGTGTCGCGGGGACCGGGGACCGGCCCCCGCGACGACAGCGGCTACGGACTAGCAGCCAACGGCGTCCAGCTGCGGCTGGACAGCGTCCACGACTTCCTGGAGCGCGGGTAGCGGCTCCTTGGTGTTCAGCTCGACTGAGCCCTGTGCGCTGGTGAGCGCATCCCAGTAGGCCGCGCCTGCCGCGAGGGGCGGCCGGCTCTTGGCCGTCGGCAGGAGATCGAGGAAGGTCTTGTGCGATGCGTCGTAGAGCGACGCGTCCTGCAACAGTGCATTGAGCGTCGGCAGGTGGGTCGACTCCTTCGTGTACACGGCCTGGCCCTCCGGTCCGGCGATGTACTTCATGAATGCCACGGCCTGATCCGCGACCTGCGAGTCGGGGATGAGCGCCATGGACCAGCCACCGGCCCAGGTCGCGCTCTCGGCTCCGGCCGTCGGGACCGGGATGTACGTGAAGCCGTAGTTGCCGGACGGGGCGTACTGCAACTGCTCGGCGATCCTCCAGTCACCGCTGATCGTCATGCCCAACTTGCCGGTCCAGAAGGGGTTCTGGGCAGCGGGTGGATTTGGCGGTAGGTTCGTGGTGACCCAGCGGCTCACCGCCTGCGGATCGTGCGCCTTCGCCCAGTCGTACATGAACTGGAACCCGGCAACGACGCCTGGATCGGTCGGTGTCACCTTGCACGTCGCCAGGTCGGCGAAGTTGCCGCCGTTGACGAAGCCCCAGGTGTAGTGCCAGCCCTGATCGAAGGCGCCTGGATTGCCGCCGGCTCCGGGGCCGCCGGGCATCCAGCCCATGACGTCGTAGTTGCCGTCCGCGTCCTTCGTGCTGACCTTGTCGGCGATGGCGACGACGGTCATCGATCGTGGGCGGTCCGTTGGCGATATCGAGTTTGGCCGGATCCTCGCCGGCCGCCGTGATCAGGTCCTTGTTGTACCAGAGCGCCCGTGCGTCAGTATCGAACGGCAGGGCGTACGTCTTGCCCTGGAACTGCGTCTCGGCCCACGCGAAGGGGAGGTACTGGCTGCTCATGGCCGCCACGTCGGCGGGAAGCTCGGCCAGCACGCCCTCGGCGGCACGCTGCGGGACCGTGAACCGGTCGGCCATGTAGACGTCGGGAGCGACGCCGCCGCGGATCGCGGTCAGCAGCTTCGCGACGTCGGTCTCGGCGCCCGGCACGATCGTCATCTTCACGCAGACGTCGGGGTTCGCCGTGTTGAACGCGTTGACGATGTTCGTGAGCGCGTCGGAATCGGGGGGCGTGTGACTCGTCCAGAACTTGACCTCGGCCGCGCCGGCTGCGCAGGCCGCACCGGTCACCGCTGTCGGCTCGGCGCTTCCGCCAGCGGCGGCAGATTCACTCGCGGCGGGACTGGCGCCGGAGGCGGCCGGGCTGGCGGCGGAGCCGCCCGGGCTCGTGGCGGTGGTGCCGCACGCGGCCACGACCAGCACGATCAACATGACGAGGACCGACCACCGGAATCGGCGGGGAATCGGACTCATGGCTCCTCCTCTTTGCTTCCGAGCGTCGCAAAGGCCCCAGCCGTTGGGGCCAACACGTCGCGCAAAGAGCCAGCCAGGACGCCCATCTCCAGACGCACCTCTCCCCGGCCGGCTGGAGCGAGATCCGTGCGCTCACCTGCGCACCGCGGAACGGCTTCGGCGACGCGCAAAGCTCCTCCGGCGCCGCGGTCAGTCCGACACCCACATCGGACCGCGTTCAACCCTGTGATAGCCGATGGCAATGAGCCCGTCAAGTGACAGACTCATCTCATCTGCTCCGCGGATGCCGGCGGCACATGGCCAGGGTAGCGCGACGGGCGTACGATTCGACCCTACGGTCCGACCTGGAGCCCGTTCGATGGACGTCATCTCGACGATCGTCCTGCTCAGCCTTGCCGCTGTCCCAGTCGCGGTGCTGGCCGGTTGGTTCGCTGCGCCCAGGCAGGGCGGGCTCGGCTCGCTCGTCGACCGCGGCGACCGCGAATTCGTGGTGGCGGGCGACGATGCCATGGCCGCAGGGCGTCCAGGAAGAGGACGGCGTGCGATGGCGGATCCGGGATGGAGATCTCGCGGCCGTCGGGTCGTCAAGGCGGAGGGCCCGATGGGCGCGACGTCATGACGGACGATTTCGAGGTCGCGCCCGTCCGCGCACGATCCCGGGTCGGACTCCGGCGGACGGCAGACCGCCGGTCGATCCGCTGACCGCGGCGACGACGACGCGCCAGCCCTAACGCCGACTGGCGCGCACCGCCTCGCCGACCTGACGGAGGCGGGCATGCGTGTCGCCCATCCAGCCCACATTCCCAGGCAGATACCGCTTGGGCATCTTCGCGACGATCGTGTAGTTCGCGTCACAGACGTTCGCGATGGGCGACCGAGAGGCCTGCGTGACCAGCTGATAGGTGTCCATGACCGACAGGCCGGTCTCCTCGGAGATCCAGTGGATGAGCTGAGTGTGGGCGATGCGAAAGGCGTCCTCGAGCGGCCGATACGAGCCCGCGACCATGATCGCCTCGTCGTCCTCGAACCGGGGCCACTGCGCAGTGGACGCCCTTGACCAGGTCCACCGTGAGGATGGTGTTCATGGCACCCTCCACGGCGACCCCGCACACCTCGCCCTCGCCCATCGTGTAGTGCCCGTCGCCGATCGAGAACAGGGCGCCGTCGACGTTCACGCCGAGGTAGATCGTCGTCCCGGCACGCGCTTCGGGCGTGTCCATGTTGCCGCCGAACGCCTCGGGCACGAGCACGTTCCGAGCCTCGTTGGCCGCCGGCGCGACGCCGATCGTGCCCGAGGAAGGGCTCGAGGGGCAGGCGCACCGAATAGTCGGAGTCGAGCGCCTGGTAGATGACCTCGCCGGCCGGCCGGTCGACGGCGTAGACCCACGTCCGCTCGGGGAGGGCGGGCTGGAGGGTGGCCGTGTACTTCGTGCCGGTCAATGCGCCGAACAGCGGAACGGTGGTCGAGACGGCCCAGTCGCGTGCCGGCTGGACGTCGATCAGGTGGATCGCCAACGTGTCCCCGGGCTCCGCTCCCTCCACGTAGAACGGGACCGGTCTGGGGGTTGATGTACGGGTAGGTGATCGTCTGGCTCGGCACGTCCTCGGTCGATCGGATCCGTCCGCCGAACGCATCCTCCGTGAACAGGTCGAGCACGTCACCGGGACGGATCCGCATGATCGGCTCGCAGCCGCCGAAGGTCCAGGCGAACTGGTCCTCCGTCGGTACGAAACGGGTGATGGCCAGCGGCGAGCTCATCGGCCGTCCTCCGGACCTGCGGGTGCCGTCCCACCATCCTAGCGGTCTGCGATTGCGTGTCGCGGAGCGGGCGGTCAGGATTCGGCTGTGTGGCAGATCAGGGCGTTGGCGAGGAACGAGGTCGAGCGGGTGGGCGCGGTCCTGGGCCTCGCCCGGCTCGAACAGGGCGACGGCATCTACCTCGTCGCCTGGGACGGTGATGAGCCGGTCGGGCATGCGCACCTCGCGCTGACCGATCCGCCCGAGCTCCAGGATGTCTCGGTGCGCCACGGACCACCGCCGGCGCGGCGTCGCCTCGGCGCTGACCGCCGCCGCCGAGGGCGAGGCCCGCGGACGAGGTTTCAACCTGTTGCGGCTCACCGTCAGCGTCGACAATGCAGCGGCCCAGGCCCTCTACCGCGGACTCGGCTATCGCGAGGCCGGCGTCCCGCCGAAACGGGTCCAGGGCACGATCCGGATCCGGACGGGACCGATCGAGGTCGACGACACGCTCCTCACCTGGGAGAAGATGCTGCCGGACGGGCCGACGCCGGGCGCGCCGTGAAACTCGTCGCGATCGGGATCGGCAGCGTCATCTTTGGCATCGAGCTCCTGCGCGACGTGTTCCGCGTGCCGGAGTTCCGCGGGGCCGAGGTCTGGCTGGTCGACGTCGATCCGGCTGCGCTCGCGCGCATGACGAAGCTGGCGAGTCGGCTGGACGCAACCGCCGACTGGCAGGTCGACCTTCACGCGACCCGGGAACGCCGCGAGGCCCTGCCCGGGGCCGATTTCGTCGTGACCTCGGTCGCGCTCGACAGGATCCGCACCTGGCGGGCGGACCATGGCCTGGCGCTCAGCCATGGATTCGCGAGCGTCCTGTCCGAGAACGGTGGGCCGGGTGGCTTGTCACACACGCTGCGATCGGTCCCGCTCATGGTCGAGATCGGTCGCGACGTCGCGGACCTCGCACCGGCGGCGTTGATGCTCAACTACACCAACCCGGAGAATCGGGTGTGCCTGGCGCTGCGGCGCCACACGTCCGCGCACGTCGTGGGGCTCTGTCACAGCGTCGCGGAGGCGATCGACGAGTGTGCCCGGACCCTCGGCCAGAAGCGCGATGAGATCGACGTCCACGCGGCCGGGGCCAATCACTTCACCTGGCTCCTGTCGATCCGGGATGCTCGGGACGGCAGCGACCTGATGCCCGAGTTCCGACGACGCACACTGGCGGCGGATCCGACGCCGGCCCCGCTCAGCCGCCTGCTCTTCGAGCGCCTCGGGCTGCATCCGGCGATCGACGACGACCACATCGGCGAGTACCTGCCGTGGGCCGCCGAGATCATCGGCACGAGCGGCTACGACTTCGATGGGCACGAGCGGCGCAGCCGCGCCGACATCGACATGCTCGAGGCCTGGGGATCGGGCGATCGGCCCGTCGAGCCGCTGCTGGCGGAACCGTCCGCGGAGTCCAGGGTCGACCAGAGCGCGGCCGAGATCATGGGCGATGTCATCGCTCGTCGCTCGCGGCGACGCCCCTCGTTCATCCTGCCGAACGACGGCTACATCGACAACCTTCCCCTCGATTCGGTGGTCGAGGTCCCTGGCCTCGTCGAGGACGGTGACGCCCGCGGTGTGGCGGTCGGCCCGCTCCCCGACCATGTGGCGGCCTTCGTCCGACACGAGCTCGCGGTCCAGAGTCTCGCTGTCGAAGCCGCCATCGAAGGGTCCCGCGATCTCGCCCTACAGGCCCTCCTGCTCGACCCGGTCGTCAACAGCGCACGCGCGGCGGAGCGATTCCTCGATGACGTCCTCCGGATCCATCGGGACAGCCTGCCGCGCTTCTGGGCATGACCGCCGCGACTCGTCAGTGACGCGGGCCATGCCATCCCGGCGTCCAGTAGGCTTTCGACTGTGATCCGACTCGCCATCCTCGGCTTCTGGCACGTCCACGCGAGCGACTACGCGGGCGAGGCGGTGGCCCATCCCGACGCCGAGATCGTGGCCGCCTGGGACGAGGACCGGTCCAGGGGCGCAGCTGGCGCCGCCGAATGGCGCGTCCCGCTCCACGAGGACCTCGCGGAGCTCCTGGCTCGAACGGACATCGACGGCGTCATCGTCACCACGCGGACGAGCGCTCACCGCGACGTGATCACCGCGGCGGCGCAGGCCGGAAAGCATGTGTTCACGGAGAAGGTGCTGGCGCTCACCCCCGCCGAAGCGCGGCAGATCGTCGACGCCGTCGAGCGAAACCGCGTCAAGCTGACCGTCTCCTTGCCGCGCCTCTCCCACGGCTACACGCTCGCGATCCGGGAGGTCCTGGCGTCGGGCCGGCTGGGCGACGTGACGCAGGTTCGCTGCCGGCTGTCCCACGATGGGGCCGTCGGCAGGCGCTGGCTACCGACCCAATTCTTCGACGCGGACGAAGCTGGCGGGGGCGCCCTCGCCGATCTCGGGTGCCATCCGCTGTACCTCACCCGACTGTTCCTCGGCAGCATGCCGGAGGCCGTGTCGGCGTCGTTCGGGCACCTGACGGGACAGGCTGTCGAGGACAACGCGGTGGCGATCCTGCGCGACCGGACCGGTGCCATCGGCATCGCCGAGACGGGGTTCGTCAACCCACACTCGCCGTTCACCATCGAGATCCACGGCACGACCGGGCAGCCTGTTGTACGGCACGCCCGAACCCAGGCTCCTCGTGTGCACATCGACGGACCGCGAGGGTGCCTGGATCGAACTGCCCCTGCCGGAGTCCGCGCCGTCCCCGTTCGAGCAGTGGCTCGGTCACATCGCGGAAGGAACCGACGCGACCGAGAACATCGCGCTGGCGCTCGACCTCACAACCCTCGTCGATGCGGCGAATCGATCGGCCAGCACGGGGATGTCGGTCGCGATAGAAAGCCTGGCAGTCCCCGCGCGGAGGGACCGGTGACGACCCAGCCCGGACTGGGTGATCGACCGATCAGGATCGGGATCATCGGCGGTGGCTCGATCGCGGGCGACCATCTCGATGGTTATCTGCAGGCTCCCGACGCGGTCACGGTCAGCGCAATCGCCGATATCGATCCCGAGCATGCCCGGGGGCACGCCGATCGCGCCGGCGGCGCTCGGGTCTTCGTCGACTATCGCGAGATGCTCGCGTCATCGCTGGTGGACGCCGTGGACATCTGCCTGCCTCACCATCTCCATGCGGACGCGATCGTGGCCGCAGCCGAGGCCGGCAAGCACATCCTCTGTGAGAAGCCGCTCTGCCTGACGATCGAGGAGGCGGACCGCGTGAAGCGCGCGGTGCGGGCCGCCGGCGTCACGTTGATGTGCTCCCACAACCAACTCTTCCTGCCGGCGGTCGCCGAAGCCCGCAGGCTGCTCGAGGAGGGCATCCTCGGGACCGTCTATCAGGCCCGCACGACCGATAGCTTCTTCAACGAGCTCGATCCGAGCACGATGGGCTGGCGGGCGCACAGCGCGACGAGCGGCGGCGGCGAGCTGATCGACACCGGTTACCACCCGACCTATCTGCTGCTTCACCTCATCGACAGCGAACCCGTGGAGGTCGTCGCCATGCTGAGTCGACACCGGTTGGCGTTCATGGAGGGCGAGGATTCGGCCCAGGTCATCGTCCGCTTCGCCGACGGATCGATCGGAACCTTGACCACGAGCTGGGCCTTCGATGCGGCCGGCTGCACGGAGAAGTTCTCGGTCGTCGGCGAGGCCGGCAGCCTGTGGAGCGACGGCCTGACCCTGTTCCACCAGCCGCGGGACGGCGAGGTCGTCCAGCTCATCGACCCGCCCGCTCAGTCGATCGAGACGATCAGCCGCTCGGTGCTCGACTTCGTGGCCTGCCTGCGCGAAGGGCGGCGACCCATCGACACGGAGGTCGAGGGCATCAATGTGCTCAAGGTGATCCTCGGCGCGTACGCCTCCGCGGACCAGGGTCGGTCGATCTCCCTCCCGGGATGTTCGGAACGTCGTAGACGTCGCGCTTACGAGACGCGCTGACGCCGGCGTTCCCCGCGGCGGCGATCGTGGCTCGTCGGGACGATCTCGGGCGATCGCACCGGGCGGGCATCCGGCGCCGGAAGCTCCTTGACCGGCAACTGGCGCAGCGCGGCCCGCTCGATCCACTCGGGCACGAGGTGAGGCCAGAAACCTTCATGGACCCAGTGGTAGGCGCACTCCGGACACCACCACCTGCGGAGGGTTCGGCCGTCGAGGCTGAGCTCGAACAGGCGCACGTCGTGAGCGCGACGACAGTTTGCGCACGCAGGCATGGCAAATCGGCTCCCGGACCGTTTCATGCGCGCTCGGACACGGTGCGTCCGCGCACAATATGGGTGCGGGAATGCCTATGTCAATGGAAGGGGCCAGGCGCGGACGTCAGCGCGCTGTTGGCGCGTCGCCGCCGTACCGGTCGATGAGCTCGCCGATCGTCAGCCCGCCATAGCGTTCGTCGAGCTGTTCGCGCGCGATCCGCCACATCGTCCGAAGTGGGCGCGGGCCGCCGCTCTCGAGGTCGGCCAGGCGCAACCCGCCGAAACGCTCGATGCCGGGCACGACCCGGAGATCGTTGGCGAGCTTGCGCGCCGCCTCGTCGACGGTCGTCTCACGCGTCATCCCGGCCGCATCGAGCCCGGCGGCCTCCAATGTGGCGCGAGACGGCCGGGCTGGTCCCGCCGCCGTGTCGGTCCGCCCCTTCGCCGCGCCCGACACCGTCGCGTTGGCCCGCCGGATGGCCTGGTCCGCGTCGGCGAGGGCCGCATCCACGGCTTCGGGGCCATCGAACTGCGGCGGGGTCGCCGACGACGTGGACGGAGGCACGGCGCTCTGGGGCACGGAGGCCCCGGCCGAGGACGCCGGGGGCGTCGATGCCCGGGAACCCCAGGCCGGCTCCTGCGCGGTGGCGGGTGCGGACGAGGAAGCCGAAGCGGGTGCGGGGCCCGAGGTCGCGGTTGTGCCCCCAGTCGCGCGACGCCCGCCCGTGCCAGACCCACCCGATCCACCGCGACGCGGCGGCTTGGCCGCACCGGCGGGCGGCGCATCGTCGGCGTCGGAACCAGCGACGGCCTTGTTGAGCAGATCCGGGATATCGATGCCCGTCAGGCCCTTGACCGTCGCGCTGGCCTCGGTGACCGTCCGCGTGACGTTCTTGACGACATCCGAGGCGCCGTCGGTGGAGAGGACGGTCAGACTGCCGATGTTGCCCATCGGCTCGGCGGCGGCGCGAACGATGTCCGGCAGCATCGACAGGACCGTCTGGATGATGGCCGCCTCGTTGAACTGGCGGTAGGCCTCGGCCCGGAGGGCCAGCGCTTTGGCCTCGGCCTCGCCTTTCGTGAACGTGATCCCGGCCTCGGCGTTGCCCTCGAGCGTCGTGCGCTGGGCTTCGGCCGTCGCGTTGACCGACACGACCCGCGCCTGCGCCTCGCCCTTCGTGACCGTGACGGCAGCCTCCGCGGAACCGGCCAGCTTGACCCGCTCGGCCTCGGCCTGCGCCTGGGCGATTCGAGCACCCTTCTCCCCTTCTGCGCGGCGGATCTGGGCGGCGGCGTCGGCCTCGGCCGGCCGGACGATGCTGGTCAGGAGCTCCTGCTCCGTTCGCGCGGCCTCGAGCACGGCCAGCTCGGTCTGCTTCCGCGTGACCTCCTGGGTGGCCTCGGCCTCGGCGAGCGGTCCGGACTGGGCGGCGCGGGCCTCGGCGGCGGCCGTCTGGGTCTCGGTCTCGGCCCGGCGGAGCGAGACGTCCCGTGCCGCATTGATCTTGATCTGTTCGGCTTCGGCCTCGCGGACCGCGGCCTCCTGGTCGGCTGAGGCCTTCGCCATCCTGGCATCGCGCTCCCGGCGAGCCGTCTCCTGCTGGCCGATCAGCTCCATGTACCCGGACTCGTCGCGGATGGCCTGGATCGTGAACGAGTCGATCTGCAGGCCCGAGGTCGCCAGGTCGCCGCGCGCCGCGTCCTGCACGGCCTGCTGGAACTTCTGCCGGTCGAGGTTCAGCTCCTCCACGGTCAGCGTCCCGACGATCGACCGCAGCGAGCCCTCCAGCACGTTCTTGACGATCGAGTCGACGGCCTCCTCCTGCGACTCGAGGAATCGCTCGGCGGCGTTGCGGATCGACTCGTCGTCCGCGCCGATCTTGAACGTTGCCACCCCCTGGACCGCGACCTTGATGCCCTGTCGGGTGACCGCGTCGGCGAGGTTCACATTGATCTGGCGGGCGGTCAGCTTCAGCTTGCCGACCTTGTGCAGGAGCGGGAGGACGATGACGCCGCCGCCGCGCACGACCTTGAGGTTCCGGACGCCGTCGGGACCCTTGTCCCGCTGACCGCTGACGACGAGCGCCTCGTTCGCCCCGGCGACCTTGTAGCGGCTCCCGATGTAGCTGACGATCAGCACGACGATGACGATGATCAGGAAGACGGGGATCACCCCGGCGCCGATGAACGAGAAGATGTCAGGCACCCTGGGTCCCTCCCTGGTCGGCGCTGGTCGCCGCTGATCCACCCGCCGCGGGGATGGGTTCCACGATGAGGCCCGCCCCGGCGACGCCCGTCACCCGGGCGGTCGTTCCGGATGCGATCTCGTGGCTCGAGGTCGCGCTGAACTCGTGGGTCTGGCCTTCCTTCTTCACGAGCACGCTGCCGTACCGCCCGGCCGGGATGCCCACCGAGACGTACGCGTCGTCGCCGATGAGATCGCGCGTGGAGAACGGCGCATCGGCCTGGGCCCGGCGGAGCACGCTGAACAGCACGTAGGCGACCGCCAGGCCCGCGAGGCCGAACACGGTACCGATGAGCGCGGCCTGACCGCCATGGACGTCGAGGACCTGGGTGGCGAACAGACCGCCGACGCCGAACATCGACACGAACGACAGGAGCAGGGGCATCAGCGAAACCCCGCCGATGTCGAAGTCAAAGACCGCGCCCAGGATGTCGTCGACGACGACCGTGATCAGCAGGAGCCCACCACCGACGAGGGTGCAGACGACGAAGACGAGGTCCTCGACCGGGATGTCGATCATCGCGCGATCACGTTCCCTCCTCCAGCAGCCGAACCGGCCGGGACGGACAGGATAGCGGGCGCCGGGTCGCGCGACGAGGACTGTCTGAGACGGCGGCGAGCGTCAGTCGGTGGGGCCGAACAGCAGCGTCAGCCAGCGTTCGAGCGGGGACACGCGCGTTCGATCGGCACCGAGCCGGACGCTGGCCGAACCGGGTGCGTCCGCAGCCAACGGCGGCGCGTTCTCCGCGAGCATGAACGGGACTTCCCTGGCACCGCCCAGGCGATATCCCCGGGCCTGCTGCTCGATGTAGCGCTGGCGCTGGATCTGGTCGAGCTCCCGGGCGAGGCCGGCCACCTGGATGGAGAGCGTCACGTTGTCGGTGGCGAGCTGCTCGGCGCGTGAGGCGGCCGCCTGCGCGTCACCGACCTGCCGAGCGAACACGACCACGACCCAGACCGCAACCAACACGCCGATCAACCCGGCGAGATGCCGGCGGGTGATACCTGCGATCGGCAGGCTCGAGAGATCCGGGATGTCCCGAGCGTCGGGGTCGAGCTGGTCGTCGTCGGGCGCCGCGGTCCGGTCGAGCGCATCCGGAATGTCGAGTGGCATGGGGGCGGGCCGGCGGACCATTCGACCGAGGGTAGCTAGCGGTAGCTGACGTGTCAACTTGCGCCGGTCGTGACATCCGAGCTGTCACACCCACGCCCGAGGGTGCTGCTAGACTCGCCCGAATCGAACATCCGTGCTATTCGAGGCCACCCGATGCGAACCTATGCCCCCGCCGACCCGGAGGCGGTCCTCGCCCGCCTGCTGGCCGAGCCATCGATGGCGCGGGGTGTCGTCCACCACGAGGTCATCGCGGCGCGGCCGGCCGAGTACGGCGAGTTCCCGCCGTGGCTGGACGCCCGGATCGTCGCGGGACTGGCGGGGCGCGGCATCGATCGACCGTACCGCCATCAGGCCGAGGCGATGGAGGCCGTCCACGCGCGCGAGGACGTCGTGATCGTCACGCCGACCGCCTCCGGCAAGACGCTCTGCTACGCCGTGCCGGTCCTGCAGGCCATCGCGGACGATCCGGCATCGCGCGCATTGTTCCTGTTCCCCACGAAGGCCCTCGGCCAGGACCAGGTCGCCGAGTTCGGGGAGCTCTCGGCCGCCGCCGGCATGTCGATCCTCACCTCGACGTACGACGGCGACACCCCCGCGCCGATCCGGTCAGCCGTCCGGGCCGCCGGCCAGGTCGTCGTCACGAACCCGGACATGCTCCACTCGGCGATCCTGCCCCACCACACGAAGTGGTTCCAGCTATTCGAGCAGCTCAAGGTCATCGTCATCGACGAGCTCCACACGTACCGCGGAGTGTTCGGCGGACACGTCGCCAACGTCCTGCGAAGGCTCCTGCGGATCTGTGCGCACTACGGCAGCCAGCCGGTCATCGTCTGCTGTTCCGCGACGATCGGGAACCCGGGCGAGCTGGCCCTGATGCTGACCGGACGGCCGGCACGACTGGTCGACCGGAACGGCGCCCCGGCCGGCGAGCGGCATGTCGTCCTCGTGGATCCCCCGGTGCTCGAGCCCGCGAGCGGGGCACGCGGGTCGGCGGTGACCCTTGCGCAGCGATGGGCGTTGCCGTTCCTGCGGGCAGGACGCCAGACGATCGTCTTCGGTCGCTCTCGGGTCGCGGTCGAGCTCCTGCTGACCGGGCTCCGTGAGTCGCTCCGTGAAAGCTACGGCCCACGAAGTCGGGTCCGGGGCTACCGCGGCGGATACCTGCCCACGGAGCGTCGGTCCATCGAACGCGGCCTGCGCGACGGCGAGATCCTCGGCGTGGTCGCCACGAACGCGCTCGAGCTGGGCGTGGACATCGGCCGTCTGGACGTATCGATCCTCGCCGGTTACCCCGGGTCGGTCGCGGCCACCTGGCAGCAGTTCGGGCGTGCCGGCCGACGACAGGGCACGAGCGTGGCCGTCCTCGTCGCGTCGGGGGCGCCGGTCGACCAGTACGTCATCCACCACCCGGCGTTCCTGCTCGACGGGACCCCGGAGGAAGCCCGGCTCGACCCGGACAACCTGCACGTCCTGCTGGCCCATCTCCGGGCGGCGACCTTCGAGTTGCCGTTCGAGCCTGGCGAGGTCTTCGGGCCGTCCGCGGCCGACGATCTCCTCGCCTTCCTGGCCGAGGAGCGCCATGTCCGCCAGGCCGATGACGGCCGCTGGTACTGGTCGAGCGAGAACTTCCCGGCGTCGGAGATCTCGCTGCGGACGGCCGCGCCGGAGAACGTCGTGATCATCGACACGACACCGGACCGGCCGCGGGTGCTCGGCGAGGTGGACCTGTTCAGCGCCCAGGTCCTCGTCCACGAACGGGCGATCTACATCCACGAATCGGTCCAGTACTACGTCGACCGGCTCGAATGGGGCGAACGCAAGGCCTACGTCCACCGTATCGACGTCGATCACTACACCTATGCCAATCGTGCCGTCACCCTGAAGCCCCTCGAGGTCTTCGCCGAGGCACCGGCCACCGGCGGCCGGCGGATCCACGGCGAGGTGATGGTCGCGAGCCTCGTGACCCTGTTCAAGAAGCTCAAGTTCCTCACCGACGAGAACGTCGGTTGGGGACCGATCGATCTGCCCGAACTCGAGCTCCAGACGACCGCCTACTGGCTGACCGCGGATCGTGCCCGCGAGGGCTGGCGACGTGATGACCTGGATGTCGCGCTGCTTGGCGCCGGACGGGCGATCCAGACCGTCGCCTCGGTCCTGTTGATGGTCGACCCGCGCGACCTCGGCCTCGTGGCCCAGGTCCGCTCACCGCACGCCGAGCAGCCGACGATCTATCTGTATGAGGCGGTGCCGGGCGGCATCGGGCTCTCCGAACGCCTCTGGGATCGCCACGCCGAGCTGCTCACCGCGGCGGCCGACCTCATCGAGTCTTGCGGCTGCGACGGCGGGTGCCCGGCGTGCACGGGTCCGCGACTGGAGCGCGGTGTCGATGCGCGGGCGCTGGCCTTGCGCCTGCTGGCCGAACTCGGGGCACGGCACGGCGCGGTGGCGGTCCAGGCGGCTGGATGACCATCTCGACGGCCGATCCGGCCGGCCTCGCCCGGCGTCTCGAGCGGTTCCGGGCGGCGACGCGGCACGAGGCCCCGACCGAGGTCGGGCGCCAGGTCGAGCTGCCCCATGCGCCGATGGATCGGCACGTGCTCGCCGAGCGACTGGCCGCCGCCCTAGACGGCGAGATCGTCGCGTCGCCGGCCGGCTCGTATGTCCGCTGCGAGACCGTGGCGCGCTCGATCCCACTCGATCGCGGGAGCCTGGCACGGCTGCCGGCGCAGCCTGCGCCGGGCGTTCCGCTCCTCTGCCTCGACACGGAGACGACCGGGCTGGCCACGGCCGCCGGGACGGTCGCGTTCCTCATCGGGCTCGGCTGGTGGGAGATCGACCGGTTCCGGCAGGTCCAGCTGCTCCTACCGGACCACGCCGACGAGCCGGCTCTGCTCGCGGCACTGGCCGACCACATCCCGCTCGACGGCTGGCTCGTGACGTACAACGGCCGGGGGTTCGACTGGCCGCTGCTGGTCACGCGCTACCGGATGGCTCGTCGCGCGGCACCGGCCCACGCCGGCCACCTGGACCTCCTCCCGGTCGTCCGCCGGCTGTTCCGCCACCGCCTCGACGACGCCCGTCTTCGAACGGCCGAGGCCGGGCTCCTGGGCCTGGAACGGCATGGCGACGTCGACAGCTCGGAGATCCCCGGCCGCTATCTCGGCTTCCTGCGCGGGGGTCCGGCCCAGCCACTCGTGGAGGTGGTACGACACAACGACCAGGACGTGCGGTCGCTGGCTCGCCTGCTGGTCCTGCTCGCGAACGGCTACGGGACGGCCGAGGCACGGCAGACCGCGCCGGCCGGGGACCTCGGCGGACTCGCCCGCGCATTCGCGCGTGCCGGGCGACTGAGCGAGGCGCTCGATTGCTACGAGGTGGCCCTCGCCGCGCCGCCAACGGCACCAGCCGTCGTCACGGCGACCCAGGCGCCCGCGGTCACTCGTCGCATGCCAGCTCACGACCAGGAGACGCCATGGTGGTCGCCGCGCGTGCCGGCCGATTTCGGCGGGCCCCGGAGCCGGACCAACACGGGCACCCCGTCGATCCGGTCGGCGGCGTTTGCCACACCATGGACGACGGATCGGATCGCCGTCGAGCGGGCGCACCTGCTGCGAAGGCTGCAACGTTGGGATGACGCCGCGGATGCCTGGGCGAGCCTGGCCGCGGGACCAGGCCGAACCGCGATCGTGGCCGCGATCGAGCTCGCCAAGATCCGTGAGCACCGCCTCCGCGACCCGCTTGGCGCGCTACACGTCACGGGCGAGGGCCTCGCCATGGCCGAGCGGCGCCAGCGACTCGGCCTCCCGGAGCCGCGCCTCGAAGCGGACCTGCGCGCCCGTGCTCGGCGACTGCGGCGTCGCCTCGTCGCGCGGGCCGGGCGTCAGGTCGGCGCCGGCGGCACCAATGGCACGCGCGGATCGGGCGCCTCCGACAACCAGCGCGATCGAACCTGGTCCAGCGCGGGATCGAACGAACAGGCCATCGTCCGTCGATCGCCGGCGAGCGCGTTCAAGTAGTACGCGTCGTCGGCATCGGTCGCGGCGAACGGATGGTAGCCGTCGGTCACGACGACGACGTCGCCGTCGCGGACGGCCCAGACCGCGTCACGAGGCGACCCGAGCGGACTGCCTTCCGGGCGATAGACCCGTTGCACCGCCCAGGCCTCGGGACGCCGGAACCCGTACAGGTAGACCTCCTCGAGGACGGCCTCGTTGGGCATGTCGTCGACGTCGTGCTTGTGGGGTGGCCAGCTCGACCAGTTGCCGGCCGGCGTCAGGACCTCGACGACCAGGAGCCGGTCGGCTGGGAAGTCGGGCGCGATGATGTGGTTGATCTGGCGTGTCGAGCGACCGGCGCCGCGGATCTCCACGCGGACATCCGCCGGCAGGATCGCGACCGGCGCCTCCGCTACACCGACCGCTCTTGCCCGGGGCGCCTCGGCGACGGCGAAGCGGACGCGGCCACCCGCTGCCGTGGGCCGCGCCTCGACAGATGAGGATCGGTGGACCGGTGGCTCGGTGACGTCGTCGTCAACGCTCCCGACCGGCAGGTACACGGCCGACGGCCGGTCGTCGAACACGGACGCACGGCCCGGCAGCTCGACCTGAGCGCCGCCCTGCGCCGTTCGGACGACCACGCCGCCGCCTCCGAGGACGACGAGGCACGCCTCATGGTCAGGCCGGCCGAAGCTGAGCCTCGATCCCTCGGCGACCTCCGCCGTCCAGAACGTCATGTAGCGCCACCCAGCCTCCGCGGGGTCGACGAACACGGACCCATCCGAGCCCGGCCGCAGCCGGAGCCGCTCGGGCGGGAGGTCGTTCGGCGGTGCGCTGGGTTGGATCGCGGGCTCGGTCATCCGGCGGCGCGCACGTCCGGGTTCGGGACCAGGGCATCCCCGACCTGGTGCAGGAGCTCGTGATAGGACGCCGTGAAGGCGCGTAGGGTCCGGGCCGACGGGCCGAACGCGTCGAACTCCTCGGGTGTGAGTCCATCGGGCTCGAACGCCCGCACGAAGTCCGGGAACCGCGTCCTGAGCTCGTCAACGATGGCCGGATCGACCGGCTCGTCGATGCGCGGGCGGACCTCGATCGATGACGCGTTGAACCGCCGCTGCCAGGCGGCGGGCATCGTGATGACGACGTCGCCCCCGATGAGCTCCGACCAATGCAGGTGATGGCGGATGGCGGCGCCGAGCAGGCGGGCCCGTAGACCGCGCGCCCGGAACTCCGCGTACGCTCGCTTGAAGACCGCGACGCCCGACCAGGGAAGCGCCGCCGGGTCGGCGACGATGCCGTCGCGCTCGGTCTGGACCCGGAGCCAGTCCTCCAGCCGACCCATCATCAACGTGACGACCGGACCCATCATGTCGACCGGCAGGCCATCAGACTCGCGTCGCCGAAGGCCACGCTCCACCGCCTCGGCCGCCGCGACCGCCTGCGGGACGCTGAATGAGACCGTGGCGTTGACGCTGACGCCTCGGTAGGTCGCTTCCTCCATCACGCGGACACCGACCGTGGTGGCCGGGAACTTGACGATGATGTTCGGTGCCAGGCCGGCGAACGCCTCGCCTTGCGCCAACATCCGTTCATACGAGCGGAAGAGGGTCGGATCGGTCTGCATCGACAGACGACCCTGTCGGCCGCCCGACGCCTCGTGGGCCGGCAGCAGGAGCGGCGCCGCACGAAGCGACATCTCCTCGACGATGGTCCAGGCGAGGTCCACCTCGGTCGCGCCCGGTCGTTCGTCGGCGATCGCCCGGACTCGGTTGCGCCAGTGGCCCGGATCGTGCTTCCACACATCGGTCACGATCGTCGGGTTGGCGGTCGCACCGACTGCCCCGAACGAGATGGCGTACTCGAGCTCGTCGACCGCGCACGAATCGTTCCAGATGTCGGTGGCGGTGGTCGCGATGGTGCGCCCGAGCGGACTGTCGACCAGCGGAGGTGCGGACTGTCTCGCAAGCGTCGCCATCGTGTCGCCTCCCGGTTCCGTGCCTGTGGCTGATCCGTTGACAGGACGCCCCACCGTGCTACCCTTCCGCCACCCAAGGGTAATCGATTACATCGAAAGCGCAAGGGGATCGTCTTTGGCCCAGTCCACGGGTCGTCGGGGGCGATGAGCGCGGTCGCCCACGTCCGCCCGGACCTCCGCGCGATGCTCCGCCGCGCCGGCGACGCGCTGCCCCGCGCATCGATCGGCACCGTGCCGATCCTGTGGAACAACGTGGACCTCGTCGACCTCCGCCTCGGTACGGATGGGTTGACCATCCTCGACGAGGTGGCCCGGACAGGCTACGAGGGCGTTCAGCTCGGGATCGGCTTTCCGGAAGGAGCCGACCTGCGCGAGGCCCTGGTCGAGCGGCGCCTCGTGCTGGCCGAGGTCTACGCGTCGTTGCCGGCCACGGTTGAAGGACCCATCCCCGACGCCCTGGCCATCGGTCGCGAACGGTTGCGACTGCTCCACGACGGCGGCGGTGAGGTGCTGGTGCTGGCGCTCGATGGATCGCCCGGCCGCGAGGAGCGAGCCGCACGGGCGAACGAGCCCGGCACACCCAAACTGACGGACGCGGGCTGGGACAGGTTGATCGGCACGATCCATGCCATCGCCGCCGAGGCCCGGGACGCGGGGCACCGTGCGGCCTTCCACCCGCACGGCGGGACGTTCGTCGAGACGCCGGCCGAGGTCGAGCGCCTGGCGAGCCGCCTCGATCCTGCGCTCGTCGGGGTCTGCCTGGACGTGGGCCACTACCTGGTCGGTGGCGGCGACCCGGTCCGGGCACTCGTCGACTACGGCGACCTGGTGACGCACGTGCACCTGAAGGACGTCGACCCGGTCGTCCTGGGGCGTCTGCGGGACGGCACGCTCGGTGGGTTCGGGGATGCGGTCCGGGCTCGCCTGTTCACCGAACTGGGTGCCGGTCTGCTCGATCTCGACGGGGTCGTCGGCGCGCTCGCCGATCGCGGGTATGACGGTTGGCTGATGGTCGAGCAGGACAGTTGCTGGGGCCGCCCGTCGGAGAGCGCCGCGATCGGCCGGCGCGTCCTCGATGCCGCCCTGCGCCGAGCCGGCACGAGTCGCGTTGCCGGAGACCGGCGATGAAGGTCGCGCTGCTTGGCGCCGGCCGGATCGGGCGGCTGCACGCCCGATTGCTGTCGGCCACCCGCGGGGTCGAGGGCCTGGTCGTGGCCGACGCCGACGCGGCTCGCGCGGCCGACGTCGCCGCCGAGGTGGGCGCCAAGGCTGCGTCGACGGTCGAGGCGGCGCTCGATCAAGCCACGGCCGTCGTGATCGCGGCGGCCACCGAAGCCCACGCCGGCCTGATCCGGGAAACCATCGGGCGTGGCCTGCCGACCTATTGCGAGAAGCCGCTCGCCGTCGACCTCGACGACACGATCGCCGTCGCCGGCGAGATCGAGCGCAGCGGCGTCCCGTTCCAGCTCGGGTTCCAGCGGCGGTTCGATCCCGGATACCAGGAGGCGCGCCGGCTGGTCGCCTCGGGCGAGCTCGGGACGCTCTATGCGGTCCGCCTGGCCGGGCACGATCCGGCTCCGCCCCATGAGTCGTACATCCCGGGTTCCGGCGGCCTGTTCCGGGACTTCTCCATCCACGACTTCGACATCCTGCGCTGGATGACCGGCCGCGAGGTCGAAGAGGTCTATGCCGATGGCGGCATCCGGAGCTTTCCGATGTTCGCCAAGTACGGCGACATCGACACCGCCGTGGCCACCCTGCGGATGACCGATGGCCCGTTCGTCTCCATGACCGTGGCCCGCCACGACCCACTCGGCTACGACATCCGCGCGGAGCTGTTCGGCTCGACCGATTCGGTGAGTGTCGGCCTCGGCCCGCGCACGCCGCTCCGGTCGGTGGAGCCGGGCGTGCCACCGCCTGCCGGCCCCGCCTGGGCCGACTTCGTCGAGCGCTTCACGCCCGCCTACGGCGCCGAGTTCGTCGCATTCGTGTCCGTGGCCCGAGGCGAGGCGTCCAGTCAATGCACGGCCGCGGACGGCGTCGCCGCATTGCGCGTCGCCGAGGCCGCCACTCGTTCGCTCCACGAACACCGACCCGTGCGGCTCGCGGAGATCCCCGGGTGACCCGGTCGCGGCCTTCGGGGCCGCTACTGTGGGTTGCCACCGAAAGGAGGTGCTTGTGTCGGCCAGACCACTGGCCGTGACCCGGAGGCCCGGATCCGTCGCGCGTCGCGACGATCCACCTAGCGCGAGCGACACAGGTCGCATCGTATGGAGGAGAAGGAACGGCATGAAACTCCGAACCACACTCGTCGCCCTTGCCGCGGTGGCGGTCATCGCTTCCGCCTGCCAGGCCGCGACCCCGTCCGGCAGCGCCGCCGCCGGCGAGGGGCTCAAAGGCGCCCTCGTCGAGCGCAGCACGATCACCATCGAGGTCGTGACCCACGGCCAGGCCATCGACGGCTTCTGGGGAGTCGTGCGCAACGGCGTCGCCGCCGGCGCGAAGGACATGGGCGTCACCGTCAACTACGCCGCGCCCGACACCGAGAGCGACATGGCCAAGATGTCGCAGCTCATCGACGCGGCGGTCACCAAGAAGCCGACCGGCCTGGTCGTGTCCATCCCGAACGCGGAGGCCCTGAGCCCCGCCATCGAGAAGGCGATCGCGGCTGGCATCCCGGTCGTCTCGATGAACTCCGGCTCGGACGTGTTCCGCGATCTCGGCATCCTGGCCCACGTCGGCCAGACCGAGTTCGAGGCCGGCTTCGGTGCCGGGGAGCGCTTCAAGGCGGCCGGCGTCAAGAACGCCGTCTGCTTCAACCAGGAAGTCGGAAACCAGGCCTTGACCCTGCGCTGCAACGGGTTCTTCATGGGCCTGACGGGCAGCGAGGAAGGGCAGGTCCTGACCGGCAACATCTCCGATCCTGCGGACATGCAGGCCAAGATCGAGGCGGCGCTCGCGGCCGACGCGACGATCGATGGCCTCCTGACCCTGGGTCCGTCCGTCGCCGTTCCGGCGCTCGCCGCGATCGAAGCAGCCGGCAAGACCGGCACGGTGAAGGCCGCCACGTTCGACCTGAACACCGACGTCCTGAACGCGATCAAGGACGGCAAGATGGAGTTCGCCATCGACCAGCAGCAGTTCATCCAGGGCTATCTGCCGATCGTCATCCTCACCACCTATGCCGAGACTCGGAACCTGCCGACCGGCAACGGCCAGGGCCTGGTCATGACCGGCCCGGGCTTCGTCACCAAGGCGGACGCGGAAGCGGTCATCGCCCTCGCAGCGGCGGGTCTGCGCTGACCATGCTCTAGACGCCGGGCGACCGGCGCTTGCGGAGGGGTCGGCCCGTGCCGGCCCCTCCCATACCCCGACCGGAGGAGATGATGGCGAGTACCACGCCTGTGGCCGACAACGGGACGCCGGCTCCATCGGCGGTCGCGGAGCGGCTGCGCCGCCTGCCGCGTTACCAGCGACTGCTGGCACGACCGGCGACCGGCGCCGCGCTCATCGCGGTCTTCGTCTGGATCGTGTTCGCCGTCATCGACCTGACGAACGGCGGAGGGACGCCGTTCCTCCAGCTCGACGGGACGCTCAACTACCTCGATGTCGCCGCCCAGGTCGGGATCGTCGCGACCTCGGTCGCGCTGCTGATGATCGCCGGCGAGTTCGATCTCTCGATCGGGGCACTGGTCGGGTTCTCGGGGATCGTCATCGGCATCCTCGTGACCGAAGCCGGGCTGCCCCTGTGGCTCAGCATCCTGCTCGGCATCGCCTTGACGACGGTCCTTGGCGGGATCAATGGGTGGATCGTCGTCCGGACCAACTTGCCGTCGTTCATCGTGACCCTGGCGACCCTGTTCATCATCCGTGGCGCGACCCAGGCGCTGACGGCCCTCATCACCAACATCACCTTCATCCCGATCGACCGGGCGGTCGTCGCAGCCGACCCGATCGCCTGGCTCTTCAACTGGACGTGGACCCTTCCCTTCGTCGAGCGTGCCGAGATCAAGGCCTCGATGTTCTGGTGGATCGTCCTCCTGGTGGTCGGCGCCTATCTTTACAGCCGGACCCGGTTCGGCAACTGGATCGCCGGTGTCGGTGGCAGCAACGCCGCGGCCCGCAATCTCGGTGTTCCCGTGGCGCGCGTGAAGATCGCGCTCTTTGCCATGACGGGGTTCTCGGCGGCGATCCTCGGGGCCGTCCAGAGCATGACCTTCTTCTCGGCCGACGTGCTGCGTGGCCGGGGCATCGAGCTCGATGCGATCGCGACGTCCGTCATCGGCGGGACGCTCCTGACCGGCGGCTACGGTTCCGTCATCGGCGCGGCGATCGGGGCGCTCGCGCTGGGCATGGCCCGCCTCGGCATCGTGTTCGCGAACATCAATGCCGACTGGTATTTCGTCGCGATCGGCACCTTGCTGCTCGTGGCGGTCGTACTCAACAAGTGGATCCGGCGCCGCTTCGCCGGTCTGGCGTAGGAGGACGGTCCGATGGATGCACAACCGACCACGGATCTGGACCGATCTCGCGCCGGCCGTCGCGGGCGCCGACCGACCACCGCTGCTCGAGGCCCGGGACGTCTCGAAGTACTTCGGTGCCGTCGTGGCGATCGAGGGCGTCTCGCTCACTGTGCATGCCGGGCGGATCACCTGCCTGCTCGGTGACAACGGTGCCGGCAAGTCGACCCTGATCAAGACCCTGTCCGGCGTCCACGTGCCCGATAAGGGCACGCTCGCCGTCGATGGCGAGCCGGTCCAGTTCGCTTCGCCTCGTGACGCGCTCGACGCTGGCGTGGCGACGGTCTACCAGGACCTCGCGATCATGCCGCTGATGAGCGTGACCCGGAACTTCTTCCTGGGCAACGAGCCGACCGTCGGCGCAGGACCGTTCAAGCGGTTCGACCTCGATCGGGCGGCAACAGTCGCCCACGACGAGATGAAGCGCATCGGGATCGACCTGCGCGACACCGACCAGGCGGTCGGCACGCTGTCGGGCGGTGAACGCCAGACCCTGGCCATCGCCCGTGCCGAGTACTTCGGCGCTCGAGTGTTGATCCTAGACGAGCCGACGTCGGCGCTCGGGGTCAAGCAGTCCGCGTTCGTCCTGCGCCACATCATCGCCGCGCGCAACCGCGGTCTCGGGGTCGTCTTCATCACCCATAACGTCCAGCACGCCCTCCCCATCGGCGACACATTCACGATCCTGTCGCGGGGACGGATCAGCGGGACGTTCAAGCGTGGGGAGATGGATGCCGATCAGCTCCACCGGCAGATGGGCGGTGGAGACGAGCTGTTCGAGCTGTCGCGTGAGCTCGAGGCGCTCGCCGCGTCCGATCGACGGCCGGCCGTGCCCGCACCGACGAGCGAGCCAAACTGACCCGCGTCAGTTCGGTCGGCGCCGCGCCGAGACGGCCAGATATGACTGCGACCATCGCGGACGTCGCCCGTCGAGCCAAGGTCTCGACGGCGACCGTCAGCCGGGTGCTCGCCGGACTCGGTCACGCTCGTCCCGAGACGCAGGACCGGATCCTGGCCGCCGCTCGCGACCTCGACTATCGCCCGTCGGGCGTCGCCCGTTCGCTCCAGCGGCGCTCGACGCGGACGCTCGGCCTGATCGTCACCGACATCGAGAATCCGTACTTCCCGCAGCTGGTCAGGGCGGTCGAGGACGCCGCCCGGGCTGAGGGCTACACGATCCTCTTGTGCAACGCCGCCGACGACCCTGAGCGCGAATCCGGCTACCTCGACCTCCTCGTCGAGCGGCGGGTCGACGGGCTCATCATCGCGGCCAGCAGCCTCGGCGTTCGCCACGGCGAGTGGCTTTCATCGCCGCGGCTGCCGGTGGTCCTGATCAACACGACGGCGGTGGACGTCGACCTGCCGTCGATCCACTCCGACAACCGGGCCGGCAGCCGCCTGGCGGCGTGTCACCTGCTCGAGCTCGGGCATCGACGCTTCGGCTACCTCATGCCGCCACCGCGGAACGTGGATGCACCGGAGCGCCTGGCCGGTGTGCGTGACGCGCTGGCCGAGGCGGGCCTCGATCCGGACTCGATCGCGATCGCGAGTGGCGCACCGCTGGTCGGCGGCGGCGAGGCCGCCATGCTGGAGCTCCTCGACCAGGCACCCGAGACGACCGCGGTCCTCGCCTACAACGACCTGATGGCGATCGGGGCTCTGCGCGCCATCCGCCGGCGCGGGCGGTCGGTCCCGGGCGACATCAGCGTCGTCGGGTTCGACGACGTCGCCCTGGCGGCGTACGTGGACCCGCCACTCACGACACTCAGCCAGAGCACGGCCGAGATGGGCTACTGGGCCGTGGAACGGCTGACCGAGCGCCTTCGCCCACGGGGGTCCCCAGCCGACGATTCCGCCAACACCAAGGATCGGGCGGCCGCCGAGGCCGGACGGCCACCCGTGGTCATGCTCCCCGTTCGCCTCGAAGTGCGCAGCTCGACCGGTCCGGCACCGAACGCCTGACGTTCCGGGCGACCGCGGGATCCGCCGGCCCTCCCGCGAGCCACGGCCTTCAAGGGGCGTCGACCGCGCCCACCTGGGTGACCTCGGTCGGAAGGACGGCACGCCGGATCCGCTCGCGAGCCCGCCGAACGAGCACCGCGGATCGGTCCGGTACGCCGTCCAGGCCAAGGCCCTCGACGACGAGCGATCCGGCGGCCGCCGCGAAGCGCAAGTCGGGCCGACGCCGGGACCGACGGCGGCCTGCCACGGCCGGCCGCAGGACCGAGGCCTGCAGGGCGGCCAGGAACGTGTCGCCGGCGCCGGTCGGGTCCACCTCCCGTGTCGTCGCCGTCGGGAGGTAGCGCAGCGTCTCGCCCGGGCCGTCGTCGCCGAGGTGGATGAGCAGGCCGCCATCGCTTCCTTGCGTGACGAGCAGGTAGGCCCCCGGATGGAGCGATCTCCCGGAGCGCGGTCACGGGCGTCTCTGGCGCGACGTCGTGATGGCTCACCCCGACCAGGTCGGCCCGACGCAGGATGGCCGATGGCCGCGGCGGCCGGCGCGTGACCCGCTTGCCGGCCACCAGATCGCGGAGGAAGCCCTGCCAAGCGACCGCGAGATGGGCGCGATCCGGGATGACGGCCGCCCAATCGTCGCCCACCTCCCCGGCCACCGGCACCACCGACCAGCCCGGGGCGGCCCGCCAGGCTGACGGGATGTCCGGGACCGGGAGGGGCACGCCCGTTCGCACCGAGGTCTGGATCCGACCCGTCGGGGTCTCGAGGTTGTGGTAGATCGGGCCCTCCGGGACGGGCACCAGCTGCAGGTCGACGCCCGAGTCGCGAAGCATCTCGAGCTCGCTCGCGGTGGCCGCGGCCGCATCGACGCCCACGATCGCCGCGGTCCGCAGGCCCAGGCGGGCGGTCGTCAGCGAGGCATAGGTGACCCCACCTCCGAGGCGCCAGCCACGAGGGTCCTCGGGCACGACGTCGCGACAGGCCGAACCGATGTGCACGACCTCGACGCTGGGCGGGACCATGGCACCTCCGGGCGTATACTGCCGCCTCGCTACGACCGTATCGCGAGGCCGACGTGTTCTTTTACGAGCTCCACGAGGGTGATGACGAGGTCTACTCGGACGTCCTGGTGGTCAGCGAATCCGAGTGGGAGCCCGACGAGTTCTTCGAACTCGTCCAGACGATCCGCCGTCGGGTCCAGGACCAGTACCACCACGATACCCTCAGCGAGGCCATCGCCAACGAGCTCGAGCGCGACCACGGCTTCATCCACGTCAGCGACGATCGCCTGGCCGCCGCGGTCAACGTCTCGGTCGTCGAGGCCGAGAACTTCCTCTCCGAGCTCGAAGTGGACCTGGCCGATGCGACCGAGGACGGCGACGATGACGACGATGACGACGAAGACGATGACGAGGTGGACTTCAAGTCCGTGCTCGTGGACTTCGATCCGGAAAGTCGCCTGAACTGACGTCGCTCGCGACCCGTGGACGCGATCGGGCTACTTGCTGAAGAGGATCTCCAGCACATCCCCGTCGCGGACGCGGTACGTCTTGCCTTCCGAACGGAGCCGACCGGCCTTGCGCGCCTCGGCCATGGACCCGAGCGCGACCAGGTCCTCGTACGCCACCGTCTCGGCTCGGATGAACCCCTTGGCCAGGTCCGTGTGGATGGCCGCGGCCGCGTCCACCGCGGTCGATCCGTCCGGGATCGGCCAGGCTCTGACCTCGTCGGGCCCCGTGGTCAGGAACGAGACGAGGCCGAGCAGCCGATACGACAGCGCGATCACGCGGTCCAGGCCGGACTCGGCGATCCCGAGCTCCTCCATGAAGGCGGTCGCCTCGTCGGGCTCCAGCTCGCCCAGCTCCATCTCGATGCGGGCGGACAGCGCCTCGACCATCACGTGCTGGTGGTCGTAACCGGCGGCGATCCCTTCAACGAGCGCGGGTGCCGCCGCGAGATCCCCCTCCCCGACATTGAGCAGCACGAGGACCGGCTTCTGGGTCAGGAACCGGAAGCCACGGATCGCCTTCTCCTCGTCTGCCTCGAGCCCGAGATCCCGGATCGGCTTGCCGGCTTCCAGGCCAGCATGCAACTGGCCGAGGACGATCTCCTCCCGCTCCGCGGCTTCACGCTCCGCGGGCGTCCCATGACGGCCACTCCCTTTCAGTCGCTCCAGCCGGCGCTCCGTCATCGAGAGATCGGCGAGGACGAACTCGAGATCGAGCCGTTCAAGGTCGCGGCCAGGATCGACGGTTCCGTCCGGGTGTGGATTCGACGGATCCTCGAACGCCCGCACGACGTGCAGGAGGGCATCCGAGTCGCGCAGGCGCGCCAGGTGGTCGGCCGGTAGCTCCTCGGTCCCGACATGGCCCTCGGTCGATGCGGGCGGCGCCGGCAGGTCGGCGTACGTGACGTCGGCCTGGACGACCTTCTTCGGCTTGAAGATCTCGGCCAGCCGGTCCAGGCGGACATCGGGCACCTTGACGACCCCGACGTTGAGGGTGACCCCGCCGAACCCACCGGTCTCGGCATGGCCGCGGGTCAGGGTGTTGAACACGGTCGTCTTGCCCGATCCGGCAAGCCCGACGATGGCCGTCTGCAAGCTAGCGATCGATCTCGCGCAGGTTCGCGTCCGTTCGGTCGAGCATCTCGGTGACCTGTTCGGGCGTCCGCATGTACGGGTCCATGCCCATCGCCATCGGGTTGATCGCTGTGCCGCCGCTCGACGTTTCCACGCTCACCGCGAGATGTTGATAGAAGGTGCGGAACCGTCGCAGGAAGCGGTCCTCGTCACCAGCGCCGACCGTCGCGCCGAACGGCAGCCCGGCCAGCTCGCGGGCGATCTCGATGAGCTTCACGCGGTAGTCGTCCATGTACCCTCCCAGTCGATGCATCGGTCAGTAACCTGCCACCGGATCCACCACATTGAGCAACGGCTCCCCGACCGCGAATCGGCGCAGGTTGTCGCAGAAGAGCTCGACGCTACGATCGAGGACGCGCCCGCTGGACCACGCCGTGTGCGGTGTCACGATGACGTTCGGCAGGTCGTAGAACGACGACATCGGCGGCAGCGGCTCGTCATGGAACGTGTCTAGGACAGCACCGCCCAGCGGGCCGTCGCGCAGCGCCCGGAGCAACGCCCGCTCGTCGACCAGCCGGCCACGAGCGACGTTGATCAGCCAGGCTCCCGGCTTGACCATCGCCAGGGTCTCGTCGTTGATCATGGCCTCGGTCTCCGGCGTCAGCGGTGCGGCCAGCACGATGAAATCCGACTCGCCCAGGAGCTCGGGTAGTTTGTCCGGGCCGCCGACCCGATCGAGCGGGATGTCGCCGAGGGTCGAGTCGCCGGCATCCGCCTGGGCGAGCTCCGATGCGGTGGGCCCGGTACCCGCCTCTGGGCGCCGCCGAACGGCGATGACCCGGCAACCGAACGCGGTCGCGAGGGCGCCGACGGCTCGGCCCATCGAACCGAGGCCGACGATCCCGACCGTCACGTCCCGCAGCTCGGCGCCCTCGAGAGGCTGCCACGTCCGCTCGCGTTGGAGTTCGAGGAGCTGGGGCAGTCGGCGACTGACGGCCAGGATCATCATCAGGACGTATTCCGCGATCGGTCGGCTGAACACCCCGCGGGCGTTGGTCACGACCACGCCCCGGTCGCGGGCCGCCGGTGTCAGTGCTCGTTCCACCCCTGATGTCGCCGAGTGGACCCACGACAGGCGCGGGGCCCGGACGAGCAGGCGATCGAAGGCGTCCGGCAGCAGCCAGCCCCGGAGCATCACCTCGACGTCATCGAGCGGTCCGTCGGCCAGGCCCTCGACCGAGACCGTCACGATCCGGGACCCGGGCGCGGCCGCCCGGATCCGTTCGAGGTCGCGCGAGCGATAGCGGGCCGACAGGATCGGGCTCAGCGCGATGGCGGTCGGGGCGCCACCGGGACCGCTGCCCGGTCCGGCTCGCCGCCCCTGCGGGGCGTCGGCCGTCACGCCGCCGCTCCATCGAGGACGCGGGCGATCCAGCGCTCCGGCGCATCGATCTCGCCCTCGCGCGGCAGCGTCTCCGGGCCATCCCACAACCGCGCCAGCGCGACCTTGCCACGGGCGTCGGCGATCGCCCGGACGAAGCGTTCGCCCTTCTTGTACTGCTCCATCTTCAGGTCCAGACCGGTGAGCCGAAGCATCGAGCGTTCGAAGGGCGTTCGCCGCGCTCGCCGCTCGTGGAATTGCGCACTGATTCGCTCGACCCCCGGGACCAGGTCCCGCCCGACCTCGTCCATCACGTAGTCGCTGAACCCTTCGAGCAGGCTCATGACGGCCTGGGTCTCGCGGAAGAGCGCCTTCTGTTCCGGGCCCATGAGCCGTTCCATCCAGTGCTCGCCGTCGGATTCGCCACGGATCGTTCGGCCCAGGGCCCTGAGCGCGTCGCGGCCGAGCGTCCGGGCGTCGCTGCCGAAGAGGCTCAGCTGGCGCTCGAGCCGGGATGCCAGGTACGGCCGCAGCCACGGATGCGCTTCGAACTCGAAGGCGTGGGTCGTCTCGTGCAGGGCGATCCACGTCCGGAACGGATCGAGTGGCACGCCCAGCGACCGCGCCGTCTGGCGGATGTTCTCCTCGACGAACAGGAGACGCCCGGGCGCCTGTTCGGTCGTCAGCAGTGCCAGATCGTACTGGCCCAGGACGCGCCCGCCCAGGAACCCCAGCAAGAATCCCAGTTGGCGGGTGGTTACCCAGCGGTTCGCGAGCGCCATGGTCGCCTTGGCCAGGCCACCGCCGGGCGGGACGACCTGGTCGAGCAGGTCCGCCTCGAGCTTGCCGATGAGCGACGCGAAGGTCCCGACATTGGCCTGGACCCAGCCGGCGCGATCGACCACGCCCGATCGCTCGACGACGCCGGGCAACTCCGATCCGAGGTAGCGCGACAGCGCCGGCACGATCATCCCCATGGCGGCGGCGTAGGCCGGTTCGGCGGCCCGGAGCTCGGTCGCCGAGAGGGAGCCAGGCGCCCGATCGAGCCGGGACACAGCGATGCGCTCCACGGCCGGCCAGTCGACCAGGCCGCGCCGGGCCGATCGTTCGGCGTGCCGCCCGACGACCGTGGCGGCCGCGCCGAGGGCCGAGCCGATGAGGAACCCGGCCTGCCAGACCCGGTCGTTGCGCCACGCCGGGCCGCGGCCGCCCCGCCCGGTCATCGGGCCGCCACCGCGAGCTCGACCCGCTCCACGTCGGGGAAGGCCGCGCCGAACAATCGGGCCGCCAGGGCGTGGAAGGCTCCGACATCGCCAGTCGTCAGCTGGAGATGGGTCGAGGGCGCCGAGTCGGAAGGCACGGCAAGGGCGTTGATGTCGAGGAGCTCGGCCAGGGCCGATGCGGTCGCCGTCGCCGAATCGACGATCGCAACATGGGCCCCGGCGACGGCCTCGATGAGCGGCCGGAGGAGCGGATAGTGGGTGCAACCCAGCAGGAGGGTGTCGACGGTCGCCCCGGGTGGCAGCGGGAAGATCGACTCGCCATCGCCATCGCGCTCGCCGAGCAGCGGTCCCAGCGCCTCGGCCACGGCGGCCTCGGCGATCGGTCCGCGCAGTTCACCGGCCTCGACCAGGGGGACCAGCGTCGGGGTAGCGTGCTCGTACACCTCGACCGCGGGGTTCTCGTCCTTGATCGCGGCGAAGTAGGCGTGCGACCGGATCGTGGCGGGCGTGGCGATCACCCCGACCCGTCGGTTGCGGGTGGCGAGCGCGGCCGCCGAAGCGCCGGGGCGGATGACGCCAAGGACGGGCAGGTCGTAGCGGCGTCGGAACGCGGCGACGCCGACCGCGGTCGAGGTGTTGCAGGCGACGACGAGCGCCTTCACGTCCCGCTCGACGAGCGCATCGAGCGACTGCGTGGAGAACGCGAGGACCTCGTCGTCCGGCCGCACTCCGTAGGGCGCCCGAAGGTTGTCCCCGAGGTAGATCGTGGACTCGGCGGGGGTCCTCCGGAGGATCTCGCGGAGCACCGTCAGCCCGCCGACGCCGGAGTCGAAGACCCCGATCGGACGGGGATCGGCCATCCGGACCCCTAGCGAGTGCCGGCGGCGGCCGGCATCCGTGCCAGGCCGAGAAGTTCGCCCGCCAATCGTGCCAGGTCCAGGCTGATCGGCGCCTCCGGATTGGCCAGCACGAACGGGACGCCTTCGTTGTTGGACTGGATCACGAGGAGGCCGTCGGACATGACGCGATGTTCCGGGACGCGCCCGAGCGCCCGCTCGAGCGCGGCGGGATCGATCCCGCCCGAGGAGTCCGCGCGGTTGATCAGGTACCGCACCTTGGAGGCCGCATACCCGATGGCCCGGAACGTGTCGGCGATCGCGACGGTGTTGTGGATCGTGGTCGAGTCGTAGGTGACGATCTCGAGGATCGTGTCGCTTGCGTCGAGGAACGCGAGGTTGACGTCGTTCACGTAGCTCGACATGTCGATGACGATCACCGAGTACACCCGTCGGAGCAGCGATAACACCTTCTCGATGTCGCGCGACGTGACCATCTCGGCCATCTCGATCCGTGGCGGCGCGAGCAGGATGTCGATGCCCGAGGGATCGCGCCAGAGGACGTCGCCGAGGTCGGATTCGGCGATCCGGTCGGTCGGGAGGTCGAGGATCGACGGGGCGTCGGCGGGGACCTTCAGGAGCGCGCGCAGGTCGCCGAACTGCAGGCTGCCATCGATCAGGACCGTCCGCTGGTCCATCTGGCCCAGCGCGACCGCGAGGTTGAAGGCGATCGTCGTCTTGCCGACCCCGCCCTTGGGCGCGAAGACCGAGAAGATCCGCGTGCTCGCGGTCTCCTGGCCGGCCTCGAATGTCTTGCGGACGCCGCCGATGCGGTTGATGAGGTCGAAGCCCGAGAAGGGCATCGACAGGACCCCGTGGATGCCCCGCTCGGGATCGGGCTCGATGGGGTTCTGCGGGACGGTCAGGACGATGACGGGCACACCGAGACCCGACTTGTGGATCTGATCGACCAGGCTCGGGCCCTTGACCCGCCCCTGCAGGAGCGCGTCGACGATGACGACGTCGGGTCGGAGCTCCTGGATCTGCAGCAACGCCTTGCCGCCCTCGGAGAGGACATCGAGCAGCTTGACCTTGGACTGCGCGTTCAGGAGGCCGCGAATGTACTGGGCGACCTGCGGCACGTCCTCGACGATCAGCAGGCGTGTCTGGTCACTTGATGCCATCAGCCCGACGATACCACGCAGTCCTCTCGGTGGACTCCCTCGGTAGTCCCGCCCGGCAATGGCCCGCCGGCGGCCGACGTCACGGCTTGACGGCGATCAGGACGGCGCGTTCGCTCCCGGCTCCCAGCGCCCCGAGATCGTAGCCGCCGGCGATCAGCTCGATGGTCAGGCCCGCCTCCTCCGCCCACGCCCCGAGATCGTCGGCCGAGACGAGGCGCATCCGGTCGCGCCGCACCCAACGACGTGACGGTCCGCCCTGCCGGGACGACTCGAACAACGTCGTGACGGTGATCGTGCCGGTCGCGGCCTCGTGCTGTGCGGATCCGGCCTTGGTCACGACTTCGCCGGTCTCCAGGTCCAGGCGGGGCCACTCCAGGATCACCCGGCCGTCGAACCGGGCCAGGTCATCGGCGTCGGGCAGCCAGATGTCGACCACGGCGACGCCGCCCGGCGCGAGGTGATCCGCGAGCGCCGCGATGGCCGCTCGCTGGGCGAGCCGGCCCGGCAGCACGAGGATCGAATTGAGCGCGATGAAGGCGAGCCCGAACCGACCGGCCTCGGGCAGGCGCAACCCGACCAGGTCCGCCTCGACGAGCGTCAGGTGCTCGGTCGCGACCGGTCCGGCGAGGTCCGCCCTCGCCTGGGCACGGGCCAGCATCGCCGGATCGATGTCGACCGCGGTCACCTGGTTGCCGCGGGCCGCGAGCGGAACGGCCAGGCGGCCCGTGCCGGCCGCCAGCTCCAGCACGGGACCGCCGGTCCGCTCGGCCAACGCGAGATAGAGGTCCAGGTCGCCGGGATCGTCGACGAGGTCGAGGTCATACAGGCGAGCCAGGTCATCCGCGGTGGCCCGATCACGGGCCGCGAACGGATCGCGATCGATGGGTCAGCCCTCCCAGCGGATCCGGGCGCCCGCCTGGCGCTTGACCGCGAGCGCGCTGATGGCCTCCAGGGCCGCCCGATTCGCGGCCATCGCGGTCGTCTCCGCCTGGTCGTACGGCGGCGAGACCTCCACGATGTCCATGCCAGCCAGTTCCACGGAGCCCACGACCTGGCGCACGGCGCGCAGGACCTCGCGGGTCAGCATCCCACCGGGCTCCGGCGTGCCCGTGCCGGGGGCCATCCCCGGATCGATGACGTCGATGTCGAGCGAGAGGTAGATGACATCCGGTCCGTCGAGCGCCTCGGCGATGGCGTCGGCGATGACCGCCTCGGCTCCGCGCTCCTCGATCTCGCGCATGAAGTGCCAGCGCAGGCCGTGCTCCTGCATCCAGTCGAAGGTCTCCTGCGGCGGCCAGTAGCCCCGCAGCCCCACCTGCACGAAATTGCGCCCGTCGATAGCACCTGACTCGATGAGCCGACGCATCGGCGTGCCGTGGCTGGCCAGGACGCCGAACGAATCATTGGCCGTGTCCGCGTGCGCATCGAAGTGGACGATGCCCACCCGCTGCGGCGCGCGGATCTCGGCGATCGCCGTCGCGGCCGGCCACGTGATGGAGTGGTCGCCGCCGAGGATGATCGGGATCGCTCCGCTGCCCGCGACGTCGCGGATCTTGCGGTAGATCATGGCGTGGCCGCGCTCGATCCAGGAAGGCACGATGTTGGCATCGCCGGCGTCGACGACGGTCAGCACATCGAAGGCATCGACGTCGAGCTGCAGGGAGTGGATGCTCCCCGAGGCGTACTGGGCCTCGCGGATCGCCCGCGGTCCGAACCTGGCGCCCGGCCGGTGGCTGACCGCGTCATCGAATGGCGCGCCCACGATCGCGACGTCCACGTCGAGTCGTCGGAGCTCATCGGGGTCGTCGATCCAAGGCAGCTTCCCGAACGAGACCGGACCGACGTAGGTGGGCAGGTCGTAGTCGGTGAAGGTCTCGAATTCCCGGTCCCAGCCGTTGCGGGCCGCGTACCCGGACGCGCGGTCCGATTCCTGGGGGCGCTTGGCCACGTGGTCCTCCCGGAGAACGGGCGCGGCAGGCGTCGCCGCGGACGGATCCGTGTCGCTGGGGGCGCCGCCGGTTCGATCCCATCGTCCAGCGGGGCGCGCCGCGGTCATCCTACCGCACGTTCGGTCGGCGGCCGAGTCACGTTTCGCGGAACGCGCGCCAGGCAGCCTCCACGAGCGAGGGGTCCGCGAACAGCTCGTAGGCGGTCTGGGCGACGAGGACCGCGGCGAGCAGCGTCGTCTCATCGGCGCGCGGGGTGACGGCCGCGTCGCGGAATTCGATCGAGTGACCGGGCGTGCCTTCCGGAGCGATGGCCAGCTCCGGGTGGATGGTCGGGCAGACCCAGCTGACATTGCCCATGTCGGTGCTGCCAGCATTCTCGTCGTCGCCCTGGTCGTCGATGCCGTAGGCGGCCATGTTCGCCCGGAAGCGCTCCACCAGGACCGGGTTGTTCTTCATCGTCGTGGCCTTGCCCGAGAACGTCACCTCGACGGTCGTCCCAGTCGCCAGGGCCGCCGCCTCGCACAACGACCGGAAGCGCGTGCGCATCGTCTCGTAGTAGGCCTCGTCATCGGCCCGGATCATGAACCACGCCGATGTCCGGCCCGGGATGATGTTCGCGGCCGTCCCGCCCTCGCGGATGATGCCGTGCACGCGGGCGGTCTCGCGGAGCCCCTGCCGCCACAGCCCGACCGAGCTGAACAGCAGGATCAGTGCGTCGAGGGCGTTGCCGCCCCGCCAGGCATCGGACGAGGCATGGAGCTCGAGACCGTGGAAGACCACGTCGACGTCTTCCGATGCGAGCGGCCAGCTCTCGGTATGGCTGCGGTCGCACGGGTGGTACATCAGCGCCGAATCGAGACCCTCGAACAGGCCGTCCTCGATCATCTGCGCCTTGCCGCTCCCGCGCTCCTCCGCCGGCGTCCCGAGGAAGACGATCTCGCCGGGCAACTCGTCGGCGATCGACGCGAGCGCGATGGCCGTGCCGACGCCCGCGGCGGCCATCGTGTTGTGACCGCAACCGTGGCCGAGCCCTGGCAGGGCATCGTATTCGGCGAGGATCCCGATCCGCGGACCGTCGCCTTCCCGACCCCCGCGGCGGACCGCGCGGATGGCCGTCGCGAGGCTGCCGGCCGGATGCTCGACCGCATAGCCATGCCGCGCCAGGGCCTCGGCCACCCAGGCCGATGCGTGGAGCTCCTCATAGGCCGGTTCTGGGTCCGCGTGGATGCGATGCGACAGCTCGAGGATCTCCCCGCGGGCGGCCTCGACGGCGGCCGCGAGGCGGGTCTTCACATCGGCGTGCGGCTCGGCCGGGCGGGTGGCGGACAGCGACGGCAACGGGCGCTCCAGGCTGCGGGTCACGTGGATCGCGCCAGCCTAGCGTGCGCGTTCGACCGCCGCGGGGCGCCAGCGGACCTGTCCCGGTCAGCGCTCCGCCGAGAGCGTCGACTCCGCGACGAGTGCCAGGGCGATCATGAACAGCGCGATCGGCCAATCGAGCACGCCCTGGGCCCGCAGCGCCACGAGGACCGTGACGATGACGCCGACCCATGCCGCCCGTCGCACCGCGCGTGTCCAGTCGCCGCGGTAGGCGATCTGGCGGTGTCGGCCGAAGACGATCAGCCAGAAGATCGGGACCAGGGTCAAGCCGATCGCCAGCCCGATCAGCCCGGCACCGATGAAGCCGGCGCTCGGGTCAAGGACCGGATCGCGCGTGGTCAGGACCAGGCCCACCAAGAGCCAAACGAGGGCGGCGGCCGCGAAGAACCCGAGGTTGAACCAGCGATCGCGCGCCTCCATGACGAGCGAGTCTAGGGCCTCGGGCCGGGCGGTCGCCCACGGGCGGAGGACGCGGGTCAAGAAGTCCATCGGCGATCGACACTCCCGTGCAGATGCCCCGGCGATGGGCAAGCCCTGGCCTCCGGGTCGGCGACGATGCGCCTCGAACGGCCGGACGTCGAGTCGGGCGGATTCCCTATCCGAACGGCGCGATCCTCGAACGCGCTCGGCGCGCGGGCGGTCGACGCAAGCGGGCGGCGCTCAGCGGGCGACGCTCGCCGGGCAGATGTCGCGGAACGCGCAGTACGTGCAAGCGAGGTACTCGGGCTTCGGTGTGTAATCGCGGGCACGCATCCCCGCCGCGGCCGTCGCGATCCGCTCGCGCGCCCTGGACAGGCGCCTGGGGTCCACCTCGACCCGACCGATCAGCCCCGACCCGAGAAAGTGCAGCTGGACGGCATCGGGCAGGCGGCCGGTCATCGCCTCGTAACCCATCGCATAGATCTGGAGCTGCAGCGAGTCCCGGGCGCGCTGGCGCGCTTTCGCCGGATCGCGCACGTCCGACGACTTGTAGTCCGTGATCGTCACCCGTTCGCGACCCAGCATGCCGAGCGTCGGTGTGACGACGTCCGCTGATGGCTCGGACGGCCCGGACAGCCCGGTCGCGGGGCCCGGGACGTCGTCGCCGATCGGCTCGACGTCGACCCGATCCCAACGCCCCCGAACCCGGTCGCCATCGAGCGTGAAACTGAACTCACGCTCGACGTACGTGGGGATGACGGCATCGGGCTCCAGCTGAGCCTCACGGAACCGGTGCAGGGCCACACGACCAGCCTCCAGTCGGGCCTCCTCGTGCTCTCGGCTGACGAACCCCTCGTTCGACCAGGCGGACGCGAACACCTCGTCAAGCTCCACGTCGGACATGACGTGACCGCGGGCGTGACGGTGGTGGAAGAGCTGGACCGCTTTGTGCAGGGCCGCGCCATACACGATCGCGTGGTGCGGCGCGAGCGGGACGCGCAGCACGTGGGCGTACTTGTACTTGAGCGGGCAGGTCAGGTAGTCATCGATCTGGTAGAAGCTCAGCGAGAGCGGCTCGTCGATGGGACCCCGGGCTTCGTCGGGGCGGGCGGCAGCACGCTCGAACGCCGCCAGGCGCTCCCCGGGCGCCGGGACGGCCACTCCGGCGCCGGGGACACCCGAGGTCGACGGCAGGTCCAGCGCCTCGAGCACGAACGGCGAGACGCGGCGTGCCCGTGACCCGCCGTAGTCCGCGGCGTGCGAGAGGATGAGCTCGTCCCGAGCCCGGGTCATCGCCACGTAGCACAGCCGCCGCTCCTCGGCGAGGGCCAGCTCGATCGTGGGCGGGACGCCTCGTCCGAGATCGGCCGGCAGCGCCAGCGCCTCGCCACGACCGCTCGACGGGAAGCGTCCCGCCACGAGGCCGGGCAGGAAGACGACCGGGAACTCGAGTCCCTTCGCCTTGTGGATCGTCAGGACGGCCACGGCATCGGCGTCTGGATCGAGCTCGGCCGTCGCCGGATCGTCGCCGGCCTCGATGAGCGTCTGCAGGTGCGGAGCGATGAAGATCGCGCGGTCGTCGACAAGGAGCGCCGACTGGCCTCGGACGATCTCGAAGAACCTCGCGATGTTGCCGAGCGCTTCCTCGGCCGCGACGGTGTCGGTGGCGACCAGGCGGGCCAGTAGCCCACTCGCGCGCAGGAACCCGTACAGCAGCTCACCGGCTGGTCGTTCGTGCGCGGTCTCGCCGTAGCGACGCAGGTCCGCCACGAGCCTGGTCACCGTGGCGCGCGTCTCCGACCGGACGCGCAGGATCCCGGGCTGGCGATCGAGCTCCTCGAGGATCTCGCGGATCGAACGATTTCGGCGGCGGGCCATGTTCACGATGGCGGTCAGGTCATCACCACCGAGCGCGTATGCCTCCGACGTCGCGAGGGCATACAGATCCACGCTGGACTCCGGCTCCGCCACCACTCGCAGGAACGCGAGCAGCAGGCGGATCTCCGGGCGCGCGTACAGGCCCGACGTCCCGGAGAACCGCCACGGGATGCCGGCGAGGTTGAGCGACCGCAGGAACGGGTCGGCATGCCCGTTCGCGCGGACGAGGATCGCATGGTCCCGCGGTGACCGACCCGCCGCGATGCGACGACCGATCTCGGCGACGATCCAGTCGGCCTCATCCGACGCGGTGGCGAACGCCTCCACGCGGACCGGCGATGCGTGCCGGTCGCTCCGTTCCGCCCGGAGTCGCTTGCTCACCCCGGCTCGTACCTCGAGGCGATCCGGATCGTTGAACCGGACCAGCCGATAGGCCGCGTCCAAGATCGGCGCCTTCGAGCGATAGTTCCGGCGCAGGACGACCGTCCGAGTGGAGCGATACCGATCCCGAAAGCCGAGGATGTTGTCGACCGCGGCCCCCCGGAACGCGTAGATCGCCTGATCGTCGTCACCCACCACCGTGATGTTCCGATGGGTTTCGGCGAGGAGGCCGACGAGTTCGGCCTGGGCGCGGTTCGTATCCTGGTACTCGTCGACCAGGATGTACCGGAACCGTCCCGCGATCTCGGCCCGCGCAGCGGCCGACTCGCGGACCAGGCGCAAGGCCAGCGCCACCTGGTCGCCGAAGTCGATGCAGCCATTCGCCGCCAGGAGCGCCTGGTAGGTGGCGAAGGCGCCCGCGAGTTCCTCCTGTCGTCGGGCCTCCTCGGCCGCCCCACCGCGGTCCGTCTCGGCGGCGGACGCACTCGGCGTCTCGACGGCATCCGCGAGGCGCGCCGCGTCGGCCGCCACACGGTCGGCGAACTCCCGGTAGGCCGCCGGGCTGATGTCCTCGTCCTTGCACCGGCTGAACAGCGTCGCGAGGGCCGCGAGGAAGCGAGTCGGGTCGCCGAGCGGCCGATAGGCGTCGAGCTCGAACTCGAAGAGATGCTCTCGCAGGAAGATGACGACCTCGGGACGGGTCAGCACGCGGAGGTCTGTCGGCAATCCGAGTTCCAGGGCGTACTGGCGGATCAGGCCGTCGCCGAAGGCATGGAAGGTCGAGATCGCCGTGTCGGTATAGCCGTACGGGACGAGCTGGTCGACGCGGACCGCCATCTCCTGGGCCGCCTTGTCGGTGAACGTCAACGCGAGGATCTCCGAAGGCCTGGCTCGTCGGGTCGCGACGAGCCAGGCGATCCGACGCGTGATGACCTGGGTCTTGCCCGTCCCGGCGCCGGCCACGACCAGGAGTGGGCCGTCCTCGTGGGTCACGGCCCGCCGCTGGTCCGGGTTCAAGCCAGCCAGGAGCGCCGACAGACCACTCCCAGGTTCGGGCGCCAGATCCGGGTCCATGACCGGCACGAGGTCGCCCCATGCCGGCAGCTGGTCGAGCGACACCGGGTCCCGCCGAGTCCGCAAGCGCGTGCGCGTCACGGTCGAGTCCGCGGCGGGATCGTCGCGAGCGTGGGGCGGGTCGTGGTCGGGAGCGCTGGTCGTCGTGGGGGCCATGCCCGAACCGTCGCCGACCGACGTGTCACCTAGCCTGTCAGGCCATCGCCTGCTTGATCGCCGAGGTCTCCTCATCGGACAGGCCGGTGTCCGACCGGCCGCCGACGATGGTCTTGGCGTACACACGTGTGCCCGACCGGGCATGGAGACTGGACAGGACCCAACCGTCGCCGTCGGCATCGAGAAGCGCGAGGGCGAAACTCTGGTTGCCGCCGGTCTCCTCGAACGGGTTGTAGCGGACGAAGCCGGTCCGCTGGAAGGCGCGCGGCTGTCGGGCCTCCAGGACCTTGGTCCGGGCCGCGACATCGTCGACCTTCCGAGCCACCTCGACGACCTTGTCCAGGTGCGCCTCCAGCACCCCCTCGAGGCTCTGCCCATCGGAATCGCGGGTCAGTCCGACCAGTCGCGCTTCCAGCCGCCTGGATCGCCGAGCGAGCACGATGAGCACGAGGACCACGAGGACCAGGGCGATCACGAGGGCCACCACGATGGCACCGATACTGGTGGTCACGAGCGCGTTGAGGTCGATCGCCAGATCCTCCGGGTGGGCGGTCCAGTCTAGCAGTCGCCCTGGCAGTCGACCGGCAGGCGCCCGTGTGCGTCATCCGGCCGACGAGCGCGGTGATGCTATCCTCTGCGATCGGCGGAACCCCGATCCTGGACGACCGGGCCGCCCGCCGATCCGACATCGCTGGAGGACCGTTCCGAACCATGGCCAAGCGCGTCCGAGGCAGCAGCACCCGACCCGGACAACGCCGGCCCATCCAGCGCGTCGCCGGGAGGCCGGCGCCGGCCGCACCGATCACGCCGGCGACTCCCCGCTCGGCAAGCCTGACCCCCCAGGAAGAGGCGCGTGCCGCCGAGCTCGAAGCCCAGATCGTGGCCGAGGAGCGCGCTGCCGAGGATGTCCGCCGGCGCACGGCCGACCGCCGTCGAAGCGGCCCGGCCGCCGAGGTCGGGGTCGGCACGCGGTCGGGGTCGGGCCTGGGCGTCCGCGCGGCCGAGGAATACGCCTACGTCGGTCGGGACGTCCGCCGCATCACGCTCATCGGCGGATCCCTGATCCTCCTGCTCATAGCGCTCTGGGTGGTCACGCAGCTGACCGGCAGCTCGGCCATCTGACCCGCGGGCCCCTGGGTCCGTCGCGCTACCATCGGAACATGCCTGCCCGCCGCCCGCCCGGCGCCAAGCCCGAGGCGCTCTTCCATCCCCCGCCCGAGCGCCAGCCGCTCGCCGCGCGCATGCGTCCACGAAGTCTCGAGGAATTCGTCGGCCAGACCCACCTCGTCGGGGAACGCGGCCCGCTCCGTCGCAGCGTGGCCCGCGGCCACCTGGCCTCGATCCTCCTGTGGGGACCCCCGGGGACCGGCAAGACCAGTCTCGCGCGGCTGCTCGCGGACGCGATCGGCGCCCACTTCATCTCCCTGTCGGCGGTCATGTCGGGCGTGGTCGAGGTCCGCGCCACGATCGCCGAAGCGCAGGATCGGCTGGCCCTCCAGGGGACCCGGACGGTCCTGTTCCTCGACGAGATCCACCGATTCAACAAGGCCCAGCAGGACGCCCTGTTGCCCCACGTCGAGGATGGGACCATCACGCTCATCGGTGCGACGACCGAGAACCCTTACTTCGAGGTGAACGCCGCGCTCCTGTCCCGGATGCGGGTCTGGCGTCTGGAAGCCCTGACCGACGAGGAGGTCGCGACCGTCGTCCGGCGGTCGCTCGACGACGAGGAACGTGGCCTTGCCGGATCGCTCGGTCCGGAGGGCGGGGTCGCGCTCGGCGATGACGCCTTCGAACACCTGGTGTCCCTCGCCGGCGGCGACGCACGAGCGGCGCTCAACGTCCTCGAAGGCGCCGCCGCCCTCGCCGCCGATGAGGCCATCCGGGACGCGGCCGGTCACGTCGCCCCCCGCCTCGAGGACATCGAGACCGCGGCCCAGCAGCGCGTCCTCGCCTACGACCGGGCCGGCGACGGCCACTACGACACGGTCTCCGCGTTCATCAAGAGCCTGCGCGGCAACGATCCGGACGCCGCCCTCTACTGGCTCGCGGCGATGGTCGCCGCCGGCGAGGACCCGCGGTTCATCGCGCGGCGACTCATCATCAGCGCATCGGAGGATGTCGGGAACGCGGACCCGCGAGCCCTGCAGATCGCGGTCGCGGCATCCGCGGCGCTCGACTGGATCGGACTGCCGGAGGCCCAATACGCGCTCGCCCAGGCCACGACCTACATCGCGACCGCACCGAAGTCCAACCGTTCGGGTTCGGCCTACTGGGCCGCCGTCTCCGATGTCGAGGCCAAGGGCGCCTTGCCCGTGCCGCTGCACCTCCGCAATGCCGCACATCGGGGCATGAAACAGCATGGGATCGGGGTCGGGTACCGCTACAGCCACGATTTCGAGGGCGCGGACGTCGAACAGCAGTACCTGCCGGACGAGCTCAAGGATCGACGCTACTACCTCCCGACCGATCAGGGCTATGAGGCGACCCTCGCCGCGCGGATGACCGCCCGAGCGGACGCACGGGCGGCGGCGAAAGCCTCGGGGAAGACACCGCGCTCGACGATCCCTGGCCCCGACGCGTCACCGCATTCCGGCGATGGGTTGATGCGCACCCGCGAGGCCAACCGGAAGAAACTCGCCGAGACCGAGAAGCGCGACGCGGCGGACTGACGAACGGCCGGACCGATGTCCATCAGGGTGGGATCGCGTCGCGCCGGCCCCTGGCCGCGCGTCCCAGGCACGAACCGCGAGGGGAAGGAGGCTGACGGTTGTTGTCTCGGGCCGTTGACTTGGTCCGCGGGCTGATCGACCTCGTCTTCCCGCGCGGCGCGTTCGTCCTCTCCTTCCTGAGCCTCGTCTACTTCGCGATGGGGCTCGTTCGGAATCGCGTCTTCGCGAACACGTTCGGGGCCGGCCCGGAGCTCGACGCCTACAACGCGGCCTTCCGGATCCCGGAGATCGCCCTCGACGTGCTCGTCGCGTCGGGTCTGACGGCACCGTTCGTGCCGATCTTCACAAGCCTTCGTCGCGACGACGAAGAGTCCGCGAACACGTTCGGGCGGACGGTACTGACCGGCGCGATCATCGTCATGGCCTTCGCGTCGACGATCATCGCCATCGCCGCACCCTGGCTGGCCGACGCCTTCGGAGGCTTCGACCCGGGGACACGGGCCTTGTACGTGGAGTTGCTTCGGATCAACTGCCTGGCCCAGGTCCTGTTCGCTGCGTCATTCGCGCTGGGCGAGATCCTGGTGGCCAATCGGCGGTTCACCTTCTACGCGCTGGCACCGATCATGTACACGGGCGGGATCGTCCTCTCGACGGTCCTCTTCGCCGGCCGATTCGGGATCTACGCCACAGCCTGGGGGGCGGTCGCCGGGGCGGCGGCCCACCTGGCGATCCGGGCCCTCGGCACGCGCCAGACCTCGTTCCGGATCCGGCCAGGGTCCGCCTTCCGGACAGCCGCGTTCAGGGAGTTCATCCGGCTGATGCTGCCGCGGATGGTCAGCCACCCGATCGAACCGATCACCGTGACCTACTTCACGATCCTGGCCGCGTCGCTCGGCGCCGGCAGCGTGTCCGCGCTGAACTTCGCCAGCGACTACCAGGTCCTCCCGGTCAGCCTGATCGGCGTGGCCTTCTCGCTCGCCGTCTTCCCCACCCTCTCGGCGGCATACGCCGACGGGAACGCCCGGACCTACCGCGCCGTCCTCGGCCGGAACCTCGTCACCATCGGACTGCTGACCAGCGCCTCGGCGGTCGCGCTGTTCGTCCTGTCCGGGGTTCTCGTCGACGTCCTGCTAGGGGGCGGCGAGTTCGGTCCGGACGATGTCGCGCTCACCTCGACGGTGGTCGCGGCCTTCGCGCTGTCGATCCCCTTCGATGCCCTCGCGTACCCGCTCTCTCGCGGGTTGTACGCGACCCACGACACGATCCGCCAGGTGATCGCCTCTTTCGTCGGGCTGGGCGCCGTGGTGGCCGTCTCGCAGATCCTCGTGCCCGCCGCTGGGATCCTCGCCATCCCCCTCGGCTACGCGGCTGGGTTGGCGACCAAGGACACCCTCCTGGCGATCTTCCTCGTCGGCCGCATGCGACGGTTCGGGCAGTCTCAGGCGGCCGGTGCGTCGAGCGTCGGGACGACCGAGATATAGAGGTCGTCGCGGTCCTTGTAGTTGCCCTCTGGCCGCTTCCACTTCAGGTAGTTCCGCTCCATCTCGGCCGCGTCCTGGAAGGTGCCCGGCGGATCGGACTGGCCCCAGATGTTCGAGTTCCGCGGATACCAGGGGTCCAGGACGTACGCGCCGGAGACCTTCGCGTCCTTGAACACCAGCGGGTCGGCATCGGCTTTGAACCCGGTCATGACCCAGGTGTGCGCGCCGCGCCAGGCGAGCAGGATGACCGGGGAGTTCGTGGTCATGATCGCCTTCGCGGCATCACGCAGTGCGCCGCTCCGCGTCTTGTAGGCACGGACTTCGTAGCCTGGCGCGCCGTACTCGTCGAGCGCGAGGGCCATGGCGGCCGGGCCCCAATCGCCGTTATGGCTGTCCGCATAGCTCTCCCAGGTCCGGACCTTACGCTGGAGCTCCTTCTGGAAGGCGTCCGAGGTGTCCGCCTGGCCCAACACCGCGAGCGTCATCTGGACGCCGGCCGGGGCACACCAGGTGTCCTTGAGCTGGGAGGCGAAGTCGCTCTTGGGCTTCGACACGATGTCGACATCGACCGGTTCACGCTCAGGCTCGGGCGTCGGGGTCGGTGTCGGTTCGGGGGTCGGTTCGGGGGTCGTGTCGGGATCGGGCGAGCCGCTTGGCGGCAGGACCGGCGTCGGCGTCGGGGCCGGCGGCTCTGACGCCTCCTCCTCGGGATCGATCACGAGCACTGTGTCGGGGCCCGCCCGGTCCGGCGGCGGTCCCGCCAGGTACCGATCGACGCGAGCGACCAATCGGTCGAATCGGTCACCGACCCCGAAGGCGTTGACCGCCACCGCGCTCGAGCCGACGGCGAGGCCGAGGAGGACGACCATCGCCGACGCGGAGATGAGTTGCGTGCTGCGGCGGGGTCGACTGAACATGCGCGGGTGGTCCTCCGGGGCTGACATGCTACGGCCAAACGACGAAGGGGGCGTTGCGCGTGCGACGCGGACCGGTGCGTTCGGTCAAGGCTCGAGGTCGAACGCCCGCAGGTGACTCGGCCGAGGAGCGCGATCGGGCGGCGGTCGAACGTCGCGATTGGCGAGACCCGGTCAACCCGTGCGACCATCGTGTCTCCAACCCGTCGACCGTCATCCGCCCAGTCCCTCGACCGGAGGCCACCGTGGACCGCTTCGAATCGAATCTCCGTATCCCGGGTCCCACGGCCCTGCCGCCGTCCGTCCGCACCGCCGGCGGCCGCCAGATGATCAATCACCGCGGGCCCGAGTTCGCGGCGATGCTCGAACGGATCCTGACCGGCATGAAGCCGTACTTCGGGACGAGCTCCGACGTGGCGATGATCACGACCGCTGGTTCGGGTGGGCTGGAGGCCGCGATCGTGAACACGCTCTCGCCCGGCGACCAGGTGCTCGGCGTGTCGATCGGCTCGTTCGGCGACCGGTTCGCGAAGATCGCCGGCATCTATGGCGCCGATGTGACCCGGCTCGACGCCGAGTGGGGCTTCGCGGCGGCGGCCGACGAGGTTCGCGAGAAGCTCCGGGCGATGCCGGGCGTCAAGGCCGTGCTGCTCACCCACAACGAGACGTCGACCGGCGTGATGAACCCCATCCGCGAGCTGGCAGCTGCCATCCGCGACGAGCGGCCGGACGCGCTGATCCTGGTCGACAGCGTGTCGGGCCTCGGGGCCGTGCCGTTCGAGATGGACGCCTGGGGGGTCGACGTCGTCGTCACGGGTTCGCAGAAGGCCTGGATGTCGGCGCCGGGTCTGGCCATGATCGCGGCATCGCCCCGGGCGTGGACCGCGATGGAGAGCGCAACGATGCCCCGGTTCTATCTCGACCTGCGCCTGCATCGCGAGAGCCATGCGGCCGGTCAGACGCCGTTCACGCCGGCGATCGCCGTCGTCTACCAGGTCGACGAGGGCCTCCGGCTCATGGTCGAGGAGGGCGCGACCGCGATCTTCGCCCGGCATGAGGCCTGCGCCGCTGCGACGCGGGCCGGGCTGACCGCGCTCGGATTCGAGCTGCTCGCCGAAGCGCGGGTCGCGTCCAAGACGGTGACCGCCGCGCTCATCCCGGACGACCTCGACTGGAAGGCGTTCAACGCCGAGGTCAAGCGCCGTGGCGTGGTCCTCGCCGGCGGCCAGGGCAAGCTGACCGGCAAGATCTTCCGGGTCGGCCACCTCGGATCGGTGACGGTCGAGGAGATCCTGGGTGCGCTGAGCACGCTCGAGTTCGCCGCCGCTGACCGTCGGGCGACCGATCCACCCTGGGGCGTCGGTGGCCGTCGCGCAGGCCGCGGCCGTCGAGGCGTACGGCCTGGCCCTGCCCGCGCCCGCCGGGGCGGGCGCATGAGGATCCTGGTCGCCGAACCGGTCGCCGCCGAGGGCCTCGAGCTCCTCCGGGCGCAGCACGAGGTCGACGAGCGTCCCGGCCTCACCCGCGACGAGCTGTGCGCGATCCTGCCCGACTACGACGCCCTGATCGTGCGCAGCCAGATCGATGTCGATGCCGCGCTCATCGCCGCCGGCACCCGCCTGGTCGTCATCGGGCGAGCGGGTGTCGGCGTGGACAACGTCGACCTCGATGCGGCGACCAGGGCGGGCATCACCGTCGTCAACGCGCCGACCGGCAACACGATCGCGGCAGCCGAGCACACGTTCGCCTTGCTCTACGGGCTTGCCCGCCGGACGGCCCCGGCCGACGCCTCCGTGCGCCGGGGCGAGTGGGACCGGTCGGCCTTCACCGGGCTGGAACTGCGCGGCCGGACGCTCGGCATCGTCGGGCTCGGCAAGATCGGTCAGGCCATCGCCGTCCGCGCACGGGCCATGGACATGACGGTCCTCGGCGTCGATCCGTTCGTTACGGCCGAGCAGGCGGCCAACCACGGCGTCGAGCTGGTCGAGCTCGACGAGCTGCTCGCACGAGCCGACGTGGTCACCGTCCACGTGCCACTGACCCGCGCGACGCGCAGCCTGATCGGCCGATCGGCGATCGGCAAGATGAAGCCGGGTGCGATCGTCCTCAACGTCGCCCGCGGCGGCGTCATCGACGAGGCCGCCGTGGCGGAGGCCCTGCGGTCCGGGCGGCTCGGTGGCGCGGGGATCGACGTCTTCGAGCACGAGCCACCGGCGGGCTCGCCGCTGCTCGACGCTCCGAACACCCTCCTCACGCCGCACCTCGGGGCGTCCACGGCCGAGGCCCAGATCCTCGTCGCCGAGGAGGTGGCGGCGCAGGTCCTCGACGTGCTCGAGGGTCGCAGCGCCCGATACGCGGTCAACGCTCCGCTCCTGACGCCGGAAACGGCCCGCGCGATCGCCCCGTACCTGCCGCTGGCCGAGATCCTGGGCCGGTTCTTCGCCGAGTTCACACGGGGCGGCTTCAAGACGCTGACCCTCGAGATCGCGGGTGACCTCGCCGATCACGACGGGTCGCCGCTTACCGCCGCCGTGCTCCGCGGCCTGCTCGAGACCACCACGGTGGAGCGGGTCAACCTCGTCAACGCGGGTGCCCTGGCGAAGGCCCGCGGGATCACGCTGATCGAGCGCAAGACGCCCGACGCTGGCGCGTTCTCGTCGCAACTCACGCTCTCGACCGAGCGGCGCGGCCTGGCCACGACCGTCGCCGGCACGGTCGCCGGCGGGGAGCCCCGGATCACCCGCCTCGACGACTATCGCCTGGACATGGCGCCGGCCGAGGTCATGCTCATCACGCGGCACATGGACCGGCCGGGCACCGTCGGGCGGATCGGCATCATGCTGGGCGAGGCCGACGTGAACATCAGCGCCATGCACCTGGCGCGCACCCGCCCGCGCGAGGATGCCCTGATGATCCTGGCCCTCGACGACGACGTCCCCGACGGCGTCACCGACGCCATCCGCGCCCACGAGAACGTCAAGGACATCTGGACGATCCGGTTGGGAGGCGACCACTGAAGGGCTCGCCGATCCCCGCCGGGCTGGACGCGACGCTCGTCCTCGTCCGGCATGGCGAGAGCGAATACATCGTCGAGGGCCGCTTCCAGGGCCAGGCTGAGACACCGCTGTCGGCGACCGGCCGACAGCAGGCGGCGTCGGTCGCGGAGCGGCTGGCCGACCTCGGGCGCTCCCCTGCCCTGCCCATCCCGGCAGAACCGCCGCACGAGATCGTCCATTCGCCACTGGGTCGCGCGGCCCAGACCGCGAGGGCGATCGCGGACACCCATCCAGCCCACCCGGCCCTCCGCTCGGAACCGCGCTTCTCGGAGATCGGGCAGGGCGAATGGGAGGGCCTGCACCGCACCGAGATCGACGCGCGGCACGCCGACCGGCTGGCCGGCTGGCGGCTCCGACCGACCGAGGTCTGGGCACCCGGCGGCGAGTCCCTGGCCCAGGTCGCCGAACGCGTCCGCGACGGGCTCGCGACGACCCTCGAGCACCTCGTCGACGGACGGACCCGGCGCCCGCCCGATCCGGTCGCCGGCTACGGTCAACCTCGGCCGGATTGGCCGTGGAGCGTCCTCGTCGGCCACGACGGGGTCTTCAAGGTGACGATGCTGACCCTGTTCGATCTGCCCCTGGAGCGCTTCTGGATGTGGTCGTTCGACCTGTGCGGCATCACCGTGGTCGAGCTGCGGGCGGGACGCCCCGTTCTGCGCGCCCACAACCTGACGGGTCACCTCGCTCCGGTGCTCGATGCCGCGGCGCTGGCCGAGCGAGCCGAACGGGAGGCGACCGGCGCCCTGTGACGCCAGGCTACCGGCGGCGGCGCTGGCGGCGGCGGAACGCGAGGCGCAGCAGGTTCAGCTTCAGGCGACGTTCGGCGACCCTGAGCGCGCTTAGGCGGTCCTCGCCCAGGACGCCCCGGCCGTAGGACGTCTCGACCTTCGCCCGCGCGACCATCTCCAGTTCCGGTCGGGCGACCGGCAGGACCTCGCCCAATCCGCCGGAGAATTCGTAGACCGTCTGCGTCGGGCGCGGCCCGAACCCGAAGCGCGACGCGAGCCGGGTGACCGTCCGATAGGCATGGTCGGCGGTCGTGCCACTGCGCGGTCCGCGCTGCCACGTCACGAAGGCGAGGGTCCCAACGATGACCGCGAGCAGGACGGTCATGCCGATCAGCGGACCGACCGGGCTGCCCCTGTCGGTGACACCGGCGCCCGCGGTGTCATCGGGCTCGTCGATGCCCTCCTGGAACGGGCGCGACGGGAGCGGGATGCTGTTGACGGGCTTCGGCGTGCCGGTGACCGGCGGACCGGACGGGAGCGCCGGCAGTTGCGCGACGTCACCACCGGTCGGATCGAACGGGACCCAACCGTAGCCCGGGAAGTAGGCCTCGACCCACTGGTGGCTCTGGCCGTTGCTGATCGGCTCCTCGCCCCGCGCCGACCGCACGCCGGGGAGGAAGCCCTCGACGATCCGCGATGGGATGCCCTGCTCGCGCAGGAAGATGGCCATCGTGGATGCGTAGAACTGGCAGTATCCCCGCCGATGTGCCGCGAAGCACTCGACCGACGAGACATCCTGGCACACACCGGTGAGCAGATCGAGGACGTCGGTGTCGTAGGTGAAGAGCTGGCTTGGCCCAGTGGCCTGGAAGCGAGTGACGAGGAACGTCGCGAAGTCGAAGGGCGTCAGGGACGGCGCCTCGGTCACCAGGTCGTCATAGAGCTGCTCGGCCTTGCCGCCGACGGGGATCGCGCCTTCGGGGACCTCGAGATAGAGGTTCCGGATCTCGACGGGATAGTCCGTGCCGGCCGACCGCAGGTTCTCCTGGTTGCGCTGGCCAGGATCGTTGCCTTCGATCGGGACGAGGGCCGTCACCGTGTACGGGCCGTTGCCGTCGCGTTCGATCGTGCCCAGGAACGGACCATCCCCGACCAACCCGACCGTGGCCCCCTGGTCGATCAGGCTGGGCGTCAGCGGCGAGAGGATCGGCCGCCCGTTGTAGCGGGCCGGCGTGACGGTGAACTCGACCGGCCGCGACAGCGCCGGATCCGGCGCATCGGGCGATCCCTCGAGGAGGGACTCGCCGGGGTCGCGGCTGATCGAGGCACCCTCGCTGGGCGTCCAGCCATTGAGCGCGAACTGGTCGAACGTCACGGCCCGCCAGTAGAAGACCCGCTTTTCGTCGGCCGGCAGCTGGATCGTGACCTCCAGGCTGTCATCGGGCTGCCAACGGCCGGAGATCCTCGTCCCGGACGGGTCGAAGTCGGCGCCGAACGACCGGCTGTTCCCGCCGGTCGGCAGATACTTCTGGAAGGACCGTGACAGCTCGATGAGGCCGGCGCTGAGACCGCCCCATGCGCCGCGCAGCGGGTCCGATGACGCGACATTGGTGAGCAGCAGCGACCCGCCGATCGCCGCCACGATGAAGAGCGTCCCACCTCGCAGGTAGACACCCGAGATCGACGCCGGGTCGCCGATGCGACGCCGGAGCCACTCGGCCTGTTCTTCGAGGACGTGATACCGGATCAGCAGGAAGAGCGACGTCACGCTGAAGAGCACCAGCAGGACCAGCTGGTCGCGCGTCGTCAGGGACATGTTGACCAGCAGGACGAGGCCCACGATCACGATCGCGTTCAGCGGGCGCCGATGCCCGAACGTCGCGTACGACGCGAACATCGACGGTACCCCACACGAAGAGTCCGAGGACGAGCAGGAAGTGGCCGTACTCGTTCGTCAGCGGCTGCACGGCCAGGTCGATCACGGCCTGGACGAGAGACGTCGCGGTCGCCTCGTACAGCGGCAGCTCGCTGCCCTCCCTGACCAGGATCGTGCCGACCACGAGGGGCACGATGAGGGCCGCGAGGACCGCGCCGATGAGATACGTCAGCCAGCGACCCCAGCCGACCTTGACGCCGATCAGCGCCGCGAACATGCCGGCGATCGACATCGGCACAAGCAGGTCCGTGAAGTCCTCGCGAGCGAGGATCGGGGCGACGTCGTCGATCGACGTCGCCATCGTGGCGCACAGGAGCGCCACCAGCCCGACGGTCAGCCAACCCTCGGCTGGTGCCAGGGGGATCCGACGGTTCGCGGAGAGGCGGTTCATCGGGTGAGGATCTCGGCGAGCGGCCGGCCCGGGGTCACCACATACGACGGCAGCTCGTACTCCGCGAGGGCGTGTCGCAAGGCGCGCGCCCGTTTGGCCGCCGCCTCCGCCTCCGCGGGATCGACGACCTCACGCACGCCCGTGATCGAGGCCGTGGACTCGCGGGCGGCGCGGTCGTAGGCGCCGACGTCGAACGTCACGACGACGCACGCGACGCCCCGGGTCCGCAGGCTCGCGAGGGGTCGCACCCAGGACGGATCGAGGGAGGGCGTGATGATCACCGCCGTCATCCCGCGTCGGAGACGGCCGACGGTCGCGATGAGCGTCTCGACGAGCGGCGCGTTCCCGTCGGCTTCGACCGCAGCCAGGAGCTGCATGATCTTCTGGTGCTGCCGGCCGCCGCGATCGGCCGGGAGGAAGGCCGTCCGGCCGCCGTTGACCGTGAACCCGACCGCCCGGTTCTCGGCGATCGCCTTGTCGGAGATGGCGGCGGCGACCCGGATCGCGGCCTCGGTCGTCGATTCATCGCCGCGGCCGCCCCCGATCCCGCGCTGGAGGTCGAGGATGATCCAGGCGTCGGCGGTCTGCTCGAGGTCGAACTCCTTGACCTGCAGCTCGCCGTGTCGTGCGGTCGTCTTCCAATGGATCCGGTTCATGGCGTCGCCGGGCGCGTAGGGCCGCACCGAGGTCGCGAGCGGCGTGGTCTGGAGGGTCCGTTCCGGCGAGGCGTGGCTGCCCTCAAGGACCGCCGAGGGCAGCCGCCAGGTCGGGATCGGTTCGAGCCGCGGATAGACGACCACCGACACGCCCTGACCGACGGTCGCCGCGGCCTCGAAGAAGCCAAAGGGATCGCCGGTCCGGATGTGGAGCGGCTCGATCCGGAAGTGCCCGCGGCGCGACAGCGGCACCCGGATGAGCCACGATCGCTCACTCCGTCCGCCGAGGGTCAGCGCCCGACCCGGCAGCGCACCCGGCAACGTCGTCGGGTTGTGCACCTCCAGCCACAGCTTGGGCAGCCGGCTGCCGTTGCGCAGCGTGTACGTGACTCGCATGCGGTCGCCGACGTGGCCGTGCAGCTGACTGACGGCGTAGCCCGCCTCGAGGTCGGTCAGGCCGAGCCGGACCAGGACATACGACCCGCCGATGACGAGGATCGCCAGGTAGAGCAGGAAGAAGAGGTATGGCGAGCCGTCCGAGAACGCGGCCACGACCAGGAAGGCACCGACGAGGAGGAGCTCGAGCCGGCGGATCATGCGATTCGGCCCCCTTGCTCCACCAGCCCGAGGTTCGGTCCTACGAGCCGCGAACGGCTGACGCGCCGGTCGCGCTGCGCAGATCCGTCGGACCGCCGGTCCCGGTCGGTCGGATCCCCTCGATCGAGGTGGTCTCGAGGAGCTCCCGGACGACCTGCCCTGCCTGGACATCGTGGATCGACGAGCTGGTCTTGATGATGAGCCGATGGGCCAGGGCCGGCTCCGCGAGCGCCTTGATGTCGTCGGGGATCACGTAGTCCCTCCCGAGCAGGCCCGCCAGCGCCTGGCCGGCCCGGTACAGGGCGATCGAGCCGCGGGGCGAGGCGCCCAGGTAGACGTCGGGGTGGTTGCGGGTCGTCCCGACGAGCCGGACGATGTAGTCGGCGACGCTCGAGTCGACGTAGATCTCGCGGACGCCCTCCTGCATCCCGCGCAGTTCCTCGACGGTCAGGACCTCTTCGAGATCCTCCAGCGGGTGGGTGCGCTTCTGCTCGTCGAGGATGACGATCTCCTCGAGCGGCTGGGGGTAGCCCAGGATCAACCGCAGCATGAACCGATCGAGCTGGGCCTCCGGCAGGGCGAACGTGCCCTCGTACTCGATCGGGTTCTGGGTCGCGATGACCAGGAACGGATCCGGCATCGGGTAGGTCGTCCCGTCGATCGTGGCCTGTCGCTCCTCCATGCACTCGAGGAGGGCGGACTGCGTCTTCGGGGTCGCCCGGTTGATCTCGTCGGCCAACACGATCTGGCTGAAGATGGGTCCTGGCCGGAACTCGAATTCCTGGGTCTTCTGGTTGTAGATCGACAGTCCCGAGACGTCGGAGGGCAACAGGTCCGGCGTGAACTGGATCCGCCGGAACGACGAGCCCAGACTCCTGGCGATCGCCTTGGCGAGCACGGTCTTGCCCGTTCCTGGCACGTCCTCGATGAGCAGGTGGCCGCGGCACAGCAGGGCGACGAGGGCCAGACGGACCTCGTGGTGCTTGCCGACGATGACGCGCTCGACGTTGGCGATGACCTTGTCGCCGGTCTCCTGGATCTTGCTCATCGGCCTCTCTCGCGCGGTGGGCGACGCCGGGACGCCGCAAGCGGGCGGGGGTTTGTGGGGTGCGACGAGCCCAGGGGGACTCGTGTGTCGTCGCAGGATAGTACGTCCTGCCGCCCGAATAGGTTCCGGGGAACCCACGACGCCGTCGCCCGATGGGACGTGGCTTCAACCGGGATCGATCATCCCGGAGTCGATGGCGCGGGGCGGTCGGCGAGCCGCGGGACGCGGATCGATCCCCAGCAGCACCATCGCGTCCGCCGGGTCGCGGGCACCGCCCCCCACGGGACCCGCGACACAGCGCCGACGGACGAGCATCGGCCTGGAGCGGACGAGCCACCCGCCGCGCCGACCGAACGGGGAGGGTGTGCGGCAACGGTCACGGCCCCCAGCCATCATCGCCGCCCCACATCCCGGTTTCCCTCCACGGCACCGAGCGTCGCGCGGCTTGGTGAACGCCGTGTCAGCGGCCGGTCAACGTTCTGATGCTGTGGGCGGCCGCGGATGCCGCTAGCCGCGCAGGAGCGTGATGGCGCCGACCCACGCGGTCATGAGGCAACCGATCCCGCCCATGACGGCGAGGAATGGCTCGCCGCCGATCCACGAGGCTGCGGCGACCCCGCCGAACATGACCGCGAGGACGGCGGCGATGGCGGCCAGACCGATCCGCTCGAGCCACGGGCGACGCGACCGGGCCTCGGTCGATCGGTCCTCGCCTGGCGGTGTCTCCAGCTCGGTCCAGACCTCGGTCGGGGCGTCGGCGAATCCCGCATCCGCCGGATCGTTCTCCGGCCCGCCGGCTGTCATGGCACCCCTCGCAGATAGCGGGTCATCAGATCACCGGCGATGGGCGAGGCCACCTCTCCGCCACGACCGCCTTGTTCGACGAGGACCGCGATGGCCACGGTCGGGGCGTCCGCCGGCGCGAAGCCGATGAACCACGAGTGCGGTTCACCGGTGCCGCCCAGCTCGGCCGTGCCCGACTTGCCGGCCGTGGTCACGCCCCGGATCTTCGCGCCAGAGGTGAACTGGCGACCGAGATCGCCCTCGACGGCCGCGACCATCGCCCGGTTGATGTCCCGGGCGTCGGCCGCATCGATGACCTGGGCCATGCCCTCTGGCCCGAAGTCGCGCGGGCCGTCCCTTGCCCGTCATCGTGGTGACGAGTCGGGGCCGCATCAGCGCCCCGTCGTTGGCGACCGTGGCCGCCACCAACGCCATCTGGAGCGGCGTCACGAAGGTCTCGGCCTGGCCGTAGGCGGCATTCGCCAGCTCGACATCGTCCGCAAAGCCGCCGGGCGCCGACCCGTCGCCGTTCGTCACCTGGGAGATCGCGGTGGGCAGTTCGAATGGCAGTGGCGCATCGAAGCCCATCCGGTCGGCGAATCGGATGAGCTCCTCGCCGCCCGTGGCCAGGCCGGTGAGGGCGTACCAGATGTTGCACGACACCTCGGTCGCCTCGACGAAGTCCAACCGCTTCGCGCCGGTGGCCGGATGGTGGCCGTCGCGGATCCGGAACCCCTCGACCAGCAACCCGGTGCGCTCGGCCGCGGGCTGCGCCTTGTACGTCGTCTCCGGCGTGACGGCGCCGGACCCCAGGCCCGCCACCGCGGTCACGATCTTGAACACCGAGCCCGGCACGTAGCGGCCCTGCGTCGCGCGCGGCAGCAGCGGCTGCGCCCTGTCGTCCCGGAGCGCCGCGAACGTGGTGTCGGCGGTCGCCGGGTCCGCGATCGCGGACGCGTTGTAGGTCGGCGTCGAGGCCATCGCGAGGACCTCTCCGTTGCGCGGATCCAGCATGACGATCGCCCCGCGGTCCTTGCCGAGCGCCCGGACGGCGGCCCGCTGCAGGTCGTACGACAGCGACAGCGTCAGGTCCTTGGGATCGTAGGCTGTCGCCCCGAACTTGCGGAAGGCGTCGGCCAGCGGGTCTCCAGCGAGACCCGCGAGCTCGGCGTCGAAGGCCCGCTCGAGCCCGGCCGTGCCGTACCGCCGAGAGGCGTAGCCGACGACGTGACTGATGGCCGCGCTCGCGTAGACGCGGTAGAACTCACCGTTCGCATCCCGCTCGTTGCGAGCCAGCACCTTGCCATCCCGGTCCAGGATCTGCCCACGCGGGACGGTCCGGGACGCAGCGATGACGGCCGGGTCGTATGGCGATCGGACGAGTTCCGGCGCCCGGACGACGCCCCAGTAGCCGGCCGCCCCGGCGAGCAGGCCGAACGCCAGCGACAGACTGACCGCCACGTGGATGATGCCGCGTGACAGCGGCCGTCCGCCCGAGCCGGCGCCGCGCATCAGCCCGCCCGCCGGTTCGTCAAGCGGCGCCAGCGGCGGACCTCGGATGGCGGCGGCGGCGGCTCGACACCCTTGTCCGAGAGGGCCAGCAGGAGCCCGACGACGAGCGCGTTCGCGAACAGCGACGAGCCGCCGTAGCTGATGAACGGCAGCGTCACGCCGGTCAGCGGGAGCACCTTCAGGTTGCCGGCCGCGATGATGAACGCCTGGATGCCGACGACCAGGGCAAGCCCGATGGCGAGGAGCGACCGGAAGTCGTCGGCCGCCGCCGCGCCGATCCGCAACCCGCGCTCGACGACGACGAGGAACAGGCCGAGGATGGCCAGCACGCCCACGATGCCGAGTTCCTCGCCGAGGGCGGCCAGGGGGAAGTCCGTGTGGATCTCGGGGATCGGCAGCTGGCCGCCGACCTCGGGCAGGCCGGCGCCCAGCCCGACGCCGACCAGCCCGCCGCGGGCGAAGGCGTGCAGCGCCTGGACCACCTGGTAGCCGCTGCCCAACGGATCCGCGAATGGATCGAGCCAGATGTCGATCCGGACCCGGACATGGGCGAACAGTTGGGCCATCAGCAGGCTGCCCAGCACGAACAGGATCAGCCCGATGACGACGAGGCTCACCCGGCTCGTCGCGACGTAGACGAGCGCGAGGAAGACACCGAAGAACAGCAGCGCGGCGCCCAGATCCCGCTGGACGACGACGATGCCGAGGGCGATCGCCCACATCGCGACCATGGGTGCGAGATATGGCAAGGGCGGCAGACGGAGCGGGCCCACCCGCGTGTCCTGCTCGACCAGCAGCGACCGATTCTCGGAGAGGTAGCCCGCGAGGAAGACCACCAGGATGACCTTGAGCAGCTCGGACGGCTGCCCGCTGATGGGCCCGACCTGCAGCGTCAGGCGGGTGCCATTGATCTCGGTTCCCAGGACGAACGTCAGCAGGAGCAGTCCCACGCCGGCTGCGGCCCAGGTGTACTTGTAGCGGCGCAGCCAGGCATCGGAGCGGACGACGATCCCGAGCGTGGTGGCGATCGTCAGGGCCAACAGCAGCCACACGAGCTGGACCTGGGCGAGGCCGAGCTCGGTCCCGAAGAACGTCTGGGTGACCAGGTCCTGTGGCAGTCGCTCCATCAGCAGGAGCGAGATCCCCCCGAGCAGCCCCACGACCGGGAGCAGGACCTGGTCCGTCCGCCGCCCGGCCAGCACCTGGGCGACGTGCGCGGCGACCAGGGCCACGAAGTAGATCGCGAGGCCGGGCGGATCGGCCGGCCCGATCGACCCCGTGACGGTCGCTCCGAGCGACAGGCTGCCGACCAGCAGGGTGATCGCGGCGATGACCAGCAGGCGCGCCTCCTGCCACCGCGGGCGCGGCCGGATGGGCCCGAGGATGCGCGGCAAGGCCGGTGCGCGACGGACGGCGCCGGGCGTGCCGGCGGTCACCGGCGCGCTCGCTCGAGCCGAAGCCGGACCTGGCCGACCTGGAGCTCGTCACCGAAGCTCAATGCCGCGACGCCCTCGACCGGCCGGCCGTTCACGTACGACCCGTTCGTGCTCCCGAGGTCCTCGACGTACCACGCGCGCCCCCGGTAGGTCAGGATCGCGTGCTCGGCCGAGGCGAACGGGTCCTCGACGACGATCGCGTTGTTGACGTCCCGACCCATCGTCGTGATGGCGTCGAGCGCGAAGACCTGGCCGGCCTCGGGCTCACCGCTGGGCGAGGCGACGACCACGAGCCGGCCCAGTTCGCCAGTGCCTTCGCGTGTGGCCGCCCGAAGGTCGCGCAGCAATGCGCGAACCACGCGGTAGAGGAACACGTACAGGAGCGCGAGGAAGAGGAACCGGAGGATCCACAGGACGACGAGATAGCCGTCCATCAGGTCGTGGCCTCGTCGACCTCGACCTCCAGCGTCGATGCCCCGATCCGGATCAGGTCGCCCGGGCCGAGCACCACCTCCGTGACCCGCTGGCCGTTCACCTCCGTCCCGTTCGTGCTGCCGAGATCGGAGTACAGCAGGGTCCCGCGTCGGCCGGCGATCCGTCCATGGTGTCGTGACACGCGCTCATCGTGCAGGACCAGGTCGTTGTCGGTGGCGCGCCCGATCGTGAGGCCCGCGCCGATCGGCATCTCACGCACGCCGCCCCTCGGCTCGTGCACCCGCAGGCGCGCGGTGGGAGCGGTCGAGACCGGCACCGTGAAGACCATCGTCGACGACGGGTCAGGTCGCCCGTGGTGATCGTCGTATCGAACGTCGTCGACGACTGGCGACGATCGCCCGGCGATCGGATCGGCGAACCGGGCATCGACCCGGATGTCCGCTCGCTCCACCGTCAGATCGGCCAACAGGTCGACCCGCGGGCGGTCGACCAGCGTGTAGCGGTGGGCGCGGGCGAAGAGGAGGGCGGCGTCGGCCAGCTCGGCGGCCAGGGTCTGCTCCATGTCGTCGAAGCCCGCGAGGTCCGCGGGATGGAGGTGGACCACGAATCGATTCGGAGCGAGCGTGCGGTCCGATGCGGCCAGCCGTTCAGCCTCCATGGCCCGTTCGATCCGGCGCTGGAGCTGGACAGGTTGGAGTCTGGTCCGGAACAATCGAGCGGACGGGCGCTCGAAGAGTCGTTCGAAGAACCGCTCGATGGCGGTGAGCGGCGGCATGGTCGGTGGCGGACTCTACCACAGGGTCTGCGCAGGGCTCCTCGCCGCTTCAGACCGCACCGGACTATCCGCCAGGAAGGCCGGTACCCCCGTCGGGGGACCGTCCGGGGTCGTGCGATATACTCTCGCCCCTGTTCGGGGTGGTCCGACCGCCTCAGCATGTCCAGCGCCCATCCGGGGACCCGATGGCCGAGATCCTGACCGAATCCTTCTGCGAGCGATGCGGCTCGCGCTATACCTTCGAATCGGCGGTCCCGCGCGCCCGGCTGCGGGGCATGAAGGTGCTCTCGCGTGGCCTCAAGAACTTCGTCCTCGACGACAAGACATCGATCGACGAGGCGATGGCCGCCGCACGCGATGACACCGATCGCGTCCTGACCTCGCAGCAGCTGGAAGCCTTCCACAAGACCTTCAATTTCTGCATGCAGTGCCGGCAGTACATCTGCCCGAACTGCTGGAACGACGCGGAAGGGCAATGCCTGACGTGCGCCCCGACGCTTGGCCGCGGCATCCTGCCCGCGCCGTTCCCCCATCTCGACCCCGCCGCGGGCATGGGCGCGCCGGCCGAGGACGGTCTGGCGGCCGCGGCGATGAACGGCCACAGGCACGCATCCGAAGGGCCCGATGGCCTTGACGCCACCGCCCGCCTGGACCGTCCTGACGAACGTCACAGTGCCGCCCCCGGCGCCGCCCGAGATGGTCGGCGAGAGCGAGGTCGAAGCGCGGGCTGAGGCGGAGCCCGAGGTCGAAACAACGAGCCCCGAACCCGCACCTGGTGTCGCTCCTGCAGGAGAGGTAGCCACCGCCGAGGCCGTGGCGGCGCCGGCGCTCGAGACGCCCCTGGTCGAGCCCGAGGCCGAGCGCTTCATCTACGACCCGTACGACCCGCCGGTCGAGCCTGCTCCGTCCAAGGCGGCGGTCGTGTCCGAGCCGTTGGCCGAGATCGTCGCCGAGCCGGTGGCCGAGAGCTCCGAGCCCGCAGCCGTCGCGTCGATCGATGAGCATGTCGACGACCCAGGAAGCGCCGGCCGAGCCGGTCGCCGCCCAGTCCGAAGAGGTCGATGAGACGCCCGACCGCGCCAGGACCGCGGCCGCGAGCGCCAGCCTCCTGCTCGCAGGCCTGCGCCCCGGCGAGAGCCTCGATGACGCGATCGCCGCATTCGAAGCGGCGCCCGACGAGCCAGAGCCCCAGCCGGGGTCGGCCGCCCCGCCAGTGTCGCCGGATGCACCGGCCGAGCTCCCGGAGGCGCCGGCCGCCCTGGAGGCGCTCGACGACGCGCCGGTGCCCGAAGACGTCGCCATCGCCGCCGAGCCCTCCGACGAGACGCTGGTCGCCGAAGAGCCGATCGCCGGGGTGACCATCGGCGCCGATGCCGCCCTCGCGGAGACCGTGTCGTACGTGGAGCCGCTCGACGAGATCCCGACCGGCGAGCCGGACGAGGACGAGCCCGCGGTCGCGGCTTCGACCCAGTACGCGCCGCTGGTGCCCGTCGAACCGCTCGACGACATCACGCCGGCCGAACCAGTCCTGGCCGAGCCGGTGGCGGCTGAACCCGTCGTGGCCGAGCCGAGCGGGGCCGAACTGGCCGCGATCGCGGCGGTGGTCACCGAGCCGGTCATCGCCGAGCCGGTCGTGGCCGAGCCGGTGGCGGCCGAACCCGTCGTCGAGACCGCGCCCGAACCAGCCACGCGATCGGTCCCTGAACCCCTGGAGGTCGCGGCGGCCGCCGCTGCCATCGACATCGTCGCGCAGCCGACGTGGTCGATCGTCGCTCCAGACCCGACCTCGGTGACCGAGATCCCCGCGCCGATCGCCGACCGCCCGTCGCCGGTCGTCGAGCCACCGACTCCCGCTGCCCAGGTCGCCCCGTCGGCCGAGCCGAGCTGGCCCGTCCAGCCGCAATGGCCCAGCCAGCAGGCGTCGTCCACGGGCCTTCCCTTCCTCGGCCGCCCGGCCGTCCCGACCGGTGGGGTCGATGCGCTGTGGGCCGAATCGGATCGGGCGGTCAGCGCGCCGCGGGTCGGCACGGACAAGCCATCCGGTGGCGTCCAGCCGTGCGTGAGCTGCGGTCTGTCACTGTCCGCCTCCGCCCGGTTCTGCCGGCGGTGCGGGACGTCCCAGGTCGGCTGACCCAGGCTCTCCTGCCGCGACGGCCGCCCGTCGCTCCGCCTCCGATGCCTCCTGGTCGCGTACCCGGACCCAGCACGCCCCGTACAGCAGCGCCTGGAAGGTGAACGACAGCCAGGCCAGCGCCACGAAGGCGGTCGCGAGCGAACCCGCCAGTGCCGCGGCCCCGACGAGCCGAGGTGCCAGGAACACGAACACCTGGCTCAGGACGACGATCGTGACGCCCGTGACCGCGGCCGGCAGGAGGATGGCCGACCAGCGGGGCGCATGCGGAGGCACCGTCCGATAGATCAGGGTCACGACCAGGACCGCCACCGCCACCACGACCGGCGGCGAGGTCAGCACCCTCGCCAGCGCCGCGCCGATCGGCATCGAGACCGGAAGGAGCGCGTCCGCCGCGCTGGAGAGCCCGACCAGGATGATCAGCACGATCACGACCGCGATGAGCAGGGCGACCCAGATGAATCCACGAGCCGTCCGACGGATGATGTCGCGCTCCGGCTCGTCGGAGAAGATCCGCGCGAAGGCGACGTCCAGCGTCACGTAGAACTGGCTCACGGTCCAGACGAGCCCGACCAGGCCGATGACCGACGTCAGCGCCGCCCCGCTCACCAGGCTCTCGAGCGTGCCCTCGATCAGTTCACGGAGCGGTGGGAAGAGCAAGGACAGTGCCTCGGCCAGTTCCTCCTGCACCTCCGGGGTTTCGACCAGCCATCCGGCCAGGCCCAGGGTGACCAAAGCCACCGGGATCGTGGCGAACAAGGCCGCGAATGCCAGGCCGTTCGCGAGCAAGCCACCGGCCGCGCGGCCGTACGCGTCGAGGACGGCCCGGACGAATGCCACGCGCGGCCGCTCGAGGAACCGCTCGAGGATCGCGCCGGGGTCCATGGGTCGCCTGGTCAGCTCCCGAGATCGTCGAACAGGGCGGGCTGGAGGTCGTCCGCCCGGACCCGTCGGGGCGCGGCGATCAGCGCCCGGACCTCACCGCGTCGCACGAACCGGCGGCCGCCCAGCTTGATGCTCTGCAGCCGCCCGGCCCTCGCCCAGCCGCCGATCGTCGACGGACGTGAAGTGGATGTTGGCGGCAGCCAGGATCTCCGCGGCTTCGGCCAGGGTGATCCAGTCGGCCGGGGCGGCCATCGTCAGTCGCCCACCGGCATCGCGGGCGCCCGCCTTGTCGCTGCCGGAGGAGCGTCGTTTCGCCCTTGTCCGCGGCCACGGTCGTGGTCGGCGCCGAGGTGCGCGCCGCGTCGTCCGAGCCACCGGCCCCGTCGCCGGCCTCCTTCTTCGACGAAGCGGCCGCCGGGCGACGCTCCTTCTTCGCCCAGCCCGAGCCCTTGAAATGGACGGCCGGGGCCGAGATCGCCTTGCGGACCGGTCCGCCGCCGCACAACGGACACGACGTCGGACCGGGAACGTGGACGCCGTGGACCACCTCGAACCGGCGCCGACAGCTCGCGCATTCGTAGTCGTAGATGGGCATCGGGCGATCGTTCGGGGCGGCGTCAGCCGCGCAGCAGGCGCATGCCGCATTTCGGGCAGTAGAACGCTCGCTCGTGGGCCGATGCGAAGCCGCAGTGGGCGCAGACCAGGCCGCCCCGTCCGGCGGCCGGCACGGGCCGCTCGATCTGGGTCATGCCCTGAGCGTACTGGCTGGCCAGGATGTTGGTCAGGATGCCCGCAAGGAGCTTCGCCCCGATCCGGTCCGTGTCGCCGCGGGCGCCTCGCCCGCCCCAGCCGACGACGGCGCGGCAGATCATGTCGCCGGTCGCCTCGTCCCAGTGGGACGCGACGCCACCGACGATCGCGTTGTACTCGGGGTAGCCGGCCGTGTCGATCTCGCCGTCGAGCAGGGCGCAGGCGAACGTGTCGAAGGCGAGGTCGACCGCGTCGATCGACTCCAGCACGACGAGCGCGTGGCGGGTGATCGGCGAGTGCACGTGGTGCGCGTTCAGCCACTGCATGGCTTCCGACGGGCGCGCGATCGTGGGCGTCGCCTGGCTGAATTCGATCGCCAGCGGCGCCACGACTTCGATCTCCGACTGGGCGAGCCCGGCCAGCATCACGGGCAGTTCGGCGAGCGTCTTGGGGCCGGACTTCATCCGGACGCCTTCGCTGCTCTTGCCGGCGTAGTACAGCTTCAGCTGGTGGTCCTGGGCGACGACCTCCTCGGGCATCGACAGGCCGGACAGGCTCGGCGTCGGCGCGACCGGGGTCGGCGCTTCGACCGTGCCCTTTCGCTTCAGGAATTCGAGCGGCACGTGGGGGTCTCCAGAAGAACGACTGGCTCCGGGCCATGGTAGCAGGGCGCCTTGACGCGTTTGCGAGCCCGGTTCGGACCGGATCGCGCTCAGGTCGGGCGGAAGACGGCCGCCTCGTACGGCCTGAGTGCCAGGGCAGCACCGTCCTCGAACGGCGGCGCGGATGGATCGATCGTGTCGAAGATCGGCTCCCAGCGGGCGCCCACGACCGCGACGACCTGGGCCCGTCACGTCGCGAGCCGCGAAATTCACCATGATCAACGACGCGTCACCATCGCCCTCACGGAGATAGGCGAGGACATCCGGCGCCGCCCGATTCGACCTGTCGATACGTCCCGGTCCTGGAGCGTCGGGGTGTTGGCGTCGGAGCCAGATCAGCCGGCGATAGCAGGCGAGGACCGATCCGGCCTCGGCAGCCTGAGCGGCGACGTTCCGCGATCGCGTCGTCCGCCGATCCGGAGCCACGGGTCGTCCGGTCGATGAACCCACCGCCGGGACCGCCTCGCCCAGGGCATCGGGGATCCGTGCCGCGTCACGATTCCACCACGGGACGACGGCCCGAACCGGCGACCGCCACGTTTCGCCGGCGGATCGATGCTCTCGGCCCACGGCACGTGCACGTCGCCGTGCGCGATCTCCTCGCCGTAGTAGAGGAACGGGGTCCCGCGCAGGGTCAGGACAAGCACCGCGGCAGCCCGGGCGATCGCGTCGCCATCGGCATCGCGATCCTTCGTGACAGTCGACGTGACGTGCCGCGACTGATCGTGGTTCGACAGGACCACGGTCGGCCACCGTCCCTCGGGCCGAAGAGCTCCTCGTGGACGGCGCTGGCCCACGCGAAGGCAGCGGCCTTCCACGGCTGGTTGATGAGCAGGAAGTCGAAGACCAGATGGCGAGGCGCTGCGAGCTGGGCGGCCGCCTCGGTAGTCGGCCGACGAACAGCTCGCCGACGCGTCATCCGTCCCGGATAGCTCGTCGACGAGCGCCCGGAACTCGGCGAGGAGGTCGAGCAGGTCCGGCTGGTCGCTTGTCGTAGAGATGGATCTGACGCTGGTACGGACGACGACCGATCGGCGGCGCGGGTTCGAGGGCAGGTGCTCGGGTGCTTGAGGAACGACGTTGAAGACGTCGAGCCGGAAGCCGTCGACGCCCCGCGCGAGCCAGCCGCGGACCATCGCGAACTGGGCGGCCTCGACCGCCGGGGTACGCGCCAGTCGAGCTCGGGCTGCTCGGGCAGGAACGTGTGGTGTAGAACTGGCCGCGCCCCTCGTCCCACTGCCAGGCGGACCCACCGAAGCACGACACCCAGTTGTTCGGTCGGGCGCGGCTCGGCCGCGACCGACCCGGCAGCGTCTCGCCAGATGTACCAGTCGCCGGTCGGTCCGTCGCGATCGCGACGGGACTCCTCGAACCAGCGGATGGGCCGACGCTCGTGTGGTTCATCACGAGGTCGAGGATCGATCCGGATCCCTCGTCGGTGGGCCTCGGCCACCAGTCGGTCGAAGTCGTTCGAGCGTCCCGAACAGCGGGTCGATCGTCGTCGTGGTCGGCTGACGTCGTAGCCGACGTCGAAGCCCGGCGACGGATAGATCGGTGACAGCCAGATGGCGTCGACGCCGAGCGACCCGGGCGTCCGGTCCGAGGTGGTCGAGCTGGTCGATGATCAGGCCCGGCAGGTCGCCGACCCCGTCGCCGTTCGAGTCGGCGAAGCTGCGCGGGTAGACCTGGTAGACGACGCCGCGCTGCCACCAGTCGTCGCCGAAGCGAGCCGAACCCGACGGCAGTGGCTGGCGTCCTCGATCGGTCAACGGCGTGCGCTCCCTCCGTTGCCCCATTGCCGGGTCGTTGTCACGCGATCCGCGGGTGATTCGCCGCGGGCGTAGCGATTCGGCCTTGACAATGTGCCGCACAGGCGTCATTGATACGCGTTACTGACACGCGTTAGTCGACCACGTCGAGGACGCGCCGTCAAGGAGGAGGAGCGGTATGCCAACGGATGCCGAAACGACCGACGAGCGCCGATGTCGCCACTGAGGCCGGGGTCTCGCGGACCACCGTGTCGTTCGTTCTCAACGACCGCGCCGACGTCAAGATCCCGGCGGCGACGCGTCGAGCGCGTCTTTGCCGCCGCCGATCGCCTCGGCTATCACCCGCATGCGTCGGCCCGCCGCTGGCCGGTGGCCGCAGTCACATCGTCGCGCTGGTCCTGCGCCAGATCGCCCGAGCAGATCGCCGGCGACGCCGTCCTGGCCGAGACCCTCCGCGGGTTCGTCGCCGCGGCGCGGACCGACGGCTTCCGGGTCATGGTCGAGCCGCTTGCGCCCGACGGTCCGTACGCGACGTACACGGACCTCCTCCGCGCCCAGCACGCCGATGGGCTCGTCATCTCGGGTCCGCGCGTCGACGATCCATCGCTGCTCGAGCTCGTCCGCGACGGGTTCCCGATCGTCCTCCAGGGGTCGTTGCCGGATGTCTCGGTGCCCAGCGTCGACGTCGACAACGTGGCCGGTGCGCGGGGTGCCGTGGAGCACCTGATCGCGCTGGGTCACCGGCGGATCGCCTGCATCACGAACGCGCCGCTCGTCTACACCGCCGCGCAGGAACGGCTCGCCGGCTACCGGGCGGCACTGAGCGGGGCCGGGCTGCCGATCGACGAGGCGCTGATCGCCGAGGCCGCCTTCGACGCCCCGAGCGGCCATGCCGCCATGGCTCGCCTCCTCGCGCGCGACGACCTTCGATGCGGCGTTCGTGGCCAGCGACGTCGTCGCCCTCGGCGCCATCGGCGCCCTACGCGCGAAGCCGGCTGCGCGTCCCCGATGACGTGTCGATCGTCGGGTTCGACGACATCCCCCTCGCCGGCGTACTTCGACCCTCCACTCACCACGGTCCGGCTGCCGGCCTTCGAGCTCGGGCAGGCCGCCGGCCGAGCGCTCCTGGATCGGATCGCCGGACCGCGCGGTCCCCGACCGGACGCTGCTGCCGACCGAGCTCATCGTGCGCGCCTCGACGGCCCCGTCGCGGCGATGAGCGTCCGGCGCGGTCGTCCCCGCCGACGCCAACCGAGCCCTGGTGACGACCCGGACGACCGGGTCGATCATCCGGGAAAGGAGAAACGGCATGGAGGAGCGGACATTCCGGCGGACGCGGATCGCCGGACTCCTGGCCGCAGCGACGATCGTCGTCGCGGCGTGTTCGTCGGGGGGCGCAAGCCGACAACGCCCGGCGGCGTCGAGCGCGGCCAGCGCCAGCCGGCAGCGCTCGGGCGCGGCGCCGTCGGCGTCGACGGCCGAACAGCTCGGCGGCGAGGTCAGCGTCGTCGGCGACGTGGACCGGCGCCGAGCAGGATTCCTTCCTGGCGATGGTCGCCCCGTGGGAAGCCGCCACCGGCGCCAAGGTCAACTACACGGGCACGCGGGACCTGGCCGGCCCGCTGACGACCGGCGATCGCCTCCGGCAACCTGCCCGACGTCGCCGGCCTGCCCGGCCCCGGCCTCATGAAGGAGTGGTACGACGACGGGCGCGCTCAAGCCGCTCGATTTCGTCGACTTCGCCACGTACGCGAGCGAGACGCCACCGGGCTTCGCGGACGCTCGGAAAGGCGTCGGACGGCAAGCTGCTCGGCATCTTCACCAAGGCCGCCGTCAAGGGCCTGATCTGGTACAACACCGCGAATCTGGACGGGCGGCGCACCCGCGACCTGGGACGAGCTGAACACGACCGCTCGGCAGCGGCGACCGGCGACACCAAGGAATGGTGCATCGGCGTCGAATCCGGTGGCGCCTCGGGCTGGCCCGGCACGGACTGGATCGAGGACATCGTCCTCCGCCAGGCCGGACCCGACGTCTACGACGGCTGGGTCGCCGGCACCACGCAAGTGGACCGATCCCGCGATCAAGGCGGCCTTCGAGACGTTCGGCGACGCCGTCGCGAACACGTACGGTGGCTCCGACACGATCGTCGACGACGAACTTCGGCAAGGCCGCGAACCCGATGTTCGCGACACCGCCCGGCTGCCTGCTCCACCACCAGGCCAGCTTCATCACCGACTTCTTCAAGAACGAGGCGGGGGCGACGCGCCGAGCAGTTCGACTTCTTCCGTGATCCCCGACATCGACCCCGCGTACGCCGGGCGCGATCACGGCGGCGGCGACCTGTTCGGGATGTTCAACGACACGCCGCAGGCCCAGTCGCTCGATCCAGTACCTGCTCACGCCCGAGGCCCAGGAGATCTGGGTCGAGCGCGGCGGCGTTCATCTCGGCCAACAAGAACGTCCCGGCCGATGCCTACCCGGACGAGGCATCCAAGCGCTCGGCGGAGATCCTGGCCAACGCCCAGATCTTCCGCTTCGACGCCTCGCGACCTCATGCCGAGCGCGATGAACGAGGCGTTCTTCGAGGCCATCGTCGAGTACGTCCAGAACCCGGCGACCTCGACTCCATCCTGGCCAACCTCGACACAGGTCCAGGCGGACGCCTACAGCCAGTAGCCGACCGTCGAGCATGGCGGCCGGCCGGGGACCGGCCGCCATGCCGACTCCAAGCGGAGGGCTAGGCGTGCTCGACGAACTGCTCGCGAATCGCTCCTGGCCGCGGCCCTCGTCGTCGATCGCCGTGCCGATCGTCCTGGTCGGCTACATCCTGCTCGTCGAGGCGATCCTGCGGCGCGTGCCGCGCCGGATCGGCCGGCCGGCGCTCCGGCCGTGGCTGTGGCTCGCGCCGGCGCTCGACGTTCCTCGGCGTCTTCCTCGTCTATCCGACGATCGCCACGCATCATCCGGAGCTTCCAGAACCGACGCGGCGACGACGTTCGTCGGGCTCGAGAACTACGAGTGGTTCTTCAGCCAGACCGACACGCTCATCGCGCTGCGCAACAACGTGCTCTGGGTCGATCCTGCTGCCGCTCCTGGTCGTCGGCCTCGGGCTGCTGGTCGCGATCCTCGTCGACCGCGTCCGCTACGAGGCGATCGCCAAGTCGATCATCTTCCTGCCGCTGGCGATCAGCTTCGTGGCGGCCGGCGTCATCTGGCGGTTCATGTACGAGCTCGACCCGCAACATCGGCACGCTCAACGCCGTGGTGACCGCGGCCGGCGGCGACCCGGTCGCGTGGCTGATCGCCCAGCCCTGGAACAACGTCTTCCTGATCATCGTCGGCGTCTGGCTGCTGACCGGCTTCGCGATGGTCATCCTGTCGGCCGGCCTCAAGGGCATCAGCACCGAGCTGCTCGAGGCGGCCCGGGTCGACGGCGCCAACGAGATGCCAGGTCTTCCGCGGGATCATCTTGCCGCTCCTCGCTGCCGACGATCGCCGTGGTCGCGACGACGATCGTCATCTACGCGCTCAAGACGTTCGACATCGTGTACACGATGACCAACGGCAACTTCGACACCGACGTCATCGCGCAACTGCATGTACCAGGAGCTGTTCAACAACAGCCAGCAGGGCCGTGCCGCGCGATCGCGGTGGTCCTGTTCGCTCGCGATCGTCCCGGTCATGATCATCAACATCCGGCGCTTCCGCGAGCAGGAGGCGCATCCGATGACCGCAGGCCCAGGCCCGGCGCTCGCGACGCCAGCCGACGGTCGCGCGAGGCACGATCGCGGCCAGTCGGGACCTCGGCCGGGTCGCCCTCCACATCGTCCTCATCGTCCTGATGGTCGTCTGGGCCATCCCGACGATCGCCCTGCTCGTCAGCGTCGTTCCGGCCGGCCGCGGCCGACGAACACGAGCGGCTGGTGGACGGCGTTCACCCCGCCCTGCGACTTCACGCTCGAGAACTACGAATACGTCCTCGGCCGCGCCGGGATCGACCAGGCGTTCGTCAACAGCTTCATCATCACGATCCCGGCGACGGTCCTCGGTCGTGATGGTCGCGGCGTTCGCGGCGTACGCCTTCGCCTGGATGGACTTCCCCGGCCGGAACGTGCTGTTCGTCGTCGTCGTCGGCCTGCTCGTCGTGCCGCTCCAGATCACGCTCATCCCGGTGCTGACGCTCTTCCGGGACTTCCAGCCAGTCGGCTTCGAGATCAACGGGACGATGCTGGCGGTCTGGCTGGCCCACACCGGCTACGGCCTGCCGTTCGCGATCTACCTGCTGCGCAACTACTTCGGCGGGCTGCCCCGCGAGGTCTTCGAGTCGGCGGCGATCGACGGCGCCAGCCCGTCGACCGTCGTTCTTCCGGCTCGCGCTCCCGATGAGCGTGCCGGCGCTCGCGTCGCTGATCATCTTCCAGTTCCTGTGGGTCTGGAACGACCTGCTGGTCGCCCTGGTCTACCTCGGGGCCCGTGCCGCAGAACCACCCGCTGTCGGTCGTCCTGGCCAACCTGACCACCTCGTTCGGCGGCGGCTGGCAGTTCCTGACGGCGGCCGCGTTCATCTCGATGATCGTGCCGATCATCGTGTTCCTCGCGCTCCAGCGGTACTTCGTCCGCGGCATCACCGGCGGAGCCGTCAAGGGCTGATCCTCGGCTTGACGGGCGGGCGTCTCCTCCTCCGCCCGCCCGTCAGCGCCCGAGCCGCTCGCGCAGCCGGCCGACCTGGTCGGCCAGCTCCGCTCTCGCGGGCCCGCGCGCCCTCGACGACCGACGGCGGTGCCTTGGCGATGAAGGCCTCGTTGGCCAGCCGGTCGCGGGCGGCGGCGAGCCAGCCCTCGGCCTCGGCGAGCTCGCGCTCCGAGCCGCTCGCGCTCGAGCGTCGCTCGCGCCGCGCGTCGCTGGTCGGCGGGCCGGATCGCCGCCTCGACGTCGCCGGCCGGCGACGATGACCGCGAGGTCGCTCGGGCTGGGCCGTCGCCTGCGAGCGCCTCGGGCGTCAGCTCGCGCTCGAGCGGGCGCGCGCGGGCGAGCCGCTCGAGCGCCGGCCGCAGCGCCTCGAACGTCGGGCCCAGGTCGACCGGCACGTAGACCCGACGTCTCGAGCCAGTCGGCCGGCGGGAAGCTCGCGCCGCGGCCCGGGCGTTGCGGATCTCGCGTGATCGAGCTCGATCAGCGCGTCGACCTCGGCCTCGGCGCTGCGGTCGCCGCTCCCCCACCCCGGGCCAGCGGGCCACGATGAGCAGCTCGGGATCGCTGGCCCGATGCGGCAACGCCGCCCACAGCGCCTCGGTCACGAACGGCATGACCGGGTGGAGCAGGCGCAGGTACGTGTCGAGCACCTCGACGAGCGTCCACCACGTCGCCTCGCGGACCTCGTCCGGCGAGCGCGTCGTCGGCCAGCCGGACCTTGGCCAGCTCCAGGCCCCAGTCGCAGTACTCGCTCCAGATCGCGTCGTAGAGCAGGCGGGTGACCTCGCCGAAGCGCGAAGTCGGCCATCGCCTGCGTCGACCGTCCGCGATCGTGGCGGCGGCCCGCGAGAGGAGCCAGCGCTCGGCCGGCCCGAGGTGGCGCGGCGTCGGGCAGCCGGCGCTCGGCGTCCGCGGCGATCGCGCCGGGTCGCGCGCCCGACGACGAACCGGGTCGCGTTCCAGAGCTTGTTGGCGAAGTTGCGGGCGTTCTCGAGCTTGGCCGCGCCGAAGCGCTGGTCGTTGCCCGGGCGTCGCGCCGTGGATGAGCGCGAAGCGGAGCGCGTCGGCGCCGGACTCGTCGATGACGCCGAGCGGATCGACGACGTTGCCCTTCGTCTTCGACATCTTCTGGCCCTCGGGATCGCGGATCAGCCCGGACAGGTAGACCGTGTGGAACGGCTCGCGGTCGGTCAGGTGCGAGCCCGAGCATCATCATCCGGGCGACCCAGAAGAAGATGATGTCGTAGCCGGTCTCCATGACCGAGGTCGGGTAGAAGCCGCCGGTAGTCGGGCGTGTCGTCCGGCCAGCCGAGCGTCGAGAACGGCCACAGCCCCGAGCTGAACCAGGTATCGAAGATGTCCGGGTCCTGGTCGCAGCTCGGTCGCCGGTCGCGCGCAGACCTCGCAGGCGGCCGGCCCGCCCTCGGCCGCGGACACCGTCACGTGGCCGTCCGGGCAGTACCAGGCCGGGATCCGGTGGCCCCACCACAGCTGGCGGCTGACGTTCCAGTCGCGGATGTCGGTCAGCCAGTGCTCCCAGGTCTTCTCGAAGCGCTCGGGCAGGATCCGGGTCCGGCCCGCTGCGGGTCGCGTCCAGCGCCCGCGCGGCCAGCGGCGCCGGTCCGGATGAACCACTGGGTCTTGAGGCGCGGCTCGATGACGTCGTCGCTGCGCTGGCAGCGCCCGATGACCATCTCGTGGGCCGGTCGCGCGGACGAGATCGCCGCGGGCCTCGAGGTCGGCGACGATGCGACGCCGGGCCTCGTACCGGTCGAGCCCGTCGTACGGCGTCCCGGTGCCGGCGATCGTGGCGTCGTCGGCGAGGACGGTGATGGCGGCAGGCCGTGGCGCAGGCCGGTCGCGTGGTCGTCGTGGTCGTGGGCCGGGGTGATCTTCACGGCGCCGGTCCCGAAGGCCGGCTCGACCGCCTCGTCGGCGATGATCGGCACGTCGCGCTCGACGAACGGGATCCGGACCTGGCGGCCGACGAGGGCGCGCGTAGCGCGGTCGTCCGGATGGACCGCGACCGCGGTGTCGCCCAGGATCGTCTCGGGGCGGGTCGTGGCGACCGTGATCGGTCGCGTCCGGGATCGGGCGCGCCGCGTCGCCTCGTCGATGAGGTGGTAGCGGACGGACCAGAGCGTCCCGGTCTCCGGCGTCGCGATGACCTCGAGGTCGCTGACGCTGGTCCGACAGCCCGGGCACCAGTTGACGAGCGCCTCGGTGCGGTAGGCGAGGCCGTCCCGGTAGAGCCGCTCGAAGGCGACGCGGACGGCCTGTCGCCGAGCCCTCGTCCATCGTGTAGCGCAGCCGGCTCCAGTCGACCGAGCCACCGACCCGCCGCTGCTGGCCGAGCATGACCGGTCGCGTCGAGTCGCGATGAACGCGCCGCATCCGCTCGAGGTAGCGCTCGCGGCCCAGCGACTGCGCGGCTCTCACCCTCCTTGGCGAGGATCCCGTCGAGGACGAACTGGGCGGCGATCGCTCGCGTGGTCGAGACCGGGCAGGAAGAGCGCCGCGTGGCCGCGCATCCGGGCGTGGCGGATCATCAGGTCCTCGACCGCGGTCCGCTGGGCGTGGCCGAGGTGCAGCGAGCCGGTGACGTTCGGCGGCGGCTGGATGATCGTGAACGGCGGCAGCGTCGGGATCGGCGGTCGAGCCGGCGCCGTCGGGCGCGAAGACGTCCGCCGCCAGCCAGCGCTCGTAGATCGCGCCTTCGACGTCGCGCGGCGTGTAGGCCTTCGGCAGCTCCGCGTCATCGTCGCCCTCGAACACAGAACGGCCCGCTCGTCCAGCGGACGAACGGGTCGTGGTACCACCTGCTGGTTCGGCGCTCGGGGCTCGGTCGCTCATCGCGACCGTGCCGGGTCCGGCACCCTCTCGACGCGCTATCGGGCGTCGACCGTCACGGCTCGCGAGCGACGTTCACGCCGGCGATCCCGCGCGGCTCGCACCGTCCCGCGCTCGCTCCGGGGCCGTCCCGGCGCTACTCTTCTCGGTCCTCGCCGTGAGGCGCGGGAGTGTAGCACGGGCCTGGTGGCCACCCAGGCCGCGATCTCGGCTCGCCGCCCGACACCCGAGCTTGGCGAGGATGTGCTCGAGATGTGCGGACGACGGTCTTTCGCGCGACGCCGAGCTCGTCGGCGATCTCGGCGTTCGTCCGGCCGTCGGCGACCAGCCGGGCGACCTCGAACTCTCGGGCCGTCAGTGGCGCCCAGGCATCGAGGTCGGCGCCGCCGCGACCGACCGGCGCGGAGGATCTCGTCGGCGGCCTCGATGATCGGTGCCGAGCCAAGGGCAAGCCCGGCCTCGCGCGCGCCACGTGCCGCCCGCGCGGCGTCCGTCCGCTGGTTCGCGCGGAGGTGGCAGCGCGCGAGGTCGACCCGCGCCCAGGTGCCCTCCCAGAGCCGTCCCGAGGCTCGCCCAGCCGGCGACCGCGGCCTCGAGCGCGGCCCGCGCCTGGCCGGTCGCGCCCTCGGCGAGCGAGCCAGCAGCCCCCGGGCGTGCTCGAGGCGAGGACTGCGTGCCGGGGATGGCCCGGGCCAGGAGCGGCTGCCTCGACGGCAGCGAGCCAGCGCTCGGCGGCCAGCGGGTCGCCGGCCGCAAGGAAGGCTCGCGTCCCGGTCACGACGAACGGGAAGAGGTAGGCGGCGTCGCCGACGGCCACCGAGGCGGCCAGGCCGTCCTCGACGAGGCGGATCGACGTCGGCGACGTCGCCGGTCAGCAGGGCCACCTCGGCCAGCCCCCAGACCGCGGGCGACAGCCGCTGCAGCTCGTGCATCTGCGCTCCGAGCTCGCGGGCCTCGCCGAGTGCCTCCCGTGCACGCGGCCAGTCGCCGCGTCCGAGCGCGACGAACCCGAGGACATGGAGGGCGGTGATCCGCGTGGTGATCCCGCCACGACCGTCGGCGAGGCTGGCGGCCGCGAGCGTCGTCGGCCTCGTCCCAGCGCCCGGTCGCCCACAGGACGTGACCGAGATGGGCGGCCATGTAGTGGCGGTGGTTCCAGAGCTCGACGCGCTCGGCGTAGTCGATGCCCTCGCGCAGCCATCGCTCGCGCACGGTCGTACTCGACGAGGACGGATGCGCGACGACGCCGAGCATCCGGTAGGCCCGAGCCGCCTCGGCCTCGAGATGGCCCGCCCGCGAGCGTGCCGATCGCTTCCTCGAGCAGCGCCCAGCCTTCGTCCATCCGGCCGGCGAAGACGTAGCAGGACCCGAGCGTCGACGGCCGCGTTGCGCTCGGTCGGGCCGTCGCCGGCGGCGCGTGCCAGGCGCTGCGCGTCGGTCCCATACGACGATCGACTCGTCGAGTCGGCGGTCGAGCATGTAGGCCGCGGCGAGGCCGGCCAGCAGCTGGCCGCGAACGCGGTCGGTCGGCGGATCGATGGTCGCCTGGTGCGAGGGCGGGTGGCGCGTCGAGCTCGCCGAGCGCCGCGCGGAGCCGGGCCGCGCGCTCGTCCAGGCCGTCGCCCAGCAGGTGTCGAACGGCGACGAGCGGCGCGACGACGGCCGCCGCCTCGAGCGTGAGATCGCCGGCCGCGAGGTAGGCGACGCGCGCCGCCTCGTAGGCCTCGGCCGCCGTCGGCGTTTCGTCCGTCGCGGCGCAACTCGCGGCGTATCGCCTCGAGCAGTCCCGCCACGGGACGCCGGCGTCGAGGTCGCTGGGTGCCGTCCGGAGGGCGCGCTCGTAGAGCTCCCGCGCCTCGTCGTGCGAGGAGATCGCGGACGCCGCGCGGCGCGCCGGCGAGGGCCGCGGCGAACGCCTCTGTCCGTCGGCCCGCGCGCTCGAAATGGAGCGACAGGAACGCATCCGTCCCGACGTCCGGCCGGCCGACCGCCGCCTCGGCGGTCCGCAGCGTGGAGCCGTCGCCGTTCCGGTTCGGGGAGGTGGTCGTAGATCGCGTCGCAGATGAGCGCGTGCCGGAACCCGAGCCGGCCCGGGGTCCGGGTCGGGCAGCAGGATGTGATGGTCCGCGAGCTCGGCAGCGGAGCGGAGAGTCGGTCCGGATCCTCGTCGAGGACCGCCGCCAGCAGGTCGAGGTCGAAGGAGCGACCGATGACCGCACCGGCCTCGGCCAGCTTGGTCGCGCGACGCGACCGCTGCGCGAGTCGGGCCACGATCGCGCTCCTCGACGGTGTCAGGGACGTCGGCGGCTCGGACCGCTTCGACGGCCGACAGACCGGCCGGCCTCGAGGACGCCGAGGAACTCCTCGACGTGGAGCGGGATGCCGTCGGTCCGGCCGTGGATCGCGGCGGCGACATCGCGGGCCACGGGCACGCCCGCGTCGGCGATCAGGGCGACCATCGTCGCGGTCTCGTCGAGCGACAGCCGCTCGAGGCGGATCTCCTCGGCGAGGCGCTGGGTCGAGGAGTCGCGCTCGCCACTCACGCATCGGGACCCGCGGGAAGAGCTCGTCGCTCCGATACGTGCCGATGACGAGGAGCGGGAGATCCGGCGAGGCGTCGGGCGAGCGCCGCGAGGATCTCCAGCGTCAGGTCGTCCGCCCAGTGCAGGTCCTCGAGGACGACCAGGACGGGGCCGTCTGGACGCGGCCTCGGCGAGGAGCTCGGCCACGTCGAGGACGAGCAGCCGTCGACGCCGGTGGGCGTCGCCCACACCGACGTCCGCGTCGTCGAGGCGAGCTGACAGTCGATCGCCCAGCGCCCCGAACGAGTCCGTGCGCCCCATCGCCCGGGCCAGGTCGACGAAGATCGCGGCGGCCACCTGCAGGTCGCTCGGGTAGGTCCCCGCTCGGATCGTCGCGGATCCCGGTCGCGACCGCGCGGCGCTCGATCGCCTCGACGAGGCGCGTCTTGCCGATCCCGGCCTCGCCGGCCACGAACAGGAGATGTCCGTGACCGTCGGACGACCTCGGCGAGTCGCCGGTCGGCCAGGTCGAGGAGGTCGTCGCGGCCGACGATGATCGGGCAGACGACGGTGCGACGGTCGCTCCACGGTGGCTCCAGTGTAGGGCTGGCGCGTCGTCGTCCATCGGTCGGATGACCGATGACCGACCCAGATCCGATGGTCGTCGTCAGGACCCCGTCCGCTGGTCCCCTGCCCGTTCAGGCCCGTCGGGCCGCGCACTGGGCCGGGTTGCGCCGCGCCGCGCCGGGCGTGCTAGGCCGTCTCGCCTCGCTCGGCCAGCCACTCCTCGAAGTTCGTCTCGTCGACACCGCCTTCGACGTCGTTCTTCGAGAGCAGCAATGGGAGACGACCGTCACGGATCGTCTCCTCGGTGATGATGCACTTGCGGATCTCGGTCCGCTCCGGGATGTCGTACATCACCTCGAGGAGCGACTCCTCGACGATCGAGCGAAGCGCTCTGGCGCCGGTCTTGCGGTCGAGCGCGACCTCGGCCGCCGCTCGCAGGGCACCCGGCGTGAAGATCAATTCCACCTTGTCGAGGGACAGGAACTTCTCGAACTGGCGGGTGACCGCGTTCTTCGGCTCGGTCAGCACACGCACCAGGTCGTCCGCGGTCAGCGCCGATAGCGTGACCATCACGGGCAGGCGACCGATGAACTCCGGGATCAGCCCGAACTTCAGCAGGTCCTCCGGCATCAGCCGGTCCAGGACCTTGCCGCGGTCCACGGCGTTCATCGCCGATTCCGAGCCGAAACCGATCGAACGCCGCCCGACCCGTTCCTCGACGATCTTCTCGAGTCCGTCGAAGGCGCCGCCGCAGATGAACAGCACGTTCGTCGTGTCGATCTGGATGAAGTCCTGGTGCGGGTGCTTGCGGCCTCCCTGGGGCGGAACGTTGGCGACGGTCCCTTCCAGGATCTTGAGCAGCGCCTGCTGGACGCCCTCACCCGAGACGTCGCGGGTGATCGATGGGTTGTCCGCCTTGCGGGCGATCTTGTCGATCTCGTCGATGTAGATGATCCCGCGCTGGGCTCGCGCGACGTCGAAGTCGGCTGCCTGGATGAGTCGCAGGAGGATGTTCTCGACGTCCTCGCCGACGTAGCCGGCCTCGGTCAGGGACGTGGCGTCGGCGATACAGAACGGCACGTCCAGGACGCGCGCCAGGGTCTGCGCCAGTAGCGTCTTGCCGCTCCCAGTCGGGCCGACCAGCAGGACGTTCGACTTCTGGAGCTCGACCTCGTCGACCTGGTGGCCGGCGTTGACCCGCTTGTAGTGGTTGTAGACGGCGACCGAGAGGACCTTCTTGGCCTTCTCCTGGCTGATGACGTACTGGTCGAGGGCATCCTTGATCTGGTGCGGGTTCGGGAGCTTCGCGGCGGCCGACTTCGGGCGCGGCGTCTCGAGGAGCTCTTCCTCGATGATCTCCTGGCACAGGTTGATGCACTCATCGCAGATGTAGACGCCCTGCCCTGCGATGAGCTTGCGAACCTGTTCCTGGCTCTTCCCGCAGAAGGAGCACCGGTACGGGACCTTGGGTCCCTTGGTGCTGCTGCTCGTGGTCACGTGCCCGTCTGGCCCCTATCCGTCTTTCGGCTTCTTTGCCGGTTCTGGCGCTGCCTCGGCGGCCTCGGCGGCCGCCGCTCCTTCACCGCCGGCCAAGCCGGCGTCATGGGCCTGCGCGATGAGAGACGCACTCTCGACCGAGTAGACCGCGTCGATGATGCCATAGTCCTTGGCGTCTCCGGGAGCCATGAAGTAGTCCCGGTCGGTGTCCCTGATGACCTTGTCGAGTGGCTGGCCCGTGTGGCGGGCCAGAATCTCGTGGTTCGCGTGCACCAGATGTTCCCATTCCTTCATCTGGATGATCGCGTCGGGGGCGTTGCCCCGGAAGCCACCCGAACCCTGGTGGATCATGATCCGGCTGTTGGGCAGAGCGTAGCGCTTGCCCTTCGCGCCCGCCGCCAGGAGGACGGCCGCCATCGACGCGGCGAGGCCGATGCAGATCGTGCTGACGGGGGCCCGCAGGTACTGCATCGTGTCGTAGATCGCGAGGCCGGAGGTGACCTGTCCGCCTGGCGAGTTGATATACAGGCTGATGTCCTTCTCCGGGTCCTCGGACTCGAGGAACAAGAGCTGGGCGATCACCAGGTTGGCCAGGTGGTCCTCGATGGCGTCGCCGAGGAAGATGATCCGCTCGCGCAGCAGGCGCGAGTAGATGTCATAGGCGCGTTCGCCTCGGCTCGAGGACTCGATGACCATGGGGACGAGCATCGTGGGATTCTCCAGGTGCGGGGGCGGGTTCAGGTCAGGACCAGTGTCGTGCGGTCAGCCGGCGGGCATCGGCTCGTCGGCCAGGATGGAGCCGGGATCGGTGGCGTCGATCGCGGCCGTTGCTTCTGCTCCCTCGCCTTCCATGGCGGAGATCGGGGTGTCCTCGAGATGCGGCAGCGGGGGATGTTCGGGGTGGTCGGCCAGCCAGCGATCGACGATCGTCTCGACGACGCGGCTGCGTCGCAGCGTGCTCCGGATGAAGCTCCGGCCGCGCTCCGACGCGAAGTAGCCAAGGAGCTTGGGGTCACCGGCATATCGCTCGCGGCCCCGGGCGATCTCGGCGTCGACCGCGGCATCGTCGATGGTGATGCCTTCGGCGTCGGCCACCTTCGAGAGGACCAGAAGCATCTTTACGCGCTTCTCGGCCGACGGTCGGAACTGCTCGTGCAGGTCCGCCTCGGTCTTCTCCATCACCTTCAGGTAGGCCTCCTCGGTGATGCCCTGCCGCGCGATCTGACCGCGGAACTCGTCGTGCATGACCTCGACCTCCTGGTCGATCAGCACGTCGGGCAGCTCGACGGTCGCGTTGGCGACCGCGTACTCGATGATCTTGTCGGCAAAGTCGTGGCGTGCGCGATCGAGGGCGTTGCCCTCAAGGCGCTGCCGGATGTCCGCCCGTAGCGAGGGAACGTCGTCGAAGTCACCGAGTTGGTGGAGGAAATCGCTGTCGACCTCGGGCAGGACCTTCTCGCGCAATTCCTTCACGTCGACCTTGAAGTGCACGGTCTGGCCGGCCAGCTCTGTCTCGGCATAGTCATCCGGGAAGGCGATGTCGAATTCGGTCGACTCCCCCGGCCGCAGCCCGACGAGATGGGCCTCGAAGCCCGGGATCAGTCGCTCCTGGCCCAGGATGAGGGGCATCCGGTCCGACGAGCCGCCCTCGAAGGCCGCGCCGTCGCGCGTGCCCGCGAACGCGATCACCGCGTAGTCGCCGTCCTTGGCGCCACGATCCTCGACCGCGGTCAGCGTCGCGTTCTGGTCGCGGAGTTCCTCGACGACCTGGTCCAGCCGGGCCTCGTCGATCGTCTCGATCTCGGGACCGAAGTTGAAGCCCCGGTAGTCGCCCAGGGTCACGTCCGGCCGGACCTGGACCTTCGCCTTGAAGACGAGCGGCTTGCCCTCCTCCGCCTGCACCACCTCCACGTCCGCGTTCGTCAGCGGGAGGATGTCTTCCTTGACGAGCGCCTCCCGGTACGCCGATTCGACGAGATGCTCGACGGCATCGTCGAGGACGGCGCCCGCGCCCAGGACTCGCTCGAGGACGGGTCGCGGCGCCTTGCCGGGCCGAAATCCCGGGACGCGCGTGCGCCGGGACAGGTGCTGGACGGCATCCTTGATGGCTCGATCGAGGCGTTCGGGCGGCAGCTCGATCTCGAGCTCGACGGTCGACTTGGCCGCTGGCGTGGTCGTGACTTGCATCGCCGGGGAAGTATAGGGCGGGTCCCCGCTCGTGGCCGGGTCCGGGCCGGCGGGCCACGGAACGGCGTCGCGGCCACGGAACGGCGCCGCGGCACGATGCTGGTAGGCGAGGTCGGGGTCGAACCGACACGCCGCTTACGCGGCACCGGCTCCTAAGGCCGGCGCGTCTGCCATTCCGCCACTCGCCCGTCCGCGAGTGTACCGGGTCAGGCGCCGGCGTCCGCCTCATCGTCGGTGCCGGCCGCGCGCTTCCCGCCCTCGAGCGCGCTCTCGACCTGGCGTTCGGTCCGCTCACGGACCTCCGCCAGGCGTTCAGCAAAGGTCTCGTCGGACGGTTTGAAGAGCCACTCCGCGGCGGCCTTCCCTCCGCGAGCCAGAAGCGGCGTCGTGACCGTCAGCAGCAACGATCGCCGCAGGCTCGCCTTATCCCGCCTCGACTGTTTGGCGTACCCGGCGAAGTCGCGCTCGAGCGCGCCACGCACCCTGGCTCCATCGCTCCCCAGGGACCGCAGTGTCTTCTCGATCTGGTCGGGCAGCATCGACGGCGGGAACGCCGTAGGTGGGCCGGTGACGGCGCGCTTCGCCGCGCCGAAGATCCGCTGCGGCCCCTTGGCCGCGAGGAATCCGATCCCGCCGACGACCGCCGCCGCCTTCGCCGGGCTGCGCCTGATCTTTGCCGGGATGTCGACGGCCGCCCGGACCGAGGCCTCCATGACCTCAAGCTCGGCGGCCAGATCGGCTCGCGCCGCGATCACCCGATCCCGGGCGGCATCCGTTTCTGTAGCCACTCGAGGGTCTCCTTGCTGGTCTCGATGGTCTGGGTCGGCGTGAAGCGAGCCTTGAGGGCCTCGACGTCGATCCCGGTACGACTGACGTCGATCCCCATCAGGGCCATCCATGTGATGTAACCGACCGCGATGCCGACTCCGGCGGCGGGCTGGGGTCCGAAGGTGATCGCGGTGAACGCGCCGAGCAGCACGCCGACGAGGAGGCCACCGAAGGCCGCGCCCACGAGCGAGATCTTGGCCCGCCAGGCGGCCAGGAGGCCGGCCAGGAGGCCGAGTGCCCCGACGACGATCATGCCGACGACGAGCGGGCGGACGCCCGGCTCGATGCCGTTCAGCGTCGAATCCCCGATCGCTGTGTAGGCCTGGTTGAGCAGATGCAGGCCGAGGACTACCGCAACGATGATCGCAACGAGCACGGCGACCGCGAACGCGCCGACGAGCCGCCCCGCAGAGAAGCCGAGGGCCGCGAGGACGCAGGCCATGGCGATGGCTGCAAACGCCAGGATGCCGTGCAGGACACCCCAGCCGAGCGAGCCGAAGAGCCACTCCCCGAGGAACAGCGCCGTTCCGAGGATGAGCAGCGAGACCGCCGCGATGACCAGGGCGATCGCCGCGCCGAAAAGACCAGCGACGCCCGCGACCTGGCCCCCGATCGCCGTGAGCTCGGTCCGGGCCAGTTCGACGTGGGCCATGACGAGGCGCATCGCGGCATCGCGGACGACCTCGATCTGGGCCCGGAATCCCGGGGGTGGGCCGGGCTGCGGCGGCGGACCCGTGGGCGGCGGCGGACCCGCGGGCGGCGGATCGGCGGGCCCGGTCGGCGGCGTCGGGGTCTGCGAGTCGTCCAGGGCTGTGCTCCGGGCTGAGCGAATCGACGCGGGGGGTCGGCCGAATGATAACAGCGGGTCAAGTGAGCGGACGTCACGCTTACACGGGTCCGGGCAGGTTCGATACGCTCCGTCGATGGCAGACGACATCCCAAGCCGGCCGCTCCTGAGCGCGGAGCTGTTGAGCATCGGCAGCGAATTGACCGTCGGCGAGACGAAGGACACGAACGCGGGCGAACTGGCCCGCGCGCTGACCGTGCGGGGCGTGACGGTCGGCCGGCTGACCGCGCTACCGGATCGGCTGGACGTCGTGACCGAGGCGTTCCGGGCCGGCCTCGAACGCGCCGACCTGGTCATCTCGACGGGCGGACTCGGCCCCACGCCCGACGACCTCACGCGCGAAGCCATCGCGGCGGCTCTGGGCGAGCCGCCCGCGGTCGATCCCGTGCTGGAGGCGTGGCTGCGCGAACTCTGGCGGCGCCGCGAGATGCCGTTCCCCGAGATGAACCTCAAGCAGGCTTGGCGGATCCCATCGGCGGAGGCCTTGCCCAACCCCAACGGGACGGCGCCTGGCTGGTTCGTCCGGCGGAGTGACGGCCGGATCGTGATCGCGCTGCCTGGGCCGCCGCGCGAGATGCGCCCGATGTGGACGGACCACGTGTTGCCGCGGCTCGAAGCGGCTGGCCTGGGCACCGACGTCGCGGTCCGCACCTACCGGCTGGCGGGGATCGGCGAGTCGCAACTCGCCGACCGGCTCGGCGAGCCCCTGCTGCGTGCCACCAACCCGATCGTGGCGACCTACGCCCGGGTCGAGGCCGTCGACGTCCGGATCTCCGCGACCGGCGATGGCACGACGAGCGCCGAGGACCTCGTCGAGACCGCCTCGCAGGCGGTGCTGGGCCTCGTCGGCGACCATGTCTGGGCGACCGGCGAGACCACCTGGTCCGGCGCCATCGGGCAACGGCTCCAGGAGCTCGGTTGGACGCTCGCCGTCGTGGAGATCGGTTCTGCCGGTCAACTCGCGAGCCTGCTTGGGGACGCGCCCTGGCTCCGCTTCAGTGAGGCACTCGCGGCCGATGCTCCAGGCGCGCTCGCCCACGGCGATGACACCGACGGCGATCCAACGGGCGCCGAGGCCCCAAGCGGCCCAGATGTCCTGGAGCACTACGCGGCGCGGGCTCGCGATCTGGGCGGGGCCGAGGTCGGCCTGGCCCTGCGAGCGAGGCCACGGCGTGGCGACACGGCCGCATCGGTCGTCGTCGTGACGCCGTCGGGCGTTCATCGCCAGCGGCGCCTCGTCTTCCTCGACGGTGCCGGCGGTCGGAGCCGATCCGCCCTGGCGGCGGCGGCGATCCTCCTCGAGGCCCTCAGGTCCCGCTAGCGATGGGACGCTTGGGCCAGTCCTTCGATGTCGGTCAGGACGATGGCGTCGCGCTCGATCCGCAGGAGACCGTCGGAGGCGAACTGTCCGAGCAGTTTGTTGACGCTCTGCCGGGTGCTGCCGACCATCGCGGCCAGGTCGCCCTGGGTCAGCGACGTCCGCAGACGGACCTCGCCGTCGGGGAGCGTCGTACCGCCGTCACTCGCCAGCCGGACGAGACACGCCGCCAACCGGCCCGTGATGTCGAGGAAGTGGAGTTCCTCGACATGGGTCGTCAGTCGCCGCAACTCCAGGGCCAGTGACGCGAGCAGGGCATCGCGCACCGCCGGTTCGTTGGCGATCAGCTCGCGGAACCGATCCCGCGGCAGCACCACGGTCTCGGCCGCGCTCAGGGCGGTCGCGGTCGCGGAGCGCGGCGCGCCGTCGAGGAGGGCCAGTTCCCCGAACACGTCGCCCGGCTGGAGGCGGACCAGGATGGCCTCCTCACCCGCTTCGGATGGGAGCCCGATCTTCACCTCGCCAGACACGATGATGAACAAGGCGTCGCCCGGATCGCCCACGTGGAAGATCACTTCGCCGCGCCGGAACCGTCGCGAGCGCATCCCGGCCGCGACACGCTGCAGGGCATCGCCGTCCAGACCGGCGAAGAACGGGACGGCCGTGAGCGCGTCGACGATGGGGCGGCTGGCGAGCATCGTGGCGTCATCGTAGCCCTCCCGGCAGTGCGGGGGAGACGACCCACCCTCGGCTGTCCGCGGGCCGACAGATCGCCCGTCGGCGGGGCGTCTCGCCTGGTGCCGATGGCCACCGCTAGCATGACACCCGATGAGCGCGCGCCCCGGGGATCGGCTTCGCCTGACGGTGCTCGGTTGCAGCACCGCCGCGCCGCACCTGGCATCGCCGAATGCCGGCTACCTGGTCGGATGGGGCGATACGACGGTCCTGTTCGACATCGGCCAGGGGGTCGTCCGCCGCCTGCAACGGTCCATGAGACCGACCGGGCTGTCCGCGGTCGTCGTGGGCCACATGCATGCCGATCACTTCCTGGACCTGGTCGGCCTGCGGTACCTGCTCCCGTGGGGCGTAGCGGCGTCGCCGCCACTCCCCGTGTATTTGCCGCCGAACGGGCGTGCCCGACTGGATGCCCTCGCGATGGCGATCTCGGAGCGCGCCGGCTTCTTCGATTCGGGCTTTGCCGTCTCCGAATTCGACCCCGACGGATCGCTGAGGATCGGCGAACTGGTCATTCGGTTCGTCCGTGGTCGGCACTACGTCCCGGCCTGGGGGGTCGTCGTCGAGGCGCCCGATGGCACCCGCCTCGCGTACACCGGCGACACCGGACCCAGCGCCACGGTCATCGATGCCGTTCGGGGATCCGATCTCCTGCTGATCGAGGCCGCCCTGCGTCTGCCGTCGCATGACGACGAGGAACGTGGGCACCTGACCCCACAGGAGGCCATCGCGATCGCGACCGAGGCCCAGGTCGGGTCGGCCCTCCTCGTGCACTACCCCCCGTCACGACGCGCGGAGCTCGAGACCATGTGCGCGGCGGCCGGTCCGTGGATCAGGCCGGCCGTGGCGGGCTCGACGTTGACGGTCGAACCACCAGCGCGGATTACCGGTCCCCTCGTCGGCTATGGGCCGCCAGCGGCCGCCAGCGCCGCTTCCGCCCGCGACCGGTAGGCCGCCGCCGCCGACGCATCGGTCGTCAGGTCCGCGGCCGTCCGCCAGAACGACGCCGCCTCGGTGGCGGCGCCCAGCACGAGCGCCGAGGTCGCGGCCGCTTCCAGGAGCGGGATCGCCCGCGCCGCGTCGCCGGACGCCGCCCGATGCACGGCGATCAGGCTCACCGCCCGCGGATCGTGGCGCGCTTCCAGCTGGTCCGCGTAACTCGCGTGCAGCTGGCGGCGGCGCACAGCCAGGACCCCCGCGTAGGCCGTGTCGTGGATGAGCGGGTGACTGAACCGCCAGCCCGGATCGGCGTCGCGCGCGACCAGACCGGCATCGGCCACCCGTTCCAGCGTGCCGGGCGGCAATCGTGTGCCCATCAGGTCCTCGATCCACGCCTGGTCGAACCGCATCCCGACGACCGAGGCCACGCCAAGCGCCTCGCGAGCGTCTGGGGGCAGGGCGTCGATGCGGGCCCCGAGCACCGCCCGGAGTGTCAGCGGGACGCTCGTGACCGGGCCTTCGGAGAGCGTCACCCGCCCGTCATGCCAGGCCAGCGTGCCGTCGTCGAGCGAGGCGCGCACCGTCTCGGTCACGAACAACGGGTTACCGGCGGTGCGCTCGTGGATGCGTCGGGCTCCGTCGGCATCGAACGCGGCTCGCGCGATCTGGGTCGCGAGCTGTGCGGTCTCGGGCATGGAGAGGCCCGACAGGTCGATGCCCTCGACACCCGGCCGGCTCGTCCAGGTCGGCCGCTCGACCGGGCGCATGCCGGCCAGGACGACGAGGGGCAGGCGCGACGCGCGCTCGACCAGGACCTCGATCATCGCGACGCTCGAGGCGTCGATCCAGTGCAGGTCGTCCACGACGACGACACGGGGTCCGCTCGTCTCGATGAGCCGGTCGACGTACCGGCCGGCGACCTCGAGGAGGGTCGCCGTGACGGCCGTGGAGTCGGCCGGCATGTCGGTCGCCTCGGCCTCCCAGCCGGAGAACGCCGCATCCCGCGCGATCGCCGCGATCGCTCCGCCGTACTGCCGCACCACGGCAGGGTCGAGGTCGTTCGTGAACAGGAGCGCGCGGGTATAGCTGCCCGAGTCCATGCCGTGCTCGTCGGCCGCCGCCTGCGCGAACAGGCGTGCGAACCGGTACGGCTCCGCCTGCCCGTATGAGGTGTTCTCGGTCCAGGTCCAGGCCATCCCTTTCGACCTGGCATCGCTTTCGAGATCCGCGAACAGGCGCGATTTCCCGATGCCGGGATCGCCGATCACGAGGATGGTGCCGCCGACACCCGTCGAACGACATCGGTCGAGAAGGGCGCCCAGCCGGCGACGTTCCGGCACGCGACCCACGAGGGTCCCGACCACGGGTGTCCGCGGCGCCGTGTAGCCACCCAGCCCGACCTCGCCCTCGAGCGCATGCAGGCGAACCGGCTCGGACTGACCGCGCAGGACGAACGACCCCCGATCCGCGACGACCAGTCGCCCCCGGGCGGCCCCCACGGTCGCCGAGTCGAGGAGGATCTCCGCCGGCCTGGCCAGGGACTGGATCCGCGCCGCGGTCGTGATGGCCGACCCGGTCAGGGCCAGGTCTTCACGGGCGGGATCGGCTCGCGAGGTGACGACCTCCCCGGTGGCGATCCCGATCCGGACCTCCATCGCGTCCGCTCCGTCGCCCAGGTCCCGCAGCGAGGTGCGGATCGCCAGGGCGGCCAGCGCGGCGCGGACGGCGTCGTCGTCGTGGGCCCGGGGCCAGCCAAAGACCGCGAAGACGGCATCCCCGATGAACTTCTCGCGAGTACCGTCCAGGCGCTCGATGGCGTCGGCCATCACGGTCAGCGCGGCTCGGACGCGTCGCCGGACCACCTCGGGATCGTGCTCCGCGACCATCCGCACGTAGTCGACGAGGTCCGCGAAGAGGGCGGTGACGATGCGACGATCACCGTCGTCGTCGTCGCGAGGCGGGGCCGCCGACTCGGGGGCGGGCGGTCCCGCCGACTCAGGGGTGCCTGCAGCCGTCGACTCGGGGGCGGCCGCGCCGAACGATGCCCCGCATTGATCGCAGAACCGCGCCCCGACCGCCCCGGTCGCACCGCATGTACCGCATCGCACCGTCGGGCCGTTGCCTCCCTCCGCGCGTTCGAACCGTGAGTCTAGCCCGCCGCCGAGACGCCTCGGCCCGGTCTCAGGAGACGGTCAGCACCGGTCGGTCGGCCGCCTGTGCCGCGCGCACGCTCATCCGGGCCGCGACCGCCCCCGCGATGGCCGTGAGGGCACGCGCCGCCGGGCCCGGCTCACGCTGGGCGACCGCCGGGACGCCGACATCGCCGCCCTGACGGACCGTCACGTCGAGCGGCACCCCTCCGAGGTAGTCCAGGCCATGGTCGGCGGCGAACCGCTCGCCGCCGCCGCGCCCGAAGATCTCCGTGAGCTCGCCGCAATGCGGGCAGGCGAAGGCCGTCATGTTCTCGACCAGGCCGAGGATCGGCACGCTCATGCGCTTGAACATCGCGAGGGCCTTGGCCACATCCGACAGGGCGACCTCCTGCGGCGTCGTGACGAGGACGGCGCCGGAGATCGGGACGGCCTGCGCCAGCGTCAGCTGGGCATCGGAGGTGCCGGGCGGGAGGTCGATGACGAGATAGTCGAGTTCGCCCCATTCGACGTCGCGGAGGAACTGCTGGATCGCGCCGCCGACCAGAGGACCGCGCCACACGATCGGCTGGCCTTCGGGGACGAAGAACTGGATCGAGATGGTCTTGACCCCGTGGCGCTCGAGTGGGCCGATCTTGTTGTTGTCGGTCGCCTTCGGCTGACCTTCGATGCCCATCATCATCGGGATGTTGGGCCCAGTGATGTCGGCGTCGAGCAGACCGACGGCCGCCCCGGCCTGGGCCAGCGCGACCGCCAAGTTGACGCTCACTGTGCTCTTCCCGACCCCGCCCTTGCCTGACGCGACCGCGATGACGTTCTTGACGCCGGGCAGGAGCTGTTCGGCCTGCCGCGGCTGGGCTCGGCGGACCATGGCGCCCCACGTGATCTCGACCGCCTCGGCTCCGATGTCGGCCAAGACCGCCCGGGCGTTGCCCTCGATCTCATCCTTGAGCGGGCATGCGGGGGTCGTGAGCTCGATCGTGAAGGCGATGGCCGTGCCGTCGATGGCGACATCCTTGACCATCTCCAGGGTCACGATGTCGCGCCCGAGCTCGGGTTCCTGGACGGCACGCAACGCGTCGATGACGGCGCTCTCGGTGAGAGTGGGCATGGGCGGTCGGTTCCCTCCGCGACGTGGTCGCACGTGGCGTTCTGACGGTCGATGCGCCGATATCCTACCGCGCTTCCGGCATCTCGCCAGACGAGACGAGGGTCGACCCGGGCCGTCGACCCGCCAGCCGGTCGGCGATCGGTCCGCGATCTGACGAAATCCGTGCGACCCAGGGTCGGTGGCCGCGAATCTCGCACGTGGCCATGCGTCGAGTGATGCGGACTCAGGGCTTCCGGACACGTCCTTGACACTCGGCGCGCCCCGACCATATCCTCGGCCGCATCCGGGCCGCGCCGGGAGGGCCCCGCAGGTACAGCGGCGAGGCGCGTGCCGGCCCCGGACGGATGAAACCGACTCTCCGCCTGTCTGCCCTTCCAGGAGTGCCAACGAACGTGGCCGCCGTCGACGTCAGGCTCGTGGACGTGGTCAAGCGCTACGGCGAGGCCGTGGCCGTCGACCACATCAACCTCGAAGTGCAGACTGGAGAGTTCTTCAGCCTGCTGGGCCCATCCGGCTGCGGGAAGACCACAACCCTGCGGATGATCGGCGGCTTCGAGCAGCCGACATCGGGTCTGATCGAGCTGAAGGGTCAGGACGTTACGTGGCTGCCGCCCTACAAGCGGCATGTCAACACGGTCTTCCAGAACTACGCCCTGTTCCCGCATCTGACGATCTACGAGAACATCGCCTTCGGCCTGCGCCGTTCCAAGGTCGACGACGCCGAGGTCAAGAGCCGCGTCACCGACATGCTCAAGCTCGTCGAGCTGCCCGGCTTCGAGCGACGCAAGCCGACCCAGATCTCCGGCGGGCAGGCGCAACGGGTCGCCCTGGCGCGCGCCCTCATCAATCGTCCGGCAGTGCTCCTGCTCGACGAACCACTCGGTGCGCTGGACCTCAAGTTGCGCAAGCAGATGCAGGTCGAGCTGAAGCGGATCCAGCAAGAAGTCGGGATCACCTTCATCTTCGTGACCCACGACCAGGAAGAAGCGATGACGATGTCGGATCGCATCGCGGTCATGAACCACGGCCGATACGAGCAGCTGGCCGACCCGGCGAGCCTGTACGAACGGCCGCGGACCCGGTTCGTGGCCGGCTTCCTCGGCGTCAGCAATCTTCTCCCGGTCAAGCCCGACGGCACGAACGACGGCGCCTACGTCGTCTGTCGCCTCGCCGACGGCACGGCGATCCGGGTGCCCAGTACCCTCACCGAGGGCCTCGAGGCGTTCGAGGTTGGTGTCCGGCCCGAGAAGATCAAGCTCCGCGAGACGTCCGAGGCCGTCCCCGAGGGCCAGAACCACCTGCTGGGCACCATCAGAGATGCGTCCTACCTCGGCGTCTCGACGAGCTACATCGTCGAGACGAGGGGCGGCGGCACGGTCACGGTCTACGAGCAGAACGTGGAGCGTGCGACCCGCGCTGAGCTCTGGGAGCCGGGCGAGGACGTCCAGTTGACCTGGTCGCCGGACCACACCTTCGCCGTGGACGTGACCGGCTCGCCGCCACCTGCCGGCCCGGTCGGGGCCGCGGTCGCAGCGGCCGATGGCGACGGGGCGCCGGTGCCGCCGAGCGGTGTGTCGCGTCGCAAGTTCGTGATCGGCGGGGCCGTCGCGCTTGGGGCCGTCGGGTTCGCCGCGTTCCTGGCCAGCACCTCCGGCGGCGGCGTCGGGCCATCCGCATCGCCGGGCGCTTCGGCGGCGGCGCCCTCGCCTTCGGGCGACGCACCGACGCCGGTGCCCGGCAGTGAGGCCCCGCCGGCATCCGAAGGGCCCCTGACCGGCGAGATCCGGTTCGCGAACTGGCTCGGGTACATCGACATCAACGAGGACGACAATTCCTACCCGACCATCGAGAAGTTCACAGCCGAGACGGGCATCACCATCGACTACGTGGAGGCCGTGGACGACAACGAGGGCTTCTTCACGACGCACCTGTCGGGGCCGCTCGATGCCGGCCTGCCGACCGAATGGGACGTCGTCGTCGTCACCGACTGGATGGTCGCCAGGCTGGCGCGGCTTGGCTGGCTCGAGACGATCGACACGGCCAACACGCCGAACTTCGTGGCGAACCTGCTGCCGCTCTACAGGGGCCGCTCCTTCGATCCGGACACCAACCTCGCGGCGCCGTGGCAGTCCGGGATGACGGGCCTCGGGTTCGACTTCGGCAAGACCGGCGACCTGACCTCGATCGACATCCTGTTCAGCGACGACTTCGGCGGACAGATGATGTACCTGAGTGAGATGCGCGACACGGTCGGCCTGTCGGCGCTGCGGCTCGGATCCGACCCGGCGACGCTGACCCAGGCGCAGTTCGACGCAGCGCTCGCCGAGGTCGACAAGGCGGTCAAGGCCGGCTACGTCCGCCAGGTCGCCGGCAACTCGTACGTGGAGTCGATGACGAGCGGCGATGCGGTCCTCGCGATGGCCTGGTCGGGCGACGTGACCTCGCTGTTGGTCCCGGCACAGTCGGGGGACCAGGACTTCCGCTGGGCCCTGCCCACCGAAGGCGGGATGCTCTGGACGGACAACATGGTCGTCCCCAAGGGTTCGCCGAGCCTGCGGCTCGTGGAGAAGTGGATCGACTTCTACTACGACCCGGTCAATGCGGCCACGATCGAGGCCTACGTCAACTATGTCTGTCCGGTGGCCGGGCGCCCGCGAGGTCATGCTGGAGCTCGACCCGGAACTGGCGAACAACCCGCTCATCTTCCCGCCCGCGGACTATGCGGCCCGGCTCCACCAGTTCCGCGCCACCAGCGCGGAAGAGGAGACGGCCTGGAGCGAGGCGTTCACCAAGGTGCTGGGCCTCTAGCCACCGATGCGCCGGTCGATCAACTTCCGGACCATCGCTCCGTACGCCCTGCTGCTGCCCGGCCTGCTCTGGCTGGCGGTCTTCTACGTCTACCCGGCGTTCCAGATGTTCCTCGTCTCGCTGTGGACCGGCAACATCCAGGACGGGTTCACCCAGACCTGGAACTGGGGCATCTACCCCGAGGCCCTGACCGAGTACTGGCCATGGATCGCTCGATCCATCGTCTACGGCGGGCTCGCCACCATCCTGGCCTTCGCGCTCGGCTTCCCGCTCGCCTACGCCATCGCGTTCCGGGGCGGCGCCTACAAGAACCTGCTCCTGTTCCTCGTGATCGCCCCGTTCTTCACGAGCTTCCTGCTGCGGACGATCTCCTGGAAGATCATCCTCGCGGACGACGGCATCGTCCTGGGCCCGTTCAAGGCGGTCGGGATCCTGCCCGAGGAGTTCCGTCTGCTCGCGACGCCGGCCGCGGTCATCGCCGGCATCACGTACAACTTCCTGCCCTTCATGACGTTGCCGCTGTACGTGGCGCTCGAGAAGATCGACAAGCGCCTCCTTGAGGCCGCCGAGGACCTGTATGCCGGGCCGTGGCGGCCGCAGGGCACGATCGTCGGCGCCATCGTGGGCGGCGTGCTCGGCGTGGTCGTCGGCGTGGTCATGGAATACGGCCCGCTGCCGCTCGGCATCCCGGGCGCGATCATCGGCGCCCTCGTCGGGACCTACCTCGTCAGCCAGGCGTTCGTCCGGGTCACGCTGCCCCTGGCGGTGCCCGGCATCTTCGCCGGGTCGCTGCTGACCTTCATCCCGGCCGTCGGTGACTACATCAACGCCGAGCTGTTGGGCAATCCGCAATCGCTGATGATCGGCAACGTCATCCAGGCCCGCTATCTCCGCGTGACCGACTATCCGACCGCGTCGGCGCTGTCGTTCATCCTCATGCTCGCGATCCTGATCGGCGTCCTGATCTATACCCGCCTGCTCGGCACCGAAGACCTGACGGGCGCCTGATGACCGCCGCAGCCGTCGCTGTCGCGCGACCGAACTCGATCGGGAGCCGCTTCCACCGGTTGTCGACCGCTGGCTGCTACCCGTGTACGTGCTCGGCGTGACGCTCTACCTGATCCTGCCGGTGTTCGTGATGATCCTGTTCAGCTTCAACGACCCGGCCGGGCGGTCGAACCTGACCTGGCGCGGGTTCTCGATCGAGGCCTGGCTCGATCCACTGGGTCGACCGGGGCTCGCCGAGGCGGTCGGGAACAGTCTGATCATCGCGTTCGCGGCGACGATCGTCTCGACGATCCTGGGCACGCTCATCGCCCTCGCCCTCGTTCGGTATCAGTTCAGCGGGCGGTCGGCGACCAACCTGCTCATCTTCCTGCCGATGTCCACGCCCGAGATCGTCCTGGGCGCGTCCCTCCTGACCACGTTCATCGCGTCGGTCCAGCTGTCGTTCGTGCCGGAAGGCGTCGTGTATCCGCTCAGCATCCGCACCGTCATCATCGCCCACATCATGTTCAACATCAGCTTCGTGGTCGTGACCGTGAAGGCGCGCATGCAGGGCTTCCCACGTCACCTCGAGGAAGCGGCGATGGACCTCGGCGCGAACGAATGGGTGACGTTCTGGAAGGTGACGTTCCCGCTCATCCTGCCGGGCGTCATGGCGGCGGCTCTGCTCGCGTTCAGCCTCTCGATCGACGACTACGTGATCACCAGCTTCACCGCCGGCACGACTCAGACGTTCCCCTTGTTCATCTACGGGTCGCAGCTCCGGGGCATCCCGGTCCAGGTCAACGTCATCGGCACGATGATCTTCGTGATCGCGGTGGGCCTCGTGCTGCTCACCACGCTCTGGCAACGCCGCGTGGCGGCTCGGGATTACGCTGGGGCCCGCGCCTGACGCGCGGCCAGGAGGCTCTCTCGATGGTCGATACCGCCGACGCCCAGACCGCCGACGCCCTCGCCGGTCCCCTCCCCGACCACGCGGTCGTGCCGCCGGTCTGGGGCCGGATCACGAACCTGGACGTCGATCGCGGCGAGGGTGCGTGGCTGATCACGCGGGACGGCGAGCGCTACCTCGACTACACCTCGGGCATCGGCGTGACGAACACGGGTCACGCCCATCCGCGGGTCGTGGCGGCCATCCAGGCCCAGGCCGCCAAGCTGCTCCACGGCCAGCAGAACATCCTCTACCACGAGCCCGGCCTGCGCCTGTACGACCGGCTGCGGACGATCCTGCCGGGCGGCCCGTGGCAGGCCTTCCTGTCGAATTCGGGTGCCGAGGCGGTCGAGGCGTCGGTCAAGCTCGCGCGCGTCGCGACGGGCAGGCCGGCGATCATGGCGTTCCGCTACGGCTACCACGGCCGGACCGCGCAGACGATGGCACTGACGACCGCGAAGGATGTCTACCGGGCGGCCTTCGAGCCCCTGCCGGGCTCCGTCTATCACACGCCGTACCCGTACTGCTACAGAGCGCCGGGCGCCGCCCACTCGCCCGACGCGTGCTCGTGCGACTGGGAAGCGCAGCTCGACCTGACGTTCCACCAGTTCATCTACCCGGACCAGGTGGCCGCCATCATCCTGGAGCCGGTCCTTGGCGAGGGTGGCTACATCGTGCCGCCGCCGGGATTCCTGCCGCGCCTCCGCGAGATCACGCGCGAGCACGGCATCCTGCTCATCGCCGACGAGGTCCAGACGGGATTCGGGCGGACGGGCGAGATGTTCGCGGTCCATCACTGGGACGTCGAGCCCGACATCCTGGTCATGGCCAAGGGCATCGCCTCCGGGTTGCCACTCTCCGGGATCCTGGCTCGGGCCGAGCTCATGGCGGCCTGGAAGCCGGGCGCCCACGGCGGCACGTACGGTGGCAACGTCGTCTCGTGTGCGGCCGCCAACGCGACCCTCGATGTCATCCAGGAGGAGGGGCTGGTCGCCAACGCCCGGGAGCGTGGCGACCAGTTCCTTGCCGGCCTCCGTCGCCTCGCGGGCAAATATCCGGCGATCGGGGACGTGCGCGGCCTCGGTCTGATGGTCGCGATCGAGCTCGTCCGGCCCGACGTGGGCGACGGGCGGACGCCCGATGCGGACCTGACCAAGCGGATCCAGAACGAGGCGCTCTCGCGCAAGCTCATCGTCCTGACCGCCGGGACGTACGTGAACGTCATCCGGATCATCCCGCCGCTGGTGACGACGGCCGCCGAGGTCGATCAGGCCATCACGATCCTCGACGACGCGCTGGCCGCCGCCGGCGCGTGACCGCCGCTTCGTCGGACATCGACGTCGTCCCCGCGACGGCGGACCGTTGGGCCGACATGGTCACCCTGTTCGAGGGCGATGGACCGCTCGGCTGTTGGTGTCAGTACTGGCGCCGCTCGAGCGGCGCTTACTCGGCCGGCGGACCAGGCTCGGGCGAGGCGAACCTCGCTGCGCAGGTCGAAGCCGGTCCGCCGTCCCCGGGCGTCATCGCCTACCTCGACGGTGAGCCAGCCGGATGGTGCGGCTTCGGGCCACGGGTGTCCCTCGAACGCCTCGTGCGGTCGCGGACGATCCCGGCCGTCGACGACGTCCCGGTCTGGTCGATCGTCTGTTTCAAGGTCCGCGTCGGCTACCGGCGGCGCGGCGTCGCGAAGGCGCTCTTGGACGGCGCCATCGAGTACGCCCGAGCCAACGGCGCGCCGGCCATCGAGGCCTACCCGATCGATCCGGAAGGGCGTCGCCTCGATGTCGGCTTCTCGTATGTCGGCTTCACGCCCATGTTCGAGACGGCCGGCTTCCATCGCGTCGTGGAGACGGCTGCGCGCAGTGCCGGCCGGCCGCGGATCCTGATGCGCCTCGAACCGCCCGGGGTGGACTGAGATGGATCTCGCCGGGACGGGCCTGCTGGCGATCGTCGGGCTGATCCTCATCAAGGAAGCCGGGCTGCCGATCCCGATACCGGGCGACCTCATCGTCATCGGCGCCGGGGTCGCGGCCGGCCGCGGTGACCTGGACCCGGTGGTCGCCCTCGTGGCCCTGGTGGTGGCCAGCATCGTCGGCGGCGTGGTCCAGTTCGGACTGCTGCGATCGGTCGCCCGGCCGGCATTGTTGCGTCTGTTGTCGAAGGTCGCGTCGACCGATCGGATCGATGGCCAGGCCGAACGGCTCAGGCGCGGCGGCGCGCGATCGGTCGCGGTCGCCCGCTCGACGCCCGGGGTCCGGATCGTCGCGATCGCGGCGAGTGCCCTGGCCGACCTGCCGGCGTCGGTCTTCGTGGCGGGTCTCGCGATCGGCAACGCCCTGTTCATCGCCGCACACTTCGGCCTCGGCTACCTGCTCGGCGAGCCCGTCCTCACCGTCGTCGGCGGTGCCCTCGGCCCACTCGCGGTGGCCGGCATCGGTCTCGCGATCCTCGGAGCCGTCGGCTGGATCATCCTCGGCCGGCGTCGACGCGGAACCGAGTCGCGAACGCTTGCCGTCGTCGGCGACTGGGCCGACGCGTGCTGCCCGGCGTGCCTGGCGCTGGCCGTCGTCGACGCGCGCCGGCCGGGCCAGGTCTAGGCGCGGACCAACCGTTCGCGAACCACCTCGTGCAGCAGACCGTTCGTGGTCAGGAAGGTCCCGCTGTCGATGGCGCGGCGCCCGTCGAGGTCGGTGGCCCGGCCTCCCGCCTCCTCGACCAGGATCGATGGGGCCGCCGCGTCCCAGGTCGACAGTCCGACCTCGACCATCGCCTCGGCGGCGCCTTCCGCGACGAGCGCATATCCCCAGAAGTCGCCGAACCCACGCTCCCGCCAGACGGCTCGCAGCAGGCTCTCGAAGCCCGGAGCACCGCCCGACGCGATGATGTCCTGTCCCGATCCGTAGAGGACCTGCGCATCGTCAAGCGACGTGACCCGCGACACGCTGATCCGCCTCGGTGACTCGCCCCGGTTGCGAGCCCACGCCCCACCGGCCCGCCACGCCCACCAGCGTTCGTCGAGGGCCGGTGCGGACATGACGCCGGCCTGGAGCTCACCGTCCCGCTCGACCGCGAGCAACGTCCCGAACAGCGGCACGCCCCGGATGAAGTTGTGCGTCCCGTCGATCGGGTCGATGTACCAGCGGACGGACGCATCGGCGGCCTCCGTGCCGTACTCCTCACCGACCAAACCGTGGCCTGGGAACGCATCCAGGAGGCGTTGACGGATCATCCGTTCGATGGCCGTATCGGCCTGCGTGACGTACGAGCGGTCGGGCTTCGTCTCGATCGTGAGGTCGCGCCGGAAGTGCTGGCGTGCGATGACATCCGCTTCGTCGCAGGCGGCCATCGCCACGTCGAGCCAGCCGCGGAGCTCGGCGTCCGTGCCACGGCGGAGCCCGGCCGACCAGTCCGACCCGAACGCGCTTGTGTCGCTCACGACCGGATCCGCTCCCCGGTCGGGTCCCAGAGCGGCTCCCGCGCGACCTCGAACCCGATCCACTCCCCGAAGACCTCGACATCGCCCCGTGTCCCGATCGGGGCCGTCGGCGGCAGGTACGCGTAGGCGATCGATCGTTCGACCGCGAACCCGTAGCCGCCGGAGGTGACCCGCCCGACCACGGCACCATCGACGCGGACAGGTTCGTTGCCGAGGCAGACCGATCGGGGGTCGTCGAGCACGAGACACCGAAGGCGCTTGCGCGGTCCGGCCGCCTTCGCGGCGACCAGCGCATCGCGACCCAGGAATCCGCTCGCCTTGTCCAACGCGACCGCGAAGCCGAGACCGGCTTCGAACGGGTTCTCGTCCGGGGTGATATCCGTGGACCAGACTCGATATCCCTTCTCCAGGCGGAGCGCGTCGATGGCCCGATACCCGGCGGCGACCATCCCGATCGGTGCACCGGCCTCCCAGAGGGTCGTCCAGAGCGCCCGGCCGTACTCGATCGGTGCGTACAACTCCCAGCCGAGCTCGCCGACATAGGTGACCCGGAGCGCGAGGAGCGGCACCGCCCCGACCGCGATCTCGCGCGCCGTGAGATACGGGAAGCCTTCGTTCGACACGTCGTCGCGCGTGAGCCCGGCCAGGATGTCGCGCGCCCGTGGTCCCCACAGCCCGAAACAGACCCGCGACGAGGTGATGTCGCGCAGATCGACGGTCCCATCCTCGGGCAGGTGGCGTCGCAGCCAGGCCGCGTCGTGGTTGCCGACGGCCGTCCCGGTCACCAGCATGAAGGCCTCTTCATCAAGGCGCGTCACGGTCAGATCGGCCTGGATCCCGCCGCCTTGGTCGAGCAGCTGCGTGTAGACGATCGAACCGACCGCCCGATCGATCTCGTTCGCACACATCCGTTCCAGGAACGCGACGGCGCCGGGCCCCGCGACCTCGAGCTTGGCGAACGATGTCTCGTCGAACAGGCCGGCGGCGCGACGGGTCGCCAGCGCCTCCGCCCCGATCGCCGGGGACCAATGCATGCCGGCCCAGCCACGCGGTCGAAGGGACTCGTCACCGGCCGGCGCATTCGATTCGAACCAGTTCGGGCGCTCCCAGCCGGACTTCTCGCCGAATGCGGCCCCGAGCTCGGACAGGATCTCGTAGGTCGGCGCCGTTCGCAGCGGCCGACCGGCGTGGCGCTCCTCGTTCGGGTAGTGGATGTCGTAGTAGGTCGCGTAGACCTCGACGGTCCGGGCCAGCGTGTAGGCCTGGGATCGGTAGGCCGGCCCGAACCGGTGGATGTCCATCTTCCAGAGATCCAGCTCCGGTTCGCCGTCGACGATCCAGGTCGCCATCTGGCGACCGATGCCACCGGCCCCGGCGATCCCGTGCGCGCAGAAGCCCGCCGCGACGAAGAACCCGCGGACCTCGCTCTCGCCGAGGATGAACTCGTTGTCGGGGGTGAAGCCCTCGGGGCCGTTGATCATCCGGTTCACGCCCGCGTCGGCGATGGCCGGCACGCGTCGGACCGCGCCTTCCATGATCTCCTCGAACCGCGGCCAGTCGGGTGCGAGGAGCTTGCCGTTGAAGTCGGGCGGCACGCCATCGAGGGCCCACGGTGCCGGATGACGTTCGTAGCCGCCCATGCACAGGCCGCCGACCTCCTCGCGGTAGTACACGAGGTTGTCGGGGTCGCGCATCGTCGGGAGTGTCGATCGGACGCCATCGATCGCCTCGGTGAAGAGGTACTCGTGGGCCATCGGGATGATCGGCACGTTGACGCCGGCGAGGCGACCGATCTCGGGCGCGAACATGCCGCCGGCGTTGACCACGACGTCCGCCCGGATCTCCCCTCGCTCACCCTGGTGCTCGACGGTCACCCCGCTCACCCGGCCACGCTCGACCCCGACGCCGACGACTCGCGTGTGTGGCCGGATCGAAACGCCTCGGGTCCGGGCACCGGCCGCCAGCGCCAGCGCCAGTCCGGACGGGTCCAACCAGCCGTCGGTCGGCAGGTAGGCGGCGCCGAGGACGCCATCAAGCGACATCAACGGGAAGAGCTCGTGCGCCTCGGCCGGCGAGATGAGCTCGAGTGGTAGCCCGAACGTCTTCGCCCAGCCCGCCTGGCGGCGCAACTCCTCCTGGCGTTCGGGGCTCGAGGCCAGGCGCAGCGACCCCACCTCGTGCCAGGACGGGTCGGTGCCAGTCTCGGCGGCCAAACGCCGGTAGAGCGCGGCGCCGTACATCATCATCTTGGTCAGCGTCACCGAGCTGCGGAGCTGGCCGACGAGACCGGCCGAATGGAACGTGGAGCCCGACGTGAGCTCGGCCCGGTCGACCAGCACGATGTCGGTCCAGCCCGACTCGGCAAGGTGGTAGGCGATCGACGTGCCGCCGACGCCGCCGCCGATGACGACGGCGCGGGCGTGTTCGACCACCCGACCGCCGCTCCCCTTCCCGACACGCCCCATCGTCGCTAGCCTAGAGCCCTCGATGCCGGTCGCGCGCGACCGGCGCGACGAGCGGACCTCGGAAGGTGGAAATGCGGGTCCCGCCAAGGACGTGGCGACGCTCCATCGGCTCGCTGGCCCTGGCGACCGTCGTCGCCGGCTGCCAGAGTGAGCCGACGCCTCCGATCGCGACCGGCACGGGCAACCCGGCGGCTCCGACGGCGACCACCGAGCCCTCGCCGCCGGCCGCCGCGAGCCCGACGGGAAGCACCGACCCCGGACTCACGGCGGACGAGGTCTTCCGGCAGGTCTCCCCCGCGGTCGCATTCGTCCAGACCGAGATCGGGACCGGGTCCGGGTTCCTCATCGATGACCGACACGTGGTCACCAACGCGCACGTCGTCCGACCATACCAGGCGGCGACGGTGATCCTCGAGGATCGCACGAAGGCCGTCGACGCCCCGGTGATCGCCTGGGACCTTCTGGCCGACCTCGCGGTGCTGGAGCTCCCGTCGGCGACGGCCCTCCCGACGCTTCCCCTCGCCGACGGATCCACGCCGCCGACCGGGACGCGCGTCTATCTCGTCGGCTACCCGCTGGCCGATGCCACCGCACCCACCGCGACCATCACCGAGGGCATCATCTCGAGCGCCGCGTTCGAATGGGTCGATGCGTTGAGCTACCACCAGACCGATGCGGTCATCGACTTCGGCCAGTCCGGCGGCGTCCTCGTCGACGGGGATGGCCGGTTGCTGGGCGTGACGGGTGGGTCGCGTGGCCGGTTCGCCGTGGCCCTGGATGGCGCCGATGCGCTCGCGCGGGTCGGGCGACTCCTCGCCGGCGAGGATGTCGACGCGATGGACGATCGGGTGCTCCCGGCGCCCACGCGGGACGGACCGAAGACCATCGACATCACCTTCCAACATCGGGCGGACATGCACGCCTGGCTCGTGCCCGGCGCCGAAGGCGACCCCAAGGTCCGTGTTTCGTCGACCAGCGACCGCGACATCAACATGGTGGCCCTCGCGGCGGCGGGCAAGCTCAGCCATCGGGCGGGCCCTCCGGCCGGCAAGCTCGCGGTCGACATCGCCTTCGACGCGCCGGGGCCGTACCTCGTCGCGGTCGAGCCCGACCAGGCCACACCGGTGAAGGTCCATCTCATTTCGACGGCTGCGTTGACCCATTTCGACGACCCGGACGACGGCCAAGCCCTCGTCCGCGACCGACCGCGGATGGGCGCGGCCGACTACGCCGGGGACATCGACTGGTACACCCTCCAGCTCGCAGCGGGCAAATCGGTGAGGGTCCGTGCGTCCGCTGCGGCTCTTGATCCGGCCCTGTTCGTCGACCAGGTCGGCTCGACCGGCGCACCGTTGGCCGGAGGACGCGATTCGGGCGGCCCGCTCGGTGGCGATGACGAGGTCGTGTTCAAGGCGCCCTCGGCCGGCGAGTACCTGGTCGTCGTCAGCGACCTGCGCTTCACGGGTGCCGGCGCCTATCGCCTGACGGTCTCGGCCGGCTGAACCGCCCGTCTTTGCTAGGCTGGCGGCCACATGACGGACCCTCCGCCCGTCGATCCGCCGGGCCCGCCCGACCGCGAAGCGCTCGCTCGCCAGCTCCTGCTCGGGATCGTCGTCTTCGTGGCGACGCTCGTCCTCCTGTTCGGGCTGTCGCGGATCATCGACCGTGCCGCCGACCCGGCTAGCCCCACGACGAGTCCATCCGGTTCGACGTCGACGCCCGCGGCGCCGTCGGCCGAGCCTTCGCCATCGACCGTGCCGTCCGCATCGGCGGTGGCCAGCGGCGCGGCTTCACCCTCCGGTTCCGGCGTCGCATCGGCTTCGCCGGCGCCGTCGCCATCGCCCGCGACGGGCGACGCGGTGCTGGTCGGGGCCGGCGACATCGCCACGTGCGACACGACCGATGACACCGCGACCGCCGAGCTCATCGACGGCATCGAGGGGACGGTGTTCACGGCCGGGGACAACGCCTATCCGGACGGCCGCACGGAGGATTTCCGCGAGTGCTACGAGCCGACCTGGGGACGGTTCAAGGACCGCACGCGACCGGCACCCGGTAACCACGACTGGGTGAACGATCTGGCGGGTTACGTCGGCTACTTCGGGACGGCCGCGGCCCCCGACGGCGTGCCCTGGTACTCGTACGACCTCGGCACCTGGCACATCGTGGTCCTCGACTCGATGTGCGCCGAGACGGGCGGCTGTGGGAGCGACTCCGACCAGGGTCGGTGGCTGGCCGCGGACCTCGCGGCGTCGGGCGCCCAGTGCACGTTGGCGATCTGGCATCACCCCCGGTTCAGCTCCGGCGACCATGGCAATGACAGTGGCCCGGCCCCGTTCTGGCAGGCCCTGTACGCCGCGGAGGCCGACGTGGTCGTGAACGGCCATGACCACGACTACGAGCGGTTCGCGCCGCAGGATCCGGACGGTCGCGAGGATCGTGATCGCGGGATCCGCGAGTTCGTCGTCGGCACCGGCGGCAAGGAGCTGCGTCCGTTCAAGGATCCCAAGCCCAACAGTGAGCTCCGCGCGGCGGTGACCCATGGCGTGCTGAAGCTGGTGCTGCACCCCGACTCGTACGACTGGACGTTCATCCCGACGGGCGGCGACTTCTCCGATGCCGGGTCCGGCCCCTGCCACTAGGACCGGGGGCACGGCCGGCCGGTCGGGCGCCTCTCAGTCGGCGGCGGCCTCTCGCAAGGCCCGCTCGAAGCCCGGCGTGCTCGCGTTCGCGAGCAGGCGATCGAAATGCTCCCCCGCGTACGCCACGAAGTCGACGTCTAGCGTGCTGACGCCCTGCTGGAGGACGCCCCACATCGCCTCGCGGAGATCCGACACGACGCGCATGAGAACGATTCGGGCCAGCCTCGGCGCATGCACGGCGCCGTCGTAGGCGGCCAGCAGGATCGCATCCTCCTCGGGCGTCAGCTCGTGGTTGATGCTGAAGTTGCCGAGGTCGAAGAACGGGTCGCCCATCCCCGCGTACTCCCAGTCGACGATCCGGATGCGCGCCCCGTCATCGATGAAGTTCGCATTGAGCAGGTCGTTGTGGCACGGCCGCAGCTCGACCGGCGCCGCCAGCCACGCCAACTCGATCCGCCGGCCGACCGCGGCCGCCACGTCGTACTCGGGCGGGATCGCCACGCCGCGAGCCATCGCCAGCGCCCGATACGCCTCGACGATCCGGAGCGGGACGAACAGCCCGGGGATCGCCGGCCCGTCGTGGATGCGTCGCAGCGAATCGGCGACCCGCCGCAAGGTCTCCGGCTGGTGAACGGCTTCGTCGCTGACCGGGGACCCGACGATGAAGCGCGTGACGAGGTAGCCCTCGGGCCGGATGAACGCGGTGACCTCGGGGCCCACGCCGACCCCGGCCGCGGCCACGGTCGCGGCATGCTCGACCTCCCGGCTGATCCCCAATAGGTGCGTGTCGTTGCCGGCCAGGCGGATGACCCAGCGCTGGTCCGTGCCCGACGCGGCGACGAGGAAATTCCGATTGGTGATGCCGCCCGAGAGCGGCGTCAGGGTCAGCTCGCGGCCGGCCAGCTCCGGCACACGGCCCATCGCCCGGACCAGGCCGTCGCGCAGCTCCCCGCGCAGCTCCTGGTCCGGGGACGGTCCGTCGCTCACGCGCCGCTAGCCGATGACGGCCTCACCCGTCGCGGGATCCGCCGCGGCCGACTCGACGTCCGGGGCAGATCGGCGAACCACCAGCACGTAGTAGATGGCCCCCGTGATGAGGAGCAGCCCGATCATGGTCTCGAAGAGAGGCCAGGCCGGCAGCCAGGTCAGCTCCTGCCCGAACGGCTTGAAGAATGTGTTGATGAAGGGGTTCCAGATCGCGCGACCGGCGGTGCCCCAGTCACCGAAGATGGTCGACTCCCACAGGCCGATGTTGATGACACCGAGGACGCCCCAGACGATCGCGAGCACCGTCACGATCGTGCCCCATCGACCGAGGTTGAACGCGGCCTCCTTTCGTGGCCAGCCGTTCCGACGGGCCCGCAATACGCCGAGATTGCACATCAGGTAGCTCAGGTAGATGAGCCCGGTCGCGGCGATCGAGAGCGACACGGCCGCCAAGGGGCCGATCAGGAGGATCGGCACGGCGGCGAGCAAACCGACGGCGACCGCGGCATTCGCCGGCGTCCGGAAGCGCGGGCTGACGTGCCCCCAAGCCCGCCCGCCGGGCAGGTGCCGATCACGCCCCATCGAGAACATCAACCGTGTGGCTGCGCCCTGGATCGCGAGCGTGCACACGAAGACCGAGGCGAGGATCACCAGCATATAGAGCTCGCCGACCGTGACGCCGGCGACGAGCTCCTGGCTGAGGTTGCCGAGGATGGTCGTGGCGATCGGCGAGGCGCCGGTCACATATTCCTGCATGGCGTCGGGGATGCTCTGGAGCGACAGGATCACGGCGAGCAGGAATACGGCACCGATGCCACCCGAAACGAGCACGGACGACAACACGCCGCGCGGGGCCTGGCGGCTGGCGTCGAGCGTCTCTTCACCGAACGTGCCCGCAGTGTCAAAGCCGTAGACCACGAACAGGGCCATGAACATGCCGAGTGCGAAGGTCGCCGGCAGATTGCCGTTTTGGGCCGCCTCGGCGCCGCCGAAGGAGAAGATCACATCGACCGGCTGGTTATTGGCCAGGAACAGGAGGATCAGCGCGAACACGAGCATCCCGAGGATCTCGGTGGCAACGCCGATGTTGTTGAGGATCGAGAGCAGCCGGACGCCGAACGCGTTGACGAACGTGGTGAGAACAAGGGTCGTGATGGCGATGAACGTGAACATCGTGGTAAGACCGGTCGGATCCGGAGAGTCCAGGAACCCCGGCACCTGGACGAACCCGTCGATGGCGAACGCCACGATGACCGCGACCGCTGACACGGTGACGACCTGCGCCCAGAAGTAGAACCAGCCGGTGAACCAGCCGAGTCCGCGGTTCGACAGGCGCTTGGACCATTGGTAGATCGAGCCGGCCACCGGGAAGTGGCTCGCCAGCTCTGCGAACACGAGCGCCACCAAGAGCTGTCCGCCGATCACCAGGACCCACGACCAGAACATGACGGGTCCGCCGAGGCCGATGGCGACACCGAAGTTGCCGTAGGACCCAGTCGACACGCTGATGAAGCTGAACGCGAGGGCGAAGTTCGCCAGGAATCCGAGGGTCCGACGCAATTCGGGTTTGATCCCAAGTGACGCGAGCTGGGCATCGTCACGGGCCGCAACGTCTTGCGGGGTCATCGAGTCCGCCACGATCTCCTCCTCCTACCTCCGCACGAACGAGTGCGAGACTGACCGCTGGGGAGACGCGAGGAACGCCGGGCACTTACCCAGCCGGGCTCCCTCAAGCCGGCCGGACTGGGCGCGAGGATAGCACCGCGCCCGAGCGCGTCAACGACGGTCTTCGTCGGCGGGACGGTCGGCTTCGAGCGTGATTCGAACGTTCCGCGCCTAGGGATCGAGGCGGTAGAAGCGGAACGCCTCGTGCTCGGTGGGCAGGATCGTGAACCGCGAGAAGCCCGCCTCGCGGGCGATCGCCTCGAGCGCGGCGGGCCGCAGGACCGTGCCCGTCCCAACGGATGGCTGGTCGACCAGGCCGTTGGCGAGACACGAGACCACGCTGTAGCCGTAGAAGAGGCGCTCCGCCTCGTCTCCGGGTGCGGTGAACTGCTCCGCCACACGTTCGTCGCCGATCAGGACGGCGCCACCGGGCGCGAGCAGCCGGCGAGCGGCACTGAGCACCTCGGCCGGTCGGGCCATGTCGTGGAGGGCCTCGAAGATGGTCACGAGGTCGTACTGCCCGGTCCCCTCGCTGTCGGCCGCGTCCGCGAACAGGAATGAGACGCGATCCGAGAGACCGGCCGAGGCGGCATGGGCCTTGGCCCGTTCGATCGAGCCCGTATCGATGTCGATGCCGTCCACCCTGGCGCCCGGGAAGTGGCGGGCGATCGAGATCGACGACCAGCCCGTGCCGCAGGCGACGTCGGCGACCCGGCCATCGCCATCGCGGAGGCGAGCCGCGATGTCCGGCAACGCGTCGATCCAGTCCCCGACGAGATGGGTGAACTGGGGCCGGTTGATGCCTTCCTGGGCCTCTACGACGTCGGGGCCGTAGTCGGCCCAGTCGACCCCGCCGCCGGTCCGGTAGGCGGCCAGGAGGTCGGGCATGCGCTGGGCCGATCCCACGACGAACCGCGGGAGCGGTGCCATGTAGGACAGGCTCTCCTCTTCGACGAGGACCTCCGCGTGCCCGTCGGGCAGCGAGTAGCGACGTGCATCCGGAAGCGCGGCCTCGTCGTCGACGTCGAGGATCGCGCCCACGGCCTGATGCTCGAGCCACTCGCGGGCGTACCGCGGATGGATCCCGGCCCGCGACGCGAGCTCGGGCGCCGTGGCAGGACCACCTTCGGCGAGGGCACGGTACAGCCCCAACCGGTCGCCGAGGTAGATGGCCTGCGCGTCGAGCGCTCCAAGGATCGCGGCTCCGATCCGCCCGGCGAGCGCGTCGCGGCGCACACCGGCCTCGGTCGTCATCGACATGGTTCCTCCGTCGGTCATTCCGTCAGTCACGGGAGCGTCGATGGTCCAGCGTCTAGTCGGCGCTGGGAATGGACATCAGTCGATGGCGAAGGCCGATGGATACCGCATCGTGCCGCGCAGGTCCGGTGTCCAGGCCGGCAGCCGCAGGGCCATCCACGTCGCATCCGACCATGGCTGCTGCGGCTCGATGCCGATCGAGCGGGCCGACTCGAACCCGAAGCGCGGGTAGTAGGTCGGGTGGCCCAGCAGGACGATCACCGGCCATGCGAGCGCCGTCGCCCCGGCGATGGTCGTCCGCACGAGGGCACCGCCGATGCCCCGCCGCTGGTGGTCCGGGGCCACGGCGATCGGGCCCAGGCCCAGGATCGGACGGTCGGTGCCGTCGTGAGCGACCAGTCGGCCGACACTCGTCACGCACTGACCCACGATCGTGCCGTGTTCGTCGACGGCCACGAACGACAGCTCAGGGAGCCAGCCCGAGTCCTGACGGAGATCGTCGACGATGCGCCCCTCCTCGGTCGACGGGGCGAACGCTGCGTCGACGAGCGAGCGGATCGCGGCCTCGTCCCCGGGGCGCTCCGGCCGGATCGCGACCCCCTGCAAAGCGTCAGCCGGCCCCGACGGCCTCGCGCAGGGCGTCCGGCATCGGCCGGTGGAGCTCGACGGGCCGGATGTACGCCCCGACCATCTCGCGTGAGCCGTTGACGCCGAGCTCGGTGAGCAGGAACGCGACCTTGCGGCGCTGGGCGGCGAGGATCTCGTCCTTGGTCGCGAGGTCCCACAACTGGCGCTTGAATGGTCCGATCGCCTTCTTGCGGGTGGTGTAGACGAATTGCTGGTCGGTCTGGCCGTCCTTGCGCTCGTCCGCGGCATTCGAGAAGCACCATGCCTCGATCTCGCGGTGGAGCGCATCGGGGAATGCGGGGTGTTCGTACAGGGTGTTCTGGAACCCGGTCGCCAGGTGGATCTCGGCGGTCTCGACCGCCGGAAAGCGGTGGAACAGCTCGTCGGGCAGGGTCGACGCGCCATGCTGGACCGCGCCGGCCAGCCCGTACTCGCGGCGGGCGACCTCGCCGAGCTCGCGGAGCACCTCGAAGTCGAGCTTGACCTCGGCGACCCCACCGTCGGGCAGCGGGACGCCGCCGTGGCTGGTGCCGGTCTGGACACTGACCTTGCTGATTCCGATCGCGTCCGGCAGCCGCGCTTCGAGCTCACGTCGGTAGCCGTCGAGGTACGCGCGTAGCTCGTCGACCGTGGAGTTCTGGCTGCCGACCTCACCGATCTCGCCACCGACGCTGATCGTCACCCCGTCCGCCTCCAGCGTTCGGATGAGCGCCGTCAACTCGGCTGCCCGAGCATAGTTCTCGTGCTGTTGCTCTTCGGTCGTCGGCTTGGACAGATCGACCAGTGTGGACGAGTCGATATCGATGTTTCGGTAGCCGGCCTCCACGGCCAGGCGACAGGCGCGGCGGATCTCCTCGGTCATCGACTCCGGATCGGCGGCGTACTTCTTGGCGTTGAACTGGTAATGGTCGCCCTGGATGAAGACCGGCCCGCGCCAACCGGCCGCGACCGCTCCGGCCAGCACCGCGGTCGAGTAATCGATCGGGCGTTGGAACGTGTAGGTCTGCTCGCTCCGCGCGAGCTCGAGGATGACCGCCCAGACGTCTGCGGCCTTGGCCGTCTCGAAGACCGTCCGCGCCATGTCGAATGTCTGCGCCCGGATGTTGATCGCCGGCACGGTGAAGCCCGAAACCTCGCCGCGGCCGCGGGCGGCGTAGAGATCCTGGATGCTGGCCGACTGGGCGCCCAAGGCCTGGCTCGCCTCCCAGACGAGCCACTGCGCCGTCGTGGTCGTCGGCTCATCGGTGCTGAACGCCGCGGTCCAGGCGAGGTCGCGGATCGCCGTGTCGCGGAACGCCGGTTCGTCGTCGATCACCAACAGGTCGCCATCGAGATGGGCGGCGCCGCGCATGACGCTCAGCAGGTCGGCGGGCGAGGTCGCGACGTGGGGCATCGGTCGGTGGTCTCCTCGGGTCCCGGGTTCACCGACCATGGTACGGCCCGAGCGGTCGCGGCGTGCCCAGGCTGCCGGCGACGATCTGCCGGGCCGTTCGCGACCTCAGAAGGTCGGCTTGACGACCATCAGGAACACGATCGCCACGAGCAGGATCCCCAGCGCCATGCCGCCGCGCTGGATCCGCTTCACCTGGGCCATCAGCTCTGGGGGCGGCCCGGTCGCGCCCGGAGGTGGCGGTGACGACGTCATCACAATGACCCGTTCCACATATCGGCGCTGGACGAAGAACGAGTAGCCGTAGGCGACGATGTACAGGACGATCGCGACGTCGAGCCACCAGAAGGCGCGATCCGTCAGGTCGATCCCCCGCACGAGGATGATCAAGGCGCCCGTGATCGGCAGGGTGATGCCGATCGGATACACCATCCTGGCGCTGATCGTTTGCGAGACCCGCGTCGCGAAGTTCGCGTGCTGCGGCTCGCCGCCGCCCATGGACCCCACGATCGAGAAGGCGAAGGTCGGCCCGAACGCGACGATCGCGCCCAGCACGTGCAGGAACAGAAGCCAGGGGAACAGCGCGCTCAGATCCATCGACGCCCACCTCAAGCCGGGTCGGGTGTGAACGGGCGCAGGATAGTCCGCCCGAGACCCCATCACGCGGCGAATCTGCGTCAGGACACCCGCTTCGTCCGGCGACCCACGAAATCGACCAGGACGTATTCGCCCAGGTGCTCCGGCGTGGCGTAGAAGGCGCGCCCGCGATTGAGTCGGGTCATGTGGGCGACGAATTCGGCCAGAGCCCGTGACCGCTCCAGCATGAAGGTGTTGATCGTGATGCCCTCCTTCGTGCAGCGGTGCACCTCCTTGAGGGTCTCGCTGATCGTCCGGCGGGTCGGCGGGTAGCTGAACTCCACCTGGTCGCCCTCGAAGTGGGCGGTCGGCTCGCCATCGGTGATGACGACGATCTCCTTGTTGGCGGCCGGGTGGCGCTCGAGGATCCGACGCGCCAGGAGGAGGCCGTGCTGGAGGTTGGTGCCGTACTCGTAGCCGTGCCAGGTCAGCTCGGCGAGGGCACCGGGCCGGATCTCCCGGGCGTAGTAGGCGAACCCGATGACCGACAGGTGGTCGTGCGGATACTGGGTCCGGATCAGCGTGTCCAGGGCGACGGCAACCTTCTTGGCCGCGAGGAAGCAGCCGCGCAACAGCATCGACCGGCTCATGTCCACCAGAAGCACCGTCGACGTACGGGTGAGCTGCTCGGCCCGATAGACCTCGAAGTCGGCGGCCGTCAGGTGGACCGCGCGATCGTCCCGCGCCCGCCGGGCTGCCGGGGCGTTCTCCTCCCGGGCCAGGGCGTTCGTCAGCGTCGCCCGCAAGTCCAGGTGGAACGGATCGCCGAACTCGTACGGCTTGGTGGTCTCTTCGCGCTCCCCGCCGCGGCCCGCGCGATCCATCCGGTGGCCGCCGAACGCGTCGCGCTGGAGCCTCGCAAAGAGATCGTCGAGCACCTTCTGGCCGATGCGCCGACTGCCCCGCGGGGTCAATTCGAGCCGCTCCCCGTCGCGGGTGAGATAGCCGGCCTGCTCCAGCCGCCGTGCCAGATCGTCGAGCGTGTCGAGGTCACGCACCGCCTCGTCGCCGAGCAGGTCGCGAACCTCGTCGCGGTCGAGCGAGGCCAGGTCGCCCGGGCCCTCGACGTCGGACAGCGCGTCCTCCATGCGGTCCATCGCAGCCAGCCGTTCGATCTGGGCCAGAGCGCCATCGAGGCCGAGCGGCTCGTCGCCGCCGAACGGGACCCGCTCGCCGAGGCCGCCCGGCAGAAGGAGGTCGAGGTTCGAGGCGAGCTGGGCGAGGTCGACCAGCAGCCGGTCATCGCGCAGGAGCGCGTCCATCATCGATTCGAGCTCAGCCCGCTGCTCCGGCGTCATCGAGCGCAGGAGGGATTGCATCGCGGCCATCCGCGCGGCCAGCTGGTCGATGATGTCGTCGAAGCTCTGGGCTCCGGGGAAGAACCGGCCGTGCTTCGCGAGGAACTCCCGCACATCGGGGTCCGCGCCACCGATGCGCTGGCGGATAAGATCGTTGAGGTCCCGGACCATCTCCCGGTTCGCCGCGAGGTCCTCGGGGCGCATCGAACGGATCGCGTCCGACATGCCGGCCACGTACTGGTCGAGCATCTGGCTCCGAAGGGTCCCGACCAGGTCATCGAAGCGCTGGCGGGCCTCGGGCTCCAGGAAGTCGTAGTCCTGGAGACCGCGGAGCCGCTCCCCGATGTCCGCGGGCAGGCCGTCGAGCTGGTCGAGCCGCCGAGCCGCCACGTCCCGCAGCATCTCGCGCAGATCGGCGTCCTCCGCCCCGTCCGCCGACGCATCGGCGAGTCGCCGCTCCACGCCCGATCGTTCCTGCGCGACGATCTCGTCGAGCTCGCGTCGGATGTCGCCCAGCACGTCGCCGAGGCCGTACCGCTCGAGGGCCTCCTCGCGCCGACGCTCCAGCCGGTCCATCAGGTCGCGCAGGCCGGCCAGGTCGGGACGCGTCGGATCGCCCGTGCGCCAGCCGCGTTCCATGAGCCGCCGCAGGGCTTCGGCCAGGTCGCCCTCGGCCATGACGTCGTCGGACAGGGCATCGATGATCTCGTCGGCGTCCAGGTCCGCCACCTGCTGGCTGCCGTCCCAACGCGAGTATCGAGCCCGCCGCGCGAGCGAGGGAGGTGCCCCCCCGTCTCGACTGGCGCGCGCCCGGTCGAGGGCGGTGAGATCGCGCGGATCCGGGGAGTAGGCCGTCACGCCGACGTGCTCATCGGTGGTAGATCGTGCCGCCGGCGATGCGCTCCTTGTTGAGCCGCCTGGCCAGGTGCAGGCCCTCGAGCAGGAACTCGACGGCTGAGGCGATGACGGCCGGCTCCTCCGCGCCGTCGGTCACGTCATAGGCGCCCAATCGGTCCACGGCCGTGCTCAAGCCGGGCACCTCGCGCATCCACGCGACGTATTCGCGCGACGGCGTGCGCTCGCCGGTCTCGACGGTGAAGCCATCCTCGAAGGCCTCGACGACCGGATCCAGGTCGTCGAGTGACACGCGGCGACTGAACGTGGCGTAGAGCGCCTTGGTGATGAGCCGCTCGACGATCCGCTCCTCGGGAGCGTCGTCGCCGACCGACTCCATCTCCACCTTGCCGGCGGTCGAGGCGATGACGGCGCCGAGATCGGACACCCGCGGCGCCGCGAGCTTCTCGCCGAGGCGGACGGCGCGCTTGAGCGCGGCGGCCTCGAGCACCTCGGTATTGGCGACCGAGACGCGGACGCTCACCCCGGAGCGCTGGCTGATCTCCGGGGAGCGGCGTGCGAGATGGGTCAGCTCGGCGACGAGCTCCTCCATGAATGGCGGCACCACCACCGGCGGCACGGCATCGTCGGCCGCGAAGCGCCGCTTCTCCTGCCGGACGATCGCCATCTCGTGTTCGAGCGTCCGCGGGTAGTGCGTCCGGATCTGGGACCCGAGGCGGTCCTTCAACGGCGTGATGATGCGGCCGCGCGAGGTGTAGTCCTCCGGGTTCGCCGACGCGACCACGAACAGGTCCAGCGGCAGGCGGACGACGAAGCCACGGATCTGGACATCGCGCTCTTCGAGGATGTTCAGCAGGCCCACCTGGATCCGCTCCGCCAGGTCGGGCAGCTCGTTGATCGCCACGATGCCGCGGTTCGCGCGCGGGATGAGGCCGTAGTGCAGGGTCAGCTCGTCGGACAGGTAGCGGCCCTCGGCGACCTTGATCGGGTCCACCTCGCCGATGAGGTCCGCGATCGTGATGTCCGGGGTCGCGAGCTTCTCCGCGTAACGGCGCTCGCGAGGCAGCCAGTCGATCGCCGTAGCGTTACCGTCGCGCTCGACGATGGCGCGAGCGGCCGGACTGACCGGCGCCGTCGGATCGTCGTTGAGCTCGCCGCCGCGCACGATCGGGAGCCATTCATCGAGGAGTCCGACCAAGGCTCGCGCCATGCGCGTCTTCGCCTGCCCTCGCTCGCCCAGGAACACCAGGTCCTGGCCCGCCAGGATGGCGTTCTCGACCGACGGCACCACCGTGTCGTCGTAGCCGACGACCCCGGGGAGCACCTCGCCGCCGGCCGTCAGGCGATCGAGCAGGTTCGCCCGCAACTCCTCCTTGACCGACTTCGATCGCCAGCCGGACGCGTGCAGCTCGGCGATCGTTGCGGGTCTCGCGATGGTCGGCATCTCTGACCTCTAGTTCGGCGTGGCCGTCGCGGCGGATGCACCGGACACGGCGGCAAGTCGGTACCCATCGATCGCGTGCCGGACCTCCTCGACGCCGACCACGCCAGCTGTGGCCAGGTCGGCGAGATAGTCCCGGCGCCGTTCGGCCTCGAGCTCGAAGTCGCCGGCCCGTCGACCGATCCGCAGGGCGAGCTCGGGGACGATCCCCCAGGCGAAGTGCTCGAAGACATCGCGGCCCGGGTCCCAGGTCGCGAGGACGGCCGGGCCGAGGTGCTGGACGTGCCCGTGGACATCACGGACGACCGGCCGGACGTAGTGGGCGGCCACGATCCGTCGCCGACCGCCGGCGACGGCCCGCAACACGAGCACGATCCCGAGCCGCGAGAGCTCGTCGTCCGCGAGCAGGACCGGCGGGCGTCGGAGGGCCTCGAAGACCTCATCGAGCGAGTCCGCGTGGATGGTGGCAGCCAGTCCGTACCCGATCGAGGCCGCGCGGATCGCGAGGCGTGCTTCGGCGCCCCAGGTGTACGAGGGCAGATGGTCGGAGAGCTCCGGGATGAGCAGGACCGTGGTGTCCGGGCGGATCGGCGCCTTGACCCGGCGCAAGCCCTGCACCACCTCGCCCGGCGACGGTCGCACGCGCCGCCAGCCCAGCTCAGGCGCCTGCGGCAGCCAGTCGAAGGTCTCCGCGGCGCCGGCCAGCTCCACGGCGTGCGTACCCGGTGGCAGGAAATCCAGCAGGGCGGTGAGCAGGGTGGACTTGCCGGTCCCCTGCGCTTCCGCCGCCACAACCAGCGGCAGGCGCGATTCGATCAACAGCCAGAGCATCGCCGCCAGCTGCGCGTCCAGGGTGCCGGCACGGACCAGCTCGACGATGGATCGAGGTTCGGGAGGGACCGGGCGGAAGGCCCACCGGCCCCGCGGCGGCGAGATGTCGGCCACGAGAGACTCCGAACGAAGGGTGGGATGCCAGCTCGGGAGGCCAGCGTACGGCGGGGTCCGGAGGGCGTCAAACGTGCCGCGCCGCCGGCCGATCCGGACGGCGCACAGATCCTGACGCCTTTGGACCGCCGCGGCGGCTAGGCTTGTCGCGATGTCCGCGCCGCCAGCCAACAAGCTCAGCATCCTGCCACTCACCCCCGATCGGATCGTGGACCTTGCGTCGTTGTTCGACGCCGGAGGTGATCCGAAGTGGTGTTGGTGCGCATACTTCCGATTCCGTGGTCGGGACTGGACCAACTCGACGGCCGCGGGGAATTGGCAGGCGCTCGAACAGCTCGCCCAGCACGAACCCGCGCCGGGCCTCGTGGCCTACGAGGGCGATGTCGCCATCGGCTGGGTGAGCCTGGGGCCTCGCGAGGACTACGAGCGGCTCGCCTTCTCGAAGGTGCTCGCCCCGGTCGATGACACGCCGGTGTGGTCGATCGTCTGCTTCGTGGTCGACCGCGAGCGACGCGGGCATGGCGTCGCGAACGCGATGCTGGCCGCGGCCATCGACCATGCCCGGAACCACGGGGCGACGATGCTCGAGGCGTACCCCGTCGATACGGCCGGCGGCCGGATCCCCTCCGCGAACGCCTTCCACGGGACGATGTCGATGTTCGAACGGGCCGGATTCGAGGTCGTCCAGCGCCGACAGGCGAGCCCGGATTCGCGGATCCGGCCGATCGTCCGGCTCGCCCTCTGACGGAGCAGGCGACGACGCCGTACGTCATCTGACGCAGGCCGCCACCGTCGTCCGTCCCGGTTGACATCGATCGGCCGGCGAGCCTAGACTGCCGACCGGCGTGCATGTCGCCCGCCCTCGCCTAGCTCAATTGGAGGCCGGTCTCCGAATGAAGATGCGACTCCTCTTCCGACGCACGTCAGCGCCTATCGGCGTTGCCGACAGCGGGAGATCTGCGCCCATCTCGAGCTAGCCGCAGGCGGCAGGACCGCCTTCCGGACAGAACCCGAGCCGTGGGCCAGATCGGGCCCCCGGCTTTTTTGATGCCCTGCCCCGCCCTCCAGGCGGACCGGGGGACACGAGAGCCGCGAGGCCCACCGACGAAGCGTCGGACGAGGCCCGCGGCTCGTTCCATGTCCACCTCCCACCTGGAGTCCACCGTGACCGCCACCACGCTCATCGACGAATTGAAGAACGACAAGCCGACGGTCAAGCCCGTGGCCTGGCCGGTGGCGTCCGGAGTTCCGGCCCTGCTCATCGACGGTGTCAGCAAACACTTCGTCGTGGGCCGTGCCAAGACGCCGGTCGCGGCCATCGCGGACGTGTCCATGCGCCTCGAGCGCGGCGACATCCACGGGGTCCTGGGCGCCAACGGCTCGGGCAAGTCGACGCTCATCCGCCTCATCTCGGGTCTGCTGACCCTGGACCAGGGCCGGGTGGAGGTCTTCGGCCACGACATCGAGCGGGAGGAGTTGGCGGTCAAGCGCCTGATCAATCGGGTCAGCGTCGACGCCGCCTTCTTCAAGAAGCTCAGCCCGATGGAGAACCTGGTCTTCGCGGCCCGGCTCTACGGGATCGATGGCGCCGCCGCCAGGCGCGACACCCTCGCGATCTTGGATCGATTGGGCATCGGCAGCAAACGGGTCGGGCGCCCGATCGAGCAGATGAGCCGGGGCATGCAGCAGAAGGTCGCCATCGCGCGCGCCCTGCTGACGAGCCCGACGCTCCTCCTGCTCGACGAGCCGACGACCGGCCTGGACCCACGCTCCAAGTTGGACGTGCAGTCGTTCATCGAGGAGCTCCGAGCGACCCACGACGCAACGATCGTCCTGACGACACACGACCTGGCCGAGGCCGAGCGCCTCTGCCGACGCATCACGGTCCTCGACGCCGGCCGCGTCGTCGCGGAGGACACGCCGGACGGCCTCAAGGCCATGGTGACCGCCCAGCTGGGCCGGCCCGCGAGCCTTGAAGACGTGTTCATGACCTATACCGGCCGGTCCCTCGACGAGGACGTCGAGGACGACGACGACGAACCCGAAGACGAATGAGAAAGGAGGTGAATGACATGCAGCAACTGCCCTGGCTGGCCCTCGCGCTTGCGGAGGACCAGCGACAACGACAGGTCGAAGCGATCGCCCGCGAACGGCGCATCGGTCGATCGTCGTCATCCTTTCGTCGCGCGCTGGGTCGCCGGATCATCGAGATCGGCGCCCGGGTCGCGGCGGTTCCAGTACATGAGCTGGCTCGGTCCCGGTAAGGGCCGAGCCGGCTCTCCCGCCAGGAGACCACTCCGATGACCATCGTCGCCCATGAGCTGAAGGCCTCGTATGCCTTCGTGGAGCGCAACTTCAACCTCACCCGCCGCTACTGGGGCTGGGAACTCGCATTCCTGGTCTATTCCGTCGCGGGCGCGCTCTCGATCACGCTCATCGGTGCCGACCAGGGCAGCGAAACGCTGCTGCTGACGCTGATGGTCGGGGCGATCTTCTGGAACTACCTCTCGGTCGTGTTCAGCTGGATCGCCGAGACGATCGCCATCGAGCGCTGGGAGGGCACGCTCGAGTACACCTTCATGGCCCCCATCCGCCGCTGGTCACAGCTCGTCGGGCAGGTCGCCTACGCGATGGTGTACGGCCTGGTCCATACGGCGGTCATCTTCGTCGTGCTGATCCTGTTCTTTCCGCAACTCGACCTCAGCCAGGCCAACCCGACCACGGCCGTGACGTTCATGCTCCTCGGCTCGTTCAGCTTCGTCGGGATCGGGATGATCGCGGCCATCCTCCCGCTCCTGTACATCGAGCGTGGCGCGCAGATGACGTTCGTGCTGCAGTCGTGCCTGCTGCTCGTCAGCGGCGTGTACTACTCGATCGAGGTCCTGCCGCCCTGGATGCAGGTGCTCTCTCGCTTCTCCCCGGCGACGTACGTCCTCGATGGCGTGCGGGCCGGCCTCGTCTACGGGACACCCGTCTCGGAGCTGCTCCATGACGTGTGGCCGCTCATCGTGATGGGGATCGTGCTGATCCCATTCGGGCTGTGGGCCTTCGGGCGCGCCGAGCGCTATGCCAAGCGCACCGGCAAGCTGAAGCGGGTGGGCTGACGATGTCGATGCCGGCCGGCGATCGCGGACCGATGCACCTTGCCCTCGGCTGGGACTCAGGCTGGGAAACGGCGTTCGTGCCGCTTGGGGGCGCCGGACGCCGCCCGGCCCGGGTCCTGGCCGTCCACAAGGAGACCGCGATCGTCCGCGACGAGACAGGTCGTGAGCGTCCCGCCATCGTGACCGGACGTTTCCGGTTCGACGCGCTGGGCCCGAGCGACTACCCGGCCGTCGGCGACTGGGTCGTCCTCGACGATCCGGCCGCGTCCGCGTCCATGGACGACCCGGCCATCATCTCGGCCGTCGTCCCGCGTCGTTCGGCGTTCGTCCGGAGCGCCGCCGATGCGAATTGCCGGACCGCCGGCCATCTGGTCGACGAGCAGGTCATCGCCGCCAACGTCGATGTCGCCTTCCTGGTCGCCGGCCTGGATGGCGACTTCAACCTGCGGCGCATGGAGCGCTACCTTGCGGTCGCATGGGCCAGCCGCGTCACCCCGGTCGCGGTCCTGAACAAGGCCGACCTCGGGCTCGACATCGAGGGCCGACGGATCGCCATCGAGGCGATCGCGCCGGGCGTTCCGATCGTCACGTTGTCGGCGCTGACCGGCGACCACGTCGCGGACCTCGCGCCGTATCTGCTGCCGGGCACGACCGCGGTCGTCCTCGGCTCATCGGGCGTCGGGAAGTCGACGCTCGTGAACGCCCTGCTCGGTGAGGCGCGCCAGGCGACCGCCGCGGTCCGCGAAGACGATTCGCGCGGCCGCCATACCACGACGCATCGCGAGCTGTTCGCGCTCCCGGGTGGCGCCCTGCTCATCGACACGCCCGGCATCCGCTCGCTCGAGGTGGCCGGTGCCGACGAGGGCGTCGAAACGGCCTTCGACGACATCGTCGAGCTGGCGACCCGATGCCGGTTCAGCGATTGCCGCCATGCCGGCGAGCCCGGCTGTGCCGTCCGCGGCGCGCTGGAAGACGGTCGCCTGAGCCAGGACCGGCTCGCCAGCCATCGCAAACTCGAACGCGAACTGGCCTTTGCCGAGCGCAAGGAGGACCCGCGGGCGCGAGCCGCCCACAAACGCGAATGGCGGCTCATCCAGAAGTCCGTGGGCCAGCACATGTCGCGCAAGTACGGAGACGACCGATGACGACGCCGTCGATGAACGAGATCGCCGTTCCAAACCGCCCAGACGTCCAGGGCCTGCGGTTCCGGCGGTTCGGCGGGGCAGCCGACTATGCGGGCATGGCTGCGGCCAACCAGGCCGGCCGCGACGACGCGGGCATCCTCGAGGTCATCACCGCCGAGAACATGGCCCGCTCGTACGAGCATCACGTCAACTGCGACCCTGAGCACGACATCCTCGTGGTCGAGCGCGACGGCACGATCGTGGGCTACGCGCGCGTCGAGTGGCGCGACCTGACCGACGGGAGCCGCGCCTTCACCTCGGTCTGCCTGCTCCGACCCGCCGACCGGAGGGTCGGGATCGGGACGGCCATGCTCGGTTGGGCCGAGGCGCGGATCGCCGCGGTGGCGGCGACCCTGCCGGCCGATCGTCTCTCGAAGATGCGAACCTTCACCTGGGATGCGGACGAGGGCGCCGCGGCCCTGCTCACCGAACGCGGCTGGACGAAGGCCGGCCGCGGCTACGAGATGGTCCGCCCGACCCTCGAGGACATCCCGACGGTATCGCTGCCCGACGGGTTCGAGGTCCGGGCCGTGGCCGCGGGCGACCGGCGGCGGGTCTGGGATGCCACGGTCGACGCCTTCCGCGACCACCGGGGCGAGGACGAGGCGGCCGAGGAGGACTGGGCCGAGGTCGAGGCCGATCCCCACCAGGACCCGACGCTATGGGCGATCGCCTTCGACGGCGACGAGGTCGCGGCGGGCGTCCAGGGCCGGATCGATCCCGACGAGAATGCCCACCACGGCACCCTCCAGGGGTACATCGATGGCGTGTGGACCCGGCCGCCGTATCGCCGACGTGGTCTGGCGCGGGCACTCCTGGCCCGGGTCCTCGTCCTGCTCCGTGAGCGTGGCATGACGAGCGCTTTTCTCGGGGTCGATGGGTTGAACCCCAACCAGGCCATGTCCCTCTACGAATCGATCGGGTTCGAGATCCGCTCGTCCGAGACCGACTGGACCAAGCCCCTGCCGAAACGCGCCGCGGCGCCGGAGGATGCACGATGACGACGATGACCGAGACCCGCTGGCTCGAACTCGATGGCGCGCCGGCCATCCCGGGCATGCGCATCCGCCGCTGGCGGGATGCGGCCGACTATTCCTCGATGGCCGCGGTGATGGGCGCCTCGAACGACTTCGACAAGGTGCCCTGGCTCCCCACGGCCGAGAACCTGCGGATCGAGATCGAGGGCGAGGATGGCATCGATGCCACCAGCGACATCGTCCTCGTGGAGGTGGACGGGGACCTCGTCGCGGAGGCGCAGGTCTGGCGCGTCACCCGTGACGGGACCGCGATGTTCGAGATCGGTGGCCACGTCGTGCCGACCTTCCGGCGGCGTGGGATCGGCCGGGCGCTGCTCAGGGAGAACCTGCGCCGTGCGACCGAACGTGCCGCCTTCGAGCCGGCCGGCGCGCCCGTCCTGATCGAGAGCTTCGTCGAGGAGACCGAGACGGGCCACCGGGCGATCCTCGCGGAGGCCGGCTTCGAGACCGTGCGCCACTTCTTCCTGATGCGGGTCTCAGGGCTGGACGACGTGCCGGACGCGCCGCTCCCGGATGGCCTCGAACTCCGAACGGTCACCCCGGATCATCACCGGCCGATCTTCGATGCCGAGGCCGAGGCGTTCAAGGACCACTGGGGTCACCGCGAGCAGACCGACGACATGTTCCGCACGATGTTCGCCCCCGCCGAACTGGACACCGGGCTGTGGGCCGTGGCCTGGGACGGCGACGAGATCGCCGGCGTGGTCCAGGCGTGGATCTGGTCCGAGGAGAACGCGAAACTGGGCGTCAAGCGGGGCTGGCTGGAGCGGATCAGCGTGCGCCGGCCATGGCGACGCCGCGGGCTGGCGCGGGCGCTCACTGCGGAGGCCCTGCGCAAGCTGCGCGCCGCCGGCATGGAGGATGCGATGCTCGGTGTCGACTCCGAGAACCCGACCGGCGCGCTCGGCCTGTACGAGGGCCTGGGCTTCGAGGTCTACTCGCGCGCGGCCGCCTACCGCCTCCCGCTGGAGCGCGCAGCGCCAGGCTGACGGCGCCTCAGCGCACGGGCCCGGCCGGGAACAACAGCTCGGCCGTCCCGAGCTGCCCAGCCACCAGCCGGACCGAGCCGTCGGCGACGTCGTACACCGTGATCGACGATCCGTAGGGCGCCTCGTTGCCCTCGGCGTCGTAGCCGGCCATGGCGGCGGCGTAGACGTACCGGCCGTCAGCGCTGACCGCGATCGACATGAGGTCCGCCAACGGCGGCCACTGGCCGACCGGCTCGAGGGTCGTGGCATCGAACGCGAACACGCCGGCGGAGCCGCCCAGCGACTCATCCGGCGAGTCGATCCCGAGGGCATAGACGCGCGAGCCGTCCGGACTGACCACGATCCCCGGTTCCAGGAAGACCTTGGCCAGGACCGAGGGCGCGATCCACTGACCCAGGCGCCGTCCGAGCGTGGCCACGGTGTCACCGACTCCAGCGGGGGTCGCAGCAGTCCTCGCCGAGCCCATCGCGACTGCCGCGGTCTCGAGGTCGAAGCGCGCCAACACCTGGCGGAACGGGCTCCAGACAAAGACCGAGTCGCGGCTCCGGATCACCATGGTCCCGCCGTCGAAGCCGCCGGCCGGCGGCGGGACGTCGGTCGCGTCCACGAGCCACCCATCGGCCCGGATGCGCTTGACCATGGCCGTACCGGCCGGGGTCCAGCAGGCCACGTAGTAGACGGGGCGATCTGCGGCCGTGTCCGCGATCAGACCCGCGTCCAGCTCCATGCACACATCGCTCGATGTCCCGCCGGCCGCGGCGAGGTCGCCGATGGTGCGCTCATCGAACGTCGCAAGCCAGTGGTCCGTCCCTGACGGCGGATTCGAGGCGTTGGGGTCGTCCGCGAACCAGAAGCTCGAGAGGAGCAGCGTGCCGCCGGTCGGTGACAGGGCGACCGCCGGCGCCGTCCGGATGCGCGCTCGTCCACCGACCACGATCGGTTCAGCGAGCGCGACCTCCCGGGTGGTGACGGTATCGAGGCTCGCGAGATCGATGACATCGACGCCGAGGGTCCAGCCGTCGGCCCCGTCCCGTCGGCTCCAGCCGATGAACCCGAACCGACCGTCGGGTGAGCTGGACACCCGGGCGTCGACCAGCTGCGTCTGGAGGGACGCATCCGCGGTCGGATCGGCGGTACCCGTGATGGTCCGATATGGCCGCCGGACCGTCGCCGCGCCGGCCTGGTCGAGGCCGTCCAGGGTCAGCTTGACGGATTCGGACGAGACCGTCGTGTTCGTCCAGTCGGAGCAGATGCAGACCCAGCCGCCATCTGGTCGAGCCATGATGGCCGAGGCGCTCGAGTACTGACCGATGATCTCGGGACCGAGCGTACCGGTCGCAAGGTCGGCCAGGCGAAAGCGGCCGCTGCTCGACACCATCACGGACGTCACGCTCGGCAGCTCGCCGTTGCGGGTCAGCTGCGGCAGCGGCGTCGCGAGGGGTCCGACCGGACACGGACGGAGCCGGCGTGCCACCAGCCGCGGAGGGCGTCGTTCCACTCGCCGCTGGCGACGACCCGACGACACCGCGATCACTCCGCGGGTTGGTGAGCGAGACCGCGAGGAAGGACAGGGCGATCGTGGCGACGACGGCCAGCGTGGCCGCGCCCGCGAGGCGTCGCGTCCAGCGCACGCCGCCACCGGCCGACCCTCGACGGCGCCCCACCCGCTCTCGCCATGTCACATCGTCGAGTCGCTGCGGTGGCATCCGCCAGTCGTCCGTGGCATCGCGCACCAAAGCGGCCAGGGCCACGTCGTCCATCGTGGGTCGATCCGTGCGGCGGGGGGGTTCAGGATCCATCGGGACACCTCGGGTCATGGTGCGGCCCGCCTTGACGCCACCGGTTCGGTGGTCGTCCCGGGGTCCGCGGCGAGTCGACCGCGCAGCGTTGCGTGGGCGCGGCTGAGGATGGAGCCGACGTTCCCCGGACTCGTCCGCAGGAAGCCGGCGATCTCGGCGTAGTCGTATCCGTAGTAGTGGCGCAGGACGAGCGCCGCGCGGGCATCCGGCTTGAGCGCCGCCATCTCGTCCTCGACAAGCTGGCGGGCGACCACCACGGTCGCCGGGTCACCATGATCGCCCGAGTCGCTGGACGAGCCGGCGCGCCGCTCGGCCACGGCCGGCCCAGCGAGACGCCGGACCCGGCGCCGGCGGAGATCGTCAAGCGCCGCATGACTGACGATGCCCTGGAGCCAGGCCCGAAGCGATCGGTTGGCGTCGTACTGCTCCCAGCGCTCGAACGCGCGGGCGAAGCAGTCATGTGTCGCGTCCACCGCGGCGTCGCGATCGCGGAGGATCGCGAAGGCGATCCGATAGACGTCGTCGGCATGATCGCGATAGGCCCGCTCGACCGCTTCGCGACGGAGATCCTGGTCGGTCACGCTATCTCTACGCGCCAGAAGGTTCGATCCTTGCAGGTCCTCGTGGCAAGGACCTCAGGCGAACAGTCGGCCACCGTCACGGACGAGCTCCATCCAGGCGCGCTCGCGTCCGATGGTCGTGGCCGCACCGTGGCCTGGAAGCACCATGGTCAGGTCCTCCAGCTGCGTCAGCCGCGCGATGGAGTCGGCCAGTGCCTGGGCGTCGCCGCCGGGTAGGTCGACGCGACCCCAGCCGCCGGCGAACAGGGTGTCGCCGCTGTAGAGGACGCCCTCGTCCTCATCGAGCAGGCAGACCGAGCCTCCGGTGTGGCCGGGCGTGTGCAGGACCCGGAGACGGATCTCGCCGAATCGGACCAGGCCGCCCTCGGCCAGCTCCACGGCCGGGATCGAGGGCACGATCTCGAACGGCGCCCAGATCGGCTCTGGATGCTCCAGCCGATCGCGGTCGGCCGGATGGACGGCGATCTCGGCGCCGGTGTGAGCCGCGACTGCCGCGTTGTCGCCGATGTGGTCCCAGTGGCCGTGGGTCGACACGATGAGCTTGAGCGTCCAGTCGCGGGCGGCCAGCTCATTCGCGATCCATGGCAAGGACGGCGTGGCCGTGTCGATCGCGATGGCTTCGCGGGTGCGTGGGTCGGCCAGGACATGCACGTTGGTGGCGATCGGCCCGACGACGCGGCTGAGGCGCTCCATGTGCCTATCGTGGCAGCCCGCGCTCCGGGGCAGCCTCCTGCCGGCGCAATGCCTCCTGCATGCCCAGGTCGCGGTAGCCTTCGCAGACGAGGGCTGGCAACGCCGCGATCGCCTCGACGTCGGCCGGCGATCGGGCGATGAAGCGATGCGCATTCCATCGTCCCCCGAGATACGTCTCGATCCGCTCGACCCACGGCTCGTCGATCTGCCGAGTCAGCGCGATGTTCAGGCGGACGCGGTCGCGCAGCACCGTCGCGCCGGCGAATCGCACGCGGCCCATGATGACGATCCGCGTCTTCTGCCCGATCACCTCGACCGGCCCGCACCGGCGGATGAGCGACACGAAGGCGTCGAACGCGGCCCGCGCCTCGAGCGTCGATCGAGCGAACGCCACGTCCAGCGACACCGTGACGCACGAGTGCGCCATGTTGACGCCGACGAACGCGTGCCCGCAGCGCGGACACGTCCAGAGCGGACGGTCGGCCGCCGAACCCGTCGGTCAGCCCTCGTCCTCGAGCTTCGACCGTATGCAATCGAAGGTCTGGGCGATCATCTTGGTCGCGGTCCCCTCGATGAGTCGCGCGCCGACGCCGGCCAGCGTGCCGGCGATGTTCACGTCGGCGGTCCAGTCCATGACGGTGGTGCCATCCGGTCCGTCGGACAGCAGCATCTGGGCATCGGCGTCGACGGCGCTGCCCGGGGCCTGCCCATGGGCCTTGATGACGGCCTTGTCCGGGGCGACGAGCTCCGCGAAGGTCATGTCGACGTTGAAGCGGGCGCTGATGAACCCGATCCCGACCTTGGCCGTGGCCTTGAAGTGGGTCGAGTCGATGACCTCGATCTTCTCGACGCCCGGGCCGCACTGGCCGACCTGGTCGGGATCGATGACGAACGCCCAGACCTTCCCGCGGTCGGCACGGATCGGAACAGAGCCTTCGAAGTGCATCGGGACCTCCGGGGGCCGAGCGGTGGCGCTCGGATGGCACGCTCGTCAGTCGGGCAAGCATACCGACGCGGGCAGGACTGCGGTCGCGGATGGACCGCTCGCTCGGTCAGCCGCCGGCTTCGAGCCTCGTCCGGATGCAGTCGAACGTCTCGTCGATCATCTTGTTGGCCGTGCCCTCGATCAGCCGGGTCCCGACCGTCGCCATGGTTCCGCCGATCAGGATGTACGCCGCCCAGTCCATCGTCGTCGACCTTGTCGGGGCCGTCCCGGAGCGTCATCGTCGCCGTGGCGAAGACGGCGCTACCCGGGGCCTGGCCGTTCGCCTTGATGACGGCTCGATTCGGCGGCTGGGTCTCTTCGACCGTCAGGTCGATGGCGAACGTTCGCGTTGATGAAGCCGATCCCGACCTTCGCCTTCGCCTTGTAGTGGGTGTCGTCGATGACCTCGACGCTCTCGACGCCGGGGCCGCACGGCCCGACCCGGTTCGGGTCCATGAGGAACGCCCAGACGCGCTCACGCGGAGCCTTGATGTCGACGGTGCCTTCGAACTTCATCGGGTCTCCCTGGGATCGGTCGGATCAGCCGCCCGGTGATACGGAGGCCGGGGCATAGGCCGTCGGCTCCTTGACGAAGCGCGTCCGGCAGCCGAGGCTGCAGAACGCGTAGACGACGCCGTCGTGCTCGGCCAGGTGCCGAGCGTGCTCGCGCTCGACGGTCATGCCGCAGACCGGATCCAGCAGGACGATGTCGTCGACCATGGGTTCGAGCGAGACCGGCTCCATCGGCGCCCCGGCGACCGTGGCCGGACCCGGCGCCGCGACGAAATCGGCCCGGCCGCGGCGCACCTGGACCAGTTCGGCCAGGATCGAGAGTGCGACCTCCTCGGCGGTCTCGGCGCCCAGGTCCAGGCCGGCCGGCGCACGCAATGCCGCCAGCCGCTCATCGGGGATGCCGGCCTCTTCGTGCAGCCACGCACGAACCACGTTGGCCCTGGTGGGCGAGGCGACGAGCCCGACGTACGACGCATCCCGAAGGAGAGCCGACGCGGCCGCTTCCTCATCCCAGATCCCCTGGGTCGCGATGACGATGTACGGGGTCACATCCGGATCCATGCCGGCAAGATCCGTGCTCGTCAGGACGCGTTCGGCCGCCGGAAAGCCCTCGGCGTCGGCGACCGGGTCGATGACGGTCACGCGCCAGCCGGCGGCCGCGCCCAAGCTCGCGAGTGCCGATGCGATCGGGGTCGTCCCGGCGACCCAAAGGACCGGGGCGGGCAGATGCGGTTCCACGTAGATCTCCAGTGTCCCACCGGAATGGCAGGTCATGACCATTTCGATGACCCCGTCGCCGCGCCGGCCCTCGGCCGGCGCGTCCTTCGAGAGGCGGAGCAGTCGTGGCTGGCCGTCGACCAGCGAGCGGAGCGCCTCGCGCACGACGACGGGTTGGGCACAGCTGCCGCCGACCCAGCCCTCGATCGTGCCGTCGGGGTGGACCAGGCCGCTCGCTCCCGGTCGCGCCGAGGTCGGCCGACGGACCGCCACCACCGTGGCGACCACGAACGGTCGACCCGCCGACTCGAGCTCGGCGGCGCGCGCGAAGACGGACCGGCCGGTCATCGAGGCGTTAGCTGATGCCCTTCTCGTGAAGGATGGCCCAGACCTTCTGCGGCGTGATCGGGATGTCGATGTTGCGAACGCCGAGGTGCCAAAGGGCATCGACGACCGCGTTGGCGATGGCCGGCGGAGCCCCGACCGTGGCCGACTCCCCCACGCCCTTGGCGCCGATCGGGTGATGCGGCGACGGGCTGACCGTCTTCTCGAGCTCCCAGGCCGGCGTCTCGACGGCCGTGGGGACCAGGTAGTCCATGAGCGTGCCTGCGAGGTTGTTGCCGTCTTCGTCGTAGGTGATCTCCTCGTACAACGCCGGGGCGAGGCCCATCGTCAGGCCGCCATGGATCTGGCCGTCCACGATCATCGGATTGATGATGTTGCCGCAGTCATCGACGGCCACGAACCGGCGGACATGGACCTGCCCCGTCCCCTTGTCGATGTCGATGACGCAGATGTAGCTGCCGAACGGGAAGGTCAGGTTCGGCGGATCGTAGTAGTCGACCGCCTCGAGGCCGGCCTCCATGCCGGCTGGATGGTTGGTGTAGGCCGCGAAGGCGACCTCCTGGATCGTCTTGAATCGGTCCGGCGAGCCCTTGACGCTGAACTTGCCGGGTTCCCACTCGAGGTCCTCCTCGTTGGCCTCCAGCAGGTGCGCGGCGAGCTTGCGAGCCTTGTCGCGGATCTTGCGCGCGGCAACGGCCGCGGCGGCGCCGGCGACCGGTGTCGAACGGGACGCGTAGGTGCCAAGGCCGTACGGCGCGGTGTCCGTGTCGCCGTACTCGATCTTGATGTCCGCGACGGGAAAGCCCAGTTCCTCGGCGATGATCTGGGCGAAGGTCGTCTCGTGGCCCTGACCCTGCGTCTGGACCCCGATCCGGGCGAGGACCTTGCCCGTCGGGTGGACCCGGATCTCGCACGAGTCGAACATCTTGATGCCGATGATGTCGAAGTCCTTGGACGGTCCGGCGCCGACGATCTCCGTGAAGCTGCTGATGCCGATCCCCATCAGCTCGCCCTTGGCCCGCTTCTCCGCCTGCTCCTTGCGCAGGTCGTCGTAGCCGATCATGTCGAGCGCCTTCTGGAGCGCGCGGGGGTAGTCGCCCGAGTCGTACTCCCAGCCCGTCGGCGTCTTGTAGGGCATCTGCTCGGGTTGGATGAAGTTCTCCATCCGCAGTTGGGCCGGGTCCTTGCCGATCTCGTGGGCAAGGATGTCCACGATCCGCTCGACCGCGTGGACCGCCTCGGTCACGCGGAAGGAGCACCGGTAGGCGACGCCGCCGGGTGGCTTGTTCGTGTAGACGCCGTCGACCTCGACGAACGCGTTCGGAGAAGTCGTAGCTGCCGGTGATGACGTTGAACAGCCCCGCCGGGTACTTCGAGGGATCGGCCGCCGCATCGGAGTAGCCGTGATCGGCGAGCGTCTTGACCTTCATCGCCTGGATCCGGCCGGCCTTGTCCGACCCGACCTCGATGTTGATGTGGTAGTCGCGGGCGAATGAGTCGGCCTGCAGGTTCTCCGAGCGGTCCTCGATCCACTTGACCGGCTTGCCGACGGTCAGCGAGGCGACGACGGCGAGCACGTAGCCCGGATAGACCGGCACCTTGCCGCCGAATCCGCCCCCGATGTCGTGGGTCTTGACCCGGATGTTCTGCTCAGGCAGGCCACTCACGAGGGCCAGCACCGTCCGGATGGCGTGCGGCGCCTGGCTCGTCATGTGCAGGGTCATCTGGCCGCGGATGCCATCCCAGTCCGCGATGCAGCCGCAGGTCTCGATCGAGGCGACATGGATGCGCGGGATGTAGATGTTCTCGGAGACACGGACCTCGGATGTCGCCATCGCGGCATCGGTCCCGGCCCGGTCGCCCGACTCCCAGTGCCAGATGTGGTTGTTCTGCTTGTCCTCACCCCGGTCGGGGCGCAGCACGAAGGCGTCCGGCTCCATCGATCTGTGTGGATCGACGATGACCGGAAGCGGCTCGTAGTCGACCAGGACAGCCGCGACGCCGTCGGCTGCGATGTACTTGGTCGTCGCGACGACCGCGGCCACTTCCTGGGCCTGGTACATGACGGTCGTGGTCGGCAGCACCATCTGCTTGTCGCCGGCGAGGGTCGGCATCCAGTGCAGGCCCGCCTTCTCGAGGTCGGCACCCGGTGATGACGGCCAGGACGCCCGGGATCTTCAGGGCCTCTGACGCATCGATGCCCTTGATCGTCGCGTGGGCATATGGGCTGCGGACGATATCCAGCCACAGCTGGCCGGGCAGGTTGAAGTCGTCGATGTACTCGCCCGCCCCACGGATGAAGCGCGGGTCCTCCTTGCGCTTGACGGAGTGGCCCATGCCGCCGATCTCGGGGCTGGTGCGGAGCTCGGCCTCGGTCGTCATCTCGTCACTCTCCGCTCAGCCGGCCGCGGCCGGTTCGGCCGAGACAGCTTGTCCTTCGGTGGTCTCGGCCGCGACGACCGGGGCGCTCTCGCTCGCGCTGAGCGTGCCCGCGGCTTGCTGGATGGCCTTCACGATGTTCACGTAGCCGGTGCAGCGGCACAGGTTGCCGCTGATGCCCTCGCGGATCTCCGCCTCCGAGGGGTCCGGGTTCTCGTCGAGCAGCCACGCGGCCTGCATGATCATGCCCGGCGTGCAGAACCCGCACTGGAGACCGTGCTGGTCCCAGAAGGCCTGCTGGAGAGGATGCAGGTCCGCGCCGGACGCCATGCCCTCGATGGTCTTGACGCTGCGTCCGTCGGCCTGGACGGCGAGCATCGTGCACGACTTGGCGCTCTCGCCATCGACGTGGACGGTGCACGCGCCGCAGTTGCTCGTGTCGCAGCCGACATGCGTGCCGGTCAACCCGAGCGTGTCACGCAGGAGATGCACGAGCAGGAGGCGCGGCTCGACGTCGGCCTCATGAGCCTCCCCGTTGACGGTGACCGTGATGTGCTGGGTGGTCATCGTGCTCCCCTGCTACGCGTACGCGACGGCGCGTTGGACGGCGATCCGAAGCGACCGCAGGGTCAGCTCCGCGACCATCGCGCGCTTGTAGTCGACGGGACCGCGGGTGTCCGCAGATGGATCGCTCTGCGCCGCAGCGGCGGCGCCGGCCCTTCGGAATGCATCGTCGGATGGGACAGCCCCCGTGAGCGTGGCCTCGGCATCCTCGGCGGCAAACGATGTGTCGGACACGCCGGTCACGCCGATGCCTGCTCCGGCGATCGTCCCGTCATCGCCGAGCCTGACCACGGTGGCGACGCCGACCGTCGCGAAGTCACCGACCTTTCGCTCGAGCTTCACGTAGCTCCCGCCGACATGCTTCGGGCGCCGATCGAACCTGATCTCGGTCAAGACCTCGGTCGGCTCGATGGCCGTGACGAAGGTGCTCAGGAAGAAGTCCCGCGCCGCGATGACCCGTTCCCCAGTCTCGCCCCGACAGACCACGCGGGCGCGAGCGGCGATCAGCACAGCGGGCCAATCCGACGCCGGATCGCCATGAGCCACACTGCCACCGATCGTGCCCCAGTTGCGAACCTGTGGATCACCGATCCCACCGGTCACGTCGTGGAGGAGCGGATAGTGGTCGACGACGATCGCGTTCTCGTGGATCTGGCGGTGGGTGGCCTTGGCGCCGACGCGGAGCTCATCGTCGGTCTCGACGATGCCGTCGAGCCCGGACACGTCCCGAAGGTCGACCAGGAGAGGCGGCTGCGCGAGCCGAAGCTTGATGAGCGGGATGAGGCTGTAGCCGCCGGACAGGATCTTCGCCTCACCCTCGCGGTCCTTGAGGATCCGCAGCACCTCGTCCAGGTTGGCCGGACGGACGTAGTCGAACTGGGCGGGAATCATCGCGCTGCTACCCTCCTCCCCGCTCGCGCGGGGGCGATACGGTCAGCCCGTCCGGCGTAGGACGGGCATCGGGTGTGGCGACGATCAGGGCTGCGGTCGGGACGTGGCGACTGGGGTCCGACCGACGGTCCGGATTTGCGAGATGCGGCTGAGTATCGTCCCCGTCCGTAGGCACGTCAACGTGATTCCAACCAACCGATGGCTTGCTGGTCCGTACGTCAATAGGCGGTTCGCGGATCCCGCTGGAGCGGTGCCGCGGGCGAAATCGGCGCTCGGACGACCGTGCCCATCAGCGTCCTTGACGGACGAGGCTAGCGATCGCGGACGCAGCGGACGTCGATGTCGTCTGCTCCGTGTCGAACATGACATCCGTCTTGGGGATCGTCGCGTGCGCGTGATCGGCTGCGGCGAAATACCCACCGAGCACGACGGGATCCCGCGACATCCCTCGAGTGGGGTCGCCCTGCGCCCGGCGGAGCGCCTCCTCGAACGAGACACGCAAGGTCACATACAGCGGCTCGATGCTCGGGTCCAGGTGCCGAGCGAACGCTGCGCGGTCGTCCGGCGTATTGAACGAGCCCTCCGCGACGACGACGGCCACGCCGTCCTTCAGGAACGCGTTGACAAGCGTCGCGGCCGCCCGTCGCGCGAGTGACCAGGCGTCGCCGTCCGACTTCGTTCCGTCCGGTCTCAGCATGTCGTAGACCTGGTCGAGGTCTATGACGGCTACGCGCCCGTGGGTGCGCTCCAGTTCGCGAGCAAGCTCGCGGGCGATGGTGCTCTTCCCGCTCGCGATCGGGCCTGTGATCACGATCACCATGCCGGCCAGTCTGAGCGCCGGCGGGTCACCCGTCGACTGGAGGCCTCCGAGCGGACCGCAGACAGGCCGTGAGCAGCGGTGAGGGCCGGATCAGCCGATCCAACCCTCTCGCTGGAGCGTGTCGCTCAAGCCACTGCGAGCGCCTCGCCCGTCTCGAGGAACGTCTTGAGCCCCGAGGCGATGTACACGACGCCGCCCGAGAACTCGGCCTCGGTCTTCGAGCCCTGGATGAGCGCGCTCGTGACCGTGAGCTTCGAGCCGCCGTCCTCGGAGGCCTCGACAGCCCAGGTCATGTGGACGGGCCCCTCGGCATCGATGTCGGGCGACCACCGGGGGTGGAACGACATCGTCACCGACTTGCCTGGGTCGATGTCGAGCACCTCCCCGTCGGCCGCGATGCTGCCGTCCTCGTAGGCATACGTCAGCGGCGAGCCCTTTGCCCAATCGGAGGCGACACGCGTGCCGTAGTAGTAGCGGACGGTGTCGTCGCCGTCGGTGATCGCGCGCCAGACGCGCTCGGGCGGCGCCTTGATGTAGATGTTGTAGACGTGGTTGATCGTTCCCATCGGTGTCTCCAGCTGTGCCTTGATGGTCTTCAGGGAGCCGACGATCGACTCGGCGAACTTGCCGGTCCATCGGTCGTGGACGAGGCGGATCGGCACCGGGTTCAAGAAGTGGCGCTTCTCGCGTCCGACGCGCTGAGTCGTCACGAGACCCGCTTCCTCCAGCACGCCCAGGTGCTTCATGACCCCGAAGCGCGTCATCCCGGGCAAGTGCACGCACAGCTGACCGAGCGTCTGGCCATCGCGCTCGAAAAGCTGGTCGAGCAGGACCCGCCGACCGGGGTCGGCGAGCGCCCGGAAGACCGGAGCCATGTCATCCGTCATGGCCAGGACTTTATGTGACCTGATAGTCACATGTCAAGCCCAAGCCGCGGGACTGTGCCTCCCGGAAGGCTGGTAAGTCCCTGCCGCTCGCGTACAGTCTGCCCAGGAAGCCTGCGCGCCAAGGAAGTCCAGGGAGAGGGTGGCTGCTGATGACCGACCTCGAGAGTTCCGTCCTGCGATCGCGTGCCGAGAATGGGGACTCCGACGCCGCCGACCAACTGATCAAATCCGCGGCCGAGCACGGCGACCTCGCCACGCTCGAGCGACTGGCCAGCCAGGGCAACACGACCGCCGCCGACCAACTGATCGAATCCGCGGCCGAGCACGGCGACCTCGCCACGCTCGAGCGACTGGCCAGCCAGGGCAACGCGACCGCCGCCGAGGTGCTCGAGGAGCTGACCGCCGAGTGATGGGCGCTCGTCGACGAGCCGTGGCCCAGCGAGCCGCTTGGATCACGAACCCTGCTCGACGGAGGTCACGTGCCGCCCGCGCCCCGTCACCTGCCAACGGCTGAACATCGACTCACGCGCCTGGCGTCCACGTGACGATGCCGATCGGCAGTGGTCGCTGGTCTCGAAGGCCGACCATCCCCTGCGCGTCGACATCGATCTCCTCGTCGAGCGCCGCGCGGAAGCGGTCGTCCTTCGCGCTGCCGGGTTCGACCCAGAGCTGCCGACGGAGGAAATCCTTCGAGTTCGGCACGGTCGGCGAACCGGCGTGGCGCGCGATCCAGCCGCTCGACCGCCGGGTCGCGCCCCAGCGCCCGCAACAGTTCGAGGAACTCCGGCAGGGCCGGCAAGGCGACGCGGGCCTCGTCGTGGACGGGCGGCCAGCAGACGTCCGCGATCGACGACGGCTGGCGCTCCATCAGGATCGCCACGCACGACCGGCTCGTCGCCGCCTCCATGGCCTCGAGGAACGGGCCGATCGCTTCGATGTCGTAGCCGACGTGCGCGAGCAGCGCGACATCGGACCGGAAGGGCGTGACATCGTCGGGCGGCCAGCGCACCTCCACCACTCGGACGTTGGCGATGCCGTGCTCGGACGCGAGCTCACGCAGCGCACCCAGCATGCCCCGAGACGGGTCCACGGCGATGACGGCGCCACCGGAGGGTGCGAGCGCAGCCGCGATCGGCAGGGCGTAGCGGCCTGCCCCCGCCCCGATGTCGAGCCACGTCTCGCCCGGCCGGACCAGTCGGCGCAGGGCCTCCAGGGCCGGCTCATCGGTGCGGCCGCGGGTCGGCCCGGAAGAGTCCGGTCACCGGGGCGTAGAAGTCGGCGCCGTCGGGGACCTCGCGCACCCGATCGACCTGCTCGCGGTTCGCCCGGACGCGCGCGGCCCAGGCCGCCTCCAGCATCGCGACGAGATCCGCGCGCGTGTCGACGTCCGGGTTGTCGCCGGCCACCGCGCACCTCACGGACGAGCTCCGGGTGCGTCGCGAGCCATGGGCCGAGGCCCCGGTCGCCGCTGGCCGAGGCGGCCAGTTCGAACGCCGCGCGAGCCAACAGGACGGGGTTTCGGCCGCCGTCCTCGGCATAGGTCGGCACGACGATGGGCCGATCGGCAGTCGGGGGCGTGGCCAGCAGGGTGGCGACGACCTGGCTCGAAAGCCGCGGCTGGTCGCCGAGCACGACCAGCGCCGCCGCGACGCTCCGGTCCAGGGCCGCGATCCCGACCTGCAGCGAACTGGACAGGCCTCGGGCCGGGTCGGGGTTGCGAACTCGGCGCTCGGATCGCCACGCGATGGCCGCCTCGATCGCGTCAGCGTCGTCGCCCAGCACGACGACCGTCTCCTCCAGGCCGGCCGCGGCGAGTCGATCGAGGACGTGCTGGAGGATCGGCCGACCCTCGACCGTCGCCAGGAGCTTGCCGCCGCCGAACCGGGATCCCGCGCCTGCGGCGAGCACGATCGCGACGACCGGGTCGGGGATCATCACGGGAGCCATGCTAGGCGATGGCTGCGGCTCAAACCGCCCGTACGTTGCACCTGCCGCAAGAACGGGGCACCGCGTTGCATGAGATGCAAGTCCCGTCGGCGAGCGGCCGTGTGATGGTTCGATCGTTGCAGCGGATGCACGATCCAGCCTCTCCTTGGTCCGGGCGTGTCGGTTCCTTGCCCTGAGCGTGACTTGGTTGCACGAAACGAGGAGGTCCTGACGTCGCGGCGACCGGAGTTGCATCCAGTGCAAGCTGGGCCGAGGACGCGGGGTCGACGCCAGCGGGCCGCCAGGCGTGAGGCTTTCCCTCGCCCGTCCGCTCCGCTACCGTGTCCCCCACCCGGGCGACGCTCGCCCCAGTCCGAGCGACCCGATGTCAGAGAGGGACCGATCGATGACTGACGAGACCGATCCCAGACCGCCCGGCAGCCCGCCCGACCCGACGACGGATCCCGATCTCGCACCGGGTCCGGCTCCGGCGACGGCGCCCGCGTCGGCGTTGGCGAGCGCGTCGGCCGCCCAGGTGACGGCCGGCTGGTCCAGGCTCGGTCCGATCGGTCAGCTGATCGTCGGTGGATCGATCGCCGTGATCGTCATCACGCTCGTCGGCGCGATCATCGACGCTTGGGACTCATCGGGGACCCTCGCAGCGGTCCTGGTGATCGCGGCCATCGCGGCCCTGACGGCTGCCGGGTTGAAGGCGCGCACCGAATCGGGCGCGATGCTCTCCCCGATCCCGCTCGAAACGATCGAATTCGCCGCCGGCGTCGTTGCGACCATCCTCGCGTCCCTTCGTCTCATCGAGCTGGCCTTCGACGTCGACGACCTCGACGACTACGGCGGCCCGATCGGGGCGATCCTGACCGTGGCCCTGGTCGTCGCCGCCGGGGCCATCCTGCTTGGCGCGTTGCGCCGGGACCCGACCCTCAAGGCCGATGTGCTGGCCGGCGACCGGGGAACCCGCCTCGCGGTGGCTGGCCTCGCCCTGGTCGTCATCGCCTGGGCCCTGAACCTGTCGATCGGCTTCTGGAACATGAACGCGGCGGCGACGTCGGTCGCGATCCTGACCATCGGGGCCGTCCTGGTCGTCATCCAGCCTCGCTGGCACACGGCTCTGCCGGAGGTCCCGCTGGGTTGGGTGGGAGCCGGTTTCGGGGTCGTCGGCCTGCTGCTCGCGGTCGGCTTGTGGGGCGAGCTGATGGAGATCGGCCTGACCCGCGTCGATCTCGAACTCATCGACTACCTGCCGCAGGTCCTGTCGTTCCTCGGGATCGCCGGGATCATCGCGGGCGGCGTTCTGGCCGGGCTGCCCACGTGGCAGGCTCGGATCAAGGTCCCGCCCCCCGCGGCGGCCACCCCACCGACGACGCAGCCGACGGCGCCGACGGCGCCGACACCGCCACCGACCGCTCCGCCGGCGCCCCCGGCACCCGTGACGCCGACCGAGCCTCCTGCCCCGCCCGCCTGAGCTGCGGGCGCCCGAGCCCTCAGGCCACCGCGCGCTGGCGGAGCGGCACGCCGGACCCCGCCATATCGTTCGGCCACGATCTCGGCGAGGATCGCCAGTGCCGTCTCGGCCGGCGCCCGACCACCGAGGTCGAGCCCGACCGGGCCGCGCAGCGTGGCCAGGTCCGCTTCGCTGACGCCGGCCTCGAGCAGGCGTGCCCGGCGGTCGCCCTGCGTCTTCTTCGAACCGACCGCGCCGACATAGCGGCAGCCCCGCCGGAGCGCCTCGACGATGGCGGGCTCATCGAACTTCACGTCATGGGTGAGGACGGCGACGGCGTCGTTCGGACCGAGGCCGATCTCGTCGGCGACCTCATCGGGCCAGCCGACGATGAGGCGATCGACGTCCGGGAAGCGCTCGGGCGTGGCGAACGATGCCCGACCATCGATGACGACCGTCTCGAAGCCGAGCTCGCGAGCGAGGCGCACGAGCGAACGGGCGACCTCGACCGCGCCGACGACGACCAGGCGCGGACGGACGGGAAAGACCTCGATGAACAGCGATCGTCCGCCGAGCTCGATGGTCCGCGAGAGGCCGCGCTTCAGGGCCTGGCTCGCGGCTTCGACCAGCTGGGCGTCGAGCTCCGGCGAGCCCAGCGAGCCTTCCAGTCGGCCGTCGTCGTGGACGACGAGCTCCGGCACGGGTGGGGCGCCGACCGCCCGGCTCATGTGGGCCGAAGTCACCCGGCGGTGAATCGGCCGGGAGCGGCGTCACGACCGCCGATCCGTGGCCACCGGCCCCGAGCGACGACGTGCCGCCGTCGATCACGAGCGGCCGGCGCGGCCGGCTCGACCAGCACGTCGATCGTGCCGCCGCAGGCGAGACCGACATCCCACGCCTGCTCGTCGCTGATGCCGTAGCGGATGACCCGGGCGTTGCCGCTCGGCGCGGGCCGCCTCGATCTCCTCGGCCGCGGCGCCCTCGACGCAGCCGCCGCTGACCGAGCCGGCGATCCGGCCGTCGGCGGCATACAGGAGCACGGCGCCCTCGGGGCGCGGCGCGGAACCGAACGTCCGCACGACGACGGCACGGCCGATCGTCGGCGCCGTCGGCCTGCCAGGCCGCCAGGGTGTCGAGCAGTTCGCGCATCGGGTTCGTCGCTCCTTCGAGGGCTCGGGTCAGCCGAGGGGTCGGGCCGTGGCTGGATCGCTCGGCGTGCCGCCCACCACGTCCGGCAACCCCAGGACGGACGGCACCGCCACGCCTGGGAGTGCCGCGTGGGCTGCCGCCTCGCTCCCCCGTCGCGTGTCGGTCGCCCGCACCCCACCGAGGATCTCGCCCAGGCGTTCGAGGTTGGCCACGGTCCCGGCGGCCAGGAAGTCGTCGATGTACGGGAAGGCCGCACGCATGCCGCCGGCCAGCGGTTGATAGCCGGGCGTGCCGGCCAGCGGGTTGAGCCAGATGAGCCGGTGGCAGTTGCGCCGCAGGCGCGCGGTCTCGCTGGCGACGAGCGCCGGATCCCCACGATCCCAGCCGTCCGAGACGACGATGACCACGCCGGACGTCCGCAGCGTTCGTCGCGCCCACTTCTGGTTGAAGGTCCGGAACGATTCGCCGATCCGCGTGCCACCGGCCCAGTCGTTGACGGCGTCCGACACGCGGCCCAGCGCCCGGTCCCGGTCGCGGTCGCGCAGGAGCCGGGTCACCCGCGTCAGCCGCGTCCCGAACACGAACGACTCGGTGCGGACCTCCGACGCGGCCGAGAGCGCCTGCACGAACCGCAGGAGCAGGCGCGAGTGACGCTCCATCGACCCGGAGATGTCGCACAGCACGACCAGCGAGCGCGGTTCGCGGATCGGCCGCCGCCAGACCCAGTCGAGGAGCTGGCCGCCGGTCCCGAGGTTGCGCCGGAACATCGCCCGCGGCGCCAGGCGGCGGCCGTGGGAATGCAGCTCGTACCGACGGGTCCGACGCCGCTCGAGGTGGGGCACGAGCGCGTCGACCAGCCGTTCCGCCTCGCGCAGCTCGGCCGGCGTCATGCGGTCGAACTCGCGGTGGCGAAGGACCTCGCCCTGGCTGTACGCGTCGGGTGCGACGACCACGCCCGTCGATGGGCGCCTCGTCGTCGTCGTCGTCGCCGTCGGACGGGATCGGGATGCCGCGCTCGTCCGGCTGCTGGTCCGTGCGCGTCCTCGCCGGCCTCGGGCAGGGCGCCGCCGGCCTCCTCGCCCTCGGCTGGGGCGTTCGGATCGGGCATCGACGGCGGATCGAACGTGCCGGGCACTCGCGAGCCGCGTCGACGCCACCAGCGATCGAAGACCGCGTCGTAGATCTCCCGGTCGTCGCGACGGCGGGTGAAGATGGCCGCGCCGGCACCACGGACCTGCTCGCGGTCGCCGATGTCGACGAGCGTCAGGGCGCGCGCGAAGTCCGCGGCGGCACCCAGGTCGACGGAAAGCCGCGCCGCGCGCAGCGCCCGCCCGAAGCCGACCGCTTCACCCAGCAACCGGCGCCCGTCGACGTCGGCACCGAACGGCGGGCGGACGATGGCGGGATCGGTCACTGGGGCGCTCCGTTCAGCCGCCGGCGGCGGCCTCGGTCAACATGCGGCGGGCCTGGTCGCCACGGACCTGTCGGATGTCCTCCTCGTACTTGAGGACGACGCCGAGGGTCTCGTCGACGAGCTCGGGCGCGAGTTCCACGGCCCCGAGCGACAGCAGCGCCGCCGCCCAGTCGAGCGTCTCGGCGATGCCCGGCACCTTGGTCAGATCCGCCTCGCGCAGGCGGTGGACGAAGCCGACCACCTCGCGCGCCAGGCGCTCGGGCGCTTCGGGCACGCGGGCGAGCACGATCTCGTACTCCTTCTGGGCGGTCGGATAGTCGATCCAGTGGTAGAGGCATCGACGCTTCAGGGCGTCGTGGACCTCGCGCGTGCGGTTCGACGTCAGGATGACCCGCGGCGGCTGCACGGCCTTGATCGTGCCGATCTCGGGGACCGTGACCTGGAAGTCGGACAGGATCTCCAGCAGGTAGGCCTCGAATTCCTCGTCGGCGCGATCGATCTCGTCGATCAGCAGGACCGGCGCCACGCCGTCGTCCGCCTCGAGCGCCTGGAGCAGCGGCCGCCGGATCAGGAAGTCCGGGCCGAAGATGTCGTGGGCGGTCGCGTGGTCGGCCTCGCCGCGGGCCTCCAGCAGCCGGATCTCGAGCATCTGGCGTGGGTAGTTCCACTCGTACACGGCCGTGTTGACGTCCAGGCCCTCGTAGCACTGGAGGCGGATCAGCCGGGCACCGAGACTTGCCGCGAGCACCTTGGCGAGCTCCGTCTTGCCCACGCCGGCCTCGCCTTCGAGGAGAAGCGGCCGACCGAGCTCGAGCGCCAGGAAGACCGCCGTCGCGAGCGAACGGTCCGCGATGTAGTCCCGTTCGCGGAAATCGGTCTGGATGGCCTCGATGGAGCGTGTCCCGGCGGGCCGGCTGTCACGGTCGGTCATCGAGCGAATCTACACGGCCGCGCCGAACCGAGCGTGGTTCGTCGCAGTTCTGCGACCGCGGTCAGGTGAGCTCGTCTCGCTCGAGGTCCGCGGCGCGCGTCCGAAGCGCCTCGATCGCTTCGAGCTCGGCCCGAACGGTCGGGAGGCGCGCCTGCCGCTCGGCCTCGGCCTGTTCGGCGGCACGCTCCAGGGCCGAGGCACTCTCCGTGTAGGTCCGATGGAGCTCCCGGATCCGGTCCGCGAACCGGGCGCGCATCTGGCGCTGGATCTCGTCGAGAAGCGACGCGAGCCGGCCGTCGGCCTCGAAGCGGACCTCCTCCACGAAGCCAGCCAGGAACGTCCGCGCCTGTTGGCGACGGTCGGCCAGCTGTCGTCGTCGCTCGCTCAGGACCCCTTTGCCACCGAACACCAGGGCGACGCCAAGCACGGCCGGCCCCACGATCGCGGCCCCGAGCAGCGTGCCGAGCATGCCGAGCATCTCGATCCCGACACTCGCGCCGGTGAACACGCCGATGCCCGCGACGAGGCCCGAACGGGTGCGGCCATCGAACGACGGCCCGCCCTGCCACATCGTCTGCACATCGAAGGAGATCGGGACCCCGGTGCTGTCCAGGCCGATCTCCTCGTCCGCCAGGAGGCGGGCGATCGTGGACTGGATGTCGGCGGCGCCGTTGGTCGCCTCGAGGAATGCCCCGCGAACCGTGGCCGCCGTCCGCTCCTGGATCCGCCCGCTGAGTTCGGGCCAGTCCTCGGCCGGATCGACCCGTTCGAGCTCGTCCTGGGCGTCACGGACGACCAGGCGCATCTGGCCCTGGAACGCGAAGGTGATCCGGGTCCGGAGCGCGGCGAATTCGTCCTCCAGCCGCACGGACCAGGACGCGTCCGCCTCGCTCAGGTTGGCCAACCTCGCCCGCACCTCGCGCAGGTCCGTCGCCATCCGCTCCGCGTCCTCCGGATGCTCGAGTGCCACGAGCTCGGCGGCGTACGGCTCCCTGAGCTGCTCGATCGCCGGGCCGATCTGGGCGACCGCGGCCGAGAGCGCCGACGTCCTGGCGCGACCGACGACGTCGCCGACGAGCGTCTCCGCGAACGCCGGAACACCGCTGTCGCGTTCGAGCGTGACGTCGCCGAGCGCATCGCCGCTCATCCGCAGGACCGAGCTCAGCGCGAACGGCCGCTCGGTCAGCCCCATCGAGCCGAGGTGGCGCTCGTCGATGTCGACGATCCGCCGCCACTCCGGGTACATGTCGACCTTGGTGACGGCCACGAGGATCGGCGGCCCGGCGCGCATCGCACTCGCGAGGAACTCCAGCTCCGGGCCGGACAGCTCGGCCGACGCATCGGTGACGAAGATCAGGGCATCGGCGGAGGGCAGGAAGGCCAGCGTCGCCGCGGCGTGACCGGCGTTCAGGCCACCGACGCCCGGCGTGTCGACGAGCGAGATGCCGCGCCCAAGGAAGGCGTTCGGCAGGCCGATCTCGACGAGCTCGACGCCCGGCCGCCGGTCGGCATCGTCCCGTTCCAGCACCCAGGCCCGGACATCGGCCGGAGGGATCGACTCGACGACAAGCTCGCCGGCCTCGCGCCGTCGGACGGTGGCGCTCGGCCGCTCGGCGTACCCGACGACCGTGACGGCGGTGGTCGCGAGGTCGTCGTCCACCGGACAGACCGGGCTGGCCAGCAGCGCGTTGATGAGCGCGCTCTTGCCCTTCTTGAATTCGCCGACGACGCAGACCACGGTCTCGGTGCGCGCGATCCGTGCGGCCACCGCCTCGAGCCGGACCGCCAGGTCGTCCCGTCCGTGTTCGCCGGCGGACCGACGGACATCGGCAAGGAGGTCGGCGACGCGCCCCGAACCGGGGTCCGCTGACGGACCCGGATCGGCACCGGCCGGCTCGGCCGGGGGCGCGACGGTTTCGGGCGCGGTGGTTCCCCCTCGCGGCATCGGTGGCGCGGTCCTCCCTCCGGTCCCGGAGTGTAGCGTCCGTGATCCCGCGCGACGTCGCGCACGGTAGACTCGGCACCCTTGGGATGACCAGACGGTCGGCGCGGGTCCGGTGGAGCCGGACGATCGAGGTGAGGTGATGGAGTACTCGCTCGGGATCGATCTCGGAACCACGTACTCCGCGGCGGCCACGGCTCGAGACGGCCGACTCGAGATCTTCCAGCTCGGCGAACGCGCGGCGACCATCCCCTCGATCGTCGTCCTGCGGGCCGACGGCGAGGTCCTGACCGGCGAGGCCGCGGAGCGTCGAGCGCTCGCGGAGCCGACGCGCACGGGTCGGGAGTTCAAGCGCCGCCTCGGGGACCCGACGCCGATCATCCTGGGCGGCACGCCCTATGGCGCTGAATCCCTGCTCGCGCACCTGTTGCGCGGCATCGTGCTGCGGATCAGCGAGCAACTCGGCGGGCCGCCGGCTGCCATCGCCCTCTGCCATCCGGCGAGCTACGGCGAGTACAAGATCGACCTGCTCCGGCAGGCGGTCCGACAGGCCGACATCGGGTCGGTGTCACTGCTGACCGAGCCCGAAGCGGCCGCCGTCGACTACTCCCGGCAGGAGCGCGTGCCGGCCGGCACGGTCATCGCGGTCTACGACTTCGGTGGCGGCACGTTCGACGCGACCATCCTGCGCAAGACCGAGACCGGGTTCGAGCAGCTCGGCCGTCCCGAAGGCATGGAGCGGCTCGGCGGGATCGACTTCGACGAGGCGCTCTTCACCCGCGCGATGGCCGTCGTTCGATCGTCCGGGGTCGAGCTGGACGCGAACGACCCGGCCACGCTCGCCGCCCTCGCCCGTTTGCGGGAGGAATGCCGGCGGGCCAAGGAGGCGCTGTCGTCCGATACGGATTCGACGATCCAGATCTTCCTGCCCGGCATCCAGGAGGAGATGCGACTGACCCGCGCCGAATTCGAGGAGATGGTCCGTCCCCGCATCCGCGAGACGATCGATGCGCTCGGCCGGGCGGCCCGCAGCGCGGAGCTCGGCTTCGAGGATCTCGATCGGGTGCTGCTCGTCGGCGGCAGCTCGCGCATCCCGCTCGTGGCGGAGATGGTTCGCGAGGCGACCGGGAAGCCGGTCGCGGTGGATGCGCACCCGAAGCACACGATGGCGCTCGGCGCCGCGTACATCGCGGACCAGGGGCGTCAAGCTGCCGACGAGGCGCATGCTGGACTCGCCGCGGCCGCGCTGGCGACCGCCGCAGCCGGGGCCGCGGCCGGTGCCGGAGCCGCTCCACCACCGCCCACCGGCACGCCCTCGCCTGTGCCGGCCGACGAGACGCCGACCGCCGTGGTTCCGACCGCAGCGGTACCTCCAACACCGCCGAACGCCGGACCACCCGCGGCCGCAGCCGACGGAGGAGGTCGTGGCCGACGTGGCCTCGTGCCCATCGCCGCGGGGATCGGCGCCGTCGCGCTCATCGCCGTCCTGGCGGTCGGGGCATCGGCCCTCCTGGGCGGGGGTGGGGCGTCGGCGTCGCCATCCGCCGCTTCATCGGTCGCCGTATGGCCAGCCCGTCGCCGACTGCCACGCCGACCCCGATCCGACCCCACACTCGACACCCGACACCAACGCCGACCCCCACGCCCGTGCCGACCCCCACGCCGACGCCCGAGGGCCGCCAGGTCCGGATCACCGGCATCACCTACGACGGGAACGCCTACGCCGTCGCCTTCCAGGCCTTCCACTTCACGCCGGACATCCCCGGGACTCGCCACATCCACTTCTTCTTCGACACCATCCCGCCGACGGAGGCCGGCACCCCGGCCAAGTCCACGAACTGGATCCTGTACGACGGGTCGTCCCCGTTCCTGGAGTACAAGGTCGCCGATCGGCCGGCCGCCGCGACCCAGATGTGCGCGCTCGTGGCCCTGCACGATCACTCGGTCGTCCAGGGCACCGGCAACTGCTGGGACCTGCCCGACTAGGCGTCGGCGACCCGGATGGCAGAGGGCTCTGCGGATCTCGCCGTCGAGGTCCGTCGTATCGCGGATGCGGCACGTCGGGTCGCCCGGGGCACGGATCAGGAATCGGCCGTCGAGGTGACCATGCGGCGCCTGGACGAGCCGCTGCGCGTGGCGATCGCGGGTCGCGTCAAGGCCGGCAAGTCGACGCTCCTCAATGCGCTCGTCGGCGAGCGACTGGCGGCGACCGACGCCGGCGAGTGCACGCGGATCGTGACGTGGTACCGCCACGCGCTCGGCTATCGGGTCACGGCCGAGCTTCGGCCATCCGGCTCGGAAGACCTGCCGTTCCGTCGCGAGGACGGCGAGCTCCACATCGATCTCGACGGGCGGCCGCTCGAGTCCATCGAGAGGATCGACGTCGGCTGGCCGTCGCGGAAGCTGACCGACCTGACCCTGATCGACACGCCGGGGCTCGCGTCCGCGAACGAACGCACGTCCGAACGGACGACCCACGCCCTGCTCGACCGCGGGTCGGAGGGTCCCGGGGAGGCCGATGCCGTGCTCTACCTCATGCGCCACCTGCATCGGTCCGACTCGCAGTTCCTCGAGGCGTTCATGGATCGCTCGATCGCCCAGGCCTCACCGGTCAACGCGATCGTGGTCCTGTCGCGCGCCGACGAGATCGGGGCGGCGCGGCCGGACGCCCTCGACTCGGCCCGCTCGATCGCCGCGCGATACGCATCGCACCCGCAGGTCCGCGAACTCGCGTCGGGCGTGGTGCCCGTGGCGGGTCTCATCGCCGAGACGGGCGCGACGCTGCGCCAGGAACAGTTCGACTGGCTGCGCGAGGTCGCCCAACTGGACGAGTCGCGTCGCACGGACCTCCTCCGCTCGGTCGATCGGTTCCGTGATCCCGAGCTGAACCCGCTCGGCGAGGAGATCCGGGAAGAGCTGCTGGACCGGCTGGGGCTGTACGGCCTGCGACTGGCGATCCGACTCATCGCGGACGGCGACGTCCGGACCGCGACCGAGCTGTCAGGGGCCTTGCTCGAGCATTCCGGGATCCGTGAACTCCAGCGAGTCCTCGCCGAGCAGTACACGGCCCGCGCCCAGGCGCTCAAGGCCCGTTCCGCGCTGGCCGCGTTGCGAGTGATCGGCCTGGAACTGGACCGGCGCGACGTCGCGGACGCGGCCGACCTGGTCCAGGCGGTCGATCGTCTGGAGGCGTCGTCGCAGGCCCTGGCGCTGCTGCGACTGCTGCATCTGGTGCTGTCCGGCCAGGTGCCCCTCGGACCCGACGAGCGGGTGGAGATCGATCGACTGTGCGGCTCCGGGTCGGCCGCGGAGCGTGCGGGGCTGGCGGCCGACGCGCCGCCGACCGAGCTCCAGGCCGCGGCCGTGGCCGGCATCGAGCGGTGGCGCTCCAGGGCCGGCAACCCGATGAGCGATCGCCAGACGATCGAGGCGGCCGAGATCGTCAGCCGCGCCTACGAGGAGATCCACGCGCAGGCGGTCTGAGATCGGGGTCGTGGATCAGCCGTCCGGGGCGTCGAGCTCGCGTGCGTACGGCGGGAACCGGAAGCGCTGGGTCCGGGTCAGGATTCCGCCGTGGCCGAGCTTGGCCACCGTCCGCTCCGAAGCGGGCTCGCCACTCAACAGCCGCGGCAGCAAGAGGTCCGCGGCGGTCGCCTTCGAGTACGCCCCGCACGTGGGCAGGCCAAGGATGGCGGTACTCCCGACCCGCGCGAGCCAGAGCATCGATCCGGGGTGCGCGGGCACGCCCCGGCGAACCACCCGCCCGCCGAGCGCGGCGATCGCGGTGAAGACGGCGTCCTGCGGGTCCGTGCTCGCCGCCCCGGCCGTCAGGACGAGATCGACCGGCTCTGGGCCGTTCGTGAACCGGGCCAGGGCGTCCTCCACCGCTTCGACATCGTCCTCGACGTAGTCGATCGCGACGATGGACGAGCCGAGGCCCTCGACCTTGGCATGCACGCTGGCCTCGAATCGATCGCGCGCGGTCGCGCGCACGGACTCCTTGACGATGACGCCGACGCGCGACGCGACGAACGGCGCCACCCAGACGATCGGGTGCGACCCGAAGTCGGTCAGCCGCACGCCCTCGTCGACGATCGACGCCTCGACGACATGTGGCGCCACCTTGATGCTGGCCACGAGGTCGCCACGCTCCACGATCTGGCCATCGAAGACCGTGAAGACCTCGAGCGGGTCGAGCCGGTTCAACCGCTCGAGTTCGGCGATCCGAACGTTGACGACGCCGGGAGCCGCGGCGACCAGGTCGATCCGGCTCTGGTTCGGGCCGCGCACGTCGAGCCCGGCACCGGCCACGGCACGCGCGAGGCGGATGGCCGCCTCGTCCTCGTGGAGCTCGCCCACGTCGGTGATCAGGACCGAGACCGGCGGGCCGGGCTCGGCCGTGGCGAGCGCGAGCAGGTCGTCGGAACTCAGCCGACGGCCCTTGTCCCAGCGCTTGCCGGCGACCGTGAGGTCACGAGCCAGGATCGCGCCCTTGAGGCGCGCGGGCGCGGATCGACCAGGAACGACCCGTTCGACCCGCACGCCGTGCCGCCGGGTCGGTCAGGTGGAGCGGCCGAGGGCTGCCTCGATCGCGCGGCGGGTATAGACGGCGGCCATCTGCGTCCGGTATTCGCGGTCCGCGTGGATGTCGCCATTGACGGTCACCCCGTCGGTCGCGTGCGCGGCGGCCGCAGCGACGGACGCCGGAGAGCCGTCTGATCCGACGAGAGCCGCCTCGACGGCCTTCGCCCGGTACGCAACGTCGCCGACCCCGGTCAACGCGACCCGGGCGTGAGAGATGCTCCCGCCGCTCGATGCGACCACGGCACAGACGCCGACGATCGAGTACCCGGACGCCGGGTGCTCCATCTTCTTGTAGGCGCCCTTCGCCCCGGCCGGCAGCGGCCCGCGCTTGAGCGACACCAGGATCTCGTCGGATTCGAGGCCGGTCGCGAACGCCCCCTGGAAGAAGCCATCCAGCGGCACCTCGCGCTCGCCGCGCTTCGAGCGCAGCACGACCGAGTAGTCGAGCGCGAGACCCAATGCCGGCAGGTCCGAGGCCGGGTCGGCATGGGCGATCGCACCCCCGACCGTGCCGCGGTTGCGAACCTGGACATCGCCGATGCCCAGGATGCAGTCGCGGGCGAAGTCGAGCCTCGTGGCCGCGAGGGTCTCGGCGTAGGTCGTGAGCGCCCCGATCTCGAAGCCACCGTCGGCGGTGGGACGGGCGCCCTTCAGCTCGCCCAGTCGTCCGATGTCGATGAGCGTGTCGGCACTCGCCAGCCGCAGCTTCATCAGCGGCAGCAGGCTCATCCCGCCGGCCAGCACCTTGGCCGAGCCGTCCGAGGCCGCGAGCGCCTCGAGTGCCGCGTCGAGCGTCGCCGGGCGCTGGTAGGAGAACGCCGCCGGGATCATGCCTGGCCTCCCTTCGCGGACTGGATGGCTCGCCACACGGTCTGGTCGGTGTACGGCATGTCGAGGTGGCGGACCCCGAGCGGGCTGAGCGCGTCGACGACCGCGTTCGCGACGGCCGCCGTGCTGGCGATCGCCCCGGCCTCGCCGACGCCCTTCACGCCGATCGGGTTGACCGGCGACGGCGTGACCGTCTCGGCGAGCTCGAAGTTCGGGAAACCAGAGGCCTTCGGCAGCGCGTAGTCGAGCATCGAGCCGGTCAGCAGCTGGCCATCGTCGCTGTAGATGGCGCCCTCCCAGAGCGCCTGGCCGACACCCTGCGCGATGCCGCCGTGGAGCTGCCCATCGACGATCATCGGGTTGATCTTCTTGCCGACGTCGTCGACGGCGATGTAGCGGACCAGCTCGACGTGGCCCGTCTCTTCGTCGATCTCGACGATCGCGATGTGGGTCCCGAACGGCCAGGTGCAGTTCGGCGTGTCGTGATAGGCGGTCTCGTCGAGGTACGGCTCCATGCCCTCGGGGGCATCGAAGGCGAGATCGAGCGCGAACGCGATCTCCTGGAACGTCTTGACCTTGTCGGGGCTGCCCTTGACGCTGTAGTTTGCGCCGTCGATCTCGATGTCCTCGGGCGACGCCTCGAGCATGTGGGCGGCGTAGCGCCGGGCCTTGTCGCGGATCTTCGCCGCCGCCTTGATGGCCGCCGTGCTCCCGACCGATGACGTCCGGCTGCCGTACGTGCCGTATCCGAAGGGCGTGCCCTGCGTGTCCGAGTGCTGGACGACGATGTCCTCCATGGGCACGCCCAGCTCGTGGCTGATGATCTGGGCATAGGTCGTCTCGTGGCCCTGCCCCTGCGGCTGGGTGCCCATCGTGACGACGACCTTGCCGGTCAGGTGGACACGGATGTTGGCCGATTCCCACATGGCCGCGCCCCAGCCCTCGCCGACGGCCCCGATCCACTTGGACGGCGCGACACCGCACACCTCGATGTAGGTCGAGAGACCAAGACCGAGTAGCTTGCCGCGGGCCTTGGCCTCGGCCTTGGTCGCGGCGAGATTCGCGTAGCCGGCCATGTCCAGCCCCTTGTCGAGGGCCGGTTCGTAGTTGCCCGAATCGATGTAGATCTTGGCGCCGCCCGACGCGGTCCCCAGCCCCGACGGGTTCTCGTACGGGAACTGGTCGGGCGCGATGAAGTTGCGGCGACGGATCTCAGCGCGGTCCATCCCGATCTCGGCCGCGAACAGGTCCATCGCCCGCTCGACGACGTAGGTCGCCTCGGGCCGACCGGCGCCGCGGTAGGCGTCCACGAACGTCGTGTTCGTGTACACGCCGGTGACTTCGCAGAAGACGTTCGGGATCTTGTAGCAGCCCGAGAGCACCCGGCCGTACAGGGTCGTGGGGATGCCTGGGCCGATGGTCGAGAGCCGGCCCCCAAGGTTGGCGAAGGTCTTGACCCGGAGGCCGGTGACGTCGCCGTCGCGCTTGCCGGCGATCTCGAGGTACGTGATGTGATCGCGGCCGTGGATCGTGCTCTGATAGTTCTCGCGCCGGCCCTCGACCCACTTGACCGGCAGGCCGCCGATGAGCTTGCTGGCGAACATCGTCAGGGCCATGTCGGCATAGCAGAAGATCTTGGAACCAAAGGCTCCGCCGACGTCCGGACTGATGCAACGGATCTTGTGCTCCGGGATGCCGGTCACGAACGCGGCCAGCAACAGGCGCTGGATGTGGGGCGTCTGGCTCGACATCCAGACGGTGTACTCGTCGGTGCCGGGGTTGTACCAGCCGATGTCGCCGCGGGTCTCGATCGAGTTCGGGATGAGCCGCTGATTGACGATCCGCTGGCGGACGACGACCTCGGCGCCATCGATGGCCGCGTCGGTGCCGGCCTTGTCGCCGACCGTCCATTCGAACACGACGTTGTTGGGGGCGTTCTCGTGGAGCTGCGGCGCCCCCGGCTGGGTGGCCTTCTCCGCGTCGACCACGGTCGGCAGCCGTTCCCAGTCGACGTTGATCGCATCGAGCGCATCGACGGCCTGTTCAGGGGTTTCGGCGACGACCGCGGCGACGCCCTCGCCGGTCCACTTGACGCTGTCGGTGGCGAGGATGCGCGGCGTGTTGACGTTGTTCTGGATGCCCGCGCTGCCACCGGCCGGCCAGGCCATCGGCAATGGGTTGTACGGGATATCCGCGCCGACGATGACCGCGATGACGCCCGGCATGGCCTTGGCCCCCGAGGTGTCGATCGAGCGGATGTTGGCATGCGCGTACGGGCTTCGCAGGATCGCCATGTGCGCCATCGAGGCGAGCTTGATGTCGTCGAGGTAGTTGCCGGCGCCGGTGATGAAGCGCGGATCCTCGACCCGCTTGATCCGCTGGCCGAGAGCGGTGGTGGGGGCATCGAGCACGTCGGTCATGGTCGTCTCCCCTGACTACGCGTTGACCGGGGCGGTGGCCCCGTCGCGCATGGTGGCCGCGGCCGCCCGAATGGCCGCCACGATGTTGTGGTAGCCGGTGCAGCGACAGATATTGCCCTCGATGGCGTGGCGGATCTCGTCGTCCGTCGGGTCCGCGTTCCGGGCCAGGAGATCGACCGCAGTCATGATCATGCCCGGCGTGCAGAACCCGCACTGCAGTCCGTGTTGCTCCCAGAAGGCGTTCTGGAGGGGATGCAGGCCCTCGGCCGGCGCGAGGCCCTCGATCGTCAGGACCGTGGCGCCATCGGCCTGGACCGCGAGCATCGTGCACGACTTCACCGCGTGGCCGTCGACGTGGACCGTGCAGGCGCCGCATTGGCTGGTGTCGCACCCGACATGGGTCCCGGTGAGGTCCAGATCCTCCCGAAGTGCCTGGACGAGGAGTCGTCTCGGTTCGACGTCGAGCTCCCGAGCCGTCCCGTTGACCGTCAGCTGGATGTGTTCGCCCACGGGCTCAACCTCCTCCGGCACATCGATGCGCGGCCACGCCAACGGCCGCGCTCACCTGGAGCGATCGTGGTCCTCGATCCGACGGCCTTCTCATCGAACGAGGTCCGACGATGGTGGCACCGTGGCGAGCGGGAATCAAGAGCGTTGCGGGAAGGGCGTGTCCCTGGGTCGACGGGGCCCACGGCGACGTCGAAATCGCCGTCAGCCGCCGGCTCGCCGCCTCGGTCGCCGGAAGCTCGCCGGCTCATAGCGGCCAAGGCCCGCACTGCGACTGTCGACGGCCCTCGGGTCGATCGCGGCGAGTCGCTCATCCCGCGGCAGCCCAGCGAGGCGAACGGCCTCGCCCAGGCGCGCCAGCTTCGTCATCGCGACCGGCCAGGAGAGCGCCGCCAGCGACGACGCGGTCGCGAGTCCCACCCGGGCGAGTCCACGTCCACCGCTCGCCGCGGCCTGGGCGGCCGCCCAGAGCAACACCTCCGGGCCGTCATCCGAGCCCTCTGTCGCCGACAACGCCCCGCACACGATGCCGCGATCGCCGGGCGTCGCGGTCACCAGGCGCCAGTTGTCCGGCCCGTCGATCAGGTCGACCGCGAGGCTGGCGTACGCCGGTCCGAGGATGGTCGTCGCGCCGGCCGTGTCCGCCGAACCGCCCGTGATGGCCAGGGCGAGGTGCGTTCGGGGTTCGGATGACGGACCCACACCGGCGTCCGCGAAACCCTCGAGCAGGCGATCGTGGAGGTCGCGGAAGCGGGCTCGCTCACTCTCGTCGGTGCCGATGGCGACGGCGGCCGGCTCGGCGACCTCGATCATCGGGCAGCCGGCCTCGATGAGCTCGCGGATCACGTCGCGGAGCGGCTCCACGGAGACGTCTGACGCGGCACCCAGAGAGTACGGGCCAAGCAGGACGGCCTTGGCGGCACGGTCCGTGCGGGTCGCCGTTGCCCGCCACGAAGCGACCGGGTCGCCGGGAACCGGCGGCCATCCACCATCCGTGACCGGTTCCAACCTGGCGTCGACCTGCGCGGCGACGACGGCATCGAGGATGGCCTCGGGCGTCGCGTCGTCGGCGAGGGGCGGCCGCGGCAGCGGTCCGAGGAGCGTCGCGAACACGGTCCTAGTCGAGCTGGATCGTGCGCGCTGGTCGGTCCAGGACGCCAGCCACGCCGGGCCCAGCGGCGGCCACGCCATCCGCCCGGGCCGCCGTCCCGACGAAGATGCCGGCCACGACGACGACGACCACGGCACCCACCGCGATGGCCGGCACGAACCGCGGGGAGTCACGGGCTTCCGCGTATCCGGCCGCGGCGACCCGGCCGGGCGCTGACGCCGCCGCGCTCCGTCGCCACATGGAGGACATGGTCGGGACACCGGTCGGCCGGATGGCGGCCCCCAGCCACAACCCGGCGAACAGGCCGCCGAGGTGGGCGGCGTTGTCGATCTGTCCGCCGGACGCGAACCCGAAGACGAGGTTCAGGAGGACCAGGAACCCCAGCTGGCTGACCAGCCCGCGGTTCGCCCGGTCGACCGGATGATGGACGCGGTTCGCAGCCAGCAGGACCCCGAACAGGCCGAAGATCGCGCCGGACGCCCCCACGGCCGGAACGTCGCCGCCGAACACGAAGCTCGCCACCGAGCCAGCAGCGGCGCAGGCGAGATACAGGACCACGAACCACAGGGAGCCATACCAGCGCTCGACGATGGGCCCGGCCAAGTACAGCGCGTACATGTTGAAGAAGAGGTGCAGGAGATCGGCGTGGACGAGGGTGACCGTCCAGAGACGCCAGTACTCCCCGTCCGCGACGGCCACCTTGTCGAGCCAGAGCACCTGGAGGAGATCCGGTCCCTCCGCGGTGAACAGGACCACGAGCGAAACGACGACCGTGGCGGCCAGGATGATGGTCGAGACCGGGATGAGCGGGCCGTCGCCACGGGCCCTGGCGAAGTAGCGTCTCGCCGAGCCGCTGTCGCCGGCCTCCTTGGCGAGCCATCCCAGACGGGACGCGATCTCGGCCTTGTCGGCCGGCGGTGCTCGTCGGTCGGCCTCGCGATAGGCTCGCTGGGCCGCGCGGAGGTCGCCCTCGCGCACGCGCGCCGCGGCCAGGTTCCGCCACGCCGGGTAGGTCGATGACGTCTCGCCGAGCTGCACGACGGCATCCCACGTGGCGACAGCACCGGGCTCGTCGTCGAGACGGTAGCGGGCCTCGCCGAGACCAAGGAGTGCGGCGGCCGTGACCGCTGGATCGTCGAAGCCGACGACCCGCTGGTAGTGGGCCGCCGCATCGCCGAAGTCGCCGGCCGACAGCAGCTCGTCTCCGCGCGCCAACAAGCCCTGGGCGGCCTCACGGGTCAGGCGACCCGGGGGCACCTCGCGAGCGGCGTCCGGGGGTCCGGGCTGGTCCATCGTCCGCGACTCTACATGAGCCGGTCCGACCACGGCCCGTGGCGCGATGTCAACACCTCTGGAGGGGTCAGCGGGCCGCCGAGGGCCAGTTCGTGCACGACCTTGCAGCCAACCTTACGGATGCCTGCCCTCCATTGGGACTATCGGCAGCGAGCGTCCGAACGACCGGGCCTCTTGGATCAAGCGCGGCTCCACCTACGATCGTGAGGTTGAACTCAACCCCTCGCCGGTGGATCTTTCGTGGCGAATCCCCACACCCCGATGTCCCGCATCCGCGTCCTCCTCATCGCCGTTTCGGCGATCCTGGCGGTCGCTGCCTGCCAGGGCGCCCCGACCGAGACCACGACGACGTCCGTCGACACGGCATCGGCGACAGCGCACGTGAACCGAGCGTGACGATCATCCGGCGCGGCAAGGGTCGCCAGGACCGCTCGACCGGACAGACCCTGGTCGAGTTCGCCCTCGTCTTTCCCTTGTTCTTCACGCTGTTCCTGGGCGTCATCGAGTTCGCTTTTGCGTTCAACGCGATCCTTGGTGTCAACTTCGCCTCGCGCAACGCGGCCCTGGCCGCGGCCGAGGCCGGGACGTCGTCGGGTGCCGACTGCGTGATCCTGAGCGGCGTCGAGCAGGATGTCGCCGCGCCAGCAAACCACGCGAACATCGTCAAGCTCGAGGTCTACCGGGCCAAGTCCAACGGCGACGACTACACCCCGGTCGAGAAGACGACCTGGACCCGTGGGACCGCGACGCCATGCACCCTCCCCGACGGCACCTCGATCTCGGTCCCATACACGCGCACCGGCAACGGCTACCCGGAGATCGCCCGCTGCAACATCCTGGCCGGCTGCGGCGGAACCGCACACGACGATCGACCACATCGGCGTGCGGATCTTCTACGACCACCCGTATGTGACGCCGCTTGAGACCTTCGTCGGGACCGGCAGCGGGATCACGTTCGACCGATCCAATGTCATGCGGATGGAGCCGATCCTGTGATGCCGCACCGGCGAGTCCTCGGGCGATCCAGGCGGATCGGCGAGCGGGAGGACGGCCAAAGCCTGGTCGAATTCTCGATGATCATCACGGTGGTCATGCTGCTGCTGCTCGGCATGCTCGAGTTCGGCTTCCTCTTCGACCACCACCTGACCCTCGAGTACTCCACTCGCGAAGGTGCCCGTGTCGGGTCCGCGCTTGGCAATGGCGGCGGCGCGCTGGGCTGCGGCGCCGGGCAGTCGCCCAATGCCGCCACCGTCGACCAGCAGATCATCGCCGCCGTCCAGCGTGTCATCACGTCCCCGGGTTCAGCGGTCGTTCCCAGCCGGGTCACGGAGATCCGGATCTACGACGCGAACGTCAACGGCGACATCACCGGCAGCTCCTCGAACAAGTGGGTCTACAGCGCCGGTGCCGGACCGTCCGTGGACGGCCGGAACCTCGACTTCATCCCGCAGGGGGCTACCGGCTGGGCGGCCTGCTTGCGCGACAACGGCTCCGCACCAGACTCGATCGGCGTGAGCCTCAAGTACAGCTACGAGCTGGTCACTCCGCTGTCTGCGGTCATGGGCTTCTTCGGGAGCGGCACAGGCCCGACGACGATCCCCATCAGCGACCGAACCATCATGGCCCTCAATCCAGGTAACTGACCATGCATGCTTCCTCTCGCCGACAACCTCGTTCCCGCGGCCAGATCGTCGTGATCTTCGCGATGTCGGTCATCGCGTTCGTCGGGCTGTGCGCCATCGTCATCGACGTTTCCTGGTTCTGGGCGAACAGTCTGCGTATGCAGCGCGCCGCGGACGCCGCGGCCCTCGCCGGCGTGATCCGGCTGCCGGCCGACATGGCCGGTGCGACGACCCTCGCTCGAGCCGAGGCGAAGAAGAACGGCTACGAGAACGGCGTCGACGGGGTGCTGGTCACGCCGGTCCAGGACACGTTGAACACTCGGCGCCTTCGGGTCACGGTCAGTGGCGACGTCAACACGTTCTTCGCGCGGGTTCTGGGCGTGAGCTCGTTCCACACGTCGCGGAGCTCCAAGGCCGAGTACGTGCTGCCGGTCCCGATGGGCAGCCCGGAGAACTACTACGGCGTGTACGGCCTCGCCCGCCACTGCGCCACGACGACGGGCGCGGGAACCGCGTGCGCGCAGGCCGGGGGCGTCACGACCTACCCGCCGCCCACGCAATTCCCGAATACGACCACGAGCTATCGGACGGCCGCCACCGCCCCGAGCGGGACGTGGACGACCCCGACCAACACCGCGACGAGTAACAACGCCTGGGCGACGTCGATCACGGCGAACCAGTACCAGACGCTCGGCGGCTTCAACATCACGTTGAACAGCAGCGTCACGGCCATCCGGGGCATCCAGATCAGCGCTGAGGTCAGCAAGACCGGTACCGGCAACTCCTGTCAGATCCAGTTCGAGCTCTCGTGGAACAACACCACGAACTGGACGACCGGGGCGGGTACCGGCGTCAAGCTCACGCCGAACCTCACGACGACCGACACCGCCGTGCTCCTTGGCGGGCCGACCGACCTTTGGAACCGGGCCTGGACCACGACCAACCTGAGCAACGCCAACTTCTGGGTCCGGGCGCGGACGATCAAGACCTCGGCCGCCGCCTGTGCCGCGGCCGCCGTCGTCCGGATCGACCACCTGCAGGTGCGCGTCACGTATGACTACGAGGTCGCGAATCCGTCGGTGTTCACCCCGGACACCGAACGTGGCCGGGCCGCAGGGACAGGTCCTGACGCCTCGAGGCTTCTGGGGCATGATGCTGACCCAGGGTGCGGAGACGATCAGCGGCGACGCGTACCTCCCCAGGTACGACACGGCGTCGACGACGACGAACAACCCCAACTACGACCAGGTGAACTACTACAACTACGCGGTCGAGATGGCCGCGGGGTCGACCGGCGGCAGCGTGTGGATCTACGACCCGGGCTTCTGTGCCGGGGCCCTCCAGACCGGTGTCGGCGATACGTGGGTCGGCGCCAAGGTCCCGGTCAGCTCCTACTACGAGCTGTACGACACGCAGGGCACGCCGTACGACCTGCAGGACGACACCCTCGTGTCGGGGTTCTCATCGGGGACCACGTTCCAGCAGCAGGACGGCTCGGACCCGACCCTCAATGGCTCGGGCGGTTCGGGGATCGCCGGGTGCGACGCCTACCACCTCGGCTGGTACCAGCTTGGCACCTCGACCCTGGCCGGTGGCGCGGCAGGCCACGTCTACCGCCTCCACACCAGCACGCTCGACACGAGCGACCCGACCGACCAGCTGGCGACCAACGCACGAAATGGTTGGGCGCTCTTCACCAGGGTCACCGGCGGGACCGCGCCGAAGATCTACGGCATCGGCGCCATGGAGATGTACACGCCGCTCCCGAGCGGAACGTCGTCGGAGTTCTATCTGGCCCAGATCGAAGCGGCCCATGCGGGCAAGACCATGGAGATCCGGCTCTTCGACGCCGGCGACACGAACCAGGACGCCAACATCCAGATCCTGATCCCGACGTCGGGCGGATGGAGTGCGACGAACTTCAACTACACCGCATCGCAGGGCACGACGAACAGCGGCGTGACCAACTGCAACTCGTCCGCGGGGACCAATGTCAGCAACGTCGTCACCTACCAGAGCGGGAGCAGCCGGTTCAACGGCTGCTGGATCACGATCCAGATCCCGATCCCGACGACGTACGCGGCACACCAGACCGGCTGGTGGAAGATCCGCTACAACATGACCGGCAGCGGTTCGACCGCGACCGACATCACGACCTGGCAGGTCCAGATCCGGGGCAACCCCGTCCACCTGGTCCTGCCCTAGCCCGAATTCGCCTCTACCCTGACGACCCCCTCGCCGGCCGACGAGGGGGTCGCTCCTTGTCCGGCGCTAGACTCCCGACCATGTGCGGGCGGTTCACCCAGGAGCGGCCGGCGTCCGAGCTGGCCGAGATCTTCGGCGCCGAGCCGCTCGTCGACGATCCGGGCGGGCACTACAACGTCGCCCCCACCGACGAGGCCGTGGTCGTGGTCCAGCGCGAGGACCGTCGTGCCGTCACGGCGTATCGCTGGGGCCTCATCCCGCACTGGGCGACGGAGGCGAAGGTCGCGTCCCGGATGTTCAACGCTCGTGCGGAGACGCTGACCAGCAGCCCGGCCTTCCGCGAGGCGTTCCGACGCCGACGCTGCCTGGTCCCGGTCGACTCCTTCTACGAATGGAAACGGGAGGGCACGATCCGCCAGCCGTACCGGGTGGTGCGCAAGGACCACCGCCCGCTCGCCCTGGCCGGCCTGTGGGCGGGCTGGCGGGATCCCTCGACCGAGACCGTCCGGCGGACGTTCACGATCGTGACCACCACGCCGAACGACGCGCTGCGCGACCTCCACGATCGGATGCCGGTCGTCGTTTCGGAGGCCGCCTGGGACCGCTGGCTCGGGCCGACCCCCGAAGACGAGGGCGAGTTGCTGGCGCTGCTCCTCCCGAACGACGAGGTCGAGCTGACGATCTATCCGGTCGTTCGCGACGTGAACGACGTCCGGCGAGACGGCCCCGAGCTCATCGAGCCGCTGCTGCCGGTCGTGGGGTAGTCGTCAGTCCAGGACCGGCGACCAGGCGTTGGCTTCGGTGATCGTCGATCGGAACGCGGTCGCCGCATCGACGCCTCGGTCGAGGGCGGCCGCATATGCCCCGACCAGCGAGCCGAAGGCACCTTCGGGATCGGCGTCCGGCGACGCCAGGACTGTCGAATCCGACGGGAGATCGTCAGGAACCGGAGCGCCATGTGAGAGGAGGACGACGAGTGCGGCGTGGTTCCAGGCGGCCGCGGCGATCGCGACCTCGGCGAGCGCCGTGTCGTGCTCCGTGAGAACCAGGACGCCAACATCGGTCAGGTAGCGGAGCGCCAGCTCGAGGTCCGCGGCCTCTAGGACGGGGCCGTCGGGCGTGGCGGGTTGCCGAAGCGTGGCGACGTGGGCGACGCCGCCGTCGGTCAGGTGCTGCAGCATCGCGTCGCCGTCCGCGTCGTCCACGACGCGGGCCACCAGCTGGACCGTCGAACCTGCAGCGGCTGCCGACAGGGCGACGAAGGCCGCCGGGCCACCGGCGACGATGCCCGCCGGCGACGCCATGACGATCGGGTTGCCGACGACGACGATCACGTCGTCAGCCTAGCGCCTCGTGACGAGGCGAACGTCCCGTCAGTCGCGCCCGACCCCCGGCCATCGTCGGTGGCCTTCTGGCGTCTCGCCTGGCTGGTCGGTCTGTCATGCCTCGCCGGTCTAGCTCGGCTCCGCGGTTGACGAGGCACCGGGTGTCGACGTCGGGCTCGGCTCGGGGGCCAGCACGCTCGCGGCACCCACGACGAGCACGGCCGAAAGGGATCCAGCCGCCAGGATGACGAGCAGCACGAAGGCCATGGCCTGGGCGCGGATGGCCAGCGGCCGTCCGCCCACGGTCGCCACGCGCCAGGCGTCCCGGACCGAGACGAGGAACGCGACCGGGAGCCCGCCGCGCACGGTCCGTCCCGGTCTGACGAGCAAGCGTGGAGCCGGTTCGGTGGCGATCGTGGCCATGACACGATCCTCGAAGCCGACGGTGGGGCCAGCGGTGTCTCGCGCCATGAGCAACTCGAGTTCGCGCGCCGCGACCATCGCCTGGGCGAACTCGGCCTCGGACGGGCCACTGCCCGCGTCCGAATCGATCTCGGCGGGATCGAACCGCCGACCCGGTCCGCTCACGGGCCGCGCTCCTTGCCGAGAGCTGCGCGGAGGCGCACGAGGCCGCGATGCAGCTGCGTCTTGATGGTGGGGATCGGTCGGCCCGTCTGGCGAGCGATCTCGTCGAGGCTCATCTCTCCGAAGAACCGCAGCGCCACGACTTCCCGGTCGGGTTCCGGGAGCGAGGTCGCCGCGGTCCGGACATCCGTCGCCCGCTCGGCACGGACCGCCAGCGAAGACGGGTCCATGAGGGCCGTCGCGTCCAGCGGTGCCTGATCGATCGCGGCGTCGATCGGGTCGACGATCTCCCCGCGCCGCCCGAAGGGATCGCGCCACGCGATCGTCTTCCGACGCCCGGCCCGGCGGAGCGCGATGCGGACAGCGATGCGCGTCAGCCATGCACCGAACGATCCGTCCCCGCGCCAGCTCGCCAGCGAGCGATAGGCAGTCACGAAGGCCTCCTGGGCCGCGTCTTCTGCTTCATCCAGGTCGCCGAGGATCCGGTGGCATGCACGGACCACCGGCGCCGACTCGCGCTCGACGAGCCGGCGGAACGCCTCGCCATCCCCGGCCAGGACGACCTCGGCCGTCGCTCGATCACCGGCGTGCTCCCCGGACCTGTCTGCCAGCTCGGGCCTGGACTCGCCCATGGACAGCCTCCGGGATCCTGGGCTCGGCTTCGGACGCAGTCGGTCGGCCCGCCCCCATGATGCCGTGCCGCGGGCCGACCCATCATCTGAGACAGACCCTGAGGCGAAGGGTTTCAGTCCCGGGCCGTGGTTCCCGTGTCCGCGGTCACCGGGTCGTCGCCCGGCCCCGGCAGCGAGGGCTCCTCCGCACCGGCCGTCGGGCCGGTCGCCGGTCCTTCGTCGAGCGGGCCGGGGTCTTCGGTGCTGGGTTCCTCATCGTTGCTGAATGCCGCGGCCGTGCCATACGTGCCGCCGGGCACACCCGACACGTCGTCCGGTTCGATGACGATCCGGCCGAGGCCCTCCGCCTCGAGCGCCGGCCCGAACGCATCGACGTCGCCGACCAGGACGATGGCCGCCCGCTCCAGGTCCAGGTGGGCCCGGGCCGCGGCGCTGATCGCATCCGGGTCGACGGCCTCGATGCGCGATCGGTACCCGATCAGCTCGTCGACCGACAAGCCGTGGACGACGAGGCCGGACAGCGCACCGACGACCGCCGACGCGGTCTCGAACCGCAACGGGAACACCCCGATGAGGAAGTCGCGCGCGGCCGCCAGCTCGGCGTCCAGGACCCTCGTGTCGCGCATCCGGGTCAGTTCCGCCAGCGTGTCGAGGATCGCCGGGATCGTGACCTCCGTGTTGACGCCGGCCCGGGCCGCGAACGGCCCAGCTCCGCGTCGCATCTCGAACCCGGCACTGGCCCCGTAGGTGTAGCCCTTCTCCTCGCGCAGCTTCATGTTCAGGCGGGAGTTGAAGAGGCCGCCGAGGATGGCGCTCATGACCGAGACCGCGTGGAAGTCGGGGATCCGGCGTGGCAGTCCGCGATGGCCGATGCGGATCTCCGTCTGGACGGAGCCCGGTCGGTGGATCACCCGGACGAGGCGACCGGACGGCGAGGCCGTATCCACGATCGGCGCTGTCGGTCGAACGTCGGCGGTCGCGGCCCACGCCCCGAAGAGGGTATCGGCGATCGCCGGGATGTCGTGTCCCGCCAGGTCCCCGCCGACGATGAGGGTCGCTCGGGCCGGATCCAGGCCACGGATCCAGGCGCGCCGCAACCGCTCCTGGTCGAGCCGTTCCACGGTCTCGGTCGTACCACCGGACGGCCGGTGGTAAGGCGAAGCCGTCGCGTAGATCGTGTTGATCAACACCTCCTCCACGCGGCGGCGGGGATCCGCCTTGGCCTGGAGCAGGTCGTTCAGACGCTCGTCGCGCAGGCGGTCCACCTCCGCGATCGGGAACGTCGGGTGAAGCAGGACCTCGGCCATGAGTTCCATGGCCTGTGGCAGCCGGTCGGCCGGCACGTCCAACCCGACGGTCATCGCATCCCACCCAGCCTCGGCGTGCAGGGACGCGCCCAGGCGTTCCGTCGCCTCGATCAATTGGATCGCGTCGTAGCGTGCGGTGCCCTCCGAGAGGGCTCTCGCGGCCAGCACGGTCGATCCCGCTTCGTCCGGCGGCTCGTCCGCGGCGCCAGTGGGCAACACCAGCGAGGCCGACACCAGCGGCCGGCCGGGCAGGTGCGCGACAAGGATGCGCAGGCCCGACGCCAGCCGGTCCTCGGCGACCGCCGGGAACTCGTACGGGCGGGGGGTGCCCGGGACGGGCCGCTGCGCGATGACCGGACCGTCGCGGAGCGGCTCAGCGGACGTCGTCACGCGGCTTCCTCCTCGTCTTCGCGTTCCTCCAGGGCCTGGTCGTCCGCCGCAGGGCCATCCGGGAGATACGTCAGGACGACCCGATTGTCCGGCCGGAAGACGTCGGTCGCGGCAGCGAGGATGTCGTCAGGCGTCACCGCCAGGTAGCGCGGCAACATCGCGTTGATCATCCCTGGGTCGTCGAACAGCGTCGCGTACATCGACAGGCGGTCCGCCCGTTCCTCGACACGCTGGAGGGAGCCCAGCTCATCGGCCTCCACGAGCGCTCGGGCGCGCGCGAGCTCGTCGTCGGTGACCGGTTCCGTCGTCAGACGCGCGAGTTCATCATTGAATGCCGCCTCCACCCGGGCCGGATCGATCCCGGGTCGGACGGTCGCCCAGCCGGCAACGATCGATCCCCCGCCGATGAACCCGAGGCTGAACAGCGCCACATCCTGGGCGATCCGTTCGGTGCGAACGAGCCGACGGTCCAGGCGGCTCCCCTTCCCGCCCGCGAGGATCTGGCTGGCCATGTCGAGCGCGTCGAGCCTCGGATCCCCGAAGACGGGCGCCCGGAACGCGATGTACACGCGCGGCAACGGGACGCGGTCGCGGACCGTCTCGCGAACCTCGCTGCCGAGGGTCGGGGGCAGCGACAGGTCGCCGAGCTTCGGGATCGCCGGATTGGCCGGTACGGCCCCGAAGTAGCGCTCTACGGCCGCGAGCGCGGCGGCCGTCTCGACATCGCCGACGATCGAGAGGACCGCGTTGTTCGGCGCGTAGTAGGTCCGAAAGAACGAGATGACGTCATCGAGCGAAGCCGCGTCGAGGTCCGCCATGGAGCCGATCGTCGAATGGTGGTACGGGTGCTCCGGCGGGAACAGGTGGGCCTGGACCTTCTCCTGCCACGAGCCGTACGGCCGGTTGTCGTACGACGATCGCTTCTCGTTCTTGACCACCTCGCGTTGGTTGTCGAGGTTCTCCTGGCTCAGGGCATCGGGCAGGGTCGCCATCCGATCCGCCTCGAGCCACAGGCCGAGTTCCAGCTGGTGCGCGGGCAGTGTCTCGAAGTAGTTCGTGCGGTCGAGCCACGTGGAGCCGTTCATCGTGCCGCCGGCGGCCTGCACGATCGCGATGTGTTCGGCCTTCCCGACGTGCTTTGAGCCCTGGAACATGACGTGCTCGAAGAGGTGGGCGAACCCCGTGCGCCCAGGCTGTTCGTGCTTGGACCCGACGTCATACCAGAGGTTGATCGCGACCACCGGGGCCAGGTGGTCCTCGGCGACGATGACCCGCAGACCATTGGCGAGTCGGTCGTCGCTGAACGTGATGGTCGGAACGTGGGTCGGCACGCAGGCTCCTGGGATGTCGGTTTGGGCGGCGACGCGGACGCCGGAGGGTTCGATCGAGTGGCGACGATCGTAGCGCCTCCGGTGATGGACCGGGAATGGCATCTTGCCCGCGGTCTTGGGCTTGACACGGCCGGACGTCGATGTTAGACATACATCTAACACACGTTAGGAGACAACGACCTTCATGGCTGCCCGACCCGCCACCCGCCGCGCCCCGACCGACGACCGCTCGGCGAGCCCGCGCGTCCGGGACCTGCGCCCGCAGGGCTCCGGGCCGACCATCGAGTGGGACGTGCGCACCGCCTACGACTTCGTGTTCAGCCTCTCGAGCGATGCCGGTTCCACGGACGACATGCCCCCCGCCGATCGGACGTGGCTGGCCGAGGCGCGCGCTCGTCTCCGCGAGCGGTTCGGCGAGTCACTGGACCTGTACGGCAACGAGTTGTGTACGGTCCTCGCCGGACTCGCGGTCGATCGACCGGAGGTCACCGACGCGACCTCGTTCGTGGCACTGCTGGAACGTCTCGACGATGAGACGATCCTGCGGACGATCGTCGGCGACGACCTTCGCGATCCGGAGGTGCGAGCGACCGCCGAGCGGGCGATCGACGGCGACGAGGCGGCGATCGCCGAGATGGCCGCCCGCGCCGCCACGCATCACGACAAGGCATTCGAGGCCTGGGTCGCCTCGATCTACCGCGACCCCTCGACGGTCATCGAACCGGCCAAGCAGATCCTGACGGTCTGGCTGGAGGCCTTCCGTGAGGTCGAGCCGCGGGTCGACGCCATGATCCGGCGCGACTACGACGACCGCGCCAACGACCGGGCGAACCTGACGCCGCTCGAGCTCATCGAGCGGACGACCGGCGGCATCCGATGGCTGTCGGAGCCGGGCGTCCGACGCGTGATCCTCGCCCCGTCGTACTTCGCCCGGCCCTACAACTTCCTCCTCGGCGGTGGCGAGTGGCGGATGTTCGGGTATCCGATCGCCGACGACGCGCTCGATGCCAACGACCCACTGGCTCCGCCCGCCGCGGTCGTGCGCCTCCATCGCGCCCTTGGCGATGAGACGCGCCTGCGGATCCTGCGCCTGTTGCGCGATCGAGACCTGTACCTGACCGAGATCGCCCAACAGCTCGAACTGTCCAAGCCGACCATCAAGCACCACCTGGCACTGCTCCGCTCGGCCGGCCTGGTGACCGTCACGGAAGCCGGCTCGGTCATCTACTACAGCCTCCGACCGACGCGCCTCGACGACGCGTCCGGCGAGATCAAGCGCTTCCTGCTGGGCTGACCCAGGAGGCATCCACCCACGTCGCGGCGGTCCCGCCGTGACGCACGCCCACGAGTTAGATAAGCGTCTTACAGGAGGAAGTGACAGATGTTCGACCCGTTCGATCAGGTTCACATGCGAACCCAACAGCTGTTGGCCTCCGCCGCGCGGATCCGCGAGGAGCGGGCGCTGCAGGCCGCGGCACGGGAGCGCACGACGGAGGCGACGACCGCGGCAGACTCGGCCGCCGCGGACGCCTCGGCCGCCGCGGTCGCGACGGTCGCGGCGGAGGCGTGCCCGCCCGGCTCGGCCTGCGCGGAGCCGCTCGCCACACCGGAGTCCGCCCGAACGCGCGCGGCCTGAGGGTCGGTGCCATGCGAGTCGGCCTGCAGATCCCGTCCTTCTCGTTTCCCGGCGGGACGCCGGCCATCCGGCCGACGCTGACCGCGATCGCCCAGTCCGCGGAGGCGAACGGCTTCGCGAGCCTGTGGGTGATGGATCACTTCTTCCAGCTGCCGGTCGATACCGGCTGGGGCGGCCCCGACGAGCCGATGCTGGAGGCCTACACGACGCTTGGCTTCTTGGCCCAGGCCACCGACCGGATCGCCCTTGGCCCGATGGTCGCCTCGGCCGTCTACCGGCCGCCGGCCATGCTCGTCAAGGCCGCGACGACGCTCGATGTGCTCTCTGGTGGCCGCACGTACCTGGGCCTCGGGGCGTCCTGGTACGAGCGGGAGGCGCGCGGCCTCGGGTTGACGTTTCCGCCGCGCGCCGAACGGTTCGAGCGGTTGGAGGAGGTCCTGCGCATCGCGCTGGCGATGTGGGCCGACGATCCGCGGCCGATCGAGGGCCGTCACTATCAGCTGACCGAGCCGATCTCCCGGCCGGCACCGTTGGCCCAGCCGCATCCGCCGATCATGATCGGGGGCGGCGGGGAGCGGCAGACGCTGCGACTCGTGGCGACGTACGCGGACGCCTGCAACATCCTGGTCCCCGACCCTGGTGAGAGCGCCAACAAGCTCGAGGTCCTGCGCCGCCACTGCGAGTCGATCGGCCGGGACTACGCCTCGATCGAGAAGACCGCGCTCCTCGAGGCTGACCTTCGGCCGGGGCGACAACGACCAGGTGACGTCGTCGCGGCCATGAGGTCACAGGCCGACGAAGGGATCGAGCACGTGATCGTCAACCTGCCGGACGCCCATGTGCTCGAACGGCTGGACGCCTTCGGTCGCGAGATCATCCCGGCCGTCGCCTAGACGGCTCACGTGGGTACTCGATCTGCACATCCGCTCCGTCTTGCCCGGATCCGCCGCGTCCGGCCGTCGGACCTCGTAGACTCGCGGCCATGATGCGTCGACTTCACAGTTCGCGCCCCAGGGCGATCCTGCCGGCCATCGCGCTCGCGCTGTTCCTGCTGCCCGGCGTCGCCCTGGCCCATGCCGAGCTCGAGACGTCGTCACCGGAAGACGGTGCCACCGTCGAAGGCACCCCGGCCGAGATCGTCGGCACGTACTCCGAGGCGATGAACCCGAATGGGAGCTCCCTCAGGCTCTTCGACGCCGGCGACACGCAGGTCGCAGCAGGCGATGTCGACCCATCCGACGACCAGCGGATGATCATCACCGACCTGCCGGAGCTGGTGCCGGGGACGTACACCGTCAGGTCCACCACGAAGTCTGCCGTCGACGGCGACGTCGATCGCAAGGAGTGGACGTTCACCGTGGAACTCGCGCCGACCCCGAGTCCGACACCGCCACCGACGCCAACGCCGGCGCCGAGTGCGACTGCGGTCCCCACCCCTTCGCCGGCGACGCCGAGCCCCAGCCCGATCGCGAGCCCGACACCGACACCGAGCGCCGATGGCGGGTCCACGGGGAGCGGCGGTGACGTGCTCCTGCCCATCATCGCCGTCGTCGTCATCGTCGGCGTCACAGCCGGGTTCCTGTTCAGCCGCCGCGACCGCCCACCCACCCAGCCATGACCCGTGGGCGCCGGCAGCGCCTCTTCGCCACCCGGGTCGGCTCGCTGATCGGTCTCGCACTCGCGATCTCGGCAGTGCTGCCCGCGACCGTCCTCGGGCACGCGCTGAACCCGACATACACGAGTCGCCTGCCGCTGGCGGTCTACCTGGCCGGCGCCGCGATGACGGTCGCGCTGTCGTTCCTGTTCGTGTTGGCGCGCGACGTCCGCGCTACGCCGCCGGTATCCGTGGCGCCAGGCCACCTTCCGCCGACGGCCATCCGCATCGGTCTGCGAATCGTGGGCTTGCTGGGTTGGGCCTGGATCGTCGCCCAGGGGGTCGTCGGTGGCGCCAGCGCGGGATCGGTCGCGCCACTCTTCCTGTGGGTCTATGGCTGGGTCGGCCTTGCGCTCGTCTCGGCGCTCATCGGACCGGCATGGCACTTCCTGGATCCGTTCTCGGGCCTGTTCGACGCTGGGCGCCTTGGTCCTGCGCCGCCTGCACGTTCGACCGTGGACGCCGGCTGACTACCCGCGATGGCTCGGACGGTGGCCGGCGATCATCGCCTTCTCGGCGTTCGTCTGGCTGGAGCTGGTGGACGCCGGTGGCGGGCCGTCGACGCTCTTCGTGGTGCTCGTCGGCTACACGGCCTTCACGCTCGCGATGATGGCCCAGTTCGGTCGCGACACGTGGCGCGGGAACGGTGAGACGTTCACCGTCTGGTTCCGGCTCCTCGGTCGCCTCGCCCCGTACGGCCTGGTCGACGAGGACGGTCGCGTCCGTCGTCGACCGTTCGTGAGCGGCCTCCTGGAGCCGGGCTGGACGACCCCGGACGCGGTGCTCATCGCGCTGGGTGTCGGATCGATCCTGTTCGATGGCCTCTCCCAGACGCAGATCTGGTTTGACCTCTTCGGTGCGCCCGGCATCCCGGGTGAGACTCTGCTCCTCGTCGGCTTTTTAGGATCGCTGGTCGTGGCCGCGCTCATGCTCACTCGCATCGTGGGTATCGCGGCCACCGGGGCCGGCCTCCTGCCGATCGCGGTCGGCTACCTCGTCGCCCACTACCTGACGTACCTGCTCATCGACGGCCAGAACATCCTGGTCGCGGTCTCCGACCCGTTCCAGCTCGGTTGGGATCTCTTCGGCACGGCCTTCCACGAGGCCTCGGGGGCGTGGTTGCCGCCCGGTCTCGTCTGGACCCTGCAGCTCGCGGCGGTGGTCGGCGGCCACATGCTCGGGGCCTGGGCCGGGCACGTGAACGCGGTCGCACACGCCCCCGTTGGGATGGACGCGAGCACGATCCGCAGCCGTGAGGTCCCACTGGCCGTCGTCATGGTGGCGCTGACGACGCTCACGCTCTGGTCGCTGGGTCAGTCGATCGTGGTCGAGCCTCCTGAGGACGCGGCGGCCACCGCCGGACCGGCCCTCGTCCGGACCTAGACGCCGACGGCCGCGACCGCCTTGGCGCGAGGCACCCACGACTCGAGCGAACGGACCTCCGACAGGCGCTCGGCGATGGCCGGATCGAGCGCCTCGGCGGCCGCAACGGCCGTTTCCATCGCCGTCAGGCACAGGATTCCCTCGTTCGTCGCGGCTAGGCGGATCTCAGCGGCGTCCCGGACAGCGCCGGACCGCGGCGTCGGCGTGTTGACCACGAGTCGCACCTCACCGGTCGCGATGAGATCGAGGATCGCGACCTCGCCGATCGTTTCGTCGGCCGCCTCGCCGAGCTTGGCGACCGGCCGGGCCTCGTACCCTGCGGCGGCCAGCGCCACACGCGTTCCGGGCGTCGCCGCCAGCCGGTAGCCGGCCGCGGCCAGGGCAGCCGCCAGGCGACCGAGCGTGCCCTTATCGCGATCGGCGATCGACAGCAGGGCCAGCGCTCCTTCGTCGCCTGCCCGTGGCGGCACCAGAGCAGCCCCCAGGAGCGCCTTGGCCAGGGCGACCCTCGGGTCCTCGTGGATCCCGATGACCTCGCCCGTCGATTGCATCCCGGGCCCGACCGACGGGTCGACGCCGCGCAACTTGGCGGTCGAGAAGGCCGGCGCCTTGACGGCGACGAACGACGGCGGCGCAAGGAGCCCGCCATCCCAGCCGATCTCGGGGAGCGTGGCACCGAGGGCGATCCGGACCGCGAGTTCCACCATCGGCACGCCCGTGACCTTCGAGAGGAACGGCACGGTGCGGCTCGCGCGCGGGTTGACCTCGATGAGATACACGCCGTCCTCACGCACGATGAATTGGGCGTTCACCAGCCCGCGCGCGCCGAGCGCGAGCACGATCCGTTCCATCGTGGCCACGATGAGCGCCTGGTCGCCCTCGCTCACCGTCTGCGGCGGGAAGACCCCGACCGAATCGCCGCTATGGACGCCCGCGCGCTCGATGTGCTCGAGGAGCCCCGGGATCAACACCCGCTCGCCGTCCGAGACGGCATCGACGTCGACCTCGACGCCCTCGAGATAGCGGTCGATGCGGACGGGGCGGTCGGGATCGACCACCGTGGCCGCGGCCAACTGACGCTCGAGATCCTCCGACGAGTAGCAGAAGTCGATGGCCAGACCACCGATGACGAAACTCGGCCGCACGATGACCGGGTACCCGATGCGATCCGCGAGGGTCAGGGCCTCGTCGACGCTGTGGGCCATGCCGCCCTCGGGTTGCGGGATGCCGAGACGGTCGAGCAGCGCCGAGAACCGGGTCCGCTCCTCGGCCTGGTCGATGGCCTCGAGGTCGCTGCCGAGCAGCGGCACTCCGCCCGCCGCCAACGGCCCGGCCAGGTTGAGCGGCGTCTGGCCGCCGAACGCGACGACGGCCGGCAGGAGTCCCTCCCCGTCGGGCGACTCAGCGTCGATGACGCTGCGCACGCTTTCGGGATCGAGCGGCTCGAAGTACAGGCGCGTCGACGAATCGAAGTCGGTCGAGACGGTCTCAGGGTTCGAGTTGATCATGACGGCGCTCCAGCCGAGCTCGCGAAGCGTGTCGGACGCGTGGACCGCGCAATAGTCGAATTCGATGCCCTGGCCGATCCGCACTGGCCCGGAGCCGATGACGAGGGCCGCCGGGCGCGCGACCGGCGGCGCCTCGGGCGCCGAGCCCGCGGCCGCGTACGTCGAGTAGAAGTACGGCGTCTCGGCCGCGAACTCCGCCGCGCACGTGTCGACCATCGCGTAGCCGGGCCGAAGACCGAGGGTCAGGCGAGCCGCTCGGAGCTCGTCGGCGGTCGTGCCCGCCAGGCCGGCCAGTTCGCGGTCCCCGAAGCCGGCCCGCTTGACGGTGGCAAGGAGGGTCGCGGCGTCCGCGTCGGTCGGGTCGGCCAGCCTGGCACCTGCCGACGTGACCTCCGCCTCCAGCGCGACATTGCGGCCCATCTCGGCGAGGAACCACGACGAGATGCCGGTCGCCTCGCCGATGACCGCCTCGGGCACGCCGCGGCGCAGCAGACCCAGCAGACGCCACAGTCGGCTGTCCGATGGCTCGATGAACCGGCGGAGGACGATCGGCGCGGCCGTGCGCTGGGCGTGGCGGGTCGACTCGCACGCCTGTCCGGTCTCGTCGATCCAGCGGATCGGTGCGTCGGCGTCGGGGTCGCCTGCGTAGACACCGGCCAGGTAGTCGAACGTCGGCGTCCAGCTCGCGTCCTCGGCCAGCGGGCCGACGCCCGCCTGCTCCAGGCCCCGCAGCGCCTTGTTCAGGGCGGACCCGAAGGTCCGGTCGATCGCCATCACCTCGCCGGTCGCCTTCATCTGGCTGCCCAGCGTCCGGTCGGCGCCCGGGAACTTGTCGAACGGGAAGCGCGGCAGCTTGACGACGACGTAGTCGAGCGCCGGCTCGAAGGCGGCCACGGTCGTGCCGGTCACGACGTTCGGGATCTCCGCCAGCCGGCGCCCGACCGCGATCTGGGCCGCGACCCGGGCGATCGGGTAGCCCGTCGCCTTCGACGCCAGGGCGGAGCTGCGACTGACGCGCGGATTCACCTCGATGACGGCGTACTCGGTGGAGTCGGGCGAGAGCGCGAACTGGACGTTGCAGCCGCCCTCGACACCCAGGCCGCGGATGATCGCGAGGGCGGCGCTTCGCAGGCGCTGATGGACGGCGTCGGTCAGCGTCTGGACGGGGGCGACGACGATCGAGTCGCCGGTGTGCACCCCGAGTGGATCGACATTCTCCATCGAGCACACAGCGATGCAGGTGTCGTCGGCGTCGCGCATCACCTCGTATTCGATCTCCTGCCAGCCGACCAGGCACTTCTCGACCATGACCTGGCCGATCGGGCTGGCCCGCAGGCCGGCGCGCACGCGCTCGTGGTAGCCGTCTTCGGTCTCGACGATGCCGCCGCCGGTGCCGCCCAGCGTGAACGCCGGGCGGACGATGGCGGGGAGGCCGATCGTCTCGAGCGCCGTGCGCTCGGAGGCCGCCCGCTCCTCGGCAGTCTTGCCTTCGACGATGGAGGAAGGCGCATACGGCTGGGCGAGTCGATCGAGGAGGTCGCGGAAGGCCTCCCGATCCTCGGCCATGCGAATGGCCTCCAGCGGCGTGCCCAACAGGCGGACGTCGTGCCGTTCGAAGACACCGGCTTCTGCGAGCGCCGTCGCGAGGTTGAGCGCCGTCTGACCGCCCAGGCCGGCGAGGATGCCCTCGGGACGCTCCGTTGCGATGACGGCCTCGACGGCCTCGACGGTGAGCGGCTCGAGGTAGATCGCGTCGGCGACCTGCGGGTCGGTCATGATCGTGGCCGGATTCGAGTTCACGAGGATCGTGCGCACGCCTTCGGCGCGCAGCGCCCGGCAGGCCTGGGTCCCGGCGTAGTCGAACTCGGCGGCCTGGCCGATGACCACCGGCCCTGAGCCCAGGATCAGGACCGAGGCGGGCTTGCGGCTGTCGGTCATCCGAGCGTGACCCGTCCCGTCGTGGCGGCCGCAACGAACCGGTCGAAGACGGCGAGCGCGTCCAGTGGCCCGGGCGCACCTTCCGGGTGGTACTGCACGGTCTCGATCGGCAGCTCGCGGTGGCGGAGGCCCTCCACGGACTGATCGTTGAGGTTGAGCTGGCTGACTCGGAACCCCGATGCTGGCGGGAGCGACTCCCCGACCACCTGGACCTCGTGGTTCTGGGCAGTCACCTGGACCAGGCCCAGCTCGACGTCGCGGACCGGGTGGTTCGCCCCGTGGTGCCCGAAGTGCAAGCGGCGCGTCTCGGCGCCGGCGGCCCGCCCGACGATCTGGTGACCGAGGCAGATCCCCAGCAACGGCCGGCCATCGTCGATGACCGCCCTGGCCATCGCGACCTGGGCCTCCAGCCGGGCCGGGTCGCCAGGGCCCGGCGACAGGATGACGCCGTCGATGTCCGACGAGAGCACGTCCGACGGATGCGCCGTGTGCGGGAAGACGCGGACGCGCGCGCCTCGGAACCTCATCGCCCGCACGATGTTGTTCTTGAGCCCGAGGTCGACGATGCCGATCCGCGGTCCCGTGTCGCCCGGTGATTCGAACTCGGTGACGGCCGGCGGCGATACCTGGCCGACGAAGTCCTGGTCCTCCCAGCGAGGTACCACCTTGGCCGCGGCCTGGGCCGCCGACACATCCACCTTGCCTGGTGCCGTCACGATCCCGCGAAGGCAACCGTTCGCGCGCAGGTGGCGCGCGAGAGCGCGGGTGTCGACGCCGGCGATGGCCGGGATGCTCGCATCGCGCAGGAGCGCCGCCAGCTGGCGAGCCCCATCGAGCACCGCGGCCGTGGCGTTGGCCACGACCAGGGCTCGCAACCAGGGGCGGATGGACTGGTCGTCATCGGCCAGGCGGCCGTAGTTCCCGATGAGGGGATAGGTCATGACGACGATCTGGCCGGCGTACGAGGGGTCCGTGCAGACCTCCTGGTAGCCGGTCTGGCTGGTGTTGACGACGAGGTCGCCGCCCGCGGCGACGGGGGCGCCGAACGCCACACCCGGAAAGACGGTGCCGTCCTCGAGCGCCAGCAGCGCCGGCCCGAGGTCCCCTATCCGGGGGTCGACCACCGCGCTCGCGCGCGGCTGCGGTGGGACGATCACCGGCCTGCGGATACAACGAACCCACCGGCCCCGAGGGCGCGGTGGGCGAGGACATGCGAGGACATCTGAGCCTCCTTCGCCGGCCTCACGGGACCGGTACGCCAGCCTCACAGGACGGGCCATGAAAGGACGGCGTCAGGGTAGCACGCACGACCCGGTCGGACTCGACCGGCGGGGTCAAGCCCGGAGCAGCGAGAGCCCCGACCGGGGACCGATCGGGGCTTCCATGGGGCACGTGGTCAGCCGGGGCGCAGGACCGCCGGGGCGAAGGACCGCCGGCGCTCACACTAGCGTCGGCGGCGTGGGACCCCTCTGTGGCGTGGGGTCAGGAGCACCACCACGAACGCGAGCGCACCGAGGCCCGCGATCGCGAGCCACGTGTCGCTGCTGGTCATCACGGATCCGACGCCACCATCCGTCGGCGGCAATGTGGGCCTGGGTGTGCCCACAACGGCCCCGATCTCGCCGGACTCGCTCGCCGCCGGGCTTGGCTCGCCGGCGATCGGCTCGCCGGCCCCATCAGGCGGCGTGGGTATCGGATCGACGAAGGCCGGGCAGACGACGTGGAAGCTCTGGACGATGCTGCTGCCGTCAGGAGGCCACTCGTCATCGGCGATGACGTTGTAGCGGCCTTCGGAGAGCGTGAAGAAGCCGTTATCAGGGATGCGTATGACGCCGTCGTCGTCGGTGGCGCCCTGACCTTTGAATCGGCTCGGGCTTTCGTTCCAGTTGCCGGGCACCCAGTCCTTGATCTTCCAGCCGACGAGTGGGAAGGCCAGGTCGAAATCGAAGATGACGGCGAAGGTACAGACCTCAGGCTCGCCGTCGACGATGGTCTGCTCACCGGTGACGCCGTCGATGATGGTGACGGTGCCGGTCGGTGGCTTGGCCAGCACGGTGGCTGGTTGGATGAGGGCGAGAAGCACGATGAGCGGTGTGAGAGACGCGACAAGCGCGCGAATGCGACGCCGACCCTCACCGGTCGCCGTCGACAACGACGGTCGCATGGGACCTCCCCCGGACCAGGCCGGGCCATCGGAGTCCGACGGGCGGCGTTCGACACGGAGGAACGCGCCGGGATCATCCAGGCCCCGATCCCCGAGTCCGGATCCGTCCGGCTCCGACGGACAGACCCATACACCGACGCGGCGAGGGGGCGATCGATGGAGGTACCAAAGGATGATTGCCCGAGAAGCTGCCCCCGAAGGCCGCCGCGGGGCACTGTAGTACGGACTTGTGCGGTCCGCAATAGGTGAAATCACGGCATTTCTGCAACTCGATGACCCATCGCGGTGCCGGTCGCTCTGGCTCCGCTGGCCGCTTGCGCTCGATCACCCGTCCGGACGCGGGCGACATTTGCCGCTTTGCTCGAGCGCGACCGCGACCCCTGGCAACTCGGCGCGGACAGGGTCGCCGCGCAGCGGCGGGCGCGATGTGAGCCCCTGAACGCGACCGTAACGGCCTAGCGCTACCCTCAGCCAAGATCAACTGGAGAATGGACCGCGCGATGAACGATCTGCCGCCGCAGAGCGATGCGCCCCTGAAGATCACCACTCGGGTGGCTGATGAGGTTCGGCGCATTGTCTTCCAGCGGTCCTTCGCGCATCGGCACTGCGCGCACGCGAGGACGCCGTGGAGTGGACCGGCCGCAGCGCCCGCCTGTCCTGCTTGCGGGAGCGACAATACACGCTGGGTACATCTGCGGATGTGCCTCACTTGCGGGGCGGTCGGCTGCTGTGACAGCTCCGCCGCTCGCCATGCTCGCGAGCATTTCCAGGTGACCGGACATCCCGTCATCCGCTCCATCGAACCCGGCGAGCTGTGGGGATGGTGCTACGTCGACCGCGCGTATCTCAGCCTTCGGGGCACGGGCTAACAGCATTGGCGAGGAGATCGCCGACGTCACGACCATGACGCCGCCGAAGTCCGACGGACAGCTGTAAGGCGGCTAGATGCATCGATCGGCATCCGCACCATCGCTCAACCGAAGCGCGTTCCAGGCGACCGTCCACTGCCTGACCGGATGCGCCATCGGCGAAGTCCTTGGATTGGTCATTGGCACCGCGCTCGGTTGGGATACCCTGCCGACCATCGTCCTGGCGATCGCGTTGGCCTTCGTGTTCGGGTACAGCCTGACGATGCTGCCGCTCCTGCGCAGCGGCCTCGCGTTCCGAGCGGCAGTCGGCACGGCTTTGGTCGCCGACACGATCTCCATCACCGTGATGGAGATCGTGGACAACGCGATCATCCTGGCCGTGCCCGGTGCGATGGATGCCGGATTGATGAGCGCGCTGTTCTGGGCCAGCCTCGCCTTCGCGCTCGCCGTCGCGTTCGTCGTGACGCTCCCGGTGAACCGATGGCTCATCGCGCGCGGGTTAGGCCATGCCGCTGTCCACGGGCACCACTGACGGCTAGATCCGAGAAGCGCCGCGTTGGTGCTCCGTTCCCCATTCGCCGGATCCGGTGCAGTTCCGCGACTCGCGCCCGCGCGAGCATGGCGGCTGTCTGGTTCACGATGCCAAGCAGCCACTGACGACGGCAGCAAACAAGCCACCGCCCAGCAACAGCACGACCATGGCGACGATCAATCCGCGCACGTCAGTCCTCGATAACCGAGCCGTTCGGGGGTCGCGCTGAATCTCCCGCGCCAGCGCGCGATCAAGCAGTCCCGACAGGATCGGAATCGTTGCGACTTTGTTGCGTCAGGACACGAATGAGGCCCCGGGGCGCCGAAGCGGTGACGAAGACCCGAATGAGCGTGTTCGAGTCCGACGATGCCATGTCTGGATCACGATGCGGGCACGAGGAACAGCTCCACGACGGGCACCGCGACGTCCGGGCGTTGCACGGGCAGCTTGAGCGTCAATGTGCCTTCCGGTTGCCCGCGTTGGTGGATCGTGCCGGCCTGTGCGCCCGGCGGCAACGAGACGAGGCCGATCTCCGATCCATCGTTGAGCAGCTGGGCATACTCGACCACGCCGGCCAGGCCCGGCAGGTGCACGTGTTGGAGCGGCCATGCGAACAGGTGCAGGTAGAGCCGGTCGCCGCGCTGCGTGTACCGGGCGTCGGGCGGGGGTGCGAACGTGGACGAACCGGCGCCGTAGATCGACCGTCCGTGGAGCCGCATCCAGTCGCCAAGGCCGCGGAGGGAGGCGATCGCCCGCGGATCGAAGTTGCCGCGCGCGGTGGGACCGACGTTGAGCAGCATGTTCCCGTCCTTGGAGACCCCGTCCACGAGCATCCGGACTAGCAGGTCGACGGGCTTGTAGTCCAGGTTGTCGCGGTCGTAGCCCCAGCTGCCGTTGAGGGTCTGGCACGCCTCCCAGCGGATCGGGTCGCCGTCCGCCGACATGGGACCGGACGGCTGGTACTGCTCGGGCGTCACGAAGTCGCCGGGGATTCCGAGCCGGTCGTTGACGACGATGCCAGGTTGCAGCTCCCGGACCATGGCCAGGAGCTCCGCGGACCCCCAGAAGTCCGGGCCCTTGCCGGGCAGGACGGACGACTCAGGGATCGTGCCGTCTTCGTAGGAGAAGTCCATGAAGAGGTAGTCGATCTTGCCGTAGCGGGTCAGCAGCTCCCGGACCTGGCCATGGAGGTACGCGCGATACCGGTTCCCGTCCCTCCCCGCGTTCAGCGCCGCCACGTCGCTGCGGTTTCGCAACGGATGGAAGTCGTCGACCGCGAAGTCGGGATGGTGCCAATCCAGCAGCGAGTGATAGAAGCCGACCTTGAGCCCGGCCGCGCGCACCGCCTCGACGAACGGCCCGACGAGGTCCTTGCCGTACGGGGTCGCCATGACGGTGTAGTCGGTCAGCGCTGAATCCCAGAGGCAGAAGCCCTCGTGATGCTTTGTCGTGAGCACGACGTACCGCATCCCGGCGTCCGCGGCGGCGTCTCGCCCATTCGCGGGGATCGTAGAGGTCGGGGTCGAAATAGCGGACGTAGCGCTCGTAGTCGTCCGGGGCTGATCTCCTCCCGGCTCATCACCCACTCGTGGCGCGCGGGCAATGCGTACAGGCCCGAAGTGGACGAACATGCCGAACCGGGCCTCGAGGAACCAGCCCAGGTCCGCACCGCTTGCGCCGCGAGTCATCTCTCTCCCTTTCGGATCCATCGGCTTCGAAGAAGTTTCGTGCACGCGTACTCAGCGCCCGCCAAACCCGGTGGTGAGGAGCCCGCGCACGAGATTCTTCTGCAGCAGCACGACCAGGAGCACCGAGGGCACCATGGCCAGCATCGACGCGGCCATCATCAGGTTCCACTGGGTGCCCTGCTGGCCGACGAACTGGGTCAGCCCGAGCGGCACGGTGCCTTTCGCGTTGACGGTGTTGATGACGATCAATGGCCACAGGTAGCTCCCCCAGTAGCCGATGAACGTGAACATCGCCAGCACCGCGAGCGCGGGCCGCGCGAGCGGCAACATGATCCGGAAGAAGATGTTGAACGGCCCGGCGCCGTCGACCCGCGCCGAGTCCACCAGCTCGGCGCGGCACCGTGAGGAAGAACTGGCGGAGCAGGAACGTCCCGAACGCGGTAAACGCGAACGGGAGGATCAGCGCCTGGTAGCTGTCCACCCAGCCCAGCGTCTGCATGAGCCAGTACATCGGGACGATCAGCACCTCCTGCGGCACCATCAGCGTGCCGAGGAAGAGCAGGAACAGCAGGTCGCGTCCCGCGGAACCGCAGCCGGGCGAATGCGTAGGCCGAGAGGCTCGACACGGCTACGACCACGGCCGTCCCGATGATGGCGACCAGGAAGCTGTTGAGGAAATAGGCGCCGAACGGCGCGAACTGGAACGCCTCGACGTAGTTGTCCCACCGCAACTCCGAGCCGACGAGCGTCGGGGGGACGGTGAACACCTCGTTCGTGCGGCTTGAGCGAGGTCGCCAGCGCGAAGATGAGCGGGGCGGCGAACAGCAGTGCCACGACCACGAGCAGGGCGTGGGAGATGATGGGGCGCAGTCCGGCCGCGCGTCGAGGCCGACGAGCCAAGGTCACGGCTTCAGTCATAGTGCACCCACCGCTTCTGACCGAGGAACTGGACCGCGGTGATCCCCATGATGATCACGAACAGGACCCACCCGGCTGCCGCAGCGAGTCCCATGTGCAGGAACCGCCAGCCCTCGTTGTAGACGAACATCACGAGCGTCTGGGTGGCATTGCCCGGGCCGCCCTGGGTGAGCAGGAAGGGCTGCGCGAACACCTGGAACGACGTGATGAGCGTCAACGTGGTGGCAAAGAAGATCGACGGCGTGATCATCGGCAGGGTCACGTGCCAGAACCGCTGCAGCCCGCTGGCTCCGTCGATGGCAGCGGCTTCGAGCTGCTCCTGCGGCACCTGGTCGATCGCCGTCGAGAAGACCAGGAAGTTGTAGCCGAAGCCCTGCCAGACCGACATGACGACGATCGCCGGCATCGCCAAGGCCGAGATGCCCAGGAAGTTCGGCGCGCTGACGCCGAACGAACGCCTGCGCGACGGAGTCCAGCAGGCCACCGGGCTGGTACATCAGCCGCCAGACCATGATGTTCGCCACCATCGGCGCCATGACCGGGATGAAGAACAGGATCCGAAAGGCTTGGCGACCCTTGATCTTCGGGGACACCCACGCCGCAAGCCCCAACGACACGGCGACGTTGAGCGGGACGTAGAGCACGACGAACAGGCACGTGTTGAGCACCACCTGGCGGAAGACCGGGTTCCCCAGGAGGCGCGAGTAATTGTCGAGCCCGCGGAAGGTGGGGTTCCCGAAGACCGGCCAGTCGAACAGGCTCATCACCAGCGCCATCGCGGTCGGGAACAGCGTGAACATGGCGAGGCCGAGCAAGCTCGGCGCGAGGAAGATCAGGGCGTAGCGACGGTCATTCCGCAGCGGGTGTCGGTCGCGCGATCGTGCCGAGACCCCGGACGGCGGGGCGGTGGTTTCGATCGCCAATGAAGATGGCCTCAGCTTCGACGTGGCGGCGACGTCGGGAGGCGTCGCCGCCACACATCTTGCGTGAGATCAGGACCCGGGGCCAGCTTGTTCCTGGATGGTCTGCAGCGTCTCCTCGGGGGTGAGCTCGCCGCTCATCGCCTGCACCCCGTACCGGTAGAACAGGTCAGCGACCTGGACCCAGTTCGTGGACGTGACGATGGGCTGCGAGTTGGCGGCGGCGTACTGGAGGGTATCGCGGGCGCCCTCGATGTCGGCGGCGGTGTACCAGGACTCCTGCACCGCTGGTCGTGCCGGGTATGCCCGGCCGGCGGCGCCAAGATCGCCCAGCGGCTTGTCGCCGGTCATCGAGACGATGGCCTGGAAGGCCTCGTCGGGATTCTTGCACGACTTCGGGATCCCGAAACCCGGAACCCGCGGTGTAGGTCTTCGAGCCGGCTGCCCCGGCCGGCATCGGCGCCACGCCGACGTTGAACTTCGCCTGGTTCTTCACGCTGATCACCGACCACGGTCCGTCGATCATCATCGCGGCGTTGCCCGAGCTGAATTGCTCGATCATCTGCGTCCAGCTATCGGCGGTGAGGGGTGGTGCGATCTTGTTCGCCTGCATGAGGGCGACGTACTGCTTGTAGCCCTCCACGAACGCGGGCGCGGTGAGCGCCAGCTTGCCGTTCTCGACCGGCTCGGCACCATTGAGGGTCAGCACCCAGGCCAGGAAGTTCAGGTCAGCGGAGGCGGTGGCGAAGCCGTACTTGCCACCCGTGGTCAGCTTGGCGGCGGCCGCGTTGAAGTCGTCGACCGTCCAGCCCGGCTTCGGCTCCGGTACGCCGGCCGCGGTGAAGAGGTCGCGGTTGTAGTAGAGGATCATGGGCCCGGTGTCATACGGCAGGGCGATCTGCTTGCCGTCGTGCTTCAGCCCGTCGAGGATCGCCTGGTCGAAGTCCCCGGCGTTCACGCCGTACTTCGCCATCAGATCCTCTAGAGGCACCAGGGCGTCGGCATACGCCGACTGGCGCAGGCTCTGCATGCCGACGATGCACGGCCCCGTGGGACTGGCGAGTTGGGAACCGATCTTCGACCAGTAATCGGCCCAGGCAGCGCCCTGAAGGGTGACCTTGATGCCCGGGTGGTCGGCGGTTACCTGGGCGGCAACCTGCTCCCAGGCCGCCTGGTCCTCTGTGCCACCGATCCAGAACTGCCACGTCAGGTCCGCGCTGGCCGCTGACGACTTGAGCGGCGGACGCTTCGGCGGAGGCTTCGGTCGAGGCTTGGGTTGACGCTTGCGGGGCTGACGCTTGGGGGCTGCCGGCGGGGGCAGCGCACGCCGTGACAAGCAGCCCGGCGGCGACGATGCCCACCATCCCCTTCCACCTATCGATAGGACGCATGATGATCACTCCTTCGCGCGTACATGTTCGGGAAACGGAAATCGGGACAGCGTGTCCGGCGGCATCTGGGCCCTCGTAGCCCGGCGCGCAGGACCCGCTGTAGATCACGGCGGGATCCAGAAACGCTCTGAAGGGAATCGACGTACTCGATCATCCAGCCCTCGAGCTGGCCGCTCACGCGGACATGGTCGAAGACGACACGTGCTGGACCAGCTCACATAAGCCAACTCCTCCGGCGTGGGGACAGACCGGGACATCGAACGTCGTGGTCAACACGGAATTGCCGGGATCCGGGTTCATCGCGTCCGATCCGTCGAGCAAGCCCGGCCTCGGGAAGCGGGATGGCGGGACGTTGGAGGGCCGATCTCGGCGTCGTCTGTGCTTCATTGCGCCCGGTTCACCTCCCGGGCGTCCAGTGGGCTGGACGAGACGCGGTATGCTGAGCCGCACGGCCGCGATCGTTCGGTAGCGCGGCACTGGATCCCTCCTCTTGACCCATTCCCGTCCATCCAGCATACTGAACACACGACGATAGGCTGGACAGTAGCGCAGGGTTGCGCCCGAGTCAAGATGCGGGACGATAGCCAGCATACTGGCCGCGCGAGGGATCGGGAGGTGTGCGTGAGCGGAACGGATATGCTCGAGGTTGCGGAGGCGAGCCAGGACGACGGCCATCCCGTGGAGACCGCCGGGCTCGATTCGGAGTCGCTCGTCCCGGCGGTGACACGCGCGGCGGCGATCCTCGACCTGTTGGCCACCGACGGCGCCGCCGCGTTCGGTCCGAGCGAGCTCGCCCGGCGACTTGGCTTCCCGAAGTCGTCGATCGCCAACATCTGCGCTGCCCTCGCAGACGTTGGTCTCCTCCGCCGCGTCGACACCGGCTACGCGCTCGGACGCAAGCTCGCCGAGCTCGGCGGTGCCTACCTGAGTGCGATCGACCTCGTCCAGGAGTTCTACGAGGCGTGTCGCGAACTGCGGACGGGCTCCGAAGAAACGGTGCAGCTGGCCGTCCTCGATGGGCTCGAGATGACGTATCTCGCCCGGCATGACGGTCGCCAACCGGTGCGTCTCACCTCGCAGATCGGGCGGCGCCTGCCGGCCACATCGACGGCCACGGGCAAGGCCGCGCTGGCCGCGCTGACCGACCCCGAGCTCGAGCGACGGATGGCGGGCCTGACGGTCCTTCCGGCGTTTACGCGGAATTCGCACCGGACCGTGCGTGATGTGATGCGCGACCTCGTTGATGTCCGGAGCCGAGGCTATTCGATCGACGACGAGGAAACGATCGAAGGCGTCGTCTGCTACGGCATCGCGATCCCCGGCCGCCAGCCGGGTGAGGGCCCACATGCGGCGAGCATCACGCTACTGAAGGCGCGCGCGACCGCCGAGCGCGTCCCGGCATTGGTCGCCGACCTGCGGCAACTCTCGGAGTCGTTGTCAGATCCGCTGCGCAAGCTGGATCGCGTTCCGAGCGCCTGATCAAGGAGGATCGAGCCGAATCAGAACGACCCTCGGACCACCGTCCGGGGGTCGTTTGGTGCGTGGGATCGTGGTGAGCCCGGAAGGACTTGAACCTTCAACCCGCTGATTAAGAGCCAAGCCTTTGATGGCCAACCGCATTCAGGTCAATACCCTCGATGGCTTCCGCCGGTTGGCGCATCGACTCGTACAACCGTTCGCCCCACGACCACGTACATCGGCTGGGGCTTGAGTTTCGAGGCGCGTCCCGTGCCGCGTCGGTGCCGGTAATCGAGCAGGTCCTGCCGAGCAAACAAGCGCAGCCGCTTGTACTGGACCGACGGCACGCGCTGGCGCCACGCGGCCATCTCGACGCTGGTCACCGACACGCCGAGGAACTTGGCGGCGTCATCCCTGTCCATCACCTCAGTTTCGAGCAACTTCGCAAGCGCTCGCGCGTCGAGGAGACCGAAATCTGCTCGCGCTCGATGGCGGCCAGTGAGCAGGTCGAGAATACTCATTCATGGCTCCTTTGTCGTCGTGTTGTGACTCATAGTCCGTGGACTCATATACCACAGGAGCCCCTGAATGAGTGCATGGCCAAAGACCCGAGCCCGCTCAACCCGGTGCTGGTCGAGTTCGGAGCACGTGTCCGGGCAGCCCGAAACCAGCTCGGGGTATCGCAAGAGGAGTTGGCAGACCGAGCCGGGGTAGACCGTACCTACGTCAGCGGTATCGAGCGCGGTCGAAGGAACGTCGCTCTCGTGAACCTCCTGCGCCTCGCAACTGCTTTGGACACGGATGCGGGGGCGCTCGTCGAGGGTCTTCGACCCCCCACGGAGACTCCTCGGTCAGTGCGGCACTAGTGGCCGACCTCCGCACACAACGGCGTCCCATCTAGCAAGGGTGACTCGTCGACGCACTCGACCTCGGCAAACGTTTGAAAGTCCGGCTCGATCATCGGCTCGGTGTGGCCAGGCGCTAACTCAATGGGCATCTCACGGTTGAAGCGCTCGGCCTCCTCAAGTGTGCACAACTCGAAGATGCGACGTTCAATCCGTTCCTGTCGGACCATCGTGTCCACGATGTCGACGCCCGGGCTGTTGAGTGACATTCCACCGTCAACCCATGCGCGAAACGCCACTGAACAGCCGGTCAGTGACGCAGCGTCGAAAGCCTCGCCTGCGGGGAGGACCGATGGACTGGCCGGGGAACAGCCAACTCCAAAGATGAGGGCCATGCCGAGCCCGAGCACCGTGGCTGATATTCGCACGACGAGCTTCATGGCTCGAATGGTAGGCGAGCCCCAACGATGGTTGGTGAGCCGGGAGGGGGTCGAACCCTCGACACGCGGATTAAGAGTCCGCTGCTCTACCACTGAGCTACCGGCCCGCCCGGCAGTCTACCGGAACTTCAAGAGCTGGTTATCCGAGGGCAGGGATACCTCTGTCGGGATGCCGGAGCCGGGAGTTGCACCCGGAAGGGCCAAGGCTCCGGCGCGCCCCCGCCCAAGCAACCGCCGGTTGCCGCGTCTGCTAGTTCCGCCACTCCGGGCATCCCGTTGGGAAGTGTGCTCACCACATCACGGTTGTCAAACGGGGCGGGCCGTTAATCAGGCCAGCGCCGTTCGGTTGGGAATAGGCCAATAGTCGAGTGGTTAAGAGTCAGCTGCTCTGCCATTGAGCTACGGGCCCACGGTCGCGTTCCGTTGGAGGCGAAAGCTGGTCGGTGCCCTCATCCCACCACTCGGACCGCTGATGATTGGTTCCTGTCACAGACCCGATTAAGAGGAGTCCAAGCAATGGCTCGAGCATCGACCAGCGGCGTGCATCTTACCCAACCCGTCCCAATCGCGACAGCCGGCGCCCTGTCTCGCCGTCAGAGTCGGGTCAGCACACATCCCGGCAGCAGGCGCTCGACCTGCGCGGGATCCAGCTCACCCTGGCCGGGCATGAGCGCGTTCGCGGCGGCGGCCGCCGAGCCGTACCTGACCGCCTCGGGCAGTTCGGCGCCTCGGGACAGCGCCTCGACGAGCCCGCCGAGGAGCGCGTCGCCACTCCCGACGCTGTACGGCCCGCGTTCCGGCGGCGGGCCGACCGCCCACTCGCCGTCCCGTGTCACGACGATCGCGCCGTCGATGCCCATCGTGATGAGCACGATGTCAGCCCCGCGGTCGCGAAGGACGTGCGCGGCCGAGAGAACGGCCGCCCGATCGCCGGTCGCCACGCCGATGGTCTCGGACGCTTCGGCCGCGTTGATCTTGACCAGCCACGGCCGGCCGTCCAACGCCGCCTCCAGCGCCAAGCCGCCGATGTCGACGACGACCCGGGCACCGGCCTCGCCGGCCACTCTGGCCAGCCGCCGGTACGCGTCGATGGGCGCGCCCGTCGGCAACGATCCAGCGAGCAGCACGACGGTCTGGGCGGCGTCGACCCGCAGCGCCTCACCGAGCGCCGCCTCCACGGACGTCCACCGATCGTCGGGCAGGACGAGGCCCGCCTCGTAGAACTCGGTCAGCTGTCCGGTCCCGCGGTCGAGCACCGACAGGCAGGTCCGTGTCTCGCCCTCGACCCACACGAACCAGCCTCGGATGCCGCGGGCGTCCAGCTCCGATACGAGCCACGCGCCGGCATGACCCCCGACCACGGCGACGACATCCGCGGGCAGCCCGAGGTGTCGCGCCGTCCGGACCGCGTTCAGCCCCTTGCCACCCGGCACGGCCCCCAGCATCTCCGGCCGGTGGATCCGACCCAGCTCCAAGCGGTCGACCGCGGCGATCTTGTCGATCGCGGCGTTGAGCGAGACCCCGACCATCCGGCCGACGCTCGCGTCATCGCTCATGGTGCCCAGCCGGCCAGTGCGGCATCGACCTCGGCTCGCGACGCCTGGCCAGCCGTCCCGCCGACGGCGCGAGTCGACAGGGCTCCACTGATCGCCGCCATCCGGAGCGCATCGCCCGCCGATCGACCCTCGAGCCACCCCGCGAGGAACCCGGCATCGAAGGCGTCGCCCGCGCCTGTCGTGTCCACAGCATCGACCGGATAGGCGCCCAACCGCTCGATGACCCCGTCCACTGACGCGACGAAGGCGCCATCGCTCCCGCGTTTGACGACCACCAGGAGCCCTTCGCCTCGGCCATCGGACCCGGCACGCGCCAGGTCGACGGCCGCGGCCTCCACGTCGTCCTTCCCGGCGATCCCCATCGCCTCGGCGTCGTTGGGGAACACGAGGTCCAGCTCGGGCAACAGCTCCCGCAGGCCCGAACCCCATCGCTCCTCCGGATCCCAGTTGGGATCGAGCGAGGTCGTCACGCCGGCATCGCGCGCCGCAGCCAGCAGCCCGAGCACGCCCGCCTCCAAGCCGGACTGGAGGAACCAGCTCCCGATATGGAGATGGCGTGCCCGAGCGAGCAGCCCTGGCGGCACGTCCTCGGCCGTCACCGCACCGATCGTGCCGCGGGCCGTGAGGATCGCGCGGTCCGTGCCATTCGACAGGATGACGCTGGCGCCGGTCGGCGTGGCCGGGTCGACCCGGAGCCCCGAGACGTCCAGGCCATGGTCGCGCATCGACTCGACCATGAACCGACCGAAGACGTCGTCGCCGACGACTCCGACGACGGCCACCCGGAGCCCGAATCGCGCGGCCGCGCAGGCCGTGATCACCGAGCTGCTGCCGATCGTCAGCCGGATCTCGCGGACCAGACGTTCGGCCTGTCCGAAGACCGGTCTCGGATCCGAGTCGCCGACGATGACGTCGGGATTCACCTCCCCGACCACGAGGATGTCGAACTCGCGCTCGGACGCATTGGAGGTCGTGCGCATCTCGGGCGTCAGTATCGGGTGTACCAGCCGGGCTCGGGCGCGTCGGGTCGGCAGGCCGCCTCCCACCTCGGTCTCCAGGGGCGACCCATTCGTTCGACGAGCTCGGCCAGCCGGCGGAGACGCGCGGCACCCTCAGTCGTCAGCCAAGCTTCGCGATCGCCGGGCGGCAGCGTCGCGGCCGTGGCCCAGACCGACCGCCCGACGAGCACGCCGCTGGCGCCGGCCCGGCAGGCCGTCTCGACCTGGGCCTCGAACGTCGTGTCGTCCACACCGCCGGACAGCAGGACCCACGGAAGCAGGGACGCGGCGTCGAGCTCGTCGCATGCCTCCGCCCAGCGGGCGGACGGCCCGACGGATCGGTCGTATGGAAACTCGGCTTTGAGGACGTCGCCACCGAGAGCCGTCAGCCGCCGGGCCGTCTCGACCACGACCGCTCGTCGTGCCTCGCCCGCCAGCGGCTCCCCGTCGAGCCCGAAAGAGAGGGGCTCCACGAAAAGCGCCAGATCCTCGTGCCGACACGCCGCCGCCACGGCCGAGACGAGGCGCTCCTGATCCGCGGCATTGGGAGCGTCCGGGTGGTAGTAGATCAGCAGCTTCGCGGCCGAGGCTCCCAGGCGTTTCGCCTGCTCCGGTCCCCAGCCCGTTAGGAGGCGACTGACCCGCGCGCCAGCAGGACCCTCGTAGCCCGTCGCCTCCAGGGCGACGATCAGGCCGTCGCGACCCGACAGGGAGCCGTCGGCGATGCACTGGGCCGCTCCGATCTCGGGATCCAGCAGCGTGCCCGTGGCCCCGTGGGCAAGCGCTCGCACGACCGTGCGCTTGAAGGCCACCATCTCGTCGAGCGTGGTCGCCTCGGGTGCCTCCGGGTGGAGCTCCTTGCGCAGGTTCTGACGGTGATCGAGTGCGAGGACGGTGAACGTCGCACGCGCGGACGAGGTCGCCTCGAGACCGCGTCGAGTGCCGAGCAACAGCGCCATGCGTCTCCCCACGGTGACCGGCGGGACTACCGGCAGGATAGCCGTGTGGGTCCCTATCGCGCAAGGAATTGCGCGTTCCGCGCAGTTCAGATGCCAGGATTGCGCGAAACAACCTTGACATGGCGCACATTGTGCGCATACCGTTTTCACCATGTCACGCACCTCGCGAGGCGATGCCCTCCTGACTCGGATCGGGTCCGATGGCCGGGCATCGGTCGGCACGCTGGCACGGGATCTCGGTGTGACGCCCTCGACGATCCGCCGCGACCTCGCTCGCCTGGCTCGAGACGGGCGCATCGTGCGGACCTATGGCGGGGCCGCCCTGGGCGGACCCGCCCTGCCACCGGTCGGCGCCCCGCGGCTCGCGGCCAAGCGGGCCATCGCGTCGGCGGCCGCGGCCCGGGTCCGTGACGGCGACACGATCCTGATCTCCAGCGGCTCCACGACCCTGGAATTCGCCCGCCGACTGGTCGATCGGCGGATCACGGTCATCACCAACGCCCTCGACGTGGCCGCGATCCTCCTGGACCGGCCCGGTATCGAGCTCGTCGTGCTCGGCGGTGTCGTTCGGACGGGCATGCATTCGACGCTCGGACACATCGCGGAGCTCGCCCTGCGTGAACTGCGGGCCGACGCCCTGTACATGGGCATCGGCGCGATCGGGCCGGATCTCGGCCTGATGAACGACTCGATCCCGGAGATCCTCACCGACCGCGCCCTTCGCCGCGCGGCCCGCGACTGCGTCGTGCTGGCGGACGCGACGAAGTTCCGGTCCGTCGCCCCGGCCTTCGTCTTCGACATCGCCGAGGTCACGACGCTTATCACCGACGACTCGGTCGAGCCATCGGACGTGGCCGCACTCCGGGCGCACGGGGTCGAGGTCGTGGTCGCCCCATGACGACCCCGATCATCCCGCGCGAGATCGGGGAAGTCCCCGACGCCATCCGCCAGACGGTGGAGACCGCCTGGCCAGGCGCTCGGGAGATCGCCGGGCGCCTCGTGCGCGACGGCATCCGGCGGGTCCACGTGATCGGCAACGGGACGTCGTACCACTCCAGCCTCGCGGCAGCAGGTCTCTACGCTCGATCTGCGACCGCGGGCGACCCGGTGGTCGTCGCGGCGACCGCCGGCGCGTTCCTGGCCTATCCGCCCGATCTTGGCCGCCACGACGCCATCGTGGGCATCTCCGCATCGGGCGAATTCCGGGACGTCGTCGCGGTCGCCGAAGCGTGGCGTGGTCGCATCCCTGTCATCGGAGTCGTCCACGTCCCGGGCTCGGCATTGACCCGCGTGGCCTCGGACGTCGTCATGTCCGCCGGTGGCCCCAGCGACGTGCCGGTCATGACCAAGACCTTCTCCGCCACGCTGGTCGCGACCGAGCTCGTGCTGCTGGGCCTGCTCGAGCCGGAGCGAAGCGACCCCGCGATCACAGCGATCCGACGGGCGGCCGACCACGCGGAGACGGCCATCGCCGCCGCTGAAACGGTGGCCGACGATCTCGCTGCCCGACTGACCGCGGCCGAGCACCTCTTCGTCGTCGGTAGCGGTCTGGCCCACATCGCCGCGATGGAGGCGGCCCTCAAGCTCAAGGAGATGGCCATCGTCCACGCCGAAGGCACCGAGACGTGGGAGATGGCCTCCGGCGTGGCGACGATCGTCGGACCCGGCAGCGTCGTCATCGCGGTCGCTCCGGCCGGCCCCGGGCGCGAAGCAGTGGGCGATGTCGTCCGCCATGCGGCGGCCTGGGGCGCCCGCATCATCGAGGTGGGAGCGAAGCCCACGACGCCCGAGTCGTTGCTGCTACCGCTCCCGGCGGACGCGGTCGAGGACCATTCGCCGCTGACGGCCGTCCCGCCCATCGCGCGGCTGGCCTATGCCCTGGCGCGACAGCGCGGCCACGATCCAGACCGGCCTGACTGGGTCCAGCGCTATCACAGCCAGGGCCTCCGCCACATCGTGGGCGTCTAGGGAGGCCGGCTGATGCGGATCGTGCTCATCGGCGCCGGCTCCGTGGAGTTCACCAGGAACCTGCTCGGCGACATGCTGTCCTATCCCGAGCTTCGAACCGCCGAGATCGTCCTCCATGACATCGATCCGGACCGCTTGCGGACCGCCGAGCGGATGGCCGCCTACGTCGCTACGACCATGGGCGCAACGCCACGAGTCGAGGCCCACCTCGATCGACGGGTGGCGCTACCCGGGGCCGACGTCGTCATCGACACGATCCAGGTGGGTGGGGCCACGGCGACCCAGGTCGACTTCGAGGTGCCCGGCCGGTACGGCCTGCGCTACACGATCAACGACACGATCAACGCGGGCGGAGTCTTCCGGGGGCTGAGGACCATCCCGGTCGTCCTTGGGATCGTCCGCGACATCGAGGACCTGTGTCCGGACGCGTGGTTCCTCAACTACACCAACCCGATGGCCATGGTCGTGCGCGCCGTCGCCGAGAGCAGCGAGATCCGGACGACCGGGTTATGCCACAGCGTCTACTGGACGATCGATACGCTGGCGGGCTACCTCGGTGTGCCCCCGGCGGAGATCGACCACGTGACGGCCGGCGTGAATCACCTGGCGTGGGTCCTACGGCTGGAGCGTGACGGGGTGGACCTCTATCCCGCACTCCGAGCCGTGCTCGAGGCCGGGGGCATCCCGAATGACGACCTGGTGCGGGCCGAGCTCTTCCGGCGCTTCGGCTACTACCCGACGGAGGCGTCGGAGCAACAGGCCGAATACAGCCCATGGTTCATCCCCAAGGACGATCTCGTCGCTCGCCTCCACATCCCGATCGGGGAATATCTCGACCGGGTCGCGAGCAACCTCGCCGAATACGACGAGACCAATCGTCGGCTCGATGCCGGGGAACCCTTCGAGATCGAGCGCAGCGGCGAGTACGCGGCTGTCATCGCCCACGCCCTCGCGACCGGCGCCGAGGCGACGATCGTCGGGAACGTGATGAACGGCCCCGCGCTCATTCCGAACCTTGCGACCGACGCCTGCGTCGAGGTCCCCTGCGACGTGGACGGTGCCGGCGTCCATCCCCGTTCGCCCGGCCCGCTGCCCCCGCATTGCGCGGCCTACGTCCACCCGGCGGTCGATACCCAGGCCCTCACGGTCCACGCCGCGCTTCGAAAGGACCGCGAGGCGATCTATCACGCCGTGCTCGGCGATCCCCAGGTCCAGGCACGGCTCACGCTCGACGAGGCTTGGCAGATGACCGATGCGTTGATCGAGGCCGAGGCGCAGTGGCTCCCGGCATGGTTGGGTGGCGCGGCCTGACGGCCGACGTCAAGAGGAGGAGGAGATCCCGATGTCGAATGCATCCATGACCCGCTCGCCGCACCGGTCGCTCGCGATCGTGGCGACGGTCCTGGCTCTCGCGCTGGGAGCCTGCGGTTCAGCGACCACGAGCCCCAGCGCGCCAGCCGTCAGTGACGCGCCCGCGTCCATCGCGCCAGGCGGCAGTCCCGCCGCCTCCGGCGGCTACACCGGCCCAGCGGCGTCGATCGAATACGCGATCTGGGGCGACCCGGCCGAGATCGACAGCCAGACGAAGCTCGTCGAGTCGTTCGAGGCGGCCAACCCCACGATCGACGTCGAAGTCACGGTGGCCGACTGGGATACCTACTGGGAGAAGCTCCTGACCGGGCTCGCCGGCGGCGCGGCGCCGGACGTCTTCGCGATGGACGGCCCACTCTTCCCCGACTACCAGGCGAGGGACGTGCTGCTCGACCTGCAGCCGTTCATCACCCGCGACGGATACGACGTGGGACAGCTCTCCGACCAGGGCGTTGGCGTGTTCCGGTCCGGCGATGGCAGCCAGTACGGTCTGCCCCGTGACCTCAACGTCATCGCGCTCTACTACAACAAGACGCTGTTCGACGCCGCCGGCGTCCCGTACCCCGATGACACGTGGGACTGGGCCAAGCTCGTCGAAGTCGGGAAGCAGCTGACCAAGGACACCGACGCCGATGGACAGCCCGACCAGTGGGGTCTCTACACGGAGACCTCGGACATGGAGAACTACTGGCTGTCGCTGGTGTGGCAGAACGGCGGATCGTTCTTCGGCGCGGACGACAAGTCCACGGCCCTGACGACACCCGAGGCGGCCGGCGGCATCCAGTTCCTCCAGGACCTCATCTACAAGGACAAGATCCTCGCCGAGCCGGCGATCTTCGCCGAGACCGGTGACGCATTCGAGCAGGGCCTGGCGGCCATGGAGATCAACGGCTCCTGGCTGGTCCCGACCCACGAGGCGGCCGGCCTCGAATTCGGGATCGCCCCGCTTCCGAGTGGTCCGGCCGGACGGTTCACCTCGGTCAACCCGACCGGGGCCGTCGTCTACAAGGCTACGAAGTCGCCGGATGCCGCGTGGGAATTCGTCAAGTACCTCGCCAGTCCGCCGGCCCAGGAACAACTGATGCAGTTGCGGGCCTCGTTGCCGGTCTCGAAGGAGGTCCTGGCCGGTCCGTATGCGGCTTCGTTCGAGGGCGCGAAGGTCTTCGCCGACAGCCTGGCATACGCCAAGGCGAAGCCCTCGTTCGCCGGCTACGAGGAGTACACCGGCATCCTCCAGGGTGAGCTGGACGAGAACGTCTTCAACGCCCCCAACAAGACCGCACAAGCCGCGCTGGAGACGGTCCAACCGGCGCTCGATGCCCTCCTTGCCGGCGGGTGACGGACGCGGGTGACTCGCTCGCTCGCGCCTGAACAGCTCATCGCGACTCCGCCAAGATCGGCCGTCCGGACCGGACGGCCGAGTCGGGGTGGACGTCTCGGTCGCGACACCTGGTGGACAGCGCTCTTCCTCACCCCGGCGATCCTGGGGCTGGCCCTCCTCTCGGCTGGCCCCATCGTCGCCTCGTTCGGCATCGCCCTCACGGACTGGGATCTGCTCTCACCGCCGGAGGCGGTCGGCCTGGAGAACTTCGCCGCGCTGATCGGTGACGAGCGATTCCAGCTCGCCCTCCGAAACACGGTCTTCTTCACGGCGACGTCCGTTCCGCTGGGGCTGATCCTCGGCCTCGGCCTGGCCATGGCGCTCGATCAGCGGATCCGCGGCATCGCCATCATCCGGACCGCGTACTTTCTGCCTGTCGTCACCTCGACGACCGCGATCGCGCTGGTCTGGCTCTGGATCTACAGCCCGCAGGGCGGGCTGCTCAACGATGTGCTCCGCGTCTTCGGGATCCCACCTCAGAAGTGGGTCAGCGACCCGTTCTGGGCGATGCCGTCGATCGTCGTCATGAGCGTCTGGCAGGGCCTGGGCACGACCGTGATCATCTTCCTCGCGGGTCTCCAGGCGATCCCGCAGGAGTACCACGATGCGGCCGCGGTCGATGGCGGCGGCGCCTGGGCGCGCTTCCGGCACGTGACGCTCCCGCTGCTTACGCCGTCGCTGTTCTTCACCGGGATCCTCGCCTTCATCGGGGCGTTCCAGGTGTTCGATCAGGTGTACGTCCTGGCGCGGCCCGGTGAGCCGACGAAGGCGACGATCACGCTCGTCTACTTCATCTACGAGTCGGGCTTCGAGCACTTCAAGATGGGCTATGCCGCGGCCGCCTCGTGGATCCTGTTCCTCATCGTCGCGGCCCTGACGATCCTGTACTTCAGATCGCAGCGTCGATGGGTCCATTACCAGTGACGGTCGGCCGTCGCAGCCGGGCGAAGCGGATCCGGCGGGCGATCCTCGTCACGCTCCTGGTGGCCGGCGGCTTGCTCATGATGTTGCCGTTCTTCTGGATGATCCTTACCTCGCTCAAGACCCGTGCCGAGGTGTTCGGGGCGGCCCCATTCGTGCTCCCGTCGGGCCCGCATTTCGAGAACTACGGACGGATGTGGAACGCCCTGCCCGAGGTGACCTTCGGGACCTTCTTCCTCAACTCCCTCAAGATCTCGACGCTGAACACGATCGGGCAACTCATCAGCTGTTCCATGGCGGCCTTCGCGTTCGCGACGCTCTCGTTCCGGGGGCGGGGGCCACTGTTCGCCCTGATCCTGGCGACGCTCATCATCCCGTTCCAGGTCGTGTTGGTCCCCAACTTCATCCTCTATCGACTGCTCCCCCACCCGACCAGCCAGAGCGGCAACTGGATCGGGACCCAGGAGCCACTGTGGGTGGGCGCCTTCCTGGGGGGCGCGTTCGGGATCTTCCTGCTCCGACAGTTCTTCCTGACCGTGCCACGCGAACTGGCCGAGGCCGCCCGGGTCGACGGCGCCAACCCATGGCAGATCTATCGGCACATCTACCTGCCGCTGGCCAAGCCCGCGCTGGCGACGCTCGCGATCTTCACCTTCATGTGGACCTGGAACGACCTCATCAACCCGCTCATCTACCTGCGCCAGCTCGACCAGTACACGACGACCGTCGGCCTGGCGTTCTTCCAGGGCCAGTTCGTCGGCAAGTGGCCGGAGATGATGGCCGGAGCCCTGGTCAGCGTAGCGCCGATGGTCATCCTGTTCGTGGCCGCGCAACAGGTCTTCGTGCGGGGCATCGCCCTCAGCGGTCTCAAGGGATGAGCGACGGCGCGGCGGACCTTCGTCTCGCCGCCTACCGGCCCCGCTCGCAACTCCGGGTCCCGCGGCATCGAGTCCCGAGGCCGAGGTTCCCGGCCGTCGATGCGCACAACCATCTCGGGACGGCCTTCGGTGGTGATTGGCCCGATCGTTCCGCCGACGAGCTGGCGGCCACCCTCGACTCGGCCGGGATCGAGGCGTTCGTCGACCTCGACGGCGGGTGGGGCGAGGACCTCCGACGCGAGATCGAGCGGTGGCAGGTGCCGTTGGCCGGGCGCGTCGCGGTCTTCGCCGGCCTCGACTACGCCAGTTGGGCGGGCGACCCCCGGTTCGGCGAGACCGAGGCCGATCGCCTGCGGGACGGCGTCGGTGCCGGCGCCCGTGGCCTGAAGGTCTGGAAGACGCTGGGCCTCCATGCGCGTGGACCGGACGGTCGACTGGTGGCGGTCGATGATGCGCGCCTCGACCCGCTCTGGGCGGCCGCCGGGGAGCTCGGCGTTCCGGTCACCATCCACATCGCGGACCCGATCGCCTTCTTCGAGCCCTTCGACGAGCGCAACGAGCGCGTCGAGGAGCTCATGGTCCACCCCGACTGGCACGTCTGGCCGACGCGACCCCGCGGCGACCCGGATTCGCCGGGCTATCCGTCGTTCGACGAGCTGCTCGACGAGCTCGAGGCGGTGGTCGCCCGGCACTCGGGGACGACCTTCATCGGCGCCCATGTCGGATGCGCCGCGGAGGACCTGGCGCGGGTCGACCGGATGCTCGCCACGTACGGCAACTGGCATGTCGACATCGCGGCACGGATGGCCGAGCTGGGCCGTCAGCCGTACGGCTCGCGGAGCCTGTTCCTGCGCTGGCCGGACCGCATCCTCTTCGGGGTCGACCTGGCGCCGGACCCGGCCACGTACGCGATCCATTTCCGGTTCCTCGAGACGCTCGACGAGTCGTTTCCCTACGACGTCGAGGAGGGAGCGGCACCGAGCCAGGGCCGCTGGGCGATCCATGGGCTCGGCCTCCCGGACGACGTCCTCCGGCAGGTGTATCGCGAGAACGCCCGGCGTCTCATCCGCTTCGACTGAGCGGCCGCCACGAGCTCGGCGGCCACCCTCACACGCCGGCTGGCTCCCCGACGGGCTTCGGCGGCTCCTCGGGTCCGGGGCCCTCGTCGGGCTCGAGGCCTTCGTCCTTCTCGGTGTCCTCGGTCTCGGCTTCGATGGTGATCCGGGGGATCCAGCCCAGGAACCGCGGCATCCACCAGTTCCACTCGCCGAGCAGCCGCATCGAGGCCGGCAGGAGCACGCTCCGGATCAGGGTCGCGTCGAGGAGGACCGCCACCGCGAGCCCGAACCCGAGCTGCTTGATGATCGACAGCCGCAGGGTCACGAAGACCGCGAAGACCGCCACCATGATGACGGCGGCACTGGTGACGGTCCCGGCCGTGATCGAGATCCCACGCTCTACGGCCGCGTTGGAGCCGAGACCGTGGTCGCGGGCCTCCTTGATACGGGTCAGGATGAAGACGTGGTAGTCCATCGAGAGCCCGAACAGGATCGTGAAGATGAAGACCGGGATGAACGCTTCGATGACGCCCGGCTTGGCGTCGATGATCGACGCGCCGTTGCCATCCTGGAACACGAAGACCATCAGCCCATACGCCGCTCCGGTCGAGAGCAGGTTCAGGATGATGGCCTTGATCGGGATCACGATGGAGTGGAAGGCCACGAGCAGGAGGAGGAACGAGAGGCCGAGGACGAAGAGGAAGACCTGGGGCATCCCCGCCTCGTAGAAACCGACGACGTCGAGCGTGTACGCGGCATCGCCGGTGACGTAGACCGCGACGTCGGGGAGCCCGCTGAAGACGGCCGGCACGACATCGTTCCGGACCTCCCGGACGATCTCGCGATTCGCCGGGTCGTTCTGCGTCCCGGCCATGACATACGAGACCATCGCAACGGTGCCGTCCTGGGACGTCCGGGTCTCCACCGGCTCGCTGAGACCGTCGATGGCGAGCAGGCGCTTCGTGAGCTCGTCGGCGGCCGCCTCCGTCGCCGGCTGGTCCGCCTCGGTGACGACGACCTGGAGCGCGAGCGTCGAGCCCTGAGGCCACCGCTCGTTCATCAGGTTGAGTGCCTGCACGCTGTCGATCTCGTCGGGGAATGAGGCGAAGTCGCTCTGCCCGATGTGCAGCCGAAGCGCTGGCGACGCGAGCACCAGCAGGAACCCGGCCGACAGGACGAACGACAGCACCGGCCGACGCATCGTCGTGCGCACGATGCGGGCCCACATCCCGCTCCCCTCAGGCCTCGGGCGACCCAGGATCGGGATGCGACCGCCGTTGATGCCGTCGCCGAGGATGGCCAGGACCGCCGGAAGGAACGTGAGCGACCCGACGACCGAGATGAACACGACCGAGATGGTCCCGATCGCCATCGAGCGGAACAGCGGGTCGTCGAGCAGGAACAGGCCGGCGATCGAGATCATCACGGCCAGACCGGAGAAGAAGACCGCTCGCCCGGCCGTGCTTGATGCCGTCTGGATGGCGCGCAGTTTCCCTGCTTCGTCACCGTGCTGCATGAGGCGCGAGATGGCCCAGGCCACGATGGCACCGACGACGGCGACGGCCGCGATCCGGATCGGCACGACGTCCACCGCTGCTGCAACGGCGATCGCCCCCGCTGCTGCGAGCGTCAGGACCACGCGTCGGACGTAGTCGTTGCGGCTGATCGCCGCATGGACCGCCGGGGCGTGACGACGCCGCTCGGAGCGGAAGCGCGTCAGCATGAACAACGAATAGTCGACCGCGACAGCGAGACCGATGAGGACCACCAGCTGGCTGGCGTATGGGCTCACCGGCGTCACGAACTGGCTGTAGAGGCCAAGGACGCCGAAGGCCGCAAGCAGAGCCGTCATCGCGAGGACGAGTGGGATCACGGCCGCCACGACCGCGCCGAATGCCACGAGCAGGATCGCAAAGGTCAGCGGGATGGTGATCTGGAGCGAGGCATCGAGGTCGCGGTTGACCAGCTCGGAGATGTCATCGTTCGCGAGTGTGTTGTTCAGCGCATGGATGCGATAGGCGGGGTAGTCCGAGCGCAGCTGGTCGACGAATGCGCGTGCCGGTTCGAGGCGTTGATCGCGCTCCTCGCTCTCACCGGGGATCGTGGCCACGATCCGGATCGCCGTCCGGTCCGGCGAGACGAGGCCCGCACTCGGCGGGACGACGAGCGGATCGACGATGTCCTCGAAGGCCGGGACGGTCGCTCCGTTGACGGTCGCCTGGAGGCCGATCGTCCTCGCCGCGATCTCATGCAGATCGGCGGCAACGGCCGGGTCGTCAAGGGTCGTGCCAGGCGGCGCGGCGACCACCAGGTACAGCGACTGGCTCGGCTCCGCCGTCCCCGAAGCGTCGAATACCTCGTACGCCCGGACGGACTCGTATCGTGAACCGCCGCTGTCGCTCGAAACGGCGTTCTCGGCGACCGTTCCGCCGGCCAAAAGACTCGCCACGAACAGGCCGATCGTGCCGACGAACCAGAGCATGAAGACGGGCCAGCGGTGGCGTGCACTCCAGGCGGCGACGCGGACGGTCCAGGGCCGACGCCCGGACGAGGGGGATGACATCGGTGGGAGCCTACCCGGTCAGCCCGGCTGGTTGTCGATCTGGGCGCGCTGCAGGCGGCCGCTGAAATCGACGTAGATCGACTTCCACTCGGTGAAGGTGTCGAGCGCCGCGTGGCCGGCCTCGCGGTGGCCGTTGCCGGTCTCCTTCCAGCCGCCGAACGGCAGGTGGACCTCCGCCCCGGTCGTCCCGGCATTCACGTACAGGATGCCGGTCTCGAAGTCGCGCATCGCGCGGAAGGCCTGGTTCACGTCGCGAGTGAAGATGCTCGACGAGAGGCCGTAGCGGGTCTGGTTGACGGCCAGCATCGCCTCTCCGTAGTCCGCGACCGGAATGATCGAGAGGACCGGCCCGAAGATCTCCTCCTGGCCGATGCGGTCCATCGGCCGGATGCCGGCGAAGATGGTCGGTTCGAAGAAGTGGCCGTGGGCAAGGTCGCCGTTCGTGGCTCGGGCTCCGCCCATGATCAGCTCGCCTTCGGCGCGGCCGATGCCGATGTAGCCGTCGACCTTGTCGACGGCCGCCCCGTTGATGAGCGGCCCGACATCGGTCGCCTCGTCCAGTCCTGGCCCGAGCCGGAGCTTGCGGGCCTTGGCCTCGAGACGCTCGAGCAGTGGCTCGACGACCGGACGTTCGACGATGACCCTTGAGCAGGCCGTGCATCGCTGGCCGGTCGTCCCGAACGCGGACCACAGGATGCCGTCGGCGGCCAGGTCCAGGTCCGCATCGGCGAGGACCACCACGCCGTTCTTGCCGCCCAGCTCCATGGCGAGGCGCTTGAGACGCGCGCCCGCCTTGATCGCGATGTGCTTGCCGGTCGCGGAGCTGCCCGTGAACGAGATGACCGAGACATCGGGGTTGTCGACGATGGCGTCGCCGACGTCGGCCCCGGAGCCGGTGACCAGGTTGACGACGCCGGGCGGGACGCCGGCCTCGGCCAACAGCTCGACGAGTAGCGTGGCGCAATGCGGCGTGTCCGACGATGGCTTGAATATGACCACGTTCCCGCTCACCACTGCCGGCATGATCTTCCAGCACGGGATGGCCATCGGGAAGTTCCAAGGCGTGATGATCCCGGCGATACCGATCGGCTGGCGGACGCTCATCGCCCACTTGTCCGGCAGTTCGGAAGGGGTCGTGTCACCGAACATCCGGCGGCCTTCGCCGGCCATCAGATAGGCGATATCGATCCCTTCCTGGACATCGCCGCGGGCCTCGGACAGGACCTTGCCCATCTCGCGCGTCATGGCCCGGGCCAGGCGCTCCTTGTGCTGTGCCATGAGCGCCCCGAAGGCGTACAGGATCTCGCCGCGCTTCGGAGCCGGCGTACGCTGCCACATCGGTCGTGCCGCCCAGGCCGCACTGATGGCCATCGCCACATCGGCGGCCGTTCCCTGCTGGAAGCGCCCGATGACATCGCGCTGGTCGGCCGGGTTTCGGCTCTCGAACGTGGCGCCGCTCGTGGACTCGCACCACTCTCCGGCGATGAAGTGGCGGAACGTCGGGGTCTCGACCGTGGTGTCGGTCAAGGACTCGGTCATGACGGCATTCGTTCGACGGCCATGGCCACCGAGCCGCCGCCGCCGAGGCACAAGGTCGCGAGACCGTAGCGGCCGTCGCGGCGCTGCAGCTCGTGGAGGAGCGTCGCGACGATCCGTGCGCCGCTCGCTCCGATCGGGTGGCCGAGGGCGATCGCCCCGCCGTTCACGTTGACCTTGTCCCAGTCGAACCCGAGCTCGCGACCATCGGCCAGGGTCTGCGCCGCGAACGCCTCGTTGATCTCGATGAGATCGAAGGCCTCGATCGGCAGCTCGATCCGGTCAAGGAGGCGCCGGACACCCTCGACGGGTGCGAGGAAGAGCCACTTCGGGGCCACCTCCGCCTGGGCATAGCCGACGATCCGGGCCAGCGGCTTCAGGCCGAGACGCGCCACGGCCCGTTCGCTGGCCACGACGGTCGCTGCGGCGCCATCGGTGATCCCCGGCGCATTGCCCGCGGTGACCGTGCCGATCGTCGCACCGCCGCGGTCGCCGGACGCGGCGGACGGCAGGTCGAACGCCGGCTTCAGGCGGGCGAGCGCGTCGAGGGTCGAGTCGCGCCGCGGTCCCTCGTCGATCGTCACGATCGTCTCGCCGCCCTTGGCGTCGCGCACGGTGACCGGCGCGATCTCGGCGTCGAAGCGACCCGCATCGATGGCGGCGATCGCCTTCTGGTGGCTGACCAGCGCGAACGCGTCCTGGTCCTCGCGGCTCACGCCGTCCTTGATCGCGACGCGCTCGGCGTGGGTGCCCATGTGACAGTCCTCGATCGCGCACCACAGGCCGTCGTGGACGGTGGCGTCGATCAGCTCTCCGTTGCCCAGGCGGTAGCCGAAGCGGGCGCCCGGGACGAGGTACGGAGCCTGGTTCATCGACTCCATGCCCCCGGCGACGCCGAGCTCGGCATCACCCGCCCGGATCTCGGCCGCGGCCAGCATGATCGCCTTCAACCCGGAGCCGCAGACCCGGTTGATCGTCGTGGCACTGGTTCCGTCCGGCAGTCCGGCCTTGAGCAGGGCCTGTCGCGCCGGCGCCTGACCGGCCCCCGCCTGCAGGACCTGGCCCATCAGGACCTCGTCGATCTGGGCCGTCGCCGGGTCCAGACCGGCGCGCTCGACAGCGGCCCTGATCGCGACGCCGCCGAGCTCGGTGGCCGGGATCGTGCTCAGCGCGCCGCCGAACCTGCCGATCGGCGTTCGCGCGGCGCTGACGATGAAGATGTCGCCGTTCGGGCCGGCATTCGAGAGGGTCACGCCCCAAATCTACACCGCGAGGGCCTGCCGGCCCGCGGTCAGACCCGCTTCAGGAGCTCGTCGGCGACGATCAGGCGATGGATCTGGTTCGTGCCCTCGTAGATCTGGGCACCCTTCGCGTCGCGCATCAGCCGCTCCACGCCGGTCTCGCGCGAGTACCCGCTCGCGCCGAACAGCTGGACGGCGTCGGTCGTGACGCGCATCGCGGCATCGGACGCAGTCCACTTGGCCAATGACGACACCTCGCTCAGCGGCTCCCCGCGATCCTTGGCGGACGCCGCCTCCCGCGTGAGGGCGCGTGCCGCCGCGACGTCCCGGGCCATCTCGGCGAGCATGAACCGGACGCCCTGCTGGTCAGCCAGCGGCCCACCGAACGCCTGACGCTGGCGGACGTATCCAGCCGCGGCATCGAGCCCGGCCCGCGCCAGCCCGACGCACGCCGCCGCGATCGAGATCCGCCCTTCACCGAGCGCCGACAGCGCGATCTTGTAGCCCTCTCCCTCTGCGCCGAGACGGTTCGCTACGGGGATCTCGCAGCCGTCGAAGACCAGCTCCGCCGCCGGGCAGGAGCGGATGCCCATCTTTCGCTCGTGCGCCCCGAACCGGAAGCCTGGCTGGCCCTTCTCGACCAGGAGCGCGGTGATGGCCCTGGTCCCGGCCGCCGGGTCCAATGTTGCGAACACGAGGTATCGGTCCGCCTCGGGCGCATTCGAGGTCCAGATCTTCGTGCCGGTCAGCCGGTACGCCGTCGGCGAATCGGCCGGCCCGACCCGCTCGGCCCGCATCCGGATCGCCGCCGCATCGGACCCGGCATGCGGCTCGGTCAGGGCGAACGCCCCAAGCGCCTCGCCCGCGAGCATCGGCGGCAGCCAACGAGCCTGCTGCTCCTCGCTTCCCCAGGTCACCACCGGGTACTGGCTCAGGATGTGGACGGACAGCGTCACCGCGGTCGACATGTCCGCCGCTCCCAGCTCCTCCATGACCAGGGTCCAGGCGAGGTAACTGAACCCGGCCCCACCGGGGGCCGCGGGGATCGGCGCCGCCGTGAATCCCAGCTCGCCCATCCGCGTGAAGATCGAGCGGTCGAAACGTTCGGTCTCATCGCGCTCGATCGCCGATGGGGCCACCTCGCGCTCGGCGAAGTCCCGGGCGGTCTGCTGGAGCAGCCGCTCCTCCTCCGTCAGGGGCCAGCCGGACGGTCGACTCACCGGCAGTCGACCCACACGACCGGCCGCCAGGTCCGGCCCTCGACGCTGACCTCGACGGCGGCGAATCGCACCGGGTGAGCAGGAACATCGGCCGCCAGGCAATCGGGCCGGCCGCCGTCGTGCGTGGATCCCGCGGCATCGATCCAAGTGACGCCGTCGAGCGGGACCGCGTAGGTCCAGCCATCGGCTTCGATCGAGATCGCGCCCTCGGCGGCCGACGCGATACCCGTATGGATCGAGACGTTCGATCCGATCGGCAACTGATCGGGGCCAAGGTCGCACGACCACACGAGGAGACCGGCCGCGGCGACGAGCGTGGCCACGCGCCGCTTCACGGCTGAGCTCGCGGATACGTGTAGAACCCCTTGCCCGTCTTCTGACCCAGGTCCCCGGCCGCCACGAGTTCCTCGAGGATCCGCGGCGGACGCAGGTGTTCGAGGCTCAAGCCGTCCTCGAGCACGTGCATGACCTGGAGGCAGACGTCCAGACCGATGAAGTCGGCGAGCTCGAGCGGGCCCATCGGATGGCTCAGGCCGACCCGCGCTCCGGCATCGATGTCCTCGGCGGTCCCGATGCCCTGTTCGAATGCCCGCATCGATTCGGCCAGGAAGGGCATGAGGATGCGGTTGACGATGAAGCCCGGTCGATCGGCGGACACGATGACCTGCTTGCCGAGCTCCACCGACAAGTGCCGGATCGCCTCGATGGTCGCATCGGACGTGTCCTGGGTCCGGATCACCTCGACGAGCGGCATCACCGGGACGGGGCTGAAGAAGTGCATCCCCAGGAATCGGGCTCGCCGGCCCTCGTCGACGGCCTCGGCGAGCCGGTGGATCGAGATGGAGCTGGTATTCGATGCGAAGATCGCCGTCGGCTTCGCATGCTCGTCGAGCTGACGCCAGAGCGCCCGCTTGACGGCGAGCTCCTCGAAGACGGCTTCGATGGCCAGGTCGGCATCCCGGACGTCGTCGATGTCGGCGGTCGCCTGGACTCGCTCGAGGATCTCGGTCGGCTGATCCGCGGTCAGGCGACCCTTGGCGACCGCCCGGTCGAGGTTGCCGGCGATCCGATCGCGTCCGGCCTGGGCACGCGTCACGTCGGGTTCGTAGAGGACCACGGTCTTGCCGATCGTGGCGTTGACCTGGGCGATGCCGTGACCCATCAGCCCCGCGCCCGCCACGAACACCCGCTCGATCGTCACCCGGCGAGCCTACCCGACGACGACACCGTCGGCATCACCCGCGGGCGGATCCACGGTCGCGAGCGCCGGTCGGGTGACGGTGTCACGCCGCACGAACAGCAGGAGGCTGCCACCGAGCGCGACGAACGCGGCCGACAGGAACGCCACGCCGAAGCCGCTCGCGCCGGCCACGATCCCGAGCGCCGCCGGCGCAAGTCCGAACGAGAGGTCGAGGAACGCACTGGCGGTCCCGACGACCGTGCCACGCTCGGTCTCGTCGACACGGGCCACGGCCAGGGACATCAGGGCGGGGAACATGAAGGCGACGCCGGAGGCGAAGACGGCCGTCCCGACGAGCAGGCCGGTCGGTTCGCCGGCGAGCCCGATGATCGCCAGCCCGACCGCGGTGACCGCCAGCGCCGCGCCGGACAGCCTTGCGGCCCCGATCTGGTCGGGCAACTTCGCGAACACGATCCGCAGGACCACGACGATCAATGCGTACAGCGCGAGCGCGGTGCCGGCCCCATCCATCCCGATGTCACTGGCGTGCAGCGGGATGAACGCGAAGTACCCGGCCATCCCCCAGGCCCCGGTCAGGATCAGGAAGCCGGGGAAGACACCGGCCGGATGGATGAGCCTGGCGCGAACTCGCGGACCGGCCCGCGGAGTCAGGATCGTCGGTGCCGTTTCGGGCACGAGCAGGGCCAGGACCGTCGCCAGGGCAGCCATCCCGGCCGATGCGATCCAGACGGCGGCGTACCCAGCGGCGCCAAGGATCGTTTCGCCGAGGATCGGACCGAACGCCAGGCCGAGGTAGACGGACAGCGAGCCGAGGTTGATCGCTTCGCCGCGCCGGTCCTCGGGCGCGAGGTCGCTGATGGCCGCAAGCGCGGCGACGAAGAAGAACGCTTCCGCGATGCCGAAGAGCGCGCGGACGAGGACGAAGACCGGCAGCGATGTGACCGCGAGGTGCAGGGCGAGTGCCGCGACCGTCAGCAGCCCACCACCGATGAGCAGCGGCCTGCGTCCATACCGATCCGAGGCCCAGCCGACGACCGGCCGCATGGCGAGAGCCGCGATGGCGAAGGCCCCGATGGCGATCCCGACCCCGATCGAGTCGGCCGACAGCGGGCCGGCGGCGAACCGCGAAGCGACGGGCAGGACCGTGCTCCCCGCAGTGAAGAAGACCAGTGCCGAGGCGAACAACGCGGCGAACGCCGGCGTGAAGAGCCGCGGCTTCGTCATCGGCCGAGGGTATCGCAATGCGTTAAGGGCTAGTGAAGGTCCAACGTCGATGATGCGAGGATGCCGATCAGGGACTGCGGCCGAGCGTGGGTCGAGGCGCGGCCGGATGCTCATTGCGCGCACGGCGGATGGGCTGGCGACCGCTCGCCGAACGAGCGGCCTCAGCCTGCGAGAGATCGGACGCCGTCTCGGCGTCGGGCATGACCGGGTCGCACGAGCCGAGCGAGGTGATGCCGATGCCTTGACCATCGAATTCTCGGCTCGGTTAGCGGCTGTCCTTGGGCTGGAGCTGAATGTTTCGTTGCACCCCGATGGCGAGCCAGTTCGGGACAAGGGTCATCTGGCTCTTCTGGAGCGACTTCGAGCGCGTCTGGGACCCAGCGTTGGTTGGCGAACCGAAGTCCCGATACCGATCGAGGGTGATCGTCGAAGCGCTGATGCGATCATCGGCGCAGGAGGTTCCGACGCGCTCGTCGAAGCGGAGACACACCTCGCCGACATCCAGGCGCTCGAGCGGAGCATCGCCGGAAAGCAACGCGACCTTCGTGTCGGTCGCGTCATCCTGCTGGTTGCTGACACGCGCCACAACCGCGCCGTGATCTCGCAGGTGCCGCAACTTCGGAGCCGGTTCCCGATCGGAACGCGGGTGTGCCTGATGGCGCTCGCCGACGGACGTGATCCAGGAGGTGACGCACTCGTCGTCCTCTGACACGCTCCGACCCCGTCGCCGTCGGTCGATGCATCGACCATCCGACGAACATGCACGGCTTCCGGTGTCTGTCGGTCGGCACATCGACCAATCGGGGGCTGATCACTCGAATCGAGCCGATATTCGCCGTTTCCTTCGTCGGATGGTCGTTGGGCGGACCACGCACGACGAAGATGTCGGCGACTACCCGACCAGCAGCTCCGCGAGCAGCCGGTCGGCGGCAGCGTACGGATCGAGGCGGTGCGCCGCCACGTCTCCGAGTAGCTGTTCCGTGGCCGCTCGTCGGTCCGGCGCGACCAGTGATGCGCGGAGCCGCTCGCCCAGGATCGCCCAGACCTGGGCCTCGGCTCGGGCCAGCCGGGCTCGTGCCGATCCGGCCTCGTCTCGGGCCGCCGTCCGATGCCGGTCCAGCGCGACCAGGAGTTCCGGCACGCCGTCGCCGGTCGAGGCGGTCGTGATCAGGACCTCGGGTCGCTTCGGCCGCGGCCGGTCCGGGTCAGCCGATTCGCCGCCCCCGCGACCGACCGACGGCACCAGCATCGCCCGCAGTTGCGCCGCGGTCCGCTGGGCACCCGGCTTGTCGCCTTTGTTGACCACGACCAGGTCCGCGACCTCGAGCAGGCCGGCCTTGATCGCCTGGACCTCGTCGCCCATCTCGGGTGCCTCCAGCACGACAGTGGTGTCCGCCGCGGCCGCCACCTCGACTTCGCTCTGGCCCGTGCCCACGGTCTCGATCAGGAGCAGGTCGAACCCGCACGCGTCCAGGACGGCCGCTGCCGCGCTCGAGGTGGAGGCGAGGCCCCCCGCATGCCCACGCGACGCCATCGAGCGGATGAAGACGTCCCGGTCCTCCGCGTAGGCCTGCATCCGGACTCGATCGCCGAGCAGCGCCCCGCCAGTGATCGGCGACGACGGATCGACCGCGATGACCGCCACCGTCCGGCCGGCCCGGCGCACTTCCGCGATCAACGACGCGACGAGGGTCGACTTGCCGGATCCCGGCGGGCCCGTGATCCCCACGATGTGCGCTCGCCCGGCCATCGGATAGAGACGCCGAAGGGCGACCTCGGCGACCGGGGTCCGGTTCTCGACGGCGGTCAGCAACCGCGCGGTCGCGAGCCGATCGCCAGCGAGCGCCGCATCGGCAAGCGCCGACGCCTGGGACCGGGCGACCTCCCCCACCCTACCCGCGCGGTCGCGCGTTGGCCCGGAGGTAGTCGGCCACCTGGGCGATGGTCGTCCCGGGCCCGAAGACCTCGGCCACGCCCGCGGCCTTGAGGGCGGCAACGTCGTCATCGGGGATGATCCCGCCGACCGTGACCAGGACATCGGCCATGCCCTGGTCCGTCAGCAGCCGGGTGACCCGTGGCACCAAGGTCATGTGGGCGCCGGACAAGATGGAGAGACCGACGACGTCGGCGTCCTCCTGCAGGGCCGCGGTCGCGATCATCTCGGGCGTCTGGCGCAGGCCGGTGTAGACGACCTCGAAGCCTTCGTCCCTGAGCCCGCGGGCGAGCACCTTGGCGCCGCGGTCGTGCCCATCGAGGCCCGGCTTGGCGATGAGCACTTTGAGGGGTCGATCCGTCATGGCCGGGATTGTAGGCCCGCGAGGCCGGCCGGCGACCGACCTCGACGGACCCTTGCGGATCAGCGACGGATCTTGAGGACCTCGCCGCCACCCACGGAAACGCTGAAGTTCGTGACGTAGATCGTGCCGTGCCGGCTGACCTCGACACCCCCGGGCGCCGTCAGGCGACCTTCCGCGATCTCGGTCTTGTGGCCGCGCTTGACGCGCCACAACGCGCCGGTCGTATCGCCACCGATGAACAGGTTGAACACACCCGCCTTGACGATCTCGACGACATACAGGTCACCGCGCGGCCCGAAATCGAGCCCGACGATCGAGGTGAAACCATCGGCGAAGAGGGTGCACGGGCCGTGCGTCGCCGTTGGGTCGCATATGACATTGCGAGCCCGCGGCGAGATCCGCCAGATGCGTGAGGCCCCCGGTGTGAACGGGAAGCCCTTCAGCTCGCCGACGTACCAATAGCCATCCGGCCCGACGGCGACGCCCGTCGGCACGGCCTCGGCCGGCAATTGGATGTCCGGCGGGATGCCGACGAACGGCGGCAGGTGGGCCGTCCCGATAAGCTCGTTCGGGAACTTGGCCACGGTCTTGACGCGGCCCTTGCTGTCGACGAGCAGCAACTCGTTGCCGCCCGCGTCCGTGACCAGGTGCTTGCCATTCTTGAGCGAGACCAGGCCGTAGACGTTCGTGTCGAACGGATTGGGCGGGTTGTCGATGTCGGTCAGGTCCGGATGGGCGTTGCGGAAGACCTGGAAGTCGGTCCGGATCGCCTCGCCACCCTGGGACAGTCGCATCAACGAGGAAAAGCGTGGCTCGACCGCCTGCGGGCCGCCTCCGATGGCGCCGAACACCCGACTATGCGACCCGACGCTGACGTCGTGCAGCCCGCTGACCTCGCCTTCCGGGGAGATGACCGACGGCAGGCCGACGCGATAGTCACGGACCCCACCCTTGGAGATGCGGATGATCTTGCCGCTGGTGCCGACAGCCCCCGGGTCTCCGCCGTGGCCCGCGAGCGCGACGAGCACCCGGCCGTGCCGGTCGATCGCGAGACCGCGCGGATTGTCCAGGCCAGACGCGATGACCTTCACGTGTGGTCCGGACGCCGCGACCGGAGCGGCCATCGCCAAGGTGGCGATGAGCAAGCCGACCAGGACCGCAGCCCAGGCCGAACGACGAGCGAGATGCATCGGGTCACCCTCCCCTATCAACGCCGACCCCGACCGATCCCTCGATCCTCGCCCATGCTATCCGGGTGAAACCTGTCGGGTGCGGCCGTCTCGACGGTTGACGTCATGTCGGATGATTTCGATCGTGGACACCACAGTCTCGCCACTGGCCCGCAGGCTGAAGGTCGCCGCAAGTGTTCGGGCCGCGATCGTCGGCGCGGACTAGCGGTGAGCGAGACCGTCCCCGAGTTCGATCTGTACGGGACCCTTGGTGTCCCGACCTCGGCGACCGCGGAGGACATCGAGGTGGCGTTCCGCGCCGCGGCCAAGCGGGATCATCCCGATACCGCCTCGGACCCGACCGCGGCGACGGCGCGGATGCAGCGGTTGAACGTTGCCCGAGCGTGGCTGACCGATCCAGCCCGGCGCACCCGCTATGACCACATCCGGGGCGTTGGCGGCGCTCGTTGGTCCATCGATCTTCCGACCATCGACCCGATGGGTGCGTGGCCCACCAACCGACCTGAAACGGGTGTTGGATCGGGCCGCCCCGCCTGGATGGCGGCCGCGTTGATGGCCATCGTCGTCAACCTGTCGACGATCGTCGTGGGAATCGGCTCGAATCTCATCACCATCGCGTTGTTCGCACTCAGTCTCGTCATCCTCGTTTATGCCGGGCTTCTGGCGATCCTCGGGTGGTTGCGCCCGGTTGGTCGTTCATAGCCGCCGATCGATCCGATCTGATCAGTCGCGTAGCTGCAGCCAGAACAGGGCGTCGGCACTGCCGTACTCCCGATACTCGAGGCGCACGGGTCCGCGCTCGGGCGCCTCGACGACGATCCAGCCGCCATCGCCCGGTTCTTCCGTCAGCAGGCCGGGCAGGACACCCCGCCTCTGCTCGGCACCGTAGGCGTCATGGACGATCGTCAGCTCACGGCCGTCCGGCCCGACCGCGTGCCAGTCGTTCCACCGGGTGTCCAGCCGTCCACGGTCGACCACCTCGACCAGGACCTCGATGAACACATGCCCAGGCTCCGGGATCAAGCCTGGATAGGCAGGGACCGAGTCGATCGCCCTGAGCCGGAGCACGCCTGCACCGACCGAGGTCTCGACCGTGACATCCTCGCCAAGGTCCACCTCGCCGGTCGTGGCCGTCGCGCCGGGTGTGGCAAACGGCTCCACGGTGAACCCGCCGCCGGTCGGATCGCCGTCCCGGATGACCCATCGCACTCGAGGCCAGTCGGGCTGGGTCGGCTCGAGCCCGGGCAACGTGGGCGTGTTCTCCGTCGGATGATCGACGGTGACAAGCTTGTCCGTGCGCGGCACATCCAGGATCAGCGTGCTCGACACGGCGAACCCTTCCCCCGGACCGGCACTGGTCCGGGCGTCGACGCCAGGGACGTCGAACCCGTGCACATCGAGGAAGCTGCCCGACGTCGCACCGATCGCTCCCTCGAGCACGCCCCCGACTCCGAGCCAGGTCAAGCCCGAGTCGTCGCGCAGTACGCGCGCATCGACGGTCGCGAGATACAGCGACCCATCCGACAAGTACGAACGCTGATCCGGCAGGCGACTGCATGCACGGACATCCCGCACCCGGATCTGCAGTCCCGGCCCGTCGGCGTTGGCGATGACGGCCCATTCGCCAGGCTGCAGGAGACCCGTGGTCATCGTCGCCGTCGGTTCTACCGGCGGAAAGCTGACGCCGGGAGCTTCGCCCATGTCGGGCGTTGGCATGGTCGACGCGGCGGCGTAGTCGGCCAGCGTTGGGCAACCGCCACCGGCAGAATCACGGCGCAGCCCGACGGCCAGGGCGACGGCGCCCGCGACCGCGATCACCGCTGCGATCGCCAGCAACCGCCCCGGCCACCGGATCCCGCCCCGACGATCGGCGATTCGCGCCGCGGCAGGCGAATCCCCCCACAACGGGTGCGGGCCGGTCACCGAATCAAGCTCGCGGCGGAGGTCGGATGCGAGCCGCTGCTCGAAGTCGTGCTCGGCCGTCATCGCTCGCCTCCGATGGGCTCCGGTTCGAGCGCTGTTCGCAGGCGATCCAACGCTCGCGTCAGGATCACCCCGACGTTGCCCGGGCTCGTGCCGAGGATCCGCCCGATGGTCTCGTAGTCGTCGTCGTGGTAGTAGCGCAGGACGACCGCCGCCCTCGACCGTGGCTCGAGCACGCTCAGCGCCGCGAGGACGCTCAGCCGATCGCTCGTCGTCTGCGACTCGTCGCCGCCGAGGCCGCCACGCAGCTCGTCAGGCGGGATCTCTCGCGGACGGCTCGACCGTCGGCGCAGTCCGGTCAACGCCGCATTCACGAGGATCCTGTGGAACCAGGCGGTCGCCGGCGCATCGCCCCGGAAGCGGGCGCGGTCACGGAAGGCCAGCACGTAGGCGTCCTGGGTGACGTCTGCGGCGACGCCCGGGTTCCGGAGGATCGCCAACGCTGTGCGGTACGCGCCCGGATAGGAGCGTTCGTAGAAGGCCGCGAAATCGTCGAGCTCCGCTCGGAACGCCACCGTCACCTCGCCCACGACAGACCATCCGCCCGTTCACATCGTAGAGATGCGGCCGCGGCGAGGATCCTTACAGCGCGGAGCCCCGCCCCCGCGTGGGGCCCGGGGCTCCGATGTCGGATAAGGGACAGGGTCAGGCGTTGGCGCGTCCGAACGTGCGCCCCGCCAGCAAGAGCGCCAGGACCGCCAGGATCGCGGTCATGCCAACGCCGATCACGATCTCGGGATCGCCCCACTGGCCGTTGAACAACGCCCGAGCGGCGTCGGTCGCGTGGGACAGCGGGCTGAGCGAGCTCAGGAACTGCAACCAGTCCGGCGCGAGCGCCATGGGCAGGAGGATCCCGGACAGGAGGAGCAGCGGCAGGGCGACCCCGTTGACGAGCGGAGCGAACGCATCCTCGCTCTTGAGGATCAATGCCGCGCTGTACGACAGGGGCGCCGTCACCAGCCCGATCAGGACGAGGAGGGCCAGGGCGACCACGACGCCGACCGGGTCGACGTCAAGGCCGAGCGGGATGGCAAGCACGATGAGCAGGATCGCCTGGAACATCAGGATGACGACATCCCGAAGCGAGCGGCCCAGCAGCATCGCTACGCGGCTCATCGGGGTGACGCGCATTCGCTCGATGACGCCGCTGCGCAGTTCCGCGATCAACCCGAACCCGGCAAAGGCGGTGCCGAACATCGCGATCTGGATGAGCAACCCGGGGACGAACCAGTTGAAGGCGTTGGTGCCGGTCCCGGCCGCCTGAGTCGCCCCTTCGAGCAGCGGGCCGAACAGGAACAGGTACAGGAGCGGCAGCATCATCCCGAACACGATCCAGACCGGCTGACGGATGGTCAGCCAGAGCGATCGGTGGAAGATCAGCCACGTGTCATGCACGGCCTTCACGAATGGGCTCCTCGTGCTGGTGGTGTGCGGGCAGGGTTCGGGCGAAGGTGTCGGCGCTCATGCTGCTGGCTCCTCTCGAAGGGATCGACCGGTCTGGCGAAGGAAGACGTCGTCGAGGCTGGGCCGTGCCAACGTCAAGGTCTGGGCACGCAACCCGGCGTGGTCGAGCGCCCGGATGAGTTCGGGCACCGCGCTGTCGCCTTTGTCCACGTACAGGCGGATGAGGCCGTCCTCGGAGGTCGCCTCACGGACGAACGACTGGCCGCGGACGGTCGCGAGCGCGCGCTCCTGGTCGCCATCGATGCCGAGGGTCACGACGTCGCCGGCCACCTGGCGCTTCAGCTCGTCGGCCGTGCCCTCGGCCACGATCAGGCCGTGGTCGATGATCGCCAGGCGATCGGCGAGTGCGTCCGCCTCCTCGAGGTAGTGCGTCGTCAGGAAGACGGTCGTCCCCTGCTCCCGAAGGGACCGGATCTCGTCCCACATGCGCGCCCGCGCCTGCGGATCGAGGCCGGTCGTCGGTTCGTCGAGGAACAGGACGGCACGGCCGATGGACGATGCCGAGCCCGACATCGAGCCGGCGGCGCATGCCGCCGGAGTAGGTCGCGGTCGGGCGGTCGGCGGCGCCCGTCAACTCGAGGACATCGAGCACCTCGCTCGCGCGTCGCACAGCGCTCGCCTTGTCCATGCCGTAGAGGCGGCCCTGGATGACGAGCTCGCCGCGGCCCGTCTCCGCGGGATCGGTGGACCCGCCCTGCGGCACGTACCCGATGCGCCGGCGGACCTCCTGCGGGTGCTTGGCGAGGTCGACTCCGGCGACCGTCGCCTGTCCGCCCGACGGCACGAGGAGCGTCGCGAGCATGCGCAGCGTGGTCGTCTTGCCGGCGCCGTTGGGCCCGAGGAACCCGAAGATCTCCCCAGCGCCCACGTTGAGGTCGACGCCGCGGACGGCCTCGACCCTGCTCTTGCGCGTCTTGAAGGTGCGGCTCAGGCCCTTGGTCTCGATCATCGGCCCTCCAGGGCCGGTCATGCTGGTCATCGCGTCGCTCCTGCTGTGCCCTATGCTGGGTCCCGGCCACTTGCGCGGTCAGCCAACGTGGGTCATTATCTGCGCAGCGCAGATATTCACCCAGACAGAGGCACATGTCAACATGGACAAGCGACAAGGGATCGAAGGCGTCGTCCGGGCGCTCCGGCGCGTCAACTTCCAGGGCTCGATCTTCGGCCAGACCATCGCCATCCGGCTGGGCCTCTCCGAGTCCGACATCGATGCCCTCGAGCTGCTCATCGACACGGGCGCGGCTACGGCCGGCAAGCTATCGGAGGTCATGGGCCTGACCACGGGTGCCGTCACCCGGGTCGTGGACCGGCTCGAGCAGGCGGGCTACGTCCGGCGCGTGACGGACCCGGCCGACCGGCGTCGAGTCGTCATCGAGGTGGTCCCCGAGCGGGTCGCGACCATCGAGTCGCTCCTTGATTCGCTGGAGCGGGCCGCGGCGCAGGAGGTCGACCGCTACTCGCCCGAGCAGCTCGCCACGATCAACGACTTCCTCTCGCGGATGGCCGACCTGACCCAGTCGGAGTCGGCGCGCCTGCGAACCCTGACCGAGGACGACGCCTCGGAGCCGACCGGCCCGTCCGAGCACTCGGCGCCGCTCGGCGGTCTCACCGAGGCCCGTCTGACGTTCCGTTCGGGCGCGCAGGACCTGCGAGTGCGGGCGGGACGCTCGGCGTTGGAGCTGTACCGGGCTCGTTTCGACGGCGCGACGCCGCAAGTCCGCGTCCGCGATGGCCGCGTGCTGGTGCAGTACCGGGGGATCCCGTTCGACTGGCGCAAGCGAACCGCCACGATCGGGCTCAATCCCGCGATCCCCTGGACGATCGAGACGGTCGGCGGCGTCAACCGCGTCGAGGCGGACCTCCGCGAGGTCGACCTGCGCCGCTTCGACATGACGGGCGGCTCGGAACGGATCCAGGTGGAGCTCGGGCGACCCCGCGGCGAGGTCCCGGTCCGGATCGTGGGCGGCGCCAAGACCATCCGCTTCGAACGACCGGCCGGCGTGCCGATCCGCGTCTGGATCCTGGGTGGCGCCGGCCAGATGGACGTCGATCGACAGTCGTACGGGCCGAAGAGTGGGGATGCATCCGTCGAATCCCGCGGCTGGTCCGACACCGTGGATCGGTTCTCACTGGAGGTGGTCGGCGGCGCCAAGACCATCACGGTGACCGGGCGACCGTAGGCTCCCGATTCGGGCACGTCAGCCCCGGAGTCGCTCCGCGGTCTGGGCGGCCCGCCGAGCGCGGGTCTCGGGCCGTTTCGCCTCGGCGACGAACTCGGCGTACTCGCGCCGATGGGAAGGCGCCAGCGCATCGAATGCCGCCGCGGCCGCTGCGTCTGCGGCGAGCGCTTCGGCCAGCTCTTTCGGCACGACGACATCAGCCGAGCGCGACCGTTCGTCGCGTTCGAGGTCGAACGCGACGGTCTGGCCGGCCTCCTTGCCCAGCGCCGTTCGGGTCGCCTTGTTGACCACCATGACGACCTTGCGGCCCTCATCCTCGAAGACGTACGGCATGAACTGGTTCTTGAACGGCCGGCCGTCGATGGTGCCGACCACCGACGTCCGTCCGGTCGCCCGCAGCGCCGCGACCGCTTCGGCCGGGATGTCGACGTAGGTGCCGCCCTCGATCGGGCGGAGCACCGCCTCGAATCGGATGCGACTCATGCCTCGGGCGCCCGCCGTTCGAGGTGGGCGAAGAACTCGGCGCGGGTCCGGTCGCGCGTCCGGAAGAGCCCGAGGACCGACGACGTGGTCATGATCGTGCCGGGCTTGCGGACGCCGCGCATGACGGCGCAGAGGTGCGTGGCCTCCATGACGACACCGACCCCCTGTGGGGCCAGCCGGTCCTGGAGGAACTCGGCGATCTGCTGGGTGAGCCGCTCCTGGACCTGGAGCCGGCGGGCGTACATCTCGACGATGCGCGGGATCTTGGACAAGCCGATGACTCGCCCCTTGGGGATGTAGGCGACCGCCGCGGTCCCGAAGAACGGCAGCAGGTGGTGCTCGCAGAGCGAATAGAACGGGATGTCCTTGACGACCACCATCTCGCTGTAGGCGACGTCGAAGACGGCCGCGTTGATCAGCCGCTCGGGGTCGACGTGGTAGCCGGCGGTCAGCTCGGTGTACATCCGATGGACCCGCTCCGGGGTACCGATCAGGCCCTGGCGGTCGGGGTCCTCGCCGATCTCCTGGAGGATCTCGCGGACCGCGGCCTCGACGCGACCGTTGTCGCCGTCGTGCCGGCCCACGCCCTCGATGAGCGTCTCGGCGCTCCCGGGCACCTCGCCGATCTCGGTCTCGATCTCGTCGACGATGGCGCGGACATGGCTTGGCAGTTCGGTCGGGCTGGGCATGGGCGTGGAGCGCTCCTGGTGCAGGGCGCGATGGTACGTCGGACGCTGGGACCGTGGTGTTGCCGTCGGGCTGAATTGGCTAGCCCGTGCGACCGCGACGAGCAAGGTAGTCGTGCCAGAAGAGACGCGCTGCGACCGACCGCCACGGGCGCCACGCTTCGCCGAACACGGCCATCTCTTCGGGGGCGGGTCGGTGGCCGAGGCCCTTGACGTCCGCGATCGCCGTCGCCAGGGCGATGTCGCCGACCGGCCAGACGTCGGGCCGACCGAGCACCATCAGCAGGTAGATCGTCGAGGTCCACGGGCCGATGCCCGGGATCGCCTCGAGTGCCCGGGTCGCCGCTTCATCATCGAGCGTCGCGAGCCGATCGAGGTCGATCGTCCGTGCCTCGATCGCCGAGGCCAGGGCTCGTCCGTAGCGGGCCTTCTGTCGGCTGAACCCGATGGCCAGCAGCTCGGCGTCCGAGAACCCCAGGAAGCGCGCCGGCGTCAGCGGGTCCGCCGCAGCCGTCAGACGGTCGAATGCCGCTCGAGCCGATGCGAGCGAGACCTGCTGCTCGAGCACGATGTGGAGCAGCGTGCCGAATCCCGACGCGCGATCCCACAACGGCGGCGGCCCGTGCCTCGCGACGATCCCCGCGAGATCGGCGTCCCGGCCGGCAAGCTCGACGACGGCCGCATCGAGCGACGCTCGCGTCAGCGCCGCGATCAGGCGAGTGCCCCGCCGACCGGTGGCTCAGAGGTCCTGTGCATCTCGTACCCCTACTGTCGCATATCGGGGCGCTCGGACCCGCTGCTAGGCTCGGGCCATGGCTCACCGGCGCGCGCTGACCGTCCTCGCCCTCGTGTCAACGTTGGCCGCGAGCGGCTGTGGCACTGCGGCCGTCGCGTCGATCGAGCCGAGCGCGTCCCCTGCGGCGGCCGTCGTCGTCACGCCGGTCCCCACACCCCGACCGACGCCGCGACCCGAGCCCACACCGACGCCGCATCCCAGTGCGACCGCCAAGCCGACGCCCGTCGTGCCGACCGCCGCGGGTGACGCGGCGCAGGCCGGCTTCGTGGCGTTCGCCGGCTCCGCTGCCACGCCGTTCCACCTGGACATGGCGTCCAAGGTCAACGTAGTGGTGGCGGAGATGACGATCCGGTTGTCGCTGGACGTCGCAGGCGACGGGGACATGGCCGGCGAGGTCGCGGCCAAGGCGGGCGACGTGACGGAGTCCGCCGAGCTCGTCATCGTCGATGGGCGACAGTTCGTGCGTGTGCCCGGTCGGGCGTGGACCGAAGTGGCGGGCGATCCCACCGCGGCCAACCCTCTCGGCGAGCTGCCGCTCGACAAGGTGGTCTGGAAGGGCGTGGACACGATCGGCGGATCGCCGCTGCATCACATCCAGATCGACGACGCCTCGGTGGTCGATGCCTCGAACGTCGAGGAATCGGCCATCACTGCCCTCGAGATCGATTCGGGCCTGATGGACTTCTGGGTGACCGACGCCGGCACACCTGTCCTCGCGAGGTTCCGGATCGTCGGGTCCGGTGTCGCGCGGGGCCGGCGCACCGATTTCTGGATCGTCGGCCGCTACGACTTCTCCGATGTCGGCAAGCCGGTGATCATCGAGCCGCCGATCAGCTGACGCCGCCCGAAGGGCATGTCGCATGACGGCTCGATCAGACGACCGAACCGCCGGCGGTGAAGCCGGCGGCCGGCAGTGGGTCGAACGGCCGACCCTCGGCGCCGCGCAGCCAGGTCCGGGCGTTCTCGCCGAGCGAGGGCCGGTGGTAGCCACCTTCCTGGAGGATGACGAGTCGCCGGCCGAGCCCCGCGATCCGCTGGCCGATCTCGTGGTAGACGTCGGTCGTCAAGGCGAAGTCCCCGATCGGGTCGAGCCCGTACGTGTCGAAGCCGAGCGACACGACCACGACCGTACCCGGAACACCAGCGATCGCCTCGATCGCTCGGTCCGTGGCCTCGAGGTAGTCCGCGTTGGTCGCCCCGGCGCGCAGCGGGATGTTCAGGTTCTCCCCCGCCCCATCGCCTTCCCCGGTCTCATCGGGCCGACCGAGGAAATACGGGTAGGCGCGTTGCGGGTCGGCGTGGATCGAGACGTAGCGGACGTCGCCCCGCCGCCAGAAGATCTGCTGGCTGCCGTTCCCGTGGTGGTAGTCGACGTCGATGATCGCGACGCGCTCCCCGGTCTGCTGCGTGATGGCGTGGGCCGCGATGGCGGCGTTGTTGAAGTAGCAGTAGCCGCCGTACATCGAGCGGGCCGCATGGTGCCCGGGCGGCCGGCACAGGCCGTAGGCGGCGGTCGCCCCGCCGAGGACCAGGTCGACGGTCGTCAACGCGACGTCGACCGCCGACCGGGCCGCCGTGTACGTGCCAGCGACGAGAGGCGCGGCGGAATCCAGGCCCCAGAACCCGGCTCGACCGGCCGCCTGTTCCGGTTCGCGCACGAGGCGGGCGACGGCGTCGGCGCTCATCCCCTCGAACATGGAGCGGTTCGGGTACGTGTCGGCCGACAGGAACGCCCGTGGCAGCGCCTGGCGCCGAACCTCCGACCAGGCGACCTCGAGGAACCGCACCAGGCCCTCGTCGTGGACGGCCGTGATCGGCGCCTCCCCGTGCTCGGTGGGGGCAACGATCTCGAAGCCGCCATCCGCCTCCAACGTCCGTCGGATGATCTCGACCCGCTCGGCGACCTCGTTGGCCGGGATAGCCTGGCCCATGAACGTCTCGAGCGTGACGTCGTGGCCGAGATGCGCGGACGAGTAGACGACCTGCATGCGATCCTCAGGGTCACGCTCGGCCGGCGACACCCAGGATCGCCGCGCTGACCGCATCGGGACGGTACCGCATCAAGTTGTGGCCGTCATGGCGGAACGACACGATCCCGGGCGAGCCGTGGCCGGCCGCCACGCGGGCCGCCGCGACCGCGTCCAGGGCCCGATCCCTGGCGCCCGGCGCGTCGTCGCCGGACCCGGCGGCCACCAGCACGATGACCGGCGCCTCGATCCGGGGCACGCTCGTCATCGGGTCGTACGCGAACATCGTCCGGACGCAGGCCTCGAGCACATGCGGTCGCGTGACCGGGACCACGCGGCCGGCGTGCGTCTCGACCACCGTGGCCCGCGCCGCCTGCTCCTGGTCGGCATCCCACGAGGCCGGATCGAACGCGGCGCGATCGGCCAGGAACGCGGTCATCGATCGAAGGACCTCCGGCGGCTCGTCGAGGCCGCGCAGGAACCCCTCGACATCGAGGCCGGTCGAGGTCTCGAGGGACTCCCAGCCACCGTCGACGAGGACCACACCGGCACAGCGCGCGCCGAGGGCGATCGCGGCTTCGGCGGTCACCATCGCCCCGAACCCATGGCCGGCCACGACGACCTGCCCGCCCGGCGCGTCGAGGAGGCCGGAGCCCTCGGCCACCGCGATGACGTCGCTGACCAGTTCGGCGAGGTCGTAGGCGCCGTCGTACGTCGGGGCGTCCGAGAGTCCGTGACCGCGCAGGTCCATGGCCACGACCTGACGGGCCGCGCGCAGACGTCGGGCCACTGGCGTCCACGTCCAGGCCGACGTCGCGAGGCCGTGGATGAGCAGGACCCCGGGCGACGCGGGATCCGTCGGTGCCGCCGGCCCGCCCCAGTCGAGGAAGTGGATCCTGTCGCCCGAGTCGGCAGTGACGGTGAAGCCCTGCGGCTCGGCCGCCAGGTCGGCGACAGGGACGGCGTCGAGCGGCAGCTCCATCGAGCCTAGGATACGGGCGCCATGGCCAAACGCCGACGGGGCGCGCGCACCGCCCCACCCCGAACCACTCGCCACCGTCCGTTCGATGAGCTCGTCGAGCGCGCGCTCGCGGCGATCCCGATGCCGTTTGCCGAAGCCCTCGATGAGGTCGCCATCGTGATCGAGGACGAGCCCACGAGCGAACAGCTCGGGGAGGACGAGGCGGCATCCGACAGCACGCTCTATGGGATCTACGAAGGCGTGCCCAGGACCGACTGGGGTGCCGACTGGGCTCCGCTCCCCAACCGCATCACGCTGTTCCGACTACCCCTCGAGGCCGACTTCGCGGACCCCGACGAGCTCGAGCACGAGGTCTGGCTGACGGTCGTCCACGAACTGGCGCACCACCTGGGCATCGACGATGCCCGGTTGCACGAGCTCGGCGTCGACTGACGCGGTCACGTCGTCACGCGGCGGTCAGCGCAGCATCAGGGCGACCACGAGGAGCAGGATCAGCCAGCCAGATGACGATCCCGGCGAGCATGCCCCGGCCGAGCATGCGGAAGGCCGGCTTGCCCGGTTGCCGCCGATCGGGAGCGTGGTCGCGACCCGGCCGAACGTGGTCGAGACCGATGGTCGCGTGGGTCAACCCCACGAACATGACCACCTGGGGCGCGAGCGCGATCGCGGTCACGGTGTAGATGAGCGTCCCGAGGGCGAACGTGGCCGCGGCGACGCCAAGCGTGACCAGGATCAGGCCGGCCGCTCCAGAGTGGACCCCGAGGCCGAGGGCATCAAGGACCCGGAGGGCGATGTCGAGCCCCGCCCCGAGGCCGAACAGGATCAGCAGGCCGGCCGCCGTCTCCAGCAGGGCCACAAGGACCGCCGCGATCTTGCGAGCCCGGAACACCCGGATCGACCGCCACAGCGCCTCGAATGGGTCGACATCGCCGAGCACGACCCCGGCGAGCAGGTAGGCCAGCGGCGCCCCGAGGAGCGCGGTCACGATGATCGAACCGATGAGCGTCGCCTCGCCAGTGAGGTTGAAGGCGGCCGCGAGGACGGCGTCCACCGCGCCCTGGGCCACGGCCAACGGGACACCCGCCACGAGCGACGCCACGAACGCCCGCCAGAAGACCATCCGCGACCTCGCGAGCGCCTCGCGAGCGTTCAGCGGCCGTCCCGCCAAGCGACCCCCGAGGATCGCCGCCGCCATCGTCCGACTCTCGACGAGGGCCACGAACCCACCGAGGAGCGCCGGGAACGCGAGCAGCCCATACCAAACGCCCGCAGCACCGCTCATCAGCGCGTCGGCCTCGCCGAGCGTCAGGTGGAGCGTCGCCACCTGCAGCACCCAGCTGGCCAATGCGAACGGACCGACGGTGCCCAGGACGATCGCCCCGATGTAGAACGACGCGGCCCGCATCTCGTCCGACGCGCGGGCAAGGAGATCGAAGCTGGCGCCCACGAGATGCCGGGTCGATTCGAGCGGGGGACCGACGGGCGGTGGCGGGACCACGTCGGTCGCCTCCGCGGGCGGTGGCGCCTCGGCAGGCGGTGGCGGGTCGGCGGGCGGTGGCGCCTCGGCGGGCGGTGGCGGGTCGGTCGGGGTTGGCGGGTCTGGCGCGTCCGTGGTCATGCGGCCGCCCCGGGGAACGTGCCAGCGGCATCCAGCAGCTCGCCAAGCCGTCCGATCTCGACGTTGCCACCCGACAGGATCACCGCGACTCGCTCCCCGTCCCGGATCGGCACGCGTCCCGCCAGGACCGCGGCGAGCGACGCTGCACCGGCTGGCTCCAGGAGCTGCTTGCCCCGCTCGAGCATGAAGCGCAGACCCGCCAGGATCGTAGGATCGTCGAGGAGGATGATGCCTTCCACGTAGCGGCGGGCCATCGAGAGCGTCCACGCTCCCGCGAACGGGGCGCCAAGACCGTCGGCGACGCTCTCGGGCTGGATCTGCACGATTTCGCCGCGTTCGAGCGCCAGCGACAGGGCATTCGAGCGCTCCGGCTCGATACCGTAGACCCGGGCGGACGGTCGGTGCCCCTTGATCGCGGCGGCGACACCGCTGATCAGTCCCCCACCGCCCACCCCGACGACCACGACGTCGACGTCCGGCAGGTCGTCGATCAGCTCAAGCCCGGCCGTCCCGTTGCCGGCGATGACCATCGGATCGTCGAACGGGTGGCAGAACGTCAGCCCTTCCGCCTCGCGGATGCGTTCCAGTTCGGCCAGGGCTTCCCCGACATGGGATCCGTGCAGGACGACGCGGGCGCCGTAGCCGAGGCACGCATCGACCTTCGAGCGGACTGCCCCTGCCGGCATGACCACGGTCACCGGCACCCCGGCGGCTCGACCGGCCCAGCCGTACGCCTGCCCAGCATTGCCCGCCGAGAGCGTGATGGCGCCGCGCGAGCGCGCCTCGGGCGTCAGGGTGGCGATGCGGTTCGACATCCCGCGCGCCTTGAACGAGCCCGTCTTCTGGAGGTGCTCGGCCTTCAGGTACAGGCGGTCGTCGGCGAGGCGGATGCCGGACGCGATGGTCACCCATGCCGCAGCCGTCGTGGACGACAGCAGTGGCGTCCGATGCACGAGCCCGCCGATCCGCTCGCGCGCGGCACCGATGTCGTCGAGGGTGACCTCGAGTGTGTCCAGGTCAGACATGGGCGGGAGTATGGCGTGGGCCGCACTGCCGCGACGCACGATGACTTGCGTGTTTGCGCAAGTACTGATACAGTCTGCGGGTGTTGGACTACCTGCCGGTCTCGGCCGAGGTCGATCGTGAGCGGTATGCCGCGATCGGTCGGGCACTGGCGGATCCGAAGCGCCTGTGCGTCCTCGAGTCACTCGCCATCGGCGAGTTGTCCGTGAGCGACCTCAGCACTCGGGTCGGCTGCCAGGTACCCAACATGAGCCAGCACCTCGCGGTGCTGCGCAATGTCGGGTTGGTGACCAGTCGACGAGACGGCAACGCCATCCTGTACCGCCTCGCGGACTCCAGGGTCCTCGAGGCCTATCGACTCATCCAGGACATCGCTCGCGAAGCGAGCGCGTGACGATCCCGACCGGGTTCGGGGAATCTCGCTGACGCGGGAGGAAGGAACAGATCCACATGGCGGAGATCAAGGTCGCGACGGACGCGAACTTCGAAGAATTGGTACTGAAGGCTGAGCGTCCGGTCGTCGTCGACTTCTGGGCCGCCTGGTGCGGTCCATGCAAGATGGTCGCCCCCGAGATGGAGAAGCTGGCGGAGAAGTACGACGGCTCCGTCGACGTGGTCAAGGTCGACGTCGATGCCAACCCGCGCTTGTCCCAGGCGTTCAACATCCTGAGCATCCCGACGATCGCCTTCTTCAAGCCCGGCGCACAGCCGCAGGGCGTCGTCGGCTTCCGGCCGCTCGAACAACTCGAGCAGCAGTTCGGCCTCGCAGAATTCGTGACGGCCGACGCCGACTAGCGACGTCCTCCTACCGCTACGACCCCGGTCCGACGGCCGGGGTCGTTCGATTCCTGCCACCCGGCATTGGACGCGTGACAGGCGATCAGGCGCCGCGGGCCTGGCGGGCCGCCGAACCGAGCCACGCCACCGCGCGGTCGACCGCGTGCGGATCGAGCGTCGCCGGGGCGAACCGGACCCAGTCCCGTCCGCGCTGGGAGGGAGAGGTGTCCGGCGTCCGCACGGCGGCCGCCGCGACGGCTGGATCCAGCCTGAACTCGGCGACGGAACCGTCCGCGCCAACGACGGCCACCGTGGTGTCGCCGACCACGAACGCCGTCCCCCCATCGGGCAGTACGGTGGCCACGACCCCGGTTGATCCAACGGCCTCTCGCAGGACGTCGCCGACCGTCATCGCCCGGCCGCGGCCAGGATGGCTTCCAGGTCGCCCAGGTGGTCCTCGTAGTGGTCGACGGTCTCATCGTGCAGCCATCGCATGTGCTCGACGTGCTTGACCCAGCGGGCCTCGGGCACGACCGTCAGGGTCCCGCGCAACTCACCGGGCTGGGTCCTGAACCGGTCGCGCAGCTCGGCGAGCGGGAGGTCGGCCCAGCGGGCCTGGATGTCGGCGTTGACCGCCTCGCCGCCGCGGGCCTTCCAGTCCGCGTCGACCCGGGCGATCGTCGGGGCCGATTTGCCCACGGCCAGCTCGCGGGCGACATCGAGGGCCACTGCCTGCCAGGCGAGCATGTGGGCCATCAGGTCCCGAGCCGACCAGCCGTGGGCCGATGTGACCGGGCGGGCGGCATCCGCATCGGGCAGCTCGGACAACGGCTCGTACGCCGCCCACGCGTCGCGCTCCTCCTCCAGGAACTCGAGGGCATCGAGGTACATGGCTACATGGTACGGACCGGACGCGAGGGGCTCAGACGGCGACGGGCTCGCGGTACTCCCCGAAGACTTCGCGCAGGACCTCACATTGCTCGCCGAGCGTCGCGTATGCGGCGGCACACCGGATGAAGTGAGGCATCAGGTTGGTGTCGGATGAGCCGGGCCTGCGAGCGGCATCGCGCAGGCCGGCGAGGGCGGCCCCGACGGCCTCTGCGTCGCGCTCGCGGCGTGTCCGACCCAATCGCTCCATGTGCGCTTCGAGCGAGCCAACGGGCACCTGGAGGACGGGCACGCTCGTCACCTCCGATTCATCGACATACGCGTTGACGCCGACGACAAGGCGCTCACCGGCATCGAATTCGCGCTGGTAGCGATACGCCGCGTCGGCGATCTCCCGCTGCGGGTAGCCCTCGGTGATCGCGGCCACCATGCCGCCCCGGCGGTCGATCTCCTCGATATAGCGCCACGCCTGGCGCTCCGTCTCCGCGGTCAGCGCTTCGACGAACCACGAGCCACCGAGCGGGTCGACCGTCGCGTCCACGCCGGTCTCCTCGGCCAGGATCTGCTGCTGGCGAAGGGCGAGCATGGCGGCCTCGGCGGTCGGCACGGCGAGTGCCTCGTCGTGCGCGTCCGTGTGCAGCGATTGCGTGCCACCCAGCACCGCGGCCAGCGCCTGGATCGCCACCCGGGTCAGGTTGTTGAGCGGCTGCTGCGAGGTCAGCGAGACGCCGGCGGTCTGGGTATGAAAGCGCATCCAGGCGGACCGCTCGTTCTCGGCGCCGAAGCGCTCCGTCATGAGCTTGTGCCAGATCCGGCGCGAGGCGCGGAACTTGGCGATCTCCTCGAAGAAGTCCGAGTGGGAGTTGAAGAAGAAGGACAGGCGCGGCGCGAAATCGTCGACGCGCAGGCCGCGGGCGATCGAGTCCTCCACGTACGCCATCCCGTCCGCGATCGTGAACGCAAGCTCCTGGACCGCGGTCGAACCCGCCTCGCGGATGTGATAGCCGCTGATGCTCACGGTGTTCCAGCGCGGCATCTCGCGCGTGCCGAACTCGATGGTGTCGGTGACGAGCCGCATCGAGGGCGCCGGCGGGAACAGGTATTCCTTCTGGGCGATGAACTCCTTGAGGATGTCGTTCTGGGTGGTCCCCTCGAGGTGGGCTCGTGGCACGCCCGCCTGCTCCGCGGCCACGATGTACATCGCCCAGATCGGCGCGGCCGGCGAATTGATGGTCATCGAGGTGGAGACGCGCTCGAGCGGCAGGCCGGCGAGCAGCACCTCCATGTCGGCGAGGCTGCTCACCGCCACGCCGCAGGTGCCGAATTCGCCTTCGGCCTCCGGGTCGTCGGTGTCGTACCCGTAGAGGGTCGGCATGTCGTAGGCGATCGACAGGCCCGTCTGGCCGGCATCGAGCAACTGGCGGAAGCGGGCGTTCGTGTCCTCGGCCGCCCCGAAGCCCGCGAACATGCGCATGGTCCAGAGCCTCGAGCGATAGCCTGAGGGATGGATCCCGCGGGTGAACGGCGGCTCGCCCGGGAGCCCGATGTCAGCGAGTGGGTCGATCCCCTGCTCGTCGAGCGACCACGGGCCGTACAGCCCGTCGATGGGCATATCGCTGATGGTCGAGAACCGAGGCTTGCGTTCCGGCGCCCGCTCGATCGCGGGCCCGCCTCGATCCCGCTCCCAGGCGCGTCGGCGAGCGGCCCAATCGGCCGGCCGGTCGGTCATGGGCGGGACTCTAGCACTCAGCCACGGCCGAACGCGTCGATGGCCTCCTGGATCCGGGCGTCCGGCAGGTCGTTGGTGATGACGACGTTGACGCGGTCGGCATCGGCGGACGGCCAGACCACGACCGTCTGCAACCGCTCACCGGTCTTGGTGTCCAGTCGGCGGCCGCTCCGGCCGAGGACCTCGAGCGATGACTCGGCCAGGATCTCGGTGCGATTCGCCGTTCGGGCGCTGTTGGCGTAGAAGTCCGCGAGGGCATCGGCGGTCAGGCCGGTGGCCTCGAAGACCGCGAGCACCGCGGCGCGCTCCGCACCGAACGACCAGGTGGCGCCAGCGAACCGGATCTCCGATATCCCCGCTGATGCGAGGGAACCCAGGCTCGGGCCGGAGCAGTGACGTCCGGAGTCGCGTGTACCTGGTTGCTCGTCCCGGAACGTGGCTGGGACCAGCGCCTCCAGATCCGGATATGCGCCGGGCGCGGAACCGTCGGACGAGCACGCTCCGGTCGGGTCGAATGAGACGGCCGGGGCGACAGTGCAGGCGGCCACGAAGAGCATCGCCGCGGCGAGGACCGCGATCATCGATCGGGGGGACATCGCGCGGAATCGTACCCAAGACCGATGAGACGCGCCGCCGATGGTGCCTCCCTGCACATGGTACTTTGGTCCCAAAGTGGTGCGTGTGTGCGCCCGACGAAAGAGCCCCTGTCCACCCGGGACAAGGGTGCCATTGCCTCCGGCCCGCTTCGGGCCTAATGTGCTGCCTACGCCGACCCGCGATCGTACCGGGACAACATCCTGGGGCGTCGGTCACGGAACCGGACACGGACGCACGATTGAGGAAGGTTCGATCGGGTGATCCAGGTCTGGCTCACGAGCCGAATAACAGGTTCTTCGGCCAGCAGGCCTGGTGGACCGTCGGGACGGCAGAGATTATCGCTTCTCATCAATCAGCGAACAGAACGCCCTCCGGTATCGGGGGGCGTTTTCGCGTCCGCCGACGCGTCCTCAGGCCGAGCGGCCTGGACGCTCCGAGGACGGGCGCGATCGTCGAAGGACGCCACGCCGATCGAGGTCGCCGCGGATGACCCTGGCGGCGGCCACGAGATCGGGATCCCGCGTGACGGTCCCGGCCAGCCAATCGATATAGGACGGCTCGAAGGCGGCGATCTGGCCCAACGTGTGGCCATGGAACTTGCCGAATTCGACGACGTGGCCGGCCGCCCGATCGAGCGACGGTGGGGCCGGCCGCCGGAAATGGCGGATCCGATCCTTGACCGGCGGGCCCGTGGGGGTCGAAGCCCGCGGTGGTTCGCGATCCACCAGACCGCCCCGCAATGGCGGCTGGCCGGCCAGCGGCACGCGCCGCGACGGGTTGCCCGCGACCTGGTTCCGCGGACGGTAGGTGGCGCTCATATCCACTCGACCGGTGACCGGCGGCGAGGGCCTGGGCCGGGGCGGGCCACCTCGTCGAGCGCTGGACGAGTCGGTGAACGGGACGTCGCCGTCCTGGCCATCGCGGCCCCGACCGAAGCCTTCGGTCCGGGTCAGCGCCGCGTAGGCGTCGTTGATCTCGGCCATCTGGCGCGTGGCGACACGTGACGCCGCCGGGTCGTCACCGGTCAGGTCCGGGTGGTGCGCACGAGCCAGGCGGCGCCAGGCCGCCTTGATCTGGGTCGCGGTGGCGCCGGCCTGGACGCCGAGGACCTGGTGTGGGTCGCGTTTCACCATCCAAGCAGTGTACCGGGGGCCTGTCGGCGCTCTCGACGCTTGACAGGGTCGCCATCGGTGCCGTCCCCTTCCCGCATGGGGAGAGTCCGTCGGGCCGGTCTGTTGGCGGCATCGGCCGCTGTGCCGGCCGGGCTGGCGTATCGATTCGCGCTCGCCTACCGGGTCCGGGCGGGGTACCCACGCCAGCATCCGCCGCGGGTCACCCCGGATGTCCTCGGGCTGCCGTTCGAAACCACGACGGTTCGGTCTGCGGATCTGGATCTGCCGGCCTGGTTCATCCCGGCCCGTGACGGCCGGCCCGGGCCCGGGGTGGTGCTCGTCCATGGCTGGGAGTCCGCCCGGGACCGGACGCTGCCGATGGCCGTCTTCCTCCACGCCGCCGGGTATCACTGCCTGACGTTCGATGTCCGCGGACACGGTGCCAACCCGCCCGAGGCGCTGCCGCTGAGCGCAGGTGAGTTCGGGCTCGACGCGTTGGCCGCCCTCGATGCCCTGCTCGCGCGGCCGGACGTCACGGCCGGCGGGGTCATCGGTCATTCGATGGGCGGCATCGGGGCGATCCTGGCCGCCGCCGCCGACCCGCGCACCGGGGTGCTCGTCGCCAGCTCGACGCCGGCCGACCCGTACCGGCTCACCCGCCAGACCTTCCGCCTCGCGCACCTGCCGATCCCCGACCCGATCGCCTATCCCCTCGCGTGGCTGACGACACGTGTCTACCTGCGGCCACGCGGCCACGTGGTCCGCGATGTCAGCGCATCCGATGCGATCGCCCGGTACCGCGGGCCGGTGCTGCTGGCGCACGGCGAACTGGACACGGTCGTGCCGCCCGCTCATATGAAGCGGCTCGCCGCGGCCGCCCGGGCTGGCCGAGGCCCCCTGACGGCCCACACTGACGGATCGGACGCTGCGGCGCCGGTCGAGACGATGCTCGTGCCGGACGGCCAACACTCCTGGCTCTATGAGTCGCCGGAATACCGTCGCGCTGTCGCGAGCTTCGTGGCCCGTGCCTTCGACGGACCGCTGGACCCGGCCGTGGCCGGCGACATCGCCGCCGCGACAGCGGCCGACCGGATCCCCGATGCCGAGAGCCGTTTCGCCGCGGTCGAGGACACGCCCGGTGGGTTTCGGACGCTCGCGCAGGTCGCGCTGCCAGGGGCGACCCGCCCCGTCGTGACCCCAACGCTGCCGCTCGGGGACGAACCGGTGGTCGAATCTTGACCGACACCGATCCCGTCTGGCGGGCGATCTCGGGGAAACGGGCCATCCGCTCGTTCGCCGACCGGCCGCTCGCGCCCGACCAGCTCGACCGCATCGTCGATGCGGGCCGGCGCGCCGGAAGCTCGAAGAACTCCCAGCGCTGGGCGTTCATCGTCTGTCGGGACCGGGCGCACTTGCGCGAACTCTCGGTCGTCGGCCCGTGGGCCGGTCATCTCGCCGGCGCCGCCGCCGCGATCGCCCTGGTCACGCCCGACCCGCGGACCGCGGAGGCGCCGCTCTCGATCATGTTCGACCTCGGCCAGGCCGCCGAGAACATGATGCTGGTGGCCTGGGAGTTCGGGATCGGCAGCGTGCCGGCGACCGTGTACGACCACGACCTCGCCCACCGGCTGCTCGGTCTGCCGGCCGACCGGTATTGCGAGTTCCTGCTGTCGTTCGGCTATCCGGCGGATGCCTCCGACCTGACCCGACCGCCCAAGCCCGGCGGACGTCTGGCGCTGGCCGACATCGTGCACGAAGAGCGCTGGTGACGACCGGTCACCGCCGCGCCCGGTCGGCTACTGCCAGCGGAACTTCCAGGACGCGATGCCGAAACAGACCACCAGCCAGCCCACGAGCACCGCGACGCAGACCCAGAGCGGGGCGAAGGGCGCGCCGCCGACCATCACCTGGCGGAGCGCGTCGGCGAGGTACGTGAGCGGGATCAACCGGGCGATGGCCTGCAGGAACTGCGGCATCTGGTCGATCGGGAAGAAGGTCCCGGACAGGAACATCATGGGGAACTGGACCATGCTGGTCATCCCGTTCGCCGAATCCTCCGTGGTCGCGAACGAGGCGATCACGTAGCCCAGGGCCAGGAACGCCACGGCCCCAAGGACGACGAACGCGAACGTGACGACGAGCGAGCCGACGATCTCGACCCCGAAGGCCAGCGTCCCGACGGCTACGATGATGATCGTCTGGGCGAGGGCGATGAGGAGCCGCATCATCACGTTCGAACCGACAAGCTGCCAGCGCCGCAGCGGCGTCGCGGCCAGGCGCTTGAGGATGCCCTTCTCCCGATCGGCGACCAACGGGATGGCGGCGAAGATCCCGACCTGCATGATCGACAGGCCGAGCATGCTCGGGACGAAGTAGCTGATGAAGTTCAGGTTCTCGGTCTGGACCGTCTGCGGGTTGGGCACCACGAGCGGCGGCTTGCCACCGAGGTTGACGACACCGAGCACGGTCCCGACCACCTGGTAGACGGAGCCCGCGAGCTGCTGCCGCGTCGGATCGGTGTAGACGCCGATCCGGGTGGGCGTCGTCGAGCTGCCCCCGGCCGTCGCGGCCAGGCCGGCGTCGTACCCAGCGGGCACGACGATGACGGCATCGACCTTGCCCACCTTCATCTGGTCGAGGGCGTCCGCCTGCGTCGTCTCGACCAACGTGACGCCCTCCTGCGCCGCGAACATGTCGTGCAGTCGAGCGGACGTCGCCGTGGCATCCTCGTCGACCCAGGCCAACGTCAGGCGCGGCCCTCCGCCCTGGAAGATGAGGCCGAACATGACGATGAAGACCAGCGGGAACGCCAGCGTCCAGAACAGGGCCGCGCGATCGCGGACATAGCTCCGGATGTTGGCCAGCGTCAGGGCGAACAGCGCCTGCATCGGTCAGCGGCCCTCGTCAGTCACGGAGGGCCCGACCGGTCAGGTCCAGGAAGACGTCCTCGAGTGTCGCTCGACGGACGAGCAGGTTCTGGGGCTCGAGCCCGCGCAATTCGGTCAGCCCCAGGAGCGCACCGATGGTCGCAGCGACGTCGCTGGTGTACAGGAGCGTCTCCCCGGCATCGTGCTTGACGCTCGTGACCGCCGGCAGGCCCGTGAGGTCGCCGTCGGCGACGCCATCGATCGAGTCGAACTGGACCGCGCGTTCCTTGAAGCGCTTCGAGACCAGCTCCTCTACGGTCCCCATCTCGAGGATGCGGCCGTGATCCATGATCGCGAGGCGGTCGCACAGGAGCTCCGCCTCCTCCATGTAGTGCGTGGTGAGCAGCACGGTCCGACCCTTGGCCTTCAGGTCCAGGACGATGTCCCAGAGGGCGCGCCGAGCGGCCGGGTCGAGTCCGGTGGTGGGCTCGTCGAGGAAGACCAGCTCCGGATCGTTGACGAGGGCCAGGGCCACCGCCAGGCGTTGACGCTGACCGCCGGACAACTCGCGCGTCTGCGCGTGTCTGCGCTCGCCGAGCTCCATGACATCGATCAGCTCAGCCGTCGGCCGCGACGTGGCGTAGAAGCTGCGAAACAGGTCGATGAGCTCGGTGACCGTGAGCTTCGGGTAGAGGGCGGCCGTCTGTAGGCTGACGCCGATGCGTGGCTTGAGGGCATTCGAGTCCTTCGCGACATCGAGACCCAGGACCATGGTCTCGCCCGCGTCCGGGGTCCGAAGTCCCTCGAGGATCTCGACCGTGGTGGTCTTGCCCGCGCCATTCGGACCGAGCAGCCCGAAGATCTCGCCGTGGGCGACCTCGAAATCGATGCCATCGACCGCAACGAGCTCGCCATAGCGCTTGACCAGGCCACGCACGCGGATGACCGGCTCGGCGCCGATGGCCATGGTCTGCATCGACTGATGGTGCCAGAGGTCCGGCGCCTGTGCTGACCCGGTCGGATCCAGCTCAAGGCTCGGTGACGTTCTCCGTGTCCATCTGGTCCAGGGTCGTGGACCAGTCGATGTCGAGCGCGATCGACGTCCCCGTCGGACCCCGATCGTCCTCGGGTGCGGGCGCTCCGAGGCTCAGATAGGCGTCCATGGCCGCATCGAGGCCGACGTCCCTGCCGGCCAGTTCTGACAGGATCCACTTCTGTTCGAGGACGTCGCAGTAGGCCTGGATCGGATCGCGACCCTCGCCGATGGCCGGCACGAGCACCGATAGACTGGGTTCCAGGACGTCGCGGACCCATTGATCCGCGGCCTCCTGCTCGCTGACGAAGCGCTTCCCGTGGTGCTCCAGCCAGGCCCGGTACTCGCGCAGATCGTTGAGCAGGAGGCGCGCCTGGCCCTCGAGTGCGACGATGTCGGTCAGTCGTTCCAGCTCCCGCGCATGGAAGCGCCGGTTGGTCACCGCGACACGGAGCCGGACCGTTCCGCCGTCAGGCCTCGCCGGCTCGAGCTCGATCTCGTCGACGGCGAACCCGAGATCGTTCAGACGCCGGATCCGGGCCCGGACGGCGTGTCGATCGTTCGGCGATAGCTCGGGCACCAGGTGCAATTCGTCCCACACCAATTCGTAGCGCGACCGCACGGTCTCGGCCGCTGCCACGGCATCGTCGAAGGCATCGTCGCGACCCTGCAGGGCGCCGAGGTCGGCGAGTCCGAAGGCGACGTTCTCGACGAGGATGTCGAGGTCGTAGCCCCGCTGGCCATCCGAGAGCCCAGGGTGGATCTCGCTCGTCTCGGCATCGACGAGGAAGGCCTGGATCTTGTCGCCGTCTCGGCGGAAGAGCGTGTTCGCCAGCGAGCAATCGCCCCAGAAGACACCGGCCCGGTGCAGGTCGACCAACAACCACGCCATCGCATCGAGGAGTCGGTCGCGGTACGGCCCTGGGCCCAGCGGGAAGCGCATCAGCAGCCGCCGGTACTGGATCGAATACGCGAGGTACTCGGTCATCAGGATGGCGGTCTCGCGCTCCGGCGATTCGGCGATGCCCACCGCCTGGACGGCAGGCAGTCCCAGTGCCTCGAGGTGGCGCAGGACGTCGAACTCCGTCCGCCCGACGGGCAATGGTTCCTCCTTGAGGGCATACGTCCGCTCCCCGACCACGAGGAAGCGAACCAGGTGACGGGACGGGCCGACCGGCAGCTCGCGAAACTCGAACGTCTCAGGCGACCATTCGGCAAGCGGGTGCTCCCACGGCAGGTCCAGCAGGGCCCCGGCGCGATCCCGCAGACGCAGCCTCGGGAAGGAGCGTTGAGCGACGGGCGCGCTCAGAGCTTCTTGCGCAGGTAGGCGGCGACGGTCGCGTCGTAGCCCAGCGATTCGTAGAGGTGGCGAGCCTCCGGGCGGTGATGGCCGGCCGTGATCTCGACGAACGCCACCCCGAGGTCGGCTCCGATCCGCTCCGCTTCGGCCATGAGCGTGCGTCCGACCCCCCGCTCCCGAGCCCCCGCGTCGACCACCAAGGCCAGGATGCGCAGGATCCGATCGTCGTGCTCGAATCGCGGCAACGCGTGGACGGCGATGAAGCCGAGGATCGCGTCGTCGTGCTCGGCGACGACGACGCGAGAGTGGGGCGACGCGAACCGCTCGAGCCGCGCGACGATGTCGCTGGGTCCGGCCGGATAGCCCTCGTCGGTGAAGAGCGATGCGATGGCGTCGGCGTCGGCCGGCGCGGCTGGACGCAATGTCACCGCCGAGCGGTCGGTCAGGTGGTCGGTCATGTCGCGATGGTACCCGGCCGACCAGCGAGCAGGAACAGGTAGCGACCGTCGCGGGGCCCGAGGACGACGAGGCGTTCAGGCCCGAACGGGCCATCGGTCGCCTCCGATACCCCGTCGACCGGCGACATTTCGAGCGTGAACCAGGTGACCAACGGACCCTCGTCGAGACGAGCGAGGGATCCCGCCAGGCGACCCTCGGTCGTCGGCTCCAGGACCGTCAGGAACGAGGCCGGCCCGCCGGCCGCACTCCGGCAGCGAGCGCCAAGATACGGGTCGTCCGGCGCGTCCTCGAACGCCCCGAGCCTCGCGCCAAAGGCGTGAACGAGCTCCGCCTCGGCCCGCTCCGACTCGACCGTCGCCCAGCCGATCGCCAGCGGGCGGGCCTCCACGCCGCGGCCGGGAATGGCGATCTCCAATCGCGCACGTGCCTCCATCAGCGTTTCGGCGAGGTCGGCCCAGGTCGGTCGCATGCCTCCTCGGTCAACCGAGGAGGAACAGGTCCGGCGCTGGATCGCCGAGCATCTCGAAGCCCGCTCGCCGGTAGAGGCGGATGGCGACTTCGTTGTCGGCGAAGACGCCGAGGTAGATCCACTCGCTGTCGGACGCCACCGCGTCGGCCGCCGCGGCCATCGTCACCATCTCGCCGAGACCGCGCCCGCGTGCCCAGCCGGCGGTCCCGATCGATGAGAGATAGCTCGCGCCGTCGAAGGTCGCCCGCCGGGCGACGGCGGCCGGCTGGCCGTCGATCCGGGCGAGGTAGTGGGTGAACGCCGCGTTAGCGAGCGAGGCGGCGGTCTCGGCCTCGACGCCGGGGCGTCGCTCATCGTCGACGTGGAAGGCGTCGCCGAGGACCGCGACGACATCCGCGAGCAGCGTTGCCGACCCGGGACCGGCACCGCGGCCGAGTCGCTCGAGGGTGACCTGCGGCCCGTACTCGCGGAAGCTGCCCCTCCTGGCCGGCTCACGGTCGGTCATGACCATGACGCAACCGGCGCCGACGTCCCGGAAGCCGTTCGCCACCAGCCGGTCGACGAGGTCGTCCGGCTGGTCGTGCACCGGCGACGCCCAGATGTGCGGCTGGCGACCGATCGACGTGAACAGGACCAGCGTCTCGGTCAGGCGGCGATCGAAGCCTTCAGCGTCAGCGGGCCAGCGGATCGCCTCCAGGCGGTTCCAGAACGGTTCCGCGTCGGTGGGATCGTGCAACAGGATCGCGTCACCCAGGTCCCGCAGTTCGCGGCCCGGCATCGCGTGGACGCGGGCTTCGTGCTCGAGGAGCCGGCGCATGGTCGTCGCGTCGACGGAGTCGACGAGTCGACCGCGGGACGCCTGATGCGTGCTCATGCCCGAACGATACCGGCGGCGAAACCGTCGTGGCGGCAACGACGTACCGCTGGAGGACGTACCGTTGCATGACACCGCCTGCCGCCAAGGAGAAGCCATGCCCCGCCCTGCCGTCGTCACCCTCGGCCTGTCTGTGCTCCTGACCCTCGGCATCGCCGCCTGTGGTGGCGGCACGGCATCGTCGGCGCCGAGCACGGCCGCGAGCGCCGCCCCACCGGCCGCGTCCGCATCGACGGCGCCCGTATGCCAGGAGACGACCGATCCGGGTGACGTGGCCGTCTCGATCAAGGACTTCTCCTTCGATCCGGCCGACATCTCGGCAACGGTCGGTCAGGTGGTCGGGTTCACGAACACCGGCGCCGCGCCACACACGGTCACGCTCGACGACGGCAGCTGCACGACCCCCAACATCAACGCGGGCGCGGCCGACGGCGTCGTCTTCAGTGCCCCGGGTAGCTATCCGTTCCACTGCGCGATCCATGCGCAGATGAAGGGCACGATCACGGTCACCGAGTAGACCGTCGCGCGCCGGGTCGCTTAGCCGGGCCGCTCGACCTGCAGGACCGATGCGCCCGACGGCAGGTCGATGAGCGTGGGTTCCGGTAGCTCGGCCGCCGCGAACCACTCGCGAAGACGCTCCCGGGTGGGCAGGGCCGTGCCCTGGAAGAGCTCGTCGAGCTGCACGCCCGCGATCAGCTCCCCGTGACGCGTGCGGAACTCCTCGGTCGTAGATGGGAGGGGCCAGTCGAGCACGATGATCCGGCCACCGGGTCGCAGGGCCTCCCAGGCGGCGCGCAGGGCGGCGACCGGGTCCGTTAGCTGGTGGATCGCGTACTGGAAATAGGCCAGGTCGTACTCGCCGGCTGGTCCGGGTCGACTCACATCGGCCTGGCGGATGGCGATCCGATCGGACAGCCCCGCGGCCTCGACGTTCGCGCGGGCGCGCATGACGGAATCAGGCTCGAACTCGACGCCGACGAGCCGCAGGGCGGGAAACCGCCGGGCCATGGCGATGAGCCAACGCCCACCACCGCAATGGATGTCGACGACCTGGCCGCCCTGCATCAGCTCGGCGACCAGCTGCGGCATCTGGGCCAGCACCTCCTGGAAGAAGACCGCGATGTCCTGGACCGTGAGGCGCTCGATCGAGGCCCGATATCGATCCGGCCGCTCGGCGATCGCTCGGCCGCTTCGGAAGAACTCCAGCATCCCGCCCCAATCGAGGGATGCGACGACCGAGTGGACGTACTGGCCGCCGAGGAACTCCGGGCGCTGGTCGTCGAGGAGCACGACAGCGGTGGCGTCGTCGACCGTCAGGCGATCGCCGTCGAGCGTCGCAAGCCCGTGGGCGTCGGCGGCCCAGGCCCACACATCGATCGCCTCCCGACGGCAGCCAGCGACGGCAGCGAGCTCGCCGGTCGTGAGGCCGGCGGATCCGGCGGCGCGAAGATGAGCGAACAGACCGAGCTCGACGCCGAGGTACGCCAGCCAGGTGTTGTGGAACCCGGCCAGGCTCGCGACGAGGTCGTCGAAGCGTTCATCGAGCTGCATCGGTCGCCGATTGTCGCATGGAGGTGACGCCAAGACACCGCCCGACAGGAGTCGGACGGTGTCTGGTTCGGCGTCAGGGCCGGGTCATCGGCGGATGTGGCGCGATCGTCCTGCGGGCTCGACCGCGTTGTCGTCTGTCGGGGTCAGGCCCCTCTGGCTGCCGGTCGCGGGACCCGAGACGGCGCTCGGGAACCCACGGACGACCTTGTCGCGGTATTCGCCGAGGCGCTGGATCAGCAACGAGTCCTGGGCGCTGAACAGCGGCGCCTTCTCGCCCATGCGCTGCGCGTGGAGCACCTCTTCGACGCTGAAGAGGGGCGCCTTCTCGCCCATGCGCTGCGCGTAGAGCGCGGCCTGTGGGTCGGTCCGGACCCCGGCGTCAGGTGCCGGCTTGTAGCTCGTGCCGAGCGCGATGCCGACGGCGCCGAGCGCGATCGCGCCGACGAGGATGGCAAGCGCGCCGAGCGGAGCCGTCTGGTTGGCATGCCCGGTCGTGGGCTGCGTACTGGTGGCGGACATCGTCCGATCCTCCTGTTCGACCCGGACCGGGGATCGGGACATCCGACTCACCGTCCGTGGTGCTGGCGCCATGCTCGATCGGGGCGTGGCGGTCGCCATCGGGCCGGGTCCCTACGACCGGGCGTCGGCTTGCCTCAATCTGTCCGAAGCGGTCCGGCCGGGTACCTTATGAACACCAGCGAAGCGCCCCGGGACGGTGTCGTGCCCGGAGCCGGCCGGACGCAACGGTCCGCGCTCCACGCCGGTTCTGGAGAGCGATGGACACCGACGAAACGCTCATCGCCGGGCTCGCGCGTGATCTCGACGGATCATTCGAGGCGCTCGTCCTGGCGCACCAGGACCGCTGCTACTCGATCGCCCTGCGCATGCTGGGCGACCCCGGTGCTGCTGAGGAGGCGGCCCAGGACGCCCTGGTGCGGGCCTACCGCGCCATGGCCGGATACGACGCGGCGCGCATCCAAGAGCTGCGCCTGCGGCCATGGTTGGCCACGATCGTCCTGAACCTGTGCCGTACGCGCCTCGCCCGCCGGGCTGCCGGCGGCCGCGCCCCCCTCTCGCTCGACGCCGATCCGGAGCGGGTCACCCTGCCGGAGCCGGCGGCGACCGATCCCGGCACATCACCAACAATGGTGTCCGAACGCCGCGCCGCTCGGGAACGTTGGGCCGGCCTCCTCGCGACGCTGCCGCCTGCCTATCGGGCCGCGGTGGTCTTGCGCCACGTCGACGGCCTGTCGTATCCCGATCTCGCCCTCGCCCTCGGTCGACCCGAGGGCACTGTTAAGGCCCAGGTCCACCGGGGCCTCGCGATGCTGCGAACCGCCCTCGAGGCGTCGAGCCACCTCGAGCGCGAGGAGATGACCGCATGACCACCGAGCACCTGAACCTGGAGGCCGCCATGGCCGATCTCGCCACCACCGCCCCGGCCGACCTGGCCTCCAACGTCCTGGTCGAGGTCGGCCTGGCCGACCGCATCGCCCGGATGGACTCGGTGATCGGGCCGCTCTACGTCGCGTGGAACGGGTTGGGCGTGCGGGCCGTGGAGTCGGCACACTTCGCGGCGACCCACCAGGCACGGACCGGACGCCCGGCGATCCCTGCGGATCACCTGCCCGAGCAGCTGGCCCGTGCCATCGACCGACGCCTGGGTGGGGACCGGCGCGTCCGCATCGACCTGGACCTTCGCGGCCACACCGAGTTCGAACGCGACGTCTGGGCCAAGGCCCTCGACATCCCGCGCGGCGAGGTCCGGCCCTATGGCTGGATCGCGACGGAGATCGGCCGACCAAGGGCGGTCCGGGCGGTGGGGACGGCGCTCGGCCACAATCCCGTGCCGCTCATCGTCCCATGCCACCGAGTCGTCCGGACCGACGGCCACCTCGGCCAGTACTCGCTTGGCGGTCCCGAGAACAAGCGCGCGATCCTCGCCTCGGAGGGCCTCGACCCCGACGAGATGGAGGCCGCGGCCCGCCGCGGGGAGCGGCTGGTCGGCTGCGCTTCGACCCACATCGTGTGCTGGCCGACCTGTCGGACCGGCCGGCACATGCTGGCGCGCAACCGTCGGCCGTTCCGCTCGCTCGCGGATGCCGCCGCGGCCGGCTACCGACCGTGCAAGGTCTGTCGCCCGGTGACCGGCGCGGCTGACGTGGCCGCCTGACGTGCGTCCGATCCGAGTTGTCCTACTGGACTAGGCCAACTCGGCCAGCGTAGACTCGCGTCATCTTGGACCAACCACCTATGCCAACCGCTCGAGCCGCCGGGCCGCATCGCGGTGCCGCGCTCTGGGTCGGCATGCTCGTCCTGTATCTCGTCTGGGGATCGACGTACTTGGGCATCGCGGTGGCGGTCGACACGATCCCGCCCTTCCTCATGGCGGCGATCCGCTTCAGCATCGCGGGCGGAGTCCTGCTCGTGTGGTCACTCGCCCGGGATCGAGGAGGTTTCGTCGCGCCGACGCGTCGGGAATGGCGCGATTCGCTCATCGTGGGCGGCCTGTTGCTCGGGGGTGGCATGGGCCTGGTGGCGTTCGGCGAGCTGACCGTCCCATCCGGTATCACCGCCCTGCTCATCGCGATGATGCCGGTCTGGGTCGCGATCTTCGGCCGGCTGTTCCTGGGTGAACGTCTCCCGCGCATGGCCGTCGTCGGCATCGCGGTCGGCTTCGTGGGCGTGGCGTTCCTCGCGGGTCCCTCCGCGTTCGGGGGCGCCGGGGCCCTGGATCCGGTCGGCCTGGCCGCGGTCCTCCTGTCCCCGATCTGCTGGTCGCTTGGTTCCCTCTTCGCTTCACATCGGGCGAGCCTGCCGAGCAAGCCCCTGCTGGCGACGAGTGCCCAGATGCTGGCCGGTGGCGCTGTCCTGATCGTGATGAGCGGCCTGCGCGGCGAGTTCGGCACGTTCCGTCCCGAGGCGATCTCCACCGAATCGCTGGTCGCCCTCGCCTACCTGACCGTCATCGGCAGCCTCCTGGCCTTCACTACGTACGGCTGGCTGCTGCGCGTCGCGCCGTTGCCGCTCATCTCGACGTATGCATACGTCAACCCGGTGGTCGCGGTGGCGCTCGGTGCGTTCGTCCTCCAGGAATCGATCGAGCCGCGCACGCTGCTCGCGGGCGCGATCATCGTCTTCGCCGTCGCGCTCATCGTGACCGCCCGGAGCGGGCTGCACGCCCCTCGACGAAGATCCGTTCCCGAGGCGACCCCGATCGCGGCGAGCCCCGCCTCGACCGCCTGAGGGCTCGCCTCAGTCGCCGGGTCGAGCCCAGCCTTGGGCCGGCCACGGTTCACAGCGCAGCGGCCGGTCCTCGCGGTAGCCCATCGCATAGTCCGCCTGGATGAGCGTGTGCAGCTGGCTCGTACCCTCGTAGATGACGGCCGCCTTCGAATTGCGCAGATAGCGCTCGACCGGGAACTCGTTCGAATAGCCGTTGGCGCCGTGGACCTGGATGGCATCGAGTGCGCTCTGGACGGCGTGTTCGGTGGCGTGCCACTTCGCGAGTGACGTCTCGCGCGTGTTGCGTAGGCCCTGGTTCTTGAGCCAGCCGGCTCGCCACACGAGCAGACGGCCCATCTCGGTGCCTGCGGCCATCTTCGCGATGAGCTGCTTGACCAGTTGATGTTCGCCGATCTCCCGGCCGAAGGTGTGTCGCTCGTGGGCGTAACGGACGCTGGCATCGAGGCACGCCTGGGCCAAGCCGACGGCTCCGGCGGCGACCGTGTAGCGGCCCTGGTCGATGGCGCTCATGGCGACCAGGAACCCCTCGCCCTCCTCGCCGATCCGGTTCGCCGCCGGGACGGGAACGTCATCCATGTTGATGAGCCCCGTGTTCCCGGCGCGGATCCCGAGCTTGCCGTGCAGGGTCCCGGTCGTGAGACCGGCCATCCCGCGTTCGACCATGAACGCCGTCACGCCCTTGTGCTTCTTCGCGCGGTCCACGGACGCGAAGACCAGGAAATGATCGGCGATGTCGGCGAGGCTGATCCAGATCTTCTGGCCGTTCAGGCGGTAGAGGTCGCCATCCCGGCGGGCCGTGGACTGGAGGCTGGCGGCGTCCGTGCCGACGCCCGGCTCGGTCAATCCGAAGGTCGCGAGCTTCTCACCCTTCGCCTGGGGAACCAGCCAGCGCTGCCGTTGCTCTTCCGTCCCCCACTGGAGCAGCGCCAGCGAGTTGAGTCCGACATGCACGCTCTGGACGACGCGGAACGCCGTGTCGGCACGCTCCAGTTCCTCGCACAGCAGGGCGAAGCTGATGTAGTCCATGCCCGCCCCGCCGTAGGCCTCCGGGATCGGGGCACCGAGGAACCCGAGCTCGGCCATCCGCCCGAAGATCTCGCGATGGACCTCGCCCTTCTCGTCCCACTCGCGGATATAGGGCAGGATCTCGGCCTCGGCGAACGCCCGGACGCTGTCGCGGACGAGCCGGTTCTCTTCGGTCAGGCTGAAATCGACCACCGCGGCATGCTACGCGGCCGCCCGAACCGACGCTGCCCGGTTCCCGTCGATACACTCGGGCGATGGACCCTGCGCCTAACCTGACGCCGGTCGTCGGCCGCTATTTCGAGCGCGAATGGAGCCACGGCGTCGGCCACCGCCTGTTCGATACCGACGGCAAGGCGTACCTCGACTTCGCCAACGGGATCGCCGTCACGGCGTTGGGCCACGCCCATCCGCGGGTCAATGCCGCCGTCCATGCGCAGGTGGACAAGCTGAGCGGGCCGATCAACGCGGTCGGGTACACCGAGCCGATCTCACGCCTGGCTTCGGACCTCGCCTCGACCTTTCCCGAGCCGCTCGATTCGGTCATGTTCCTGAATTCGGGCTCAGAGGCCATCGACGGGGCGCTGAAGCTGGCCCGCCGCGTGTCGGGGCGGTCCGGCATCGTCGCCTTCCGCGGCGGGTTCCACGGGCGGACGTTCGGGGCGACGAGCGTGACGACCTCGAACCTCAACTATCGGACGGGCTACGAACCGCTCCTGCCGGGCGTGCACTTCGTCCCCTACCCGCTGGTGTATGCCGACTTCGGGGGCGACGAGGCGGCAGCGTCGGACGCCAGCCTGGCGGCCCTGCAAACGCTGTTCGACACGGTCATCGCGCCGTCGCGTGTGGGCGCCATCCTGATCGAGCCCGTCCTCGGCGAGGGTGGCTTCGCGCCGGCGCCCGTCGCCTTCCTCCAGGGCCTGCGCGCGATCTGCGACGAGCACGACATCCTCCTCATCGCCGACGAGGTCCAGACGGGGTTCGGGCGGTCCGGGCGGATGTGGGCGTTCGAACATGCCGGCATCGTCCCGGATGTCGTCTGCCTGGCCAAGGCGATCGCCAATGGACTGCCGCTGTCGGCGATCGTGTCGTCGCGTGACCTCCAGGGTCGCTGGGGCCGGGGTGCTCATGGTTCGACCTACGGCGGCAACCCGGTTGCATGCGCGGCGGGGATCGCGGTACTCGAGACGATCCGCGACGAACGGCTCGTGGAGAACGCGGTCGCCCGCGGCGCAGAGCTTCGGGCCGGGCTCGAGGCCGTGGCCGCGGAGGACGATCGGGTCGGGGACGTTCGCGGGCCGGGCATGATGATCGGCGTCGAGTTCGTGCGCGACCGGTCCACCCGGGAGCCGGACGCAGCCCTGCCGGACCGTCTGATGGCGGCCTGCGCGGATGCCGGCCTGCTGGTGTTGACGTGCGGCCGCCAGCACGAGGTGGTGCGCTGGATCCCGCCGCTCGACGTCACCGCGGCCGAGATCGCCGAGGCCGTCGAGATCTTCGGGGAGACCCTCGCACGCCTCGACTGACCTGCTCGCCCCGGCGCACCACCCAGATGCACTTCCTGGAGAGATGAGCGTCGACTCGACTCGAATCCGACAGACTCTGCAGTCTGGTCATCGGTCCGCGAGGGATTCGTCGCCGAAGTGCATCTCCCAGATGCGCTGCCGGGGCCCTCGGCGGCCTCGACTGCCAGATTCAGTCAGCCGCGGGCGGGAGTCTAGACCCTGACGTTACGAGAGCGTCAAGCGTCGAGCGGCATCGGCGTGATCTCGATAGGGCGGATCGGAGCGTCGACCGTCAGACCGGGTCCGAATCAGCCAGTCGTGACGTCGACTTGCCGGATCAATCAGTGCGAGGACGCGGCCGGTTGGCCCGGCCAGAGCGCCGTCCGACAACCAGTCCATCGCGGCGGGTGCCCGGACCGGGAACGCTTGGTCGAAAATGGCCCGATTCGATCGAATCACGGCCTCGACTTCTGCCGTCGCGAGGACCAGCAGCCAGGTGACCGATCTCGACGGGCGCCAACCGAGGCGATGAGCCGACTCGAATGCCGAGCGCTCGTACCAGCTGATCTGTCGTTCGAGTGCGCCCAGATCGTCGAGCCCCGTCTTGATCTCGACGATAACGACGGTTCCGCTCCGAGGATCGAATGCCAGGAGGTCGATCCAGCCGTGGGAGCGAGCATGAACCACTTCCACTTCCCTGGCGGTTAGCAAGCCGGCGACACGCAGGCGTCGATCGACGTACCCGGAGCAGCGAGCGTGCATGACGTCGCGCTGGCTGTGCCCTCGGATGACCATCGGCGGGCGAACGACCAGGTCGACCTGCATCTCAAGCGCCTCGGCGACTCGTGTCACCAGGTCAAGCGAAGGGTTCGCGCGCCCACCTTCGACCATCGCGATGTATCCGCGGGCGACCCCGACCGCGTCCGCGAGCTGCTGCTGCGTCATAGCACGATCGACCCTGATCCGCCGACACCAATGGGCAAACGTGATTCGGAGCGGCTGCATACCGTCCATTGGAGCAGCCGCCGCTCACTCGGCCCTTACCTGGGGTCGAGCGCATCAGTCAGATGCAGGTTCCGCATGAACCCCTCGTGGATCCGGAACCAGATTGCTGATCCTGCAGGAATCAGGCTTAGTCGACGCTCACCTGTGCCAAATGTGCATCTGGCAATGACATCGACCTGCTCGATCAGCGGCGGGGAGCGCCCGGGACATCAAGGAGCGCCCGTGCCACGGGGGCCGGGCGCTCGAACGCGCGCAGACGAACGACGATCGGGTCGGAGGGGGTCCCGACCCGCGGCGGTCAGCGGTTTTGCGAGAGGAACTTCATCACGTCGTCGAGCCGGAACCTGCGGTCCCCGCGCTTGCAGACGCGATAGAACGGCAGCTCACCCCGATCGCCCAGCCGCTTCACGGTGTTCACGTGCAGGTGGAGCATCTCGGCGACCTCGGTCGCGGTGAGCATCGGTCCCAGTTCGTTGACGGCCATCGATGCCATGTGGTCGTTGCCTCGTTCTGCGCATTTGTCGGCGGTCCGGGCCCCTGGGGTAGCCAAGGGTAGGGTGCGGCCCGCTGCGAGGGAGAGCGTATGAGTGAGGTACCACCACCGCCAAGCCGTACTTTGGGGTAGCCGCCAGTACCACGACGCTGCCTCGAGCCCTCGATCGGGGCTGTTCTAGTCGCGATGGCCGACCTGGTAGGCATCCGTCGAGTCGGGTGCGGCGGCGACAAGATGGATGTCCAGGCCAGGCACCTGCGCGAGGAGTCGATCGACCAGGCTTCGACCCCGCACGCGTTCGACCGTCGTGGCCTCGCGATAGCCGAGCACGAGCTGGCTGACCCGGCGGCGCCGCACCAGGTCTGTGATGGCCTCGATCTCGTCCGGCGCCTCGGTCACGATGACCTCGGCTCCCAGGTCGATCGCGTCGTCCATGTGCTCGCGCAGCGCCCGACGTGCGACGGACGGCGCGGCCAGGGCGGCGGGTGTCTCGACGACCAGGGCAAGGAGCGGCGCTCGAAGGCCGGAGGCGAGGGTCGCCGCCCGTCGGACGGCCCGGCGGCTGACCGAGCGATCGTCGATCAGCACCAGGACACGCTCCGATACCGAGGGAGCGGCCGTGCGGCCGCCGCCGCCGATGCCCTCGAGTGCCGCATCGACCTGGCCGGTCACGAACCGGAGGGCGAGCTCGCGCAAGGAGGTCAGGTTCGCCTCGGTGAAGAACCGGTCCAGTGCGATCGCAGCCCGCTCCGGCGGATAGACGTTGCCGTGGCGCATCCGCTGGCGCAACGCGTGTGGGCTCATGTCGGCCAGCTCGACCTCGTCGGCCGCGGCCAGGACCTCGTCGGGGATCCGCTCGTTGACCGGGGCGCCGGTGATCGTCGCCACGGCATCGGCCACCAATTCGACGTGCTGGATGTTGCACGTGCTCACCACGTCGATCCCGGCATCTCGCAGGATCTCGACATCCTCCCAGCGCTTCTCGCGCGCGGAACCCGGTGCATTCGTGTGGGCGAGCTCGTCGACGAGGGCCACCTCGGGCGCGCGAGCCAGGACCGCGTCGGTGTCCATCTCCTCGACGATGACGCCGCGGTACTCGAGACGGCGTCGGGGCACGATCTCCAGCCCATCGAGGAGTGCCTCGGTTCGCGGGCGACCATGGCTCTCGACGAAACCGACGACGATGTCCGTGCCGCGCTCACGACGGCGATGGGCCTCCTCGAGCATCCGGAACGTCTTGCCGACGCCCGGTGCCATGCCGAGATAGACGCGCAACGTGCCGCGGCCGGACGGAGCCTCCGTGCGGATGCGGGCCAGCATCTCCTCGGCCGATGGCCGGGTGTCGTTGGCGTCCCGGGCCGGGCTGGTCATCGGAACACCGTCGGACGGGTCATCGCAGTCTCGATGATGGCACGTCGTCAGCCGGCCAACAGGCCGTCGAGATCGAGATTGAGAAGGAGCACGTGCACACGCGGCTCGCCGAGGAAGCCGAGTGTCGGGCCTTCGGTATGTCGAACGACGGCCGCCCGAACGTCGTCGACCGATACGCCGCGCGCCTCCGCGACGCGGGCGACCTGGTACTCGGCGGCAGCCGGGCTGATCTGCGGATCCAGCCCCGACGCCGAGGTCGTCACGAGATCGACCGGGATGGGTGCGTCGCCGTGCGCGGCCCGAAGCTCATCGACCGATGCCTGGAGACGCTCGATGAGCGCCTGACTGGTGGGTCCCAGTTGCGAACCCGCCGACGCGTTGCCGTCGTATCCGTCCGCGCCGGCCGCCGACGGGCGCCCCCAGAAGTACTTCGGATCACTGAAGGCCTGACCGATCAGGCTCGACCCGATCCTCTGGCCGTCAGCCGTGGTGATGAAGGAGCCATTGGCCTGCGATGGAAAGACGAGCTGGGCCACGGCCGTGATCGCCGCAGGATAGGCGAGGCCCGTGATGACCGTCATCGCGAGCAGCATGGCGATCGCTGGTCGGAGTTGTTGTCGAAGAAACGCTGGCATTCGTCGTTCGTCCTAGGCGAGGTTGAGGGCGGCCACGACCAGGTCGATCGCCTTGATCCCGACGAAGGGGGCGATGATCCCGCCGAGGCCGTAGATGAGAAGGTTGCGCTGGAGCAGCACGCTCGCCGGCGCCGGTCGGAAGCCGACACCTCGCAATGCGAGCGGGATGAGCGCCACGATGATCAGGGCGTTGAAGATGACCGCCGAGAGGATCGCGCTCTGGGGGGTCGCGAGGCCCATCACGTTCAGAGCGTTCAGTTCCGGATACACCCCGACGAACATGGCCGGCACGATCGCGAAGTACTTCGCGACGTCGTTGGCGATGGAGAACGTCGTGATCGATCCGCGGGTGATCAGCAACTGCTTGCCGATGGCGATGACCTCGAGGAGCTTCGTCGGGTCCGAATCGAGGTCGACCATGTTGGCCGCCTCTTTCGCCGCCGAGGTACCGCTGTTCATCGCGAGGCCGACATCGGCCTGGGCAAGGGCCGGCGCGTCGTTGGTACCGTCGCCGGTCATCGCCACCAGGTGGCCCTCGGCCTGCTCGGCGCGGATGAACCCGATCTTGTCCTCTGGCTTGGCTTCGGCGATGAAGTCGTCGACGCCGGCCTCGCGCGCGATCGTGGCGGCGGTCCGCGGGTTGTCGCCCGTGACCATGACCGTCCGGATGCCCATCTTCCGGAACTCGGCGAAGCGCTCGATCAGCCCCTCCTTGACCGTGTCCTTGAGCTCGATCAAGCCGAGGACATGGCCGTCGCTCCGCACCGCCAGCGGAGTGGCTCCCAGGTCGGCGATCCGGTCGGATTCCGCAAGCATCTCTGGAGGCATCTGGCCATCCAGGTCGGCCGCGATGGCATCGACCGCGCCCTTAAGGATGATGCCCTCGGCCGTCCTCACCCCGCTCGTCCGGGTCTCTGCCCGGAAGGCGATCTCCTCCTGGATCGTCGCATCCAGCACACCGAAGCCGGCGTCGTCGCCGGTGCCAGCCGCGGCACCGATGGCGGCCAGCCGAGTGCGGGCCAACTCGACGATCGATCGACCTTCGGGCGTCTCGTCGCGGATCGAGGCGACAAGGGCGGCCGTCAGCACGCGGATCTCGGTCACGCCGGGTGCCGCGACGATCGACGCCGCAAGCCGGTTGCCGTAGGTGATGGTGCCGGTCTTGTCGAGCAGGATCACATCGACGTCGCCTGAGGCTTCCACGGCCCGGCCACTCATGGCCAGCACGTTGAACCGGGCGACCCGGTCCATGCCGGCGATGCCGATCGCCGACAGGAGGCCGCCGATGGTCGTCGGGATGAGGCAGACGAGGAGGGCCGTGAGCGCCACCGTGTCGACCGTGATCCCCGCGAATGCCCCGAACGGCCGCAGGGTCACGACGGCCATCAGGAAGACCACGGTCAAGCCTGCAAGCAGGATCGCGAGGGCGATCTCGTTCGGCGTGCGCTGACGCTTCGCGCCCTCGACGAGGGCGATCATGCGGTCGAGGAAGGTCTCACCGGGGTCCGCGGTGATGACGATGGTCAAGGAATCGCTGGTCAATGTCGTGCCACCCGTGACACTCGAACGGATGTCGGTGCCCGGCTCCTTGAGGACCGGTGCCGACTCGCCGGTGATGGCGGCCTCGTTGACGTACGCGACACCGGCGATGACATCGCCGTCGCCCGGGATCGTCTCGCCCTCGCGGACAACGACGACATCCCCGCGGCGGAGCTCTGTCGAACCGACCTCCTCGAGCGACCCGTCGTCCTTGCGGCGATGGGCGGTCGTGACCGACCGCGTCCGGCGCAGGGTCGCTGCCTGTGCGCGACCGCGAGCCTCGGCGACGGCCTCGGCATAGGTCGCGAACAGGACGGTGAACCAGAGCCAGATGGCGATCTGGACCTGGAAGGCGGGGCCACCCGGGCCCGTCACCGGCTCGACTCCGGTCGCGTCAGCGATCGTGATGAGCGTGACGAGCACGGCGGTGATCTCGACGACGAACATCACCGGGTTCTTGATGAGGTGGCGCGGGTTCAACTTCCGCACGGCCTCCGGCAGCGCCGCCCGGAGCAGATCCGGATCGAGGACCCCCCGGGAACGCGGCGGCTGACCGCTCGGCTTCGCGCCTCCGCCGATGACGAAGCGCTGGAACCGGCGGGTGCCGGTGCCGGTATCGAGTGACATGAGGGACGGTTCGACAGCCATGGATCAGAAGACCTTTCCGGCGCTCTGGAGGAGCTGCTCGACGATCGGGCCCAGGGCGAGCGCCGGGAAGAAGGTGAGGGCGCCGACGATGATGATCACGCCGATGAGGAGGACGCTGAACAGCACGCCGGTCGTCGGGAATGTGCCGAGCGACGGGGCGACGCGGCGTTTGGCCGCCATCGACCCGGCCAGGGCCAGGATCGGGATGATCATCCCGTATCGGCCGATGAGCATGGCCAGGCCGCCCGTGATGTTGTAGAAGGGCGAATTGCCGGTCAGGCCTCCGAACGCAGAACCGTTGTTGGCCGTCTGGCTGCTGAAGGCGTAAAGGATCTCGCTGAAGCCATGCGGGCCCTGGTTCAGCGGGCCCGCGAGGCCTTCGGCTGTCGCCGTGGCGAGGGCCGTGAAGCCCAGGATGGATGCGCCAAGGACGAGGACGACCAGCATGGCCATCTTCATCTCGTAGCTCTCGACCTTCTTGCCCAGGTACTCGGGCGTGCGGCCGACCATCAGGCCGGCGATGAACACGGACAGGATCGCCCCGATCACGAGCATTCCGTACAGGCCGGCGCCGATGCCTCCCGGGGTGATCTCGCCCAGCTCCATGTTGAACAGGGGAACGAGTCCGCTGATCGGCTGGAGGCTGTCGTGCCAGGCGTTGATCGCGCCCGTGCTCGTCCCCGTCGTGGCGGCGGCGAAGAGGCCGCCGATGGCGGCGCCGAACCGAGTCTCCTTGCCTTCCATGTTGCCGAGCGCCTGATCGATGCCCTGCGGGAAGAGCGGGTTGCCGCCGCCCTCGCCGAGCATCGCGACGACCGACCCCACCAGCAACACGGCTGCCATCGCGCCGAAGATCGTCCAGCCCTGGCGCTGGTTGCCGGCGTAGCGCCCGAACGTGTACGTCAGCGCGAAGGGGATGGCCAGGATCCCGAAGATGGCCAGCCAGTTCGTCAGCGGCGTCGGGCTCTCGAACGGGTGCGAGGAATTCGCGTTGAGGAACCCGCCACCGTTGTTGCCGATCTGCTTGATGACCTCCTGCGAGGCGATCGGTCCGAGCGCGATCGTCTGTTGCGTGCCCTGGAGCGTGGCCACCGTCTGCGGGCCGTCGAGCGTCTGCGGGACACCTTGCCAGACGAGGATCAGCGCGCCGACGACGGCGATCGGCAGAAGCAGGTAGAGCGTACCCCGGGTCAGATCGACCCAGAAGTTGCCGAGCGTCTTCGAATCGCGTCGGACCAGGCCTCGGACCAGCGCGATGGCGATGGCCAGCCCGGTCGCGGCCGAGGTGAAGTTGCGGACGGCCAAGCCGGCCGATTGTGAGAGGTAGCTGACGCCCGTCTCGCCCGAGTAGTTCTGCCAGTTCGTGTTCGTCTCGAAGCTGACCGACGTGTTGAACGCCAGGTCAGGAGTCATCGCCGGATTGCCAGCCGGGTTGAGCGGCAGGATGTCCTGGAGCCGCAGCATCCCGTAGAGGGCCACGATGGCCACGGCTGCGAGGACCAGGACCGAGATCGCGTACTGGCGCCATGTCTGCTCGGCCGTTTCGTCGATGCCGCAGAGCCTGTACACCGCACGCTCGACTGGCCGGATGACCGGGCTCAGGATGGTCCCCTCGCCTTCCATGACGCGCGCGATGTATCGGCCCAGGAACGGTGTGACCAGGAGGACCGCCGCCGCGAGGCTGACGAGGGTGAGGAGATTCGGGATCGACACGATCAAAGATCCTCCGGTCGCAGCAGCGCCCAGACGAGATAGACGAAGACGAAAGCGGTCGCCGCCAACGTCAGGAGGTCGAGACCGTTCACGAGCGGACTCGGTCGCACAGGACCAGGTATCCGGCGAGGGCGATGGTGCTTGCTGCAAACGTCAAGAGGATGTGCAGATCGGTCATTTGGTGCCAGCCCCTCCATCCGGGCTCAGTGATCGCTCGATCGTCGAGAGCAGAGTCTCGAGCGGGAACGGCTTTGGGAGGTACCCGGCGACCCCGAACTCGGCAAGCCGGGATGGGCTGATCGTCGTGGCGCTGGTGATGATCACCGGTGGCCCACCAGCCGCATCGAGCGCGCCGTCGCGGAGCAGGCCCCAACCCGTTTCGCCGGGAAGGTTGATGTCGAGCAGGACCAACGACGGGCGGAGGCCGCGCTCGAGCGACTCGATCGCCTCCTCGGTGGACCCCGAGATCTCGACCTGGTGGCCATGGGCGCGGAGGTGGCGGGCCAGCAGGTTGCCGAGCGTCTCGTCGTCCTCGACGAGGAGGATCGGGTGTGTCGGACGATCGTCGCTCATGAGAGGGCCGCGGTCGCGTCAGCACGACGGACAAGGACGTCGATACCCTCCTCGTCGGCTCGCCACAGCGGCTCCAGGACGACCCCCAGCTCGACGGCCAACGGTCGCACGATCGCGATCGCCGCCTCGCTCAGGCGCATGCCGCCCACCGTCGTCCGCCTGGCACCGCCGGAGGCGACGAGACGGACGGCGCTCTCCAGGAGCTCCGCCTCACGATCGATGGTCGCCTTGACCTGGTCGTTGTCGGTCATGAACCCACCGTCGCACCAGGGTCCAAGAGGGTTCGATCCGTCTGTCGTCGATCGCGCTCAAGAACCGCTCAAGGTCAAGTCGATCGCCGGGCGTCACTGGGTGCCGCGGCCCGCGGCGGGTCAACCGCTGGCGATCCGGTACCCCACCCCCGGTTCGGCCACGATCAGGCCACTGGTCGACCCGGTCGGGTCCGCGGCCTCCAATTTGCGCCGGATCTGGCTCACGTAGACGTGGACGTAGTGGGCCTCATCGCTGTAGGCCGTGCCCCAGACCGCTCGCAACAGACGCCCGTGCGTCACCAGGCGGCCGGCATGCGTGACGAGGACCTTGAGCACCTCGTACTCGCGCGGCGTGAGGTGGACCGGACTGGTCCCGACGGTGACCGACCGGCGAGCGACATCGAGGGTCAGGTCGCCCACCCGCACCTGGCCCGTGGAGTCAGCGGCCGGCCCTGCCGCCCGACGCAGCAGAGCCCCGATCCGCGCGCGCAACTCGGTCATGCCGAACGGCTTCGTCACATAGTCGTCGGCTCCGAGGTCGAGCGCCGCCACTTTGTCCGCCTCGCGGTCGCGGGCCGACAGCACCAGGATCGGGGTCGTGGCTTCACGCCGGACGTGCCGGATGACGGCCAATCCGTCGCGGTCCGGCAGGCCAAGATCCAGCACGATCAGGTCGGGTCGGCGCGACTCCCACGAGGCCGTCGCACCGGCCGCGTCGCCGGCCTCCGTCACATCGTGTCCGTGTCCGCGAAGGAAGGTCGCGACCGACGAGCGGGTCGGACCGTCATCCTCGACCAGGAGGATCGAGGCCGCGTCGGGCGATCCCGTCATGGCGAGCCCACATCGTCGGGGTGGTCTGTGCCGGGCTGCTCAGCGGCGATCGGCAGATCCAGCACGACGGCCAATCCGCCGAGTTCGCTGGCACGAGCCTCGACGTGTCCGTCCATCGCTTCGACGAGCCCTCTGACGACCGCCAGGCCGATGCCGGTCCCACGGCGCGAACCCTCGCCCTTGCGCGGCACGCGATAGAACTTCTCGAACAGACGCGGCAAGGCGTCGGCCGGCACCCCCTGGCCACCGTCCTCCACAGTGACGCTCACGCGGCGGTCGGCGACCCGCGCCGAGACCCGGATCGGGGCGCCCGGCCCGCCGTATTTCGCGGCGTTGTCCAGGGTGTTCGCCAGTACCTGCCCGATGAACACCTCGTCGACCAGAACGGGCGGAAGATCCGTCGGCACCCGCAACTCGACCGGGTGGCCGGCCAGGCTCGTCGCCGATCGCCGCACGGCCTCCGCGACGAGATCAGGCAGCGCGAAGACCGCCAGCCTCGGGCGAAGCTCGCCGGCTTCGACGCGGCTCATGTCGAGGAGGTTCGTGACGAGTCGATTCAGCCACTCGGCCTCGAAATCGATCGAGGCCGCGATCCCTCGACGCTCCTCCGGCGGCCACTCGACGTCGGGGTCCATGAGCGTCCCGGCGGCGGCTCGGATCGAGGCCAGTGGGGTTCGCAGGTCGTGCGAGACGGAGTCCAGCAAAGCCGACTTGAGGGCTTCGCTGCGTCGCGAGATCTCGGCCGACGTCGCATCGCGTTGGAGCCGATCGCGCTCCAGTGAGCCGCCGATCTGGTCGGCCGCCGCGGAGAGTACCCGGGTCTCGCCGTGATCGGGCGCACCCAAGCCGCGCGGTCGGGTGGCCCACAGGGCGCCGTACGTCCGCTCGCCGGCCGAGATGATCACGCGGTAGGACTGTTCCGCCGGATCCTGGACGGACTTCGACCCTCGCGCCGGGGCATGAACGCGCACCCATTCGGCCGGCTCATCCCCAGGGCGTCGTCGCAACACCGTATGGACGACGGGGTTCGTGGCCGCGTGACCGGGCCCCGCGGTATCGGCCGCAACGGCCTCGGCGACCACGATCCAGACGCGCGAGGCCCGCGCCTCGTCCCGCAACAGTGCGACGATCGATGGGAGCGCTTGCAAGGTCTCGCGCTTATTCGCCAGCCTGAAGCTGATGTTGAACATCGCCAGGGCCTCTCGCTCGCGCGCTTCCGCGGCGACGGCTCGATCCCGCGACTGACCCGCGAGGCGGCCGACGATGACGCCGACCACCAGCAACAGGAGCAACGTGACGATCTCGCGTGGGTCGTTGACCGTGAGGGTGTAACGCGGCTCGATGAACAGGAAGTCGTGGAGGAGGAAGGCCGCGACGGCGGTGGCGACGGCCGGTGTCACACCAAAGAAGACCGCGACGAGGACGACCGCGAGCAGATAGACGGCCGAGGCGTCCGCCACGCCGAGGCCGTACTCGAGCAGCGCAACGAGCGCTGTGGCCGCGGCCAAGGCAAGGACCACGCCACCGACGACCGATACGCCCCGTCGCAGATCCCCCATGACTCGTTCGGAGATCCGACGAGATGCGGAGAGGGGCCGGTCCTCGGGATTCGCAGCCGGCTCGGCGCGGTTCATCGGCCCGTACCACGGACGATGCGGCGGGCATCGATGGATGCTCGAACGAACTGCCGGAGATGGGCCACGGGCCTGATGTGGCTCGGCTCGCCCGCGTAGATCGTGCGGATCGGGACCCACGCGATGGGCAGGCCGAGCGCGATGCAACGCGCGATCATCTCGACCTCGAACTCGAACCCCGGCTCGTCAGAATCGCTGAGCGCCCGCATCAGACGGCGCCCGATCAAGCGGTAGCCGGACTGGTTGTCCGGGATGCCGCGCCCGACCGCGGCCGAGAAGACCCACCCGCCGATCGTGTTCGACAGCCGCCGGGCGGCCGGCATCTGGCCGAAGTCGCGGCGTCCGATCACCAGCTCCGGTCGATCGCGCTCGTAGGCGCCAAGGAAGGTCGCGATCTCGTCCGGATCGTGCTGACCGTCGGCATCGAGGGTGATTACGGCCTCGGCGCCTCGATCGAGCGCGTGTCGGAAGCCGGCCCGCAATGCAGCGCCCTTGCCCTGGTTCGGGACCTGCCGGATGACGGTCGCGCCCGCGGTCTCGGCCTGTGCGGCGGTGTCGTCGGTCGAGCCGTCGTCCACGACGATGACCTGGAGGTGGCGCGACGCTCCCATCACGACGGCGGCGATGCGCGGCCCTTCCTGGTGAGCGGGGATGAGCGCGACGATCGCGGGTCCTTGTGCGGCGAGTGTCGACACGCAGGCCATCGTACGCGGCCGCCGGTCCGGGCCGCTGCCACCCGCCAACTCCGAGCCCCGGGGCTGACCCATCGTGCCCATCCAGGGTTCACGGACGCCCGATCCCCGACACATGCCGGCGCGCGAACCGGTAGACCGCGCTGACCGGCGCACGAACCGGACTGGGCAGGCCCCGATAGATCGCGCGGGGCAGACCGACCAGACGGTCGGCGAGGCCACGCAGCCGTCCGCGCCTGCGTCGCAGCCGGCGGGCCTCGCCTGGACTGACCGCCTGCACGGCCAGGCTCAGGCCACCGTCGGGACCGATGGTAGGCACGATGGACATCGGAGGCATGCCGACGACCCTGGGCTGGGACTCTCTCTCCGCAGCGGCCGACCATGACCCGCCCAGCGGCGTCCGACGGTCCAACCCGAGCGCGCGCAGCCGAAGCGTCACATCCCATTCACCTGGTCCGAGCGGTCCGCCACCGCCGAGACGGGCCGGGTCGAGGATCGCGCTCGCCCGCATCCTGATGTCCGACTTCGCGGCGTTGTCGTCGCTGCCGTCGATCCAGGGCGGCGCGTTCAGCCTCAATGGCACGCGCCACTCGACGGCCGTCGTCCGATCTCGCAGTGTCGCACCGAGACGGACGGCCGCCAGGTCCTCGCTCGTCAACACGAGCGGACCGTCGACCAGGCCGTCTGTCAGCTGCGCGTCGAACGCGGTGATGCCATCCCGGCGCGAAACCGCCAACACGGAGCCGTCCTCGGATTGGATCGCGACACTGAAGTCGACCTCGAATCGGCCGGCCGTCCACCGCGCGCGTGCCACCTGACAGACCGCCTGGAGTCGGGATAGCCGGGTCGCCAGTTCGAGGACATCGTCCGGGCGATCTTCCCGCACGAGCCGGCCGCGGAGCCGCGTGATGGCCTCCAGGCCGGCCTCGACCTGCTCATCCGCGACATCGACGTACAGCGGGCGGATCGCGGCGTAGATCGAGCGCCGATAATCGGGCGTTCGCACGAGATATCGCGGTTCGCTCAATCGTCCGAGCATCTCCGTGCGGCAGAAGCGACGAAGCAGCCGCGCGCGCCGATCGCCGGGTGCCGTATTCGCAAGGACGACGTCGATGACTTCGCGCAGGTCGCCGAAGTAGGCGGACGGTTCGGCGATCGCGGAACCCGCATTCCGTCCGTCGACTCGCCGGAGATAGAAGTAGCACGTATAGCTCGCCAGGATGGAGACGACATGGGCGGCGAAATAGGCGCGGACCATGAACAGCTGGTCCTCCAGCCTGCGCCGGCCCTCCGGGAACGCGATCCCTCGATCGATGAGCATCGCCCGCCGGAACATCTTGTGCGGGGTGAGCGTGTCGATCAGCGGCGCGTCGTAGATGGTGCAGACATCGACGTCCCGGCGGAACACCGCGGCCGGGACGCTCCGAAAGTCGCTGGCGACCTTGCCGATGACGATGTCGGCGCCGTTGCGTTGGCCCATGTCGTACAGGCGCGCGAGGGCTTCGGGAGCCAGGTGATCGTCCTGGTCGAGGAACTGGACGTATTCGCCGGTAGCGTGCTGGACGCCGATGTTGCGGGGTCGGCCCGGCCAGCCCGAGTTCGGGGTGTGGATGACGCGGACGTTCGGGTACTGCTCGGCGAGTCGGTCCAGGCGCGCCGGCGTGTCATCGGTGGACCCGTCGTCCACGAAGAGCACTTCGAACTCGTCGCGTGGCAGCGACTGCGCGAGCAGTGACTCGATACACCGGTCGATCGACGAGCCCGGGTCGAAGACCGGGACCACCACGCTGACCTTCACGACGGCCATTGTCGCCCGATGACTGACGCTCGACCGACCGATGTCGGCACCGCTCCGTCAGGCGTTCGGGCGCAGATGTCGCTCGAACCAGGCCGTCGTTCGCCGGATCTGGTCGAGTGCGTGTGGCCGCTCGACGACGATGTGACCCTCGCGGGGATAGATGACCAGCTCCGCCACCGCGCCGGCCGCGGCGATCGCGGCGTACAGCTGCAACCCCTGCTCCACCGGCGTGCAGCGGTCCATGGCTCCGGCGGTCACCAGCGTGGGCGTCGTGCAGCGATGGGCGTGGACGACCGGCGACCGGTCCGTGTAGGCACCGCCCGGATCGTCCCAGCGGCCCTCGAGGAGCCCCTCATCCCACGCGGCGACCTCCGAGGTCAGATGGAACGACCGGAAGTCCGCCACGACCGACATCGCGACGGCGGCCTTGAACCGGTCGGTCTGGCCGACTGCCCAACCGGCCATGTACCCGCCGTACGACACCCCCGCGATCCCGAGACGTTCCGGGTCGGCCATGCCGGCCTCGATGCACGCGTCGAGGCCGGCCATGATGTCGGCGAAGTCGCCACCGCCCGGGTCGCCGATGACGCCCTGGGCGAACGCATGCCCGCGCCCGGTGCTCCCGCGAGGATTGGGCAAGAGGACCGCGAACCCGGCGTCGGCCAGGATCACGCCGTTCGGCTCCGATTCGGAGAAGTAGGCACTCCAGCACCAGGTCGGACCGCCATGGATGGCCGCGATGATCGGCAGCGGTCCGGTGGCGCCGCGCGGGGTCATCAGCCAGCCCTCGATCTCGAGGCCGTCGGGAGCGGTCCAGCGGAGGACGCGGGCGTCCGGCCAGGTCGGCTCGTCGGCCATCAGCTCGTCGTTGAAGCCCGTCAGGCGGACCCACTCGTGAGACGCGGGATCGAGGCGGGCGACCTCGGGTGGGACGCCGTGCGCCTCGTGGGTCGTGAAGACGGTGGCCGCGCCGTCCCCGACGGCGCACTGAGGCTTGACGACGTTCCCGCCGATGAACGCGTGTCCTGCCCACACCTCGTCTCGGCGGCCGTCCAGCCAGACGCGACCGGCGGCCGTGCCCAGGCCGTCGGTCCGCGCGTACCAGAGCGAGTCGGCATCGCACCACGACGCGAGACCCACGCTCTCCAGCCCGGGCCACGGATCTTGGACCGAGCCGGCCTCGAGTTCGATCACCTTGATGCTGCCGCTGAGCAGGCCCGGGTCGCTCGAATAGCCCTCGACGACCGCGACCGACCGACCATTCGGCGACAGGACCAGCCCTTCGAGCTGCCACGTCGGCTGATAGAGCGTTCGGGCCGTTCGGGTGGCCAGGTCCAGCCTCACCACCCGCGAGTGGTACCAGCCGTATCCGCTCGGGGCGTCCGAGACGATCGCCACGACCGTCGATCCGCCATCCCAGTCGAACTCCCAGACGCTCGTCTCGGGTGGGCCCACCTCGTCGACGGCACCGGTATCGAGGTCGACGATGAGGAGGCGACGCCATGCCTCGCCGGGGCGGTGGACCTCCACGCCCTTCTGCTCCGACCACAGCACCGCGCGGGCGGAGAAATCGAGCCCGTACAGGCCGGCATCGGCGGCCATCACCAGCAGGCTCGTACCGTCGGCCGACCACGCGACCGCCTCGGCCGAGCCCTGGAGCGGTGCCGCCAGCGCGGCCGTGCCGTCAAGCGTGGTCGTGTAGGGCAGGTGATGGCCCGGTGTTGCCCGATCGGACAGGAATGCGAGCCGTGCGCCATCGGGCGACCAGACCGGCATGGCCCCGTCGGTCAGCCGGGTGGCCGGTCCGTCGCCGCGGAGCAGCCACAGCTCGCTCGGCAGATGCGAGCCCGCATCGGCGGCGGCCGGGTGGACCGAGAACGCGATGGTCTCGCCGTCGGGCGCGATGGCGAGTTCGCCGGGTGTCCGAAGGGCGAGCAGCCGCTCGGTCATGTCGATGAAGGCCATCTCGTCCTTTCCCGTTCGAGCCGAAGGGACTCCGCGAGCCGAGGCAGGCCAACGAGACCCGAGTCTCCGGTTCCGCTAGCCGGGCGAACCTTCCGTCGCTGGCGCCGAGGCCTCGAACTCGAAGGTGGACCGCATCGGCTCCTCGTGAAGGAAGAGGACGACCACCGCCCCGATCAGGGCGCCAACGATCCCGACCCAGAAGGTGGAAGCAAGGGCGATCGAGAACGCCTCGTAGATCGCGTGCACGATCCCCGGGATCAAGGGCTCGACGGCCGCGCGTGCCGGTTCCGGGACCGCGGCAAGGATCCGCTCCCCAAGGTCGCCGGTCCCGGTCACGTCCACATCCTGACCGCTGCCGAACTGATCGACGAACTGCTGGGGCACGCCGGCCGCGACCAGCTGGATCGGGATCTCGGTGGCCAGCCGGCTCGCGAAGATCGTCCCCGAGATCGTCAGGCCCACGGTCCCGCCGATCTGCTGGAAGAACGTCAGGCTGCTGGTGGCGACACCGATCCGGTCGGGTGCGACCGAGTTCTGGACGATGAGCGTGAAGACCGCGAACGACGGTCCGATGCCCAGGCCCGTGATCGCCATCCACAACCAGAGCGTCGCGCGATCGGTATCGGCATGCAGCTGGGTGAGAAAGAACAGGCCCACAGCCAATAGGAGCAGCGAGCCGAAGGTCAGGACCTTGTAGCGCCCGGTCCGAGCCACGATCTGGCCGGATGCGATCGCGCTGATGATCAGCCCGGCGAGCAGCGGCAGGATGTTATAGCCGGATTCGGTGGCGCTTGCCCCGGCCACGGTCTGGAACCACCGCGGCAGGAAGATGACCGCCCCGAAGAAGCCGAAGGCCGCCATGAACATCGCGATGACCGAGACCGTGAAGGCGCGCATCCGGAAGAGCGACAGCGGCACGATCGGGTCCGGCACCCTCGACTCGACCCAGACGAACAAGGCACCGAACGCCAGCCCGACCAGGATGAGCCCGCCGACGACGGGATCCGACCACTCACCGCTCTGCTTGTTCGTCAGTCCGATCAGGAATGGCGCGATCGCGAGCGTGAACACCAGCGCGCCCAGGTAGTCGATATTGCGGGCCGCCTCGGGCCGTTTGATCGCGGGCAGCAGGCGCCACAGGATCACGAGGGAGATCAGACCGAGGGGAACATTGATGAAGAAGATCCAATGCCATCCGAAGGCATCGGTGATGAAGCCACCGATGCCCGGTCCGAGCAGCGACGACACGCCGAACACCGCCCCGAAGAGGCCCAGGTACTTGCCGCGCTCGGCCGGCGTGTAGAGGTCCGCGACGACGGCAAGCGCGACGGGAAAGACCGCGCCGCCGCCGAGGCCCTGGAGCCCGCGGAACAGGATGAACTGCCACATCTCCTGGCTTAGCCCGGCCCCGACCGAGGCGACCAGGAACAGACTGACCGCGAAGATGATGATCGGCCGACGACCAAAGAGGTCCGAGAGCTTGCCGTAGATCGGGCCGCTGATCGTCGAGGTCAGCAGGTAGATCGTGACCGACCAGGTGTAGAGGTCGTTGCCTCCGAGATCGGTGACGATGACCGGCAGCGCCGTGCCGACCACGGTCTGGTCGAGGGCGAAGAGGAAGAGCGCCAGCAGGATCGCGCCGAGGATCTCCAGGCGAGCCCGTGGGCTGAGATCGATCGCGAGTTCATCCGCGGTCGGCGTCGTCATCGGGGTGCCTCCTCGGCAGCGCGTCGTATGCGGGCGCGCTCTCGAATCAGGGAATGGGGATCCGCAGGCGGTCGTTTGGGCCTCCCGCCGCGGAGCCCAAGTTTACCCTCGGTCCCAGGTCAGCTTCGGTCAACTTTGCAGCGGGTTCGGCCGCCAGGTGGCGGAACGCCGGCGTCGGAAGGACTAGCATTGCCCGGCCCCCGGGGAGTCGTTGATGACGAGCCTGCAACCGCAATTCTGTCCCCGCTGCGGTACCGCCCGTGTGGCAGACATGCCGTTCTGCCCCGGGTGCGGGCAGAACCTCCGCGAGTTCGACAAGGGCACGGCAGGCGGGCCCGATGAGCAAGCGGCGGCGACAACTCTCACGCATGGCACTTCGAGCATCCCGCCCGGCTCATCGCAACCGTCGTCGGTCGACGACTGGGAGGGTGGCGGCCCATCCGCCACGCAGGGATCGCCCTCGCCGAGCGGCCGGTCGATGGATCGAGGCCCCCGCCTGCCGATCGCAGGGATCGTCTTCGTGGTCATCGTCGTGGGTCTGATCGTGCTGCTATTCCGTCCGCAACTGCCCGGGAGCCCAGGCTCCGGCGGCCAGCCAGTGCCGGGATCAGGAGACCAGGCAGGCTCGGGCGAGACGTCGGGCGCCCCTTCCGCGCCCATCGTCGGACTCACGATCCTGAGTCCGACGGACGGTCAGGCGGTCGCGTCCAAGGATTTGACCGTCATCGGGCTGGCGCCGCCGGGCGTGATGGTCACGCAGGACATCAGCTTCGGCATCGATCAGCACGCCACCGTCGACGGCACGGGTCACTGGGCGATCAAGGTCGGACTGAATGAAGGCGAGAACAAGCTCAAGTTCCGGATCGGCGACGACCACTCGACGCAGCGGGAGATCCGCATCGTCTACACGGCACCGCAGCAGCCCTGAGCCCGGGGCGGATCACGACGTCGCAGGCGGCGGTCCGCTGATGGGGGCGGCGGCGAAGACCCAGGAGAGAAGTACGAAGGCCACGATGACGCCTACGGCGAGGAAGGGCAGGCCCCTCGACCGGTGCGCCGGTATTGGATGAGCGACACGACGATGGCCGCGAGCGAGCTGGCCGTGATGAACAGGTTTGGCGGAACGAGGACCAGTTCCACGGCGGCTCCGATTGTGGTTCAGTCCCGGGCTGACTGGTAGGGCGATGTGGCGCCCCCGCCAGGATTCGAACCTGGGACCTTCCGCTTAGAAGGCGGCTGCTCTGTCCACTGAGCTACGGGGACGCTGGAGGTCCAGTCTACGCAACCTGGCTCGAGCGGCGGTACGGTAACGAGGCATGGCCCCGAGACCGCCACGCCGCTTCCGCCGCTCGGCCCTGTTCCTCGGGGCCGTCGCCGTCGGGTTGTTGCTGGCTGTCGCCGTCGACGTCGCTCGCTCGGGCGGCCCGAACGCCTGGCTGGCCCGCCGCGGCCTGCCACCGCCGTACGTCGCCGAGGGCCGGCGCTATGACATCGGCGAGCGCGAGATGTACCTGGATTGCCGGGGCGGCGGCAGCCCGACCGTCGTCCTCGAGGCCGGATCCGGCGCCGACAGCGCGACCTGGAGCCCGGTCCACGACGAGCTGGCGACGACCACGCGCACCTGTGCGTACGATCGGGCGGGTCGCGCGAGGAGTGACCCTCGCGGTCGACACACGCTGGGCGATGCGGCCGGAGACCTGCACGCGCTCCTCTCTGCTGCCGGCGAATCGCCGCCGTTCGTCCTCGTCGGACACTCGCTCGGAGGTGCCTACGTCCGCGTGTTCGCCGATCGCCACCGACCAGATGTCGTCGGGCTGGTCCTGGTCGACCCATTCAGTCCGGACCTCCAGGAGCAATGGATCCACCCTCTGCTCGGGCAGCTGATCGGCGAGTACGAGGCCGGCCTCGACGGCCTTCGACGGACGGTCTCCCAGGTCGACGGGCTGGATTGGTCGGCGAGTGAGATCGAGCTCCGCTCGTCTCGCGTGGCCGGCCTGCCGATCGAAGTCCTCACGGCGCCTCGCCGCGAGCCCCGGCTCGACGAGCGGACGAACCGCGCGATCGTCCGGGCACGCTCGGCGGCCTACGAGTGGCTCTCGCCCGGCCACGTCCACCTTGCGACCGCCGCCGGCGCCGGCCATCTCATCCACATCGATCGGCCGGACCTCGTGATCGACGCTGTTCGCCGCGTCGTCGACGTCGCGAGGAAGTAATCGATGGGATAGGCTGCAGGCAATAGGCCGCCAGCGCGTGAGGGACGACGATTCGCGCGTGCTATGCTCCGCGCCCCATCGCCGCGAGCCGGGTCGGGCGAGGGTCAATGAGGACGCGTATCGCCGATGTCGGGACCCCCGACGCGAGCCACCAGCGGCCAACTCGCCCTCGAGCTGCCGCTCGAGCTCCCGCCGCTCGCGATCGCCCCCGAGTGGAAGGATCAACAGCGCCTCTGGGGCCACGCCTTCCACCCGATGTGCTCCTACCTGGCGAGTTTCCCGGCCGCGCTCTCTCACGCCTTCATCGCCCGCTATTCGCGGCCCGGTGACGTCGTCCTCGATCCATTCTCGGGCCGCGGCACGACCCCGCTCCAGGCGTGTGCCGAAGGCCGGATCGGCGTCGGAAACGATCTCAACCCGTTCGCGCACCTGTTGACGGCGGCCAAGGTCGAGCCGGCGACGCGCGCCCAGGCGTCGACCCGCCTCGCCGGGCTACGGCTCGCCTGGCACGCCGAGTCCCGGGACTGGCTGGCCCTCGGCGCGCGCGTTTCGACCGATCCCGCGGCGACGACCGCCCTCGTGCCGGTCGCGGGTTCCGGCGCCGGTCCGGGCGCCGGTGTCGAAGCCGTCCCGCTCGAAGTGGCGCTCGCCTTCCATCCGCGGACGCTCGGTCAGCTCCTGTTCGTGCGGACCCGGCTTCGCCTGGAGGACCGGACCGACCGTTTCCTGGCCGCGGCGCTGACCGGCATCCTCCACGGGAAGAGCGCCTCGTACCTCTCGGAGCTCATGCCCAACACGTTCAGCATGGCGCCGCGCTACGTCCGCGATTTCGCCCGGCGGACGGCCTTCGCCTCGCCGGAACGCGATGTCTTCAACGGGCTCTCGAAGAAGCTCGACCGGCTCTTCCGGGATGCCGCGCCCTCGGCCCAGGGCGTCGCCCTTCTCGGTGATGCGCGGGACGTCGCGCCGCGGGCACGGGCGGCGCTACACGAGCGAGGTCGGCCGGAGCGGGCCCGGCTGGTGGTGACCTCGCCGCCGTACCTGCGGGTCGTCAAGTACGGCTACTACAACTGGCTGCGCACCTGGTTCCTGGGCTTCGACGCGCGCGCCATCGATGCCTCCCTCGACGACGCCCATCATCGCGAGCCGTACCTGGCATTCCTGCGCGACGTCCTCGCCGGGCTGCGCCCCGTCCTGGCCGACGACGCCGTCGTCGTGCTCGTCATCGGCGACGTCGAGACCGACCGTGGCCGACGGATCCGGGGCGGGGTCGGCCTCGCCACGCGAGCCTGGGAGGCCGCCGCCGAGCCCGAGGGGTATCGGCTGGCCGGCGTGGCCCTCGATGACGTCGCCGCCACCCGCAAGATGACCAAGCTCTGGGGCGACGAAGCGGGCCGGGCGACCAAGACCGACCGGATCCTCGTACTGGGCGCCACCGAGGTCGGCCGTCGCCGCGCGCTCGCGGGAGCCGGCAACGACATCGACTGGTCATGGCCGCCGAGGGCCCTGCGCGCCATCTAGAATTGCCGGCATGCAGCCGATGTACCACCCCTCGGACCTGGCCTCCATGGATCCTCTGGTCCTGATGAAGAACCTCGACCACGTGCGGATGACCAGTCGTCGGCTGAGCTACATCCTCCAGCAGCAGGTCCACCTCTACGTCCCCGAGGCCAATCAGCTCCGCGAGCAGATCGACCGATACGTCGAGGCGGAGCGCCAGATCGAGGGCGAGATGGCGAGGCGCCGGATCCGGGCCTGAGGCGCATCGGTCCTGACACCTCGAACCCCCGCCTGTCGGCGAGGGTTCGAGATCTTCTGGGGCTCGCGGCGTCGCCGGATGCTCCGGCGGATGATGTCGTGCAAGGTCAGACCGCGGCTGGCACCGCGTGAAGTCGGATGGGGACGTCGGTCGTCCGCTCCGATGGACTTGCCGGCTTGTCGCCGGCCGGGACGGCCGCGACTACGAAGGCGACTTCGACGACCGACACCGCTGGCGCCGGCGTTGCGCCGACAACGACCATCGCCGGATCGGGATCAGCTGGCGTGTCAGCGTCGGGGCCGGTCATCACCGGCAACGGTTCGGCCGCGATCCTCACGGCGACGGGGCGGCGTCGTGCCTGTTCTTCGCTGATGACGCCCGCGGCCAGGCCGGCGAGGGCCGGCATGTCAAACAGACTGAAGCCGATACCCAGGCCGGCCAGGTCGTCGGGCCCGAGACCGCGGAAGATCCCACGCGCGGCCACCGCGCACATTTCGTCATAGAGCTCTGGCCACCCGACACGGCGGCGGCGGTAGCAGAACCGCACGAATTCGATCGCCTCCGGTTCAGGCGTGCGGGGGTCGGCGGTGCTTGGATCCATCGATGGCGTGCCCTTCTTCCTCAGGTGCCCGGGCCGGCCGATGGCGCGGCGACGCAGGCACTACGAAGCTCAGCCCGACGGGTGGAGCGCCTATCAGCCCGCCGGGACGCGGTCCCGGATGCCCCCCGGCCTGCCTCATCGTCATCCCTGCCGGCCGGTGGAGGGACATCGTAGGCCGCGTCCGGAACGCCGGGAAGGGGGCTTGTCCACGACTTCATCCACCAAGTTATCCACACGAACACCTGTTCGGCGAACACCCGTGCGGAACGAGCGTGGGCGCCCTTTCGGGCGGCCGGCCGACGACCTCATGCGGTCCGACGGGTCAGCCCGAGGCCCGGTCTGGCGGGCAGGATCCAGCGGTGGTCGGCTCCAAGATCGAGGCCCTCGAATGGGTCGTCGGCCAGGAGCAGACAGCCATCGAGATCGACCCAATCGGCCAGCGAGGCGACCGCCGCGGAGCCGGCGATGCCGACCGACGTCTCCTCCATGCAGCCGAGGAATGTCCTGAAGCCGAGCTCGCGCGCCCGCTCGAGCATCGCCTTCGCCGGTCCGATCCCGCCGCACTTGGCGAGCTTGACGTTGACCCCCTCGACGACACCGACCAGGGCGTCGAGATCCTCGATCGTGACCGCGCTCTCGTCGGCCACGATGGGCAAGGATGAGCGCTCCTGGAGCCAGCCGAGGTCGCGGTATGCCGTCGCTCGGAACGGCTGCTCGATGAGCTCGACGCCGAGCTCGACGAGCTCAGGCAGGAGGCGCTCGGCACCGTCCCGGGACCAGGCGGTGTTGGCGTCGACGCGGATCGGCCCGTCGAACACTTCGCGGACCGCGCGCAGCGTGGCCAGGTCGTCGGGTCCGCCGCATTTGATCTTGAGCGCCGGGAACGTCGCCGCCCGTCGGGCGCGCTCGGCGACCACGCCGGGCTCGTCGATGCCGATGGTGAAATCGGTCGGCGGAATAGCCGCGGGCAGACCAACCAACTCGTAGACGGGAACGCCGAGGACCTTGCCGGCCAGGTCGTGCAGGGCGATGTCGATGGCGCACTTGGCGGCGCCGTTCCAGCGGATGGCCGACGACAGGCTCGAGCCCGCGGCCTCGAGGCCGGACGCGGTGAGGTCCGGTTCCGCGATCGCCTCGAGCAGCAACGGGAAGACTGCGGCCATGGTCTCTGGCGTCTCGCCGTAGAACCGATCCGGGTAACCCTCCCCCACCCCCACGATCCCCGGAAACTGGTCGTCCCGGATCTCGACGATGACGGTCGTCACGCCCTCGCCCGTATGGTGATCGGCCCGGGCGATGCGGAACGGATCCCGCAGCGACAGCCGGAGGACCTCCGAGGTCAGGCTCAGACCCACGGCAAGGCGTCCACGCTCTCGCGAACCGCAGCCCACAGCGGGTCGCCACCGAAGCGCACCGGGTCGTCGGCGGGCAGCCCGGTCTCCGCCTCGATCTCGGCGATGATCCGGCGCGCCTCGTCGTCATCGCGATAGCGCGAGGTATTGAGCGCGACGGCCACGACCCTCGATGGCGCGACCAGTCCCGCGACCCGCTCGTGCAGCTCGATGAAACCGGGCAGCGACGCGATCGGGAACGACGCCTCGGGCAGGTGGTCGAAGTCGTGCGCCTCGAGCCCGGGCTTGTGGACCATGACCATGGCCTGTGGCGTGGCGCCGTGGATGAGCCCGAGGGTGACCGACGAATACGCCGGATGATCGAGTGAGCCCTGGCCCTCGACGAGCACCCAGTCGCCCAGGGCCTCGCCCTGCTCGACCAGCCACTCGACCGTCCCCTGGGTGAAGTCGCTGATGATCCGATCGACGGCGACGCCCCAGCCCTCGATCATCATCCCGGTCTGGCCGGTCGGCACGAAGACTGCCGACTGGCCGGCGGCGAGCGCGGACCGTCGGAGCTCGAGCGCGACCGACATCTTGCCGATGGCGCAATCGGTCCCGACCGTCAGGATCACCCGCTTGCCCGGACCGTGGCGGCGTCCGATCGCCGTCTCCATCCGCTCGGGCGGACGCCGATAGTCGACGATCGCGGTGCCCCGTGCAGCGGCCGCGGCCGCGAACTCCGCGTCATCGCCGAGGAAGGTGTGAAGCCCGCCGAGGACATCGAGGCCGGCGCCGATCGCCGCGAGGATCGTGGACCGCCACTCAGCCGGCAGCTTGCCACCGGTGGGAGCGATGCCGATGAGCAGCGAGTCGGGCGGGTTCGGGAGCTCGAGGGCCTCGGACAGGCTCGCGACGATCGGGATGTCGTGCCCGGGCAGGAACTCCTGCACGTTCCGTCCGGCCTTGGTGGAATCAAGCACGGCCACCACGTCGTCGCGCCCGTATCGGATCACCCCGTAGGCGGTCTTCGCATCGTGCTCGCCGAACGCGCCTTCGGTCAGGATCAGGAGGCTGCGGCGGTCGCTCGGTCGCATCGCGCGAGTGTAGGGAAACGGGGACGCCGCCGAAGGCACCCAAGGTCGGCCATTGACAGCCCATCGACGGGCGGTAGCATGCGCAGCAATCGGAGTCTCGATGGCCGGCCGTGCCCACTGGGAGGGTGATGCGGGCAGTGGAGGACCATGACCGGGACCTGCAGGATCTGTGACGAGCCGGCGACGCGGTCGCTCGGCGAGTACGAGTTCTGCGAACGCCACTACGAGCACGCGAACCGGGGCCGGCGCGGCGGCTGGCAGGCCGATGTGGCCTCGATCGTCCTGCTCATCGCGTTCGTCGTCGTGCTGTTCGCCCTCGACGAGTTGGTGCAGCCAAGCTTCTCCGGCACCACGCTCACGGTGATCGGGCTGGTCGTGGCCGTCGTCCCGGCCATCGTCTGGCTGGGCTTCTTCTACCGCCGCGACCGGCTCGAGCCCGAGCCGCGGACGATGGTCTTCGGCGAGTTCGCGCTGGGCGCGCTGGTGGCGAGCGCGATCGCGATCCCCATCGTCGACGAGGTGTTCGACGTCGGGAGCTGGCTGTTCGCCTCGCCGCTCGTTCACCTGGTCGGCGGGATCCTCATCGTGGGGATCGTCCAGGAGGGCCTCGTGTACCTGACGGTCCGGCTGTCGGTCTACAGCTCACGTGAGTTCGACGAGCGGACCGACGGGATCATCTATGGGACCGCGGTCGGCCTCGGCGTGGCGACCGCGCTCAATGTCGCCTTCGTGGTCGAGTCGGGCGGCGTCGATCTCGGGACCGGGGCGATCCGAATCGTCCTGACCTCGCTCGCCCACGCCAGCTTCGGCGGCGTGATCGGCTACTTCCTCGGCCGCCAGAAGTTCGAGCGCCGGCCGATCTGGTGGATGCCCGCCGGCGTGGCCCTCGCCGCGACCCTCAACGGGGTCTTCTTCTTCCTCCGCACCACCGTCGGGCGAGGCACGATCGAAGGCCCGCTCCAGGCCGTCGCGCCGTGGATCGGGCTGATCCTTGCCGCGATCCTGGCGGCCGTCGTGACGGCCGTCCTTTCGACCCTGATCCGACGCGAGCTGGCGCAATCCGCTACCGAGGCTGGCGCAGGCGCGGGAGCCGCGTCATGACGGCTGCGGTCGCGACAGGCTCCAGAGGGACCCGAGACAGCCGCGAGTTGCGCTCGTTCGTCGCCGTGATCGTCCTGATCGTCGTCGCTCTCGGGGCCGGCATGTTCGTCCGGCAGACCGTCGAGCGGGCCGTCCAGCGCGTGCCCGCCGAGGGTCTGAACGCGGAGCTGCCGGCGGGCTGGATCGTGTTGCCGGCGGCCGGCGACCGGCTGATGACCGCGTATGACCCGCTCGACCCCGACCTGCGGTACGGCGTGGCGGCGATCGACCCGACGACCACCGCGACCCTGACACCCGAAGACGCGGCGGCTCTCCGCATCCGCGACCGTTCGCAGCTCCTCGAGGCCTTCGCCGTCACATCGGAGGGCCCCGGCAGCCTGGGCGCCGTCCCGACCTACGAGGTTCGCTACACGTTCGTCGACCAGGCGCCGGGCGGCCAGGCGACCCAGATCGATGCGATCGAGCATTACTTCGGGGACGGCGCGATCTTCCCGGAGGATCGCGTCCTCGCCGTCATCATCGAGGCGCCACCCGACAAGCTCGACGCCGCCCTGCCGGACTTCGAGCGCTTCGCCCGCGAGCTCGCGGGTCGTGCCGGGACCGCGGCCGCGCCGCGCCCCGCCGTCGGCGTGCTCGAGGGTGGGCGCCGGTTGGCGTCGATCGGCGACCCGACCACAGGCGCTCCCGCCCGACCGGCGGCGATCGCCGACCTGGTCAATGGCACCGTCCAGATCCTGATGACGGCCACGATCGGCGGCCAGGAGCAGGCATACGGCTGGGGCTCCGGCACGATCCTGTCGGCGAACGGGCTCATCCTGACGAACGCTCACGTGGCGATGCCATCGGCGGCCGGGCTGGGCGTGTTCGATGCGGATCCCACGCCGGCGGTCGACCCGGAGGACCTGGTCATCGCGATCATCGTGTCCGAGGATCAGCCCGCCGTCCCGATGTACCGGGCGACCGTCCTCTCCGCTGACGGCTACCTCGACGCGGCCGTCATCCAGATCGATCGGGACCTCGACGGCCAGCCGCTGTCCGCCGCGGGGCTCTCCCTCCCGACGGTCCCGATCGGCGCTTCCGACGCCCTGCATGCGGGCGATGCCCTGACCGTCGTCGGCTTCCCCGGCATCGGCGGCAACACGATCAGCCTGAGCTCCGGTCGGGTGTCCGGGTTCCTCGGCGACGACCGGATCGGGCCTCGCGCCTGGATCAAGACCGACGCCGTCATCAGCAGCGGGAACTCCGGCGGCCTGGCCGCGAACGAGGCGGGCGAGCTGATCGGGATCCCGACGCGGGCCCGGACCGACGTCGGCGGCTACTCATGGGTGCGGCCCATCGCCCTGGTGATGCCGCTCATCGATGGCGCGCGGGCCGGCAGCCGAACGGTCGACAGCAAATACCTGGTCCCGGCCACAGGTCGGGAGAGCATGTCGGTCGACACCTGGACCGATAGCGCGGCGGCGTGCCCGGCACAGAACCGGCTGACGGCATATCCGTCCGGGACGCCGAACATCATGGCCTCGCTGAAGCACACCGGGTTCGCCAGCGGGGAGGACGTCATCAGCCAATGGCGGCTCGACGGCGAGATCGTCAATCGCGGCGGGCTGCGGCTGCCGCCGGGCGCCGAGAACGGCGGTTGCTATTTCAGTCAGCTCTACTACGACCGCGGGCTGCCTGACGGCACGTACCTCGTCGAGGTGTTCGGCGGGCCGACGTTGCGACCGATGACCACCGCCCAGACGACCATCGGCGCGGTCGGGACGAGCGATGCGGCGACGCTCGCAGGCCTGGTCGTCGACGCCGACAGCGGCCGACCGATCGCTGGCGCGGTCATCTTCCTCCTGGCGCCAGGGACCGACCTCGAGGCGTGGTTCAACAGTCCGCAGGAGAGCCAGATCGTCTCGTCCGCCAAGACCGGGGCAGACGGCACGTTCCTCGTCAACGGGCTGACCGCCGGCACCTCATATCCGGCGATGGCGTTGGCCGATGGATACGTGGCGGCCGGCGGGACGATCGGCCCGATGCAGGCAGGCGCGAACATCATGGCGAACGCGATCGCGCTGACACCCGTGGCGCCGTAGCCGGTCTCAGAGCGACACGCAGGAGCGTAGATTGCGCCCGTGAGCTTCGATGTCGCCGCGGACGCATACGACCGCTTCATGGGGCGGTACTCGCTCCTGCTGTCACCGCAGCTCGCGGACCTCGCCGAGGTTCGCGGCGGCCAACGGGTGCTCGACGTCGGCTGCGGGCCCGGGGCACTCACGGCCGAATTGGTCGCGCGGCTGGGGCCTGCGGCCGTGACGGCCGTCGACCCCTCCGAGCCGTTCGTCGCCGCTGCTCGAGCGCGCAACCCCGGTGTCGACGTCGTCCAGGCGTCCGCGGAGCACCTGCCGTTCCCGGACAGGACCTTCGACGTGACCATGGCGCAGCTCGTCGTCCACTTCATGTCCGATCCGGTCGCAGGATTGACCGAGATGGCGCGCGTGACCCGGCGGGATGGTGTCGTCGCCGCGTGCGTCTGGGATCACGGCGGGGGTCAAGGTCCGCTGAGCATGTTCTGGCAAGCCGCGCGTGAGCTCGACCCCGGAATCGACGATGAATCGCAGCTTGCGGGGGCGCGTGAAGGCCACCTGGCGGAGCTGTTCGAGTCAGCGGGCCTGCGCGAGATCGAGGAGACGGTCCAGTCGGCCAGCCTCGACCACTCGAGCTTCGAAGCGTGGTGGGAGCCGTTCACCGGCGGCGTCGGCCCCGCGGGTTCCTACGTGGCAGGCCTCGAGGCGGAACGGCGAGCGGAGCTGCGCGAGCACTGCCGCGCCCTGGTCCCCATCGCACCGTTCGTGATCACGGCTCGCGCTTGGGCGGCCCGTGGCCTCGCGTAGCATCCAGGGATCCGTGGTAAGGACATTGGTACCGCTTACGGGATGCGCAGGATTACGGTGTCGAGAGGCCCGGTCTGGGTCGGTTGAGCACAAGAGGCGGCTCGCCAAGCCTGATTCGGGCAACTGACTCTGGATCAGGAGATCGAAGGTTCGAATCCTTCCTCGCCAGCCACACCACAACATCTAGGGCACAGCGAGCGCTGAACCACCAGATGTTGCGGTTTCGAACTCTCTCGGTTCCCATGCCGAGGAGGTTCGATCGTGGCTACTTCGCCTGACTATTCCCCGGTTTGTTCGCCTGACTCTTCGGGCCCATCCGGCACTTCGCTTGATTCTTTCGGCCCGATTCCGATCGGACTGGGCGCCGCGGCCGGCACGGGCTTGGGCAGCCCGCGGTCTCGCGTAACACAGCGGATCCGTGTCTGCCGTCGCACGTATCCGGGTTAGTCTGCGCACGTGGACGCCAAGCTCATCAGCTTCGGACTGATCGAGATCGACGGACGCCGGTTCGACCGCGACATCGTCCTCGAGGCTGGCGACGTGCGTCGTCGGAAGAAGAAGCCGTCGAAGGCCTACCGTGATCGATACGGTCACACCCCCCTGTCCACCGACGAGGAGATCCCCTGGTCGGCGCCCCGGTTGATCGTGGGCACCGGCGCCAGTGGCCAGCTTCCCATCATGCCGGAGCTCTACCAAGAGGCCCAGCGACGAGGCGTGGAGGTCGTTGCCGTCCCGACCGAGGAGGCGTGCCGGCTGCTGTCGGGTGTCGGCCCGCGAGAGGCCGCGGCAGTCCTTCACGTGACCTGCTAGGGCAACCGCGCTCATCGCGAACACACGCCCGAGCTCGCCGTCGACGATAAGGGTTGGGATACGAACGAGTTTGGTACCGCATACCGGATTCGAACCGGTGATCTCCGCCTTGAGAGGGCGGTGTCCTGGGCCTCTAGACGAATGCGGCACGAGTGGCGCGGGCGACGGGACCGCCCGGGCCGGTCGGGATGATACCAGACGAAGCCCTCGTGGCCCCTAGAGGCGGTGGGTCTCGAGGAACCCTCGGACGGCCTCGGCGACCTGCTGGAAGCTGCTCTCGCCGATGACCATGCCGTAGTGCGAATGGGCGCCGAACGGCTCGAACTCGGCGTCGAGCCACTCCGCCAGTCGCTCGGCGTCGTCGGCGGTCACCGTCCGGTCGAGACCGCCTCCGATGACCAGCCGCGGCACGGCCTCGACGCCCCGTCTGTCGACCTTCACGCCGGCGAGCACCTGGCGCCGGGCCGCGCCCGCCTCGTGCGGCTTCTGGCCGAGTAGGTGCTGGATGCGCAGGACATCGGGTAGGGTCAGGTCGCGATGGTCGCGGACCAGTCGCTCGGGGAGGGTCTCCCAGCCGATGAGCGACCGGCCGTAGACCTCGGGGATCTCGCGCAGTTCGTACGGGCGGGCCGGCGGTCGCAGGTCGCGCGGCAGCTCCGGGCCGAGCAGGACGATGCCGCTGATCGGCATGCGCTCGGCGGCCTTGAGGGCCAGCAGGCCGCCCATCCCGTGGCCGATCACCACCGTGGATGCCCCGAGCCGCTCCAGCGCGCCACCACGTCCTCGGTATAGGTGTCGAACGAGAGCTGCGCGGGATCAGCCGTCTGCGACCAGTGGTGGTTGCGCAGGTTGAGCGCGTGGCCCTTCCCAGCCGCGCCCGGCGAAGTACCCGAGGTAGCGCTCCCACAGCCACGAGCCGGTCAGCTCGCCATGGACGAACAGGAGCGGCTTGCGGCGCGATCGACGCTCGGGCAGCCACGATTCGATGTACAACCCGCGATCGTGGAGCTCGATCTCGTCCTTGCGGACGGGACGTCCGTTGATCGGCGGGAGCTGGGCCTGGGCGAGGATCGAGTCGGGGGTCTGGTCGGGCAACGGGCTCACCATTCGTGCGGGTTGATGACGAGGCCGGTCAGGGCCTTTGGATAGAAGTAGGTCGACTTCTGGGGCATGACATCGCCGTCGCGCGCGACGGCCTCGATCGAGGCGACCGGGGTCGGCTCGAGCAGGAACGCGACCGATGCGCCGTCGCTCCCGGCATCGACCCGTTCGATCGCATCGGCCGCGGACTTCGTGTAGTCGACCGCACCGGCGTCGACCGCGTCCGGGCCCACGCCAAGTCGCTCGAGGGCGACCCCCAGGAGGGTCACGTCGAGATCCGCGCAGGGCCTGGCCGCCACCGGGCAGGAACGGCACGAACGCCTCGCGGCGGGCCGTCAGGCGGGCGCCGCCCAGGCGCGTCCAGACGCCGAACCGCCCGGCCCCGCCCTGGGCCAGCCCGGCGGCCTCGAACTGCGCGCCGGAGCTCGTCGGCGGGCACGTCCGGCTCGACATCGAAGAGGTCGCCGGCGCGCTCGAGCAGGGCACCGAGGCGAGATGTCGCCGAGCCCGCGGACCACGCGATGCGTCGGCAGGACCGTCAGCGGATCGCCGGTCGAGGGCAGGAACAGCATGAGCAGGTAGTCGAAGGCCGGATCCTCCTCGCACGAGCGACTCATCCGTCGCTCGTCGCGGTAGCGGAGCGCGGTCTCGTAGCGGTGGTGCCCGTCGGCGATGGCGATCGGACCGGACGCCGCCGCGGCCATGAGCGCAGCGACCGCATCGGCCTGCGCTCCGTCGGCCGGCACCGCCCAGAGACGGTGGCGCACGCCGTCGTCGTCCGTCGATGTCGACCTCGGCCGGCCCCGCGGTCCAGGCCGCCAGTCGGTCGCCGGCCGCGCCACTCGGATCCTCGAACAGGCCGACGACCGGACTCGTGTTCACCCCGGTCGCCCGCAGCAGCTTGTAGCGGTCCTCCTTGGGCCCCGACAGCGTCCGCTCGTGCGGCAGCACGCCGGACGCGGGACCGAACGGCTCGAGCTTCAGCCGCGCGAAGAAGCCCCGCTGCGTCCGCCCGACATCGGTGCCGGGGACGCGATAGGTCTGCTCGTAGACGTAGACCGACGGATGCGGATCCTTGCGCAGGACCCCGCCCGACCGCCAGGCGGCCAGCGTCCGCGCCGCGCGCCGGTAGCGGTCATCCGGTTCGTCGCCCTGGGCATCCTCGGGCAGGTCCAGCCGGACGACGTTGGCCGGGTGCCGGGCCAGCAGGCGCGCGTGCTCCTCCGGACCGATCACGTCGTACGGCGGCGCCACGACCGCGGCCAGGTCGTCGACGTTCGTCGGATCGAAGCGCAGGGCGCGAAACGGACGGATCTCGGGCACGGGACCTTCAGGAGGGCGGCACATGGGCCAACGGATGCGGGACGATGGCATCGTACGATAGGAACGGCGGCAGCGCGACCAGTCGGCCCGGGGCCCGTCTGGCGCCGGTCACGCTCACCACGCAACTTTCGCACGGAGCCGGACGTCCTTGCTCCGACCATCGCCAGCCGAATCCGTCGCGGAGTCTTCGTGCGCCTCCATCCCCCAGCAGGCCAGGTCGTCACCGTCCGCCGCCACGATCCGCGCCGGCCCATGCGCCCGTTCATCGCGACCGCTTTTCTCGCGATCGCGGCCCTCGGCCTCGCTCCCGGCCACGGCGAGCGCCGCCGAAGGGCTGACCATGGAGGCCACAGGCGCTCCTCGACGGTCATGCCCGCGTCGGGTCGTGGATGGCCATCTCCGTGCACATGAAGAACGACGGTCCAGCCATCACCGGGGAGCTGCGGATGGCCGGCGGGGCGCAGGGCCGGACGCGGTTCGGGCAGGTCGTCGACCTGCCGACCCAGTCCGACAAGACATTCCTGCTGTACGCCCAGCCGCCGGCGTTCGGGCGCGAGCTCGAGGTCACGTTCGTCGACGGCGACGAGACCATCGCCAAGACCAAGGTCGGCGTTCACGATCCACGAGGGGACCCAGCTCATCGTCGGGGTGGTCGCGGAGCGTCCGGGCGAGATCGTCGGGGGCATCGACCTGCTGCCCAACCAGAACCAGATCGCCCCCGTCATCGTGCCGCTCGATCCCGAGGACCTGCCGGAACGGGTCGAAGCGTGGGGCGGCCTGGACCGCCTGGTCTGGCAGGACCTCGACTCGAACCGACTGACGCCCGGTCAACTGCAGTCGCTGCGCGGCTGGGTCGCCGGCGGCGGCCGGCTCGTCATCGTCGGGGGAACCGCCGGCCCGAGCAGCCTGTCCGCGTTCCCCGACGACCTCCTGCCGTATCGGCCGACCGCCACCATCGACGTCCCGGCCGTCTCCCTGAGCGGCCTGCTCGGCAGCGTGCCCGCGGGTGCGGCCGACCTGACCGGCGCTCGGCGGTGAGCTGATCGGAGGCCGGCCGCTCTTGACCAGCGGCGACCGCGTCATCGCCGCCGAACGCGGCTACGGCAACGGCGCCGTGACGGTCGTCGGCTTCGACCCATCGACGAAGTGGATCGCTGATGGGAACGCCGGCGAGAGCCTCTGGCGGCGGCTGCTCCCGGCGCGGACGTACGCGGGGCTCGTGCTCGGCGACGACAGCCAGCTCGTCAGCGCCGTCTCGCAGCTGCCCGTCGCTGGCCCTCCCACCGATCGGCGGACTGATCGGCTCTGCTCGGCGCGTACATCCTGCTCGTCGGTCCGATCAACTACCTGGTCCTGCGCCGCCTGGACCGGCGCGACTGGGCGTGGATGACGATGCCGGCACTCATCGGCGTCTTCGCGATCGGCGCCTACGGCTATGGCGCCGCTCCTGCGCGGCAGCGACGTCCTCGTCAACGAGGTCGCGCTCGTGCGCGGGTCGCCGGGCGCGACCGACGGGACCGCCCAGGTCTACATCGGAGTCTTCTCGCCATCGCGCGGCACCTACCAGGTCAGCGTGCCGGGCGGCGCCCTGCTGTCGGCGCCGATCAGCGGCGACTTCTTCGGCGGCGACGGCACGGCGTCCGCCCTGGACGTCGCTGCAGGGCGACCCGGCCAGGGTGCGCGATCTTGCCGTCGGATTCGGCTCGCTGCGCACGATCCGGGCGGAGACCGCCGTGACCGTGCCCCTGATCCAGACGCGATCTGCGCCTCGTCGACGGGCGGCTCAAGGGAACGGTCAAGAACGCCTCGACCATCGACGCTCCAGAAGCCGGCCGTGGTCCTGGGCGGGACCGTCGCCCTCCTCAAGGATCTGGCAGCCGGGGCCGAGGCGTCAGCTCGACGTGGCCGTGGCGCCGATCCCGTTCGGCCAGCCCCTCTCGGACAAGGTCGTCGGTCCGCTCTTCTTCGGGGACAGCGGTCAGTTCACGGCCGACATGACGGACATGTACATCCGGCACACGATCATCGACCAGCTGACGTACGACCCGAACTGGGGCTCGACTGGGTCGCTGTCCACCGATGGCGCCGTCGTCCTCGCGTGGGGCTCCGGCAGCCTCCTTCCGGTCGACATCGTCGGCCAGAAGCCGCGCGCGACGGGCAACATCCTGTACTACCTCCCGGCCGACGTCGCGGTCAGTGGCAAGACCACGTTCCGGGGCGACCTCATCCGCTCGAGCACCATCGACGCGAGTGCTGCGTTCTTCAGCAAGGACCCGTTCAGCATCAACTTCGGCAAGGGCAGCGCGACGCTCGCCTACCGTCCGATCTCGTTCAGCGGGACGTTCACCCCGACCGAATTGGCGCTGGGCATGAACTTCGGGGGGGACATGCCGATCGTGGCCCCGGTCAAGGACATCGAACCCCTGCCGACGATCCCGGAGACCTGCACGGATCCGCCCAAGCCGGACTGCGTCCAGCCGGGCTTCGACGGACTGCCCGAGGTGGAGCTCTTCGACCTGGTCAACGGCGACTGGGTGCGCTTGCCGCACATGGCCGGCGGCGCCCGGTACGCCATCGCGGAGCCGACTCGCTACGTCGACCCGGTCTCCGGCAGCGTCCTGGTCGAGGTTCGTCAACGAACGGAGCGACGGGGTAGGCTTCAGCTTCGACCTGTCGATGACGGGGAGCGTCCGATGACCGCGATCGTGCGGACCGAGGGGCTGGTCAAGCGCTACGACGGCACGTTGGCGGTGGCCGGCGTGGACCTGTCGGTCGAGGCCGGCGAGATCTTCGGCCTGGTCGGGCCCAATGGCGCGGGCAAGACGACCATCCTGCGCATCCTCGCGACGCTCCTGCGACCGTCGGCCGGCGACGGCGAGATCGCCGGCTGGTCCGTGACCCGGAACCCCGATCAGGTGAGGGGCGTCCTCGGCTTCATGCCGGACGTCTTCGGGGTCTACGACGACATGAAGGTCTGGGAGTACCTGGACTTCTTCGCTCGCTGCTACGGCATCCCGGCGGCCGGTCGGCGGCGGATGATCGGGGACCTCCTGGACCTCGTCGACCTCGGCGACAAGCGCGAGCAGTACGTCCAGACGCTCTCGCGCGGCATGCAGCAGCGCTTGTGCCTGGCGCACGCTCTGGTGCACGACCCGCAGATCCTGCTCCTGGACGAGCCCGCCTCCGGCCTCGACCCGCGCGCCAGGGTCGAGTTGCGCGAATTGCTTCGTGAGCTGCGCTCGCTCGGCAAGACGATCCTCATCAGCAGCCACATCCTTCCCGAGCTCGAGGAGCTGTGCACCAGCGTGGCGATCGTCGATCGTGGCCAGGTGCTCGCCCAGGGTCGAGTGAGCGACATCGAGCGTCGCCTTCGGTTCGGGGCTGTGCTGCGCGTCCGGCTGCTGGCCGACCGTGTCGCCGTCGAGGCCGCCCGCGAGCGGTTCGCGGCGGATCCCGACGTCGCCTCGTCGGTGGTCCTCGAGGATGGCACCATCGAGCTCGGGTTCCGCGGCGATGACGCCGCGTCAGCACGGCTCCTGGCCGAATCCGTGCGGGCCGGCATGCCCATCGCCAGCTTCGCCCGCGCGGCCAGCGACCTGGAGGAGCTCTTCCTGCAGGTGACCGCCCCCGAACGCGCTCCACTCGATGCGGCCTGAGGAGGCAGCGATGACCGAGCCCACTGCCGAACCGATGCCGACGCGCGACACGGCCACCGTCGAGGAGATCCCGGCGACGCCGATCGTCGGCGAGCTCAGCGCGGTCGAAACGGCTCCGGTGACTTCGCCCGGACGGCGCCTGCGCCTGCCCCGGCCGGGTGTGCGCCGGATCTCGGGCGGGATCGCGGCCGTCGGCGTCAAGGAGCTCCGCGGCCGGATGCGCGGCAGGCGGGCGTTCGTGATCCTGACGATCTACCTGTTGCTGCTCGGTGGGTTCGCGTGGATGGTCGAGTTGCTCATGGAGCGCTCCTACACGACCGGATTCGGTAGCTCCGCGGCCTACGCGTCGGCGGCCATCGGACAAGGCATCTTCGCGGCGCTCCTGATGCTCGAGACGCTCCAGGTGATCTTCCTGGCCCCGGCGGCGACGGCCGGTGCGATCAGCCTCGAGCGCGAGAAGCAGACGCTCGACATGCTCGTCGCGACGCCGATCTCGTCGGTCGCCATCGTGCTCGGCAAGCTGCTCAGCGCGCTGACCTACGTCTTCCTCCTGATCGTCGCCTCGGTCCCGCTGACGGCGGTCGTCTTCGTCTACGGCGGCGTCGGTCCCGAGGACGTCCTGCGTGGCTACGCGGTCCTGCTCGCGACCGCCCTGGGCCTCGGAGCCTTCGGCCTGTTCTGCTCGAGCCTGGTCAAGCGCACGCAGGCCGCCACGGCGATCTCGATCTTCGGCGTGCTCGCCGTGTCGATCGGCTCGCTGTTCCTGCTCGTGTTCTGGACCGGGATGGCCAGCACGGACCAGGGACGTGGTTTCGGACCGATCAAGGGCCGGGCCCCGGAAGTCGTGGCCTACATCAATCCGTTCATCGCGCAGGCGGACGTCCTGTGCGGGACGGAGCTGTCGTACGGCACGTGGTGTGGGTTGACCCAGCAGCTTGTTCCGAACCAGAACGGCGTCGTCTTCGTCGACCAGGGTTTCGCCCGCCCGGTCCCGGCCCCCGGCTTCGCCGAGGGAGGCGTCGTCCTGGACGCACGGGGCGAGCCGATCGCCAAGTTCGGCAATCCGGTCAACGACGTCGCCCCGTTCGGCGCGACGCGCGACACCGTCTGGCCGAAGAGCGTCGCGACGTGGCTGATCCTGTCGGTCATCTTCCTGTTCCTGTCGATCCAGCTCGTCTCGCCGACCCGCCGCTGGCGACCGCGACTGCCGCGACGGGCGCCGAAGGAGGTCGTCGCATGAGGATCCGCCTCCCGGTCCGTGGTCGCCGGTCCGCATCGGTCGAGGTCGCCTACGTCCCGGTCGATCCGCGGAGGGCGATCGACGGCCCGCTGGATCCGGCGTTGCTCTCCGTCCGAGCCGGGCTCGGCTCACACCGCCGACGGCTCTGGGTCCGCCGGATCGTGCGCCGGTCATGGCTCGCGCTCGCGGCCATCCTGATCGCGGAGCTCGTCCTGTGGACCATCGCCCGCTTCGTGCCCATCGAATGGGCGCCGGTCGTCGGCGCCGCCCTGCCGGTCCTAGGCGCGCTGGCACTGCTGATCGCCGTCGTCCGTGCCCGACCATCACTCGGCGAGACGGCGCTCGCGGTCGATGCGGAAGGCCGGTTGGGCGATCGCGTGTCGAGCGCGCTGGAACTGGCCGTCGGATTCCCGGATTCGGCCGGTCCGGTCGCCGAAGGATCGGACGAGGCCGAGGCGGTCATGGACACGGGGCCGATCGACGAGGCCGCCCAGACCGATCGCTTCGTCCGACGCCAGCGCGCCGATGCCGTGGCCGTCCTCAGGAGCGCGCCCCACGACCTGTTCCGACCGAGGTTCTCGCGCCAGCCGGCGGTCGCGGCGGTGGTCGCCGCGCTCCTGCTCGTGCCGGTCCTGCTCATCCCGAACCCGCAGGACGCCGCGATCGCACAGCAGCGACAGGTCCGCGAAGCGGCGAACCAGCAGGCCGAGCGACTCGATGACCTCGCGCGCGACCTCGAATCGAAGGGTGCCGACGCCCAGGATCCGCGGACACGCCTGGCCCAGGATCTGCGCGACCTCGCCCGCCAGTTGCGCGACCAGCCCGACAAGCTCGATGTCAACCTCGCCCGGCTCGGGTCAGTCGAGGCCGACGTTCGCGCCCAGATCGACCCCGCCACGGAACAGCGGGCGGCCGCGATGACCTCGCTCAGCCGCGCCCTGTCGAGGGCGGCGACGGGCAAGCCCGACGCGAACAAGGCCGGCGATCCGAAGCAGACCAGGGAGGACCTCGACAAGCTCGGCGAACAGCTCGATGAGATGACGCCTGAGGAACGAGCGAACCTGGCACGGCAGCTGGCCGAGCAGCAGGCCGCGGCATCCGGCACGAGCGGAGCGGCGTCGACCGCCCTCCACGACGCGGCCCAGAGTCTCGCCCAGGGCGACACGGAGGGCGCGAAGTCGGCGCTCGATCGATTGGGCGAGTCCCTGACCGGCACCGAGCGACAGGTCACGGCCAATCGCGATCTGTCGGGCGCGGCGTCGCGACTCCAGGAGGCACGGCGCCAGCTCGCGGATTCGGGGCGGACCAACACCGCCCAAGGCCAGGGACCGGGTCAGGCCCAGGGGAGCCCGCGCCCGAGCGGCAGTCCGGGCCAGGGCCAAGGGCAGGGTCAGCAGAGCCCGGGTGCCAGCCCAGGGCAGGGTCAGGGTCAGGGCCAAGGGCAAGGCCAAGGTCAGGGCCAGGGTCAGGGCCAGGGCCAGGGCCAGGGCCAGGGGCAAGGCCAAGGTCAGGGTCAGGGCCAGGGTCAGGGGCAAGGCCAAGGCCAAGGTCAGGGCCAGGGCGCCATCGGTGGTGGTGGCTCGAACGCCCGATCGCTCGGAAACGGCACCGGCGGCAACGGTCGCCCGGCCGGCCCAACGAACCCGAATCGCCCCGCACAGCTGGGCGAGGACCTCGCTTCGGTCTTCGCGCCGTTCGATCGCCTCGGCCGACCCGGCGACCCGTCGTACATCGCCGGCACGGGTGGTGACGGCCAGACCCAGCAGGGCAATCAGACCGGCACCGGCACCAACAACGGGGCGCTGACCCCGTACCAGCAGGTCTACACGGACTTTGCGCAGTACGCCCAGACCTCGCTCGAGCGCGGCTACATCCCGCTCTCGGTCAAGGACTTCGTGCGCGACTACTTCAGTTCGCTCGACCCGTCCCAGTGACGGTCGGCGCCGATCACTCGATCCCGACCCATCCGGAGGCTTCCATGGAACGATCGACCGCCACGGCGCCGCCGCCGCTCGCGCCTGAGGCATTCGCCGAGCGAGCCCAGACCATCGAACGCGAGGTCGGACGTGTCATCGTCGGCCAGCGTGAACTGGTCCGCCAGACGCTGACGGGTCTGCTGGCCAACAGCCACGTGCTACTGGAAGGCGTGCCCGGCCTGGGCAAGACGATGCTGGTCCGGACGATCGCCGACGTCATCGATTGCACCTTCAACCGGATCCAGTTCACGCCGGACTTGATGCCCGCCGACATCACCGGCACGAACATCCTCATCGAGGAAGGTGGCCAGCGCGTCTTCCGCTTCCAGCCGGGGCCGATCTTCGCCAACCTCGTGCTCGCCGACGAGATCAACCGGGCGACGCCGAAGACCCAGTCGAGCCTGCTCGAGGCGATGCAGGAACACCAGGTGACCGTCGCTCGCCAGCGTTTCCCGCTGGACGCGCCGTTCTTCGTGCTGGCCACGCAGAACCCGCTCGAGATGGAGGGCACGTACCCGCTGCCCGAGGCCCAGCTCGACCGCTTCCTGTTCAAGGTCATGGTCCCCTTCCCGTCCGAGGAGGACCTCGTCTCGATCATGGACCGCACGACCGGTGCTGAGTCCGTGTCCGCGAACAAGGTCTGCACGGCGGCCGAGATCGTCGAGATGCAGCGCCTGGCACGGGCCGTGCCGATCGCACCGCACGTGACCGCGTACGCGGTCAGCGTCCTCTCGGCCACGCATCCGGATCAGCCGCGGGCACCCGAGCTCGCTCGGGAGTTCGTGCGCTACGGCGCGTCACCGCGAGGCGCCCAGGCGCTCGTGACGGCCGGCAAGATCTACGCCCTGCTCGACGGGCGTTTCAACGTCTCGATCGACGACATCCGCGCGGTCGCGCTCCCGTCGCTGCGCCACCGGATCATCCTCAACTTCGAGGGCGAAGCCGAGGGGATCACGACCGAGGCCGTCGTCCGATCGATCCTCGACGCGGTCGCGCCGCCGTCCGTCGAATAACGGTCCCACGGGACCCGATCCGAGCGACCGACGCATGACAGAGGGACTGCCCGGGCCGTTGACGGGACCGCTCATGCCCGCCGGATCGGGCGACCGACCCGCCGCGGCCGGCACGCGGCCCGCGTTCCTCCCCAGCGAGGTCGATCCGACCGTCTTCGATGAAGCCTTCCTGCGCCAGTTGGAGCGCCTGCTCCTGCTCATGCGCTCGCCCGTTCGCGGCGGCCTGAAGGGTGGTCGGCGGAGCGTCAAGCGTGGCCAGTCGGTCGAGTTCGCGGACTACCGCGACTACACCATGGGCGACGACCTGCGCCAGCTCGACTGGAACGTCTACGCCCGCCTGGAGCGCCTCTTCGTCAAGCTCTTCGTCGAGGAAGAGGACGTCACGGTGACGCTCCTCATCGACGCCTCCGCGTCGATGGCGACGGGCCAGCCGGCCAAGCTCCTGTTCGCGAAGCGCGCCGCCGCCGCACTCGGCTACATCGGGCTCGCCAGCGAGGATCGGGTCGCCGTCACGGCCCTCGCCGGTCGCACGGCCCGCCGCCGGAATGCGTTGCGAGGCTCGGGCCGCGTCTTCCGACTGCTGGCGGACCTGTCGGCCATCGCCCCGGCGGACGGGCCGACCGACCTCCTGGCTTCGGTGCGCCACGCGGCCGCCCAGCTCCATGGTCGCGGCGTGGTGATCCTGCTCTCAGACCTGCTCGACCCGTCGGCTGATCGTGTCGTGCGTGAGCTGGCCGCGACGGGCTCTGAGCTCGTCATCATGCACATCCTCTCGCCCGACGAGCTGGACCCGGTCCTCGAAGGCGACCTCCGCCTCGTCGACATCGAAACCGGCGAGGGGCTCGACGTGACGGTGGACCTCTCGACCATCGACGCCTACAAGGCCCGCCTCGCGGCGTGGAAGGCCGGTTTTGCGGATCTCGCGACCAAGCGTCGGGCCAGCTACGTCGACCTCTCGTCCGATGTCAACCTGGCCGATCTCATGTTCGCCGAGCTGCGCCGCCGCCGGGTCCTGGGCTAGGCCATGCCGTTCATCACCCCTCTCGCGCTGGCCGGCCTCGTCTTCATCCCGGTCGTCGTCGCGATGTACATGCTCAAGCTCCGGCGAGACCAGGCCGTGGTGCCCTCGACGCTGCTGTGGAGCCGCCTCCTGACCGACGTCGAAGCGAACGCTCCGTGGCAACGCCTACGTCGTAGCCCCCTCCTGCTGCTGCAGTTGCTCCTGGTCATCGCGCTGGTCCTGTTGGCTGCGCGGCCGTTCCTCGAGCGCCCGGCGGGGCTCGCGCGCGACATCGTGCTGGTCATGGACACCTCGGCCAGCATGGCCGCCACCGATGTGGCGCCGAACCGGATGGCGGCCGCGCGGGCGGCGGCCATCGACGCCCTCGCGGACCTGCCGACCGGGGGCCGGGTCAGCGTCATCGCCGTGGACCGCAGCGCCCGCATCGTCGTCAACGACACGACCGACATCGGCCGCGTTCGCCAGGCCCTCGACGGCCTGGAGCCCGCGGCCAGTCGTGGTGACCTCGGCGACGCCCTGGAGCTCGCCTCCAAGCTGGCCGCACGCTCCGGTGACGCGCAGATCCTGGTCGCCACCGACGCGGCCCTGGCCACGATCCCGACCACGAAGGTCGACGCACCGATCAAGGTCCTGCCGGTCGGGCGCGATCGAAAGAACCAGGCGATCGTGGCCCTCGCCGTGCGGACATCGCCATCGGCGGTCACCCGCTCGGTCTTCATCAGCGTCGCCAACCTCGACATCGAGAGCGCCCAGCGGCGGATCGAGGTCTGGGGCGACGACCGCCTGCTCGAGGCGCGCGACCTGACACTCGACGCCCAGGCGCGATCCGACGTCGTGATCGACGACGTCCCGGCCGACGTCGCCGTCGTCGAGGTCCGGCTGGTCGGTCGCGATCCGGCGTCGGGCGTCGCACCCGACCTGCTCGCCGTCGATGACCGAGCGTGGGCCGTCCTGCCGGCGACGCCGACCAGGCTCGTCCTCCTCGTTGGCGAGGGCGACCCCTACCTCGAGACGGCGTTGTCGTACCTCCCGAACGTGGAGCTCTACGGCGTCGAGCCCGCCGACTACGGGCCAGCCTCCGAGCGCACGGACGGCCGCAAGTGGGACCTGACGATCTTCGAGTCGTACCTGCCCGCCACGTTGCCGGCGACGCCGATCCTGGCGATCGCGCCGCCACGGACCAGCGCTCTCGGCGTGGTGAGCGGGACGATCAACAACCCGGGCATCGGGTCGTTGAGCCCCGACGAGCCGATCTTGCGCTATGTGGACCTGTCCACCACTCACGTCTCGCAGGCGCAGCGACTCGCCACGCCGGACTGGGCGCGCACGGTCATCCCCGGACCGAAGGGTGCTCCCCTCCTCTATGCCGGCGTGCGGGCCGGCCTGCCGACCGCGGTCCTCGCGTTCGAACCGCGGCGCTCAGACCTCCCGCTCCAGGTCGCGTTCCCGATCCTGCTCTCCAACCTCACCGGCGAGCTCCTGGGTGGGTCCGCGGCGCCGACCGAGGCGGTCTCACCGGGCACGCCGGTCACGCTGACGATCCCGTCCGGGGCGACCGGTGTCACCGTCATGGGACCGGACGGGACGACGACCGATCTGGTCGCGAGCGCCGCCGGTGGCGCCTCGGTGTCGTTCGTCGCGACCGACTTGACGGGCATCTACACGGTCACGCCGATCCGATCCGCGGACGCGTCGCCGAACGCGACGGCGAGCACCGCCCCGAGCGCGAACCCGACGCCGCTCTCCAGTGCCCGGCCTTCAAGCGCACCCGTCACCAGGGACGTCCGCCCCGCCGATCGACCCGAACGCGCCGGTTCGCTTCGCGGTCGACCTGTTCGACGTCCGAGAGTCGACCATCGCCCCGGGGTCGGTGGCCGCCATCGAGGGACTGGGGATCGCACCGGATGCGTCGGCTCCACCCGGGAACGGCACGACGACCGACCGCCCGACGACCCGCGACGAGCTGTGGCTGCCCATCGTGCTGCTCGTCCTCATCGGGTTGTGCATCGAGTGGGCCCTCTACCACCGGGACGCGGTGGTCCGGATGCGGCGCTCGCTGGTCGCGAGATTCGGTCGGCCGCCTGGCGGGACGACCTAGATGGGCATCGCGTTCGAGGCGCCCCTCGCGCTCCTGCTGCTGATCCCGGCCCTCGCGCTGACGATCGGCCTCCATGCCGGGGCGCGCCGTCGGATGGGTACCGGTCGCCGCCGGGCCGCGCTCGTCCTGCGGACGATCGTGCTGTCCGCGCTGGTGCTCGCGATCGCCGGCTTCCAACTGGTCCTGCCGGTCGATCGGCTCGCGACGGTCTTCGTCGTGGACCTGTCGGACTCGGTCGGCAACGCGGGGCGCTCGGACGCCCTGGCCTTCCTGCGCGAGACGCTCCTGGAGAAGCCGCCCGGTGACGTGGCCGGCATCGTCGCGTTCGGCAAGGACGCGCTCGTCGAGCGGTTGCCGTCGGAGCTCGAGGAGATCGATCGCATCGCGTCGGCGCCGGTCAAGTCCGCCACCGACATCGGGGCCGCCCTGCGCCTGGCGACGGCGCTCTTCCCCGACGACGCCCAGAAGCGGATCGTGCTGCTCAGCGACGGCAATGACACGACCGGATCCGGCCAGGCTGAAGGGGCTCTGGCGGCCAGTCGTGGCGTGGAGATCGAGACCCGCCAGATCGGCCTCGGCGACGCAGACGAGGTCGTGGTGGAACGGTTGACGACCCCGTCCACGGCCCGCCTCGGAGAATCGATCGAGGCCATCGCCGACATCCGTTCCTCGGTCGCCCAGCAGGCGACGGTCTTCCTGTTCGCCGATGGCGCGGAGGTCGCCTCGCAACCGGTCAGGCTCGAGGCCGGCGTGACCAGGGTGACGTTCGACATCAAGCCGACCGAGGCGGGCTTTCATACCTTCCGCGTCCGAGTCGAAGCCGCGCGGGACACGTTCAGCGAGAACGATCGAGCGGACTCGAACACGATCGTCAAGGGCGAGCCGAGGACTCTGGTCCTGGCCGGCAACGACGTGGTCGCGGCCGAGCTGGTCGGGGCCCTCGAGAGCCAGCGCCAGCAGGTCGACACGATCGTCCCCGAGGCGCTCCCGACCGACTTCGCGGGCCTTGCGACCTACGACAGCATCGTCCTCGTCGACGTGCCGCGCATCCGTCTGTCGGACCGCCAGCTGGCGGCGCTGCAGGTCTACGTGCGTGACCTCGGCAAGGGGCTGGTGATGGTCGGCGGACCCGACAGCTACGGAGCCGGCGGGTACCAGAAGACGCCGCTCGAGGAGACCTTGCCGGTCGACATGGGCGTCCGTGACCGGCAGAAGCAACCGGATGTCGCGCTGGTCATCGTCATCGACGCTTCGGGCTCGATGGCGGCCTGCCACTGCAACACGTTCGACCGCGGCAGCGGGGCCGGGATCGCCGGGATCCAAAAGGTCGACATCGGCAAGGAGGCGATCCTGCGGGCCGCGGCCGCCATGACCGAGCGGGACCAGCTGGGCGTCGTCAGCTTCAACGAGGCCGCTCACTGGGTCGTTCGGACCCAGCCACTGGGCAACGTCGGCGACCTCCAGGGGCAGATCAACGGCATCCGGGCCGACGGCCAGACGAACATCTTTGCGGGGCTCGACGAGGCGGTGAAGTCGCTCGAAGGGGTCGAGGCGACCCGCCGCCACATCATCCTGCTGACCGACGGCTGGTCCAGCTCAGGCCAGTACGACGAGATCCTGGCCAAGATGCGGGCCGACGGGATCACCCTCTCGACCGTCGGCGCCGGCGGCGGATCGAACCCGTTCCTCGAGCAGTTGGCGACCCAGGGCGGCGGGCGCTTCTACTCGGCGGCCAACCCGGCCAGCATCCCGGACATCTTCCTCAAGGAGACCCAGCAGGTGTCCGGCCAGCAGATCGTCGAGGAGCCGTTCTTCCCGATCCTGACATCCTCGTCGCCGATCCTGCGCGGCCTCGACGAAGGCCTGCCGCAACTCCTCGGCTACAACGGGACGACCGCCAAGCCGGCGGCCCAGACGGTGCTCGTGACAGCGCGGGACGATCCGCTCCTCGCGCAGTGGCAGTACGGCCTGGGGCGGTCCGTCGCGTGGACCTCGGACTCCACCGGGCGCTGGGCCAAGGACTGGCTGGCATGGGGCGGCTTCAACCGGTTCTTCTCGCAGCTCGTCAGCTGGACGTTCCCGGGTGAGGAGACCGACGGTATCGAGGCCCGCTTCGACGCGAAGGATGGCGCGACATCGCTGCACGTGGAGAGCGTCGAAGCGGATGGTTCGCCGCGCGACTTCTACGCGACCCGAGCGACGGTCGTCGGGCCGGACCTGGAGCCGGTCGACGTGGCGCTCGTGCAGGTGGCACCGGGCGTGTACGAGGCACCGCTCGGCGAGGTGGCACCAGGGGCGTATGCGCTCCGCGTGACCCAGACCCGGCCGGGGTCATCGGCACTGGGTCGCACGATCGGGCTGGTCGCCCCGACCGCCGCCGAGTACCGCCTGCTTGGCGCCGACGAGCCGTTCCTGGCCGCGCTGCGATCCGCCACCGGGGGCGAGGTCGTCGAGACGGCCCTCGATCCGTGGATCCACGACCTGACCGCCACGAACCGCTACACGGACCTGTGGCCGCTGCTCCTGCTCGTGGCACTCCTGCTCTGGCCGCTGGACATCGCCCTCAGGCGGGTCTCCATCGGACGTCGTGAGCTCGCGGCGGCTCGCGGTTGGGTCGCCGGCGCCCGCGGCCGACGCCGCGCGACGGCACCCCGGACCGCCACCGGGGAGGGTCTCTTCGCGGCCCGGGAGCGAGCCAGCGGGGCGCCCTCGAGGGCCGCGCTTCGAGGGACCCCGAGCGAGGCGTCCGCCTCCGCCGGTGGGACGCCGGCTGGGACACCATCCGCGGGCACCCGTCCCGCGGCGGCCTTGCCGGCCCGACCCGCGACGCCGCCACCGAACCCGGCCGCCCCGGGGTCTGCCGCGCCGCTTCCGCCGCGGCCGATGCCCGGGCCGAGCACGACCGCGCCGCCACCCGCAGCCGCATCCGAACCCGAACCTTCAGACACGATGGCCCGCCTCCGCGACGCGAAACGACGAGCCCGCGAGCGCTGACCGGGCCGGACGGGCGGCCTTGCCCTACAGACGGGTCCCCGATGGCAGGTCCTCGATGACCGCCATCGGGGCGGTCGATGGTAGCCTTCGTGCCGATGTCCCCACGTCGGAACGGCCTCGTCGGCCTGCTTCTCGGTGCGCTCGTGGCCGGCGCGTGCGGCATCGTCTCGACGTCGGCGCCACAACCGACACCGGCTGACTTCCCGGGCCTGGCGATCGAGCTGACCCAGCGTGGGATCGTGATCGACAACGTCGTCGCAGGCGACGCCGGCTGCGCTGACCCGGTGCTCATCCCGACGGCCATCGGGATGGACGCATCGGGGCCTGGCCAGGACAAGCCCGTCCGCCTCTACCTCTACGTCTTCCGAACGGCCGAGGTGTTCGAGCGCCTGCGATCGACGGTCGACGCCTGCGCCCGCAGCTTCGTGACTGATGCCGAGAGCTTCGAGTCGGTCGACCAGTCTCCGTACGTCCTCGCCGGCCAGGGACCATGGGCGCCGGCGTTCGAGACCGCGCTCCGTGAAGGGCTGGAGGTCGCGGCCGGCACCGGCGGCTAGGGTTCCTCGGGTGGTCCGCCGGGGTCCGCCATGGTCCGGGGTGGTCCGTCACGGTCCACATGCCTCGGCTCGATGGGACGACCGGGTGACGGTCGGTCGGGGGCCGGCCGGGCGACGCTGGCCGCATGGCTCCGACCCATCGCATTCGGCGATTCCTGACCCCCTCGCTACTCGCGCTGAGCCTCGCGATCGGCACCGTTTCGGGCGCCGTCGGCCGGGATGCCGTCGCCCCGCCGACCGATCCCGCGGCGGCCGCACGGCCCGCGGCACGAAGCGTCGCCGAGGCACTGGCCGGCGTCCCTGCACCGACCGGAGCCGTCCTGGCGGCCGATTCCCAGCTGGTCGACGGCACCGGCCTGGCCGCCGGCGTCAATGCCGTCCCGGCCACCGAAACGACGGTCCTCACGGGAGCGCCCGGCGAGCGTCCGAACCCACGCCTGCCCGCGCTGCGCCCGGCGGCGGTACCCACGGTCACGGCCGGCGGCGACACGGCGTCCGACTCCCCGTACAGGGGCCGCAACCATGTCTGGATGCCGTCCCTGCGGATCGACCGGTCGGTGGCCCGCTACGCCTGCTCGAACAAGTCGTACCCGGGCAACCGCGTCTATCGCTGGGGCTGTGCCGGCAGGAACAACGTCTACCTGTTCGGGCACGCCCACAGCGTCTTCAAGCCCCTGCACGACGCGTATGTCCGGGGCCGGCTGAGGAAGGGCGCGAAGCTCTACTACGCGGACTCGAGTGGCCGTGTCCGCACGTATAGGGTGGCCTGGTGGAAGGTGACGACCCCGACCAAGGGCACGTGGGCGTACGCCGCGCAATCCAAGCCGAGCCTGACGCTGCAGACGTGCGTGGGGTCCAGAAACCAGTACCGGCTCATCGTCCGCCTGACCCAGGTCAGCTGAGCTCGGTCAGACCACCCGCAGGCCCAGGATCTTCCGGGCGATGACGAGGCGCTGGACCTGGCTCGTTCCCTCGCCGATCTCGGTCAGTTTCGCGTCGCGCAGGTAGCGCTCGACTGGATAGTCGGTCACGTACCCGTAGCCGCCGTGCACCTGGATCGCGTTGTTGGTGGCCCGCGAACTCACTTCCGAGGCGAACAGCTTGGCCTCGGCGGCCGCCAGGCCGTAGTCGCGACCCTGGTCCTTGAGCCAGGCGGCGCGCCAGACCAGGGCCCGCGCGGCGTCGATCTCGGTGGCCATGTCGGCGATCATGAACGCGACGCCCTGGAACGAGCCGATCGGCCGGCCGAACTGCTCGCGCGTCTGCGCGTATGGGACCGCGGCGTCCAGGGCCGCCTGGGCGAGCCCCACCGCCAGCGCTCCGATGCTGATGCGCCCGCCATCGAGGATGGCGAGGAACGTCTTGAAGCCACTCCCCTGCTCGCCCAGCATGTTGGCCGCCGGGATCCTTGCCCCCTCGAACAGGAGCTCGCCGGTGGCCGAGGCGTGCAGTCCCAGCTTGTCCTCGAGGCGGCCGACCGTGAACCCGGGCGTGTCCGCCGGCACGATGAAGGCACTGATCTCCGCTGAGCCGTCGTCGCGGCTGCCGGTCCGGGCCGTGATGATGTAGGTCCCCGCCTGGCCCGCGTTGGTGATGAACCGCTTGCCCCCATCGATGACCCAGGAGCCGCCGTCCGGCCCGGACTCGTGGCGTGCCGTCGTTCGCGTCCCGCCCGAATCGCTGCCGGCACCAGGCTCGGTCAGGCCGTAGGCGCCGAGGACCGTACCCTGCGCCATCGGCACGAGGAACCGTTGCTGCTGCTCCTTCGAGCCCGCCAGGTGGAGCGGCCCGCAGCCCAGGCTGGTGTGGGCCGCAACGATGAGCCCGAGCGAGCCCCAGACCCGCCCGATCTCCTCGACCGCGATGGCGTACGCGAGCGTGTCGAGCCCGGCCCCGCCCTCGTCCTCGGGGATCGGGATGCCGAGCCAGCCCAGCTCGCCGATCCGCCGCACGATCTCCGCCGGGAAACGGCGCTCGCGCTCGTGCTCCTCGACGACCGGCGCGACCTCGGCGACCATGAAGTCGCGGATGGTGTCGCGCAGGAGCGCGTGTTCGGGCGACAGGTCCAGATCCATCGCCGCGAGCGTACCAGTCACGACCGCCGCTCGGCCGGACAGCGCGCCTCCGACACCAGTGCTAGCCTTCGCGGATGCCCGAGACCACCCCGTCGGTCCCGGAATCGCACGGAACCGCTGCCATCGGCACGGGGTCCGTTCGTGCGGCAACCGTCGGCGGCCCATCCAGCCTGCGCCGAGACCTGCTCCTCCGCCTGCGCCTTGACGGTCCCTCGTCGCCCGATCAGTTGGCCGGTCGCCTCGGGGCATCCCGCACCGGCGTCCTCCAGCAGCTCCGGGCGCTCGAGGCGGCGCACCTGGTCAGCCGCCAGACGGTCCGTCACGGCGTCGGCCGGCCCCGCCACTTGTACGACGTGACCGCGGACGCCCAGGACCTCTTCCCGTCGACGTACGACGCGCTTGCGGCCGGCCTGCTCGCCGCGATCGGGGCGGTCGGCGGCGACGACCTCCTCGACGAGGTGTTCGCCGCGCGACGGCGGCAACTCGGCGACCGTGTTCGCGGCCAGCTTGCCGAGCGGGCGCCCAACGGCTCACCGCTCAAGGAGCGGGTCATGGAGCTCGCGGTCATCCAGGCCGACCAGGGGTACCTGGCGGAGGCGTCCGTCGACGCCGATGGCACGATCCGCCTGCGCGAGCACAACTGCGCGATCTACCACGTGGCCAGAGCGACGCCGGCGGCCTGCCAGGCGGAACTGGAACTGTTCCGCGATGTCCTCGGCGCCGACGTCGTGCGCGAGACGCACATCGCGTCGGGCGACCGCTGCTGCACCTACCGCATCGCGGAACGCGCCGGCGACTGAGCCCGGTGAACTCGGGTTAGGCCTCTTCGCGTTCGACGACCTCGCGACGGGCGGGTTGGAGGCGCGAGGCGGGTACGTCGGAGACGTTCGGGACGAACGAGGCCGCGAGTGACGTCGCGGCGGCGACCTCCTGGTCCGCCACGGACAGGATCCCCAACCGTCCGAGCTGGGCCATCTCGTCGCGGATGTAGGTCTTGAGCATCTCCGGGCCGTCGGTGTTGATCGTGAAGCGGATCTCGTTCCGCCGGAACGTGTCGAAGATCCAGCGGAACTCGTCCCAGCCCGACACGACCCGGGTGTTCAGGTTCGAGGTCGGGCAGATCTCCAGGACGATGCCGCGGTCGCGGATCATCGCCATCGCCCGCGGGTCGTAGGCGGCCTTGACGCCGTGTCCGATGCGGTCCGGCTCGAGCAGCTCCACGACCCGGGCGACCTCGTCGACCGGCCCGGACTCACCCGTGTGGACGGTCAGTCCGAGCCCGAATTGCCGGGCCCGGCGGAACAGGCGCCGGTAGTCGGCCACTCGGAACGTCGCCGCCTCGGGACCGGCGATGTCGACGCCCACGACACCCCGATCGCGCCAGGCGATGGCCTTGTCGACGATGATCTCGTTGAGCTCGTACGGGAACGCCCGGTCCAGGCAGAAGATGAGGCCGGGCTTCACGGGATACTCCAGCCCGGCCTTGTCCATCCCGCGCATCGCCGCCGCGATGATGTGGTCGAGGTCCTGCTCGCCGCCCCGGTTCCGCTTCATCGGATTGAAGCGCAGCTCCATCGTCGTGACGTTGTTCTTGCGGTAGGCGCCACCGACCACCTCGTACACGCTGCGCTCGACCGCCAGCGGCGAGCTCTGGATGAGCTCCGTCCAGTGGAAGAGCTGGAGGTACCCGTCGAACGACCGGTTCCGCCGAGGCGAGACCGTGATCATGTCCCGGAACTCCCAGTAGTCCTTGGTCGGGAGCTTGATCCCCTGGGCGTGGGCGATGCCCCACATGATGGCCGGGGTCACCGCGCCGCCCAGATGGCAATGGAGCTCGGCCAGCGGGAGCTTCCGGGAGAGCAGGCGGACCATGGCCGCAGGATACCTCCCTGGTCCTGGCCGAACGTCCGTCGACGACCCGTCGCCGTCAGTCGCAGAACGGGAGGTGCTTGCCACCGTCTCGTCGCTGCAGCTGCACCGTGAGCCCGCCCTTCGACGTGAACGTGGCGTGGTCGGGATCGATGAAGGCGATCGTGCCCTCGGCGGCGTTGATCGCGTCGCCATGGTCGAAGTCGATCGGGCCGACCGGGTCCCACCAGCTGCCCCCGAGGTCGATCCCGCTCCACAGCCCGCAATGGCCGAGCGAGAAGGGCTGGGCACCGGCGAGGACAGCCTGCGTGGTCGTCGGTTCGAGGATGATCCCGAAGACCTCCTGGGCGATCGATCTCGAGCTGGCCGCCCGGGACCGCCTTGGCGTGGAACCCGGCGGCCGGGGCGCCGGCGAACTCGATCGTGATGTCGCCTTCGGGACGAGCCGCCAGGGTCGTCGGGCAACGCTGGCCGTCCGGGCATCCGAACGGGCCCACCTGGACGTAGATGACCGGCGGGTCCGTAGCAGTCAGCAAGGTCTCGACCTGGTCGGCGACGCGCTGGCAATCGGCCTGGCCCAGCCCGTAGCAGGCGGTCGGGACACCGGCGAGCGCGGCGCCGCCGGAACCGGCCGGCGACGGGGCCTCGGTCGAGGTGCGTGGTGGGCGTGGGTGCGGCGCCGGACGCGGCGGGCGGTGGTGCAGACGACGGGCTTGGCCCCGATGCGGCACAGCCGGAGATCCCGATCAAGGCGATGACGATGAGTCCGAGGAGAGGCAGGACGCGGGCTCGGTCGATCATGGGCGGCCAGACGGCCCGACCGGCGCCGCAGGTTTCCCTCGGCCGCGGCGAGACCCCTGGCGACCAGGTCTCAGCCGGCGAGCGGGATGATCCGGCCCTCGGCGTCGATGGTCGCCTGGCGGCGCAGGCGCTTGAGCTCGGCGCCGGGCACCTGGTCGCGAGCGTGGTAGCTCGAGCGCACCAGCGGCGCCGACTCGACGTGCTTGAAGCCCAGGGCCAGCGCCTCGACCTTCATCTCCGCGAACTCGTCGGGGTGGTAGTAGCGCTCGAGCGGCAGATGTCGGAGCGATGGCCGCAGGTACTGGCCGATGGTGAGGATGTCGACATCGACCGCGCGAAGGGCGTCGAACGCCTCCGTCAGCTCGATCGCGCGTCTCGCCCAGGCCGACCATCAGGCTCGATTTCGTGTGCGACCGCGTAGCCGATCTCGGCCGACATCTCCTTGGCGCGTCGCAGGACGTAGAGGCTTCGATCCCAGCGCGCCCGCTTGCGGACCGGCTTCTGGAGGCGGCGCACGGTCTCCAGGTTGTGGTTGAGGATGTCAGGTCGAGCGTCCATCACGGTGCGCAGGCGCTCGTCGGACCCGTCGAAGTCGGGGATGAGGACTTCGATGCCCATGCCCGGCGAGGTCTCCCGCATGCGACGGATGGTCTCGGCGAAGATGCCCGAGCCACCGTCCGGCAGGTCGTCGCGCGCGACGCGAGGTGACGACCACGTGCTCCAGGCCCAGCTGGCCGATCGCCTCGGCCACGCGACGCGGCTCGTCGTCGTCGAACCAGGTGGGGCGACCGGTCTTGACCGCGCAGAACCCGCACGCCCGGGTGCACGTGTCGCCGAGGATCATGATCGTGGCGGTGCGCTGGTCCCAGCACTCCCCGATGTTCGGGCAGCGGGCCTCCTCGCAGACCGTGTTGAGCGACAGGCCGCGCATGAGGCCCTTCAGGTCGTGGTAGTTCGGGCCGGACGGCATCCTGGCGCGGATCCAGTCCGGGTGCCGGCGCAGCGCCGTCGATCCGTCTGCCGCGGGCTCGCCGGCGGCGCCTCCGCCGAGGGCGATCGGGAGTTCCGGCCGGTGCCCGTGGGCTGGCTGGCCCGGGTCGGCTGGCGGCGTGAACATCGGGAGATCGCGGGCCATGGTCGGAGTGTACGACGAGCTCGAGCGGGTCGCCGCTCAGCGGCTCCCACCGCCGTAGGCGTCCGCGAAGCCCGCGGCCAGGTCGCGGGGCCGGTACCCGAGCTCGGCAGCGGCCCGGGCGGAGCTCGCCCAGTAGGTGACCCCGTCCGATGCGCTCAGGATCTCCCGCAGGTTCGGCGAGAGACCGAGCACCCGGCCGCGGTTCGGGCCCAGCCATGCGCCGAACCGGAGGAACCAGGTCGGGACGTTGAGCCGGGGCGGGCCGTGGCCGGCGGCCCGTGCGGCGATGCCCATCGCCTCCTTGAGGCGGACGTTCGGCCCGCCAAGCGCGTACGTGCGACCAGGCTGACCGCGATCGAGAGCGGCGAGGATGCCGGCCGCAAGGTCCTCGACGTGGACCGGGCTGATCCCCGTCGACCCGAGGGCGATGAAGGCCGCCGTCCCAAGGTACGCCTGGTGCAGCTGTTGACCGATCGCGGAGTGATCGCCGGGGCCGTACGTCGCGCCGGGTTGCACGATGACGATCGGCGCGCCAGCCGCGATCCGCTCCTCCGCGGCGACCTGGGCCAGCCACTTCGTCTCGTCGTAGTAGCTGATGAAGCCCTCCGCCGGGTCGCGTCGGAACGTCTCGTCGACCACCCGGCCGCGGGTGTTGCCGTAGGTGTTGATGGTCGAGAGGTAGACGATGCGGGGCACGCCGGCCGCGATCGCTGAATTCGAGCACCCGCTCCGTGGTCCCGACGTTGGCGTCGAGCATGTGGGGCCGCTCCGACACCGGGATGCCGACGCGGTACGAACCGGCCGCGTGGATGAGGCCGCCGGCGCCGCGCGCGAGCTCGGTCAGGGTCGCGACATCCGCCAGGTCGCTCGCGACCAGCTCGACGGTGGGGGCCGTGATATGAGCGGCCGTGGCCGGATCGCGAACCACGGCAACGACGTGGTCGCCGCGCGCGGCGAGCTGGCGGACGATGGACCGGCCGATGAACCCCGCTGCGCCCGTGACGACGACGCGCATCGGGTCAGTAGACCGGCGTGTCGGGTCCCACGGCTTCGAGGGCGGTCTTCACGACTCGAAGGAAGGCGGCCGCCTGGGCGCCGTCGTTGGCACGATGATCGATCGCCAGGACCATGTTCATGATCGGTCGGATGGCGATGACATCGCCGTCTGGGGTCTCGCGCACGACCGGTCGCTTGGTGATGGCTTCCATCGTGAGGATCGCGACTTCCGGCACGTTGATGATGGGCATGGTCAGGTTGGAGCCGAACCAGCCCGTGTTGTCGATGGTGAACGTGCTCCCGCCGAAGTCGTCGAGCCGCAGCTTGCCGGCGCGGGCACGTGCAGCGACATCGGCGATGGCGCGGTTGAGGCCGCTGATCGATAGCTGGTCGACGTCGCGCACTACCGGGACGAGCAGACCGTCATCGACGGCCACGGCGACACCCATGTTGATGCGCCGCTTGGCGAGGATGCCGGCGTCGGTCCAAAGGGCGTTGAACGTCGGGTACTGCTTGAGCGCTTCGACCGTCGCCTTGATGACGAACGGCACGTAGCTGAGGGAGACGCCCTCGCGCTCCTGGTACTCGCGCTTGGCAATCTCTCGGGCCCGCACGAGGCCCGACGCGTCCACTTCCATGTGGACGTACGCGTGTGGGACGGCCAACGCGCGGGTCATCTGGGCGGCGATCCCCTTGCGCATCTGGGTCATCGGTAGCAGGACTTCGTCAGCGCCGTCCGGGAACGTGATGCCCCCACCGGCCGGAGCCTTGGCAGCGGGTGCCGCTGCGGGCGCCATCACGGGGACCGCGGCGGGCGACCCGGTGCGGATCGACTCGACCACGGCCAGCACGTCGTCGCGGGTGATGCGGTTGCCGCCGCCTGTCCCCTTGATCTGCTCGGGACTGAGGCCATGCTCACGCAACAGGCGCCGGACGGCGGGGGTCATGCGCGCATCGGGGTCACCGGTCGCTGCCAGGGTCGCCGCTGGCGCGAGCGGCGCAGCAGCGGAGGTCGACACAGCTGCCGCGGCGGGCGCGGCTGTCGCGTCAGGAGTCGGGGCGGGAGCGGCGGCGGTGGCGGCCGGTCGCGCATCGGGTTCGGCCGGGCTGGCCGCGGGCTCGGCGGCGGTCGCCGGGGCCGATGTCGTCACCGGGCCGGTGGCGGCGGCCTCATCGGATTCGTCGCCCGTGTCGATGATCGCGATCTCGGCGTCGTTGGGCACGGTGGCGCCCTCCTCGGCCAGGATCTCCTTGAGGATGCCTTCGAACGGCGACGGGACCTCGGCGTTGACCTTGTCGGTGATGACTTCGAGCAGCGGCTCGTACTTGGCGACATGATCGCCCGGCTGCTTGAGCCACTTCCCGATGGTCCCCTCGGCGACGCTCTCGCCGAGCTGCGGCATCGTCACCTTCGCCACGTTCGCATGTCCTCCGCTGGGTCTCGCCCGTCGCGTCTAGTGTGGCCCATCCCACGGTTGCGGGTCGAGGGGCGGCGTCCTAGTAGGCGACGAGCTTGCGGATCCCGGCCTCGATCTTCTCGGGGTTGACCATGAACCAGTCCTCGAGCACGTGGTTGTACGGCACGCCCGGGACATCGGGGCCGGCGATCCGCGTGACGGGGCCGTCGAGGTAATCGAACGCCTCCTCGGCGACGGTCGCCGCGACTTCCGCCCCGTACCCACCGAACCGGTTGTCCTCGTAGACCACCAGGCACTTGCCGGTCTTCTTGACCGAGTCGAGGACGGTCTCCTTGTCGAGCGGGCGCAGCGTCCGCAGGTCGATGACCTCGGCGCTGATGCCATCCTCGGCCACGCGGTCGGCCGCCTCGAGCGCGTAGTGAGCCATCAGGCCGTAGGCGATGACCGTGATCTGCGAACCCGGATGCGTGACCGCCGCCCGCCCCAACGGCACGACGTAGTCGGTATCGGGCACGTCGCCACGGACGGAGCGATACATCTTCTTGTGCTCGAAGAAGAGGACCGGATCGTCGTCGCGGATCGATGAGCGCAGCAGCCCACGCGCGTCGTAGGGAGTGGATGGCACGACGACCTTGAGGCCCGGCACATGGGTGAAGAAGGCCTCGACGCTCTGCGAATGGTAGAGGGCGCCGTGGACACCGCCGCCGTATGGCGCCCGGATCGTCATCGGGACGCGCGTAGCCGTTGTTGGAGCGGTAGCGCATCCGGGCCGCCTCGGAGACGAGCTGGTTGAACGCCGGGAAGATGAAGTCGGCGAACTGGATCTCGGCGACCGGGCGCAGGCCGTTCACCGCGGCCCCGATCGAGGCCCCGACGATCATCGACTCGGTGAGCGGGGTGTCGATCACGCGCTCGTCGCCGAATTCGGTCCAGAGCCCGTCAGTGGCCAGGAACACGCCGCCCTTCTTGCCGACGTCCTCGCCGAGCACGATGATCGATTCGTCGCGACGCATCTCGTCGGCCAGCGTCTCGCGGATGGCCTCGATGAACGTCCTGGCCGGCATCAGTCGACGTCCTCGGCATAGACATAGCGCGTCGCGGTCGCCGGATCCGGATCCGGTTGTGACTCCGCATAGTCGGTCGCATCGGTCACCGCCGCCGTGATCTCCAGCGCCAGGCGCTCCTCGATCTCGTCGGTCAACACGCCTGCGTCCCGTAGTTGTTCGCGGAAGCGCGGCAACGGATCGCGCTCGCGCTCGGCCGCCAGCTCCTCCTCGGAGCGGTACTTCGTCTGCTGATCGTCAGACGAGTGGCCGGTCAGACGGGTCACCTTCGCCTCGATGAGCGTCGGTCCGTCGCCGGCGCGCGCGCGCGCGACCGCATCTCGAGCCGCCGCGTAGCAGGCGAGGACATCGACACCATCGACGACGACGCCCGGGATGCCGTAGCCAGGGGCTCGGTCGGCGACGTTCGCCACGGACACCTGCATCGCCGCCGGCACGCTGATGGCGTAGCCGTTGTTCTCGACGACGAACACGAACGGCAGGCTGTGGATCGCCGCGAAGTTCAGCCCTTCGTGGACATCGCCCTGGTTCGAGGAGCCCTCGCCCATGGAAGTCATCGCCACCTGGCCGGTCCTGCGGATCTTGGCGGCCAGGGCGATCCCCACCGCGTGGAGCAGCTGCGTGGCCACCGGCGACGAGACCGAGAGCAGGTTGTGCTCGTGGCTGCCGTAGTGCCCCGGCATCTGCCGACCACCGGACGACGGGTCGCCGGCGGTCGCGTACTGGGCGGTCATGATGTCGCGCGCGCTCATCCCGAACGTCAGGCAGGTGGCGATCGATCGATAGAACGGCGCGATCCAGTCGTGGCCTTTCTCGAATGCCCAGGCGATCCCGACCTGTGCGCCCTCGTGTCCCTGACCGCTGATGACGAATGGGATCCGGCCGGCGCGATTGAGGATCCACATCCGTTCGTCGACGGCCCGCGACAACGCGACGAGGCGGTACATCTCGATGAGGTCGTCGTCGGTCAGGCCGACCGACGCGGCGAGTGCAGTGCTGCCCTTGCTCACCGTCATCGCGCGATCGGACCCTCCGCCAGAGGTGGATCTGCCTAGAAGTTGATAGACCGCCCGTCGACGGCCATCGCGGCCTCGCCGAGGACCTCGGACAACGTGGGATGGGCGTGCGTGGCCGCCCCGATCTCCCAGGGCGTGACCTCGAGCGAGATCCCGAGGCTTGCCTCGGCGATGAGGTCGGTCGCGTGCGGGCCGACGATGTGGATGCCCAGGGTGTCGTTGGTCGCCTTGTCCGCGATGACCTTGGCGAACCCCTCGTAGTCGCCGGCGATGATCGCCTTGGCGATCGCCTGGAATGGGACCTTGCCGACCTTGTAGGCGCGATCGGCCGCCTTCACCTGTTCCTCGGTCAGGCCGATCGAGGCGATCTCCGGGCGGCAGTAGGTGGCACGCGGCTGGTTCGTGTAGTCCATCTCATGGACGTCGGCCTCGCCGGCGATGGTGTGGGCCGCGGTGATCCCCTCGTGGGCGGCGGTGTGCGCCAGCCACAACCCGCCGACGATGTCGCCGATCGCGTAGACGTGCGGCTCCCTGGTGCGCATGTGGCCGTTGACCTTGATGATCCCGCGATCGGTCTCGACCTTCGTGGTCTCGAGCCCGATGTCCTCGATGTTGGCCGCGCGGCCGGTGGCGACCAGCAGCAACTCGGCGCGCAGTTCCGCCGGCTCCTTGCCATCCGGTCCGACCATCAGGCAGACGCCGTCCTTGTCGGTGGTCACGGCCTTGGCGTCGAAGCGGGCGTTGGTCATGACGGTCATGCCGCGCTTCGTGAAGCTGCGCTCGACGACCTTGCTCACCTCGCCGTCCTCGAGCGGGACGATCTGCGGCAGGTACTCGAGCAGCGTGACCGCGACGCCGATGTCCTGGAACATCGAGGCGAACTCGACGCCGACCGCACCGGCTCCGACGATGACGATGTCCTTCGGCAGGGTGTCCATCGTCAGCACGTCGTCGCTCGTGACGATGCGCTTGCCGTCGGGCGTCAGGCCTGGCAGCGACTTGACGCGCGAACCGGTCGCGAGGATGACGTCGGTCGCCTGGAGGACGCGGTCGCCGCCCTTGCCCGGCGTGCCGTCCTCCCCGGGCTGGCTGACGCGGACCTTCTGCGGCCCGTCGAGGCGGCCTCGACCGGCGATCCACGTGACCTTGTTCTTGTCGACGAGCGTCTTGAGCCCGGTCCACATGCGCTTCACGACCGCGTCGCGGCGGGCGGCCATCGCCGCGTAGTCGACGACGCGCTCGCCGGGCAGGGTGAGTCCGAACTCCTTGGCGTGGCGGACCCGCTCGATGAAGGCCGCGGACTCGAGCAGGGCCTTGGTCGGGATGCAGCCGCGATGCAGGCAGGTCCCGCCGATCTTGTCTTCGTCGACGAGGGCGACCTTGAGGCCCAGCTGGGCCGCCCGGAAGGCCGCGCGTGTAGCCGCCGGTGCCCGCGCCGAGCACGACGAGATCGAAGTCATTGGACGAGCCGACGGCCATGGGTCAGGAAGCCTCAGGGAGCCCGCTGGACATCGCCCACGCGCGAGCGTGGACCGGCCGGGCAGGCGGGTGGGTCATCGCATCGATGGTACGCGCGGGGTCGCGAGTCCCGCAACCGAGCCCGGCGAGCGTCAAATCGGTGTTGACGACGCGCACCAATCGGCGCGATTCCGGACGAGAACTTGCAGAATCGGCGCCACGAGTTGACGCCAGCCTCCTACATTTCAGCGACTAGCAAGCACGCGCACCGTCAGATCGCCCAGGGCCTTGGGAGGAAGGCCGGGCGCGACCACGGAGACCAGGGGGCCTCCGCTCGTGCACGGGCGGCCGGATCGCGGCCAGCCCTTGTCTGCACCACGACTGGAGAACGCATGCGCATTCGACCCAACGGCGCTCGACGCTGTCCAGCTTCTTCGCGCTCCTGCTCATCCTCACGCTCGGCGCCCCGGCATCGGCGGCCGACCCGCCGCCCCTGACCAAGGCCGGCACGCAACCACAGGCGGACGGACGAATCACCGGCGCCAAGTCTGCCGACCAGCCGACTGGCTGAGACGGACGCCAAGCTCCTCGCCCGAGACGACTCGGCGATGGTCAACGTCGTGATCAAGCTCGACTACGACTCCGTCGCCGTCTACGCCGGCGGCATCGCCGACCTCGCGGCCACCAGCCCGCTGGTGACCGGCAAGTCGCTGACCGGCAGGTCCGCAGCCGTCCGGAGTACAGCAGGTTCGTCGACTCCAGGCAGGACGCGTTCGCCGCGGCCATCAAGAAGGCGGTCCCGTCGGCCCGCCTCGGGCAGCGGCTGCGAGACCGTCTACGGCGGCGTCGCCGCCAGGATCCCGGCCATCGGCCGTCGAGGACGTCCTCGCGATCAAGGGCGTCGTGGCGGTCCAGAACGACAGCCTCGAGCAGCTCGCTGACCGATTCGAGCCCGACCTTCATCGACGCCGATCCCGTCTAGCCGTCGCTCGGCGGCACGTCCAACGCCGGCAGTGGCGTCATCTACGGCAACCTCGACTCCGGCGTCTGGCCGGAGCACCCGTCGTTCGCCGACCAGGGCAACCTGGCGCCCCGCCGCCCAAGGCGGACGGCACGCCGCGCGCCTGCAACTTCGGCGACAACCCGTTGACCCCGGCGACCGATCCGTTCGTCTGCAACCACAAGCTGATCGGCGGCCAGCCGTTCCTGACGACCTACCTCTCCAACCCGGCCCGGGCCGCCGCCGAGCCGTTCCACACCGCCCGTGACTCCAACGGCCACGGCACGCCACACCGCCAGCACGTCGGCCGGCAACGTCGGTCGCCTCGGCGCCGATCTTCGGCGTCGAGCGCGGTCCGATCCACGGCATCGCCCCAGGTGCGTGGGTCATCGGCTACAAGGTCTGCGGCATCCAGGGCTGCTTCGGCTCCGACTCCGCGGCAGCCGTCCAGCAGGCCATCCTCGATGGCGTCGACGTCATCAACTTCTCGATCTCGGGCGGCACCGATCCGTTCACCGACCCGGTCGAGCTCGCCTTCCTCGACGCGTACGCGGCGGGCGTCTTCGTCGCCGCCTCGGCCGGCAACGACGGCCCGGGCGCCGGCACCGCCAACCACCTGTCGCCGTGGGTCACCACGGTCGCCGCGTCGACCCAGACCCGCGAGTTCGCCTCCACCCTGACCGTCACCGGCACAGGTGGCGCGACCGCTACGCTCGCCGGGCGCGTCGATCACCGCCGGGTGCCGGCCCGCTGCCGGTCGTCCTGTCGTCGGCCGCGCCGTACAGCCGTCCGCTGTGCGACGCGCCGGCCCCGCCGGGACCTTCACCGGCAAGATCGTCGCCTGCCAGCGCGGCGGCAACGCCCGCGTCGAGAAGGGCTTCAACGTCCTCCAGGGCGGCGCGGCCGGGATGATCCTGTACAACCCGACCCTCGCCGACATCGAGACCGACAACCACTGGCTGCCGACCGTCCACCTCGCCGACGGCACCGCGTTCGTCGCGTTCCTGACGGCCAACCCGAGCGCGACCGCGTCGTTCACCGCCGGGACGAAGCAGGACGGCCAGGGCGACGTCATGGCCGCCTTCTCGTCCCGCGGACCGGCGGGCCAGTTCATCAAGCCGGACGTCACCGCGCCCGGCGTCCAGATCCTGGCCGGCCACACGCCCGACCCCGGAGAGTCCATCCTCGACGGACCCCCCGGTGAGTACTTCCAGGCGATCGCCGGGACGTCGATGTCGTCGCCGCACGTCGCGGGCGCCGGCATCCTGCTGCTCGACGCAGCACCCGACCTGGACGCCCGGCCAGATCAAGTCGGCGCTGATGACGACGGCGATCACCGACGTCGTGAAGGAAGACCTCACGACCCCGGCCGATCCGTTCGACTTCGGCGTCGGGCCGGATCGACGTCGCCGCCGCCGTGGCGCCACCGCTGACCTTCGACGAGTCGGCGGCCGACTTCGCCCTGCTGGCCGGCGATCCCCTGACCGCGATCCACCTCAACATCGCCGTCGATCAACGCACCGGTCATGCCCGGCCGGGTCACGACGACCCGCGTCGTCAAGAACACGACCGGCAAGAAGCAGACGTTCAGGTCTCGACCACGCGCCCGCCGGGTCGAAGATCACGGTCTCGCCGCTCGAAGTTCAAGCTCAACGCCGGCAGGTCGAAGACGCTCACGATCACCATCGAGTCCGATGCGCCGACCTCGGCGAGCAGCAGTTCGGCGAGATCAAGATCGTCGCCAAGAAGGGCTCGAGCGTCCCGCCGGCGGCGCTGCACCTGCCGGTCGCGTTCATCCACACCCAGGGCGACGTCACCCTGTCGCCAGACGTGCACGCCCGAGCACGATCGCCGCAGGGCGAGACCACCGAGTGCGACGTCGTCGCCACCAACCATCGGCTTCGACGACGCAGACGGTCGACCTGAGCGCACCACCGTCAACGAGCAAGCTGCAAGATCCTGAGCGCCGACCGGCGCGACGCTCGCACGGAAGCCGCCGGGTCGACCGCCGGCGCGTGACGCTCGACGGGCGCCAAGCCCGGCGTCCCGTCGATCGCCCCGGGTGCGCTCGCCGGATACCTCCCGCTCGACGCCTTCGGCGTCGACGCCGATCGCCGATCGGTGACGAGGACATCATCAACTTCAACGTCCCGGCGTTCGTGTACAACGGGGTCGACGTACACGCGCGATCGGCGTCGACTCCAACGGCTACATCGTGGTCGGTGGCGGCACCTCCGAGGACAACAACTGCTGCAACTGCCCGCCGGTCCCGACCCGGCCCGCCCGAACAACGTCCTCGCGCCGTTCTGGACCGACCTGGACGGCACCGGCGCTCCGGGCATCTTCGCCGCGACGCTGACCGACGGCGTCAACGACTGGCTCGTCATCGAGTAGCGGGTCAACGTCTTCGGGACGACCAACCTCCGGACCTTCCAGGTCTGGATCGGCGTCAACGGCATCGAGGACATCTCGCTTCGCGTACGACCCGACGGCCTTGCCCGCCGACCCGGCCGGCCAGGACTTCCTGGTCGGCGCCGAGAACGAGATCGGCCAGGGCGACATGCGGCCGGCGTCCTGCCGACCGAGGACCTGGTCGTCACCTCGACCGACCCGACTCCCGGCGACAGCGCGACGTACTAGCTTCACGGCTCGCGGGCCGATCGCGGCACCGGGGTCGTGACAGAGATGGACGCCTCGACCGTGTCCGGCGACGACCATCGTCAAGACGAACGTCATCGATCGACGCAGGACGGCTACGCCGTCGCCTGTCGCTCGCCGCGACGCGTCACGCGGCCGGTCTCCGCCGTGGAGGACCGGCCGTTCCGCGCTCAGCCCTGTGCTGGCCCGGTGCTAGACTCGGCCCGGCCCTCGGGCGCGCGACCCGACCCGCAGGAGCACATCGGTGGATCCCGCGGTCCTCTCCGCACCGTCGTCCTGATGCTCGTCGCCTACCTGCCGGCTCGATCCCGGTCGGGGTCGTCGTGGCTCGCATGCGGGTGGTGCCGATCCCCGGACCGATCGGCTCGGGACGGACCGGGCGGGACCAATGCCCTGCGGGCGCTCGGTCGCAAGTGGGCCGCGGTCGTCGTCGTCGGCGACCTGCTCAAGGGGGCCCTCCCCGTGCTCGTGGCCCGGGTCGTGACGGGCGATCCGCTCGTCGAGGTCCTGTGCGGCGGCGCCGCCGTCGCCGGGGCGATCTGGAGCGTCTTCGCGGGCTTCCGCAGCGGTCGCGGGGTCGGCACCGGCGTCGGGACGATGCTGGTGATCCAGCCGGTCGCGGTGCTCCTCGCGACGCCCGGTCTTCGTCGCTGGTCATCCTGCTGACGCGCTACGTGTCGCTGGGGTCGCTGCTCGGCTCGGCGGCGATGTTCCCGGCGATGCTCCTCGTGCTGCTGCTCGTGCCCGAGACGCCGCTGCCGTACGTGATCTACTCGGCGGTCGGGGCGGCCTTCATCTGGCTCGCCCACGCCGACAACATCGACCGGCTGCTCCACGGCACGGAGCGCAAGTTCGACCTCGGCCTGCTCGCCGGGAAGCGGCGCCGAGCGGCTGATCGGCGCGCCTTCGGAGAATCGATCGACCCGGGTCGGCTGACGACCCGGGTCGGGGATCACGCTGGTTCGGCGGGCCGTGGGTCGGCCCGCACCGAGAGGACTCGATCAGCCGCCGCGCATGGTCCGGAAGCAGTCGCTGCAGTAGACGGGCTTGCCGCTGGTCGGGCGGAACGGGACCTGGGCTTCCTTGCCGCAGTTGGAGCAGGTCGCCGCGAACATCTCGCGGGGGCCGCGATCGCGGGTAGCCGCCGCCACCGCCGCCACCGCCGACCGCCGTCACCGCCGGCGGAGTAACCGCCGCCGGCTCCGTAGCCGCCGTACGAGCTGCCCCCGCCCTCGGCGTTCCGCGCGGCCTTGCGGCTGGCGCGACACGACGGGCAGCGGCGCGGCTCGGTGAAGCCACGCTGCGCGTAGAAATCCTGCTCGGATGCGGTGAACACGAATTCCTGTCCACAGTCCGCACAGGTCAGGTTCTTGTCGCTGTACACGAAAACGAAACTCCTCTCGGTAGCCGGCGCGATCCCGTCGGGTTTCTCGCGTCAGCCGTGAGAGGAGTCCGAGTGCGTCGAGCTACGTTCTGGCCACGGACGTTTCCATGGCGTTTACGGGCGGGATGTTACGCGGTCGCCCGAACGTTGCATAGCCCCGACTTTCGGCGATTCGCGGTGGCCCGTTCAGGCTGATTCGAACGGCGCCGTCGCGAACAGATGGCTGAACTGCTTGCACCAGATGATGGCGCTGCGGAAGTCGGCCGGATCGGTGCCGTCGGGCAGGTCGTAGCCGAACGAGCCATCGGTCGCCTTGAGCCTGCCGAGCTCCAGGGCCCCGTCGGCGTAACCATCTGCGACTGGCGACAGGTAGACGAACAGGTCCGGCCCGTTTCGAACCGAGAAGTCCTCGAGCCGGAGGTGGAACCGGCCGGGCGCCGTCTCGATGATCGTGGCCGTCCCCTGCCCGAAGTGGAACTCGTCGGAACCGTAGAACGAGCCGCTGACGTGGGTGACCGGCGCGAACGGCGTGGGATCGGGCGTGGCGGGCGGGGTCCCGGTCGGCGCCACCGTCGCCGCCGCCGACGGCGGTTGCGTTGGCGTGGGGATCGCGTTCGCCACGGGCGCCGGCTCGACGAGCGCGGTACGGATGAAGATCGGCGACGCGAGATACCAGGTCAGCGGCACGCCGACGGCGATCGCGAACACCACGAGGAGGCCGGTCCGAGCGGGATGCCGACGGGCCGCCGCGAGCCACCCACGCCGAGACGCGATGACGGCCACGACGACGAACGCGACGGCCGAGCCGATCGCGACCGGCACCCGCAGGTCGTAGAGGGCGTTGAAGAAGTCTCGCCCGACATCGTCGAGGAACTCGAGGAGCGGCATCCGCCGACCATGGCGCACGCACGTGACGCGGCGATGACGGGCGACGGCCAGGTGACGGGGCGGGCCGCGGTCAGGGCCGCGATCCCATCCCCGGAGGTCGGACCGGTGGACGCAGCCACCGAGTACTCGCGGCGCGCCATCTCGAGGTACGTCTCCACCTCGAGCGCACGACGGGCCTCGCCCCACCCGAGCTCCGTGCCGAGGAGCTCGGCCACGCGAGGCGCGATCGCCGCTCCCCGATCCGGGAGTTCCTGCGCGAGGCGGGTCCGGCGCGCCAGCACGTCGTCGAGCGACAACGCGAGCTCGTGGCACGCCGCCCAGGCGACCTCGGCCTCGAGGAACAGGCGGCCCGGCACGAGCGCACGGATGAGGTCCCGTTCCGTCCCCAGGCTGGCCACGCCCGGTGCCTCCGTCCCGTGTCGCGAGACAAGATGTGCCGCGGCATCGGGTCCCACCGCCGCGACCGCCGGGATCGTGTGGAGCTCGGCGGCGATCCGGGTGAGGGCGTCCGCGTCCGCGGCGCCGACGAGACGTCGTTCGGGCGGTCTGGCTCGGGCGCGCGCGCGCGGAATCCGGGCCGAGGACCGCATCGATGACATCGCGCGCCATGACCCGGTACGTCGTGTACTTCCCGCCACCGATCCTGACGACGCCGTTCGACTCGACCGTGACCCGATGCTCGCGGGACGCCTTCACGGTCGATCCGCCGGACGGGGCGATCAACGGCCGCAGCCCCGCGTAGGTGCCGACGACGTCGTCGCGCGTGAGGTTGACGTCCATCGTGGCGTTGACCGTGTCGAGCAGCTGGTCCACCTCCCAGCCATCGGCCGCCGGGTGGGCGGATCGCTCCCTCGTACGGCGCGTCGGTCGTGCCGATCAGCCAGTGGTCGGGCCACGGCACCAGGAAGACGATCTTGCCGGGCACCCGGATCGTCAGGCCGTGGCGATTCGGGATCCGGGCCCGGGGCACGACCAGGTGGGCGCCGCGACTCGGCAGGATCCGCAGCGAGCCGCCGCCGATGGGATGATCACGCTCGGCAGCCCAGACGCCAGTGGCGTCCACCACCGCTCGCGTCCGGATGTCGAACGCGGTGCCGGTCATCAGGTCCTGCGCCCGAATGGCGTCGAGCGTGCCGTACGCCGGATCTGTGCGCAGCCCGGTCGCCCGCACCCGGGTGACGACCACGCCGCCGTCGACGTCGGCGGTCCGGGCCACGGCCAGCGTGTAGCGCGCGTCGTCCTCCACGCCATCGTGGTAGAGGAGACCGCCTCGCAGGCCGTCGGGCCGAAGCGTCGGTGCCATCTCGAGGGTGGCCGCCTTCGACAGCCGTCGGTGCCAGCCGCCGTCGTGCCGCGCGCCAAGCACGTCGTACATCGTCAGGCCGATGTCGTAGAACGCCTTCGACAGGAACGGGATGCCGTAGATCGGGAAGAGGAGCGGCTCGAGGCGCACGAGGTGTGGGGCGAGATGCAGGATCCGAGAACGCTCGGCCAACGCCTCGCGCACGAGCCCGAAGCGGAATTGCTCGAGGTAGCGGAGGCCGCCGTGGATGAGCCGGGACGAGCGGGACGACGTGCCGGCGGCGATGTCGTCCTGTTCGATCAAGGCGGCGCGCATCCCGCGCGAGACGGCGTCGAGCAGGGCACCGCTGCCGACGATCCCGCCGCCCACGATGACGACGTCCCAGGTCCCGTCCGCCAGGGCCGCGACGCTCGCCCGTCGCGCGTCGATGGGCCCGGGCCCGGTCATGCGGCTGGCGCTCGCATCACGGCAGCGGCTCTTCGGGGCGTCGCCGGCGAGATCCGCCAGAGCACCCATCCCGTCCCCGCGATGAGGACGACGATGGCCAGCGGCGTGTGGAAGACGATCTCCTGGAGCGTCGTTGGCAGCAGGCTGGTCACGACAGCCGCGCCCATCACCACGACCACGACGGCCGCGGCAACGAGCGCGACGCCGCGCCAACCGGGCTGGCGGCCCACCGGCCGGCCCTCAGCCACGGTCCGCCTCGGCCGGGATGCCGATCGGGGCAACGAGGACCTTGCCCGCGTGGGCGCCGCCACGCCGTGTGGCCAGACCGGTCTTCGGGCGATGGAACGTCACGGTCAGGTCGGCGCGGACCGCCGGCTCGGATGGCTCACCGCTCGAGAGATCCACGGCGGTCGGCGTATCGATGGCCACGACCGGGACGCCCGCGGCGGCCGCGCGGACGATCACCTCGACCGCCGAGCGGATCGGCTCGCGGAGGACGCCGCGCACGCCCGTCCCGAGCAGAGCGTCGACGATCGACCGCGGCCGTCTCGATGCCGTGCTCGAACATCGCGACGTCGCGCGCGACCGGCAGGTGGACCTTGGTGATCCCATCGTCGCGGGCGATGCGATCCCAGTTGCGAGCCGCCGTGAGCCCAGCCGGACGGGCGTTCGGCGCGACCAGGCCGACCACCACGGACGCACCCGCGAGCGCGAGCCGGCGAGCCGCCACGAAGCCGTCGCCGCCGTTGTTTCCTGGCCCGCACATGATCACGATCGGGCCGGTCCCCCAGCGACCCAGGTCCACCGCGAGTGCGCGAACGGCGGCCGCCACCGCTGTCCCAGCGTGCTCCATCAGCCGTTCCTCGGGCACGCCCAGCGCCTGCGCGCGTCGATCCGTGCCGGTCATCGCCTCGCCCGAGATCGCCGGAAGCGCCGCCGAGGCCGCCCAGCGGCCGCGCAGGCCTCGCAGGTCCAGCTCGAAGATCGACGGATCGTTGGCAGGAAGCGCGCCCTGGGCGGCAGCGCGCTCGACGGAGGTGGGCATCGCGCGAGGAAGCGTAGCCGAACGGTGGTCAGCTCATCCGGAGCCGCGCCCGTATCGGGCGTGCCACCCCGCCGCCTCGAGGTCGATGAGCCCGTCGGCCGCCAGCGCTTCGAGCGCCCGGACGACGGATCTCGTGTCGTGTTCGCCCATCGGCGTCTCGATCGGCGCCCACGCGGTAGCGGGAGCCGCCCGCAGGCGGTCCAGGATCCGACCGCGCAGCCAGCGCGTCGTCGTCGTGAACGGGGCGGGGCCCTCGCGGACGCGTGGCCCGGGACGTCGGACGGTCGAGCCCTCGGCCGCGAACCGGCACCAATCGCGGGCAGGGCATGTGCCGCAATCCGCCTTGGCTGCCCGGCAGGTGGTGGCGCCCAGATCCATCAGTGCGTGCGTCCACGTGCCCGGCGCATCGGACGGGACCGCAGCATCGGCGAGCGCCTGGATGTCACGCGCGGTCAGCGCCGACCCCTCGCCTCCCGCGATCCGCCCCAGGACGCGCCGGACGTTGGTGTCGACCGCACCGACCGGGATCCCGAACGCGATCGACGCCACGGCACGCGCCGTATACGGGCCGACGCCGGGAAGCGCCTCGAGCGCCGCGAGGTCGGATGGCACGACGCCTCCATGGACCGACACGATCTCGCCCGCCGCGCGCCACAGGTTCCGTGCCCGCCGATCGTAGCCAAGGCCCTGCCACTCGCGGAGCACGTCGGCGAGACTCGCGGCCGCCAGGACCTCGACCGTAGGGAACCGGATCATGAACCGCTCCCAGGCCTCGGCCGCCCGGGCGGCCTGCGTCTGCTGGGCCATCGCTTCCGAGACGAGCACGGCATACGGGTCGCGGGTCCGGCGGAACGCGAGCGGCCGGCCACGCTCGGCGTACCAGGCAAGGATCGATTCGCGCAGGGCGGGCGGGAACGGCGCGACCTCCGTCATGCTTGGCAGGATAGGGGCGCGGACGCCAAGTGATCGCGCGATGAGCGGCGGGGCGTAGATTCATCACCCGCAACCGCGCAGGAGTGCTCCTATGGCCATCGCGACGTCCACGTTCACCGGATTCCGACCTCGAGGCCATCGACTTCCTGGTCGACCTGGCCGCCAACAACGATCGCGAGTGGTTCGCTCCTCGCAAGGCCGACTACGAGCGACTGCTCAAGGAGCCGCTCGAGTCGCTGGTGGCCGCCCTCGCCGAGGGCTTCGAGGCTCGCGACATCCCGTTGCTGGCCGACCCGAAGCGTTCCATCTTCCGGATCTACCGAGACACGCGCTTTTCGAAGGACAAGTCGCCATACAAGACGCACCTCGGCGCGAGCTTCCCGTGGCAGGAGCGCTCCACGGACGGCACGCCGGTCGTCGTCGATGGTTCGGCCCACGGGAACGGCGGGTACTTCCACTTCCAGCCTGGTGAGATGTATGTCGGTGGCGGCATGTGGATGGCCGAGAAGCCTCGTCTCGACGCATTCCGGCGGGCGATCGTGGACGATCCCGATCGCGTTCGAGCGGCACTCGAGGAGCCCGGCTTCCGGGCCGCATTCGGCTCGGTGACCGCCCACGAGCACCTCAAGCGCGTGCCGGCCGGGCTGCCCGCCGACCACCCGATGGCCGACCTGTTCCGATACAAGGACGTCGTCTTCGGCCGGCGGCTGTCCGACGACGAGGTGTTCTCGCCGTCGCTGCCGGACACCATCGCCGATGCGTTTGCCGCCGGGATGCCGGTCTTCAAGTTCCTCGCGACGGTCCGCGCATAAGCGCTGCGATGCGGTTCGGAGCCGCGTTCTGGATCAATCGGACCGAATGGACGGCTCTGCGCGATGCGTGCCTGTCGGTCGAGCGCGCCGGCTGGGACAGCCTTTGGATCGACGACCATCTGCTCGCCGACGAGGGCGATCCGACCGACGCCAAGCTCGAGGGCTGGACGACGCTCGCGGCGGTGGCGGTCCTGACCCATCGAGTCCGGCTCGGCCTGCTCGTCGGCGGCCAACACGTTCCGCGCCCCGGGCCTGACCGCCAAGCTCGCGACGACCCTCGACCACCTCTCGGACGGTCGCGCGTGCTCGGTCTCGGCGGCGGCTGGTTCGAGCGCGAGCACGACGCCTTCGGGATCGACTTCGGCAGCGGCTTCGGCGAGCGCCTGGACCGGCTCGACGAGTCCGCCCGACTGATCCGGCGGCTGCTCGATGGCGAGACCGTCAGCCACGAGGGCCGCTTCTACTCGATGCACGACGCCGTCTGCGCGCCGCGTCCCGCTGCAGTCGCGGCTGCCGATCCTCATCGGTGGCTCCGGTCCGACGAAGACGCTGCGCACCGCGGCCGCCGTGGCGGACGTGTGGAACGGCTACGGACTGCCCGAACGGATCGAAGCGGTCGGCGAGATCCTGCGCGAGCGCTGCGCCGAGATCGGCCGACCGTTCGAGTCGATCGAGCGCACCGTCACGGTCCATGGCGTTCTCCGCGACAGCCAGGATGCGGCACGAGAGGTCTGGACGGACACCGCCCGGCGCCACGGCCTCGAAGGCCGAGTCGGCGCGGATGGCACGGATCGCGGGCTCACGGTCGGCGGACGGCCCGACGAGGTCGCAGCGTTCCTCGACGGCTACGCACGGATCGGCGTCAGTGAGGTCATCTTCGTCTTCCGGGCGCCGTTCGATACCGAGACGATCGAGCGAATCGACGAGGTCCGCGAGGCGCTGGCGGCGCTCGAAGGCTGAGCCTCGGTCAGCTCCCCGTGTTGATCATCACGTGCTTGATGAACGTGTAGTCCTCGAGCGCGTACTTCGAGCCGTCCTTGCCGTAGCCGGACTGCTTGACGCCACCGTGCGGGGTCTCCGACGCGAGCGTGAAGTGCTCATTGATCCAGACGTGCCCGAATTCGAGCGCCTTGGCGACGCGCATCGCGCGTCCGATGTCGCTCGTGAAGACCGAGGACGCGAGACCGAACGGGACGTCGTTCGCCCACGTCGACGGCCTGCTCCTCGTCGCTGAAGCGTTGCACCGTGACGACCGGCCCGAAGACCTCGTCCTGGACGATCTCCGAGCGCTGGTCCGGGCCGGCGATGATCGTCGGCTCGTAGTAGGCGCCGGGGCGGTCGGGCCGCTTGCCCCCGACCACGACCTCGGCTCCCGCGCGGGCGCGATCGACCATGCCCTCGACCTTGTCGGCCTGCGCCTGCGCGATGAGCGAGCCCATCTCGATGTCGTCGCCCTCGGCCGGGTCGCCCCACTTGATGGTCTTGACCTGATCGGAGAGCGCGCTGACGAACTTGTCGTAGACCTTCGGGCCGGCGATGACCCGGGTCGCCGCCGTGCAGTCCTGGCCGGAGTTCCAGTAGCCGGCGAACTTGAGCGTCTCGGCGGCGAGGTCGACGTCGGCGTCGTCGAAGATGATGACCGGCGCCTTGCCGCCGAGCTCGAGGTGGAGCCGCTTGACGGTGTCGGCCGCGATCTTCGCGACGCGCTTCCCGGTCACGGTGTCGCCGGTGATCGAGACCATGCGGACCGTCGGATGGCCGACGAGCGCGTCACCGATGTCGGCGCCGGACCCGGACAGCACGTTGACGACGCCTGGCGGGAAGACCTCGGCGAGGATCTCGGCGAAGGCGAGGGCACTGAGCGGCGTCCGAGCCGAGGGCTTCAGGACGACCGTGTTGCCGGTCGCGAGCGCCGGTCCGAGCTTCCAGCTCGCCATGTAGAGCGGGTAGTTCCAGGGCGCGATCGAGGCGACCACGCCGATCGGGTCGCGACGGATGATCGAGGTATGGCCGGCCAGGAATTCGTTCGCCGCCAGGCCATCCATCACGCGAGCAGCGCCGGCGAAGAACCGGAAGAGATCGACGCTGGTGGTCATCTCGTCGATGGCGGCCCCGACCGGCTTGCCGGCGTTCGCGCTCTCGAGACGGCCGAACTCATCGGCGCGGGATTCGAGGACATCCGCGAGCTTGAGCAGGAGCAGCGAACGATCCTGCGGCGTCGTGTTCTTCCAGCTCTCGAAGGCGGTCGCGGCGGCATCGACCGCGCGGTTCACGTCCTCGATGGCGCTCGCCGGCACGTTGCCGATGACCGCGTCGTTCGCCGGGTTGATGACCTCGGCCGTCCTGCCGTCGGCGGCGTCCACGAACTCGCCGCCGATGAGCTGCTGGTAGGTCTTGACTCGTTCGAGGGTGTCGGTCACGGGAGTGCCTCCTGGGCGTGACGGGATCGGTTCGAAAGTGTCGTCATCCTATGCCCGCAGCGGAACATCGTCCCGCCACGTGGGCGGGTCTTACGCATCTGCGCCGCCGCGAACATCTGCACGTATTTCGCGGTCGCCACGAACCAAGGTCCGGGCGCATCCGGACCAAGGGTGCATGTCCGTCGCGCCTCCGAACCACGACGATCCGTGAGTTGCCGCGAGCGGCCCGCGGTCCCAGGCCCGCCAGACACCAAGAAGGACGACATCCCTGATGAACACCAGTCCCTTCCGCCACACTCGCCGACTCGGTGCGGCGGCTTCGGCAGCCGGGCTTGTCTGCCTTCTTGCGTCCACGGCGGCGTTCGCCGGGAACAACGGCACGCTGAAGATCCACGAACAGGGCACGCCGGACGGCACGCGCGACCACGACCCGAAGGTCTGCGTGTTCGACGTCGAGGCATTCGGCCTGGATGCAGGGCAAGGCGGGTACCTCGTCTTCTCCGTGCAGGGCGGCGACGCCCCGCAGGGCACTGATCCCGGCCCGTTCGCGTTCGACCCGGCCGATGCCGATGGCTACGGCGCCACCGGGCCGTTCGCCCTGGACGCGGGCCACTACAAGGCGACGCTCTACGGCAAGGCTGACCTCACCGACGTCAAGGCGAAGTCGAAGGTGTTCAAGGTCACCTGCGATGACAGCGACGGTGGTGGTGGCGACACCTAGGCTCACGCTCCGGACCCATACGACGAGCCCTCCGCGATCCGGAGGGCTCCGTCGTATCAGTCGGTGACGGCTTCGCCAGTGCGCGCGACGCGTTCGACGAGGTCGGCCGCGCGGACGGTCCCGGAGCCGGCCTTGATCCGCGTCGACATCGCCGCCAGTCGCGCGGCCGAGCGCCCGGTCGGCGAGCAGCTCGTCGATGGCGTCGGTCAGCTCCTCGTCGCGGAAGCCGTAGGTCGAGAGGCGCCGCCCGAAGCCCGGTCTCGTCGACGCGTTGGGCGTTGTCGACCTGGTCCCAGAAGAGCGGCAGCACGATCATCGGCTTGCCGTGATGGAAGGCCTCGGTGACGGTGTTGTTGCCGCCATGCGTGATGACGAGGTCGACCTGCGGCAGGATCGCCGGCTGGGGCAGGAACGCCTCGCCGGTCTGGTTGTCGTGGAGCGTGATCTGGTCGGCCAGGGGACCCTTGGAGACGATCACCCGATTCTCCGTGGTCGCGAGGAGGTCGACCAGCCGCTGCATCAGCCCGACATCGGCCGAGCCCAACGACCCCAGCGACAGGTAGATGAGCGCGCCGTCACGCTCGCGCAGGTGCTCGGGCAGCTCCCACGTCGTGTCGGCGGCCCGGACCGTCGAGTCAAGACGGTGCCAGGTCGGGCCGAGCGGGCGCTCACGCGCGTAGTCGGCTTCGGCGGGGTACGAGTACAGGTTGAGGTACGGGGATTCGACCATGAAGTCCGGCCCGAGGTCGCCGTACGAGAGCCCGTGTTCGCCGTGCTCGCGGCAGAAGGCATCGAAGTCGGCCCACATGTCTCCGTGCGTCCGGCGCACCTCCTCGAGGAACGCCGGCCAACCGCCGCGGTCCGCGGCCGGGTACCCGGACGAGAAGGGCGCCACGGCAGGGTCCTTCATCTCGGCCGGGTTGCAGGACATGATGCGGACCCACGGCCGCCCGGACGCCCCGAGCGCCGGGAACGCGACGACGTTGTCCTCGACGATGACGTCGGGCACCAGCTCGTCGAAGATCTCGGTGAGCCTCGGGTCGACGTACTTCGAACCGTCGATGAGGGCCTGGAAGGTCGGCGCGATGAAGTCGCCGAGCTGCTCGAGTGTCGGACTTGCGAAAGACGGGCGACGTCTCGCGGATGAAGTCGATCCAGAACTGGCCGGGGATCTCGGGGACCTCGGGCGGGGGGCCAAGGCGCATGAGCCGCTCCTCGAAGCCCTTGGCCTCGAGCGTGCCCGCGAAGGATTCCTCGACGACGAAGACGACACGATGGCCGCGCGCCCGCAGCACCTGGCCGATCCCGACGCAGTTGTTGGTCGGGCCGTAGGCGCCCTCAGGGAAGAAGACGATCGTGCGGGCGTCCGTCACGTGGCCTCCAGCTGCGGATCACGCCTCGATCATCGCCGACGGGCGAGGCGATCCGCTCAGCGACCCTGCAGGACGGAACGCAATCGCTCGGAACGAAGTGTCAGACCTTGTCCTGACGGAGGGGTTACCGCAGACTCCGGGCGAACATGAGGGAGGTTCCCGTGGCGTCTGAATCGATCCCCGGAGGTCCCGGCGCACCCGCGGCCGCGAAGCGGACCCGCAAGACCGACCGATGGACGGACCTGTTCCTGGTCATCACGTCGATCTTCGGAGTCTGGGGCATCGGGCTCGTCGTCCTGACGACCGCTGCGGTCATCCAGCCGGCCTTCCTCTACCAGGACCAGAAGACCGCGCTGAAGGCCTTGGGTGCGACGGTCGTGGCGCTGCTCGCCCTGTCGCAGACGTACACGATGAGCGCCGCCATGGGGAAGGTGCCGACCCTCGGGATCAAGATGAAGTACCTGATGCGGAGCCATCGCTACGGCGGTCGCATCGCCATCGTGCTCGCGGTCGTCGTTGCGTACTTCTGCATGAGCGACATCGGGGCTCCGCAGAGTCCTCTGGCCGTGATGCTCCACACGATCTTCGGGACGACCGCCTTCGTGGCGATCGCGATCAAGTTGGGCCTGCTCAAATGGCGACCGACGATCGCCTACGACGCCGCACCGTGGCTCGGACGCTACGCGGCGTTCGCCTTCGTCGCGGTGTGGATCACCTCGGTCCTCTCGTACTACACCGACATCCTCTGACCGGCCGCGCCGCCGCGAGCCGACGACGACCATGGCACGACCACCCGCTCGAGAAGGCCGACCGCCGCATACAGCGTCAACGACACGATGGCCGTGAGGAGGATCGCGGCGAAGACGAGATCGGTGCGGAAGCTGTTCTGCGACAGCTGCATCCAGATGCCGAGGCCCTCGCGTCGCCCCGACGTACTCGCCGAAGATCGCGCCGATGACCGCGTAGACCACGCTGATCCGCAGCCCCGTGAAGAACGACGGCAACGCGGACGGCCAGCGGAGCTTCGCGGAACGCCTGCCGGTCGGTGGCGCCCATCGATCGCATCAACGTCCATCGCCTGCGGTTCGACGCGCCCGAACCCGTCGAGGAGCGCGATCGTGACCGGGAAGAACGTGACCAGCACGACGATCAGCACCTTCGGCAGCAGGCCGAACCCGAACCAGATCACGAACAGCGGCGCGATCGCGACGACCGGGATCGTCTGACTCGTGACGAGGAGCGGCTCGACGGCTCGTCGGACCGGCCCCCACCGATCGAGGGCGATGGCCGCGCGCGATCGCCAGCACCACGGACAGCGCGCACCCGACGAGGGTCTCGACGAGCGTCGGGACGAGATGGCCGACGGCGTCTCGCGGAAGTCCCACAGGGCACTCAGGACCCGCGACGGGCGCCGGCAGCGTGACCGGGTCGAGGTCCGCGAGCCGGACGTAGGCCTCCCAGAGCAGGAGGAGCACGCGACCAGGGCGAGCGGCGGCCACCAGCCGGCGGAGGCGCCGCGCCGGCGGTCACGGCAGGAAGTCGTTCGTGAACAGGGCCGCGTAGTCGGGCGGCGCGGCGAGCGGCTTGCCGTCCGGTCCCGCGAGCAGGCCCTGCTCGTACAGGAAGCCCGAGTAGCCCTGCCACCTGCTCGAGCGTCTGGCGACCCACCGCGCCGCTCGTCGTCGCGCAGGAAGCCCCCGTCGGCGAGGAACCGCTGGCTCGCGAGCGGCAGCTCTGGGTTGCCGTCGAACACGCCGGGGTTCTCCTCGACGAGGAGTGCGGCCGCCGCGTCCGGGTCGTCCGCGGCGAGCTCGAAGCCGCGGACGGTCGCCCGACGAACGCTCGGGCGAGCTCGGGCTCCGCTCGCCAGCCACCGCGATCGCACGCGAGGACGACCTGGTAGAAGTCCGGGAACCCGTAGTCGGTGAACGGGAAGGTCCGCAGCTCGATGTCGCGCTGTCCGGCCTCGATGCCCTCCCAGGCGGTGAACGTGATGACGAAGTCGGCGCGCTTCGCGTACAGCGCCTCGTAGGCGGCGGTGTCGAGGGTCACCGTCGTGAAGTCACCGGTCCCGCCGTCGGCCTTGATGACCGGCTGCAGCGTCGGCTCCTCGTTCGGGTAGCCGAACCCGGCGTACATCCGTCCATCGAGGTCCCGCGGCCGGGTGATGTCCGACGACGCGAGGACCGCGATCTCCTGGGCCGTGTGCTGGAGGATGGCCATCACCGAGACGACCGGCGCGCCGGCCGCGGCCGCGAACGTCAGCGCGTCCTGGAAGCTGATCCCGCACTCGGCCTGGCCGGCGGCGATGAGCGCCTCGGGTGTCGTGCTGGCGTACGGCAGGATCTGCGAGGTCGACGCCGGCGTCGTCGTACCAGCCGTTCGCCTCCGCGACGAAGAAGCCCGGTGTGGTTCGTGTTCGGCGTCCAGTCGAGCGCGAGCCGGACGGTCCCGCGCCGGACCGGCAGTCGGGGCGGCCGAGCCGGACGACGTCTGGGCTGGCGCGGGCGACGACGCGCCGGCGCCGCATCCGACGACCGCGAACAGCAGCGCGAGCCACGCGACGAGCGTCCTGGAGCGCATGCATGCGCGCGTGTTCCGCTGGCGGTGCATCAGGGCCTCCGATCTCGATCTCGAACACGAATAACGCCGCCTCCGGCTCACGGGGACGGCGTCGAGCGATCGGGGCCTGCTTCCTTCGCCGGTACGAACCGGATCAGGTTCCGCGGGTCTGTGGTCTGGACCACACTCTCAGCGCACGCTGCGCTCCCCGGAGGCGTATCAGTTCTGGCACGTTACGGCGGCCGATCTGGAACCTGATGCGCTCGTCAGCGGGGCGATTCTCCCGGAGCCAGGCGATGACCTCGTCGATGATCTGCCGGACCCTCCGGTTCGTTGTGCAGTTCGTGGCGGAGGCCCGGGTAGGTTCGCCGTTCGACACCCGGGGCGCCGTCAAGGACCGCCGAGGCTCCGACCGGCACCAGCCTATCGTCCTCGCCGTGGAGGACGAGGGTCGGGATGCCGAATCCTCGCGGCGACCCGTCGCGGACGCGCGCCTGCTCGGCGAACCCGGCCGCGCCGAACCGCGCGGTGCTCGCGGTGGCGTTAGCGGGATCGCGCGGCGGCCTTCTCGGCGACCGTCGGATCGCGTGAGAGCGTCGCGCCATCGATGCCGTTCGGGATCGGGAGCGTCGGCGTGCACCCGGGCGAGGAGTCGCGCGAGTCGCCTTCTTCCAGCCGGGCAGCGTCGAGTCGAGGCCGGGCGATGCGAGGACGGCAAGGTCGGGCTTCGGGCGATCGCTCAACAGGTAGCCGGCCACGACCAGCCCGCCCATCGAGTGGCCGTAGAGGACGACCGGTCGCGAGCCCGCGCTGGCACGGACGGCCGCGACTCGCTCCGCGAGGTCGTCGTGGAATTGCGACCAGCGCTCGACGTCGCCGCGGCCGCCACCGGACCCGCCGTTGCCGCGCTGGTCGTACGCCCATGCGTCCAGCCCGGCGGCAGCGAACTGGTCGCCGACGTGCTCGTAGCGACCGGACTGCTCGCCGAGACCGTGGACCATCAGGATCGATGCCCAGGGCTCGCCCGCCCACGCACCGCCCGCCTCGACCTCGTCGGGGGGCCAGTGCCGGACGAGCAGATCCGTGCCGTCCGCCGCGGTCGCACGGCTGACGATCGATGGCATGGGCGCAGCGTACGCGACCCGCGATTCCGCGCATCGCACCCCTCGATACCATGCGGCGATGGGCGTCGAGGATGGCTGGGTCGAGGTCGGCGATCGAGTCTTCGTGCGCCGCTACGCGTTCTACGACCAGAACATCGGCGTGGTCCTCGGCGACGGGGAGGCACTCGTCATCGACACACGCTCCACGCACGCGCAGGCGCGCGAGATCCTGGCGCACGTCCGCGAGCTGACGCCAGGTTCCGGTGACGGTCGTCGTGGACACGCACGGCCACTTCGATCACGCCTTCGGGAACCATGTGTTCCGCCCGGCGACCATCTGGGGCCACGAACGCTGCGTGACGTTCATGGAGCGGACCGGCGAGGCAAGACGGCCGACGATCGCGCGCGAGGAGCCGGACCTGGCCGACGATCTGCCGGAGGTCGTGATCGACCCACCCGACCGGGTCTTCGCCGAGACCGCGACCGTCGACGTCGGCGGGCGGCCGGTCGAGCTTCGCTACCTCGGTCGCGGTCACACCGATCACGACATCGTCATCGGCGTTCCGGGCACGGACGTGATCTGCGCCGGCGACCTGCTGGAGAATGGCGCGGTCCCCTTCTTCGGCGACGGCTACCCGATGGACTGGCCGGCGACGGCGACGGCGCTTGCCGAGTTGGTGGGCGATGGGGTCGTCGTGCCCGGTCACGGCGACCAGGCCGCGCGGGCGTTCGCCGAGTCGCAGGCCGCGTCCTTCGCGGTCCTCGCCGGACTGGCACGGCGGGTCCACGCCGGGGAGATCACCCTCGACGAGGCCGTGGCGGATGAGACCGCCTTCGCCGGGGAGCCGCGGCGGGCACTCCGTGGCCCGCTCGGGCGGGCGCTGCAACAGCTCCGAGGCGAGCTGGACTGAGCGTGGCGTCCGGCGCTAGTCCGCGATCCGCACGATCCAGCGGCCGCGAGCCGACCCGTCGACGATCCCGTCGAGTGCCGGTTCCAGGGTCTCCAGCGTGACCTCCTGGCAGTGGGCGCCGAGGTCGCGTGGCCGGAGGTCCGTCGCGAGCCGATCCCAGATCCGGCGGCGTCGCTCGATCGGGACCGTGACCGAGTCCATCCCGAGGAGCGCGACGCCCCGCAGGATGAACGGAAAGACCGTCGTCTCGAGCCTCGGGCCGCCGGCGTTGCCGCTCGCGGCGACGGCCGCGCCAGTCTTGAGCGTGCGCAGGACGTACGGCAGGGTCGCCCCGCCGACGGCGTCGACGGCCCCCGCCCACCGTTCCGAGTCGAGCGGCCGGCCCTCGGCGGTCACCTCGTCCCGCGTCAGGATCCCGGCCGCACCGAGCGCGCGAAGTCGCGCCGCCTCGTCTGGCTTGCCGGTCGCTGCCCAGACCTCGTAGCCGCGCTCCGCGAGGATCGCCAGCGCCGTGCCGCCGACTCCCCCACTCGCCCCGGTCACGAGCACCGGCCCGTCTGACGGGGAGAGCCCGCGCTCCTCGAGCGCGACGACGGACATCGCGGCCGTGAACCCGGCGGTGCCGATCGCCATCGCGTCCCGTGGCGACAGGCCGCCGGCAAGCGGGACGACCCAGCCAGCCGGGACCCGCTGGTACTCGCCGTAGCCGCCGTGACGCGAGACGCCCATCTCGTAGCCGTGCGCCAGGACCGCCGACCCCACGCCGATCGACGGATCCCCGCTGGCGACGACCTCGCCGGCGAGATCGATCCCGGGGATCAGTGGACTGATCCGGGCGACCTTGCCGTCGGCCCGTGTGGCCAGCCCGTCCTTGTAGTTGACGCTCGACCAGTCGACTTGGATCTCGACGTCACCGGGCGGCAGATCGGATCCAGCGAACTCGCGGACCCCGCGGTCGACGGTGGGCACCCCATCGCGCTCGACCTTCTCGGCGACGTAGGCACGGAACGTGGCGGGGATGGCGGTCATGGCCCAAGCCTACCGTCCCGCAAGGTTGCAGTTCGGGAACCGGGTTGACGGGTTCCCGCCGACTCGCGCACCATCGACGGGCTGTGACAACCACCTACACCTCGGACATGTGTATGCGCAGGCGGCCCTGCTGGTAGGCATGGGTCTGAGGCCCGCGAACGTCCGATGACGTAGGAGCGGGACCGACGACCAGGTCTCCGGGGCCGCGGACTCCACGAAGGAGCCGCGGTCCTTTTGTTTGCCCCAGATGACATCGGAGGTTTCGGCCGTATGACCGCGGAAGCTCCCGCGACCCTGCCAGCCGGTCTCCCCACGGGGACTGGCCGGCTGGAGACCGTGGACCTTGGCCCGTTCGATCTCGACGATGGCACGACACTCCCCGAGCTGACCGTCGCGTATCGACACGATGGGCTCGCCCCGGCGGAGGCGCCGCAGATCCTCGTCATCCACGCCCTCACCGGTTCGGCCGATGCGGCCGGCGACTGGTGGGAGCCGCTCATCGGCGAGGGACGGGCGCTCGACACGGGGCGCTACGGCGTCCTGTGCGCCAACCTGCTCGGCGGTCGCTACGGCACCAGCGGCCCGGACTCGCCGAACCCGGCCACCGGCCGGCCGTACGGTGCCGACTTCCCGGCCGTCACGACACGCGACCAGGCCCGAGCGCAATGGCGGCTCCTCGACGCGCTGGGCTCCGACCGCCTGGCGCTCGCGACCGGCGGCTCGCTCGGGGGGATGGTCGCCCTCGAGGTCGCCCTCGCCCGCCCGGACGCGGTCGACCACGTGGCGCCCATCGCGGCTCCCGTGGCGACCGGCCCGATGGCCGTGGCCTGGAACCATCTCCAGATCACGCTGATCGAGCGCCTCGGCCTCGACGGTCTGGCGCTCGCACGCGAGCTCGCGATGACGACCTACCGCAGCGAAGCCGACTTCGACGAGCAATTCGGGCGGGATATCGAGCCCGACGGCCGTTTTTCGATCGTGAGCTATCTCGACCACCAGGGCGAGAAGCTCGTCGAGCGGTTCGATGCCGCCACGTATCGGATCCTGGCCGGTGCCATGGATCGGCACGACATCGGCCTTGCCTGGGGCGGCATCGAGGGCGCCTTCGCGCGACTGGCGGCGGGCGGCACCGCCGTGACCGGCATCGGCATCCAGGACGACATCCTGTACGGCCCGCGACAGGTCAAGGTCCTGGTGGCTGCGGCCGACGCGGCCGGCGTCGACGCTCGCTACCGCGAGATCGGCTCGACCAAGGGCCACGATGCGTTCCTCGTCGAATGGGAGCAGCTGACGGCACTGTTTCGCGAGGCGCTCGGGTCATCGCTCGCCTGATCCGGCTCGATCGCTCGCCTACCGCTGCCTGACCACTCGGGCTCGTCGGCTATGGGTCGATCAGGTCTCGGGGGTCGGGGTCGGCGTCGGGGTCGGCGTCGGGCTTGGCTCGGGCGTCGGAGCCGGCGGGGCGGCCGGCGTCTGGCGGGCCCACAGGAATTCGCGGAGGGTGAGCTTGCTGTCGTGCACCTGCTTCGCGAGCTTGCGGCCGACGTAGCGGTAGTGCCACGGCTCGTACACGTAGCAGGTCACCGCGGTCTTGCCCTTTGGGTAACTCATGACGAACCCGTACTTCCAGGCGTTCGCCCTGAGCCACCTGCCTGCCCTGGTCTTGCCCCAGTCGGCAAGATCCCACGGCGCTCGACCGCGATACGAACGCAGGTCGACGGTCGTGCCCAGTTGGTGTTCGCTGTGCCCGGCTCGGGCACTCTCCTTGAGGGCGACGGCGTAGCCATGCGCGCGGACCCAGCTGGCGAAGGTGGCCTTCTGGGTCGCGTAGCTTCGATACGCCGACTGGACGGAGAAGCGGGCGCCGGCACGTCGGGCCGCGATCGCCATCCTCTTGAGGTCGGTGATGACGAAGCGGCGCACCTTGTAGCCACTGTTGAGCCCGGCAGCGGCAGTCGAGCGGAGGTCCCTCGGCTTATGCGCGCTCGAGAGCCGGTAGGTCTGGTCGAGCACCGCTCAATTCCAGTCGGCGAGCGTGCGGTGCTTCGTCAGCGTGTCGGCGACTTCGCACGATGGCAGGCTCGGCGCGGCCGCCGTGACCGTGGCGGTCAGCCCGGTCAGCAGGCTGACGGCGAGGAGGAGGACCAAGAGGCGGCCGGTCGGGCCGGGGGCGGCCACTCGTTCCATGGGCATGCGCGGACGCGGGACGTGCATGTCAACGAGGCTACCCTGTCAGGGCAAGGTTGACACCTCCCCCGAACGTACCGGCTGTCAACAGGCCGAGATAGCGGCCTTGAGCCGGCACTTATGCACAAATCCGGCGCTTCCGTGCCCGTCGGTCCGGTATTCGCATCGGATGCATAGTCGGTGACGCGCCGGGCCGGCCGGGCGGTCTCCAAGGGTCCATGCGGTATCATCACCGCCGCTCCACTGGCGAGTGGCCAAGCGGTAAGGCGCCTGACTCTGGATCAGGAGATCGAAGGTTCAAATCCTTCCTCGCCAGCCAGCTACCCCACGGGTAGCGGTCCAGTCGATCCGACCACCACATCTGGTGGTTAAGTGCGGGAAGAGCGTGGCGCGGGCTCCAAGAAGGAGCCCCGATATGCGCCGATGTTCACCTGATTTGCCGGTTCGCGATGTTCACCTGACTCCGCGTACTGGCAGCCGGGACCCACGCCGCCACCAATTCGACGCCGTCGCGGCGGCGTTCGTCGCCGCCTGCCGCGCGACGGCCGGCCGGGG
>CAVZVH010000022.1:0-38541 GCA_963778645.1 uncultured Chloroflexia bacterium
CAACTCGGCTACGCCGTCCTGCCGTGGGGTCGAATACCGACCCCTAGGCAGGACAACCCGGACGAAACCGGCCGGAACCCGCTTGCCGTTGACGTTGTTGGTGCAGGCCGCGGACGCCCAGCGCCTAGGACTTCTTGCGCGCCGGCGACTTCCGCTTCGGCTTCGGCTTCGTGGCGGCCGGCTTCTCGTTCATGCGCAGGCCGCTCGCGCAGTGCGGGCCGGACGGGTGTCGAGCGCCGAGGCGAGCGCGCCAAGTTCCGCAGAGAGCTTGCCGAGCTGGCCCTCGATCGCGGCCAGGCGCTCGTCGGTGCCGGTGAGCGCGGGCTTGCTGTTGAGCGACTCGAGCCGCTGGTCGAGCCGGTCGACGCCGTCCTCGATGCCCCTCGAGCCGCTGCGAGACCGAGCGGAGCCGCTGTGTCAGGCGCTCGATGTCGGCCGCCGACGGGATGTTGAGCGCTCCCATCGCCGCCTCCTGCGCCTGCACGGCGCGCTCGCGGGCCCCGAAGGCGCGCGAGATCGCGGAGTTGACAGACGATCGGATTCTCGAGCAGGTCCTGCGCGAGCTTGCCGATCGCGTCTTCGCTCGAGCGGGCGAGCTTGTCGCGCAGGCCCTCGCTGTCGGTCATCGAGATCTCCTCTTTCATGGACATGAGTAAGTCGACTTGAGGTTCAGGTATCGTTGTGCGGGGGTTGATCAGGAGTGACTTCCTACCAGTTCGAGCAATAGCCCGCAGGTATTGGAGCGGGATCGTTCTTGAATTGAAAGGGGATCACTAGTAGCGTGACCGGCGTTCTGGCTCGTGGAGAGTTCAGCCTGCAGCGCCAGAGCGCCGATTCAGCGTTGTCACGCGCGGGAGGACGCGTACTCGAATGAAAAGACGGAAGGGCATCATCGCGCGATCGCGGCCACGGTTGGCCTCGGCGTCGCCGCGCTTCCGGCCGACGCCGCGCTCCATTCCGTCACGGTCGTCCTCGTCACGGGCGAGCGCATCAACGTCACCGTCGACGTGCCGCCCGGCACCCCGGTGAGCCAGGTGAAGATCCCCGGCATCACGGGCGCGATCGCGCAGGTCATCGACAACGGCCCGATCCAGGTGCCCGGACGCCGGCGCCGACGCCGCAGGTCCCGATCCCGACCGTCCCGTCCGTGCCGAACGCCCCCAACGTCCCCGGCGCGCCCAAGCCGAGCGCCACGGCGACCCCGGGCAGCAAGCCCAAGCCTGGCTCCGGCCGCAAGCCCAACGTCCAGGCGCCGGTTCAGACGCCGAGCGCGAGGAAGACCCCGCAGCGCAACCAGAAGCTGCGCGCCGGCAACCTCAACAGCAAGAAGCTCATGTTGCAGCTCAAGCGCAAGCTGCGCAAGGCGCAGCGCCGCTCCGCCCCGGCGCGCGCGCTCTCGACGGCACGCCGACCACGAACAACCCGACCTTCTCGCTGGCCGAGCCCGGCGCCGCCCCGATCGGCGTCCCAAACTTCTTCATCTACAAGTTCCGGATCCCGCCCTTCCTGCTCCCGCTCTACCAGGCCGCCGGCATCGAGTACGGCGTGCGCCGGGAGGTCCTCGCCGTCATCAACGAGATCGAGACCGACTACGGCCGCAACCTCAACGTGTCCTCCGCGGGCGCGCTCGGTGGATGCAGTTCATGCCCGCGACGTGGAGGCAGTACGGCGTCGACGCCAACAAGGACGACCTCAAGGACCCCTACAACCCGGCCGACGTTTCCAAGCTTTTAAGGCACTCTGTGAGAAGATTCCTGAGATAGATGCAAAGAACCAAGAAGCCGGTAGACCGTTATTTGATATTATTGCTGGAACTTCGATAGGTGCAATCAATGCCAATATTGGTAAGCCATTTCAAAGAAGATAATAGTAGAAGCTGGGATAGCGCATCTAAAAAGCTTCAGGATTTTTGGAATTACATCTCTTCGGATTCTCCAAAGAGAGATGTTGAATTTAGAATTCGTTGGTGGAATGAAGTACATAAAAATGATAAAAATGCTGCTTCACCTGAAGCTGCTAGAAGATACTATTCTACAAAGTACTTCTTGCAGAATGGAGCTGATAGGGCGTTTTCTGAGCCTAAGCTTATACTCGACGAGAAATTCTTTGACTTTGGTGTTTCCTTACCAAATAATCTTTGGATTCGTTATAGCAATGATAGACTAAAAGAAAGCATCGATAAACATGCAAAATTTCCCATTGCGACAGGTAATGGGGAACCCCGATTGCTTGTAGTCAGTGTAGATGTAGCTGACGGAGCTACTGTAACCTTTGACAGCTATTCAAAAGAATCAAAGTATGGACGGCTCAACAAAGGCTCCAACAAATTTTCAAAACGTGTCATAACGTATGACAAAGGCATTGAACTAAAACACGTGATGGCGAGTGCGTCTATTCCACTATTCTACGATTATGAAATAATTCAGAGACATAAATTCTGGGATGGTGGAATACTCAGCAATACTCCCCTAAGAGAAGTTTTGCAAGCCCATCGCGACTACTGGTTCAAGATTATAGGGAAAGAAAAACCTGAAAGCAAAGTTCCAGACTTGGAAGTATACATAATTGGTTTGTGGCCGTCTTCTAATGATGATGACGGCCTTGACAGAGACGTTGTTCCCTCCGACTACGATGGAATCAAAGCAAAGCTCTATGCCATTAGCCTTTCTGACAAGACAGAGTATGATCAGAAAGTTGCCTTCCTTGTAAGTGATTATTATAATCTGGTCAATGAATTTGTAGATCTAGCAAAAAGAAAAGGAGCAGTAGATGCAGACATAAATGCAATACTATCAAAAAAAGCAAAGAGCATGAAGCGGGATGGAAGAGATAGAACCTATGCATCACTCCTAAATGGCCGGTTCAAGCTAGCGGGCGAAGTTGTACGAATAGAATTAAAAAACGACCCGGACGGTATATCAAATGGAGCTTTTGACCTTACAACTAAAACAATAGGAAATCTGATGGCTCAGGGAGAGAATGATACAAAGGACGTACTTGAAAGAATAAAGAAAAAGCAATAATTCTTAATATTCTTTGAAGGTGCTCCTCCGCCCATTGCCTAATACATAATCGTAAAATTGTTAAGAACTTTATTAATAGGCCTTTTTTTGTAGCGCTAATACTTCTAATACGGTTTGTAGGGTCAGTTTGGTTAATCTTCTTTTTCATGTACTTTTCCTTGTAATCTATCTTTGCGTTTGTTCAGGCATTCAAGGATATTAGGAGCCTAAAATACCAACAAGGTACGTTTCTGGTGTTTAATGCATTTCCAATACAGGAATTTTTGAATGTAATCTGAAATATCTATAAGGTAGTAGAACTTTAACTTCTTTAACCTAGTACCGACTATCTTAATTACTCTTCTTCGTTATAAAGTTAAAGATGATCGATTTACCTTCTTACGAGGTATAAAACACAGATTCTCTGCATGACGATGTAAGAAATCTGTCCGAGCTTCAGTATGTGGATTAAAAGCATCAAAATCCGACTGAGAGATCCTGTTTACTAATCATCAGTATAGCGGCTACTCCTTAAACCCTCTTGTGCTAATCCAATGTTTGAATGCACTTCTGACTCTCATTGATAATATGTCAGTACTATGATTGTTATCCTTACTACCTCCATAATACGGTTTGTTCGGGCAACGATGTGGCTCTTCTATTTTTATGCTATTGACATTATCGTACTGCAATGGGATCCACCTATCAGAGGAAGGATCACCCACTTTACTATTTCTGTCAAAGTATGTCTAGCCTCCACAATTATTTTTACATGGTTATAGTTTTCCGAATTTTGACATCTGTATTATTGCACTTCTGTTTCTACAAGTACCGCTGGGAGTACCGCTTTATCAGACTAATTCTAATATAGAAATGATCTTAACTGGTGAATGTTTCTTAAAGGGAGAGAAATCAGGAGCAACAGTGTATTCTCAATATAGCAAAAGTGCTACATTCAGACTTCAGATCTTGAAGAACTGGAAGAATCAAAGATTATTAATAATTGCCAGTTTACAGATACAATATTCTTTAATCCACTGCTTTATCGTATTTGGGTATTGTTGCCTGTACAAAGTAGATTATTAGTCTTTCTCTTTCTATCTCAAACCTTCTAAACCTTTTTAGATTATTCTTTAGCATCTGTTGAGTTAACAGCTTTTGACATTATAATATGATATGTGTACGGGTTTGTTTCAGTTCCAAACCCGGACAACTGAACAGAGTCAATGATGTAACCTGCCTCTTTTATCATATCAACCCCTTTCCAAATTAAATCATTAGTTGTATATCCAATAGTATTTTCTGCTAATCTTAATAATTTGCCCTCTAACACTATTGTGTATGGACTTTGATACTCAACGTCAAGATACAAAGAGCAAAAATCTAGTCCACATACTTCTTTACTAGTCAATTCGTCGTCGAAGAGATCTGTGAAGTTAGTCATTCTTCGATCTATCTGATCAAATTGTGAAAATACCTTTGACAGATCTGTAAATGGTAGTACATATACCATGATTATCAAAATTATGAAAGAGCAGCTCAAAAAGTACATATGTAATGATGATGTATTATGATTATTTGGTTCTGCGATCTTGTCCAATATTTAATTATTCTGAAGTCGGCCACAAATATATCGATCTAAATATTTGTCCGATACACAATACTCTTTAAGTTCTTTGACATCTATTTAGTTATTCTTCTTCTGAATTAAATTCATCATTAGAAGGGATGTTTTCCTGCTCCTCTTCATCGCTCTGTTCTGAAGGTAATGGTGATATATTCTCTTGTAACGATGGCAGAGTAGTGGGTAAGATTGTTCTTAAATTAAGATCCGCTCTAACATCATTCGAATACTTTTCAGACTTTTCCGTATTAGTGAGTGTTATAATTGCTGATATATTTTTAATATTAAGATCTGTTAATGTTGTTGCAAGCTGCGTTGTTCCTTCTGTATTATTTATTATAAATCCGTTTGGAAATGAGGATAGCTTTAGCAATGAATCTGTTTCACGATCGTAAATACCCATAATGGCATTTATTCTCTGTCCTACTACTGATTTATCTCCCATGCTATAATTTATTATAACTTTTACCTGATTTCCTTCTGTAGTAGTAAGAGGAATGGCATTAGCCTGATTTATAGAAATAGTACCACGTGGTTGAGCAAACAGATCTCTCTCTAAAGATGTGGAAGAGTAGCTGTATATGATTAAATTTAATACAACTATAGATCCTGTGATGACACTCAAGTGGCTCAAGGTCTTGTTCATGTTTATGACATACATTAATAGATATACATATTATGATATAAATAATTTCTAATGTAGTACATATTGAGCTGTCAGACTATGTTTTCAATATAGGTGACTGATTGTCAACATAACTCCTTGACTCTTCGAGTCAAATTCTTTTGACTGACATGGTTGTGTTATGGCATGGCATTTAACATCTTATATGTAGCAATAAGTTCAATCCATCCATTTGGAATAAATGTGACGGACACTGCCTTACTAAAGGCATTACATCCTGGGATTTGGGGATTCTTACAACTAGGTACATGACCACTAAGTGATGTTATAGGCAGGAAGAGGCTTATTTACCCTGGGATGTTTGTTCAGGCACTTGGCATCTGGACGGTTTCATTTGCCCAGGATTTTTTCCCCGGTCTGATCATTAGAATGTCTCTTGGGAATAGGGACGGCACTTGTTTGTCCGACCTTGCTTGCCGCAATAAGTGATATTGCGAATCCAAAATGGAGAGCGACATCGTTGGGTGTATATAGGTTCTGGAGGGATCTAGGATTTGTATTTGGAGCGATAGGAATTGGTTTCATTGCAGACATTTTCAATCTAAGTATTGCAATTCAATCCGTTGGATGGATTGCGTTAGGCTCAGGAATCTTTGTACTTGTAGTTATGAGGGAAACTAAGAAGAAAGGCTCTTGAGTGACGTTACCAAATGTTACCAAAAGCGCCTTTTCTTTTTCCTATCTCTAATGAATATTGTCCGAATACTGAGTTAGATATGATTTTGGATTAGAAATGATCTTCTTACCTGTCAATGGGGAATTACAACTACTTAAGGGTCAGTCTGAACGGATATTTCTGCGCGCAAAATCCATGATAGACACCCTTTATTTGTTCAAAGTGTATCGTGTAATTTGCGAGGTGTAAATTCATTTCAGACTATTTTCATTTTTAGATTTGCACTCTATGATATAGAATATAACCACATTTATGACTGATATATTTGATTAATGTAACTGACTTTTAGAATCAATATAGTTGTGCGCAAAATTAGATACTATTTCCACTCCAGAGTTTCAAGTATAGATTCTGACGGTCGCACATCATAGGTTAAGTAAAGAAATGTCCACTGCCAAGGCCCGATCTAAAGTCAGACTCGTCAAATCTGAGAATAAATAAGGTAGATCTAACCTCCGTCATTTTGCGCGCCAAAATCCAAGGAAAAGGACATCTGACGGATATGAATTTGAAAAGAAAAACTAGGAAACTGATACTAAGTAGGTTTAAAGGCGATGGATGGATGCCTTGTCCAAGTGGTAGTGCCTGATGATAGTTATTGTCATTCAGTGAAAATATTCTCTAATATTTCCTTCGAAAACCTTTCATATTCTAAATCCCTTTTCACGGCTTCTAGTTTTGATCTTTTCGCGCCTAACTGATTTTGTAAATCAGATTTTTGCGTGCGCAAAACGTTCACTTCGTTTTTGAGGTTCTCCTTTTCTGACCTGAGATCATTCAGTTCGTGTCGATAATTGGAGACATGATATTCAAGGATTATTAGATCGTGAATCGAAGCCGTCGATGGAGTTCTAGTCTTATCCGCGGCCAGGTTAATGAACTTGGAAACATCTCTTAGAGATAAATGAACTAGTTTTGCAATCTTTCGGTAGGAATATCCTTGATCGAATAATTCTAGGACCTTCAGTGCCTTCATCTTTTTTCTTTCAAGAAGCCGTAGTGATCCTGTTGACATATTTTCTTGTTTATTCCGTACTATTGTGCGCGCGCGTGATAAATAAGGCATTACCAGTCGTTACCGTTTCAAATCCTTAGTGTTCCGTGAATGTGCCGAATACTTTCTAAATCTCGTGTAAGACACGATTTTGGTTCCGAATTAACCGTTTCTATTGCGGTCTGCAGAGGATTACGATGTCTAAAGTCAGTTTAAGGAATATTTCTGCGCGCAAAAAATTGATGAACAAGGATTTGGTTGAATCAATGATATACAATAAGTTGCGAGGTGTAAATTGCACCCCGTGAATTATGTATGCGCTCCCTTCAATGCCCATAAGAGGTTACCATCGGCGCAATTTTTCATGTTATCGAATTTCCCAATATGTAATCATATGGTCCCAAGGGGATTATTTGATACGACGCGACGACAAAATTGTTAGACAAGACCCTTTTCGATACCCTTATAACAGGAGTTTTTGGGCGCAACAAAAACACATAATTATTTACCTTAATTTGTCAAAATGTTTTACCATGCATTTTACGAGATGTAAATTCATCCTAAGTTTTTTTCATTATTACTTCGGATATCTATGTCGTATGTATGGACGCATTTCCAGAGACTGGGTCAGAAGATTTTTTGCATGCAGAATCAGATACTTGTCCGACGCGTTTTTTCAAGTATATATCGCAGAGTCATCCAGTATAGGGTAAATAAATAAAATGTCAAGTGCCAAGGCGCGATCCAAGATAAGACTTGTTAGATCAGAGAATAAATGGGGAAGATCTAACCGCCGTCATTTTGCGCGCCAAAACCAATGAAAAAAGTCATCTGATCAGTACGAGAAGAAATTCCGAAATATTCAACTCAGTCAGTTCAGTGCAGATAAATGGATTCCATGTCCGTCTGGATATACAAGAGGTCAGGGTTGGAACTGTTTGTTCCGTGCCTGGCTGAATTATAAAATTTCTAAGAATCCTCGGAATGGCGAAACATTTCATGACAGATTAGGTTGGACAATTGCCATTCAGAATATCCAATCTGATTTAGGTCTGCAGAGAACTGCATTTCCAGATCTATGCCTAGAGGGTGATTATGTCTTCTGTTACGACCTATCAAAACAGATGGAATTAGAAGATTTGGATAATGAACTATGGTTAAAGGAATACAAGAAGAAAAGGCGCGCGCATATTCAGGAAATAGTAGATGCATCCATGTTATCTGAACAGGAAAAAGAGTGGATGAAAGAGTATGCGTCACAGTCTGCTAAAGATATAACTTATGGCAAGGAGAATAGACATGTAGAACGCATCATAATGCCTAATTTCTTTGATAAGGCCAGGAACGATCATATGTGATATATCTTAAAAATTAAAAAAAAATTACAAAATTTATCACGAGCGCAATTCTAATTATTATGGAACTTTCTAAAGGATACAAAAGAAGATAAAACCAAGGGATAAGCAAACAAATAGTTGCCTGTTCTCTAATCTTTATCCGCTCAGACCCATCTGTTAATTGTTGTTGTCTAAGGAATGAAAAAGAATCCAATAGCAATGATCACGTAGACAGCAGTTAACATAACTCCTTCAAACCAGTTGCTTTTTCCGTCATGGGCAATAAGATTTAATATTATAGCAGCCAACAATACGCTCGCTACCTCGAATACTGTAAATACTAAATTAAACGGTCTGTTTAATAATACTCCTGCAATCACAAGAATAGGGACTACAAACAATGCGATCTGGGTACCAGAACCAGCAGCAATACCAATTGACAGGTCCATTTTTCCTTTTCTTGCAAGAAGAATGGCGCTGCTATGCTCAGCTGCATTTCCTACTATCCCAATAATTATAGCGCCTACAAACAATTCCCCAAATCCAAATTCAGCCGTTACAACTTCTATTGATCCCACAAGAATTTCGCTTATTACTATCACACCAACCATACTCAATCCAAGCAAAAGGAATGATTTTTTTTTGCTCCATTGGGTCATGATTTCGGGATGTTGTGAAGATGATTGCTCTTTCTCATCTCTTTTGTTCCCATTTCTTTCCCTATTTATTACTAATTCGTCTTCACGTGGTTTGAAGATGAAGAGGTGCTTATGTGTAAAAAAGGTGAAGACTATACTTGCTATATATACTGCAAGTAGCAAAAAAGCTAGGGCATCACTTAGAAATTGAATCTTTATTTGATTTAATTCGTCTTCTGCATTTAGTACTGTACTTGCTAAGATAGTTGGTATAGTTAATCCTATAACAGCCAGAAATAGCATGGATGCCTGCATACCGACATTCTCTTTGTTAAAAAATTGTTCCTTAAACTTGAATCCACTTGTCATGATGCTCAAACCAAAGATCAGGAGGATATTTCCAAGGATCGCCCCTGTAATAGATGCTTTAACAAGTTCTAACAATCCTGCATTAATAGCTACAATAGCAATGATGATTTCAGCTGCGTTTCCAAAAGTAACATTAAGCAAAGATCCTAAAGTTGCACCATAATGAGATGCTAGATGTTCTGTAGAATCTCCAATTAATTTTGCAAGAGGTATCAGTCCAATAGCAGCAACTACAAATAAAATTAATTGTTCGGCATGGATGTATTCTAATACAATAGCCATTAGCACAAAAATAAGTAGAAAGTAAATAATAGATGATTTAGATAGTTTAAAGGATAGTCTCAAAAATTATTACTACCTTCTGACACAACTTTTCAAAAGTCGTTATATTCTATATATAGGTTATTTTATCCCTGGTGGTTTTCGATTCTATTTGATCCCTAAACACATATCATATTAAGTTAATCCTATTGTTGCCTCTGTCTCAGTGACAGTAAATTATCATTCAATCTTTTCTTATCATATACCAACTCGCACTTTATTCGTGAAGGAGTGATTGCCATTCTGCGGGCACCTGTCCAGCCGGTCCAGGCACGGGTTGGTCCAAGGGATGGGCGTGGGGGCCTAGCAACTTAGGTCCGGTAAAGAAATCTCGTGTGCGGTAATCGTAGAACCAATTCTCCCCGTGCTCGAAGCTCGTGATAATGGGATGGCCGGTGTTCGCGTTATGTTTTGAGGCATGTTGGTCTGGCGAGTTATCGCAACAGCCGATTCGCCCACATTCGGCGCATCTGCGGAGGTGTAGCCACCACCCGCCCGTTGCCAAGCAGTCAACGCAACCTGTACCGGTCGGTTTTGCTGTTGGATTGATACCCTCTCTCAAACTTCATGGTCTCTCCTGTCTCATTTGTAATTAAACTGACTGTTGTAGTATATATCTATGTAGGATATAATTCGCCAGTATAACAAACAAACCAACAGAACCATCTGCAGAACAGCGTATCCTGGGACTAAATACTTTAGGGGTCCTGCATGTTGGGAAGCTCAATGCTTACACCTTGGCTGGAATACAGTAGTTTTCTGCCAACACAAATATCAGTAGGTCAGGGATATCTACTAAACAAGTCACTTTCAACCAGGCCTTACTATGACGAAATGATATCTGTTACCGTATGGAGGCTCTAGACCAAGTATTCCGGAATATCCCAGATTGCTCAATATATTAAAGATGCAGTGGATTCAGTTTATTATGGTACAAAGGATCCTAAAGAAGCGTTGGATGACGCAGCTGCAAAATCTGCGATTATACTTGGATGGCAGTAGAATATGTATCGTAGATTCCTTTGATTATAAGTTCCTGGAAGCAAATTGAGGTCAACATCTTTATTTAAAAAGTGACTTTCGTAGAGTATGCAGTGCAGTACAATTTAGCTAGGTCTTTCGTAGCATACTTACTTGAAGTTCTAATATGCATAAAAAGTAAACAGCACTACCTCAAATTCTTACAAGCATGGCATCATAATTTTGATGCAGGAGTCTGAAACCTGAATGCTCTCATAGGGATGGATACTTGCATAATAAGTTCCAACATCTTGTGGTACACAGAAGTTAAATAATATACTCGATATCTTATTGCATGAGAGCAGACAGTCGTTCCTAAAATAGGCGGCAAGTGGAAAGTTAGAGGTTCAGACTCCTGAACTCTCAGCCAATCAAGTCTTGACAAAAATTCATGCAAGTGGATTATGCTATACAGACGTACATATCACGGAAGGCAGGATTCCAGTGCCAATAGAAAAACAAAAGAAGCAATCTAAAAAATATGTAATGAGCGTTTGTTTTCCTGTGCTTTCAATATGGGATGCAGTGTTTTGACAGAAGACATTCTCTGGCCCTTCACAATAGCAATGCAGAGAATGAAATCCGAATTGTTCCATTGAAGAGTAATATCATATGTCTGTGCCTCATTCGTTATCGCATCTGTTGTCATCAAAACTGTGAATAGAGATTTACTGCCTGACCCGATTTTATCAGGTTCTGCAAAACCAGTTTCTGTACCTACTATTTGACCCTATATATTTAGCTGTCAGAATAATCTCTTCTTTGACAACCATGGTCGAAGTAGCCATGTAACAGCAGGCATTATCACATAAGTCATGAGCACAACAATTACCACAATCGTTATTACGACACCTACCAAGAATGGAAGACCCGCAGTTGCATTCTCTATTAAAGGGAGTAGCGTAATAAATAATGCAAAGATAACTACTCCAGTAACAATTGCCATTTTGTACCGCGGTGGCTGCATGGCAGGTGCTTGGGCATTGCGAGAAAAAGGCGTAAACCAGAACTCTAAGCCAGTTTGCTTCGCAAATCTCGGCTCAACTTCCCACAAATCCTTACCTTTCTCAAACCATATTCTCTGTGTTTCTGAGTTCTCCCATTTTGCCAGATTTTGGTAGGTATTAAACCTGAGGATTACGATATATTCTGGATTTGACGCTTCGGATGGTCGGATAATGTTCACTCCCATGTGTCCTTCAAACCTCATGGATTCATGGGTGATATTATCCAGCCACTCCTCAAATTCATCAATTCTACCTTTCTTTGCTTTTATTTTTACATTGACTGTTACAGGACCATTACTATTCGCTTTTTCCTCATCGTCGTTGATATGATGATGAAAGCCCATTCTGTGTTAATACTAAAATGCCTCACTCTTATTATCTATCTCTCTTTTCTAATGTCTTATCATCATCATTATTCCCATTCAGATAATCTAGTTTAAGGTCGTATAGTTTAATATCCACTGGCCCTGGATAGGCTGGCTTCCCTGCATGCTTACCTTTGGTATGTATCCAGCGACTAGTACTAACAGGTATTTCTTACCTGCTCCTGTATCCTTAGAACTTATAGCATGATGAATGATTACCTTTGTGAGAGCGCTTAACATTCCATAAATTATTTGTTTTATTGATCGCTTATCATATGGCACCTCCTTGCTCATCACTGTCAGAACAAACTGAATATCATCTGATGTGATAGGTTTATTGTTAATAGACTTGTCTAGTTGTGTGCGTATTTCTTCGTCAAACTGATCTGTACTGATTCCCCACTTTCCTGCCGAATGTAGGAGGGAAAAAACCCCTGTAAAACAGTGACCCGGGTTTGTACTCCGGTTACAGAAGGGCATATGGTAGAGGTGAAAGGCCAAACACGGAGTTGGCTGATAATAGCTCCAAACCCTTTGCCTAATTTATCAGGCAAACACATTCTAATATCCGCTGGCTCACATGATCCTAAGGGACCAAGTCACTATACAAAAGAACTTTTTGATCTTTTAAGAAAGTTTGGAGCTAAAGTATCAATTCAAAGGCAGAGCGGTGGGCATGAACTAACTCAACGAGATATCATGGTAGCTAAAGAGTGGATTTCGTCTCTTTGATTCGTATTAAAAGATGTACCTCTCTCTAGATATAGAATAATTCTTTTTTACCGCAATCTAAAAATCCTGTGATGAGGATGATCTCTTAGATCAAGGACTATTTGAAGAGCACATACGAATGCCAAAATAAACATTAGAACAACTGGGAGCAACTTCAAACCTAGAATTGCTATGGTTACAATCGCAATACCGGAAATAATCCTATAAATAGCCCATTTCCTTCTGGTCTTGTATTCAGTATCAGAATTGTCGGCTGCCACAAGATGAAGTATTGCCTGGATGAACAAACAACTGGATACTGAGCCACAAATAAGCCAAAGCTCTGGATAGGGTAACGCAATTTCTTGGCGATTTGAGGCTGCTTGTTTTATACCAACGCCAATTGCCGTAAGTCCAACCACCATGGGGAAGTGTATGTACAACCAAACGTAGTATATTCCTCTTCTACCCTTTTCAGTAGCTGCTTTAATAGCTGAACCCCCTACATTATCAAAGTATATCCACCACAAACTAAACGGAATACTTAGTCCTAAACCTACTGTTAGTGATGAATACATATCCCATTCATGACCTGCTAGGCCCACAACTACTCCTAAAATCGATTCTCCTAATACAATAATAATAAAGAGTCCCATCCGTTCCGGAAGATGGGATATGTGTGGTGCAATCTTGATAGCTAATCTTCCTGCCAAAAATGGAGTACCAAAGTCTATTGCCAAACCTATTGCCCACAAAACAAATCGTAGCGGTGGTGGTACAAATGCCGACACGGCCCAAAGTATAGCAGACGAAGAGAAACCAATCAAATATCTTTTCGTTAATGGTCTAGCTGAAGGAATGCGACGCCTAATGCGAAAATACTCGATGACTAGAATAAATCTAATTGCAGCATAAGAGAGAGCAAAACCAGCCGAAGTTTCACCAAGTCCCTGGGAAACATTCACAGCCATAGCCGCCGCTCCCATCATTTGTAATAATGTCATTATTCTGTACACTTAAATCATCGGTACCAAATCTCGTGGCAAAAAAAGTAGTACCAAGCCAGGCAAAAAATACCGGAATAAAAAGCGCTATGAAGCTTAGTAAACCTGTTAAGGAAATATCATGATCTAGGTTGTCGGCTAATTGGGAAACTACCGCTACAAAGACTAAGTCATAGAATAGTTCAAGCCATGTAGCATGACGTTCCTTTTCTTGCTTTCTTTCTCCCCCGTCCGATTTCATTTCAGTGAATATTAAAGTACTTATTTGTGAAGACCCTGGTAATTATTACTTTTTACGTATGGGTCGAATAATGCAATTCCTAGCATACAAAGAAAGTGCGGTCCATCGATGTGGCCAATCGCATGTTCCTTGAACTTTATGATATTCCTACCAATACTCCAGAATTTGATTTATTTTGGAGATTAGAAATGATAGGATATGAAAATTGTACACAAATAGTGATTGCAAAAACAGATATACATCTTGACGCGAAGCTAGATCTGGGCAAAATCACGCTCAAGAATATAGCTTTGTAGTGTTATTGATTTATTGGGACATGTAGAAGATACGTGTTAACATCTTAGTAGCTCATATAGTATACGATTCAGATATTTTATTTTAAAGATGAACCTCAAATTGAGGTATATTATTTTGTCGGCGGATCAGAATCACTTGACCAGTTACAGTATTCATAACGTTCCTATGCTTCAGCATACCAAACCAATTATAGACAGATAGAATCAAACCTGTGACTTTTTCTTAAGTTTGCCAAAGTATACCATGAGACCTGCGCAGATAAACCCTATAATCTCGGGAATTATGAATAAGTAGAATCTTTCTTCAGGAGCTGCATCGTAGTATATCAAGCTAGTTATTGGTCCGCCTACTAAACCTCCAAATAGTCCTATCATGATTCCTACTGTAATGACTCTATCCCTATCCACCACTAAGAATTCATTAGTGTAAATATGCCTCTTAATTCCTTCCCTCTTCCACTTTGAAACATGATGAGGTTATTCTACCGGACAAATTGGGTAAATGGACAGGTTCCACTAAAACCTATCTACTCATCCAGTAATGCATACACTCACGGAGTAATAGGAAAAACAATTGTACTATATGATAATCCTGCAGGCCATTCTGTTGATTTCATCCCTAATGCAACAAAAGGGACAAATAACTATATGAGATAGAAATCAGACAGGATTCCCTAGGTCATTGAAACTATACTGAGTAGAGGCGAAAAGTAATGCTAGATAGTTTGAATAAATGAGTCAATAACAAATGCAAAATAGTAGTGATTTGAAAGAAGAAGATAAGATGACAATGAAAAGTGCCGACTATCAATATGCTCCCAAAGAAGGTTTTGTCCTCACGCAGTTTCTAACTGTAGCCAATGTTAAGCGGTCAGCAGACTTTTATCTTCGCATTCTCGGAGGAAAAGTCATTCGCAGTGGAGAACCTACTATCATCCAGATTGCCAACAGCTGGCTGGTTTTGAACCTAGGGGGAGGACCTACAGATGATAAGCCAACCATATTTCTTCATATCCCTCAGAACTCTAATGAATATAGTCAGCTTCATGAATATTCGTGTCGCAGACATCCAGGCCTCTTATGAGGATTGGCGAAAGAAGGGAGCCGAGTTTCTTACCGAGCCAAAGAATCATGCTTTGGAGATTCGCTGCTACATGCGCGACCCTGATGGGTATATAATCGAGGTCGGGCAAACGACAGGTGGATTAAAGGATATCATGGATTAAAATCACTCTTTCTGTGCGTTAGAAGTAACCTAATAATCTCCATGAAATTCTATTTTTAGAATTGTAGAAATACATACAAAGGATTTAATCAGCTCTATCAGTCGGTAATTGGTAATAGTTGACATCATGACTCTAATTCTTAGTCAATAATAATGTCATTGAATTTATATGACATTCATTGTCTACTCTCTGAATAAATGGTTGTATTATTCTTTACCAGTCCAATAGGATTAGGACATGCTACTAGAGATATTGCCATTTGTGAAAAGCTTAAATCTTTAACTAATGACAAAATCTTATTTGTGACTGGTAGCGCTGCTTATACTATTATTTCGAATAAAGGATATGTAGCTTATGATGTCTATACTCCTAATAATTTTCAAGTGAATTATTCTATGCATCTACAATCTATGATAAAATGGCTTATACAATATGTTTCATATTATAAGAGATGTAAAATAATTGCACAACAATTCATTGAGAAAAATAATGAACGTAATCTTTTAATAGTTAGTGACGAAGACTTTGCATCCATTACTGTTGGAAAGAATAGGAATATGAAACGGATCTTGATAACCGATATATTGAAAACCCATTTTCTTAAGGGATTACCTTCAATCATTGAATACGGTATGAATAGATCCTTGGAACGTATGATAAGAAGCTGTGATCATGTCATAATTCCAGATTATGGCAGTGATGTAGATAACAAATCATATATCGGTCCAATCGTTAGGGAGTTGACTACTATAGATAGGGAAGCGTTACGTAAGAAATTTGAAATGTACAAACCAACAATTCTTCTTACTATAGGAGGAACTACCTCCGGCAAATATTTGATTGAAATGACTATCAAAGCATTCAAGAAATTAAGAATGAAATTAGACATCAATCTATTAATTGTTTCAGGACTTTCTGTAGAGGTTCAGGACAAATTATTATGTACTAGTAACACTGATAATATAATAAATTTAGGATTTGTAAATAATTTACATGAATATATATATGCATCAGACCTGGTAGTATCATTAGCTGGAAGATCAACTATTGATGAATCTATTGTATATAAAACACCAGGGATTTTCATCCCAATCAAGAACCATTTTGAACAAGAGGAAAATGCAAGACGAATGGGTTACAATTATGAAGACATATTTAGATTAGAATCCTTGATAACAGAGAAATTTAATAAAATGAGTTTAACTGCAAATGATAAAAATATTACTCAAGTTGGCAGTGAAAAGGCAGCTAAAATCATCCTAGAGACGCTTGAATCCCAATAGTAAATGGCAGATAGACAATTATCGAGGCCAGAATTTGTGGTATCTATAAGAAGTATAAGTGAATTCTGATCAAGTCAGATACTGAAAAATTATTATTGCTCCTCTTAGTAAAGTTTTCTTGATTTTCTACTACTTTCAATCAAACCCATTAATAAGTATCCATATTCTAAATTATGTTTTATATGATTAATGCCATGCGATTCATCAGGTTCAAATTTATGATCGAGTACATTTTCAACGTATACCTTTACTTTCTTTACTGATGAGACTGCATGATATAATTGATTATCGCCTAGTTTCTTACCGGTATCTTTTTCTGCTTCTTTCCTAAACTCTTTCTCATTCATTGCAAGTTTACAATATTTCCTAAGTCTATCGTAATTATTACAGAGATCCTTTAGTCTCTTCAGATCAATGTCAGATAGACTATTTAAAGAAGAATTTAAATCCTTTCTGTTTCTACCAGTTATTTCTATGAGACTGTCAAGAATTGTATTAGCATCAATATCATCTGATAAGAGAATGTCCATATCTTTACCTTTTGATGGGTGATCTAAAGAGTTTATCTTAATCGCCTTACTATTAATTTTAGTGCTCGCTTATTGTTGTACTCAAAGACTGTTGATTATGACGTTTATAGTTATCATAATAAGAGTTATACTCATTTTTCTTTTCTTCGTAATAATTCAGAGCACCATAGACTCCTATTTTTCTTCCTTTAGTATCTACTTTATTGAAGAGAATAGACACTACATCAAGTATGATCCTTGGATATATTAATTTCAAGCTATCCTCAAATTTAGAGTAATTCTCAGTTAGATCTTTATAAATTACAAAAATTATATTGTCAATATATACATCATCATAATCTTTGTAGTTATTACGAACATTCATACTATTTGCTAGTATAGTGAGGAAGTCATTTATCTCTGAAATCGTAAAAATATGCCTTGTTTTTACAGAAGCATCGCTAATAATCTTCATAGCAGCAAATTCTAAATTATCTGTGGTTTGTGATATTCGATCAGAAGATTGAATAGATAACACTCCAATTTTATGATCTAATCTGATATGGAGAACATCCAGATACTTGAAAATCAGCTTCTTAAGCGTCAAAGAACTACCTTTTTGCATGCCATACCTCTTATCACAAATATTAATGGAATTATTGACATTTGAACTTATTAAATCCCTTCAACTAATAAGAGTTGCATTTTAGCTCCTCCAATACCTACGATGCTATTTTGTGGATGCTTACATTTACAAGTAGAATGATTTCTGTATCCATGTTCAGAGAACTTATGATGGCATCTATAATAATTACAAACAGGCTCAATTTGTTCGCCGAATACATTAATCATTTGTACAGGATTTGAAATATTTTCATCAACCTGATGCTGATTTGTAATCTCTGATGAGTTAAGAATCCCTTTGTTTTCAACTATTAATGATCGTGATCTATTCAAGGCCTTTTGCTTTTCCTCCTTTTCCATTATTTCCTTCTTCCAATGACAACTCCAGCAGTAATTACACTTAACACATGTAAATTCAGTTCTGTTATTACAAGATTTACATTCATCATACCTATTTGCGATTGTATCTCGAAGGTATTCGTGCATATCCGTCTTTTTAATACTGTACTCCTTTATAATAATGTTCTTATTATCCATGTAATTTATATAAGATTTTTACATACGTGACATATAGAAGAGAATTATATAACATTTTACCACTAATAGTAAAAAGTATTAAAAGTCCCTTGTATAGCAAGAGCGCTGATATATAAATCAATATGATAGGCTATAAAATATATTAAAAATCTGTTTATATGCTAGTAATTATAAGCAATAACACTATTTGTATTTCAAAGTTACTTTGTCAGATGCTGAATTAGACTATTTCCTTTTATTTACTAAATTTTTGGTTTGAAAGCATAAAAAAGATATGTATCTCATATTATAGCTAATTGGCTATTCTCAGGTGTAAAACTTAGTAATATTGCTGCTTGTCTATTTGGCTAAATTTCTAAAGGTATTGCATTACGGTATATACGAATTCATGACTTGTAACAAGTCCAGTATGATAGCTTAGATAAAAAGAGGCTTATTTATCTTGGGATGATTGTTCAAACTATTCAAATCTGGATAGATTTTGGATGGATTAGTTTCTGTCGTCTAATACAAACCAAATTAAGATAATATGATGACTTTCATTCTTCCAATCAGTGATTGATATAGTAATCTTTAAACGTCAAAGTATAGTAGACGGTTGTTTGACGACAATTTAAACCCCTGAGATTTCTAGCCGGCCGGCGAGAAGAATTCTACGAGAAATAAAAACAAGGCACCATGACTAAATATTACGGTTGTTACCGGAAGCTCAAATTGGATAATCTTAGCGAGGAATGATTCTAAAGATGAATGTTAACATGTATGCTAAGATGAGCAATATTGATAAGGCTCCAAATTAAATTGAAATCTATCTAGGGCGTCAATTGAATGATATTTAATGTGCTTGGCACATATTTTATACAATGGTTTATAGCAGTTAGAATACAATTGAGATGATAATGCAAGAAAAACCCTTTTCAAGAGTTTTGGTTGCTATCGATGGGTCGACTTCTTCAATGCATACAACAGATTACGCAATTTCAATTGCAATGAAAAATAATTCCCAACTCGTTATTCTATACGTAATTGATGTCTACAAGTATCCTTATTTACCATCTTCAATTATCCTGGCTCCAACATTTGGTTCTGAGAAGTATCTAGAAGAAAGGAATGAAGCTGAAGAACAGATGAATAAGATTAAAGAAAAATACAAACAAAAAACCAAAAACAATATAGATTCTAAAGAGCTTAAGACAGAAATTGTTGAAGGCGCAAAGTCTGCTGCAACTACTATAATGGAGTATGCCGAATCAGAGAATATTGATTTAATTATTATTGGAAGTAAAGGAAGAACAAGCTTCAAGAAATTATTATTAGGTAGCGTCTCATCCGATATTATAAAAAATGCTCATTGTGCAGTCCTAGTAATAAGATAATTTGTTTATAGCAGATCAGATCAGAAAGAATTGCACATTTTAAAATCTCTAAATTATTGGTTGATTAGTTTTTGTTTTTTCCCAAATATGGGCTATTATTTCAGAAACAGTCTGTTCTAAAGACCCATTAAACTTTTCATGCCATAATTTAACTACATAATCCCCAGGACTGTTTCTGTTTTCTATCCGTTTTTCTAATATATTTAAGAATTCTTCCTTTAAACCAAAATCAGCTAGACCTTTTTTTGCGAAATCTATTTGACTTCTTATTGTATCTATGATATTAAAGTGACTTTGGGCGTTATAACCTGATCTAATAACAGCCATCCTCTCTTCTCTTAAAACTGATAATGGTCGTAATTGTCTTTCTTCATTAATTGCTCTATATAAGTACCCAATAAAATATTCAATCATTGAAAGCAATGATTTAGGAGTAGGTTGTACAGACATTACTCTTGTTTCAATACGATAAAAATTAGAGTTCAGCCTAATGCGTGCATCGTCATGTCTTTCCTTCTCAAGTTCAAAGTAGTCTTTTGCAATTACAGGTTTTCTTGAGGTTATATAATCGATATAATCTTCTATGCCATCTAAATATTTTGAAATAGACGGAAATCCAGAATTCTGCTGTTCTGATTGATCATAAAGATAAATTCGTGGTTCATGAAAAGAGAATATCTTGCCAGCAAATAATCTACTATTAGCTCCAAGTAGTATAGCTGATGGAATTATGTTTAACATGTGATTGAACATTAGAGCGGTATGATCTGGATTTTGACCTTGTAGATGAAGATGAAAGCCTTGTATTGCAGTAGCTATTTGCAAAGCTCTTATCTTTAATCCATCAATTTCAACATCAGGAATTTTACTTTGCCATTTTGCAAGCTTTTTGTATCGTGGTTTATTTGTAATCAATTCTTCTCTTAAAATCTGTGGAGAAGGATTGGCACCTAAAAATACAGGATATACCGTTTTTCTATCTTTGTATACTTTTTGAATCGTTTTATCGATATAGTCTATAAATTGTTCGAATAATATGTTGAGCTCAAGGATATTCTCCATATCCGTTGGCGGAGTTCTGAATTCAAATTGACACGAACCATACTCATAATCAATCTGGTACTCCGTTTCCTTTAATTTTTCTATTAGTGGCTTTGCAAGAACTGTTTTTGCTTGATCTATCAAGCAAACATATTTCAATTTCAATTCCTATTCTAAATTGTTCATCATATTTTTCAGAATCTATTTGAATCCTTTGTTTTAGAGTCTCTGGCTTGTTTATTTATCTTAGAACTGGACTTATATTGATTATAAGGATTATTATTCGGAATAGTAAAGGCTCTGAACCACTGACTTATAACAATCATAAACATACTTCTTTATAACTTTACAAATATTGGTAAGAGAAAATCCGAAGGATAATAAATCAATCTTAGACCGAAAGAATCTTGTCCATTATCTTCTTTTTTTAACCATTCCTTATGCCACTTGATCCTGATCGGTTGGTATGGTATGCTTCTGTTCTTATTACACCTTTAATTGACCTAATTTTACTGATTATTGATCTCATATCGAAAATGTTTTCGATATGAAAGATGATGAATATTCGTGTATTCGAATGGCCCTGAAATTCATAAAAGAGAAATCAAAAAGATATTAGGTATTTAGATTGATAATCGGTTATTAGCAATGACAGCATCTTGTTAGTTTTTCATTGCTGATTTGGTGCCGCTATCATCAGTTTAAGACATAATACTACCAGCTCAATCTGTCATACTTGCTGTCATGTGTTTCATCGATTATGTCGTTGGATTATCTAATTGCTATACGATGAATAAGCACAAACTCGTCGAACTCCAACAGATTGTCGAAGAGAAAATTGGATCGCTCAGATAAGAAGTCGTAATAGCAACAAACGTAAAATTAAAACCCGTTATACAATAGCTGATCGTAAAGACGAATTTGAATACTTAGAATGGGCCATAAGAACTATTAAACCTATTTTTGATCGTGATAACGACGAATGACAACAACAGCTTAGAGTAACCAAATTGCGATTAGAAGTTAGCAGATACTATCAGATTTGAAAATATGCTGAATGAAGACTCCAATAACCTGACGAGAATCAGATATTCTCATAAATAAACAAAATTGACACTCTTAATAGTGTTTTGGGACGCCTTTCTGATCTGAATATGGCAATAAAATGCGAGCAATAGATATCGCAGAGGCTAACGACAAATTCCAGCGTATCTATAACCGTTTGAGAGGACATCTAATCAAGATCCAAGACATGGAATCAGAGATTAGGGCAGAAATACAAAACTCATATTCTGGTTAGTAATAGGCTCAGTTTGACTATTGTGGAGCGCAAGTTCTTATATGTATGACAACTACATATAATGATGAGAAACAATTCAAAATCCATGGTTGCTGCATATGCGACAATTGCAGTATTGCCAAGGAATACAATCAACGAAATCTTCAGGGATGTGAAACAATAGAATGGAAAGAATATTTTCAACGCTAAGATCATTTGTTGACGATGGTGGAAAGACAAAATTCTGTGTAACCTGTGGTAACAAGGCTACTCAGGAAGCATTATTCACTGTAGGCGATGGGGCTATACTCATAGAAAAATACTGTGACACATGCGTGACACATGTGCAGAAAAGGGAATAATAACCTTTAAAATCATTTATCAGAAATCAAGCAGATCAAACAAGTAGATGACGCACTAGAACAAACCGGAAGTTAGAGATGAACCTGAACCTTTAGAATGGTAATGATAACGAATCCGCAGTCGATGAAACCGACGAACCAAAAATTGATGAGCTGAATCTCAAATCCAGATCTAGCAGGTAAGTGTTGGTTACTTGGTTACCCCAACATTTATGTGTCATTTAATTCGGTTCTGCAATATCGATGGGGCGATGACATTTTATTCCGTATATTATATCCCTATTTTATAATATCTTACCATGAGACTATTTTTATATATGCCACGGCACTTCTAACGTGTGTAGAATCACTGATGATTATGAAATCGAAGACTGATTCTAGTAATCTTTTAAAACCTTTAATATACAATATGGACTTTCAGTAATAATAATCACTAAAACTTATATAGCAAAATTATCTTTTTGAATTCACTCATATATGACAAAAAAACATTCAATTTTCAACAATAGGAGTATAAAATACCAGACATTTATGGTGCAGTCATGAAAGTCCAAGAATATGAGTGCAAATGAACTGATTGGGCTTGTTGGCAGGCGATGGTAATAACCGTGATAACATCGGATCATTTGCCAATCCATGCGCAAACGGCAGAAGACAGTTATTTAGGAAGGGCCCTCAAGTCAAAGACAATGTAATTCTAGTTGGTTCTGGTGAGGATCGTATTGATAAATTCATAGAGTAAAAGAATAAGGGTAACAAAATACACCTCATACAATTAGATTACAGACTGGCGGTATGTTTAGCGATTGCTCGTAAGATAAAAAAGCATAACGAAACTAAAATAATTCTGATTTCTGCCTTTAATCTGGTAGCATGTTATAAAAGATTTGGAAGGAAATAATTACCTAGTAAAATACAGAAAAACCAATTCTCATAAATAATCTAATTTGGGCTAGTTGTCAATACAATAAGTTAGACTGGTATCTTAGACGCCTAGTTTCAACTTCGATTTTTGTCATAAGAAGCCATTTCTAATTCTATAATTATCATAAGATATCTTTTTTTATATCCCTAAGGTGGTAAAATTACCTCGAATCATAATAGTCTCTAATGGTATTCACTTCCCCTTCAGCTATCCATCCACCTCCATTTATATGCGATAATCTAGGAGCAGACATCTACATAGTTCCTTCTGCAGTAACTTTTGCAATTCCTCTTTTATTTGGAGCCATCTGAGTACCAGTTCATGTAAGTTTGAATTGCAAGGTCTTCAAGCGATAAAATGTGCATTTTGTGACACGATATTTATGTCTGAAACAAATGCAGCTACCTGTCCATCATGCTCAGAGCAAGAATCATAGTCATCATGAACATGGAACTGGCAATACTATGGGTAGTTGTGGTCTACGGTACTGATTATTTATATCAACTATTTATATTTCAATAGTTTTCTTAATAAGATATGGACTCCATAGATTATATTGAGAATTGCTAATTCTAGTTCTAATTTAATTAGTTCTGGCCTATCTCTTTTATGCGAATATATAGATGACAATATCGTAACCACGTTTGTAGGACAATGCTCAGAAGGTAAATTATTCATATATTCAAGTTTGTAATTTAATACTCTCAAACCACATGCTAATGCTTCTAAAGCAGTCTTACTAAGATTCTTAAGTAATTTCCGATTTACAAACCTTAAGTCAACATACACATCATATTTCTTTAAAAAATTTGGAACATCTTTATAATATATAGGATTTTTTGTTCTATCATAAATATCAATATTAAGATCAATTTTCTTATGTTCGAAATAGTTCATTGCAAGCTCAATATTAGTGACTTCACTATTTACTATTACACCCTTAGATATATCGACAGATCTTTCTTTTGTCAATTTTTTATTGTTGAAGTGATCAGTATCAATTGGATTAGGCAAAAAGACTGATCCCTTAACTAATTGAATCAAATCAGGCGTAGACACAATAACTCTATCTGCTAATCTCTGTGCCTTGATATGTAAACGTCTTTTTTTAATTTTTTTAACAATATTTTTAGGCTTTAAAATATTTCGCAAATTAAATGTTCTTGAATTATCCTTAGAAAAACCTCGTATATCCGTACCATGATAGTGAAGAATGATAATCTTTGATCCCCCATAAATCTTTCGAATATTAATTACCATTTCTGGTAAACTATGAATATGTATTATATCTGCTTTTCTTGCTTCTTCAATTGATTTATAAATCAATTCTTCAGGTGCTACAAATAATCCATATTCTTTATAAAACTCGTCTATACCATATTTGTCCGCATTCTTAATTCTTATAACTTTACTTTCATTGCCATTCGCCTGCTGAAATTTCGCTAAGATGAAAGCCACACCAGCTTGATCCCATATATGTAACACATACAATTAGATTACTATATCTTTTCTTCCTTAACCCATCCATAATCTTTTCTAAATCTTTTCTAAATAGTTTCAAGTTCTATTTTTATTTAATTTAAGGTTAAACTTTAGATGAATACAAATTCACTGATTCATTTTATGGTTAGTCGCATCATTTCAAGTTCCTTTTAACAATATTCCTCTCGCCGTATATTATATTGGACATTTCTTCCAAATTTGTCAGTGCGAGTAGTTGATAATTGTGATAATAGGACCGTATTCTTAAGTTTAACTAAACCTAAAATAGCTTCTGTATTCTAATAACTTCTTTACTCTTAGAATTTTGTCAATTACAAATAGCTGTGAATACCTGAGTACCAGTATAGCTCATTTTTTTATGATGTCCTAATATGTGGAAAATACTTTCCAACAAGGATACAATACACCATAACGAGATGAATAGTGATATTATAAAGAGTATGATCTTCTCTAAATATTTTCAGCCGTTCTTTCCATATTGAATCTTCCGTTTACAAACATAGGTTCTTCTATACCCTGACTTCATTTCTTCTTCGGATTTATCCTGATATAATTGGTGTCATGAGTGACCGAGTTGATCCAATATTCACCTTGTCGAACAACCGTATTCGCGCTACTATAAATGCCTCTGGGACCTGGCGGATCAACACCTCCCAGATCATCAATGATGATAGCCACTTTATTATTTCTCAAAAAGTTTTTGTATTTATTAGACACCTCTGAATATTCATTCCTTCTACAAAAAAATTCACCATCAAAGTCAAAGTCAAAAGTTTTATTATCCATTAAGATGTCTGTTTTCATTGCAACCAATTTGGATGGATATATAGCAAGAAGAGATAGTAGTATTGATTGGTTAGAAAGCTCAATCACTAGTTTACGAATAGTTAGGCATTCATGCTTTATATCCTATTAGCAGAGCCATTTCAAGCCACTTCCAATAACAATCTACTTCTACAAATCCTGTATCTCTCAGCCACCCTAACTGGATTTCCATTGGTAACAATCTATTAGCCCTGTCTTCTTTTTCTGGACTATATCCAATTGCATTAAGAAATCTGACATGCAATTCTACAGAGGGTGATGCAACATGTTCTAAATTACAGAATACTCCTGTTGGATTGACAATATCATAAATTTCTTCGTAGAGTTCTCGCTTACGTTCATGCTTAAGATGGTGGATGGCGAAACTTGATACAACAGCATCAAAGTAACCTAAATCATCTGGAAGAGGTTGACTGAGATCATGTTCTATAATTTTGACCTTTGAGTCGTTAGCAAAATGTTCCCTTGCAGATCTCAGCATTGTTGGAGATACGTCTATAGCCACTGCTTCTATTTCTGGTCGATTCGCCTTTATCAGTCTGATTAATCTTCCATCCCCTGTCCCTAGATCCAAGATTCGTTTTGTATCTTCAGGTAGATGATCTATCAGGACAGATTCACCTTCTGAGCGGTGTGGAAGAGTGTCAGCTACATTTAGGTATGCTAAAGCGTTTTGTGGACTTGACCATTCTTTTGCCGAACGGCTCATGATAAAAAATCCTCATAGGGATACAAAAGCATTGCGCTGCCACTTGGGGGCTTAGAAGAGAAATCAAGAAATAAATGAAGTGCAGATTTTTTTGATAATATCCAATTAAGAAATACCACCTCGTGTGATTGAAGAAGAGACTCGAGCTGAAATGCTTGGAGGCTAACAGTAAAACTCATTATTTTCGATTTTGAACATCAATCTCTTTGGATTCTGTCAACCGTAGTTGAAATCAGCACTGTATTGTTAACAGGTACGACTAAATATGTCAGGTGTACCGTGCATATTACCAGCATGGAGTCAAACGAATACTAGAAGGGCTCTTCTCTCTGTTCTAGTACAGAGGTAATATCACTTCTGTTTCCATCCGATGTAATTATATTCAAGGATATATCGTCACCCGGTAGTTTGTTGTTTTCTACATAATCAATGAGCTCAGATTTGTCTCTTACAACGTTACCGTCAACTGAAAAGATAATACTAAAGGGTGTTATTCCTGCTTTTTCTGCAGGACCTTCTGAAGCTACATTTTTTATGAATACTCCTCTAGCGTCCGATAAACCAACTGAGTCTGCAAATAGCGGAGTAACATCTGCAATTTCTATGCCAAGCCATGGATGCTCATATGTACCCTGCGAGATCAGCTCGGGTATTACTCTTTGAATTGTGGCAGGTCCTATGGCAAAGTTTAATCCTTGTTCAGATGCTCCAGTTGCTATGTCAACTAAACCGTATTCATTCACTCCAACAACGTCGCCTTGTAAATTCAAAAGAGGTCCACCTGAATTACCAGGATTTATGGCTGCATCTGTTTGAATGAGACCCCCTGTCCAGAATCTTCCAGTTATTATATTTAGGTCTATTCTATTAATCTGACTAATTATGCCCTCGCTTACGGAAAGGGTGAGGCCTCGTGGACTGCCAACGGCAAACACTTGTTGTCCAACATGCATCTCTGATGAATTTTCAATTTGTAATGGCTTTAGATTTTCTCTGAATAATGCAGGAGAATCAACCTGTATTACAGCCAGATCAGAATATGGATCTTCACCAATTATTGTTGCTGGATAGCTATTACCACTAGAGAACTTGACATAAATAACATCTGCTCCCTGTGTCACGTGATAGTTTGTAACTATATTTCCATTTATATCAAAAACAAAACCAGAGCCAGAACCGCCGCCACCGTATACTAGAGGAGCGCCATCGATAGTTATTTTTGGATTAATTACATCACCTACAGTGATTATCTCAATAACTGAATCCTTTACCTTATTAAATAAATCGGAGATAATGGCGTCGGTGGTAACAGCGGTAATATTCGAAATGGCTTCTTGACTATTCATAGTAGTTATTGTTGCATGAATATCGCCATTCCCATCTTTAAACGGCTCAAGTGCAGGTAAAGTAACACCCAAAATACTTAGGATCATAAGAGCAAAGGATCTCTTGAGAGAGATAGTATCCATACAAAATAAAAAGTGACTGACTAACTATATAACCTTTATAGGAGTATCGTTCTCTATTTGTTATTTCTATAATAGAATAGCTTAATAGTTAGATCATTTGTACTTACTTCTCCCGGGTAAATGAAGGATAATAGCTATTATATATCCAATAGAAGTATGAAAGGGAACAACGATGGTGCATATCGGGAAAATTCTAAGAAAGTACATTATTCTTATAAATCTTATTCATTGTATGTCCTGCTTATGACCCTTAGTATCCTGTCCTTATTTTTGATTTCAAATATTCTTACTTTGCCGTCTGAAATTATACTAATGTTTGCATCTAGTGGACAGGACGAAGATGATGATGAAGAAGAAAACAATACAGGATCGTCATTGGGAGATAGCGACGAAAGTGAAATTATCGATGAAGATAGCCTCTTGCCGTACAATAATTCCGAATATGGTATAAGGATGAATTATCCATCTGATTGGAGCTATCAGAGAAGTACAGGCGCCTACTGATGCTACAATAATTCCGATTGTCAATATGTTTCCTCCAATCTCAGATGACCCTAACGCCGTTACTTTCCTACAAATAGGTATAGAAGAGCTTGAAACCCCTTTTTCAATTGATGAGTACTCAAGGAGTATAATTAATGGATATAGAGAAAGTAGGTTGAACTTCGATCTTGTATCCTCTAATACTGGTAATACACTTTCTGGACTTCCAACTTATGAAATAGTCTTTACGGACTCAGCAAACGGTACTGATAGAAAACTTATGGAGGTAGGGGCTTTAGATAGCGACAACAATAGAGTATATTATTTATTGTTTAATACAGAGGAATCAAGATATGATCTGTTTGTTCCTGCTTTAGAAAGTATGATTGATTCCTTTCAACTATTTTCTATAGGCGAAGTGAGCGTCATAAACGGTAACGTTAACAATGATACTATTTCTGACACTATTTCTAATGGTACTATACAGGATGATTCAACAAACACAACAACTACAACAACTACAACTGTCCCTTTATTTTCTATGTCCCAAAATGATACTGATATTTCAGCATCTAGTATCCAAAGCAACGATATGTTAGTATATGAAAATTCTACTTACGGTATAAGTCTGTTATATCCAGCTACCTGGAAGTACTCTGATCCCGTTAAATCTCCAGAAGAACGCACTGTCTTTATCACTTTATTTGAGCCGATGGCTGAAAGCGGAGCCGCATATCTTGGGATCGCAAGAGACGTTTTTAACGTTAATGAAACGTTAGATACATACCTTGCTGAGGTTATTCAAAGCTATAGAGGTAACACCCTCAATTTTACACTCATATCAACTGCTATGTCGCCAGATTTGAATTCTCCTCCTCAGTTAGCAGGTAATCCCGCTTATTCATTGCTATATAGTCACAGCGATCCAGGCACCGGAGATATGCTATTAACTGAAGAAATAGGGACCATTGTCCCGGGTACTAATCTTGCGTATTATTTCTATTACACAGCTGATATACCTAGCTATAATAATTATATTGCTGACACACTGTCGATTATTGATTCCCTAGAGATTCATCTTACAAATCTGAACGTAACAGAATCAGAAGAGACAAACATTTTTGATATTCTGGAATCATTGGAATCTGGGGAAATTTAGCTTCTAGACGCCAAAAGTATTCTGCTCAAAGAATGAGCGATATATTCTTCCATAGGTATTCTATAATTCTACTGATTCTTATCTTTATCAAATCTACTATTTGAAATCGAATCATATCAACTAAAAGTGGTATTATGAAAGGCATTACGATAAACTGAGAGCCGTATTAAATGAGAGGATTTTGCGAGAATGAAGTCATTTCTCTGTAGTCATTTACTATTACTTTTATTTCATTTTTAGAAGGGATTATGTAACATGCTCAAGGATTTCCGGTTGTGCTCTGGCCACTATTAGGAGATAATGTACTTTGGCTTTGATCATTATCATGATGCATCGGTGTTGCGTATGGATTATTTTGGAGATTTGTTCTTGATTGGTCAGAACTTTTGTGTTGTTCAGCTGTTTTGTTCTCTAAGCTATCATGTATCACTCTAGAAACTGATGATAAACTAGATTGATTATCGTCACCGGGCAGCCCTGTAAGATTTATTAAATGAGAGGACGATGTAGGTGAATTACTATTAACATTCAAACAAACAATAAGTGAAGTGATCGTATTTTTTCCGAGTCTTAGCAAATTAGTTGCATTAAAGAAGGTAGAATTCCAATTAGAAAAGTCTTGTTCTCCTTGTGAACCAGTTGCAGAAGCATTTTGAAATGGTTGAACATTGTTTATAGATGTAAGAATCGTGCAATTAGTATTACCCGTATCAGATGAAGTACCTTTTATGGTTAATTCCGGAGACAGATACACATAACTCCCGTTTCTATGAGATGTAATTCCAATCTTTGGAAGATCATTTGGTATATTATCCAGGGAAATCCCATGGATCATAAAACCGTCAATGGGAATGGAAATGGAAAAGGTAAATAGTATACTTATAGACCAGAATACAAATACAGATATGAGTACAAGAACTAAGAACAATTTATGTTCAGACCGTCATTATTACCTCTATTTCTATTTTATATGATTATTAGTTAATCACTTCTTACTTTTAGGTTGGTATATACAACCTAGCGCCTTAGATTAGTGTGTTCTTTAAATTGGTACCAAAAGAATTGAATAGAAATGTTGAGATAGGTAACTACTGTTGCTAGAACGAACTACTAGAGATCCTTTTGGAACACACGATTATAATCCAACAGTATTATAGATATGCTATTATGAATAATCCCATAGCAGCTGCCATTGCAACTATCCATACTAATTTGTTCCAATCAAAGATTTTTTGCCCATCCAATACACCAAATGGTAGCAAATTAAACATCGCTATCCAACCATTAAATGATGCTCCGATAGCAAAGAGTGGATTGAATGGATCGTAAAACATAGAGAAGAGTAGAAACGAAAAACCCATCACCAAATTAGTCAGAGGACCAATTAGGGCTACTCTGCCAAATTTCTTTCCATCTGATAATCCAACCATGACAGCGCCGGGAGCAATGAATTTGAACGGCATAAACGGAAGCGCAGATATTGCTGTTATGATTAATCCCCAAGTTTGAGCTCTAAACTCTGCCCAACTACCATAATACTGGGCTAGAAACTTGTGAGCTAATTCATGCACTAGAAAAGCACAGACGAATATAGCTAAAAACTGCCATGAAATATATCGATAACCACTTAAAGAAAGACCCACTGCAGTAACTAAAATGGTTGCTAATGAAAGATGAAATAGTTCAGTCCTAGAAGATTTTATAGTTAAAACTCTTGACAAAGTTTTGAACACAGAAGAGGACGATTGAAAGCCATATTTTTGGGAATCATTATCTATTAGCATGTTCTTCCTTTTCTTATTATAAGTATCTAGGAACGGACAAGAATGGTTAATCGGATTTCTATGAACATTACAAAATAATTCTTGACAGTAATTACATTTGAATGGGATAGTCTCTGCTTGACCACAAATATAGCATATATCCATTACTTTAGCTTTCTTCTCCTATTAATATACAAGTCAATCAAGTACTGATAAATTATATTTGTTATTTGCTAAAATTTCCTTAGGTGAAACAAGAGCAATAGAGCAGCTATAATTGAGAAGATTATTATATTCAATGACTATTGGCAATTCTTGATTATATCTAGATTGATATAGTTTCTTCATCATGTATTATTGACATAATCCACACTTAAGGTTAAGGGTTGCTGAGTATCTCAGAGTGGGATTTTTGCATTACAACGGTTCGTGATAATTGGTCAATTTATACTTGATCAAATACATAACTCATGCTCCTAACATCTAGGAGCGATACTTTATAAAAGATGAATCTTTATAGCATAATGATTTCATCATTTATTATATATAAATGCCTTCGAGTCAACATTATCATATTTCTAAGATAATGGATATAATTATTCACATAAGTCCAATGTCCATTTTAGATATTGGAACAGGTTTCGGGAAATATGGTGTACTGTGTAGAGAGTATTTGGAGTTATGGGATGGGAGACATAACTATTCGGAATTTTTGCGTCGCATTGATGGTGTAGAAGTTTTTGGAGATTATATTACTCCTTTACATAAATTTGTGTATAATAACATATACATTAATGATATAATGGAAGTTTTGGATAAAATTGAATCTAGATACGACTTGGTTTTATTGATTGATGTTTTGGAGCATTTTGATAAACATCAAGGAGAGAATCTATTACACAAAATATTACATAAGAATGGTGGGGTTTTGATATCAACGCCCAAAAAACCAAGCAGTCAGGAAGATGCATTTAACAATGTCTATGAAACCCATCGTTCAAAGTGGACAAAAAACGATCTCAGTAGCTTAGCTCCGAATTTATTTATAAATGATAGAGTAAGTCATATCAGCTTACCTAGGAACTGATGGAAATGTGACAAGGCTCAAAAGAAAGCTAAGGTTAAAAGAATTCAGCAAAATACCTGGGATGTCATTTACTATGAATCGTGCAGATAGACTAATCAAAAAAGTAAGCCGTATGAAAAATACAATTAGTTAAATGCAGACTTGATATATGACAGGAGAAAAAGCATTTACAAAATTCCTGCTTGCTCATATCTTAATAGCTGATTGAAATCCTTTTGAACAAACGAGCACATTTTTGAATATTTCTATCATTAGAATGACAACTACGATATTCTATGCTAATCACTCATGCTAATCACTATTGCTTATCCTGATCCATGCATAATAAATCGTGTAATTACGTGTAATTACATATATATTCTATAAAATATCATTACTATTGCTATTGGATTTTAATAGAATTATTAGATTTTGATGTTCGCAACTTAATATAGGTCTATTGCTTCATTAAAGTGAAGATAAAATATGGCACAGATGCCAGCACTGATACCAAAAGAAGTAGAGATACAGAGACTAAAGAAAATATACATAATGGTTATAATGCTAGGTTCAATTGCAGCATCAGTAGAAGTAGATAACTTCGTAGATGGATCATTACATCAAACTGCTATCAGAGATAGTGCATTCACACCAGCTCATTGGTGGCTATATAGTCACTTCATTGCACTTCCTCTAGGGTGGGGATTTGTAGCAATGTATGACAGAAAAGTACCTATTCTAAGAGGACCAAACAACTCCATGAATACTGGTCTAAAGATGACCATTCTTGGATATTTGGCAACCATGTTTACTATAGGCATCAATGAGATGTGGCACTTTTGGTTTGTAGAAGAGATATTCTCAGTTCCAAACCACTGGATGTTTAACATGGGAGTTGTTGTAGCTTTCATGGGCGCTCTAGCATATGTAGTAAGGGTATATGCACGATTGGTTGAACTTGGAGCGGAAACACCAGCCAAGAACCCGTACGTAGCAGAGATGTACAAACTAGCATTAGAAGGTAAGCTGTACAGCAAATCAATACCATAACAAGACAAAAAGATAGGCAGGCAAACAGACAAATAGACAAACAAAATATACACTCTTTTTTCTTTTTTTATGAATTAATACAATGTGATAATTAGTCTAAATTCTGTGGTATGTGGATTTTCCTCTTCTAAAGACGATTCAAATCCTCATCTATTATCTAATCAATAATCATAAATTCCAGTTTGAGAATTTCGAGATTATTAGATTACTTTAATTGTCCGTGTTAGAGTTATGCGTTAGGGTTCTCCATAAGAAGCGCTTAGCCCATTTCTGACGACGATGTGATGATAATACAAGATTTGGCTTCCCACGCAATTTTGGTATCGATCAAGGCATCAACTTTCCATTAATTTTGTCATGCTTTTTTCTTTTCCTTGTCCAGTGGATACATCGATTCTCTCCACAGTTAAAAGTATCTCAAATTAGTCCGCTATTCAAAGTATTCAATCATGGCTCTCTCGTATGATTCTCATCTACATATTCCTGATAGCATATTTAGAGCAATACCTCATAGGTAACTGGCTGGGTCGCTCTATTTTTCCTTATCATGATATTATTGTCATTATCTCAAAAATAGAAACTGAGCCTATGACTATATTGGCACCAAGAGAGCTACGGTAAAGTAGATCTATCACCTTTTTTTAACTTCCTTTATTACAATGTCTACATAACTTTTTAATTCCTACTCCTCTTCTTCTATATTTTCTTGACTTTGGATGATTATTGTTGCTGTCTTTTGCGTCTCTTTTTCCATTTCTGCGTGTCCTATTAGATAGTATGATGACGCATATTCGCTATGTTCACATCTATGTCAAAAATACTTCCTTGTCAGTTCTTGTTTCATAATGATTGTAGAGGCATATACTATCCAACGTTATACCTGCGTGTTTTTATTATCTCCTTTACTTCGTCATCCCCAAATTGAGCGAAGTTCTTGTGAAAAAGTTCTGATAGTCATAAGTACCTCTGGTATATATATTACCATTACATCATTCGCTACTTGATTTAGATTATTTAATACATTGCTTGGTGTCATAAACACAGCTACCAATAATTTTTTACGTCGTTATTTATTCTTTTTACCAGCTTGTTGAGTCAATTCAAATTTGAGAATTTCATGGAGATTATTAATTTACTTCTAACTGTCCATGACTTAATACGCCAAAGAAGGAAGAAAAGGCGTCACGGGGTCTTGGTAGGGACCAATAGTCATAAGATTTGCAGGCCAACCAATTTGAAAGGCATTTTTAAACAACCAATTTACCAATTCGTGGTTCCGAGCAGGTACAAAGAAACCGGGGCCGAGAATTGCAGACGCATTAATAATCAGTGCCTTCAACTCCTCATTTGACTTTGCAACTGCGTGCCCAAGTATACCTAAACCTGCTGCGTAGCCTGTAACGACACCATCTTGTTCTATCATGGTTGCGACGCCTTGGTCTTTCGCCTGACGCAATTCCAATTCCCTAGAAAATCCGTGTACAGACTTGCATAACTCGTTGCACACAGAAACATCGTTGTCATTGCGGACTGGGTGAAAATTGGCACTGCTTGTATTATTAATATTTTTTAGTGGTTGTCCTTGCATCAATAATAAAGGCTCACGAAGGGTGAATCCGCATTTTGTGTACAATACGAAGGAACGAATGTGACTTGGTGATTGCACTAATCTAATCTGGTCATAGTTCTGTTCATAAGCCTGAGTAAGTGCAGCATCCATCAACATCCTACCTACGCCGCCACCTTCTGCAGAAGGATGGACTGTCAGTGGACCTATTACTGCGACCGGCGAAGGTGGAAATTTATGAAGGAATATGCTTCCCAACGTCTTGCCTTGTCGCTCTGCTAAAACGCCCCATGAATTTGGATTTTCAAGCAGACTTCTGATAAGCCCTATTCCGAATTCCTCAGAAGGCTGCTCGGAAGGATAGCCGTGAGCGGAAGAAATGGTCTTGTGCGCTTGATATCCAATCTTGCCGCAGTTTTTTGCATCATTGTACTCTATGGGCCGAATCACTAAACTCATTTACGAATTACGAAGAACTCATTTCTATTAAAGTAGCTCTAATGTATATCGTATCTAGATATTATTAGATGTTAAATATCATGTTATCTCTCTACGATAAGAGAAAGCTATTGTAAATTGACATGTAGATTTGAGTAACACACAATCTCTATCGATTCCTTAATGTCAATGATGCTCGAATTCTCAGACACAGACATGTCTCATGTCAAGTTCTTGAATAATTCATAAATATTGCTGCCGATTTCTAGTTTATCAGTAATTCTAGATAGGGCATTTTTTATTGTTCTTTCATTCTTATCCAGTATTTCAGCCAGCTCTGAAATGGTTAATTGCTCTTCTTTTCGACACATCGGTCCCTCCATTATAGAGCATATAAGTCTGCGTTCTATATCATCAAAATTTTCTTTCTCTATATCATGTATCTTTTTAATTATCGCTTGTTTTAATGCTCGTAGGTCGTTAAGACGAGACTCTAGATGTAATATTTGTTCTTCCGTATCTTCCAAATTTTGTTGCAACTTTAATAATATCTGATCTAGTGACATTGTCGATTTTCGTTGATTATTTCTTGTATTCCTATTTGAGGATTCGTCTAAATTATCGTCATCATGACGACGAACGAGAGAATCAAGTTCGTCGAATTTCTTGTAAAGAGCATCTGCCTCTTTATATCTCAATTCTTCAATGTCTTCATTTCTTACTGTGAAATTATCGTTAGAAACTGAAATACTCAGATTGAAAGAGGAATTGACTCTATAATATTTTCTATCTGGAGCACCTAAATCGCTTCTCTTAGCATAAGATTCGATCAAACCGGTATCTTCCAATATCTTTACATGACGTAAGATTGCCTGCTGACCTGTTCGTATTTCTTTAGCTAGTTGGTTAAAATACATAGGTTCATGTGAAATCAGGTTCAAAATCCTTCTTCTTGTTTCATTGCCCAGAACGTCCAAAAGCACATTAGTATCTACTAATGAAGGGATACGATCCATCCTCTTTCTTATCATGATTCTAATCCACTCCCATTTATTTTCTCATGCACTCTTCCTCACTTTTTTCCCTCAAGAATATCTATACTACCAGACTATTAGATAATACAGTTGATGCGACACCTCTAATCATTATCAACGATATTCTGACCTCGATCACGATAATGTTCAGATAGATTAATCTCTTTTATATCATGTCTTTGTGGATCCAAACTAAACTTAGGAATTTCAAGCATAACTTTTGCAATTTTCATATTCTTATCCTTCCGTTACTAACAGATAGTGTTTATTATATTTAATTTTTACTGATAGGGCTTATTTCGAAAATGCAAAGGATAAAACTTGAGCTCAACTTAGTGCTCCACATTCAAAATTCAAGATTGTCCTATCAATTTTCAGATTTATTTTTTATTATAATAATAATGGCTATATGGTTATCTAATCGTAAGTAGCAGCGATATAGTAAGGAAGTATGCACAAAACTATCGTATACTGTAATTAACTATCTTATATGCGGTATATTGTTCTCTCTTTTGAATATCGGAATCCGTTACTCATGGCATGTGAGTAACACTTAAATTATGATTTGTGATAAAATAGCCTTGGTGAAGTACTAGATAATGAGTTTCTGGGATATAGAACCTTCTGATTGGTTTAAGAAATACTTCCAGGGCAGATCGGGTTTTGATGATGTATTTAAAAGCTTTGATGAGATGCGAAATCGGATGGAAAGGGAGTTCGAAGAAGGATTTAAGCAATTTGAATCAAGCACTCCTAAAGATTTGGTTAGGGAATACGAAACGCCAGAGGGAGCAAAAGTGCGAGAATATGGTCCATTTGTTTATGGGTACTCCATGACCGTTGGACCAGACGGTAGGCCCAAGGTAAGAGAGTTCGGAAATGTCAAATCACCATTCCGAGAGGGACGGAGTGGATTAGGAAAAGGAATGTTTGGTACTAGGCCATTAATATCTTCTGAAAGAGAACCACTAGTCGACATTTCTACCACAGATAAAGAGATAAAAGTAGTGGTAGAGATGCCAGGAGTAAATAAAGAGAATATCAAGATAAACGCATATGACAGCACGTTGGAAGTGACAACCACAGATGCTGAAGGTATAGCACGGAGATATCATGAAACTATAGACCTACCTGAAGAGGCTGATCTCGCAACAGCAAAGTCAAAATATAACAATGGAATACTTGAAATAACATTTAACAAGAAAGATAAATCGAAACCTAAGGGGAAGGAAATTAAGGTAGATTAATAATAGTCAGACGGAAATACGGTCTATTTTTTATACTTTTTTATTTTTTTACTGAAAGCCTTATTTATGAAGTTAATTGACTTGATCTGAATCATTTACTATGATGACGATGAATCTGACTATTCAGTTGCAATATTGAAGTAGAAACGAAATGAATCGTGAGTACTGACAATTAGCCGCTGTTTATCACTAGTGATACAAGCGTAGGATTTTGTTGCTCGAACCAGTGACTCGTATTAAAGTTAAGATACTGTTCTTTAAGGAGAGGGGATTATGGAGACCAGTTCGAACAAAAAGATTAACCCGGTTGATTACGAAGGGGATACAGCAAGATTATGTGAAAAATTAGGACCGAGAATGACGATTTTGAGTTTAGTATAAAGTGGTAGTCCATCGTACCTACGAATATTGGGGGTCTAGGAAGACAAGGATATTCCGAAGAAGGATACAACGATATTAAAATACCGATATTGAAAGGAAAAGGGGTACATAATAATGACGTCTGAAGATAAATTCAAACTCACTGATAAAGGTAAGGAATATTGCAAAGAAAGCACGGTCATTTAGTCAAAATATATGAATAGTCAAAATAATGGACCATGAGATAAAAACAGATAGTCAATGCAGGTAGGCGTAGACATTACCTACATACCGAGTTGTTCTACTTATGTGAGAGTAGTCCAGTTAGGACATTCATGATAAATTAATACCTATTTTATTAATTAATAAGGATAGGTAAGGGTGGGTAATGGGGGTAAGCGCAACAAGAGTGATAC
>CAVZVH010000023.1:0-27308 GCA_963778645.1 uncultured Chloroflexia bacterium
GCGGCGCGTTCCAGGCGTTCGCGATCGAAAGACCGGGATCGATCGACGGTTTTTGTCCAAATACGACCGAGTCGAAGCGTCGAATAGAGGTTTGCAGATCTTCTGGCGCCGCAGGTATGCCCCGATCCGTGCGTGAAACCGGCCGCTGGAGCCGTTCCAATAGCTGGTTCCGATGTGAACTCCCGACCATCAATGGGCGCCCGATGCCATGTAGGCGTAGCCCGCGAAAGGCGCTAAGCAACGCTAACCGCCACGCTGGCACTCGCGCCTTCGACTCACGACTAGGAGCGCGGTCGGTCCGCCGTCACGCCATCAACAGAAAATCCTGCAGGCGCTCAGGGAACCGTTCGACCGCACCCGACTCCGACGCAATCGTACGGAGGTTGCGAAACAAGCGGTGACGCACTTCGACTTCGTTCACCTGCCAGATCCGTGCGAGGCGACCCTCGAGCGAGGCTGTGTCCCCAGGGCGGCGTCCCGATTCCGGGCCTCCGGATGGGAAGTCAGTCTCGGGGAGCACGCGATCCTGCGGATAGAGTGCCAGGCGGTCGTCTGGGATCGCGGCCGAAACCGAGAAGTAGTACCCGAGCTTGGCGGCCCGCGCGATCGCGCCGCCGTCACCGAGGAACCAGTGCAGCACCGTACCTGGGTGTGACTGGCGTTCCAGCATGTCTAGCACTTCGGAAACGGCTGCCGCGCTGTGGATGGACACGATCACTGGCTGCGCCGCGATTGCGTTGAGGATCTCCATGAGGACGACTCGTTGACGAACTAGGTCCCCGCGCCCGCGATGGAGACCAATCTCTCCGACCAAAGCGAACGACTGCACGATTTCACCGAATCGATCTGGCTCGAAGGCGTCCAGAGCGTTCGCGTCTCCCGGGTGCACACCGCATCCCCAAACTAGGCGCGGATCACCGCGTTTCAGCGCGTAGACGGCTTCGGCAAGCGACCTCGTAACTGCGAACACGATTGCGCCGTCGAGGGCGTCCACCTCGCCGGGCGTGACATCCGGACCGATGTGCGCATGGCAGTCTAAGGACGGCAGGTCCTGGTCAAAGGCGGACAAGGCTCATCTCGGTGAGCCCGCGCTGGCAAAGGTCCAGAGCCGCCTCGAAGTCGAAGTCGTCCGGGAAGGGCCCGATGGCGAGCAGATCGACATCGTCGAATCCCGTTAGCACTGCTCGCCGAACGGCTTCGGCGTCTTGCAGGCGCTCTCGTTCAAACTTGTCGCGCCCTGGTCCGGTGAGGTAGCTATACGCGTATCGCGTGCCGTCGGGGACGCCGGCTGCGAGGAACGCTGCGCGGCGGATGATGCAGGCGACACATACTCCGCAATGGTCGTTCGGATTGGCGCCGGCGAAGAACTGCGGCGGCTTCGCACAGGAGTATGTGGCCGAGGCAGCCGACGCGAAGTCACCAAGGGACGCTGCGGCGGCGGCAGTCACAAGTTCCCCCTTCGTCTGGCCAGCGTGTGGGTTGCTCACCAAGACATCGATGCCAAGGGCCTCAAGAAGCCTGTTGAACGCGGCGAGCGTTCGCGGATGGGTCGATCGCGTGGTAAGCGCCCCACCGCGCTCCTGTCCGAGCGGCGGATTGATGCTGGTAAAGCCGTTCTCGGGCACATCGAGCCGATGGGCCCCGAGCGACGCGGCCAGAGCCACGCCGAGGGCCATGAACAACAGGGCGCGGGTCCTCGTCGTCTGCTCGACCTTGTCTGCGGCAACACCCATCCTGACCTGGTCGTACTCGAGCGGACGTCCGGAGGCCTCGAACCAATCCCCGATGGCGTTCTGTGATCGCTTGACCGGAGACTGGTTCCAGTGGCCGAGGTATCTGGTCCGCTCCGCCTCGGCAGACGACAGGACAGCTCCGGCGAAGGAGTCGAGGCCTCCGCTCAGGAGGGCGACTCGATCGACGTTATGGGTTTCCTCGTCGGCGTCGAGCGTTGGGCGGGTCTGCGTCGTGTCATCAAGGATCGCGATAGTCCACCGATCCCCCGAAAGTGAAGCCAAAAGGTCGGCGAGTTGCTCGACCATCCCTCCCGACCATGCATCAGGCTCGATGAGGTGGACACGCAAGTCGATCGTCCGCGAGAACGCTGCTCCGCGGACCTCCAACTGGTCCGCCACGAAGACGCCAACGGCTAGTCGAACGACGTCGACGACACGGTCGGGCACCGACCCAAACTCCCGCAACCACGGGTCAAGATCGCTCCGCAGCACGAGCGGGTTGGTAGCCGGATCGAGCCACAGGATCTGGGTCGCCTCAGGTCGGCGCGCCGGGCTCGAGTCCGGCCGAAGCTCGAAGTCACTCACGCGGGTGTCCCGGCCCGAAGGATGGCTAGGGCCTCGCGACCCACACGCGCGGCCGTTTCCTGAAGGGTTCTGATCGAGAGGCTTCCGTCACCAGCCAGCCGGTCGCGCATTGAGCGAACGCGTGCCCGCACCCACTCCTTGATCTCCCGCTCCTTGGCAACGACCGCCGTCTCGGATAGTCCGGTGCGCATCTGTGCCTTGATCTCGAGGATCCCGAGGTCTACCACGTACCTTGCGACGAAGTCCTGCACGGCTTGGATGCCTTCAGGTGGTGTCTCGGACGACAAGATTGCCTTGACCTGCTCGGCAGATGCCTTTCGAAGCACAGCATCGTCCGGGTGTGTGCCGTCGCCGAGGACCGCGGCAAGGATCGTGTCGCACTGCTTGAAGACCGACATCCCACGCAAATCGTCGAGATCGAGATGCAAGGTCTCGAGAACGGCACGGTCCCCGCTTCGAACGGCGTAACCAGCGGCGATCGCGGCGGCGCCCCGCTGCACGCCCCGGCCGATCTGCCGCCGCGACCGTGCCCCGTCGCGGCCTTGGCCGCCGCTCCGCGCGAACGCGCCGCCGCCACCGCCGCCGCCACCGCCGCCACCACCTCCACCGCCGCCACCATCTCCGCCCCCAATCCGCGGCAGAAGCAGTTGAATTGGGAACAGACGTGGGCGCCTGAGCAGTTGGTCATCTCGCCACAGGGCATCGGCTATCGCCGCAGCAACCGACGGAATGGCTCCAGAGCCGCCAGCCGCCGCGGGTGGGGCGGGATCTGTCGTGGCCCCAGTGGGTGCCGCGGCATCAGGACCGGTCGCTGGCGCAGCGTCGGTGCCGCCACCAGCACCGACGGCCGTCTCGAACCTCTGACGGGCGGTCTCCCAGGGCTTGCTACCGCTTCCGCCATAGGAGCCGGATGTGCCCATCTCACTTGTCCTCGAGGACTTGCCGGATCGCCGTACGCGTCGCTGCAGGAACGGACTCGTCGTCCACCGCTTCGCGGGCGAGAGCCACAAACTCCTCGACCTCGGCACTTGCCAGTTCGACCCCGGCGCCGGCGTTCATGGATGTCCAGAGCCGGCTGCGAATCCCGCGCGCGAGTTCTGCACCCTGATCAGGCGAAGCCTTCGCCGCAGTGGAGAGACCGCGTACGATGAGTGACGACTTCGCCGGATCGGACCGCCGAGTCTCGTCCAGGAGCGCTTCTCCTATCTTGCGGCGCTCGTCAGCGGTAACGTCGGGGACCGCGGCCTCTGCAGTCTCGCGGACAGCGTCAGTGTCGCTTAGCAGTTGACGCACAAGGCGACGCAGTTCATCGGACATTCCCAAACCGAGCGAAGCCGTCGACAGAGTGCCTGCCAAGGTGATGTAGGCGTCGAGGTCAAGGTCAGCAAGCCGAGGTTCGGACCCCGCCCAGTCGCGCATGTCGGCGCTAGCCCCGTCGGGGGTATCCGCCGCCTCGCCGCGACCCCATGCTTCCCACGCCTTGAGCATTTCAGCACGATCGCCGGAGGCCGTACCCACCAACTTCTTGAAGGCCAGGGTCCATCGGTCTTCGAGCAGGAACATCTTCAGGACGACGTCCGGTCGGACCTCCAGGCCACGCCCGGCTGCGACTTGGCTGCGAACGGCAAACGCGTTGAGCCGGCGCTTGATCTCTCGCGGGTTGCCGCGCTGCTCGGGTGCCATTCCGTCATTGAGCTGCTTCGCCAGCCGCAGGTTGTCCTCGCTCGGGCGGATGGTGAGCGCACCCAGGTCATCGAGCAGGGGGGCCAGGTTCTTCCGCCGCCGGTCGGCACAATGCGCCACGAGATCCTTGATGCCCTCGCCGCCGTACTCGGACTGCGTTAGCAGCAGGCCGATGTACGCCTCGGACTCGACAGGCGATAACCGCGGCATTGAAACGGGTAGCTGAATGATCTTCTCCAAGTATCGCTCGGCGAAGGCCTCACTGCGGCCCGTGCCGGCCAGGCTGGCAGCGATCGCGTCCCGGACCATGTCCTGATCGGCGGCAATCACGAAGGCCATCCGTTTCACCGACAGGAAGAGCTTGATGGCCTCGAGGGTCGCCATGACCGCGTCGGGGAGACATCGGTCGAGATCGTCTACGAGGACCACCACACGGGTGACGTCCGGCAGCTCGGCGACCAACTCCTCGAATGCCTTGCGGAAGGCTGCAAGGGAACGAGGCCCATCATCCTTGACGGGCGAGAAGGCATCAACGAGCTTCTCCGGATCCCACTGCATCGTGATTGCGCCCTTCGCCACCACCAGCCCGACCCGAGACCAACTGATCTGCCGGAAGAGCTTCGCGAACTTGTCCTTGAACGCCTCCTGGTCCTTCACCCGTATCTGAATCTCGGTCAGGACCTCAGCAATCAGGGTGCCCTTGACGTCGAGCTGGTCCTCGTACTCCCACGGCGTCGTGCGAACCACAATCCAGGTGTCGGGTGCACCGGCGGCCACAAGGTTGAGCACCGTGGATTTGCCGCCGCCCCAAGGCGCGTGTACGCCGATCGTGATCGGATCGAGATCTCGATGCTGGAGCGCCGCTACGACCGGCTTGACGACTGCGTCGAAACCTAGCAAGTCCTCGAGCGCGGGATTGTCATCGAACAAGGCGATCGTCACGGGGGCCGCCGGCGCGCCTGAGGTCATCGTCGCTCCCCCGATGTCCACGCACATCGCATGGCCCGACTGGTGTGTGGGCGCCGGCAACGTGACGGTGTGAAGAATACGTGCCGCAGAGATGTCGGCGCGGGCCGCGGGTACTTCAAGTCTGCTGTTGCCACGAAAACGAAGAAGGCGAACCTCCGGCTCGCCTTCTCCCTTCGAACACGGTGCCTAGGTCGTCACGGTCCGCGTCGTCCAGGTACTGACAGATGTCGACTCGGCCGAACCGATGATGCATCCCTTGCTGATTGGAGCGGGGGCCTATGCTGCTTTCGCAAGCAACTCGGCCTGCTCGATGACCAGCTGGATGGCCCGGTCCTGGCCGTCGGGCGGGTAGCCGTACTTGTTGAGTAGGCGTCGGACCTTCGCACGCATCGCGGCGCGGACGGTCTCCTTGAGGTTCCAGTCGATCGTCGCCGACTCCCGGACGGCGACTGACCAGCTCCCGGGCGATCGTCTTGAGCGTGTCGTCGCCGAGTTCGAGGACGGCCGACTCGTTCTGGCGGATCGCGTCGTAGAAGGCGAGCTCGTCGTCGCGCAGGCCGAGGCTCTCGCCACGCTCGGCCGGCGTCGCGCATCTCCTTGGCGAGTTCGACCAGCTCGGCGATGATCTCGGCCGTCGTCAGCGTCCGGTTCTTGTATCGGCTGATCGCCTCGTCGAGCATGTCGGAGAACCGCCGGGCCTCGACGACGTTCGATTCGCGCAGCGAGCGGATCTTGTCGTTGAGGAGCTCGCAGGAGTTCGACCTGGAGGTTCGGCGCTCGGACTTCGTGAGCCCGTCGAGGAACTCGTCCGACAGGATCGACAGGTCCGGCGTCTCGATCCCGGCCGCGGCGTAGACGTCGATGACCTCGTCGGCCGCGACCGCCGCCGACACGAGCTGCTCGATCGCCGTGTCGAGCGCCTCGCGTCCCGGCCCGACCGCCGGCATCCGTGGGCCCTGGCGTGTCGAGCTTGAGGATCGCCGGCCCGCACGTCGGCGAAGAAGCGGACGTCGTCGCGGATCGCCAGCGCCTCGTCGCGCGCGCCGCAAGCGCGAAGGCCTTGAGCAGGCGCGAGCACCTGGTCGAGGAAGCGGGCCTTCCGGTCGGGGTCGGCGAGGACGAAGTCGAGACGCTCCGGCGAGCTGGCCAGGCGCTCGCCGGGCGGCAGCGTCGGATCCGACGACCACGGCAGTCCGTGCAGGATCCCGACGATGACGTCGTGCTTCTCGAGCATGACGTCGACGACCTGCTCGATCGGCACGCCGGCCTGTTCCCGGTCGGTCGGCGAGTAGTCGGCGAGCGCCTTCCGCAGGTTCTGGGCGACGCCGATGTAGTCGACGATGAGCCCGCCCGGCTTGTCCCGGAAGGTGCGGTTGACCCGGGCGATCGCCTGCATCAGCCCGGCGCCCTGCATCGGCTTGTCGACGTACATCGTGTGCATCGACGGCGCGTCGAAGCCCGGTCAGCCACATGTCGCGGACGATCACGATCTCGAGCGGGTCGTCGGGGTCCTTGGCCCGCGCCTTGATGAGTCGCTGCGTTCTCGCTTGTGATGCAGGTGCGGCTGGAACGCCGGCGGGTCGGCCGCCGAGCCGGTCATGACGACCTTGATCTTGCCCTCGGCGGGATCCGGGTCATGCCAGTCGGGCCGCAGGGCGACGATCTGCTCGTAGAGCTCGACGGCGATGCGCCGGCTCATGCGCGACGATCATCGCCTTGCCGACCAGGCCGTCGCGGCGCTTCTCCCAGTGGTCGACGATGTCGGCGGCGATGAGGTCGAGGCGCTCCTCGGCCCCGACGATCGCCTCGAGCCGGGCCCAGCGCGATCTTGCGCTCGCTCGCGCTTCGCCTCGCTGACCTCCGGGCTCGGTGATCTCTGCGAGCCTCGTCGTCGACGCTCGGCCCGTGCCTCCTCGGGCAGCGCGACCTTGGCGAGGCGCGACTCGTAGAAGATCCGGACCGTGGCGCCGTCCTCGACCGCGCGGGTCAGGTCGTAGACGTCGATGTAGTCGCCGAAGACCTGGCGCGTGACTGCGGTCCGTCGACTCGATCGGCGTGCCGGTGAAGCCGAGGTAGGTCGCGTTCGGCAGGGCGTCACGCAGGTGTCGGGCGAAGCCGTCGAGGAAGTCGTACTGCGACCGGTGCGCCTCGTCGGCGATCACGACGACGTTGCGCCGGTCGGTCAGGAGCGGGGTGCACGTCGCCCGTCTCCTCGGGCGCGAACTTCTGGATCGTCGTGAAGATGATCCCGCCGGAGGCGCGGTCGAGCAGCGCGCGCAGGTCGGCGCGGACTCGTCGCCTGCTTCGGCTGTCTCGGGCAGGATCCGCGCCGGCGCGAACACCTCGCCGAAGAGCTGGTCGTCGAGGTCGTTGCGGTCGGTGATGAGGACGAGCGTCGGGTTGCCCATCTCCGGCGCGCGCATGATCTTCGCGGCGTAGCAGCAGCATCTCGAAGCTCTTGCCGGAGCCCTGGGTGTGCCAGACGACGCCGCCGCGCCGGTCGCCGTCGGGCCGCGACGCCTCGATCGTCGACTCGACCGCGGCGTTGACCGCCCAGTACTGGTGGTACTTCGCGACCCGCTTGACGAGGCCCGTCGGCTCGTCGCTGAAGACGACGAAGTTGCGAACGAGGTCGAGGAACCGCGCCGGCTCGAACACGCCCTCGCACGAGCACCTCGAGCGGCGGCAGGTCGGTGACGACCTCTCGGCCGTCGATCGTCTTCCACGGCGCGTAGTGCTCGAAGCCCGCCGAGAACGAGCCCATCACCGCCGCCGATGCCGTCGGAGACGACGCAGACGGCGTTCGGCGTGAAGATCGCCGGGATGTCGCTGCGGTAGGTCTGGATCTGGTTCCAGGCGCCCTTGCAGCGTCGCGTTCTCGTCGCCCGGGTTCTTCAGTTCGAGGAGCCCGAGCGGCAGGCCGTTGACGAAGACGACGACGTCAGGCCGGCGGTTCTTGCGGCCTCGACGACCGTGAACTGGTTGACGGCGAGCCAGTCGTTGTTCGCGGGGTCGTCGAAGTCGACCAACCACGCGAGGGTGTGCCGGATCGCACCCGGCGTCGTCGCGGTATTCGACCGAGACGCCCTGCGTCATCAGCCGATGCAGACGCAGGTTCTCGGCGAGCGCGTTCTGCGACTCGGCGCGGAGGACCGTGGCAACCACTGCGGCGACCGCATCACGGCTGAGGCTCGGGATTGATTCGCGCGATCGCGGCTCGAAGTCGACCGACGAGGACAACCTGGTCCCACGCTGGCCGTTCCTGGCGCAAGTCCCCCGGGACCAAGATCGGGTCCGTACAGCGTCCGATAGCCGACGGCACGGAAGTACTCCGAGCAGGCTTCCTCGACCATCCCTTCAGTGATGCCGCTCACGCCGTAGCCTCAGTAACAACCTCGGCCTCGGGCACCTGCAGGCGGCCCGACATCAGTTCGGGCAGGAGCATGCTGCGGAGTGAGGCCAGTGCTCGCAATTCGACACGCAACTGGTGGACCATGCGGAGGAGATCCTCGGTCAGCAGAAGGGCTGCTGGGTCAGCCAGCCGCGTATCCGGCACCTGCACCGCCATCGCGTCCCCGGGTCGAATCCGTTGATGACTGCCGGAAGTCCCGGTCGCATGCTGCTGCAGCTGTGACATGAACGAGTCGCCTGACACGGCCAGCCAGACACGCGCCAGAGAGTCGGAGCGTTGATCTTCAAGAATCAGAAACTCCGTGGAACCGAGCGCGGTCGCAGACCTTGGGACGGCATGCCAAATGCGAGGCAGTCTCGGGTTCAGGAGCGACACGAGCACTCTGGGCCCGCGAATTGCGAACTTGTTGCTCTTGATTGACGAAGGCAATGTGACATCTGGCATCCCCGTCGCGTCGAATGCGGGAATGCTGTAGTGCTCGACAGCATCGACGTCCAACGTGAGCGGATCGATGACCTCGCGCGACACCGTAGCCAGTGATGAGAGCCGGGTCGCAGGGAGCGGATGCAGGGTTTCCGTGAGCACTCGCATGTACCCGCCGGCCAACGCCACGGCTCGTCCGTTGGCCTCGATCTTGTCGTCGAGGGGACTGAGCACGCCTGCGATAGCCCGTTGCTCGACGAGCGAAGGCACAGCGACCTCTATTGCCGCTACGTCGCTGGCACGCAGGTAAGGGAGGGCAGATCCTGCGGCGACATCTGGCAAGCGGGATACGAGTAGAAGGTACCGGCCGAATGCAGGATCAAGCGCAGGATGTGGTTCAAATCCCATCATGTTGTTGTCGACGATTGTCGGTCGCGTAAGGAGCCTGAAGCGCTCAGCCTTCAACGCCTCCCCGATCTTCGCAAAGACTGTCGTGCCAGCGGGAAGCGGTCGCGCCTTCAACCGCGACAGGTCTTGTTGGCTGACCCAGTTGTTCGCCACGACGATTCGCGTCGTGTTCTCGCCCAGGGTCATGTCGCTCACCTTGATGAACGGCACATCGCCAATCGTCGCTCCCTGGAAACTAGGCGGGAACGCGCTCCCGCCTCTGAACCTGCCGAGGGAGCCAAGGGTGGTCCGGGTCCATCCACTCACGATAGCAAGGTTCGAAGCCGTTCCCGAATGACCCTCTGGAGTCGGGCTGATTCATCAAGCTCTGCGAGAAGCTGAAACCGACTTTGTGCGAGCCTCTCATCGATCGGCTCGTCGTTTTCCACGTCAACTGCGCCCACGTAGCGTCCCGCCACTAGTACGAAGCCGTGAGCAGCGACCTCGGAGATCGTCGCTGAGTAACAGAAGCCGGGTATGTCTGCGTAGGGCTCTGAGGGTTGCTCTCCCCGCCAGGCGTGGTAAGTGCTCGCTACACGCGACACATCGCCGACGTCGAGAACGCGCAGAGTCCTATTCACCATCTTCCCCAGCTTTCGAGCGTCGATGAAGAGGATCTCTCCCCGCCTGCTGCGGAATGCATCGTTTGCACGATCCTTGGCTACGAACCACAGGCAGACGGGGATGCCGGTGTTGAGGAACAGCTTGTCGGGCATCGCCACGATGCAGTCGACGAGGTCCGCCTCGACGAGTCCGCCGCCGGATCTCGCCTTCACCGCCGACTCTTCGAGGAGAGACTGCCGTTGGCTAGCACGAAGCCAGCCATGCCCGAAGGCGCGAGGTGGTGGATGAAATGCTGAACCCAGGCGAAGTTGCCGTTGCTGGCGGGCGGTAGGCCGTACTTCCAGCGCGGATCATCGCGAAGCGCGTCGCTGTACCAGTCGTCCAGGTTGAACGGCGGGTTCGCGAGGATGAAGTCGGCGCGCAGGTCCGGGTGCAGGTCGCGGTGGAAGCTGTCGTCGGCACGATCGCCGAGGTTGGCCTCGATGCCTCGGATCGCGAGGTTCATCCGTCCGAGGCGCCATGTCGTCGCCGTCAACTCCTGACCGTAGATCGACACGTCGGAGCGTCGGCCGCCGTGGGCCGCCACGAACTCGGCCGACTGGACGAACATGCCGCCCGAACCGCAACACGGGTCGAAGACGCGACCCTTGAACGGTTCGAGCATTTCGACGAGCAGCCGGACGACGGAGCGAGGCGTGTAGAACGCGCCAGCCTTCTGGCCCTCGGCCTTCGCGAACTGGCCGAGGAAGTACTCGTAGACCCGGCCGAGCACGTCGTCGGAGCCGTGGTCCACCTGCGTGAAGCCGATCGAGCCGATGAGGTCGACGAGTTCGCCCAGGAGTCGCTTGTCGATGTCGGCGCGGGCGTAGGTCTTGGGCAGGACGCCCTTCAGCGACGGGTTGTCGCGCTCGATTGCGTCCATGGCCGCGTCGATCAGGACGCCGATCTCGGTTGCTTCGCCTTCGCCTGGAGGAACGGCCAGCGGGCCTCCTCCGGCACCCAGAAGACGGTCTCGGAGGTGTACTCGTCGCGCGACTCCGAGACGAGGTGTCGACGGGAAGGATCGGGGATGAAGTACTCGTTCTCGGGGTCGGCGGTCGCTGTCTGCAGGTAGGTGTGGCGCTGCTCGAAGGCGTCCGAGATGTACTTCAGGAAGACGAGACCGAGCGCGACGTGCTTGTACTCGGAGGCCTCCAGGTTGCCGCGCATCTTGTCGGCGGCGTCCCATAGGATCGCCTCTAGCGGCCGACTGGGCGATCCGGTCTTGGTGGTTCGTTTCGCCACGTAACCCCAATCGAGATTGGTCGCCTACATGCGACGCACGTGCGAACTCTACCGACCCCGGCCCGGTGTGCGTTCCGAGCGTCGGCGCCGTCAACGACGCAAGGTGACTGGGATTATCGGAATCGTGGGCGGCTTTCGCTTCTCAAACGTCGCTAGTCAAGCGAGGCAGATAGAGCCCGGGCTCCAGACGCAGCATCGGATGGCCGACGGCAACTGCCCGAAACTCGCCCGACTACCGAATCGACCGCCCACGAATTGGTTGCACAAGCAGTCTTGGGTGGAGCACGCTGAACACCCATCGGGCTTGGATCAATTCAGGGGAGCGAAGTGCGGCAATTCGTGAAGGACGACGCGGGCTATGTCGAATGGCTTTCGGCCCACCCGACGGGGTACGTCCTTAACACCTACGCGCATGTGACGTCGGCCTACGTCATTCTGCACCGGGCTTCGTGCGGGACGGTGAACCGCCCGCTGGCCGCCGGGAGGAGCTGGACGTTTCAATACGGCAAGGCGTGCTCCGATGACCGGACGGAGATCGAAGCATGGGCGCTGCGGGAGACCGGGAAGTCGGTCGAGCCCTGCGGCCATTGCCTCCCTGGCGAGCGAACTAGTCGTAGACGACCGACAGATCGACCACCTGTTGCGACGAAGTTCGGTCCGCGCGCCCCGCGAGTCACTAACGACGTGACCTTCAGTGGGGAGCCGGTACGGGTAACCGTGTCGCCATCGCTGATCGCAGGCGTCGATGGCCCACCACTCGTCATCGAGGGTGCGCAGTGGCTCGCCGAGACCTTCTTCCTCCGTGACCCGAGTGCCGTCGGTCAGCTGTCATACGACGCTTGGATCGAGGAGACGCAGAATGACCCTCAGCGACGCGATCGCATCGTCGATGGCGACGTGTCGGCGGTGAACCGCACAATGGCAGCCCGCACTCCCCACAAGACCTGGGCAGCGGTCGTCGCACTATCCGACTGGACCTGGCTCCAAGCCGTCGACCCGCGGTGGGACCTCTTCGACATGTCTGCGGCGGACTGGGAGTCGGCATTGGTACGCCAGCAACTGGTAAGCGCGTTCGCTGAGATTCGGCGGCCGGGCCTAGGGATCGCCGTCGTGACGAAGGTACTTCACATCAAGCGGCCCCGATTGATTCCGGTTCTCGACAGCCTCGTCCTCGCTCAGGTCGGCGCACGCGCTACTGGCGACGTTCGGACGTGGGTGGACGCGCTCGAAGCAGTCCGCGCAGTCGGGTTGGCCAACTTGGCGCAACTTCGCATGATTCAAGAACACCTTCGGACACGAGAGATCGCGGACCGGTCACTCGTACAAATCCTCGATGCCCTTTTGTGGGCTGGCAGCGCCGGATCCGGGCTCTTCCCGAGATTGACCGGCTGGGAGAGGATCGTCCGGCCAAGACGAGAGGCTGACGATCACTGAGGGAGGCGGCTTGGTAGCGGATCAGGAGCATTCGAGTTGGGCGCCGAGCGATCGCTTCAAGTCCGAGGCGACCAGGTTCGCCGAGTACCGGCTCTCTGACCGGTATCGACAGGACGAAGTCGAATACAAGGCCGGCCTGGCGGCACTCCTTCGTAGGTTCACCGCGCGCGACGCCCTCGAAGCCGATGGTGTCGCGCAATTGGCGGCCCTCGTCGAAGGACACCTCGACCTGGGGGCTCTTGCCCTCGACGACGCGGACGCCGCGCTGCTAGCCCGATGGCCACCCTTCCAATCGCTTCTGAATCTGCTGGGCAGCGGTCCCGCAGCCGTCATCCAGGCGAGCACGTTCAAGCGATGGGCGCAGGGTGACCCAGGCGCGGTGGCCACCGAGATCGAGCTGCTCCTTCGCGGCGCCGATCCCATCGCTGAACGCTTCGACCGGTTTCTGGCCACCGCACAGACAGCCTATGTCCAACTGTTCGCGGACGGTCGCCTGCGCGCCCGCGAGGTACCTCGCATTTCGCCCCAGGTGGCGGCCATCCTCCTATGCCTGACGGCTCCTGCCGAGAACGGCCTCTTCCGGCCGGCGATCTATCAGCTGTCGGCGGAGTCATTCGACTACCCGCTCCATCTCAGCGGCACGACGGGCGCCAAGTACGCGGCGACGAACTCGATGCTCGCGGCGTTCAGGGATGGTCTGAGAGCCGTCGGCTGCCAGGTCGATGATCTGCTGGAGGTCCACAACCTCCTGTGGATCCGCGCCAAGGAGCCGGAATGGAGCGGCATGGGGGTCGACCGCTGGGACGGCGGCGACTTCGAAGCGATGCGGACCGACCAGCCGCAGGACCGGGTCAAGATCGGAATCATCGAGACGAAACTCCGCAAGATCGGAGATGCACTGCGCCGCGAACTCCACGACCGAACCGGGCGCGATTTCCGGACGTCGATCCTCGGCCTCTACCCACCGAGTCGTCGGTCATGGTCTTGGGTGAATGGGTCGCTCAGCGAGGCGCGGTTCGGATCCCAACCGACGGCACGGCCTCAGCTGAACGTCGAAGTCCAGGCCGAAGGCATCGACGTCTTTTACCTCTTGGACCTGCGGGCAACGGCGGTCGCCGCCGGTCCGGTGCGCGCACGAGTACGCGAACGACGCGGAGACCCGGCGCTCCTTGAGGCCGCGCTAGCGGCCGGCTTCAAGGAGACCCAGGAAGACCCGGGTGGTCGCTACATGGTCCGACGTCGCATCCCTCCGGATACGGCGATCGCGTGGGCCGGCCTCGGGATCGACGAGCTGGCGGGCGAGCTGGACTTACTGCTCCCGATCTACGAGGCAATGGCCGCCGAGCCTGCGGCACTCAAGCCACCTGACAAGGTGAAAGGAGCCGTGGTGGACCCACGCTTCGAGGAACTCGCGTCTGCCCTCGAGGATCGCGGGCAGGTCATCCTCTACGGCCCGCCAGGTACCGGAAAGACCTGGAGTGCTTATCGCTTTGCGATCTGGTGGCTGACCAAGGAATGGGGAGGTGACGCCGATACGGTGCTCGCCGATGACGTCCACCTGCGCGCAGCGGACAGGCGGTTCACACGCGCCCAGCGTGAGCGGCGGGTCTGGTGGGTCGTTGCGAACCCAACGCAATGGAGTTGGGAGCAACTCTTCCAAGACGGAACCGTCGACTATCGATACGGGCGCCTCAAGAGCAACTATGAGCTGCTCCAACCCGGCGACCTGGTCATCGGCTATCAAGCCAATCCCGACAAACATGTCGTTGCCCTGGCTCGTATCGCCCAAGGCCTGCATGACACCGCGGCAGGCCGGGAGATAACGCTCGAGCCGATCCGTCGGGTTTCGAACGGGCTGACGTACGAAGAGCTTTTGGCAGATCCGGTCCTCGCGGCAAGCGAGCCGGCACGGTTCCGAAACCAGGGCACCCTGTTCAGGTTGACGCGCACGGAGGCGGACCTCGTCCTCGCTCGTCTTGCGGAGAGGGATACGTCGCTGTCGGATCTCGAGGCTGACGACCCGGCCGAGGGTATGGGACCGCTCACCAGAGTCACATTCCACCCGACCTATGGCTACGAGGACTTCGTCGAAGGATTTCGGCCGGTACCGACGACGACCGGGCAGCTCAGCCTCGACCTGACGCCAGGCGTCTTCAAGCGGGTGTGCCAAGTGGCTCGGACCGACCCGGAACACCGACCGTACCTGCTGCTCATTGACGAGATCAACCGAGGCAACATCGCGAAGATCTTCGGAGAGCTGATCACGCTGATCGAACGGGACAAGCGGGATCAGTCGGCCGTACTTCCGCAGAGCGGAGATCCCTTCTCCGTGCCACCCAACGTCTATCTCGTCGGCACGATGAACACGGCCGATCGGTCGATACGACTTCTCGATGCGGCCCTGCGTCGCCGGTTCTCATTCATCGAGCTGATGCCGGACTCGACCACGCTCGGCGATGTGCGGATCGGTGACCTCGAGCTTGCGCGATTCCTCGACGAACTGAATCTCCGGATCACGAAACGTCATGGCCGCGAGAAGCAAGTCGGGCATTCCTTCCTACTCGAGGGCGGCAATCCCATCACGTCGGCCGAGCAGTTCTCGGCGCGGTTCCGTCGCGAGATCCTTCCCTTGCTTCAGGAGTACGCCTACGACGACTTTCGTGAACTTGGTGAGTACCTGGGGCCCGACCTGATCGACACGGAACTCCAGCGAGTCACGGTCGCCGGCTACACGCCCGAAGCGCTCGTGTCTGCGCTCGCCGTCGAATACGGCGCGACGAAGGACACGGATGTCGCGGAGGTCGGATGACCGAGGAGTCCCGCCAAGTCGTCACGCTCACCGAGTGGGAGCGGGGGAAGTTCGTCGAGGGCGTCGAGCTGGATCCATCCGAGCAGTCCCTGGTCGACCGCCTTGGCGCCGATGATCGGCTCGACGTGGAGAGGATCGCAGGCGGTCTCCGGCTCTCTGCGACATCGTGGATCGGCGTTGTCCGACTGCGTGACGTGGAGGTCCGCGTCGTCCCCAAGTACGCGGGCGGGGACCTTGGGGTCCTGCGGATGCTCGACTACGCCAGCGGACTGCCAGCGCTCGCTCGCTACGAGGCCCTGCGGACCCTCCACACCGAAGGCGCGAACCTCGTTGATCTTCTTGGCTGGCTCCTCGCGGATCACACCGAACGGCTTGCCAGGGCGGGCCTTCTCGCCGACTACGTGCGCCACGACGAGACGATGCCCTTCCTTCGTGGTCGCCTGCGGCTGATGGATCAGGTACGCGAGCGATTCGGCCGCGTCGAACAGCTCGAGTGTTCCTATGACGAGCACGAGACGAACATCCTGGAGAACCAGATCCTCGCAGCGGCGACCGCTGTTGCCCGACGGATGTGTTCGGACCCAGAGGTCGTCTCTCGACTCTCGCGGCAGCTGAGCCTGCTCGATGAGGCCTGCGATGGATCAGCGCTTGACCCCGCGAGTGCTCGGGCGGTCCTCGACTACAACCGGCGAAACGAGCACTACCGACCGGCGCATGAGATCGCGTGGCTGTTCCTTGGCCGGAGGGGTCTCGACGACGTTTTCGCAGCGGGACGCACCGACTCGTTTGCGTTCTTCCTCGACATGAATCAGCTCTTCGAGGACTTCGTGACGCGTCTGCTGCGGGATGCACTCGAGCCAACGGGAATCATCGTGCATGCCCAGCGTCGCGACCGCTCGATCGTCGAGAACGAACTGACGCACCGGCCGTACGCGGCGATCATCCCGGACATCCTTCTGGACGATCGAACCCATGGTCGGCCAGTTCGACTGCCGGTCGATGCGAAGTACAAGCTCTACGACGCAAGGCGGCTCGAACCGTCAGACGTCTATCAGGCCTTCTTCTACGCCTACGCCTACCACAGGCGAGTGGACGAACTTGTCGATGTGCCGGCCGCCCTGCTGATGTATCCGTCGGCGAAGGCAGGAACTACTGCGGCGCTTCGGGTCCGGCGGGCGGACGGCACCGCAACCGCGCGAATCCGCGCGATCGGTGTCGACATTCCCCGGGTGTTAGAAGCGATCGAACAGCGGTCAATCTGGTCACTCCCTGAGGTCCTCGAAATCCGCCGGATCCTGGGACACGTCGCGGCCGCGACCGACGATGCCGTCGCGTGAAATCAGGTCCCAGGGTCCACCAGTGGCCACCGGCCACGGTCGATCACGGGCTCACGCCCGAGTCGTATGCTCGACCCGATGACTGCTGCGTCGCCGTACATCAAGGATCCCCGCGTCGACGCCTACCTGGCTCCCCTGCCCGACTGGCAGCGCGAGATCTTCAGCCGGGTCCGCGATCTCGTGCATGAGGCCGACGCCGAGGTGCAGGAGACGATCAAGCGCACGGTGCAGCCGTACTTCGTGCTCGAACGGCAACATCTGCGCGTTCCTGCCGACAAGGACCACGTCAACGTCTTCCTGTACGACCCGATCGCTCCCGACCCGGAGGGGATCATCACCGCGCGGCCACGAGCAACACGACCGGGCGCCAGATCAGCTACGCCAGGGCGAGCCGATCAACGACCGGGCGCTGCTGGCGATGTTCCGGCGATCATCGCGCAACAACCGGGCCGGCGGCTGGCGCAAGCTCGAGGCGGCGGCGGCGAAGGGCTCCGGTCGATGACCGACACCTTCCTCGCCGACACGACCGCGCTGCTCGAGCGCACGCCACGGGTCGTTCGCGGGCTGCTCGACGGCCTGCCGGCCAGCTGGCTCGACACGCCCGACACGGCCGACGGCTGGACGCCGCGTGACGTCGTCGGCCATCTCATCTCGGCCGAGCTCGACGACTGGATCCCGCGCGCCGAGATGATCTCGAGCACGGGACGAAGAAGTCGTTCGAGCCGTTCGACCGGTTCGCACACCAGGAGCGCGACCGGGGCGTGTCGCTGAGCACCCTGATGGACCGGTTCGAGCAGCTCCGGCGCGCGGACGTAGCTTCGGCGCCACTAGGGGGAGGCAACCGCCTCCCAGCCGTCGTAGTCACCGCCGCCCGCCTTGGCGGCGTCCTCAGCCACGCGGCGGATCTCGCGGATCGACTCCGCCTTGACCACGAAGTCGTGGTTCGCCTTCGACGAGCCACGGATCGCTCCCCGCCGCCGCCGGCTGGACGACCGCTGTCAATCCATGCGCCTGCAGCTGTTCGGCCGCGATGCTGGCTCCGTCCTCGGTCTGGAAATAGAGGTAGTGGACCGTGTCGCGGGGCAGCCGCAGGTCCGCTCCAGCGTTCCGAAGTTGGGCGATGACCTGCCCATCCATCGATTCGATATCCGGCGGCTGCCGGCCGAAGAGCCGTCTGAGCATCGGTCCTCCTCGTGCTGTCTGCAGTCGTAATGGTCTGTCGATGACGGTACGCGAAACACGCAAGCGAGGAAGGCGTCGTCAAGTCGACCGCGAAGAGCGCGGCCGGGCTCACAGGACGGGTGGGCCGGCACGAGGCCCAGAGGACGATCGACATGCACGAATTCTTGCTCAGCCATGCTCGACGCCTGGCATTCCAACGCTCCATCCTTCGCCGGGACTGCTCGCATCTCGCCGACACGACGGCATTCGCGCCAGACGCCGTCGCCTGTCCCGGCTGCGAGGCAAAGGACGAAGAGTGGGTCAAGCTTCGGATGTGCCTGACCTGCGGATCGGTCGGCTGCTGCGATAGCTCGTCGTCGCAGCATGCCCGCGCACACTTCGATGCGACCGGGCATCCGGTGATGCGTTCGATCGAGCCCGGCGAAGCCTGGACGTGGTGCTACGTGGATCAGGCCTACACGAGCTGACCTAGGCTAGTCGGTCCACCTGAACGTGCCCACGACAGCATCGAACGTGTCTCGACGCAGGCGTCCTCGACCACGCGGTGTAGCGTTCAAGGCCGCCAGAAATGGTCGAGCCTGAGGGGAGAACCGGTTACATGAAGATGCGGCGTCGCGCGGCACTCGCGCTGACCGTGGTCGGCATCGTGGCTCTGGCCTGGTTCGCGCTCAACCTGCAGGCGATGTCCGGGCCGTACGGCCCGCTGGCATTGATCCTCGTCGGGCCCTACGGGCTGATTGCCATCCTGACCCTCGTCGGCGCGCGCGGACTATGGACCGGGCGGCGCTGGGCGCGAACGCTCGGGGTCGTCGCATCGCTCCTCGCCCTCGCCTGGGCTGGCTTCGACATCGTCCAGCACTGGCCGGGCCGACTAACCGCACTCGGCGATCCCAACATCTCCTACAACTGGGCGCTTCCGGAGATCTGGATACCGCTGCCCATCGCCGTCGGCGCGGCCATCGCCTTGGTGACGTTGGCACGCGGAGCCGACGATCCCCCCGGGGATGGGCTAGTCCGCCGCTCACTCGCACGATCCTCGAAAGGAGCCTTCGATCCATGCTCCCCGCGATCGCATCCCGGTCACCCGTTCGCCTACGCGCGAGCCTCCCTAGCGAGGTGCTCGGTGGCAACCCGATTGGCGATCGCCGCGCTGGTCGGACCAGAGATCGCCTCGTGGAAATCGCTGCAGGCGATCGTGTAGATCGTCGTCGGGACGATCGCTCGAACGGTAGCCGTGCGAGGTACGCCGCGTAGCAGCGCGATCTCGCCAAACGCTTGCCCAGGTCCGAGCTTGGCGACCGGCTGTCCGGCCACGCTGACCTCGACACGCCCGGCGCCCACGATCAGGTAGGCGTCGCCCCTCTCGCCTTCACGCACGATGTCGCTGGCGGGCTCGAACGCGACCGACCGCATGCCCTCCGCCAGTCGCTCGAGCGCGGTCATCGGCAACCGTTCAAACATCGGCGCACTACGCAGGATCGCGAGCTGCTCGGTCGGAACGACCGCCTCCTCGTCGACGCGCTTGATCCGGCCCCACGTCGCGACTGAGACGATCGGCAGGATCGCACCGGCCAGGAGCAACGCTCCGCGGTCGCCGACGGCGGCGAGGAGGATCGGAGCGAGGATCGACCCCAGAGCCATGCCAAGTCCGGCGATCGCCTCGACAAGGACGAAAGCGACCATCCGATCGGCCGACGGGATCGTTCGTTGCAGCAGGGTGAAGCCGGAAATGTCGATCGTCGCGTTACCTGTGCCGGAGGCGAACATCGCAGCGAACGCGACGACCGGCAGTGGTACGGCGCCGATGACCGCCAACGGGAGCCCCCACAGCACAAGCGATAGCGCAAAGGCGGGGCCTAGCCTCTGCCGACTCGCGAGGCCGACCGCCGCCAGGCCACCGAGCAGTCCGCCGAGACCCCAGGCAGCGTTCAACGTTCCGACCCCCGGCTCGCCAAGCCCAAGAAGGTTGAACGATGCGGCGGGAATCAGCGCGATCATCAGCCCGCGCGTCGCGACTTGGCTCCCGAGGCCGACGAACAGCGCGGTCGCGCCCGGTCGACGCCGAACGACGCGAATGCCATCAGTCACCTCCCCGAGGGGACCGCCCGCCGCCCGACTCTCGGCGAGGGCCTCCCGCGCCCGCTGCTCCGCGGCCGCTTCGGCCTCGTCGTCGGCGGATGACCCGAGACCGACCATCGACAACGTCGCGAGGCCGAACAGGACCGTGCCGGCGACCGCCGCGGCCAGTGGACCGGATACGGCCACGAGGATTCCCGCGAGGAGTGGACCGGCAAAGGCGCCCAGTCCCTCGCCCGTAGACAAGGCGACGTTGGCGGCGACCAGCTCGCCTGGCGTCCGCGCCAGTGATGGCAAAGCCGCGGACTGGGAGGGTCGAACCAGGGCGCCTGCCGTCGCCCCGACGGCGTTCGCGAGGAACAGTGCCGGCAACGAGCCGCCGGCCACGATGACACCGACCGCGGCGACTGCCGCGATCGCCCGGATCAGTTGAACGCTCAGGAGCAGCCGTGTCGGGTGCAGGCGGCTGGCCGGCCCGGCGAGCAGCGGCCCCGCGATGATCGACGGAGCGATCCGGACGGCACCGAACACTCCCACGGCCAGCGGTCCGCCCTGCTGGAAGGCGATGATCAGGATCGCAACCAATAGCGCGGTATCACCCGCGATCCCGCAGCTCCAGCCGGCGACGATCCGCAGCAGGCCGGCGTTCGTCAGGACCGCGCGCAGGGACCCGGAGGCACTCTGATCGGCGAGACCACTAGCGGAAGTCACGACGGCTATCGGTCGAGGCCTGCACCGGTGACGCTGACACCGACCATGGCGACAGTATGGGAGCGCTGCGCCTCGCGCTGCGGCATTCACGTGCGTTGGAGCGCCGGCGTAGTCGTATGCTCGACCCGATGACTGCCGCGTCGCCGTACGTCAAGGATCCCCGGGTCGACGCCTACCTGGCTCCCCTGCCCGTATGGCAGCGCGAGATCTTCAGCCGGGTCCGTGACCTCGTGCACGAGGCCGATCCCGAGGTCGAGGAGACGATCAAGCGCACGGTCCAGCCGTACTTCGTCCTGAACGGCAACATCTGCGCGTTCCTCGCCGCCAAGGACCACATCAACGTCTTCCTGTACGACCCGATCGCGCCCGACCCGGAGGGCATCATCACCGCCGGCCACGACAACAAGACCGGCCGGCAGATCAGCTACCGCCAGGGCGAGCCGATCAACGAGCGGGCGCTCCTGGCGATGTTCAAGGCGATCATCGCGAACAACCGGGCCGGCGGCTGGCGCAAGCTCCAGGCCGCCGCGTCGAAAGGCTCCGGTCGATGACCGACACCTTCCTCGCCGACACGACCGCGCTGCTCGAGCGCACGCCACGTGTCGTCCGTGGGCTGCTCGACGGCCTGCCGGACAGCTGGCTCGAGACGCCCGACACGACCGACGGCTGGACGCCGCGCGACGTCGTCGGCCACCTGATCTCGGCCGAGCTCGACGACTGGATCCCGCGCGCGGAGATGATCCTCGAGCACGGAGCCGAAGAAGTCCTTCGAGCCGTTCGACCGGTTCGCCCACAACGATCGCGACCGCGGCATGTCGCTCAGCACGCTGATCGACCGGTTCGAGCAGCTTCGGCGCGCCAACCTGGTCCGGCTGCGCGAGCTCGTCGGCGAGGACGACCTCGACAAGGTCGGTCGCCATCCCGAGCTCGGCAAGGTGACGATGCGCCAGCTCCTCGCGACGTGGGCCGTGCACGACCTCGACCACGTCGCCCAGATCTACTCGGCCCTGGCCGGCAGCCAGGAGGCGGCGGTCGGCCCGTGGAAGGCGTACCTCGGGATCCTGCTGCGGCGCACGGAGTCAGCGCAGAACAACGGCTAGCCCCGGCGCGTCTCTCTGCAAACCTTCGAGTCAGGCGAGGGCGCTCGGAAATCTATGCTCGAAGTCGAGCACCCCGACCCAATCGGGCGTGATGGCGATGCGGGCCATCCTCGGAAAACGAGCCGCGACCTCGCCGCTCCAGGCGTCCCCCGGTTCTACGCCCATGTAGCGGCGAGCCGCGGCGGAGTATTCGGCTGGGACCCCGTCGACCATACGGACGTTCGCGGTCCCTCGGATCATTAGCACGTGGTACGGCTGCGTCTCACTGTCGATCGTGACCGCGACCTTCGACCCGGACGCGAGCACCTTGAGCTTGGGCGCCTTCGGTGGCGAAGACACGACGAGTTCCCGCCCATTCCAGTGGAACCAGATAGGTACGACGCGAGGCGTGCCGTCGCGCCAGGTATAGGCGAGGCGCGCGAGGCATCGTGAGTCGAGGAGCGCTCGAGCGACTTGGTCCTCGAGCAGTCCGAGGTCGCCCTGCCGCCGCGTGACGGTGCTATCCATTTCCGCTCCTTCCCGTTGCTACAGCACGTGACTGCGTACACCACTTTGGGCGGGCCCCGTTCCTGGACCGTTCCCTGATCACCGCTTCTACTGGCACATCGATACCCACACATCGCTGTGGAGGTACTCGTCAACGCGCGCGACGAAGGCGGGGTCCTGCACCGATGGATCGCGTGCGCACGCTCGAGCTAGCCGCTGCTCCGCGAGGTCGCTGTGCCGGTCACCGATCCGACGATGGATGAGGGCGAGATGCACGTGCGCCATCGCCTCATGTCGCGGATTTCCACCCTGGCCTCTGAGGAGCGCGATCTCACGATCGCGAAGGGCGGCCGCGCCAAGGTCGTTCCGAAGGCCGTATTCCATCTCGGCCGCGGCCCAGGTGGTCACTGCTTCCATATAGGCATCTCCGACCATCGAGGCGATCTTCAGTGCCCGCTCAAGATGCGGTCGAGCCTTACCTGGCGTTCCTGCCCGAACCAAACGAAATCCGATATGCGCACGGATCCGACCCTCCCACACGGCGTCACGCACTCGTATCGCGATGCCGAGGGCCTCCAGCAGGCCCGGGGTCGTTTCGTCACCTCGGCCGAGTGATTCGAGCGGACCCCACAGGCAGTCGAGGATCTGCATCCGCAGGACCTCGGAACCACGCGCCGAGATGACCTTTTCGGCCTCTTCGAGCTGGGCCAGCGCTTCAGGAAGGCGCTGATGCCTGAACTTGAGCCAGCCGGATTCCATCATCAGCACGGCCAGAAGCAGTTCATCGTCTCCGGCCATGGCCATGCCCTCGTCCAGGATGCCATGGGTGGATTCGTAGTCCCCGTGCCTGTATGGCAGAAACGACAACGCGTGATAGGCCGCGCCAGTGTCTTCTGCCCGACGAGAAGTCCCGATCGACTGTCGGTACGCCTCGACCGCCTCCGTATCCAGCCCGAATGTCTGCAAGACATCACCCAGCGTGCGGTAAGCCGGCGACACCTCGAACGCGGCCTGATGGATCTCCGGGAGCCTCAGCCATGTGGCGAGGCTCCGCTCCAATGTTCGCCTCGCGCCCTCCCGATCGAACAACGCAGCCTGGCGCATCCCCGCCGCGATCCCGAAAGCGACGGCGAGGCCACCGGCGTCCTCGAGCCCGTCGTCGTAGGCGGCGAGCGCGCGCTCGCCAACGGCGAGGGGATCTGTACCTGACGCCAACGCCGCCTTGATCTCCTCCGGCTTCGTTGGGTCGGCGTCGCCCGCGAGAGCCCGGGCCAGGGACAGGAGGAGCGCGGCGCGACGAGGCCGCCGCACCTCAGCCGCCAGGGCCGCCCGGAATAGAGGATGGGCGAACCGGTAGCCACCCTGGACCTCGTGCAGGAGTCCCGCCTCCAATGCTTCGTCGAGTGCCCCAAGCAGAGCCTCTGGGGTGGCCGTCGCCGCGCGAGCAAGGAGCTGGTACTCGACGTGCTCGCCGGCCTCGGCGGCAAGGGTGAGGATCTCGACGGTCGTTCGATCCAGGCGCTTGCATCTCGCGTGGACGAGTCGAGCAACGCTCCGCGGGACCGTCGCGGACTCGAACGGGCGCGTCGCGCGCCACGTCCCTTGGGCTAGCGCGATCACGTCACGATCGACGGCGTCACGTGCCACCTCGAGGCAGAAGAGCGGATTGCCGGCAGATTGCGCGAACAGCACGTCCGCAAGCGATGGCTCGACGCCGGTTCCCCCGAGATGCCGAGCGACCAGCGCGGGGATGTATCTCCTTTGAAGCGGCAGCGGCTCGATGACCTCGGCGCCCTGCCGATGCAATCCGTCGACGAGTCCCTCGGTGGATCGCGCGCGCGGCTCGTTGGTTCGCACGCCAACCGAAAGCAGCAGCGGCACGTCCGCCGTTTCCCTTGCGAGGGTGAGCAGTAGGTCAGCCGACCCGGGGTGGAGCCAGTGGGCATCGTCGATCGTGAGGACGGTCGCCCGCCGTACGGCAAGCATGCGTACGAGCTCGGTCACGGCGGCTGCAAGTGCGCGGGGCTGCTTGAAATGGATCGCGGGATCCAGCCCAAGGCTCGGCACGAGGGTCGCCGCAGCACTTGCCGCTGGCTCCGGCCATGTCTGGACCGTGTCGCGTTGCAGGACGCCACGCAGCGCGGTGCCGACAGGAGCGAACGATAGGGCCGGCGACGACTCTGCTACGCGCGCTTCGAGGACCTGCCATTCGGACGCACGGGCATAGACCGCCACCTCCTCCAGCAGGCGGCTCTTACCGATACCGGCGGGACCTTGTACGACGAGGCTGGCCTGGCGCCCCGCCGTCACCCGGTCGAAGAGTGCCTCCAGCCGGTCCAACTCCGCCTGGCGTCCAACGAGCGGAGGTGATGCGTCCTGCGATAGCGAACCAGATTCTCCTCGCGCGACCTCAGCGACCCCAAGTGCCGCGATCGTCTCGGGCGACGGCTCGACTCCCAGATTCGAGAGCTCGCGACGACAGTGGAGGAACTGGCGCCGCGCGGCGTGATGTCGACCCTGGCGACCGAAGAGTTCGATCGCGAGACGGTGGGCGTCCTCGTCTGCAGGATCTTGGAGGAGGATGCGTTCAAGGAGAGCCTGGCACGGCCCCAGATCACCTGCCTCGAGCTTCCTTCGACATTCGGCGAGCGCAACGTCACGCCAGCGCCGTGTCAGGCGATCGCGAAGCGCCGTCAGCCATTCCTCATACAGGTCCGCCGGAAGCAGTTCTTCGTGGCCAAGAGCGAGAATCGACGCGATCGCTCCCTCGACGGGGATTCGTGCGGGCTGCCGACCACGTTCATCGAAGAGCGTGAGCGCGTCGAGGAGCCGATCGAGATCGAGATCGAGCTCGACCGTTTCGGCCAGGCTCAGGCGATCACGCTCTGACGACAGGATGGGTACGCCGCCAGACACGCCATCGAACGCCCGCCTTGCAAAATGCAATGCCTTCCGGACATTGGTGGCCTGACGGTCCGGCGCTGCCTCAGGCCACAGGGCCTCGCCGACTGCCTCGCGGCTCATGGCATGCCCGCGGGTCACGAGCAAAAGCTTCACGAGCCGCTCGGCCGATATACGCCCCCAGGCGGGTGGCGCGACGGACCGGCCGTCGACCGCGACCGAGAACCCTCCAAGGACGTGTGCATCCATGCGGGCGACGGCACCGACCTTCGGCACACCGTTTCGTTTCGCGCGCCGCCTCGTACCTTGGAACCGGCCCTGCGTCGCCACCTGTTCGCCCCGCTGCCGCGCTTCGATAGTCCGAAGCCTCGCAAGGGAGCGGGCTCCGACGAGTTGACACAGGGGCCTCCTCGGGCACCGGCCCTACAGTGTCAGCCCATACGCGCTGACGTCGTAGGCCGCGATCCCTTACATCGGGGCGCACCGATACCTCGCGGCTGCGAAGGCTCGGAATGCGCGCGCCTCGGGCGCGTTGCCCCATTTGCTCTCCCGACAAATGGAGCGCGAACCGAGGCCCGATCAAGGCAATGGCTGCCCGACAAGGCCGATCCAGAAGTTGGCGTTGGCGCCCCGGAGGAGCGAGTTGTTGCACGACATCGGGTGTGGCCCGGTTCCCGTGATTTGGGTGAACAGGATTCGCATGTCACCGTGGCCGATGCTCGGGCCGGCGATGATGCCGCGCCGGGCCATGGTTTCGTCGTGCTGAACCCAGGCTGATGAGACGTTCTTCAGGCCCCCGGGGACGCCCATAGGGAAACGGACGTGCAGGATGCCAGTGCTCGAATCGCATTTGACCCCAGTGAATCCCGACAGTACGTGGCCTGTCGGCGACTCGGCCACGAAGAACCACGGACCGGTTGATCGTCGGACGATTCCGGCATACGTGACCAACGACTCCGCTGGCACAGTCCTCGGGGCTGAAAGCGCGCCAAAAACGCCCAGGTGGAGGGTGAGCTGGAGAGCGATGGCTACCGCGACTAGGACTCGCTTGCGGAGGCTCACGGGCCGATCCTCGTTATGACCTGATTGATCTCGACGATTCGTGTATTCGTCACTGGATCTTGCGAGGCGGTCGTTCCCCGTGCGTTCCCCGAACCGAGCGAAAGCGATGGTGACCAAGATCAGCGCCTCTCTGCCGCCACGGTGGTAGGCACTCTGTTCTCTGCCCGCCATCGAGCTTGGTGGCCTCGGCGGTTCAGCTCGACCCAGCGCATGGCGACCCGACACGACGCGGTGGAGCGAAACACCCAAGCCGGGGAGGCGTCCTCAGGTCGACCGCGACGAGCGCGGCGGGGTTCACGGAAATGTGGCCCGCTCGACGCCAAGAGGACGACCGCCATGCACGAACTACTGATCAGCCAGGCTCGACGCCTAGCATTCGAACGCTCCATCACCCGCCGGCACTGCGCGCATCTCGCCGACACATCGGCATTCGCGGCAAGCGCCGTAGCCTGCCCCGGCTGCGCGGCGACGAACAGCGAGTGGGTCAAGCTTCGGATGTGCCTGACCTGCGGATCGGTCGGCTGCTGCGATAGCTCGAAATCGCAGCACGCGCGGGCACATTTCGATGCGACCGGGCATCCGGTGATGCGCTCGATCGAGCCCGGGGAAGCCTGGACCTGGTGCTACGTGGATCAGGCCTACATGAGCTGACGGCTTAGCCGTTTCCTCTGAGCGACAATGGTCGCGAAAGAGGAGGCGACATGAACTTGAACGGCATCCTGATCGGGTCCGAGGACCCCAAGGCCCTCGCCGATTACTACCGCAAGCTGTTCGGCGAGCCCACCTTCGATGACGGCGGCTACACCACCTGGGTGATGGGCTCGGGTTCGGTGTCGATCGGCGCCCACGACCAGGTCCACGGCAAGAACGCGGCGCCCGGCCGGATCATCTGGAACATCGAGAGCGACGACGTCAAGGGCGACTTCGATCGATTCCAGGCGGCGGGGGCCATCGTCATCCGCGAGCCCTACGACTTCGAGGGCGCGCCCGAAGTGTGGATCGCGACCTTCGCCGACCCCGACGACAACTACTTCCAGCTGATGTCGCCGTTCGATGAGGCGTCGATGAGCTCGGGTAGCTGACTCAGTCCGCGCGGAGGCCCAGCGCCAG
>CAVZVH010000024.1:0-9696 GCA_963778645.1 uncultured Chloroflexia bacterium
CGCCGAGACCAAGCGCCACGTTCAAGGCATCGCGCTGAACTTTTGGTAGCCGACGTAACGAGTCCAACAGTGGGAGCAGGAGCTGATTGAGGCCGGAGAAGCTGATCCCCGCCTCGAACTCGACGCCCGCGGCGCGGAGGATCCGCATCCCGGCGGCCGACGCGAAGGTGGCCGCGGCGTTGAGGAGCACGGTCTTGCCCACACCGGGATCGCCGCTGACCCACAGCGCGCCGCCGTATGTGCGCGACGTGCTGAGGAACGACCGGATGCTATCTAGCTCCGCATCGCGCCCGACGAGATCCGCGCCCTGGCGACCGTCGCTGGGGTGTTCGTCGCGCTGCGGAGCTAGGGATCTCGATCAAAGAAAGAGCCCCTGTGGGGACCGGACCCTCCATCCGGTCCGAACGCAGTGTGGAGCTTCTGCCTGTGACCGGCAAGCGTCGCCGGACGCGATGCAATTGGGTCATCTGACGCAAGACGGGCGGACCGCCGAGAGCGAAGGATGGCGGTCTGTTCGACAGCTGGGATCTGACGCCAAACGATGCTTGTCCGTCGACCCGAACATCGCCGCCTAGCTCCCGACATAGGAGTCGCGATGCCGAACCAACGTTCCGGAGGGAACGGGTCGAAGCAGCGCGCCGACGGCGGTGACGTCCTCGTCGTCACCAAGTCGAGTCCGTGGTCGATGGCCGACACGGTCGCTCGCCTCTCCGCTGTCGTGGCGGCGCGTGGGATGAAGGTGTTCGCTGTGATCGACCACAGCGACGAGGCAAGGAGGGTCGGGCTCGCATTGCGGGAGACGAAGCTGTTCATCGTCGGCAGCGCTGCGGTTTCCACGCCGGCGATCGAGGCCGCACCGATGGCCGCGCTCGACCTACCCCTGCGAGTGGTCGTCTGGGAAGACAGGTATCAAACGAAGGTCAGCTACCCATCACCCGCCGAGGTCTCGCGCCGATATGGACTCGACGACGACCTGGCAGCCGCGCTAGCCAGCATCGATGCGGTGACCAGTGCGGTGGTCGACCGCTAGAGAAGGGGGCAGGTTTGAGCAAGGGCTTATCGATCGAGAGCGTCGAGATGAACGACCAAGCGCGCCGCGACGCCGCGGCCGCACCGATCGTCGTCCCCAACACGCTCTGGCAAGCGGCCGACCCAGAGGCCTATCGGGGCGGCCAGCAGAGCGACATCACCCACCTGGCCGAGTTCGAAGCCAGCGGCCTCGGCCGACGCGACGATGCCCGCTGGTCGGGCGCGCTGGAGATCATCCCGACCAAGGCCGATGTCGTGCTCGACCTCATCCGGCTGAACAGCCTCTGGCCGCTGCTGTCCGGGCTCGCCTGCTGTGCGATCGAGATGATCTCGGCCGCGACCAGCAAGCACGACATGGATCGCTTCGGCTGGTTCCCGTTCCGGGCCAGCCCGCGCCAGGCCGACGTGCTGATCGTGGCCGGCACCTGCACGACGAAGATGGCCGGTCCGCTCATCCGACTGTGGGACCAGATGCCGGAGCCCAAGTGGTGCATCGCCCTGGGCGACTGCACCTGTTCCGGGGGTCGCTACAAACGAAGTTACTCGACGATCGAGGGCATCGACCGGATCATGCCGGTCGATATCTACATCCCGGGCTGCCCCCCGCGTCCGGAAGGCCTCATCTACGGCTTCCTCAAGCTGCAGCAGCTGATCAAGGACCGGCGCGGCCACTGGCCCGACCGCGCCATCGGCCCGAATGTGCCCGAGCTCGTCTGAGCACGCTGCCACGAGAGGGGTCTGGCTGGCGAGGAAGGATTCGAACCTTCGATCTCCTGATCCAGAGGACTCCCGACGATTTCGTCGATCGTCGGTGCGATTTGAGCGTGGCGCGGACTCGATTTCGGTCGATCCGACGGGCAATCAGGTTGAACATGCCGGACGGAGTCAGGTGAACGCCATTCGTTCAAGTAACTCCGGGATCGACCGTACCGCGCTCAACGACCATTGGGAAGGGGAGCGGTTCCTGATGTTCCTAGAACTCCGAACTGGTCCGCTCGGCGGGAAACTTCACGACCCTCCAGGACACCGCAGCTCGATTGTTCGAAACCCGGACGAGCGCGTCGCCACACGCTGGTAGGAAGGCGGTAGACCGTCGCGCTGGCCGCGAGCCCATCGATGGGATGCTGGCCTTGGGCGTGGGTAGGCACCTCATCGCAGGAGCTCTCCGCGGAGGGCCGAATGGTCTCTAGCTGAGACGCGATGATCGGCGGTCAGTCCGTTGTCCCGACTGAAGGCCGAGGCGTGCCGCCATGGACACCAAGTCCGGGAGTGAGCCCGCCTTCATCTTGCGCATGACCTGGCCTCGGTGTGCTTTCACGGTGATCTCGCTGATGCCGAGCTCGCCGCCGACCTGCTTGTTCAACAGCCCGGCAACGACCAGCCCCATCACCTCGCGTTCGCGCGGGGTCAATGACTCGTAGTCATCCCTGAGGGGCCGCATCTCTGCTTCGAGTTCGAGGGCTCCGCGACTGCGCTCGATGGCACCGCGAACGGCCTCCAGAAGCACTTCGACCTCGAACGGTTTGGTCAGGAACTCGACGGCCCCGGCTTTCATCGCGCGGACGGACATCGGCACGTCGCCATGACCCGTGATGAAGACGATCGGGATCTCCACGCGGTCCGCGAGCTGCTGCTGCAGTTCGAGACCATTGAGGCCCGGGAGGCTCACGTCGAGCACCAGGCAGCTGGGCACGACCTCGCGGGCTTGGGTCAAGAAGTCCTGCGCCGACACGAACAGCTCCGGCCGCCAACCCTCGCGCTTGATCAGCAGTTCCAACGACTCGCGAACCGAGACGTCGTCGTCGACGACGTAGACGACCGGCTTGACGCCAAGCACCGTGATGGCCTCGATCGGGTGGGGAGGTTGCTCGACCCAGTGTAGGGGCGGGTGCGGCGCGACCGATGGGGTCAACCGGAACTCGTCCGAAGGGCGGTATCCAGCGCCGCGAGGAGAGCGCCCTCGCTGAACGGCTTGAACAAGCAGTCGACGGCCCCGAGCCCCAGGAGGCGCAGCCGCAGGGCTTGATCTCCCTGGCCGGTGATGTAGACGATCGGGATCTTCGGCTGTCGGTGCGCCAGCTCCTCTTGCAGGGCGGGGCCGGACATTCCGGGCATCGCGACGTCGAGAAGGAGGCAGCTCGTCTCGTCTACGCGATTCGACGCGAGGAACGCTTCGGCGGATGAGAACGCTTCCGCCGCATAGCCCACATGCCGCAGCAATGGCGGCAACGACTCGCGAACCGAAACGTCGTCGTCGACGATCGAAACCAGCGGGACCTTGTCGATCACGACAAGCTCGATGCCGGCGACGCATCCGGAACCATCGCTGCGGCCCGAGGGATCGAGAACGCGAACGTGGTTCCAGGCCCATCCGCATTCGGTTCGGCCCAGAGGCGGCCTTGATGTCGCTCGATGATCGAGCGACTGACGAACAGGCCGATCCCCATACCACCGCTCTTCGTCGTGAAGAAGGCGTCGAACAGCTTGTCGATGGTCGCCGGATCCACGCCCACGCCGGCATCGCTCACGCTCAGGCGGACACGCTGCTCGTCCTCGCTCCGGGTCCAGAGCAGCAATCGTCGCGGGCGATCGTCGACGCTCGCCATCGCCTCGGAGGCGTTGCGAAGCAGGTTCAGGATGACCTGCTGCAGCTGGATCCGATCGCCGGCGATCGTCGGTAGGTCCGCGGCGAGCTCCGACTCAATGACGATGCGTTGCCGCCGCAGGTCGGTCGACGATAGGGCGACCACCTCCTTCGTCGCCTCGTTGAGGTCTAACGTCTCGAGCGTGAACTCCCGCTTGCCGAAGAGGTCGCGCAACTGGGCGACCACGTCCGCGGCGCGGTTCCCATCGCGGATCGTGCGCCGCGCGGTTTCGCGTGCGCCGTCGAGGTCAGGGTGGTCGCCTTCCAGCATCCGCAGGCACGTGCTGGCGTTCGTGATGATGCCCGAGAGCGGCTGATTGATCTCATGCGCGATCGAGGCGGTCAGAGCGCTGACCGTCGTGACTCGGGCGACATGAGCCAGTTCCGAACGGGCCTGATTCAAGGCCTCCTCAGCGAGGATCCGCTCGGTCACGTCCTGGATGGCACCGATGAACAGCGGACGGCCGGCGACGCGCTCGATCAGGTGACCGACGGCATGGACGTGCTTCACATTCCCCTTCGCCGTGACGATGCGGAAGACCTGGTCGAAGTCGACGCCTCCCAGCGACCGCGCGAAGTCGGAATCGAACGCGGCCAGGTCGTCGGGGTGGATGCGGTCGCGCACCATCTGGACGGAGATCTTGGTCGATGGGTCGATCTCGAAGATCCGGTAGAGCTCCTCGGACCAGATGTGGTCGTCCACCGCGATGTCGGCGGTGAAGTTGCCCGTCCTGCTCAGTCGCTGAGCGTCCGCGAAGCTGTCGTACGCCCGCCTGAGCTCCACCTCGGCCCGCTTCCGGTCCTCGATGTCCGTGTTGACGCCATACCACTTCACGATGGCACCGTCGGCATCGCGCAGCGGACTCGTCCGGAACAGGAACCACCGATAGTCGCCATCGTGGCGACGTAGTCGCGCTTCGGCCTCGCCCGGCGCGCCGGAAGCCATGATCTGCTCCCACGTCGCGGCCAAGCTGATCAGGTCCTCGGGGTGGACGGCAGCGGTCCAGCCGCGACCACTCGCCTGATCCGAGGAGAGGCCGATGAAGTCCAGGTAATGCCGGTTGAAGAAGTCGGCGCTGCCATCGGGTCGAGCCGACCAGACCAACGCCGGCATCGTGTCGATGATGAACTCGAGACTCCGCTCGCTCGCCACGAGACCCTCCTCGGCGCGTTCACCCTCGTGGACGTCGATGAGGGGTGCGTCGTGGTCTCCATCATGCCTCTTCGCGTGCGTGCGGGTCTAGCCGGCAGTGTGCGCGACCTGGCCCACGCCGTCGATCAGACCTTGGTATCGGGTGACGGGTGAACGCCGATCGATACGAAGGTATCGCCCGATACGTTCGTCTGATCGACTCGATGCCACCCGTGAGGTTCGATGGGCCCAGGAGATCTGCAGGAGATCGCCGAGCGGACCATTCGACCGCGACGCGTTTGGATGGTCCGCTACATGCAGGGAGGACCTCATGACCATGGCCGTCGCGACCCCGACCGAGATCCGCTCGTTCCAGGTCGACATCCCAGAGCAACAGATCGACGATCTGCGTCGGCGCATCTCGACGACGCGCTTGCCCACCAAGGAACTCGTCCAGGATCGCTCGCAGGGCGTGCAGTCGGCGACGATCCGCGCGCTGGCAGACTACTGGGCGAACCAGTACGACTTCGGGCGTGTGGAGGCACGGCTCAATGCGCTGCCGCAGTTCACGACCGAGATCGATGGGGTCGAGATCCACTTCATCCACGTCAGGTCGCGGCATGAGAACGCGTTGCCGCTGATCATGACGCATGGCTGGCCCGGCTCGGTCATCGAGCTGCTCGAGACCGTCGGCCCGCTGACCGACCCGACCGCGCACGGCGGCACCCCCGAGGACGCATTCCACCTGGTGCTGCCGTCTCTGCCCGGCTATGGGTTCTCCAGGCGAGCCGACCGAGCTCGGTTGGGACTGCCGCGCGCACCGGACGCGCGTGGGCGGAGCTGATGCATCGCCTCGGCTACACGCGCTACGTCGCCCAGGGCGGCGACGTGGGTGCCCTCGTCACGGACCTGATGGGCCGCCAGGCGGTCGAGGGTTTGGTCGGCTACCACCTGAACCTGCTCACGGCCGTGCTCGCGATCGGCGATCACCTGCCCAAGGAATCCGAACAGGAACGCGCAGCGGCCGAGGCGTTCGCGACGTTCAGGCAGGACGGCTTCGGCTACTTCCTCGAGATGGCCACGCGGCCACAGACGATCGGCTACGCCCTGCTGGATTCACCCGTCGCGCTGGCGGCCTGGTTGCTCGACCACGACACGGACAGCTACTACAAGATCTCCCGTGCGTTCGTCGACGGCGAGCCCGTGGGCAATCTCACCCGGGACAGCATCCTCGACAACATCACGCTGTACTGGCTGACCGGCACCGCCGCGTCGGCGGCCCGGTCGTACTGGGAGGACGCACGAGCGCTGGCCGCAGCGCTTGCGAGCGGCCAGCCTCCTCCGCCGGTCACCGTGCCGGTCGGCTTCACGACGTTCCCCGGCGAGATCTGGGCGTCGCCCCGGAGCTGGGTCGAGGCGGTCTACCCCGGGCTCGCCTACTTCAACGAGGCCGACAGGGGCGGCCACTTCGCCGCCTGGGAGGAGCCCGAGCTCTTCTCCGCCGAGGTGCGTGCTGCGTTTAGCTCACTGCGCTGAGCTCGCCGAACGCGATCGATGCGGAAGGCCGGACGCCGTGGATCCCCGCGTCGTCCGGCCCCGCCGCTCACGGCGCGGCTGTCCCGCCCCTGTAGGAGATGGAAACCATGCGCGCCCTGCACGCCTATGCCAAGCACGATCCCTCCCGACTGGTCGTCGAGGATGCGCCCTTGCCGACCCTCGGCCCAGGTGACGTCCTGGTCCGTGTCCACGCAAGTGGTGTCAGCCCGGGCGAGCTCGACTGGCCCACCGCCTGGCTTGACCACGACGGCACGTCGCGCACGCCGCCCATCATCCCAGGCCACGAGGTCGCGGGCGTCGTGGACACGGTCGGGCCGGCGACGACGGGCCTCGCCGTCGGCGATGAGGTGTTCGGCTACATCGACGTCCGGCGAGACGGCGCCGATGCGGAGTACGTTGCCGCACAGGCCGCCGAGGTGGCCCCCCAGCCGGCCAGCCTGACTCACGCCCAGGCCGCAGCTGTTCCGCTCTCGGCGTTGACGGCTTGGCAGGCGCTGTTCGACCACGGCGAGCTCGCGCCCGGTCAGCGGGTCCTCGTCCATGGTGGGGCGGGCGGCGTGGGCACCTTCGCGGTCCAGCTTGCCCATTGGCGAGGGGCCCACGTTACGGCGACCGGCTCTGGACGCGACACGGCGCTGATCCGGGAGCTCGGGGCCGACGAGGTGATCGACTACCGGTCGCAGCGTTTCGAGAATGTCGTGGCCGACCTGGACCTCGTGTTCGACACGGTCGGGGGCGAAACCTGGGAGCGGTCCTGGAGCGTGCTCCGCCCCACTGGGCGACTCGTCTCGATCGCGGTTCCACGTCCACCTGACCGCGAGCCCGTCGACGAGCGACAAGCGACCTGGTTCGTCGTGCGGCCCGACCGCGGGCAACTGATCGAGATCGGCCGATTGATCGACGCCGGACGTGTCCGACCGATCGTGTCGGTCGAGCTCGCGCTGGCCGAGGGACACGAGGCGTACGGGGCGACCCGTCGGCGCAGCGGGCCGGGCAAGGTCGTCCTGCTCGTAGCAGGCTCGCCCGAGGATGATCAAGTAGAAGGGTCGCTTTCAGGGCACCGACAGACCGCGGCCGCCAGATGAGCCTCAAGCGATTTCGATGAGGAACTGAGATGAGCGTGGATTCCCCTAGCCGACACCTGCATCCGGATCCAAGGATGGCCGCGGAGCTCGAGCTGGAGGCGGCGAGATGGTCCGAGATCATGGCACTCGTCGACCTGCTCACGCCCGACGAGCGAATCGTTCCTGGCTACTACCGGGACCCCGCCTGGACCGTCAAGGACCTCATCGTGCATCTCGGGTACTGGCATGCCGAGGCTCGATCCGAGCTCCTGAAGATCGCGACCCGGATGTACGACGCCCACGACTTCGAAGTGGAACGACACAACACCGAGGTCCTCGCCGCCCACAAAGGCGATGACTGGGATCTGGTCTGGGCGCAGACAACGGCATCGCGTGCGTGGATGTTCGAGGCCCTGTTCGGGTTGCATGACCCGTCGCGGGCGGCCACGCAGTGGGTCCGCAAGTCCGGCGCCGAGCACTACGGCGAACATCTTGATCGCCTGCAGGCGTGGACCGTCGAGCTGGTCGACCTCCGAACACGTCCGTGGGTGGACGAGCGAGACCCTTGATGGCGTCGGCGTCGGGCTTGGGGCCGACGCCGACGCCACGACGCGAAGCACTGCACATCATCAGGAGGCACCGAGATGTCTAGCACCGCTCCCGCACGAGAACCGGCCGTCGCCGCCAACGAGATCATCCGGCCGTTCACGGTGAACGTCCCGCATCATGCGATCGATGAGCTCCGGCGCCGGCTCGCCGCGACGAACTGGCCTGAGAAGGAGACCGTCCCGGATCAATCCCAGGGGGTGCCGCTCGCGATGATCCAGAAGCTCGCGCGCTACTGGGCGACCGACTACGACTGGCGCACATGCGAGGCGAACCTGAACACCCTGCCGCAATTCATCACTGAGATCGATGGCCTCGACATCCACTTCATCCACGTTCGTTCCCGCCACGACGACGCGTTACCCCTGATCGTCAGCCACGGGTGGCCCGGGTCGATCATCGAGCAGCTCAAGATCATCGATCGACTGACCGATCCCACGGCACATGGCGCAAGCAGCGCGGACGCATTCCATATCGTGATCCCATCGATGCCGGGCTACGGGTTCTCGGCCAAGCCGACGAGCACGGGTTGGGGCCCCGAGCGCATGGCCCGGGCCTGGGCAGAACTGATGAAGCGCCTCGGCTATGACCGCTACGTCGCACAGGGCGGCGACTGGGGTGCATTCGTCGTCGACCAGATGGGCCTGCAGGCACCTGATGGATTGCTTGCCATCCACACCAACATGCCCGCCACCGTCCCCGCGGACGTCAACGAAGCCGCCCTGGCCGGCGCGCCGCCGCCAGCCGGTCTCTCGGCCGAGGAACGACGCGCCTATGAGCAGCTGCTCAGAACCTTCAAGCAGGTCGAGTACGCTCGGATGATGGCCACGCGCCCGCAGACTTTGTACGGCATCGCGGATTCACCGGTCGGCCTGGCCGCCTGGCTGCTCGACCACAACGATGCCGACGGCCAGCCGGCGGCGGCCGTCGCAGCTGCCCTGGACCGCACAACGAGCGCCACGGGCGAACTGACGCGGGACGAGATCCTCGACAACATCACGCTCTATTGGCTCACGAACACGGGCGTCTCCGCCTCCCGCCTCTACTGGGAATACACGGGTGGCTTCTTCGATGCCAAGGGCGTCACCATCCCCGTCGCCATGACGGTCTTTCCCGGCGAGCAATATCAGGCGCCACGCAGCTGGGCGGAGCGGGCATACCCCAACCTCATCTATTTCCACGAAGTCGACAAGGGCGGTCATTTCGCCGCCTGGGAGCAGCCGCAGCTCTTCAGCGAGGAGATCCGCGCAGCGTTCCGCTCGCTGCGATAGAAGTGAGGTCGTCATGAGCAGGTCCGCCATGTCCGATGACCGGAGCCCGACCGACGGCGCACGGGGAGCCGCGACGATATCGGAACAGCTCGCTCGACCCGGCCTCCTCCGCTCGCTCGCCCACCGCCTGGCCGGAGACGCGGCCGAGTTGCCCGTCGAGGGGCGGCTGGCGTCGTTCGAGGGTGCGACCGGCTGGCTCAACTCCGAGCCCTTGACGCCCGAGGGACTCCGCGGCCGCGTCGTCTTCGTCGACTTCTGGACCTACACCTGCATCAACTGGATCCGCACCCTGCCGTATGTCCGGGCGTGGGCCGCGAAGTACGCGGACGCCGGCCTGACGATCGTCGGCGTGCATACCCCCGAGTTCGGCTTCGAGCGGGACCTCGACAACAT